>NZ_SSYA01000001.1:185000-1385000 GCF_004917065.1 Geomonas ferrireducens
ACCTGTCAAGATTTTCTTTTCAAAAATCTTTCTCAGATTCGCCGCCGCCGTAACTTTCCCACGGTGACTGCCGGTCCAAATATTCGGTTGAAAAGAACGTCGTTGCTGCGGAGTCCAGCTTTATAACAAAGCGCGTCCGCACCGTCAACGATTTAATGAGTAATTTTCTCTAACAGAGAATAATACTCAGAAAGCGTTTCCTATTGCCGATCGACCTCGGCTATACTCCGCCCATGTCTAATCTAGCCTTTGCCCTTATCATCTTCTCCGCCGTGATGCATGCCACATGGAACACGCTGGTGAAACAGAGTCGTCACAAGACCGTCTTTATCTGGTGGATGTTCATCTGTTCGATGTTCCCCTTCACCGTAATCATCACCGTCATCGACGAGCCCTTCCACTGGCCCGGCATCCACACCCTCACCATGATCGCCATCGGGTCGGTGAGCTTCGTCCTCTACCACCTCCTTAATGGACGCGCCTACCGGGACGGGGACCTCTCCATCATCTATCCTCTGTCACAGACCTCTATGGTCTATGTCCCCATCTGGGGAGTGCTGCTTCTCGGCGAGCGGCTTTCCCTCACCGGGATAAGCGGCATCCTGCTCGTTATCTTTGGCACCTTTTGCGTCCAGATGCGCGAGGTCTCGCTCGCCGAGATCGCCCGTCCCTTCCGTGACCTGCAGAGCACCTCGGTCCGCGCGGCACTTCTGGCCGGCTTCATCTATTCCATCGGGTCCATCGCCGAGAAGACCGGCGTGCGCGACTACCCGCCCGTCTTCTTCACCTATTTCCTGGTCATGGCCATGCTCTTACTCATGTCCATAAACCTCTGCCGTCCAAAATACCGCGAACTCATCGCGGAGGAATGGCGCGCCAACTGGCGCCTCATCCTTTGGAGCGGCCCGACCGTCATGCTCTCTTTCCTCACTTTCCGCTACGGGCTCAACATGGCACGCGTCGGATACGCGGTTCCGGTGCGGCAGGTGAGCATCATGGTGGGCGTACTGATCGGGATCTTCTTCCTGAAGGAATCTTTCGGCAGGATGCGCCTCATATCGGCCACACTCATAGTAGCCGGCGCGGCGCTCATACGGTTCGGCTAGGGCATCGGGCTAAGACATAAAAAGGCCCGCAACCTTTACGGCCGCGGCCCCCTCAACCGACGAGACGCACTTCTGTTACAGCAGTTAACGAAGGTGCATCATCTTGCTCGCCTTGCCGCTCATGCTGGCCATGGTATCCGCAAGATCCTCCATCCGACCGGAGAGGTCCCGCATCAACCTGTCGCTTCTGTCGCTGACCGTTCTCCCCATCTTGATCATTTTCTTCCTGCTTTTGGCACCGGAGCAGGGAGCTAACAAAAGCCCAATACCTGCACCAAGCATCCCGCCCCCCAGAAGCATCATGAGCCCATTGATCGGTCTTTTCATCCTTTCGTTCATGATAGTGCCTCCTTTTAGAGGATATCTACTGATGTCTCATTTTACCGCCGATCAAAAAAGGAAGTCCACCGGGAAATCGTCTACAGAACAACACGAAGACTCGACCATGCTGAATACATCGACCGATTGATGTATTCAGCATGGACAGCAAATACCTTTGGTGCTAAGTAAAAATATCAGGTTGATATTGCGCCTGTTAGCTGTATGTTTACGACATGTCTTGAGCAAGGAGAGTCGCCATGCTATTGGAACGACTGGTTGAAAAGGCGAAAGAGGAACCCGAGTACGACTGGGACGCGTATTACAAGTGGTTCTTCAGCGAACAGAGCGGCCAGGAAGTGGCCGGGTACACCTTCTGGGAATGCAAGAACTGCCTGACCATCAACGTCCTGCTTCTTCCCGCACGCTACGGCAAATGCCGCTGCTGCTCACTGCTCCACCTCCCCTCCTCCTGATCCCCTTTCTAAAGCAGCGCCACCAAGCTCCATATCATAAAGGCTGCAGCATCTCCTTGACCAGCGCGCCTAGAGTCTCGATGCCGCGCTCCGCCTTGTCATCCCAAAACGCCGTGGAAACCCGCATGTAGTTCCGGTACTTCCCGGAGAGCGAGAAAATCGAGCCGGGGGTGATGCTGATGCCGCGCTCCAGCGCGCGATGGAAGAGCTGCACCGAGTCGATCACTTCGGGCATCTCGACCCAGAGCATGAAGCTGCCGCCGGGACGCGTCATGCGGGTCCCCTCCGGGAAGTGCCGCACGATGGCATCGGTCATCTGGGAGAGATTTTTCGCGTAGACCCGGCGGATCGCGCGCAGGTGATGGTCGTACCCCCCGTTGGCTAGAAATTCGGCGATGGCGAGCTGGGTCGGCGACGCGGTGGCGAGGTTGCTCATCATCTTGAGCCGTTCCATCTCGGTCTGGTACCTGCCGCCGATGGCCCACCCGACGCGGTATCCCGGCGCGAGGGTCTTGGAGAAAGAAGAGCAGTAGATCACGAGCCCCTTGTGATCGAAGGCCTTCGCCGCGACCGGACGCTGGTCGGTAAAGCAGAGGTCACCGTAGATATCGTCCTCGATGAGCGGGATCTCGTGACGGGACAGAAGCTGCACCAGCTCGCGCTTGCGCTCGTCGGGCATCAGGGTTCCCAGCGGATTGCTGAAGTTTGGGATGACGAGGCAGGCACTCACCTTGTTGTGCTCGATGGCGTAACTTAAGGCCTCTATGCTGATCCCCTCCTTCGGCGTCGACGGGATCTCCAGGGCCTTCAGCCCCATCTCGGCGATCAGTTGCAGGAAGTTGAAATAGAAAGGGGACTCGACGGCGATGGTGTCACCTGGCTTGCAGGTGGCGTGCAGGGCTAGCTGCACCGCTTCGACGCACCCGGAGGTGACCAGCACCTCGTCCGGGCGCACCCCGACGCCGTAAATGAGGGAGCGCTTCGCGATCTGGGTGCGCAGCCGCTCGCTACCCGGGGGCATGAAATAGGAGATGCTCTGGGGCCCGAAGCGCCTGAGCTCGGCGGCCATGATGCGGCTTAGCTTGTCCACCGGGAGATGCTGCGGGTTGGGGATCGCGCTTGCCAGGGGGAGGAGTTCCGGGTTCATCATGTTGCGGATCACCAACTGACAGAGGTCGCTGAAGGTGACCGCTGTGGCACGGAAGCGCTGGTTGCTGGCGACCGGTTCCCCGGTGATCTCGGGGACCTTCGGACAGACGTAGTAGCCGGACTGCGGGCGCGCATGGATCACCCTGCGGTCCTCGAGCACGGCGTACGCCTGCATCACGGTGTTAATGCTCACGTTGAGCTTGGCGCTCAACTGCCTGATCGAAGGGAGCCTTTCGCCGACCCGATAGGTCCCCCCGTCGATGAGCGACACGATCTCGCTTCCCACCCGCTCGTACAACGGCCTGCAGTCCGACACCATCTCCAGGGCCATACCGCCTCCCATCCGCGTCACCAAAACATTCATAATGACGCGGGAAGTTGCCAACCAGTTGAAGTCTCTCGGCAAACTCTACCGTAATACCGTCCTCATCCACAGTCACAGTTACACTCATTTCAGATGGGTACAGTTATCATAGGCAACAACTGTCACCATTACAATTGTGAATTATCGTCTCAGTTTCAAAGAATCCCCTCATAGTCCGCAACAGCTGTCCTTTTCCCTCCCTCAATGTCACAAAACAAGGTCAGATCGGTAACCTGATTGAAACATTGCATTGCTATCCTCCCGGCCATCGAACACCGAGCCAGGGAAAAAGGAGAAACGAGGTCATGTCGCAAATGGTTACAAGACGCGCTGTCGCACCCACCCAGAGCATTCGGATGCCGGAGTAGCACCTATGCAGACGATACTGATCATAGAAGATGAAAAGGACCTCGCCGAACTGGTCGCTTTCAACCTGGAGCGGGAAGGGTTCCGGGTGATGACCGCCCACGACGGCCTCACCGGGCTGGACCAGGCCTCACGGATCAAGCCGGACCTGGTCATCCTCGACCTGATGCTTCCGGGGCTTTTGGGTACCGAGGTCTGCAAGACCATGAAGAGAAACGAGAAGACCGCTGCCATCCCGGTGCTCATGCTGACCGCGAAGGGTGAGGAGATCGACAAGGTGGTCGGTTTCGAGGTGGGAGCCGAGGATTACGTGGTGAAGCCGTTCTCGACGCGGGAGCTGATACTGCGCGTCAGGGCGCTCTTAAGGCGCGCCGCGACGCCCCCGTCCCCGGGGAGCGTCGTGAAGGTGGGGCCGCTTACCCTGGACGTGGAACGTCACTCGGTGGCAATCGACGGCGCCGAGGTCTCCTTCACCAGCACGGAGTTCAAGCTTTTGCATATCCTGGTGCAGCGGCAGGGAAGGCTGCAAAGCCGCGAGGTCCTCCTGCGCGACGTGTGGGGATACGCCTTCGTCGAGGATTCGCGCACGGTCGACACGCACATAACGAGGCTGCGCGGCAAGATGGGGGCGGCCGGCGAACTGATCAGGACGGTGCGTGGCTTCGGCTACAAGATCGAGCTGTGAAAGTTAACGGGAACGTACGGAGCCTGTAACAGAAACGCCACAACGCTTCATTACCATGTCGACATCTTTGAAAAACAACGAACAGGAGGAACATCGATGCTACACCGAATCAAAAAAGCCGTCATGACGCTGGCGCTCATCGCCGCAGTCGCCTGCGCCGGTCAGGCAAACGCCGAAACACTTATCAACGGCGCCGGGGCCACCTTCCCCTACCCCCTCTACTCCAAGTGGTTCACCGAGTACGCCAAGGTGGACAAGGGGGTCAAGTTCAACTACCAGTCCATCGGTTCCGGCGGCGGCATCAAGCAGATCACCGCGCAGACCGTCGACTTCGGTGCAAGCGACAAGTTCCTCTCCGACGACGAGCTTAAGGCCGCCCCCGGCAAGCTGATCCATATCCCGACCGTCATGGGCGCCGTCGTGGTGACCTATAACGTTCCGGGCATCGGCACCGGCCTGAAACTTAACTCCGAGGACGTGGCCAACATCTACCTGGGCAAGATCACCATGTGGAACGACCCGAGGATCGCGGACGACAACAAAGGTGTGCACCTCCCGGCGAAGCCGATCATCGTCGTGCATCGCTCCGACGGGTCCGGCACCACCAGCATCTTCACCGACTACCTTACCGGCGTGAACGCGGATTGGGCCCAGAAGGTGGGCAAGGGCGCTTCCGTGAAGTGGCCGGTTGGCCTTGGCGGCAAGGGGAACGAAGGGGTCGCGGGTCAGATCAAGACCACCCCGTATTCCATCGGCTACGTCGAGCTTGCTTACGCATTCGAAAACAAGCTCCCGTACGCATCCTTGAAGAACAAGGCGGGCGTCTTCGTGGAGCCCTCGATCAAATCCACCAGCGCTGCTGCCGCAGCGGCCGTTAAGCACATGCCGGCCGACTACCGCATCTCGCTGGTGAACCAGCCGGGCAGGGACGCCTACCCGGTGGTCGGCTTCACCTGGCTCCTGGTCTACGAGCAGCAGAAGGACGCAGCCAAGGGAAAACACGTGGTCGAGTTCCTGAACTGGTCCATGACCAAGGGGCAGAAGATGGCCGCCCCGATGCTCTACGCTCCGCTGCCGGAAAACGTCGTGAAGATGGTGCAGAAGACCATAAAGACCATCAAGTAAAGCCTACCCATAAGCGGCACCCCCACGGGGCATCGGAACATACCGGTGCCCCGTTTTCTTTATTCGAGCCCATGACAGATCCTGGCCATCCCCTCTCGAAGAAGCGCTGACCCCGGGCATGATCTTTCCTCTTGGTCCCGCTCCGGAGTCCTGCTAATGTTGGGCACGTGAAACCGGACCTGCAAGGGAGACGCGACCATGAACAGAGCCATCAATACGCCGGCGGTATCGATCCTGATGCCGGTGCGCAACGAGGAGAAGCATCTCCGGGCGGCGCTCGCCTCGCTCTCGGTGCAGAGTTTCAAGGATTGGGAGCTTGTTGCCGTGGATGACGGCTCGAAGGACGCCACTCCGGAGCTTTTGGCCCGGGCGGCCGCAGCGGATGCGCGCATACGTGTGCTGCAAGCCGGAGGTCTCGGGCTGGTACCGGCCCTGAACCTTGGGCTTGCCGCCTGCCGCGCCGACCTCATCGCACGCATGGACGGCGACGACGTCTGCCACCCGGCGCGGCTCGCGGCGCAGGTAGACTACCTCGCCGACCACGCGGAGGTGGGACTTCTCGCCTGCTCCTTCCGGCACTTCCCCCGCCACCGGGTCGGCATGGGGATGAGCGGCTACGAGCGGTGGCAGAATGCACTTTTGGGGCACGAGGAGATCTCCGCCGACCTATTCGTCGAGTCCCCCTTCGTGCACCCGAGCGTCATGTTCAGAAAGGGCGAGATCGAGCGGACCGGAGGCTACCGGGACATGGGGTGGCCCGAGGACTACGACCTGTGGCTGCGCATGGCCGCGGCGGGGACCCGGTTCGCACGGCTCCCGGAGACGCTCTTTTATTGGCGCGAACGGCCGGAGCGGACCACGCGCACGAACCCGGCCTACACCCAGGACGCCTTCCGCCGCTGCAAGCTGCACCACCTGCGGGAGGGTTTTCTGAAGGACGAGCGAGAGGTGATCCTGGCCGGGGCGGGGCTCGAGGGGAGGGCCTGGCAGCGGCTTCTCAAGGAGGCGGGGATAGGGGTGGCTTACTGGGTCGACGTCGACCCCAAAAAGATCGGCCGTCCCTTGCACGGCGCGCCGGTCCTCGCCACGAGCGAGCTTACCCGCACCGGCATCAAGCTTCTCATGACGGTGGGGGCCCGCGGCGCGCGTGACGTGGTGCGGCAGACTTCGCAGAAGGCGGGTTTCATCGAGGGGGTCGACGCCGTCTGCGTCGCGTGATCAGGCGCCGCCCCTTCCTCCCCCTACTTCCTGAGCGAGATGCTCAAGACGGGAGTTCCGGCGGTGCCGTTACGAACCGACACGAACATCTCCTTGCCGTAGGAAAACTGGCCGTGATACCCCGAGACGCCCGCCGCGGCCAGCGCGCCCTGCTGATCCATGGCAAGGGTGTAACCGCCTGGGAGGAGCGTTGAGCCGCCGGCATCCAGGAAGGCGGTGTAGAGGAGCCCCCCGGCGGCGTCGACCGTCTGGGTGCCGTGACTCCACCCCGGCGCCGCGCCGTAGAGTTCATGAACGCCGAAGCTACCGGTCAGGTCCGCCGTGAGGTAGCTCGAAGCGGTAAGGAGCACGGCGGGCGGGTGCACGAGCTGCATGATGCGCAAAAGCGGCGCGCCCCCCGCGTCGGTGGCCGTCGCCACGACGGTCATCTTGTCCGCCGACATGATCCCCTGGGTCACGAGTGCCGCGGGCTGCGGCGTCACCCCTGGGTAGGGGGTCTCGCTCACCACGCCGTCCGCGGTGATGGCGAGGCTCACCGCCTTGCTCCCGCCACCGGGAAGGGCACGCGGGGTAGGCCCGTTCAGGGAGAGGTAGGTCACCCCCTGGTCCTGCCCCACCTGGCAGCTCGCGTACTCCCACTCCGGAACAAGGCCTGCCGAGAGCTGGTGGTAGACGTAGGGGAGCGGTCCCGCCACGAGCCTTCCCGTCCCCTTCACGTCCGCCGCGCTGAAGACGATGCCGGGGACGCTTTTCTGCATGACCATCAGCATCCTCCCCCCGCCGGAAAGGGTTGCCGTCCCGACCATGAGGTCCTTGTAGAGGTTCGCCGCCACGGTTCCTTGGAAGCCCGCAGCCTGGCCGCTTTGGCTCACCGTGCCGTCGGACAGAAGGGTCATCGCCGTGAAGAGCTCCGCCGGGGCCGAGTTCCCACCCAGACTGTCCTCGTAGCGCGTGACGCTGACCGCACCCGAGGCGTCGATCCCGACCGAGCCGCGCAACCAGCGCGGGTTTGGACCGGTCACCAGGGCGTTGAAGCGCCAGGCCCCCTCCAGGTCGGCCTGGCTGAAGGGGCCGGGGGGCTCGGGAACCACGGATACCTCGGGAGAGAGGGCGCTCTCGCCGTTTGAGTTGTAGGCGCTCACCGCGAAGTAGTAGCGGGTACCGTTGTCGAGCCCGGGCACGATGACCGAGGTGCCGGTGATCTCGGCCACCTTGGCGCCCCCACCCGCGGCCAGCCCGGAGACGCTCGAATAGTAGACATGGTAGCCGGCCGCTCCTTGCGCCGGGCTCCAGGAAAGGGAGACCTGCCGGTCGCCCGGGACCGCCACCACCCCGGCAGGAGTCGCGGCCATGCCCGGGTCGTAGCGCCAGGGGGACGCACCGCAGGCGTTCAGCCCGGCGGTGATGAAGAAAGCGGCAACAAGAATGAATAAACTGCGCCAGGTGCACTGCATCTGGAAAATCCTCCCGGGTCCGCCGCTGCGGACCCCGCGTCAGAGACGGTATTCGAACCCGCCGTAGATGTACCGCCCCGGCTGCGGGAAGCCGTAGCTCGTCTCATAGTTCCGGTCGAAGAGGTTGTTCGCCCCAACGTAGAGCTCAACGCGGTCCTTCAGCACCTTCCGGCTCAACCTCACGTTCACCAGCACGTAGTCGTCGAGCTTCGCCTTCTGCACCACCGCCACGCTGTCCTTCGTATAGAAATACTGGTTGGCGACGTAGTTGACCGCGACGTAGGCGGTCGCACCGCAGCGCGCGTCGTAGCGTCCCTCGAGGGTCACCTTGTCGCGAGGGTTGTACTGCACCTCGTCCCGCCCGGGACGGGAGCGGTCCTCCGAGTGCAGGTAGGTGTATCCCCCGCGCAGCATGAGCCGGTCCAGCGGATGCACCTCCCCCTGCAATTCGGCGCCGGCGAAGCGCACCTCGGAGAGGTTCATGTTGCGGCCGGCGGCCTGGTCGTTCTGGATCAGGTTGTCGGCGTCGGTGTAGAAACCGGTGATGGCCACCCTCGCCTCGCGCGGCAGCTTCTGCTCGACACCCGCCTCGAAGCTGCGCGAGGTCTCGGCGACGAGCGCGTCGTTTCCCTTGGAGAGATCGTAAAGGTCGCCAAGCGACGGGAAGCGGACGTTGCGCTTGAAGGAAGCCTTCAGGCGGGTGTCCGGCAAGATGTCGTAACTACCGCCGAGCAGGAAGCTGTAGTCGTCCTGGTCCAGCTCGCTTCTGTGCTGCCAGTAATGACCGTAACCGGCGACGAGCCCCACCCCGGTGACCGGAGAGAACTCGTACTCGGCTCCCGCCGAATAAAGCGAGAGCGAACGGTCCCTTGATAGATCGCTGTAGGTCGGGGTCCCGCCGGAGACCGGGTTCACCGTCTGAACACCGCCGTTCTCCCAGGCGTCGCGCTCGGCGCCAAGCGACAAGGTGAGCGTCCCGAAGCGGCCGAAGTCGTACTTCGGCTGGAGCGTCGCGCCGTAGACCGAGGTGCGCACCTCCTCCCGGAAGGATCCGTCCGCGAGGAAGGAATCGAGCCGCGCGTCGTCGTACTGGTTCACGTCCTCCTCGTGGCGGTTCAGGTAGGTCCAGCCGCGCAAGGTGAGACGCTCCCCCGCCGCGTACTCCCCGGCCAGCTGCAGGTAGAGCCCCGAGTAGTCCTCCACTCGGACGTACTTGGGGGGCGAGGCGAAGGGATCGATCGGATCGCCGATGGTGCCGGCGGGCTTGCCGTAGCTCCCCTCGCCGTAGCTCAGGGTGAGACCGAGGGCCAGGTCGGCGGTCGGGGTGAAGCCGGCGGTGCCGAGGAAGTTGCGCCGTTCCTTGTCGCTGTTGTCACGGTAGCCGGTGTTCTGGTTCGCGGTCCGGTCGAACGCGCCGGAGAGCGGGAAGCCGTCCACCCGGTTCGCGCTGCCGCTCAGGAAATAGCTGAAGCGGTCGGTGGCGGCGGAGAGGGTCCCCTTGGCGAGGTAGGGGGCGTGGTCGCCGAATTCGCCGGACACGGTCCCCCGCACGCCTGGGGTCCCCTTGCGGGTTATAACGTTGATCACCCCGCCCAACCCCCCCTGGCCGTAGAGCACCGAGCTCGCCCCGGAGGTGAGCTTTATCTCGGCGATGTTCTCGGTGGGGATGGTGGTCGGGTCGAACTGCATGTCTACGGCGGAGTTCACCGGGACGCCGTCCAGGAGCAGGAGCACGTGGCGCGTCCTGAAGCCGCGGATGTCGATGCGCGGCACCCCCTCGGCACCGGTCCGCACGTTGACGCCGGGCAAGAGCTGCAGCGCCTGGTCGAGCGTCCGCGCCCCGCTCGCCCTGATCTCCTCCTCGCTCACCCGGTAAAGCGTCTGGCTCGCCTCTTCTCCCGGCCCGCCGTCGGCGCGGTTACCGGACACCACCACCTCGCCGAGCGCGTAGCTCTCCGATGCGCCCCCGCCCGCTTCGCCCCTGGCCACGGCGGCCTGCGCGCAGCAGAGAGCGAGGAGGCAAATTACTGTTCTAAGTTCCATGAAAAACCTTCCTGATAATGTAAAGATCCCCCCTCCAGGGGAA
Source organism: Geomonas ferrireducens (assembly GCF_004917065.1). Lineage (NCBI taxonomy): Bacteria > Pseudomonadati > Thermodesulfobacteriota > Desulfuromonadia > Geobacterales > Geobacteraceae > Geomonas > Geomonas ferrireducens. The sequence goes on from NZ_SSYA01000001.1 coordinate 195,348, forward strand.
GGAGAGGCGGACTCCGATGCAACTCGCACTCCGGATCTCCCCATGTCCCCTCCCCCGGAGGGGGAGGGTCAGGGAGGGGGAAGGACCAACCTATTGCGGGACGCCCTGTTTCGGGTTGGTCTGCCCGCCGCTTTCCAGGCCGGAGCCTACCGCGGTGACGGTGACCCAGTAGTTCGTGCCGGGGGTGAGCCCGTTGATCGTCAAAGGCGAACCTGTGGAGGAGACCTTCTGGTTGTTCGCGATTACCGCGGCGGTGGTGGGAGCGGTTGCACTCTCCATGTAGTAGACGTTGTAGGAGGAAGCAAGCGGCACCCAGTCCCAGGAAACCGCCAGAGAACCGGCACCGGCGGTCACGGAGACCCCGGTCGGCTTGGCCGGGGCCTGTGCCGATGCGGAAGGCTTGGCGGAGGACTGGCTGGACGGCGTGGTGCTTTCTCCCGCGACGTTGGAGGCGGTGACCAGGAAATAGTAGGTGGTGCCGTTGGCAAGTCCGGTCACGGTGAGCCCCGGCTGCGTGAGACCGGCGAGGGACTCGTCCGCGGTGAGGGACACCTTGGTCCCGGTCGAAGTGGTGAAACCGGAGGTCGTGGAGTAGTAGACGTTATAGGAGGTGGCGCCGGCCACGGCGCTCCATGCCATGGTCACCAGGCCGTTGCCGCCGGAGACCCTCAGCCCCTGAACCTTTCCCGGCAGGGCCGGAAGGGGCTTCACCGAAGCCTCGTCCGAAACGGCCCCCTCGCCAGCCAGGTTTGCCGCGACAACCACGAAGTAGTAGGTGGTTCCGTTGACGAGCCCGGTGATGGCCTGGCCGCTCGTCGCCCCGGCGACCTTGGTGCCGTTGCCTGCGGTGACGCCCGCGGCGGTGCCGTAATAGACGTTGTAGGAGATGGCGCCGGGCGCCGGTGACCAGGAGATGGTCGCCTGTGCGTCGCCGCCGGTCACCACCACACCGGAAACCTTGTCAGGGAGCGGGGGGAGCGGCGTAGCGCTTGCTTCGTCCGAGACGGCGCTCTCGCCGTGGGCGCCTACGGCGGTGACCACGAAATAGTAGGTGGTGCCGTTTGCAAGGCCGGTGATAGCCTGGCCGCTCGTCGCCCCGGCCACCTTGGTGCCGTTGCCGACCGTGACGCCCGGGCTGGTGCCGTAGTAGACGTTGTAGGAGGTGGCGTCAGCGGAGGCGGTCCAGGTGACCGCCGCCTGGCTGTCACCGGCGGTCGCCGCTACCGCGGTCGGCTTGGCAGGGGCGTTGGAGTCGCTCGAGCCGCTCGAGCCGCAGCCGGCAAAAACCAGCGCGAGAACGGTCAGGGTGATGGCGGCAAGCCACCGAAAAAGCTGCTTCTTCATTGGGTCGTTTTCTCCTTTTTAAAAAAAATCCTCAACAGAGGGGGGTGCGTCATTTCCTGGCCAGGGCGAAGGTGATGGTCACCTCGAACGGCTCATCCGGCGACAGCTCCGCGGGGACCGGGGGAAAGGCCCCCACGGAGCTGATGGCGCGGGTCGCCGCGGCATCGAGAAAGGGGTGTCCGCAGGAGTCAACCGGCTCGACGCTCTTCAACGAACCGTCACGCCGCAGCATGAACCTTCTCCGGCAACTCCCTTCCCGGCCGGACTTGCGCGCTGCCAGTGGGTATTCCTTGTGCGCCTCTATGAGCCGCTTCAACAGCGCCTGGTAGCCGCCGCGAACCTCCCTCCCCGCGCCCTGTCCCGACGAAGCCGGCGCTGCGGAAGGTGCGGCAAAAGTCCCTCGGCCGCTTCCCGTGCCGCGGTTATCCGCCTCGATGGTTGCTCCGGACGCGGCGCGCCCACTACCTGCGGCTGGGTGCACCACTCCGGCCGGGGCTCCGACGACAGGCGCGACGGGACTCGCGGACGTCCGGGGTGGTGCTGCCGGCGACACCGGTTCCCTGAGAGAAGCAGAAGCGCTCGTCCCAACTACGGGAGGCGTCGCCTCGAATGCCGCCCGTCGTGCGGGAGAGACAGAGGATTCCGGAGAAGTCGCTCTCCCCGGCGCGGGTGCTTTTCCAGCCCCCCCCAGATCCAGGTACGCGACCACCGCCTGGCGGTTGCGCTCCTCCCGCACCCCTTCCCGCTGCCAAAGCCTTCCCGCGCCGTAGAGCAGAAAAAGGTGCGCCAAAAAGGAAAGCAGGAGCAGGTGCGTCACCGGCAAGTTCTCGGCGCGGAGCCGGCTCACGTCGCGGCCGCCCCCTGGTCGATCAGGCCGTTCTTGCGCAGTCTGCGGATGATGGCCGGGACGGCAAGCGCCCCCAGTCCGCCCCAAAGCCCGTTCATCCCCGCCGAGATCACCGTTTTTTGCAGCATGATCTCCTCGTCCATGCCGAGAAGCCACTCGACGCCGGTGTTGGCGCCGGCGCGTAAAAGCGACGCAAGCACCCCGACCGTGGCGCAGGCAAGGAGGCTCGTGACGAAGCCCGGGGCGATCAGGCCCGCCAGGTCCACCACGAGTGCCGGGAGCAGGAACTTGACCAGCACCATGGCGCCGCCGCTCCCCATGCCGAGGAGGACGCTGGCAAGGCTCGTGATGAGCCCGACGAGAGTCGCCGCGCCGACCTTCGGGACGCATCCCCTGGCGAGGAGGAAGAAGAACATGGTGAAAAACATGACGTGCCCCGGCAGGTGCAGGTGCAGCCTGAGTCCGGCGCGGGTGAGCACGATCAGGGTCGCGCAGAAGCAGAGCAGGACCGCCTCCCGCAGGGTAAAGCGTCGCCAGATATAGATTCTTTCCGTTTGTTCCATCGTTTCTCCTTGGAGACCGGCTCCGCAGGTGCCTGTCCCCTTTTTACCTTTTCACGCGAGGGACTGTGCCTTCCCCGCCCCCGGAGGGGGAGGATTAGGGAGGGGGAAGCGTGGCAACTCGATCACCCTTCCCCCCTCCCAGCCTCCCCCCTCCGGGGGGAGGGGCGCTCTCAACAAAAAGCCGCAGCAACCGGATCTGTGACTAATCAAGAAGTGCTTTAGCCGGGGGCACCCCATCCCCGCCCGTAACCTCATCCTCCGCCTCCTCCCCGGCCCCCCTTCCCATCGCGGCGACATCGAGGTAGGTTCGCTCCCGGTGCAGACCGAAGGCGCGCGCCTCGGCGGAGCGGGACACCTCGTCGGCGGTCCTGAAGGCGCGGACCATGAGCGGAAGCACCACGCAGTTGAAGAGATCGGGCCAGTTGCGCGGGTTCATCTGCTCCCGCGGGGAAAGCCGCGCCCCCCTCAGGCGCTGCAGCGCCACGATCTCCTCGAGTTCCCGGAAAAACAGCGGCACGAACCTAACACTCACGAACACCAGGAAGGAGAGCCGGTACGGGACGACCCGGCGCAGCGCCGCCATCGCCTCGCTGGTGCGCGTGGTGCGCAGGAAGACGGCGCCCGGGAGGTAGAAAAGCACGATCTGCGTCGAGATGCGAACCCCGGGCCAGAGCCCCTTATCCACACCGTCCAGCATGCAGTAAAGGGGGATGACCATGGCTGCCTGAAAGGCGAAGAGCCGCACGTCGCACCAGAGGTCCCGCAGGGTGAGACGCGCCGACAGGTAGTAGGCGAGCGTCACCAGCACCAAGATCGCCTGCATCAGCGGCGTACGCCCCCCCGCCGCCAGTGCACTCAGGAACACCCCGAAAACAAGCTTCCATCCCGCCCCCATCCGGTGCACCGGCGAATCGTGCTCGGCGAACCGGCAGGGATAGCCGCGGCTTCTGAGCGAGGTGCGGAATCTAGGAGGCCCTTTCTGCAATGCCGCCCTCCTGAAGATGGAGGCTGCGATCGGCCCAGCGCCGGTCCGGCAGTTCGTCGTGCGAGGCGATCAGCACCGTCGTGCCGTAGCGGATCGGCATCCTGCCGAGGATCGCCAAAAGGCTCAGGCGCTGCGGGAAATCGAGCCCGGCGAAAGGCTCGTCCAGAAGCAGCAACACCGGACGCGGCGCCACCACGGTCGCAAGGGCCACGCGGTGCTGCTCCCCGAAAGAGATGGTGAGCGGCGCACGGTCCGCGAGATGGGCGATGCCGCAAAAGGAGAGGGTCTCGTCCACGATGCGGTCGATCTCCTCCGCCGGGTAGGAAAGGCGCTCCAGCGAGAAGGCGACCTCCTCCCGGACCGTCTCGGCGAAGAGCTGGCGGGCCGGGTTCTGCATCAGGAAACCGAGCCTGCCGCGCAGCGTACCCGGCCCCGGTTTCTCCGTTCCCGCCACCCAGAGCCGCCCCGAGTCGGCGGGGAGAAGCCCGGCGAGGCAGCGCAGGAAGCTCGACTTCCCCGCACCGTTTTGCCCGAACAGATGGACCCGCTCGCCGCGACACACGCGCAGGGTGGCCCGCTTCAGCACCCGGCCCGTCTCCGGGTAGGCAACGTCCAGCCCCTGCACGTCGAGTACCGGCCTCGTCCCGTAGAGGGTCGCCGAATACGGGAGCAGGAAGGCCTTCGGACGGTAGCGCACCGGGTCCGGCGGCGTCGCGTCGTCACTGACGAGGTGCCCCCCCTCGAGCCTCAGGTACCGGTCGATGAGCGCCACGAACGGGCGCGGGTCGTGCTCTGCCATGACGATGGTGTGCCCGCGCTCCTTCAAAAGCGCGAAGATGGCGACAAGTTCGTCCTTTCCCGCGGCGTCGAGCTGCGAGGTCGGCTCGTCCAGCAGGATGAGTCCGGGGCGCATGGAGAGGACCGAGGCGAGGGCTAGGCGCTGCTTCTGCCCCGCCGAGAAACGCTCGACGCTGCGCGTCTCCTCCCCCTCCAGCCCGACTGCTCTCAGCCCCTCGCGCACCCTGATGGCGATCTCGTCCGGCGCCACGCAGAGGTTCTCGGGGCCGAAGGCCACCTCCTCCGCCACGGTGCTGCAGAGGATCTGCGATTCCGGGACCTGGAAGAGGATCCCCGCGGACGGCGCCGCCTCATCCTCGGCCGGCGCCACGCGGATGGTCCCGTGACGCCTTCCGCCGCGCAGAAGCCCCATAACCGCCAGAAGGAGCGTGCTCTTGCCGCAGCCGGAATCGCCGGTCAGGCAGACGAACTCGCCGCGCCGCACGGTGCAGGAGACCCCCTCCAGCACCGGAGCCGCCGCACCGTGGTAGGTGAAGCCGAAATGCTCTATTTCCAGGACTCTATCGTTCAATGCGCGATCAGGGCGGTTTCGCCGTGCCGCGCCGCCCCCCGCAGACAGGTGAACGACTCGACGCTCCAGCGCCGGTAACGGCAGTCGTAGCAGGAGCGATCCTCCTCGGCCAACTGCTCCTCCTCGACATCAGGAACGAAGCAGGTGCAAGCAAGCGCCGCCTGCTCCGCCAGCGACCAGGCCTCCTTGCCGTGGGCGAACTCCATGACCCCTTTCTCGTTTGCGCGCCACATGCTAGTACGCCTTCAACTGCTTGCGGTGCAGGGTCTGCCAGCGCGCCCCGGTCCCCGCGGTCTGCGGAGCCCCGACGAGCAGCACCGATTCACCTTCCAAAAGCACCGTCTTCGGCTTCTCGCCGATGGTCACCAGGTCGTCGTCGCGCAGCGCCTCGCCGGTAACGCTTCTCACCACGTCGACGAGCGGGTGCTGCATGAGCTCGTCCACCCGTAGCATCCGGTACGGTTGGCCGAAGTCCAGGAACCCCTTGAGGCGCCCGTCGTTGCCGGACATCCTTAGCCCGGCGCCGGCGAGGGCCCCGATCACCCCCTGCCCTGTGCCGCCGTGCTGGGAGAGATGCACCCCCAACTTCCCGGCGAGTTCGTACGCCTCGTCCATGCGCACCACATCGCGCTTTGCGCGCCGCCCAAAGGCGATCAGCTCGTTGCGCGCCGTCATCCGACCTGGGACCGCCACGCAGAGGCCGGGGTCGGAACCGGGAGCGCTCTCCCGCTCGAGGAACTCGGCCACGTGCCCGATCACCGGCTCGAGCCATACCTCGTCGATGTCGGCGTAGAAGCACATGGCGCTGTTGTGGGAGGTGTACGGGATGTCCGGGTGCACGAAAAGCTGGTGCCGGGTGATGAAGCCGCAGCTCCCCCACCCTTTCTGCTGCAGCTCGTCTGCCACCAGGGAGGCGATTTCGCCGGTGCCCCGGCTCTCTAAGTTGTCGGTGTCGTCGATGGAAATCACGATGCGCATGGACCTGAACTCCTTCGTTGTATTACACGCTACATAACGGTGGACACAAAAAAGCCCCGTTCCGGATGGAAAGGGGCCCTGTACGGTCGGATACACTCCGGCCGCAGACAAGGCTCTCCTTTCCAAAAGGGAGGCACCGCCGTTTCCAGCAGTACCCGTTGGCCCGCAGCCGTGAGGAGGACCTTTTAGGCGGCGAAGCTCGGAGAGGCATATACGAATTTTGGCAACGTCTTTAACACAGGTAAAACGTATACGCTAGGGAAATATGATGTGAAGGGACAAAGGTGCGGGAGGTTATTCCTCTTTCAGCTCCTGCTCGGCCCGGTCCATGGTCTCAAGCACCTTCTCCGGCCGGACGTCCTGTCTCAGCTCCTCAAGTTCCGGGTTCATCGACTCGGCGACGCCCAACTTGGTGCCGATGGCGGTCAAAAGCTCGATGATCCTGGTCACCTCGTGCTCCGCGAGGAGATCGATGTGCAGGTTCAGTTCGGCGCGCCGGTCGGCGAAGGCCTGCATGCGGTTTTGGCTGATGAGGACGAAGGTGGAAAGAAAGATTGCCTCGACCGAGGCGAACATGGCGAGGATCACCAGGGTGGGGTCGAACCGCTTCATGACGGGAAGCCAGCCGACGTTGACGAGGATCCAGCCGGTGAAGAGGACGAGGTGTATGTACACGAAGGTCATGCTACCGGTGAAGGCGGTGATGGCGTCGGCGACCCGCTCCTGCACCCCCTTGTTCCGCTCCTCGGACTGGCGCCTCTCAAGGAGGGACTCGATGTTGCGGTGCACCACGGAGGCCATCTGCTGATCGGAATCGGAGTCCGGCATCCCCCCTCCCGTTGGCGCCCCTGGGCGTGCGGGGGCTAACCCGGGAAAAGGTACCATCGCGCATGGGCAAGTCAACGAACGTGCCGCCGGAATTCCTGCTCCCATCCCCTCACCCTCCCCGGCACCTACGCGTCGAGAAGCTCCCGCACTTTTCTGGCGAGCTCCGGGGGGGAGATCGGCTTCATCAGGATTTCGACGTGGGGAACCACGGTTTCAAGGTCGGTGAGCATGTCCGCGGTGTAGCCGCTCGTGAAGAGGATCCTGACGGCGGGATCTTCGCGCTTCAGCTCGTCGTACAGCTCCCGTCCGCTCATCCTCGGCATGATGAGATCGGTGAAGACGAGCGCGATGCTGCCGCGGTGCTCGCGGTACTTCTCCAGTGCGTCCGCCCCGTCCACGGCCAGGATGGTGCGGTAACCGAACTGTTTCAGGGCTTCGTTCACCAGGTCCCGCACGTGCTCCTCGTCCTCCACCACGAGGATGGTCTCGGAGCCGCACGGGAGCTCTTCCCGCGCCGTGCCGTGCGCTTTAGCCGGGGCCTGTTCCTGTGATACCGGCAGGTAGACGTGGAAAGTCGTCCCCACCCCAGCCTCGCTCTCCACGTCGATGAACCCCTTATGCTGCTGCACGATCCCGTAGACGATGGAGAGCCCGAGCCCCGTCCCCTTCCCAACGTCCTTGGTGGTGAAGAACGGCTCGAAGATCTTGCTCCTCGTGGCTTCGTCCATCCCCGAGCCGGTATCGGCAACCGTGATGAGGGCGTAGTATCCCGGCGCGCCGAAGCCGTGCGACTCCTGGAAGGATTGGCTCAGGACGACGCTCCGGGTGGCGACGGTCAGGGTTCCCCCCTTCCTCATGGCGTCGCGCGCGTTGGTGGCGAGGTTGATGATCACCTGTTCGATCTGCCCGCAATCGGCGTAGATGGCGAGCGGCCCAACATCGAGGTCGGTCTCGAAAGCGATGTCCTCGCCGATGATCCTTTTCAGGAACTTGGAGACGCTCAAGACGATCTCGTTCAAGTCGCAGTACGCCGGGTGCATGTCCTGCTTTCGACTGAAGGCAAGGAGGCTGCGGGTGAGGTTCGCGGCACGGTCGGAGGCGGCGAGGACCTGGTCGAGCATCTCCCGGCCCGGATCCCCCTCCACCATCCGCATCTCCAGAAGCGCTCCATACCCGCCGATCACGGTGAGGATGTTGTTGAAGTCGTGCGCAATGCCGCCGGCCAGGTGCCCCACGGCCTCGAGCTTCTGGGAGTGGCGCAGTTGCGCCTCCAGGTTCTTCCGGTTGGTGATGTCGCGCACGAAGAAGTGCACCGCAGGTTTGCCGTGGTGCATGATCGAGGTCGCCGTAGCCTCTCCGCAGAAGGTTTCTCCGTCGAGCCGCTGGAAGTCGAGTTCTATGACCGGAAGCTGCCCGACCTGCCGGGACGCCCGCTCCAGTTCGGCAAGAAAGAGCTCCCTTGAAGTGGGATGTATGAAATCGAGCACCTCCCTGGAGAGGATCTCATTGACCGACTCCGCCCCGAGCATGCGTACCCCGGCGTCGTTTATGAAGACGATCCTGTCGTCCACCTTTATGAAGATGATGTCCTGGGAAAGCTCGACGAGCTGACGGTAACGCTCCTCACTCTCGCGCAGGGTCCGCTGGGTCTCGCGGTCGGCGGTCAGGTCGTGCCGGGTGACCACAAGACTGAGCGGAGCGCCCGCCACATCCCTGACGACCCTGAGGGTCACCTGCACCGGGTGCCGATAATAGTTCTCAGGATCCCCCTCCTCAAGCACGGTCACCGCGTCCTGCTGGGACTCCTCAACAACACACTGCGCGCAATGCCCACTGAACCCGGGATGGAGGATCTCGGCGATGTGCCGTCCCGCACACGCTTCGGGAGTGCTGCCGACCATGCGGTAGAATTCCCGGTTGGCGAGCATCAGCCTGCGTTGCGGGTCGAGCAGGTAGATGGCATCGGCGGAGGCGTCCATCGCCGCGCGCCATTCGTTGGCCGCCTTCTCCAGCGAGGCCTCCGCCTGCTTGCGCTCGGTAATATCCTCGCCGGAAAAGAGCACGCCGCTGATCACCCCGTCGTCGTCATGCAAAAGGGTGTTGTGAAACGCGATCATGCGTTCCTCGCCGCTATTGGTGAGGATGGCGTTCTCGAAGAACTCCACCGCCTCGATCTCCCCCGCCATCTGCTTGGCGAAGACCTCCTTCACGACGCCGACTACCGCAGGCGGCAGGCAGACGTCGAACCAGTTGCGCCCCAAAAGCTCGTCCTCTGCCCAACCGAGGATCTGGCACCCCTTCCTGTTGATAAGGATGATGGTGCCGGAGCGGTCGATGGCGGCGAACATGACGCCGGCGATGTCCAGGTAGAGCTGAGCCCGGTTCCTCTCGCGGATCGCGGCATCGAGCACGGCCTTTTTGCTGATCTCTTCCCTCTCCTGCTCCCGGTCCGCGAGCTTTATGAACCAGAAGAAGATCACGTAGATCCCGACCGCACCGATGGTGACCAAAAGGCTGGTCAGCAGCAGAAGATGATGCACCCCGCCGAGCAAGTAGGCGCCGCCGCGCTGCGCGCACTGCTCCAGATTGCGGTAGGTAAGCAGGATGAAGACAAGGGACACCCCCAGCAAGGCGAAGAAGAAATAAACGAGCGTATGTCGGGTCCTTCGTGTCATGGCATTCCCGATGAAATTGTGGGGTTTTCCCTCATAATGATTATCGTCGGGGACGCATAGTGACTTTAATCGCAGGCGTTGGCAAGATCGATTGTGGGGGCATTTGCAGGTGGCGTTGGAGGGAAGTTACCGGTCTTACAGGCTTATAGCCTCGAATAGGGCATTGCGAAGGTCGGCACGCGAAAGTTCCCCACGCCCGAGGCGGAGTCCGGCGCGCGCGGTTCAGGGCGTGTCCCTTTTCTCCAGGGCACGGTAGGTTTCAAGGAAGTATTGCAGGTTAGCCAGGCGCATCTCGATATCGTGCCGCCAGAAGCCGAGCCTCTCCCACCCGACGTCCGTGATGCGGTAGACCCTGCGCGCCGGGCCGCTTCCGCTGGTATCCCAGGTGGAAACCGTCTCCCCCGCCTCCTCCAGTTGCTGCAGGGTGCGGTACAGGGCGGCGCTGTCGGGCCGGCACCCCGGCATGCGCTGCGACAGCTCGGTGAGGATGGCGCCGCCATGCTTCTCCCCTTCGGCCAGCAGGAGGAGAACGAAGGCGGGGAGGTGACGTTGCTGTTTCGTTTTAGGTGCCATGTTTTCTCCTTGTTTCAAGCGTCCGCGCCTTCCGGCTGGGGCAGCGGCGCCTCCTGCGGCAGCAGGCGCTCCATGAGGTAGCCGGAAAGGAGGATGCAGGGGATGGTAAGGACGAGGCGCAAGAGGGCGAAGCGGAGGCTTATGAAGCTGCTCTCCATGAGGAGCATCGGGATCTTGATGCTCCCCCAGGTCCCCAGGAAGATGACCAGGTTCGCCGTGCGCGCCCCCTTTTGCCGGAGGGAGACGGCGACGGGAAAGGCGGCGTAGAGCGGTCCGGCCGCGGCGGTTCCGAGCAGCATGGCGACCGCCGCCCCGAGCATGCCGGAATCCGGACCGAGATGTGATTCCACCACGCGGCGCGGCAGCCATACGTCCATGAGCCCCATGAGCACCATGACCGGCGGCACGATGGAAAGCACCTCGAGGAGGAACCGTCCCGAGTTGGCCGCCGACAGCCCGGCCGCCTCAGGTTTAAAGAGGGAGAGGACGAGGTTCGCGCCCAGAACGATCAAGAAGAGCCGGTAATCAGCAAGGGTCGCCTTCACAGGAGCACCCCCATCATGAGCCCGATGGCGATGGCGGTGACGAAGCTGAGTGATTGCCGCATGAAGGTGAAGCGGGTCCCGAAGCAGGAGACCTCCATGGGGGCGGTCATGATCCCCACCATGGTGAGCGTGGTGACGAAGGCGGCGAGGCTTGCCGGCTGGGCTCCCAGTTTATAGAGGGAGCCGACCAGCGCGAAGGCGATTGGAGCCGGCATGGTGACTACGGCACCCAGCGCCGAAACAAGGGTGAAGCCGGCGATGCCGCCGTAGCTGAAGAGCTTCCTGATCAGTTCGGGAGGGACGAGAGCCAGCATCAGGCCGACCAGCACCACCATGCCGAGGATCCTCGGCGCTAAGCCCTGCAGGGACTTGGAGCCGATGCGCAGCGCCCTCCGGGTCCGCTCCGGGTCCAACCGCCAGGATACCAGTACCGCCACCGCCGCCCCTCCGTACAACACCGCCGACATCATAACCGCCTCCCACTCTCTCATAGGCCACGACAATACTGTCATAAACAGTATACTGTTTAAGTCATAGAGTCAACAGATGCCATAAAGCCCCCGGAGTTTTCTGTCACAGCTAGGGAAAGTCCCCATGAAGCACAGAACGAGACCTAGTGTCCCCCCTTTGCGAAGGTTCTTCAGGAAATTCCGGGGAGCATGTGTGCGTTAGCCTCGAAGCACTGAGCATGGCATCACGTTCCCCCCTTTGCGAAGGGGGGACAGCGGGGATTTGCTCTTAAAAAAAAAAGAGGCCAGGCAAAAATGCCTGGCCTCTCCCCTGCCGCGGAACTACTAACTCGCGTTCGATTACTTGTTGTGCCCCTTGCCGTGTCCCTTGCCTTGCCCTTTTCCCTTGCCGGGGCCGCCCCCCTGCCCTGCGGGCTCCCCGGTGAAATGCAGGTCACCCCGCTTGAGGGCATGGAACTCCGGCGAGCCGGGTTTTATACCGAGCTCCTTGGCGATCGCCCCCCACCCCTTCTTCTTGTTCGGCTGATACACCTGGTAGACCTGGTCCACCGGCTTCCCCGAGTACTGACCGAGCTGGAAGAGCATGAATGCGTCGGCCGGCTCCGGCACGCTTTGCAGCACCATCTGAACCTTGGCCTGCGGCACGCCGAACTGCGCACTCACCTTGGCGGAAAACCCGGCCATGTCGGCCCGCGCCTGCACATTCAGGCTGGAGAGGAACCCGTCGAGACTCGCGTGGGCCGCTATAGGCGAGAGCAGAAGCAGGGTGACGAAAAGAAGGATCAGGCGTTTCATGTTGCTACCTCCATTCATGAGATGAGTGCCCCGCAAGGCTCCAATACTATATAGAAAAAAAGCGCGCCGTCAAAGGAGGGGGAGGAGAAGAGACAGAAAAGAGGCTGCGCACGGACCTTCCGTGGCAGCCTCTTTACCGGATTTCGGGGGAATCTATTAACGCGTGGTTTCCTGCTGCAAAAACTCGGCAAACTCGCTGAAGACCGCCTCGCGCACCGAGTGCTGCTGCCAGTTGCGGATCAACTGCCTGGCGCACTGCACCATGCCGAGAAAGCCTGCCGAGGTGCCGCCTGCTATGAGGACGCTGGTCGCGCCGGTGCAGACCATGACCAGGCTGGAGATGAAGAGGACAAGGCTGGTCAGGAAAAGCGGCAGCTCGACGTGCTTGAAGGGAGAGCGAAACATGTGGTGCACCGACGAATATACCGAGGCGTGCGCTTTCACCACGCGCAGGTAGCGCTCAAGCTCGGCCGCGTTGCAGCGCGAGACAGCTCTCAGGTAGAAGCGGCGGCAGGCTTCCCTGCTGCTGGTAGCCATGCGGTCGCCGTAGTAGTGTTCCAGTTCGACATCAATCGTGTACGTATCCATCTCTCAGCCCTCGTTCTGCTCCATCGGGAGCAGTGATAAAGTGTGATGCTACGTCAAAAAGCATGATGTATACCAACGAAGCGCTTTGGCGGCAAATCCCCGGCATCATTGACCGAGGCCCTGTCATGCGCCCGTCGGCACTGCTCAAAAACGTCGCAACATGCGCAACTTTAACACATTTCTGCGTTCCAAATCTTCTTAATCTTTCCCAAATAGCCCGGGCTAACGGTCTCTTTTAGCCGCTTCCACCTTCGGCGATTTGGCGTTTGTGCAAAACGAGAGGCGCCGCTGCAAAATTTTGGCGTCTGCGCAAAAAAAAGAGGGCGCGGGGAATTCTTCTCCCCGCGCCCCCCGTCGGTCCGTGCCTTACCTACCCGGTCAAATGATGTAGACGTGCTCCGCGAGCCCCTCAAAACTCCTCGCCGCGGCAAGGTACCTTGCATCCTCGGCGTAGGTGGTCGGGTACACCGTCGGCACCGGGCGATGCACCAGTTCCCGGTCCACGTTCACGAAGGTGAAGAGGCAGGAGTTGGAGAGCGCCTTGCTGGTGCGGTCGCGGCTGATGCGCTCGATGTTCGCCTCGACGCAGATGTAGCTTCCGTTCGTGTAGACCACGCGGCTTGTGTAGTGCAGCTTGTCCCCCATGCGTACCGGGTGAAAGAAGTTGATCCGGTTCACCGCCGCCATCACGGAGCGGTCCGGCGCCACGAGTTCGGAGCAGATCGAGGAAAGCTCGTAGGCCCGACGTACCAGGTACCCGCCGAAGATCTTTTGCGGCACGTTTTCGAACTCCGGATACATCCGCTCCCAGGCATCCGCCGTCAGTCGCCCGGTCAGGAGCCCCTGGAAGCCCGGCTCGTCCTGAGCATGGTGCAGGGACGCCAGCATCCGGTACTCCTCCGCGCTGGGCGGCTCCGACAGAAGCGACTGCTGCTGGCGGTACTCCTCCCGACGCGCCGTAGCCTTCAGCGCGCGCCTTCGCTCCTTCTCGCTTCCGTAGTCAAGCGGCGGAAGTGTCATGCTCACCGCCCCCTCCCCCATCCCCGAGCGCGCAACCATGGTGAAGTAGCAGGAGGCGACGTGGTTCGCCGGCTCGCCCGGCTGCTCCACCCTGATGCCGATCTCCAGCGAGGAGCGCCCCACGTGGTTGATGCGGGCCTCGCATATGAGGTCACGCGTCACGTCCGCCACGTGTCGCACGATGATGTTGTCGATCGCCGCGGTCACCACGCGGGCCCCGGGGTGGAAGCGGTTCACGTAGGCGAGCGCAGTCTCCTCGGCCACCTTGTCCAGGATCTCCAGGAGGAGCCCGAAGCGCAGGTTCCCCTTCAGCTCCTCGTCCATAACCATGAAGCGGCGGCGCAACTCCGGATCGGTCGCAAGCGACAGGGTGTGGCAGTACGAGGTTTCCGCAGGAGTTGTCATGTCTATCTCCTCTCTCTTTGTGCTCATATTTGTACCATATACCGCCAAAACCTGAAGTTTCTCCGCGGCCCGGCTCACTCGTCGGGAAGACCGTTCAAGAGGAGCTGCCGGACAAAGGCGGCGCCGTTGCCGGGCTTCAGGTAGTGCAGGAACGAATTGATGGCGAACCTGGCCGGATCAAGCAGGTAATAGTTCAGGGTTATATCCTCCACCCCGTCGAACCCGCTCAATTCCCCGTAGTGCTCCAAAATCCTAGCCCGCTCGTCCGGCGCGAGCGTGGCCAGTTGGCTCACGGCCGCTATGTACTCGCTGGCCGTATGGCTTTGCGCTCCGCGGCGGAACCCTCCCTGGGCTGCTGCATGGGCAAGTTCGTGGATGATATAGCTGCGCCAGATTGCCGGGTCAAAGGGGACGCCAAAAGAAGGGGCGGCCCTGGAGGCCTCCAGGGCTGCCCGGTAGTTCAGCAGGTGAATGGAGTTGCTGCGTGGATCGTAGTAACCAAAGGCATGGTCCAAGCTTTTTTCCAGCGGCGCGCCTTCGAGCGTCAGGGTCAGCCCATCCGGCAGGACGAGCCCCAACGACTTCAGAAATGGGGTGCAGGAGCGAACCGCTGCGCAGACGCTCTCGTACTCGTCAGCTGCGGCGGCGGCCACGACGACCACTTCCCCGGGGCAGGCTCCCCGGACGGCAAAGGCATCGGGCGTGCCACGGAAAAGGAAAAGAACGACAAGCAGTGCAACAACTTTCATCCTCTCCCTCCCCCGCTCTGCCGCCCCCTGACCGCTTTACTCCTTGGCGACCAGCACGATCTCGATCCTGCGGTTCTTCGCCCGTCCCTCGTCGGTGTCGTTCGGCGCTACCGGCTTGTACTCGCCGTAGGCCACCGCCGCGAGGAGCGCCGGGTCAAGCCCCTGCTGCTGCAGGTAACGGGTCACGTTAAGCGCGCGCGCCGCGGAAAGCTCCCAGTTGGTGGGATAGCGCTTGGCGAGCTGCCCTACGATCTGGACGTTGTCGGTATGCCCCTCGATGCGCACCGCCTTGTCCTTCACGTTTTTCAGTATGTCGACCACCTTCTGCAGCACGACGAGCCCGTCAGGCTTCACTTCCGCCTTGCCGGAATCGAAGAGCACGGAATCGACCATGTTCACGGTCAGTTTACCTTTAAGTTCAGAGATGGTCACCTGTCCCTTGGAGATCTCCCCTTTCATCTGTTCCAGGAGGTCGCCGTAGGTCTTGCTCGCCTTTTGTACCTCCTCCTCCTTTTGCTTCTGCAGTCCGGCGATGTCGTCCTTAAGCCGCTTGTTCTCACCCTCCACGTCGCCCAGCTTGCGGCTTAACTCGCCGATCTTCTGGTTCTTCGCGTCCGCCGTGGAACGAAGCGACTCCTCGAGCCCCTTCTTGTCCGCCGTCAGCGCGCTCCGCTCGCCGGTCAAGGTCGCCACCTCGCCGTCCAGCCGCTTCACCTCGTTTTTCAGCTGGTCGTTCTCCCCCATCAGGATGTTGTACTGCCCTCGCTGATCCTTGAGGTTCTTCTCCAGGTTTTCCGCCTCCATCTGTTTCTGCTTATAGGTGCCGCTCGTGACGCACCCGGAAAGGGCGAGACAAACGAGGGCTGAGAGACAGACGGACAGTTTACGCTTCATATTCTCCTCCTTGGAACTAAATGATGTGCGATGCCAAAGCACAAGTATGGCGCGTAAAGCGGATGTTGCAATGAGGGAGTGTGCCGTGACTGGATGAAAAGTGGTATAATGCTAGGCAGAGAGAGAGGAGGTATCAGCTATGAGAGAAACGAAGATGCCGACGACTCCGAAGCGTAACGTTGCAATGGAACAGGGGAAGAAGAACCCGGCGATGCTCGCCAAACATGAGATGATGATCCGGCGCGAACCGAACCACAACGTCCACGTCATCACCCCCCACGGCCACGTGCAGAGCGGCCGCAAAGGTCGCAGTGCCTGAGCCCCCAGCTCACGGCGCGACGAAGCCGGCACCCGTCACGGGGCCGGCTTTTTTAATTACACGCCGAAATTCCAACGAGCATGGTGTACGCCCCCCCACGAAGCGCTGCACGGGCCTTGACGTCCCCCCCTTTGCGAAGGGGGGACAGGGGGGATTTGTCTCACCGATGTTCAAACAAAAATAACCGCCAGCGGTGCCACCACTGCGCCTAAGTCGCCCTTTCGAGGTAGACGCAGACAAGGAAATGTCCCGGCCCCTCCCCGAAGGCAAGGGTGAGGGTATCCGGCGCCGCCCCCATGCTGAGGACGTACTCGCTGCCCGACATCACCGAAGGGGTCGACAGGCGCACCTCGTGACCGTTGGCAACGAAGTGGTGCTTGAAGGACCCCCCAATCATGTTGGCGACTTCACCGAGCGCGTCGCGCACGTCATCGTCGCACTCGGTGATCTCCATGCCCAGCATCTGCGAGGCGAACGACAGCGCCGTCGCCTGCTCCGCGTGGATGGCGATCATGCCGTTGTAGCTCCCGGCGAGACCGACCATAGCCGTCACGCAGTCGGTGAACTTCGTCACGGCTTCCACCGGAGTGGAGGACGGCAGCTCCACACCCACCATGGTCGAAAAGATCTCCCGGACGTCCCCGTCGAGATACTCGACCAACTGTTCTTGTGTCGTGTTCAACAGTTCCAGAATGGCAGCGCTTATCATATCGTTTCCTATGTGACCAGTTTGTCCCGGTCTTCGTCTTTTGGAACCCTCAGCAAGGCGAGCAGCGCCTCGTGCAGTTCCTCGGTCAACTCGCCAAAAGCAATTCCTATCCCCGGCAGACGCCGCTCCCCCCAAGGTTGAATGCGTACAACAACCGCCTGTGCTGTGACGCTGACATCATGACTCGGCATCAAGGTGACGCTGATCTCCTCCCCCGCCTGGTAGCGCTCCGGATGCATCGAGAGGATGAAGGCGCCCCCCCAGGAAAGGTTCAGCGTAGCGCCACGCTCATCCCCAACGAGGACCGGAAGCGAGATATCCCGGCGCCGGTGCTGCCTGAGGGGCCTCGCGGTGAACGCCGCGCAGGTCTTAAAAAAGAAGTCCTTGAGGTTGCTGTCCTGCTTCGCGTTTCCCGGCATGATCATCGGGATCAGCATGTTCCCCATCGACTTCACACGGAGGGTCGGGTAGAGCTCGGTCAGGGTGTGGGCGATCACCTTCTCCTCGTCCTTCGCCTTAACCATGGTCACCAGGTCGACGAGTATCCCGCTGAAACTACGGACCAGTGCATGCTCCTGGGCCTCCCTGAAAGAAGCGCAGGGAACGGCACACGATCCGTACGCGACCGGGTTCGCCGCCAGCGCCGCTCTCGACTGGTCATCGTAAGCGATGGCCAGCACTGCGGGCACATCATGCTCCGGTTCTTCACCCGGTGGAAAACTCGACATCGACACCCCTTTTTCCCGAATTCGTCTCGTACCCCTCTCTTTTCGTCCTAGCGGTAATTTTTTGTAGTCTTTTCTTGCAGCGGCTTTCCTTCCCGGAGCGCCCCCCTTCTATCCCCGGGTGCTCACGCGCATCGTTTACGAAAGAGAAAACTCATATTGCACGAACCTTCGTCTCCTGTTAATATAACAGCGGTCTATTTTCGCACCGTGCGAGAAACGACCCGGAGAACCAAGCGCAAGATAAGCGCCCTCCATCAGGGCGGGACACAGACGAGGCACAGCGTGAAAGAAACGGACAGGGTCGTGGAAGCGCCGAACGAAAACAAGAAGCCTCTCGCGCTGGTCCCGCTGACCGGCGTCTACCTCCTTTCCATGCTCGTCACCCTCTCCCACCTGGGCGATCCGTTCCCCTTCATGGGAAGGCTGTACGAGGGCGATGCCGCCGAGCATCTGATTTTTGCCGACAGCATCCTTTCCCTTTACCTCATCATGGGGATCCTGAAGCGGCAGCGGCTTACGCTTTGGCTGCTCATCGGCTACAACTTTCTAGCGAGCTGCAACGGCATCTCCAACCTCTTGCTTCTGCCGGTGCAGCACGTGATGACCGCCACCGGGACCATGGTTCCCGACTACCACTACCGCGTCAACGCCTTCTGTGTCTTCGTCCTCTTCCTGCTACTGAACGTCTTTCTCTACTTCAACCGCAACCGCTTCGACAACAGATCCATATACCTTTGGTAGCCCCAAAATAAAAAAGGGCCATGCCGTCGGCATGGCCCTTCTCTTTTATTCAGTTTATGAAGAGTAGGCTGTTACGCCTTCACCTTCTCAGCCGCGAGGACTTCGGAAGGCTCGGCGTCTTTGAGCCATGCCTCGCCCACCGGCAGCTTGATGCCGGACTCGGCGTACACGCCTACCGCCATCAGGTAAAGCGCGGAGAATGCGCAGATGAGCAGGTCGTAAGCGGCGAAGGTCCCGGCGAGGGCGCTGCCGGTGAACTCTTTCACGTCAAGGCCGATGAAGCCCAGAAGCAGGGTGAGGAAGATGAACGCAAGCGTTGCGTGGTGTTTCATCGATGCGATGAAGAGGATGAAGGTGAAGATGGTCCAGGCCACGAGGTAGAAGCCGAGGTCAGTCGCGCTGAAGGCGAGGGTCGGATAGGATTTCGCCAGTTCGGGGCTCTTCCCGAAGATGATCATCAGGCACAGCGAGATCCAGAAGGCGCCGTAGCCGGTGAAGGCGCAGAACCCGAAGTTGTTGTTGGTTCTGAACTCCATCAGGCCCGCGATCAGCTGCGCCGTACCGCCGAAACAGAGCCCGAGCCAGAGCACGGGGGCGATACCGCACCAACCGAGGTTGTGGCATTGCAGCACGAAAGTCGTCATTCCGAAGCCGGCAAGGCCGACCACCGCGGGATTTCCCAGTTTCACATCACTCATTTTTTTCCTCCTTAGCATTGCGATGTCACTTCGCTATGCATTGTGTATACGCAATTACCGTACCAGTGTCACGACGATGTGCCTCCATTAAATTACTCCGCTAATCCAACACGTTACAGCCGAGCCTCCCAGCCAGAGTCGAACGGTTATTTTTGCAGATCTGCAAAATGCGCCTGCCGCCCGATCGACAAAACGCACACAAAAAAAACGGCAATCCCGCAACTTGCACCAATTCGCACGATCATGACGGCCGTTTTCGCATAAATGCAAAAAATCGGCACGCGCCAGGGCCGTCGCGAGCGCCTGATCGCGCTGCAGTCATTCCGATAACTTCGCCTGCGACAACGCTTTTTTCAGCCGTACCGCTAAAGTTTGGCCGGAAGGTGCCGATTGGAGAAGTCCAGCAGCACAGGTTTCTTTCACCCTTATCCGGAGGCACGTTTTGAAAGTCGCGTTGAAGCTGTTTCCCATTTCCGTCCTGCTCCTGCTCGTCATGGCAGCGGGGGTCCCGTCCTCTTCCTGGGCCGGCGCCACGGCCAAGGTCAGACTCGCCGGTCACATGCCGGCACGCAGCATCGCCAATGCCAAGAGGCTTAACCGATTACCGGCAGCAACGCAGATGAGATTCTCTTTCACCCTTCCCCTGCGCAACCAGGCGGAGCTGAACGATCTATTGAAGCGCATGTACGACCCCAGCGACCCGCAGTACGGCCATTATCTCACCGGGCGACAGTTCACCGATCGTTTCGCACCGAGCGCCGCGGACTACGAGGCGGTGAAGAAATACGCGAAAGAGATTGGGCTCACCATCACCGGCACCCATGAAAACCGCACCGTCCTCGACGTCGCAGGTCCTGCCGCCGCGGTCGAGGCCGCGTTCGAGCTGCAGATGCACCAGTACCAGGCGCAAAGCGGCCGCAACTTCATCGCCCCAGACCGCGACCCGGGCGTTCCGGGCGCCATCGCCGCATGCATAAACGGCGTCATCGGCCTGGACAGCGCCGCCAAGTGGCGCACGCACAGCCACTCCACCCGTGCCGCCGGTCTCCCCATGGCCACCCCGTACCAGATCGGTACCGGCCCCGGGGGCGGCATGACTCCCAAGGATATCGCGGCGGCCTACAACCTCGCACCGGTAACCGCGACCGGCACCGGACAAACCCTCGCGCTCTTCCAGCTCGACGGCTACACCCCTTCCGACATTGCCGCCTATGCCAGATATTACGGACTTCCCACGGTACCTCTGCAGAACGTGCTGGTAGACGGCTTTTCCGGCGCGCCGGGTTCCGGTGCGGGAGAAGTCACCCTGGACATCGAACTGCAGATGGCGATGGCGCCCGGTGCGAGCCGGATCATCGTCTACCAGGGGCCCAACACCACCAAAGGGGTACTCGACACCTACAACCGGATCGCCACCGACAACCTCGCTAAACAGGTGAGTACCTCATGGGGGCTCAGCGAGGGGGATAGCGGCTCCGCCTTTTTGAGCAGCGAAAACGCCATCTTCCAGCAGATGGCGGCCCAGGGGCAGACCATCTACGCCGCAGCCGGTGACAGCGGGGCCTATGACAACGGCTCCACCCTGAGCGTCGACGATCCGGCTTCACAGCCGTACGTCGTCGGCGTTGGAGGGACCAGGCTTTATCTCGACGGCAGCGGCGCATACAGCCGCGAGTCCACCTGGAACGGCGGCACGGTGTCCGGCGGGGCGGGCGGAGGCGGCGTCAGCTATTTCTGGCCCATCCCATCCTGGCAGCAGAAACTTTCGAACGTCGCCTCCTCCGTGATGAGAAACGTCCCGGACGTAGCGCTGAACGCCGATCCCGGTACCGGCTACTCGATCTACTTCCAGGGACAGTGGTGGATCTACGGAGGCACGAGTTGCGCGGCACCACTTTGGGCGGCCTTCACCGCCAGGGTGAACCAGCAGCGCGCAACCGGCGGCCTTTCCCCCTTGGGTTTCGCGAACCCGACCCTGTACCAGCTCGGCACCGGATCCGGCTACGACACGAGCTTCCACGACGTCGCCGACAGCACAACGAACCTCTACTATCCGGCCATCACCGGCTACGACAACGCCACCGGCTGGGGCTCCTTCAACGGCGCGAACCTGTTCACCGCCCTGGCACCCGCGAGCTCCTCCACAACGACTACGCCCACGGTGAGCGTCCCGGCCGCCCCGACAGCGCTCAAGGCCACCGCCGGCAACGGCTACGTCGCCCTCAGTTGGAGTGCCGCCAGCGGTGCAACCAGTTACAGCGTGTACCGCGGCACCGCCCCCGGCCAAGAGGGAAGCACCCCGGTGAAGACCGGCCTCACCACGACCTCCTACACCGACAGCGTGCCCAACGGGACCACCTACTATTACAAGGTGTCCGCCGTGAACAGCGCCGGAAGCTCGCCCTTTTCCAACGAGGCGTACGCCACTCCGACCGCGCCGCTAGCCTTCACCGGCGGGCTGTCCGGCTCGATCGGTACTACCATCGCGCAGATCCAGTGGTACACAAACCTGCCGTCCAACTCCGTCATCCGTTACGGCACCTCTTCCGGCAGTCTGAGCAAGTTGGTCTCGAGCAGCGCTCTCGTCACCTCGCACGTGCTGAAGCTCTCCTCCCTTTCCCGGAGGACCACCTACTACTTCCAGGCCTCTTCCAGCGCCGGAGGAAGCACCATCACCTCCGGGCTCTACTATTTCCGGACGCAGTAGCGTAGAGGTTACAGACGCCAGATCAGCAGAAGAAAACAGCAAAACCGCACAAGTGCCGGTTCCCAAATTGTGGGGACCGGCACTCCCTCGCCCGGCTTCAGCTCCCGCCCCCATTACTCCGAACCTTCAGCACTTTTCCATGGTTCTGCAAGGAATTCCGGGGAAGCACGTATGAGTTAGCCTCGAAGCAATGAGCGCGGCATCACGTCCCCCCCTTTGCGAAGGGGGAGCCTGGGGGGATTTGCCTTGGTCGGACCATACAAGCTCCTGCTGCCGCAGCCGCCGCGCACGCGGCTTTAAGATGCAGAACAACGCTTCGCAGCCTAGAGGTTTGAATCCCTGTTGCTTCATTTCCATCCGCCCAACCACAGTTTAAATCCCTCCGGCGCAGTTTTAAAATCCGCTCCTCAATTCAAATCCCCCGACGGCAGTTTTAATTGCCACCGCTCGGTTTAAACTGAGCCGCCTCCGTTCAAATCCGCCGGCCAAGGTTTTAATTGCTCTTCCACCGTTCAAACTGCGCCCTCGGAGTTTCGATTGCCCCGCGAGAATTTAAATGCCTCCGCCGCCGTTAAAATTGCTGCGCAGCCGTTCAAAAACCGCGTCAGCAGTTTTAACTGCCGCACTTACCGTTCCAATCCGTCCCCCACTGTTTCGAGGATTCATCAGCAATTCCAATCCTACATCTACAGTTTTGCTCACTGCCCCTGGATTCAAATGCGCAGCGGCCAGTTTAAATTGCTGCATCGCGGTTCGAACTTTGCCGTCGGGTTTTCAACTGGTGAGGCGCCATTTCGATATACGGTAGCAGTTTTGGTGGGTGTCTTTGGCTGTGGGACTGGGCTTGAAGGGAGGGGTACGAGGGGAAGGAGGGAATTGCCTAAGAACTGAAGGGGTAATGGACCGAGGGCGGGGGGGAGCAAACAGCCCACGCCGCCCTCGTCGCCAATGTTTGTTTCCTTACCCTACGATGATATCAACCGGAGCGCTCCAGGGGCTCGTCTCGTTATCGCCGTGGCTCCTCACCCTGAAGTAGTACCAGGCTGACCGCTCCAGGTCCGGGATGAAGATCCTGACTTTTTTGAAGTTGCCCAAGAGCTGCCACGATTGCTCGCTTGTAGGTGCGCCTTTACAGAACTGGACTTCGTAGATCCCGGCGCCGGGGTCCCTCTCGATGGTCAGGACAATTGAGCCCGGGTGATCGCCCCTCTTGGCCGTCACCTTCAACTGCTGCTTGGTGACTGAGGTCGACGCGTGGGTTCTCTTCGTCTTTTCTTTCAACTCGTGCCCCACGTTCAGGAGCAGGCTCTCATCGTTTAGGTGCCTGGCTCTCATGACGATGTAGCTTGCGTTGAAGTGGATCGACTCCAGTGTCGCGATACGCTCGAGGTCGCGTTCCTTGATGGCCAAGATATCCTTGTACTTCGCGGCCTCTTCCTTCTGCGACAGGGCGGCGGCATGTTCCCTGAAACGCGCCGGTCCAGCCACCCAGTCCGGCATGTCCTTGCCGTGGAAGGGGTGCTGCTCCTGCTTGGTCGCGGCATCGAGCAGCCAGCCAACCAGCGCGAGATGGTTCATTTCCGCGAAATGGCTCATGACAAACACGTTGTTGGTCACGGGTATCAACGATTGCAACATGCTTTTCCCTCCTTATGGTAAGTTTTTCTCTCAGCGTGTTATCAGTTAGAGTAGCCTAACGGCTTTGCGTGTCAATGAATTTTTTTTAACCAAGTGATGATATTTGTTGATCCCGTGCTCTCCCACAGTTCTCCGCTTTGTTGATGCGATGGCGGTGCGGCAACCTTCCACCGACGCCGGTCCTGCCTACCGTCCTTCAGCTTGACTCACCCCACCATAAAAGGGTACAAAAGGTAGCGTTTTAATCCCAGTGAACAGAGGCTGACAGTTGGCATCCGGAAAATATAAGAAAGTCGCAAAAGACATCCCTATCGTCGCGGAGGAAGAAACGGTTTACCGCCAACGGATCGGGGGGCTGCTCCCCGAACCGCAGTGCAAGCCTAAGTTGATCGACCTGTTTGCCGGTGCAGGCGGCATGACTCTGGGGTTCACGAAACTGGCAGGCCACAGTTTCGAGCCTGTTTGGGCCAACGACTTCAACGACTACGCCGCCAAAACGTACAACGCCAATTTCGGCGGTCACTGCATCGTCGGTGATATCGTGGACATTCTGAGCGATCCGATGACCGTCATCCCGCAAGCCGACGTAGTCATCGGCGGCCCCCCCTGCCAGGGATTCAGCCTGCTCAACAAGTTCCGCGACGGCGACGTGAGAAAGCAGTTGTGGCGGCCGTACATGGAAGTGGTCGAGAAGTCGGGCGCATCCGTATTCGTCATGGAAAACGTGCCCCAGCTGCTTGATTCCTTCGAGCACGGGGAGATAGTCGAAATCGCCCGGGGAATGGGATTCCACGTGCGTTGGGCGAAGCTGTGCGCCGCCGACTACGGCGCACCGCAGGTCAGATGGCGCGCCTTCATCGTCGGCTGCAAGTTCGCCGACCCCGCTGCCGTATTTCCGCCGAAGAAGACCCATTTCAACCCGAACAACGGGCACCGCAAAGCCTTCTCCGAGGAGTTCGACGCCTACATAACCGATCCGGCTCCCTGGCGTACGGTCCGCGATGCGATAGGCGATCTCCCCGCCCCGGAAGGAATCGAGGTCCGCGACGTACCCGCTCCGCTCGACATCCACTTCGGCCGCACCCCGACGGCACTGAGCATCGAGAGGTACAAATCGATCCCCGAAGAGGGGATGAACAGATTCGACCTGCAGAAGAGGGCGCCGCACCTGACCCCTGCCTGCTGGGTGCGCAAGACCTCGGGGGGGACCGACCTGTTCGGGCGACTGTGGTGGGACCGGCCGTCCGTCACGATCCGGACCGAATTTTTCAAACCCGAAAAGGGACGCTACCTGCATCCGGTGCAGCATCGCCCCATCACTCACCGGGAGGCCGCAAGGCTGCAATCATTCCCCGACGACTTCCGGTTCCTCGGGACCAAGACGGAGATTGCAAGGCAGATCGGCAATGCGGTTCCCCCTCGCCTTGCCGCCAGGATTGCCGATTCGGTCTACACCCTGCTCATCTCGAAAGGCGCGAGCGAATGTCCGACGTCTTCAACAAGGAAAAACGAAGCTGGATCATGTCCCGAATCCGGGGAGGCAATACAAAACCCGAGATAACGGTCCGAAAGCTCCTTCACGGCTTGGGCTTTCGTTTCAGGCTTCACGTCAAAACTCTTCCGGGCAAGCCGGACATCGTGTTGCCTCGTCACCGGAAGGTGATACTCGTGCACGGTTGTTTTTGGCACGGCCATCAAGACTGCTCGAAGGCGAAGAGGCCCGCGACCAACGCCGAGTTCTGGGATGCCAAGATAACAGCGAACATCGAGCGCGACCGGCGCAACAAATCGGTTCTTGAAGACGCAGGATGGCAGGTGCTCGAACTCTGGACCTGCGAATTGAAGGATCCGGAGGAGCTGTCCGGAAGGCTGAAGTCTTTTTTATTGAATGAAGGTTCTGCCGGAGGGGTATCAATGGCGCGTCGCTCGAAACAAGAAGAACCCGAGTCACTTCGAAAACGATTGGTCGAGCTTTTGGCCGACTTCGAACAGGAACTGGAGAAAGGAGATTTACGTTCAAAGGTCCTGTGTCTCGTCCCCGCCCACAACCTTCTACGTGATCTCGGCAGTTCTCTCATTTCAAAGGAATACGCGCCCTCAGCTCGGGAGCGGATCATTCACTACCTGCAAAAATATCCGCGCACGGTGATAAGCGGAAACGAACTGATGGTGGTGGCCGGGATCGGCGAATGGGCGAGAAGAGTTCGAGAGCTGCGGGTTCAATTCGGATGGTCCGTGGTCAACGGCGTGACGGCCAAAGAGATGAGCAAGGAAGGTGACCTTCCCCTGGAGTCCGTCGATGTCTCAAAGATGGGACCGGACGACTATCTGTTGCTGGACGAAACCCAGGATCGTGATGCGGCCTTCAGGTGGAATACGGCAAACGAAATCCGCCGTAAGAAGACGAGCGTTCAGAGCAAAATCCTGGAGTATATGAGAGTCAACATAGGCAAGCAGATCACAGGCGAGGAACTCCGCTATGTCGCAGACAACAAAAGTGAATGGGCAAGGCGCGTACGCGAATTGCGGACGGAACAGGGGTGGCCGGTAGCTACCAGGACAACCGGCATGCCGGATCTGCCGGTCGGCGTGTACTTACTGGTGGAAGACCGCCAGGCTCCTGAGCATGACCGTGTGATCCCGGATGCCGTACGAAGGGCAGTACTGCAACGCGATGACTACAAGTGTAGTGAATGCGGGTGGCACCATGAAAAATGGAATCCATCCGACCCCAGACATCTGGAAGCACACCATGTCCAGCAACACGCCAAAGGCGGTGCAAATACCGAAGAGAACCTCATCACCTTATGCAACATCTGCCATGACAAAGCCCACAGGAAGTAGGCTTCCTGGTTCTCCCCAATGCGACCACCTTTTATAGAGTAATCATCGAATAGGCAAATCTGAGCAGCGGCCCCTCCTTTCTCCTCCATTCTAATGACATCTTGCGACAACCCTCTTGCTCCCAAATCCGGAACTTTGCAACTTTGCAAGCCTGGCACCAGATCCCGCATCCATATTCGGACCTACAACAACGATTCCGCTAATTTCTTAAAATCAAAGTCGGGTTGTCCTTGACGTGCGTAGAAGGATGAAAACCTAGCTACTATAGCTTTAACAAAAGGCGCCGATAGCTGAGCAACTGGTTTTCCGTATTCAGCTTCAAAAACTCCTTTATCGACGGAATGCGTCCATCTAAAATTGATGAATCCAGCCGTAAACAAAGTCGTTTTTGGTAAGTAGTGATAATAGTCATTGTGATTATTCTTCAACAAAACCGCAAGCTTTGAAACTTGTTTGCCAGCTTTTATTCCTTCAAGGACTGCAGCCTTTATGACATCAAAATCCTCAATTTGAGATAAGAGAATTTTATCAGTCTTGCAAGTACCACCGGGACGAACAACAAGGTCACAGGCGGGGCTGACAACAACAAATCGTTTGTCATCAGCACGACGGACAACAACGCTGCCGGTTTTTAGCTGGTCAGCGATTGGCGGTATTACATACATTTCTTCCGGATGAGATGGATTATCATCGCCATCTAATAACTCAAGGAGATGGTTTAGAACGGTACGCAGGATGGCTTTTTCTGTCTCATTTCCTTCAGATACATAGCTTTTCCAAGAATCAACTTGCGGTAAAAGGTGATCCCAAAAAATCTTAGTCATGGCAGTCTCTATTTCACCCCTGCCTCCCATAACTTTTGTTATACCTGTCCTATAGACCGCAAACAATTTATCAAAAATGTCGGCATAACTAATTTCACCTTTTTTGAAAGAACCAATAAATCCGCATTCTGCGGTAGCATTTTCAGGGGTACCTGTTAGGATTGCTATCGGAATCCTTGACGCTTTATGTATTTCTTTTATGACATCATTACCTTCTGTCCCAGCGTCAGCTAACTTAATGTCTATAATGGCGCCGTCAAAAGATGAATCAACGCATTCAAACGCTTGTTCCTTACTTTTTGCAACAATGCAGGTCATATCAGTCTTATTTTTTAGATTGTATGTGCGGATGGTGCTGGTACAGGCTTCAATATCAACATCATTGTCTTCAACCAACAATAACTTGAAGTTCATCAAACTCCTCCAAATGGTTGAAGCCTAAAATAGGCTCCATTGTCAGACTCAAAAGCCTGTATCTGTAAACCATTCCTTGATGCAGCTTCACCCGCAATCGCCAGACCCAAACCAGTGCCTGAGGGTTTCGTCGAAAATTCAGGCTCAAATATAACCTGGCTTTCAATAAGATGCTTTTCGATACCAGGTCCAGAGTCTCTGTAATCTAGGTAAGACAAAGACCCATTGCTAGAAACAATTTTTACATTGAGGTATCTATTTCGAGATTCTTTTTCACTAATCCAAAAGATGCTATTTTCAATAAGGTTAGTCATTATGATATATATATCAGAAGACCAACCAGTGAAAGGTACTGCATCTAGATCAGATTCAAGCTTGATATATATATTATTCTTAATAAGCTCCTCTTCGAAGACATCAAAGGACTTTTTCACAGTCAACACAATGTCGAACTGCTCCTTTGCTTTCCGTTTGGCGGCAGCCAACGGATCAAGTTTACCAAACAGGTTAACAAACATCTGGGCACTTTTTCGAATCCCATCTGCGATAGATACAATCTCATCAAGGTATTGATCAACTCGCTCCACTTTAAATTCATCTACCCATATATTAAGGTTAGGGATTTGACTCTTAAAGTAGTTAAGTGGCCTTCTCCCCTCATGAAGTATGACGTTTATAATCTTACCTAAAGTTGCCTGTCCTTGGTAAATCGCAACGGCTCTACGAATATCTTCAACTATTTTGTTATTCTTGTCTTCTTTTTCAGTGATTATAGTAACGATATCTTCAGCAAGTTTCGGATCTATTCCTGTACGGGATAGCTTTTTCCTTATACCTGTTTTAATATCTTCAAAATTAAATAATTTTTCAAGCTCCCGTTCAACCTTAACTACAGGTCTACTTAAGCCAGCTTTATTCCGGTAAGCAAATCTCCTCTCTTCAAGGTTACGTATAACAGCAATTGTGATATCTTTGAGATTTCTAAAAGCACTGTTTTCCTTCAAGCCATCCCTAGCACTTTTCTCCTCAAGATGGGACAACTCTTCAGACTCAATTTCGACATAACCGATAACCTGGTTACTGCCTATCCTTATTGATGGCATTTGAACACGTTGTTCATTCAGCTTAAGCCAATCAAAATCTGGATCTCCTAATGGCCTAATTCGGAAACCATTCCTATATACCCCAATACCGTTGTTTTTATTTAGAAGATTTTTGGCTTCATTCTTCCCAACATAGTTGCCAGCATCATTAACTAGCCCTCTCCTGATCAGCTGGTCAATGGCGTCACTTTCTCGATCATAAACCCGTATATCAAATGACAACTTACCACAGCCAGTTTCATATTTAAGTTTTACTGGTATTGTCTCATCAACTGTATTCTTAGCTTTTTGATTTTTAAAAACGAGTAAACCTGTTCCGTTTTTTTCTATTGAGCCTGATACCCGGTAGTCATAAAGCTCAAATAAAGGAATAGGTTGAATTTCTTTCTTATATATTTTGTTCGATTCAAAGAAAAACCCGTCTACTATGATTATGATAGAGAAGGCTGTATTGCCAGCCTTTGCAGCTTGTATCTTTTCAACTGGTGAAATCAGTTTTTGGAGTTCAAATTCCAAAGTTTTAATTTCATTGGAAGACCATGCAGCACGATACTTACCTTTACCAGTTATCGTCAACTTTGTGCCACAGCTGTCATTCGTGTGTGAGGCTAACACGTCAATTTCAACATCTGAGAGATATTCCGCTGTCTCAAATCGAGCCCACTCAAGATAGACCTCTGTCCTCTCACCACCAGCAGAGATAGTCTCTAAACGCAAATCAGAGCCGAGAATTGACGCAGCGTAACGCCCTATCCCCTTTCGGCCCTGCATGACTCTACCACCAGGACTGACC
Source organism: Geomonas ferrireducens (assembly GCF_004917065.1). Taxonomy (NCBI): domain Bacteria; kingdom Pseudomonadati; phylum Thermodesulfobacteriota; class Desulfuromonadia; order Geobacterales; family Geobacteraceae; genus Geomonas; species Geomonas ferrireducens. The sequence goes on from NZ_SSYA01000001.1 coordinate 224,494, forward strand.
CTACTTTCAACCTTACCTTTCGTCGACGGAACGAGCCATTGATCAATTACGACCTTTTTTGACATTCCGTGTCCGTCATCCGAAACAGTTATAATTACGCTTTCCTCGTCTTCAGAAAGCCCAATTGAAACCGTAACAGACCTTGCATCTGCGTCGTATGCGTTTTTTACCAGTTCTATGACTGCAGCGTAATGGTCCTGAATAAGATCTTCGCCTATGGTAAGCAGATGACGACCAGCGGGCCTGATTCTATGCTTTTCAGTTGCACTCATCACCAAACCTCCAGAAGTTTTTGTGCAATTTTTTGGGCAAGTAGGACTGGTACCGCGTTCCCAATCTGCCTGAAGGCCGGTGATCTACCTGGAATATCAGTCGTACTTTCAAAGAAATAGTCATCCGGGAATGTTTGGAGTCTTGCTGCTTCTCTGGGAGTCAACGATCGACACTGCTCTATGTCGGGGTGGATGGAGAAATGGCCATCTTGTGATATATGAGCAACGATTGTATGTGAAAATGGCATATCTCCAGCAATTACTTTAAACCTATCTAAGAAAGAAGTTCGATTTTCGTGAGTCTTTAGATGTTCTGGCAGATCATTATAATCAAGTCGCTCATGACTTTTATTCCATTTAGTTATAGCTATCTTATATATTTCTAGATCTCGATCATTCTGAGTCCTAGCAGAATGAAAAGTTACTGGAAACAGGTCATTTTTAATTGCTGCTTTATACAAATATGTCCCTTGATAAGGCTTTACTTCGCAAGGTCGTACCGATCCTTGCCCTGCACAAAGAGGTGGTAGATCTTTAAATACTTCATTTACAACCACGTTTATTGGCATCCATGTTTCTGGATTAGGGTAAAAGCCGGTTGTCATACCACGTTTTCCAACCAATATAATCCTTGATCTATTTTGGAGAACGCCATAGTTGCTCGCAGACAGAATATTATGCTCTGTCTCATACCCAACTTCTTTGAACAAAAATCGCATTTTATCAAAATACAAGTCACCATCGGGTGCTTTTGCCGACAATAACCCTGCTACATTCTCAAAGACAAAGTACCTTGGCCTATATCTTCTAAGAAATTCAGCATAAAAAGTATATAGGTAGTTCCTTTTATCACCACGCATCTTATTCTTGTCACGAGATCTTCCAACAAGCGAATATGCCTGGCATGGTGGCCCACCAATAATCAAGTCAAGCTCTCTACCATTTAACAATTCGTCGACAGTATCGAAAATTGTGGACAAGCTCTCTTGGCCTATTTCAGCATTGATAACAGAAGCAATTTCAGAAGGCGGAACCGAGTCATAAAGGTCCGACCTGGATATATTTCCCTGGAGATAGTCAATGTAACGGTCATGACGGCCTTGTTGGGTTAGCCAATGATATGCTGTTCGCGTCTTTAATGTAAAACAAGCAGCCTTATCTGCTTCAACGTGTGCCACTGGGCTAAACCCAGCTCGGATAAAGCCCTCTGAGAGACCGCCACCACCAGCAAATAGATCAAGGAAAGTTAAAGGCATAGATCAATACTCGAAATTGTCATGATTGCAGAGCAGTCAGAGTGTGAATTCTTGGCTCAATTTTCGGCCACATATCATTTCTTGCCCTGCTCAGGTCATAGCTGCTTTGCAAGTTCATCCAATATTCAGCAGCATTTCCAAAAAACTTTGCAAGTCGCAAAGCAGTGTCAGCAGTTATGGCCCTTTTCCCTTTAATTATCTGATTTACACGACCAACTGGAACATCAATTTCTCTAGACAATTTATTTTGACTAATATTATTGGGTTCCATGAACTGGGTAAGGAGTATTTCTCCAGGGGTCATAGCTGTGGGTTCCTTATCCTTTTCCTTATACATATCCCAACTCCGCCAAGGCTCTTCCTAACTGACATTATCCCTCTTTCGGCTATAAGCCCCCATCTTAGCGTCGCATAATATTTCGCCCTGCGTAATATGTCAAGCGATATAGCTGTGGAGCAGTTCTTACTCGCTGAAAATTGTAGCGTCACAGGTCAACGCCCTCGCTGCCAGGTCTCGCTGCCAGGTCTTGAAATGTAAGCTTTTACTGCTACCATTCCGACACTATGGCACGTCCTCTTCGCATCGAGTTCCCGTTCGCGATTTATCACGTCACCTCACGCGGCAACGCACGTGACGATATATTTATCGACGATAGCGATCGTGAACCTTTCTCGGCACCTTTCAATCGGTCCTACTCAGATACAACTGGCTTTGCCATGCCTACTGCCTGATGAGTAACCACTACCACCTCATCAACACACCTACTGGAACTGTCTCGCTACGTGGTCCTGACCCCCGTTCGGGCTGGCATAGCCGCGAAACTTGAAGAATGATCTTGGAAACTATCTACTAAACAAGAAGAAAGCCGTAGACAAGCTCAAAGACAAATTTCAGTGACAAAACGGAGTCTCCAATGCCAGGAACATCACAGAAGGACAATTGGGACCGCATTACTGCAATGGCCACCATTCTTGTCCCTGCCGCTATTGCTCTTGCTGGCCACTTCGTCGCGCAGGGATTGAAGCAGGCAGAAATCAACAGCGAGGAGAAACGGGCGGAGCGGACCAGCGCTATCGCAGACGCCAACACAAAGATTGCTCAGGCCAACCTGATCAATACGATGATGAAATCCCTGACCAGCCCAAACCCAGCCGAGCGTAAGCTGGCGGTCCAGGCGGTTTTGATCGCTCTTCCAGACCAAGGGCCAGTCTTGGTGCGAACAGTTGCTGAATCAGACGAAAACAAAGCAGTTCAAATAGCGGCGCAGGCGTCACTGGACCAGCGTATTAACCTTCTGATTCGGAACCTTTTTTCGGACGATGCTCATACTCGTATAAATTCAGCCAGTGACTTGGTTGAAGGGTGGAGGAATGATCCGGCTGCCATTCCGCCGCTGATCCAATTTGCTACAAAGAATAGTGATAACCAGAATGGAGTTTACAACACTATCGTAGTGCTAAATGATTTTTCACTGCCTGCTCTTCAAGCACATCGGCAATTAATCCTTCAATTTATTGCTCTGGCAAAAACAAAAGGAGAAAAAACTGCGGCAAAAGCAGCGGAACTTGGTAAAAAGATCTAGCTACCATTCTTGTCTATTCGTAACAGCAAAAACGGTTCAATGATCAAGTAGGGCCACCCTTTCAATAAGCCAGAGATAAACATTGACAGTTCGACACCTGCATGATAGCCATGCCATTAGTGCATTCTATCAACCAGGAGGATGAATGAAAAAGTTCACAAAAGTAACCGCATCTGTAGCTTTGCTACTGTCTTTGACAGGTTGTGTACAGAGAATCACCGACTTCACAGTGATCTCTTCCAAGAATATGAACTTGTCTAACGCCGCGACATTCGTGCGCGATGACAAGAGAGTAGAAGGCGACGACACCAAAGCGATAGTAATCTTCCCGCTGGGCATCCCGAATGCCAAAGAGGCTTTGGATAATGCCATCCAAACCGTGCCGGGGTGTGTCGGACTTGTGGACGGGGTGCTGGAACATGAGTTCTTTGCGTTTGTCTTCGGCTACGTGAAATACCGGGTGAAGGGAACTTGTCTCATCGATCCTGCTCTGGTCAAAAAGTAATGGACGAAGAAAAGCCGGACAGCAAGCTGTCCGGCTTTTCCTTTAAACACAAAGGGGGCGTTGCGACAGGGAGGGGACAGACCGCACGGTGAGGCGGCGAACGGTTTCAGACGTCAGGGGGCCTTCATGTCGGAAAGTATCCGGAAGAAGTTGCGCGTAAGGCCCGGATGCAATGCGCTCCCCGACATGTCAAGCATCATGCTCATTATGTGGTCAAGGGCGAGCGGTTCATGGTAGGACCTCCGGGTCCGGGTCGCATCAAAAAAATCGGATATCATGGTCAAGTGGCTGCTGAGGTTGAGCCGCCAGGATGGTGGGAGTTTCGGGTAGCCGCTCAGGTTGAACTTCGCATGGTGCTCATAGGCGGCAATCGCAGCCAGACGTGGCACCCCGGGGGTATCCATCAGGTAGCGCGCCCCACGGACCGGGTGCTGCTTGATTATTTCAAACTCCTCGTCGGTGAGCTTACCCTTCTTGTTGATGATCTCCTCGGGGACAAAGAGCTTGCCGATATCGTGCAGCATGGCAGCCACCCCGATGTCCTTCAGTTGCTGCCCCTCGATGCCGAGCGCCATCGCCTGCGCGAGGTTCATGATACAGACGTTGGCGCAATGGGTGAACGTGTACTCGTCGCTCTCCCTCAGTGCCGCCAAGACGAGAAAGGGCATCCCTTCCCGGCGGAACAGCTCGACGAACCCGGTGACGATCTCCGCAATGCCGCCAACCTTCAGTTTCTGGCGGCGCTGCACCGCCTGATAGATTTCGGAGAACCGCTCCATCTCCTTCCGGCCCAGATCCTTGAGCACTTCCGCGGCACACCGCTCTTCGTCCCCGCTTCCGGACGGAGGTGCCTCCGAAGGAAGCTTCACCCAGCCAAAGCGAAGATGGTCAGTCGAGGCTAACTCCCCGGTCTGCCCGGCGGCGCTCAGCAGGCCGATGAGGTTTTCCACCTCCTGACGCGTGATCCCCCGCAGTAACTTTAAATGCTCGATCCCCCGCCCGTTGAGTAGGGCGATGAAACGGTTCAGGAACAGGCTGTACTCCTGCGGCCTGCCATCAACGATAAGCTCGTCTCCCACCACGATCAGGGAGAGTTCGCCGCAAGCATCGAGCAGAGCGCCCAGTTCCTCGAACAGCTGGTTTCCCAGCCGGAGGACCTGGAGATGTCCGCTTTCGTAAAGCGCTGCATTGGCGCTTGCCGACTGAAGGAGCCTGATGATGCGGGTTGTATGTTCTGCCCTGTTCATGATGCGTCTTCCTGCCTGCCGCGCAACAATAGCGCCGCCTGCCGCCCCACCGCCCCCCTTTTTGAGGCGACTTTCCGCAGAAGCGGAAGGGAGGCTTCGCTAGGGTAGCGCCAGAGCGTCGAGACCGTGTCAAGCTTCAGCCTGGTGAGCCCGGTCAGGTGCAGAAGGCTCACGCAGTAGAGCAGTTTTTCAAGCACGGGGAGCGAGGCCGGATCCCCGATCTCCCCAAGGGCCTGCACGGCCAGCCCTTTCACCTGCAGCTCATTTTTGGAGAAGCCGGATGTGGCCAGCATGGCGTGCAGCGCTCCGAGGCCCCTGGGGGATCTCGCCATCCCCGCGACCTCGAGAGCAGCAAGCCGGGTCTGCCGGTCAGGGCTCTCCAGATCCCGCACCAGCGCCTCCTCGGCCCCCGCCTCCCCGAACTCAAGCAGCGCCCTAAAGGCCTCGCTCGAGACCCTGCGATCACTGTGATGGGCGAGCATGCGCAGCTTATCCACGGTCTCGTACAGCTCCAGACGCCGGATCAGCTGGATCAGGTTGCGCAGAAAATACCAGCGGCGGTCGGAGAGCCGCTTGATGATGGCCGGGGCGGCCGGGGTACCGATCTCTGCCAACCGATCCATTATGAAGCGCCGCAGCGACATGCTTTCGCTTTCGGCCAGCCGGTCCAGCAGCCCGTCGGTGAAAGGAGCGCCGACCGTCAGGATCACTTCGGCAATCTCGTTGAATCTCGGCTTGCCCCAGGTTTGCAGACCGTCCAGCACCTCGTTGATGAACTCCTCGCAGGCGAAAAGCTCCAGGACCTGCTCTTTGACCGGAAGGGGCACTCCTCCACCGTTCACCTCGCGCAGTATATTCAGGAACTCCGTGTAAGCGCCGGTTCGCAGGAAGTAGATCCCGATGTCGTAGAGGCTCCGTTCGTACCCGGTAAGCTCCTCCACCTCCCCCTCGACGGATTTCAGGAACAGGAGCAGCATGTCGCCGGTCTTCTTCTCTATGGAGGACTGGTCGATTGTTTCCAGCAGGTCCTGCACTCCTTCACTTCCCAGGAGGGGGACCTGATCAGGCTCCATCATCCTGTGCAGTTTCTGCTGGTAACTCTTCGGGATGAACTCTTCGCTCGCGTGTTCCCTGAGGATGGTCCTTACCCTGGTCTGCAGGTCCGCCCCCTCCGCTTGCAGCTCGTCGGAAGAGAGCGCACCGCTGAACTGACGCAGCAGTTGCAGAACAACCTGGGGAATGCCCTCCTGGTTCGGACCTATTTCCTCCAGCGTCTCCATCACCACCTGGGCCGGCACCTGGCTGACAATCGACGCCAGATCGGGTGCGGCGATCGCCTTGGACGCCCAGGCGGCGCCAAGAAACTGCTGACGCATGGCAGGGTTCAGCTTACTGACGAAACCGGCAAATCTCTGGTTGGTAAGCTCCCTGGCCTGTGGGGACGCCGTTTCTCCCTGGACCAACGCATCCAGCAGCAGGGGAGCAAATCCCCCCGGCGTAAGGAGACCGTCCTGCCCGGACAGGTTGAGTGCCTCGGCAACGAGCTCCGGGTCGAGCGCCCCCTCGGCGAGCGCCCCGCCGCCCGCCATCCCGTTCTTGAGGGCAAGGGCGAAGCGCTCCCACAGGTCCCCGGCGCTCCCCGCCTCCCCTGACTTTAAAAGCGGCTCTTCGGTAACGCTCAGGAGGTCATAACGGATCTCCCTGATGCCGAAAGAGGTGATGCCCGACTTTTCCCAAACGGCCCGGATCCCTCCGGCGCGATAGATCTTCTCGCGCGTGCTGCCAAGGATGATGATGAAACGCCGGAGCTCCTCCCTGGTGAGCCCCCGATGGAAAACCAGCGCCCCGATTTCCCGTTCGTGAAGCACACGCGCGAAATCCCTCATGACCGGGTTGGACCTGTCGACAGGCTGATCCCCGAGCATGAGGGTCGAACCTGCCACCAGCAGGACCACCTCGTCCAGCTCGCCCAGAAGGGAGGCGTAGCTCTTCAAAGCGGTGGCGAGAGAAACATCAATCACCTGATGTCCCTGCGGGTAAGTCCTCATGTTGCGCCGCGCGACGTTGAGGTCGCGTATCAGCTTCACAAGCAACGGGGAGGACGCCGTTTCCTGCGTTCCGGCATTTCTGGTTCGATCGCTCATTTACGCTTGTTCCGAGGTACGCGGCAAACATCAGGCTCGTTATATATCACTATATGTCGCTATATATCCTATATCGTCGTGCAAGAAAAGGATTATTGGATGTCCGACGTTTTCCTGGTTTTTACGCGGACAACCCGAGGGTGCTTGTTGCGCCCGTCTCGGGTTATGCAGATTATTTCCCTGCGCTTCATGTCATGGACCGATCATACGCAGTCAAGTAACGACCATCTGTACCAGGAGGTATTATTAGGCTTGCCCATCCTGATATTCCCCTGTCATAAAAGAAAAAACTTAAACCTTGGATATAATCAAAGTGCTGCCGATTGAATCAACAACCAGTTTGAGAGGAGGCACGAGATGTGGCACTACTGTCAGAAGGACTTCTTAAAGCGCGTTCTGTTAGTCATCACCTCGGCTATGGTTCTTACGGGATGTGTAGCTTCGAGAAGCGAGGTGCAGGGCAAGTTCACCAGCCCGGTCACAAGGAACACAACGGCTGACAAGGTCAGCGTGCTCTTCCAGTTCAAAAACCTGCAACAGCAGCATGGCATGGACACGGTCCCAAAGCTTCAGGTTCACAACGTGAAGGACTTCGACAACTTGTTCAGGGATAGTCTCCAGGAACTGGGCAACGTCTCGCAGTACACCACCTACCTCGAATCTCCAAACGATGTGAACAACCCGAAGCGGCGCAAGGAGCTGGAAGACCAAAAGGCGACCCACGACTACACCGTGGAGGTCTCCTTATTGGAAGAATCCTCCTTCAAGAAGGATTTCTTGAGCGGAACGGTCTCGCTTCTCTCCCTTACCCTTATCCCGATGCCTTACTCGTGGGACTACACCATGACGGCAAATGTCATAAAAAAAGGGGGAGCCCAGGCCGCTTCCTACCAGCGCAAGGCAACACTGAGCAACTGGGTTCAAGCGGCCCTTATCTTCGCCTACCCCTTCTACCCCCTGGAAGGGAAGCGCGAGGAGATCTACTCCGAATGTCTGCACGACATATTCAAGCAGATCGAGGCGGAAAGGGTCCTGAAATAACGAAAAAAACCGGGCAGCACCTCTGCCCGGTTTTTCCTGAAGAGAAGAAGCCCCGGATAGTGGGGCTTCTTGTTCAAACGTCGGTATTTTACTGTGAGAGGATGATCGCCGAGTAGCGGCCTATACCGATGTCCGCCTTGAAGTGGAGGCCGTCCATCTCGGCTGGCGTGGCTTCGGTGCCGTAGCTGAAAAAGTTTCCGAACATCGGCCCATAGAGGCCGGAGTCGCTGTTAAAACGAACCTGCCACTGCCCGCCCCTCGGAAGCCCGATCGTGTAGTTGTCATAAGAGCGGTCCGCGAAATTCAGCACTACTACAACGTCGTCGCCGGCCCCGCCGTGCTCCCACCGGTGATACGCAATAAGCTTGTCGGCGTTGTTGACGTGGAAGACATTGATGTGCTGCCCACGCAACCCTCGCGTGTTGTTGAACCAGTTCCGGCGCAGATGGATCAGATCCCGATACTGCATGAAGATCCCCTTGAACGGCCCTTCCGGCTCACAGCGCTCCGGCAGCTCCGGACATTCGCTGCAGTCGATGGTCTTGTCACACGGCGCTCCGGTCGCAGTGCGGCACTCGCCATGTTTGTTCATGCAGGTCCGACAGTCCTCGTTCACATTGCAGAAGCGGTTCCAGTCTACGCCGCACTCGTCGTTCCGCCTGTCCCCCATCCACCTCCATTCCAGCAGTTCCTGCCCTTGCAGGACCATCGGTATCCCCGGTGAGGTGAGCACCATGGCGGCCCCCAAACCGGTTCTCTTCCTGACATACCAGCTGTCATCCACATGCCCCGGGTCGATCGCTTCCGTCAGCCGCTTTTTCCCCTCATCCTTATGGAGAATGGATGCGGCGTCGTGGCTTTCATTGGTGACGATGCGTTCAAAGGCATCGGTGTTGTATCTCTGGTAGAGAACGTCGCGCAAGCGGTCCATGTTGCGGAAACGGTCCTCTGTTGCCGTCAGAGCGTCACGGACCGTGTACATGTAGGTGTCATTCCACTGCGAACCGAACCCTGCGCCACCGGCATTCGTATCCTTCGTGACCCACTCGTTATCCTTCAGGTCCTCGGCAATGGTGATCAGGTTCCTTCTTTCGTATTCACAGCTCACGCAGTAGTTGATCTCCTGAAGAAGCCACCATCCCCTATCGATATCGTAGGCGGCTTTCAGTTGGGGATCGTTGCCATAGACGTTGCGGATGTTGGCTACCGAGTCGAAACGAAGGCCGTCAACACGGAACTCCAGCAACCACATCATGGCGTTGTCCCTTAGGAAGTCGCGCACTTCCTGCCTGCCGTAGTCCGGGCGGTGACCAAAGCCTGCGGGCCACCGCCAGTCGTTGTAGAAATAGACGCCACCACCGGCAGAGCCATCGGGCAGGCGCGGATCCCACCCGGGCGTCATGCGCCATATCGACATGTTGCCTGTTTCTGGATCATTATAGTCGGGACTTATGTGGTTATAGACGACGTCGAGAATGACGGCGATGCCACGTGCATGAGCGGCATCGACCAGTTGTTTGAGGGCAATCGGGCCGCCATACTTGGACTCGACGGCATAGAGAGCCGCAGTGTCGTATCCAAAGGATCGGTCGCGCGGAAACTCGGAGGTGGGTAGTAACTCGATGGCGTTGACGCCCAGCTTCTGCAAGTAGAACAGCTCGTCGATGACGTCCTCTATGAGTCTTTCGTCCTGCACAGTCTTGTCCGGGAAGCTCCCGCAGTGCATCTGATAGATCACCAGCTCACTCCAAGGGGCCATCTGGAAATCGTTCACCTTCCATGGGTAATCACGCAGGCGGAGGATCGAGTTTCCCGCGGAGTGTACCATCTGCTTAGCCCGAGGGTCGCTTTTGTCTCTGCCATCGATCCGGTAGAGGTACTGCTGGCCCTCGGCTGCATCGGACACAAGAGTTGAAAAATAGTCGCTGGCCCCTTCCCTGGTCATCTGGTGTAACGTTTCCTGCCCGTTTTCGTTGAACAGGACAAGCTTTACGTCGTTGGCAAATGGGAGCCAAGCGCGGAATTTGACGCTACTGCCAACGCGACAAGCCCCCAGCTCCTGAAACTTATAACCACTTACATAACGCCCAGTGTCTTCAATAGTTACCGTCATAAGACCCCCTCTGAACATTGTTGTACCCGCGCGGAATGCGCAAGCTTTCCTGGTGCTTGATGGTTCGAATTGCTTGCAGGAAGTAAGTACGAGATGGGTGGCGTAGAGGCAAACCAGAGTAGAATAATTTGATCCTTCAGGATGTCAATAGCGGCCACGGTCTGCGCTGCACCGTCCAGCCGCCCGCAGCCCCCCCCTGCTCGGCCAGAACCACATAGCCGCCCCTACAGAACGCAAGAAGCCGGGCAGCATCTCTGCCCGGCTTCTTTTTTTTCAAACTGTGGACTCTCCGCTCCACCAAGGGCGCGTCACGGCAAAACTACTGCCCGGGCCGCGTTGTAGCCATACTAACGGCCGTCGCTAAAGAGCGGGACGCTCGCACCCAGGCCGTGAACGACGCTGGTGAAGGCGTTGCGGTTCTCGAGCTTGTCGCTGCCGAAACGATCTTCGAAGAGACGCCGGATCACAGGTATCCGCGAGGTTCCCCCGGTGAGGAACACGGTGTCGATTTGATCGTTTCGGACTCCCGACCTGCTGACAACTTCGTCGATGGTGCCGGAGATCCGGCTTAGGTTCTCCCGGTTGATCGCTTCGAACTCTTCCCTGGTTATCCCCTCTTCGATGGTCAGGCCGCGCTCCTTGAAGCTGACCTGCGCGAACTCTTGTTGCGACAGCTCGCATTTCGCCTTCTCGATGCACTGGAACAGGAAAAAACCATAGTTGTCACTGATGAGGTGCTCGAGGTTCTCGAGGGCCTGTCGGTCCGTAGCGGCGTTTTTGATGAGCCGGATCTGCTCCCTGGTCTTTCTCCCCCTCAGGAGCGGAATCCTGTGCCACTGGCACAGCGTGTAGATGATGCTGTGCGGGATATCGAAAAGCTCGTCCTTCCCCATCCCCTTGTATCTGACCCCGCGACCGAAATACTTGGCGATCTTTTCCCACATGATCTGGGAGTCGAATTTGTCGCCCGCCGTATAGACCCCTCCGATGGAGAGAACGTCGGAGCGCCGGTCGGTGCGGTCGAAGGCTCCTCCTTTCACCTTGATGACGGTGAAGTCGGAGGTCCCGCCGCCGAAGTCACCGATGAAGACCAGCTTTTCGGTCCCTGCGGAGAGCGTCTCTTCGAACGAGAGGGCGGCGGCGACCGGCTCGAACTGGAAATGGATATGGCTGAACCCGGCTTTGCGCGCCGCCTTCTCAAGCCTGAGCTGTGCCAGGGCATCCTTTTCGGCATCCTCGGAGAAAACGACGGGGCGCCCAAGAACGACGCTGTCCACCGGATGGCCTACGTACGCTTCCCCCTTCGCCTTGATCCTCCTCAGGATGATGGCGACCAGGTCGTCGATGCCGTACTTCTTGCCGAACACCTCGGTCCCCTCGAAGCTCCTGTTGGGGAGGAAGGTCTTTATGGACTGCATGAAGCGCCCCGCCGCTCCGTCGTTGACGTACTGTCCGATGGCCTCCTGGCCGGTGAAGATCTCGTCGTCCTCGTTGAAGTAGAGGACCGAGCGCATGAGGGAGCGGTTGCTGCTTGACTCGTCGATGTCGACTACTTCGACCTTGCCGTCCCGGTAAACGGAAAGCGCGGAATTGGTGGTCCCGAAATCCAGACCGAAAACTGCCTTCATGCAGACTCCCGAAAAAACCAGGGCGGGTTCAAAGGAACCCGCCCTGAGAAATGTGGATGTGCGCGCCGCCATCAGCGGACGCAGGGGTGGATGTTTTAGCAGAAACCTGGGGGCGGTGGCAAGCTGTAAACATCAAGTCTGGCCACGCTTGCGACGAACCCACCTAACGGTTAAGACGGGGCCACGTGAGTGGTAAGCAAAGGTCGTCACGGAACGGCGCTCCTGTTTTTACGATCGAGCAGCAAAACGGTATTGTCGTACCACCGCATGGCAATCCTGTTTTTTGACAGTTTCGCTATCCAGTTATATCCCTCAGGGCCATGTGGGTCGTCCGGACCCACGTGGCCTTTTTCGCAGGTAATCCAGAGCACTTCGATGTTCTTAGAAGTATCCAGAGGAAGGGCAAAGCGGTTTTTCTGTGATGTCGCATTCTGCTGGCGAAGCATTGTGCGGTCGACAAGGGCCTCCATGGTCATAATCTCAGTGCTGACGACAGGATTCATACAACTAACCCTTTCCGGCATCTTGGCCTGCACGCTCTCATTCCTGAAGGAGATCAGATCCCCCATCAGATCTGCATCATTGTAGTTGTAGTGAGGGGTTCTCGTTAAGGTTTCATCGAGGAGGTCGCCGAGGAGGTGGTGAACCACAAGAAGTCGGGAATCGTCGGGATCTACAACAAGTACCGGTACGACAAGGAGAAGGAAGTGGCCCTGACTAAGTGGGAGCAGCTACTGATTGAGATACTAAAGGGGGAACCTGAAGCGGATGGCAGACCTCTGGCTTAGCCGGACTCTGGCTCTTGATTATGATGCGACCAAGCCCCTTATTCCAGCTTTTGAGCTTAATTGGGGCAAATAAGCAAAGTATATATTACTTATATCAACAGAATAAGGATGGCTTGCCCCTACAGAGCTGTTGCTACTCACGTCATCAGGGAGTCTATCGCCGCTTCCCACTCTGCGAGCATTCGGCTTCCCACCTCTGCGAATTGCGGGTGGTCATGCATGTACGAGTTCACGTCTGCACGAGTTTCGAGGACCGAATCCGCCACCTGTTCCATGATCTCGTTCACCTTACCCGGCGCGATCCCCAGGTGACTCAGCGCGAATTTTTGGAGCATCTTCTTCGGCCACCACTTCTTGGTTCCGGCTAGCGCCAGCGCGGGGACATCTTTGGGAAGGTAGGCCGTGGTTGTCACGATGTCGTAGGTGGGAGCGAAGCGCACCGGAGCACCGGGCGCGTCGTAGAGAACGCCAAAGTTCTTGAGGTGGGCATCGCCGTTACGGACCATGATCGAGAGCGCCAAGGTGGCGAAGAACTGTTCGCGCGCGCTCTGCTTCCATTCCGGCGATATGAAGTCACTGATGCTCCGGGCGATTCGCTCGTAGGTGCTCTGGTACTTGCGGTCGGTGCCAAGAGCCTGAAGGACACACATGTCCTCGAACCCAAGAGGGTTGCCCGCATCGTCGACGTCGAACCGCTTCATGATGAAGAGGCCGCCGTTCTCGGCCAAATGAAACTCCGGGACCGGCAAGCCGGCCCGCTTGGCGGCCGTCATGCAGAAAAACTCGTTGGCCGCCAGTTGGGGGTACTCGCTTCCCCATGATTTGACAATGTACTGTCCGACAGTGGCCGTGCCCCGTTCCTCCGCCAGTAAAAGAACCTTCGGCTGGACGCCGGAGACACCGGAGCGCAGGGAATACCGGTTCAGCAGATCGTGAAACAATTCAACAGTGTCGGGATAGGTCAGGAGCTCTTCCAAGGACTCCGAGGTTTCCTGTATCCCAGGGAAGCGGTCACCCGGCAGGGAGAAGCGGTTCCGTCCCACCTGATTGCCGCCGGTGATCCTCAAGATGGAGAGAGAGTCCGCCTCGGTGATCTTGGCGACGGTCCTCTTGATCGCGTCCAAAAGCGCCCCTTCCGGCAGGTTCATCTGGAAGATCGGGTGCAGATCCTGACTATTCCAGCTCTCCAGCCTGATGGGCATGGTGAGGGAGACCTGCGCCTCATCCGTGAGTTCAGTGGTATGGTAGGCAAAGGTGTGCGCCGCCCCTGCTACACTCGCCCCGGTCCTTGCCAGAAGACCGGCGCTGACATTTCCCGACCAGACCTGCAGTGCGCCGTTCATAGATCCTCTCTCAACTCGTCAAGGGTGGGGGGAGCACCGGCCTTGCGCACCCGCAGTTCGAGCCCCAGGTAGTCGAGTACCCTCATCACCTTCCGAATCCCGATCTCCTGCACGGTTCCGGCCTCCAACTGACTGATGGTGGCGCGGCTCATGCCGAGGTCATGCGCGATCTGCTCTTGCGTGACCTTCCGGAGTTTGCGGACCTTGCGGATTTCTTCGCCAAGTTCGAATAACATGTTCAGTATTATATAAAATACATATCTGCAATGCAACGTCGAAATGCTTTATATATAAAACATTCCCAGCATAAAGTCATATGGAATTCTGCAGCACAACTCATATGGAAAGCTGAAGGAACCATGTTTGGTTTCCAGTCGCCACTTGGTGCCATAAAAAACCTTGACAGTTTAGACCGATCGGTCTAAGGTTGGTTCCATGAAGCGCACACACAACAAAGACGACCTCGTTCAGACCGGACTCGAAATCATCTTTTCCAGAGGATTCAACGGTACCGGGATAGAGACCATCCTGAAGCAGGCCAACGTGCCGAAGGGATCATTCTACAACTTCTTCTCCAGCAAAGAGGAATTCGGCCTCGCCGTCATTGACCTATTCCTTTCGGAAATGACTGCGCTGCTCAAACCGATTAGTGAAGACCTCTCGTTGCCGCCCCTTGAGCGGATAAGGAGAACCTTCGAACTGCTCATCGCCAGGTTTGAAGAAAATAACTGCTCCAAGGGGTGCCTGCTCGCCAATCTTGGACTCGAGATGTCCGATCAGTGTGAGCCGTTCAGGCACCGTCTGGAGGATGCCCTGCAGAGGTGGATCGACTCAGTCGCGGAGATGCTCAAGGAAGCCCGTGAGACAGGGGCTGTCCACATCGAGGTCGAACCCTCCATTCTCGCAGAGAGTATGGTCGCTTCCTTCGAAGGCGCTCTGCTGCGGGCAAAAGTGAAGAAGTCCGTCGAGCCACTGAAGAACTTTATCCATCTCTATTTCAACGTGTTTCTGGCGTAGAGGGGAAGTTGCGACTACCTTTTAGAGGAACATCGCAGCCCCCTTATTTTTACGCCCACTATCAAGTAGACCGGTCTAAATGCATGTTGACAACATGAGGTGAGACGATGTCAACACGTGAACAACGTGGCGAGGGAAAGATGGAACTTTTTCAAGAAACGGGCATTGGCGGGGTGTCGACCGCCAAATGCAAACAGCCCACAGCACGGTAACCAAAAGGAGAAACCAAGATGGTAAGAATCGGAATCATCACCTGCGCCAACATGACGAATGACCTGGCCTGCAGCTCTGTAGGCTGCCTTGAGGACAGCTATGCAAGCAAGGGGAAATTTTCTCGCTATGCAGAGCGTGGGGGAGCCCAGGTAGCGGGAATCATCAGCTGTTCGGGCTGTCCTACCCTAAGGGCGCCGGAGAAAATCCTGAAACGGGTCAGAACACTTGCGGTGAGCGGTGTAGAGGCTATTCACTTTGCCTACTGCCTTGAGCACAATTGCCCGTTCAAAAACAAGTACCGGAGCATTTTGCAATCCGAATTTCCGAACATCGAGTTTATTAGCGGGACCCACGAGGTCCCCGACGAAAAGCAAGCTGCTGACCTTGATGCATTTGTAAAGAACGCTCTCTGTCAACAGAGCGCCTCAATGGCTGATCTCATTGAAAGTCTCAATGGCGGATCTCGTTGAACTTCTCACAAAGCAGTCAAGAGCTTTGCTGGCCAGGCAACAAGATACTAAAGAAACGCTATCTATGCCTTGAGCAAAACAAGTAAGCCAAACTTATCGATAATTCATAAAAATAGAGGAAGAAAAATGAAAGCATTTGAGGGAATGAAAGCATTTGAGGAGATGAAATTTAAAAATCTAACGGTTAAAAACAGAATCGTGAGATCAGCGACACACAGCCATTTAGGGAACCTCGATGGTACGATTAGCGATGAAGAACTGGATATGTTTGAAGAACTGGCGAGCAATGACATCGGACTAATCATCGCGGGACAATTTTTTGTATCCAAAAAAGGGATTGTAAGACCCGGCTCCAATGAACTTGCCGAAGATTATCAAATCGAACGAGCAAGTAAAATCATTGCAAGAGTTCGACCATACGGCACCAAAGTGATTGCACAACTCAATCATGCAGGCGCCAAAGCCTATCCCGAGGATAATAAAGTTGGGCCATCGGTTATTGAACTTGAGAAAGATAAGCCCGCCCGAGAGATAAGTGTGAATGAAATTGAGTCCGTGATTGAGGATTTCATAGATGCTGCTTATCGTGCAAAATCATCAGGGATGGATGGTGTTGAAATTCATTGTGCCCACGACTACCTTCTATGTGAGTTTTTAACACCATCATTCAACAAGAGAACCGATAAATATGGTGAAACCCATGAAGGCAGATTTTTAATTGTCAAAGAGATAATCCAAGGGATCAAAAACAAGTGTGGGTCTGATTATCCGGTTTTCGTCAAGGTGAATTCAAATGCCGCTAAAGAAAATGAACAATATACGAGTGACTTGAAGAAAATGATGCCTGAGTTTAAGAGATTGGGTGTCGAAGCTGTTGAATTTAGCGGGTCCAATTTCATACATATGAAATACTCGGATCACAATTATTTTGTTGAGAGCGCAATGAATATCAAAGGGAATACAGACATCCCTGTAGTAGTAGTTGGCGGTATACGAAATTTTGCGGATATGGAGGCAGTGTTGGAGGCTGGCGTTGACATGATCTCTATAAGCAGACCACTTATACGCGAACCCGATTTGATTACCCGACTAAAAAACGGTCAGGAAAAAGCAAGATGTACAAGTTGCAACAAGTGCTTTGTTGTTGGGAAAAAGAGATGCGTTTTTAACAAAGATTAAAGTGAGGACCAAATTGAACGTGCCTGTGGCTTTCATCACGGGTTACGGCGGCAATTTCGGAAAGGCGTTCCGCTAAACATCATTAGTTCACAAAAAATGGAGGAAGACGAATGAAAGCATTTCAGGAAATGAGAGTATGGTCAGGAAACACTATGAAGTTCTCCACCATCATTGCGCGTGCCGTGCTCGCGCTATCGTTAGCATGTGCGAGCACCTTCGTTGCTGTAGCACCGGCCCAAGCTGCAGCGCCGATGCAGCACAAGCAGGTTCCGGGCTTCTATCGCACGATGATTGGTGACTATGAAGTCACCGCGCTCTATGACGGCGGCGGCAGCATTAACTCCAATCTCCTGCATGGCGATCCAGCGCTCATCCAGTCCCTTCTGGCGCGCTCGTTCCAAGACGATCATGTCTCGGCCACCGTCCAAGGCTTCCTCGTCAATACCGGCTCCAAGCTCGTTCTCATCGATACTGGTGCAGGCGGTCACTGGGGCCCTCCCACGCTGGGTAAGCTCGTACAGAACTTGAAAGCCTCGGGCTACAAGCCGGAGCAGATTGATCTAGTGCTGCTGACCCATCTTCACGGTGACCATGCTGGCGGAATCTACGAAAACGGCAAACGCGTCTTTCCGAATGCGACCGTGATGATGAAGAAGGCCGACGCCGACTTCTGGCTGTCAAAGGAAATCATGGCCCAGGCCCCGGAAGATGCAAAAATCTTCTTCAAAATCGCACAAGATGGCGCCGCGCCTTACCTGGCCGCGGGCCAATGGAAGCCGTTCGAAGGCATGGACGAAATCGTCCCCGGCATCGCACCGTATGCCATTCCCGGCCACACGCCCGGTCACACTGGCTACATGATTTCCTCTAAGGGTCAGTCGCTGCTGGTCTGGGGCGACGTAGCTCATGTTGGGGCAGTCCAGATGCCACACCCGGAAGTCAGCATCGTCTTCGACTCGGACAGCGAATCGGCTGTCAAAACACGTGAAGCCCTTTTGGTGAAACTCGCTGCGGACAAGACTATGATTGCCGCCGCCCACATGCCGTTCCCTGGCCTGGGCCGTATTCGCAAGGCCGACACCGGCGTTGGCTACGACTGGGTACCGGCGACCTTCGTCGACCTGAGGTGAGGTGAGCCATGACCTACGATTCAACTTCCATTCATAAGCTCCGCGATGCGATGTTCGCCTTCGACTTTGCGCATCCCGTACGCACCATCGAGACGCTCCGCGTCGGCATGGAGGCAATTTCACAAGCAAACCCGCCGGCGGCTGACCTAACCGTCGAGCCGACCGAGCTCGGTGGCGTAGCCGCGGTGGCGATTACGGCTCCCGGCGCGTCCAAAGACCGAGTCATCTACCATCTCCACGGTGGTGGCTGGGTGGCTGGCTCTCCTGCCTCGCATCTGGGCATGCTCGGAGAGCTGTCTCGAGCGGCAAAGTCCCAGGTCATCGTCCTGGACCACTCCAGGGCACCCGAGCACCCATTTCCGGCGTCCTACGATGAGTCCGTCCGCGCCTACGAAGCAGTGCGTGCGCTTGGCAAGCCGTTCGCCGTGACAGGAGACTCCAGTGGCGGAGGCATGGTTCTCAACGTTCTCGCCTACGCATCCTCGAAGGGCCACAAGGACGCGCGAGCAGGAATACTAATCAGCCCATGGGCAGACTTGACGCTGACGCTCCCCTCGTTAACGCAGTTGGCCGACCGCGACCCAATGGTCAACGCGAGCGCGATGCGGGAGATGGTCGAGGCTTACGCTGGCAACCACGACTTGAAGGATCCCCGCATCTCGCCCCTGTTCGCCGACATGCACGGTTTTCCTCCACTGCTCATCCATGTCGGAAGCGACGAAGTACTTCTCGACGACGCGCTTGAAATTGACCGGAAGGTGCGCGCGGCCGGCGGCGAGTCGCACCTTGAGGTCTGGCCTGAGATGCTGCACGTCTGGCACATTCAGACAGGCTCTTTGCCTCAGGCCCACGACGCGCTGCAGAGAGCCGGAGAGTTTCTCATCGGGCACCTTGAAAAATAGCACGCGCGCACACTCTGCGAAGACGCAGACACTCGATAGGAGGTTGTAATGACCACTGACACCAACCCGCCGGGAACGGCATGGATGCAAATCGTCATGAAGAAAGGAACGAGCGACTTCGCAAAGTCGTTCACTCCTGGCGCCACCCTTCAGACCTCAGCCCTCAGCAAGGCCGTGGTCGGCCCGACACTCATCGGGGCGTTCTTTGCCGCGACGAGCAAGATGTATGAACAATTCGTGTTCACTGCGGAGACGGTTGACGGTGCAAAAACGTACCTTGAGTGGGAGGGTATCCACGGTGGCAAGCCGGTCGCCGGCGCCACCATAATCACTCGGAATGAGTCTGGCCTCATCAACAACATCAAGCTCTTCCAAAGCCCGCTTCCCGTCGTTCGGGAATTCTCGTCCGGCCTCAAGGAGCGACTCGAAGGGACTCTCGGTCAGGACTTCTTTAGCTAAGCAGGGAAAACAGCAAACTCGACGAAGCTGCCCTGTCCTCGAAACGGGGCAGCGAAATTGACTTGAAACGGATGTCTCGTTCGTTTCACAGACGTGGGGTCATGTGGCTCCGATCCGAGCCCCATTCTCTGAACAAGCACTATTCAACCACTTGCACTTTGCAAGTGCTCTAGAGGGAGAAACACCATGAAATTCTCCACCATCATTTCGCGTACCGTGTTCGCGGTATCGTTAGCATGCGCCAGCGCCTTCGTTGCTGTAGCACCAGCCCAAGCTGCAGCGCCGATGCAGCACAAGGAGGTTGCGGGCGTCACCAACCGGCCGGGAACGGCATGGATGCAAATCGTCATGAAGAAAGGAACGAGCGACTTCGCGAAGTCGTTCACTCCTGACGCCACCCTTCAGACCTCAGCCCTCAGCAAAGCCGTTGTCGGCCCGACACTCATCGGGGCGTTCTTTGCCGCGACGAGCAAGATGTACGAACAATTCGTGTTCACTGCGGAGACGATTGACGGTGCAAAGACGTACCTTGAGTGGGAGGGTATCCACGGTGGCAAGCCGGTCGCCGGCGCCACCATAATCACTCGGAATGAGTCTGGCCTCATCAACAACATCAAGCTCTTCCAAAGCCCGTTTCCCGTCGTTCGTGAATTCTCGTCCGGCCTCAAGGAGCGACTCGAAGGAACCCTCGGTCAGGACTTCTTTAACTAAGCCAGGACCACAGCCAGCGTCATCGCATCATGTAACCTGAACAACACAACGGAGGAAACACTCATGCCAATATTTCACGCCCATATCCCGGCTCAAAAGTTCTCTAGCGAAGAGAAGCGGGCTCTGGCAGATGCCTTAAATCTCGCTCTTCATGAAGCCATGGATACGCCTATGGATGACCGTTTCATCATCATCAGTGAGCACAAGGACGATGAATTCTTCATCCATCCGACTTTTCCCGACATGAAGAGATCCGACAAGCGCATGCTCGTAACGGTGACGTCCGGCACGAGCAGGACGGTGGAGCAGAAACGCAAGCTCGCGGAGTTGGTCACCCGATACGCAGTGGAAAAGGTTGGCGTCAGCCAGGACGATGTCTCCCTGGTGATCTATGCCATTCCCTTGGAGAACATGAGCTTCGGCGGTGGAAAGCTGGTCTCTGACCTCGACCTTTCCATGCCTTGGGTAAACAAGTAAAAAGGACGAAGCTGCGCCATCGACGGCAAGACGGGCCGGCGCATCACCGGCGAGGATGCGCCCGGCCCACTGCACATGGTCAGCGCCTTTGCCACCGGCTTGGGCCTGGTGCGCGTTGCAAAGTTTTAGGCCGGTTGACAGGCAGCCGGTGCAACCGGCAGTCTGCCAACGGGCCGTGACCGGTAAAGCGGCCGGTACGCGAGTGCCGGCGGCTTTGGTCCAAACGCTCCGCCTTTTTCAACCGGGGGCGTTGCGGGGAAAGTCCCCGGCAGAGGGGGTAGCAAAGAACGCCCCGCGGTCGCAGCGAGGAGTAATCTTCCCCCTTAAGCGTCCTACCCTCTGCCGAGAGAAACGTCCGAAGCCAAAGGGACTAGCTCCCATCTTTATTTCCCGTTCCAGAGCGTCCAAGGAGTTGGCAATGAGATCGTCCATGGAGATTTTCTGAGAGGCCTGAAGCTGCATCAGGCGCTCGAAAATCTCGAGCTCCAATCTCTGGTTTAGCTTCATTTTCGCCATCTCCAATACCTCTTATTCGCTGGACCGCCCGGTCCGAGATTAAAATCAGGCACTTAGACGCCCCTACCGACGTTTCTGGGGGCGGTTTTTTTGACCTTTATCAAGGAGTTACACCTGATGCTGCCGGAGAGGGCTGCGTCAGGTGTATAAGGATAACGGATGGGTCTTTGACTTGACCTGTCGTCCCCGTTTTCGATTATATGACTCGTTCCAGATGCGGAGGCTCTAGCGTTTCAATTCAGCTCCAGCATCACCTTGGGGGCGCCGGTCCTTGAGGCAAACCATCTTACTCCACTTTGTGTGGTCTTCGGATGAGATGTGCACCGCTGCTTTCATGACTTTGGCCCGATCGAAAGTCACCTCTCTTCCCTGTGGGTGAGGAAGGTGAAGCATCCCTCAGCACTCGCGCGCGTTTTTGACGCGGTGCGGTAGACGCAGCCGGCGCCGGATTTTGGCCGCCTCTATTTTTCCTCTGATCTTCAGGGCGGGGGCCGTTATTTTTCGGGAACACTGCCCCACAGCTCACGGATCTACAGGCGAACTCTTCCACCCTACCGACGAGCTTAGATCCTTCGTGGCTTTCCCGAGCTACAGGCTGGACTCTCCCCTTTGAGGCAGTAGCCCTCGGTGGCGCAGTATCTTCGCGCTTATCCTCGCCATCATGCCGCCGCCGGAGAGGCTTGGATGACTAAAGGTCTCGTGCCGTCATGGCGCCGGTTAGGTTGTGAAGAAAAGCGGCGAGGTGGCCGCATACTCCCGCACGGTCCCTTTGATCATGCCCCCCCTGGGCAGCCGTGTAGCGGCCGTCGAAGGAACTGGAGATGTGGGTGGCGAACGGGAGGAAATGTCCAGCCGGGACATCGCGGCACCCTGCCACCCTAGGTAGCGGCCACCTGGTCGGAACGGTAGACCGGACCGATGAATTTGCAATTTCACGATGAAGCGTCCGTTTCCAACGCGGTAGCACTCTCCAGCGACAGCTTTTATGTGCTTCGGGAGCGGCCAACTCTTGGGGAGCCAGCCCCGGCCATAGACGTACTGCCGGAACTCTTCCGGGACGTCTATGATGACCATCTCCCCGCGTCGGCCTCCCCCGTGCAACGGATGGAGGCGACTACAGGCCGATCGGTTCGCCGTCGGTCAGGTTGAGCCGGAAAATCCCTCGATAGCGAATGCCGAGGAGTTGCAGGGCAGCAAGCAAAAGAAACGCCACCACTATCCGCCTTAACACCCTCTCATCGCGTGTCTCTATAGCCATGCCGTAACGATCTCCGGCTGCAGGGCAAATTTGGGGCTCTGGCAGCTATTTCTGCGCGCCATCCTCCGGCTTAAGGCGTTCAGCCATCGACCTACACGACAACCTCCGAAGGAGTATATTTAGCCCGGGAGAGGTGTTGCGAGGGAAGCCGGCGTTCGGGGGGGGCAGCGGAGCTGGAGCTGGAGCGGAGGCGGGAGCACGGAAACGGGCTGAGGCCGGGAAAGCAGCCTGAAGGTTTCACCTTCGGGGAACCTTGGCCCATTAAACTCGGTCGGAGTATCGCCGCTGCTTGGTCAGGCATCGGGAGGAATTCGAGCACTGGCTTGACCACACTCTCACCAATCCGATGACTCTCGGTTCTATAAGAACACCTAGAGATGGGAGTTCGGTAGGTCTAGCTTTAAGGCTTATTTACGCGGTCGTCATCCCCTCCCAATCTTCGCATGGTCTCCATCTGCATGGTCACGCTGGCAAGAGCGGAAACTGGGTTGCCGTTCTAGAGCGAACTCTAAACGGTTGCAAAACGGTTGCAAAACGGATGCAAAAACGGATGCAAACGGTTGCAAGCAACAAAAAAGGACCTAGCTAGCATCAGCTAAGTCCTTGAATTTCTTGGAGCGGGAAACGGGATTCGAACCCGCGACCTTCAGCTTGGGAAGCTGACACTCTACCACTGAGTTATTCCCGCCTAAGTGAGAAGAACCTTTTACCTTATCCGAAACTCGTTGTCAACGATTTTCCCGAAGCGACCATGCCCTTCCGACAGGCCGGCTATTCTTCCAGGTGCCCGAGGGACGGGTACGTTTGGGGGCCAAAGCCCTGACCCTGCCGTCTCCCGGAGGGAGAGAGTGCATGGACACCGGTAGCGGAAAACGCCGGGAATGGACTTTACTTCATGACGAGCTTGGAAAGCATCTTCTGGGCGAGATCCTGGCTGGATACCTCGTAGGTGCCGCTCTTGATCTGTGAACGCAACTCTTCTACCTTTTCCACCCGGATGTCGTCCCTCCTCTGCTTCGAGGTGGGAACCACGGGCATGTAGCTCGACAGCTCGACCTTGTCGGTCGCCGCCTGCTGCCTGGCCGCGGTCTCGGCGTGTGCGTCGCCCGTCTCGGGCTTCTCGTTGCGCACGACGGCAAGATGGGTTGCGGCCGGGTTGGTATTGAGCTCTTCAAGTTTCATCTGATTACGCCCCCAGTAGGTTGGTTGTAGATCTACTTTCGTTTCGACACCCGGACGAATAACTTTAGCTAATTTTCAACAGACATCATTTTTTCTTCTCGATGAAGGGGAGCTGCAACAGCGAGGGGAAGTCCCCCACCCGGTAGCTCGCTCCTTCCAGTTCGCTCATCTCGCCGTAGCCGTAGCTGCACCCGACGGTCCATACACCGGCTCCGCCTCCTGCGGCTATGTCGTTGATGCTGTCCCCCACCATGACGCACTCGGCGGCGGGAACCCCGAACCCCTTCAGGACGGCCAGGACGGGCTCGGGAGAGGGTTTGCGGCACGGAAAGGAGTCGGCGCCGAAGATGTCGGTGAAATGCCGCTCAAGGCCCAGTTTCCCGAGCACCTCGCGGCAAAGGGCCACGTTCTTGTTGGAGAGGACCACCATCGGGATGCCGAGCCCGGAGAGATCGGAGAGCGTCTCGGGCACACCGGGGTACGGCCGGGTCTTGTCGGCTATGTGCGCCAGGTTGAACTCGAGGAAGACTTCGGTGGCGCGGTCCAGTTCCTCCACGCCGACCCCGGGCAGGGCCCGCTCCACGAGGTTGCGCACCCCGCGCCCGACGAGTTTGCGCACGTCGCTGATGCCGACCCGGGGCAGCCCGTATCGCTCGCGGATCAGATTGGTGGCGTCGGTCAGGTCGGGCAGCGAGTCGATGAGCGTGCCGTCCAGGTCGAAGATGAGCAGCCGGATTGGACCCATTTTTCAGTCTCCAGATACGAAAGAACCGCGGCGACCGGCCTTACCGGCGGTCACCGCGGTGTATTTGTGCAAAAAGCGGACCTCAGGGGATGAGGCCGGCCCGGTTTATTCCCACTCGATGGTTGCGGGGGGCTTCTGGCTGATGTCGTAAACCACGCGGTTGACACCCTTCACTTCGTTGATGATACGGGAGGATATGCTCCCCAGAAGCTCGTACGGGAGCTTGACCCAGTCGGCGGTCATGCCGTCCAGGGAGTTCACCGCGCGCAGGGCTACGGTGTACTCGTAGGTGCGGGCGTCACCCATTACGCCGACGGTTTTCACCGGCAGCAGCACGGCAAATGACTGCCAGATGTCGCGATATAACCCAGCTTTGCGGATTTCTTCGATGACGATGGCGTCGGCTTCGCGCAGGATGTCGAGTTTTTCGCCGGAGAGCTCGCCGATGCAGCGGATGGCGAGGCCCGGTCCCGGGAAGGGCTGACGGTACACCACCTCGTCGGGCATGCCGAGTTCCTTGCCGAGGAGCCTCACCTCGTCCTTGAATAGCTCGCGCACCGGCTCGAGGAGCTTCAGGTTCATCTTCTCGGGGAGCCCACCCACGTTGTGGTGGCTCTTGATGACGGCGGAAGGCCCTTTGGTGGAGACGGATTCGATGACGTCGGGGTAGAGGGTTCCCTGGGCCAGGTAGTCCACCTGCCCGAGCTTCTTGGCCTCCTCCTCGAAAAGGTAGATGAACTCGTTGCCGATGATCTTCCTTTTCTTCTCCGGGTCGGAGACGCCGGAGAGTACGCCGAGGAAGCGGTCGGTGGCGTCGACGTAGTCGAGGTTGATCTTGAAGTGCTTGGTGAAGAGGTTAACCACCTTCTCGGCCTCCCCTTTCCTCAAGAGCCCGTTGTTCACGAAGACGCACTGGAGCTGGTCGCCGATCGCCTTGTGGATGAGGACCGCGACGACGGAGGAGTCGACCCCGCCGGAGAGGGCGCAGAGCACCTTGCCGGTGCCGACCTTCTTGCGGATATCCTCGATCTCGGTCTCGATGAAGTTCGCCATGGTCCAGGTCGGCTGCGAACCGCAGACGTTGAACAGGAAGTTGCCGATCATCTCGTCGCCGCGCGGGGTGTGCACCACCTCGGGGTGGAACTGCACGCCGTAGAAGCGGCGCTTGTCGTCCTTCATCGCGGCGACCGGGCAGGTCTGGGTGTGGGCCATCTTGACGAAGCCGGCGGGCATCTCTTCGATGCGGTCGCCGTGGGACATCCAGACCTCGGCGCCGCCGTCGAAGCCGGCGAAGACTTCGCTCGTGCCGTCGAGAGTCAGGGTGGCACGGCCGAACTCGCGCTTGTCGCAACGCTCGACGCGCCCGCCCAACTGCTGGGTCATGAGCTGCATGCCGTAGCAAATCCCGAGGATCGGAATGCCTAAGTCATAGATGCCGAGGTCGGAGTGCGGGGCATCCTTGTCGTAGACGCTGGAAGGGCCGCCGGAGAGGATGATCCCCTTCGGTGCGAACGCCTTTATCTTCTCGAGCGCCATGTTGTAGGGGTGGATCTCGCAGTAGACGCTCTGCTCCCTCACGCGGCGTGCGATGAGCTGGGTCACCTGGGAGCCGAAGTCGAGGATCAGCACCTTCTCTGAATGGATATCTACGGTCATTTTGAGGTTCCTTATGTTTATTACTTCTCTACGCGGTAGTTCGGGGCCTCTTTGGTGATCATGACGTCGTGGACGTGGGATTCCTTGAGACCTGCGCCGGTGATCCTGACGAAGCGGCCGTTTTTCTGCAGATCGACGATGCTGCGGCTGCCGGTGTAGCCCATGCCGGCCCTCAGGCCGCCCATCAGCTGGTGCACGTTGGCGGAGAGCGGTCCCCTGAGCGGCACCATACCCTCGATCCCCTCCGGGACGAGCTTCACGTCGGAGTCGACGTCGCTCTGGAAGTAGCGGTCCTTGCTCCCCTCTTTCATGGCGCCGATGGAGCCCATGCCGCGGTAGCTCTTGTAGGCGCGCCCCTGGTACAGGATGGTGTCGCCCGGGGACTCCTCGGTACCGGCGAAGAGGGAGCCGATCATGACGACGTCGGCGCCGGCGGCGATGGCCTTGGTGAGATCGCCCGAGTACTTGATGCCGCCGTCGGCGATGAGCGGGATGTTGTACTTCTTCGCGACGCGGGAGCACTCGGCGATTGCGGTGATCTGCGGCACGCCGATGCCGGCTACCACGCGGGTGGTGCAGATGGAGCCCGGCCCGATGCCGACCTTGATGGCGTCGACGCCGACCTTGATGAGCGCCTCGGCGGCGGCCGCGGTGGCGATGTTGCCGGCGATGAGCTCAAGGCCGGGGTAGGTCTTCTTGATGCGCGCGATGGCGTCGATGACCCCCTGGGAGTGGCCGTGGGCGGTGTCGATGACGACGACGTCGACACCGGCCTTCATGAGCGCCTCGATGCGTTGGTCCACGTCCGGGGTGGGGCCTACGGCGGCGCCGACCCTCAGACGGCCGAGGGAGTCCTTGCAGGCGTTCGGGTACTTCTTGATCTTCTCGATGTCCTTGATGGTGATGAGCCCCTTCAGGTTCTTCTCCTCGTCGACGACGAGAAGCTTCTCGACCCTGGTGTGCTTCAGGTGCTCTTTCGCCTGTTCCAGGGTGGTCCCGACCGGCACGGTGACCAGGTTTCGCTTGGTCATCCTGTCGGAGATGGGGAGATCGAGGTCGGTCTCGAAACGGAGGTCCCTGTTGGTCAGAATGCCGACCAGCTTCCCGTTGGCCTTCGTTATCGGCACCCCGGAGATGCGGTACTTGGCCATCATCTCGAGCGCTTCCCGGATGCGCTGGTTCGGGCGCATGGTGATCGGGTCGACGATCATCCCGGACTCACTCTTTTTCACCTTGTCCACCTCCATCGCCTGCTCGGCGACGGTGAGGTTCTTGTGGATGAAACCGATGCCCCCTTCCCGGGCCATGCAGATCGCTGCCCTCGCCTCCGTGACGGTGTCCATGGCGGCGCTCACCAGCGGGATGTTCAGCTGGATGTTGTTGGTCAGACGGGTGGAAAGGTCGGTATCGCGGGGGAGGATAAGCGAGTGGGCTGGGAGAAGCAGGACGTCGTCAAACGTGAGACCTTCGGGAAGGCTGCTTTCTAACATTAGGGGGCTCCTTTTGTTGTTTGGGCGCAGGTTTTAACCGGAAAACCTATTACAAGGGGGAAGGCAAGTCAACTAAAATTAGGCTAATGACAAAGAGAAAAGCATAGGATTTCCCAACCTTAGCGTCTACACTACCGCGGCTAATGGGTACGGGAAAATCCCGGTGCGGCGCATGCGTTCCTCACGGCGCCGTGGCTTCACAGCCGGCGCGCCGCCGCCTCGCCGCGCTACGAAAAACCCCCTCGCGTTTTTTCGGGAGGGGGTTTTTTTTCACATCGGGATGAAGGCGTCCCTTCTCCCCATCTTCGAGAGGGAGGCGACGATCAGTTCGACCGCATGGTCCAGGTCGGAGAGGGACATGGTCTCGACCGGGGTGTGCATGTAACGCAGCGGAAGCTTGACGAGGGCGGTCGCGACGCCGCCGCGCGAGATCTGCATCGGGTTCGCGTCGGTGCCGGTGGCCCGGGCGATGCCGGTGTACTGCACGGCGATGCCGTTATCCCGTGCGGTGCCGGAGAGGAGATCGAAGAGCACCGGGTTTATGTTCGCGCCGCGCGGCAGGATCGGCCCTTTGCCGAGTCCCACTTCGCCGTTGTGCTTTTTGTCCACGTCGGGCTGATCGGTGGCGAAGTCCACCTCGACGCAGATGCCTACGTCCGGGTTCACCGAGTAGGAACTCGTGGTGCCGCCTCTGAGACCGACCTCCTCCTGTACCGAGGAGACGCCGTAGAGATCGACCGGGAGCCGGTTCGGCAGTTCGGAGACGCGGCGCAACACCTCGGCGACCACGAAGCTGCCCGCCTTGTCGTCGAGACCGCGCGAGCTCACGCGGTCCCCGAAGAGACGCTCGAGATTGCTCGCAAAGGTGATCGGGTCGCCGACACGGACCCACTCGAGGGCCTCCTGCTTGTTGGCGGCGCCTATATCGATGTACTGGGCGTCCAGCTTGATCACCTGGTCGCGCTCCTTGGGCTCGATCAGGTGGATGGGGCGCTTCCCGACGACGCCGTTTATCGCACCGCGGGAGGTGTGCACGTGCACGCGCATACCCGGGGTGATGTGCGGATCGACGCCGCCGATCGGCGAGAAGTAGATGAAGCCGTTGTCGTCCAGGTAGCGCACCTGCAGGCCGATCTCGTCGGAGTGCCCCACCACCATGACGCGCGGACGGTCCTTCCCCTCTCCCTGGATCATGCCGAACACGTTGCCCATTACGTCGGTGGCGACCTGGCAGAAAGGTTCTATGTAGGAGCGGAAAACGCGCTGGGCAGGCTGCTCGTACCCCGAGGGGCTGGGGGCTGCCAGAAGCTGCTGCAGAAACTCAAATGATGCGTCGCGCATGGTCTTTCCTCCGGATTGACGCTGTAGTTAATTAAGAAAGGGCAGAGCCCACTCTCACCCTACCCTTTATGACTTCGTTTTTCAATACGGTGCGGGACGCCACCGGCCGCGGCATGTTCCTCTTCGCTATGCGGCGCCCTCACCCCTCTCTGGCAGGGCGCTACATGGGGTATTTGCCCATGGCGGCGGGGTCCATGTGGTCCAGGAAGTCGACGAAGCGGCGGGCGTTGTTTTCGCGGACAAATCCCTCTTCGTTCATGTCGAGCTTCGACGCCTGGCCCAGCACCTCATCGCTCACCCACACAGGGAGGCGGTATTTCAGTGAAAAGAGCATAGCCTCGGCCACGTGCACCTCGAGTCGGATCTCTTCGGCCGCACCGTCGACGACCCGCACCGAGGCGGTGAAGATGCCGTCGCGCAGGCTCTCGACGTAGATGCCGACTACCGTCATGCCGAGATGCTCGATCAGTGCAGTGAAGACGTCCCGTCGGGCGGTGCGGGCGCTCATCTCCCGCCCCACGAATTGCGCGGCGAAGGAAACGGACTCAGAGGCGTTGATCCAGACCGGCACGGCCAGTTTTTCCTCGGGATCCTTCAGGATGATCACCGGCATCTGTGCGATGGCGTCCATGGCGAAGCCGAATACCTTCATCTCGACGTACATCGGTTCCTTCTCCCCCTTCTCAGGCATGCAGGATCTCCCCTTTGAGCAGGGTCTGCAGCCCTTCGGTGATGCGCACCTCGACGATATGCCCGGCCAGGGCCAGGTCTCCATGAAGGACCGTCCCCCTGTTGCCGCCGGTTCTGCCGAAGAGGGAGTCGCCGCTGCTGCTAGCCCCCTCCACCAGCACCCGCTGCACACTCCCCACCAGGCTTTGGTTCCTCGCCAGGGTGATCCGCTTTTGCGCTGCCTGCAGGAGCTCCAAGCGTCCCTGCTTCTCCTTCCTGGTCACCTCGTCGGGAAAACCGGCGGCCTTCGTGCCAGGACGGGGGGAATAGATAAAGGAGAAGAGGTCTGCGTAGCGCACCTCCTCGATGAGTTCCATGGTCTCCCGGAAAGCCGCTTCGTCCTCGCCGGGAAAGCCTACGATCATGTCGCCGGTGATTTGTATCCCGGGGCAGGCCTGCTCGAGCGCACGCACTTTGGCAAGGTAGTCGGCACGGGTGTAGCCGCGGTTCATCCTCTTTAGCACCTCATCACTACCGGACTGGGCCGGGAGGTGTATGTGCGGGGCGAGTTTCGGAATCTGCGCGAAGCAGTCGATGAGCCTTGCCGAGATGTCTTTGGGATGCGAGGTGGTGAAGCGAAGCCTTTCGATGCCGTCCACCTCGGCCACCCGGAAGAGGAGCTCGGCGAAGTCGGGCGCCGCATCCTCCTTGAAACCGTAGGAGTTTACGTTCTGCCCCAAGAGCGTCACCTCGGTGACGCCTGCCACGGCGAGTGCCGCCACCTCCTCGACCACCTTGTCGGCGCTTCGGCTGATTTCGCGCCCGCGCACATGCGGCACGATGCAGTAGGCGCAGAAGTTGTCGCACCCTTGCATGACGGTGACGAAACGGGTGACGCCCCCCTCGTTCTCGGCGTGGGGAAAGAGGTCGAAGCGCTTTTCGTCGTCGAGAAAGTCGGTGGCGACGCTTTTTTTCCCCGCCTCGGCCCCGGCGACCATCTTCTGCAGCAGGTGCAGGTTGTGCGTGCCGAAGACCAGGTCGACGAAGGGGGCTTTCTTCAGGAGTTCCTCCCCTTCCTGCTGGGCGACGCATCCACCGACGCCGATGATGAGCTCAGGCCGCTTCTTCTTCATCGACTTGAACTTGCCGAGATGTCCGTACATGCGCTGCTCGGCGGTAGCGCGGATGCTGCAGGTGTTGAGAAGAACCAGGTCGGCCTCCCCGGGTTCCTGCGTCTGTCCGTAGCCGATCCCCTTCATCAGGGTCACGATCTTTTCGGAATCGCTCACGTTCATCTGGCAACCGAACGTTTCCAGGTAAAGCTTTTTTGCCTTAATCACGCCCACATCCTGTCGGTTAAATTGGAGAATAGTACGAGAATTCGCGGCTCCACGTCAACCCCTATTAAGCAGTTCCCACCACGTCCGCACTCCGTCGCCGAATACAATATTAGTGCATATAAATCATGGACCTAGCGATATATTCGAGAAAAAATATATTGACATATCACGCGAGCTGGATTTATAAGACTCATTAGGAGTCCCGGCATGCGCCCCGCTCCAAAATCCCACTTACGCACGACCCTTCCAATCCAGATTCTGTTAATGACTGGATGACTCTGGAACCATTATAAATCTCCAAAATTACACATTTCCCCTAAATCTACCGGTCAATGCGCCGATTAGGGCAGTAGCGTCCAGCGTTTAATGAGTTACCTCGGCACGGCAACGTGCATCTGCAATATTCTCTGAAGAAAGTTGGTTCAACACCAGCGAACAGGAAAAGGAGAAGTACATGAAAAAACTGGAAAAGCTGTTGGTAGGCGCAGCCCTTTGCGCACTGGCGGTTCCGGCGGCCGCGCAGGCGGACGACCAGGAAATGCAGAAGAAGATCGACGACCTCACCAAGAAGGTGCAGAAGCTCGAAGAGCAGCAGAAAGGCTCCGACTCTAAGAAGATCGCCGACCTCACCAAGAAGGTTGACAGGATCGAGGAAAAATCCCTCGGCAAGTGGCTCACCATCGGTGGTGACTACCGCTTCAGGCTCGACAACCTGAACGGCCGTACCGTCGGTTACACCGACGCAAACGGTACCTTCACCAACGCAGCCAACCAGATTCAGGCTGCTTTTTTCGCTGATCCGACCAACCCGATGAACGCCGGCATGCTGAGCGGTCTCATGGGCTTCTCCAACGCAATGTCCGGCGTCAGGACATTTTCCCAGGCGGGCCAGTTCCTCCAGGATAACTCGGCCCTCGTAGGCACCCCGACCACTCCGGGGATGCTGGCAGCTTACGCCAAACAGGTTCCGGCCTATAAGCCGAACAACGACACCATCTACACCAACCGCTTGGGCCTGAACCTGCACGCCAAGGCGACCAAGGACGTGACCGTGAACGTCCGCCTGCTCGCGTACAAGGTGTTCGGCGCCCAGGACGACAACGCAGTAACCAACTACGGCGGCACCCCGTTCTTCGCCGATCGCGTCGGGACCTTCGACGGCACCATGGGTCACGTCCCCTCCTCGAGCTTCCTGAACGTCGACCGCGCCTACGCCACCTGGAGCAACATCGCCGACCAGCCGATCTGGTTCTCCGTAGGTCGTCGTCCCTCCACCGAGGGGGCTCCGAGCAACCTGCGCCTGAACAACGAGCGCCCGGGCAACGGCGGTACCCCTGCCCTTCTCGTCGACTACGCCTTTGACGGCATGACCATCGGCTGGGCACCGGACATCGAAGGTCTCCCCGGCGCTTACGCTAAGATCTGCTACGGCCGCGGCTTCGAAGGTGGCTTCGAAAACAATAACAACAACCTCAGGGACACCGACATGCTCGGCCTGGCCATCATCCCGGTCGACACCGACCCGCTGCGCGTCTGGCTGCAGTACAACCGCGGCTTCAACATCTTCGACTTCCCGGCGATGAAAGACACCGCGTTCGGCAACACCTACCCGTCCACCGACCTCGGCGCTATCGACTGGTACGGTGCGGGCGCGATGAGCACCCTCAAGAACATCGGCCCGGGCAACCTGAACTTCTTCGCCGACGCAGGTCTCAGCGTCACCCACCCGAACGACAACGTCTCCTCTCAGGCCGGCTTCCAGGGCCTCATGACCGGCGGCTTCTTCGACCCCGAAAAACCGACCAGCAAGACCGGTTGGGCCGCATATGCCGGCGCCCGCTACGACTACACCCCGACCAAGACCAAGGTCGGCGTCGAGTACAACCACGGCTCCAAGAACTGGATCACCTTCGCTCCTGCAGCTGACGACATGTGGACCACCAAACTCGGGACCCGCGGTAACGTCTACGAAGGCTACCTGATCCAGGAGATCAACTCCAAGCCGGTTTCCTCCTACCTCTCCAAGGCCTTCTTCAGGGTCGGCTTCCAGTGGTACGACTTCGACTACACCGGGAGCAACAACTGGGTAGGCGCTCCGGTGAAGATTTCCGATGTGAACAACAGGATGATGATGCTGACCCCGGTAAAATACGCTCGTGACATCTACGCTACCTTCGAGGTCAAATTCTAGGACGAAGCAGCACCAGACGAAACACCATGCACAGGGGCGGCGACCGAGTCGCCGCCCCCATAAAAGGAGAACGAAGATGAAAAAAACAGTTTCGGTAATGGTCCTGGTAGCAGTTGCAGCGCTCAGCATCCTCTGCTTCGGCAGCATGGCAAGCGCAGGCGAGGAGATCAAGATGGTGGGCGTGATCACCAAAATCGAGATCGCCGGTGCCGACGCAAAAACCGCCACCGCCACCCTGAAGGACAACAAAACCGAGCAGCCCGTGGTCATCACCGTGAACGACGACCTCACCCTGGACAAGTTCAAGGACCACAGGATCGTCGAAGGGGACGAGATCCGCTGCAAGTACGAGGTTATCGACGGCAAGAACGTCTCCAAACTGTTCAGGAAAACAGCCGGCTGTTAGTCCGACCGGGTTCCTCGTAGACGGCGCTGTAGTTTTCGAATTGCAGCGCTTCTTTTTGGCCATATGTATATAAAATCTAATATATATAAGGCCTTAAATAGTGTTTCAGGCGGCGCCTAGCCGCTTCATCACGGGAGGTTATATGAAAGGTATTCTGGGAATTCTGGCGGGGATCGCGATGCTTGCGGCAGCCGCCCAAGGGATGGCGGCGGTCGACCATTCCGAGTTCGTTAAGGGGCCGTTCAAAAGCGGCACCGAGGTAACCAAGGTCTGCCTTGAGTGCCACGAACAGCAGGCAGCTGATTTCATGAAGACTACTCACTGGACCTGGGCCGGAACCCCGAACATGGTCAAGGGGATGGAGAAGAGCACCAAGAAGTACGGCAAGTCCAACATGATCAACTCCTTCTGCACCTCGATCCAGGGTGGCAAGGAAGGGGTGGTGCACGAGTCCTGCGGCAAGTGCCACGCAGGTTACGGCTGGACCCGTACCAACTTCGACTTCACCGACAAGACCAAGGTCGACTGCCTCGTCTGCCACGCGCAGAAGGGTAACTACACCAGGGCCGCGGTCGGGTGCGACATCGACAGCAAGAGCATCGACAAGAAGAGCATGGACCTGAACGTCGCGGCACAGAGCGTAGGCCTGCCGGGCCGTAAGAACTGCGGCTCCTGCCACTTCTACGGCGGCGGCGGCGACGCGGTGAAAAACGCGGGTCTTGACTCCACCCTCGAGAAACCGAAGAAGTCCCAGGACGTCCACATGGGCACCAAGGAAAGCGGCGGCCAGGACATGGCCTGCCAGGCATGCCACGTCACCAAGCAGCACAAGATCGGCGGCGCCTCGAGCATGATGGCGCACTACGACACCCGCGTGAACTGTGATCAGTGCCACTCCGGCGCAAAGGCACCGCACAAGAAGGCCAAAAACGGCGCGATCATCAACAAGCACCTCGCGACCGTCGCCTGCCAGACCTGCCATATCCCGTTCTTCGCTAAAGGCCAGGCAACCAAGATGGCATGGCACTGGTCCGATGTGGGCAAGAACATCACCGCCGAAGAACAATTCGACAAGGAAACCTTCGCCAAGCACAAGGGAACCTTCATCTGGGGCATGAACGTGAAGCCTGTCTACGCCTGGAGCAACGGCATGGTCGAGCGCTACATGGTGGGCGAGAAGGTCAAGGATCCCAAGAAGCCGGTGATGATGATGCGTCCGGTTGGCGACATCAAGGACCAGAAGGCCAAGATCTACCCCTACAAGCTCTACAAGGGCGACCAGCCGATGGACGCGAAGTACAAGAACCTGATCATCTTCCAGCAGTACAAGTCCCTGTGGGTCGACTACAACTGGGATAAGGCGTGCCGTCTGGGCGCAGAAGGTTCCGGCCTCCCCTACAGCGGGAAATACCAGTTCGTAAACACCGAGGCTTACATCGCGGCACAGCACGAGGTAGCTCCCAAGGAAGAGGCGCTGCAGTGCGGTGAGTGCCACATGGGCGGCAACCGCCTCGACTGGAAGGCGCTCGGGTACAAGGCCGACCCGATGCAGACCGGCGGCAGGTTCGCCAAGGCAGCAAAGAAGGTAGCCAAGAAGTAGTCAAAAAGAGCAGATACGATGTGACAAGGGGCGGAGCAATCCGCCCCTTTTTCCGTTGGGACAGCGTATTGTTACGGCGCCACCTCCCGCACTTACTTTGAGAACAAGGATCTATGCCCCTTTGTCACGATACGGACGGGAAATAGTGCCAGCAAAAGACTCGACATACCTCGGAAGAATACTAAACTATTAGTGCCATTTGCCGATAACATCATAGATTGCGATCAAACACACGAGGAGGGCCTTTATGAGTAAGAAAAGCGTAACGGCGGTCGTGCTTTGCCTTGCCTTGGCAGCGACGGCTGCCCTGGCAGCGAGCGAACATCCCGGTAAAGAATCCATCGAGAAGAGCGGCTACAAGGGGCCTGAGACCTGTGAGGAGTGCCACCCCGGCACGTCCAAGGCCTTTCTGGATACGGTGCACTGGAAGCATGCATCCAAGGTGACCAACGTGGACAACATCAACCCGAAGCTAGAATACGGGATGAAAAACCGCATTTACGTCATGTGCAACGGAAACGACATCGTCAACAACCTGAAGGAGATCCCGAAGAGCCCGGTCACCGGCAAGAGCAAGTTCTCCGGATGCAACACCTGCCACCCGGGCAACCACCTCTCCGATGTCGGCAGCACCGGCCCCGCCGCAGCAGCCGCCGTCGATTGCCTGGTCTGCCACTCCACCGACTACGACTTCCGGCAGAGAAAGGCGTTTAAAAACGAAAAAGGGGAAGTGGTCATGGGGCAGGACCGCAGCACCAAGGCGGCCCTGGCCATCGGCAAGCCTACCGTCAAGAACTGCATGGTCTGTCATGAGGCGGCAGGTGGCGGCGTCATCGTGAAGCGCGGCTTCACCTTCACCAAGGATACCGATGCCCATGCCGCTAAAGGGATGGTCTGCGTTGACTGTCACAAGGCGAAGAACCATAAGATGCCTACCGGTCACGATCCCAACAACTGGGCCAACGACGGCGTGTTCGTCTCCTGCGCCGACACCTCCTGCCACGGTGTGAAGCCGCACAAGGATGCCGACCTGAACCGCCACAGCGCGAAGATCGCCTGCCAGACCTGTCATATCCCGCGCACCGGCGGAGCTTTCGCCAAGGACTTCACCGTGTGGGAACAGACCCCGGATAAGTTCTACGAGCCGACCACGCTGAAGAAGGAGGCGAACGAGACGACGCCGGTTTACGCCTGGTACAACGGCACGGTGAAGAACACGCCGCATTTCATCGGCCCCAAGGGGAGCAGGAAGGACGGCAAGAGCAAGATCACCCCGTTCAAGATCTTCCAGGGAAGGGCCTACTACAACAAGCAGACAGGCCAGCTTCTTTCCATGGACTTCGCGCAGCCGATGTCCAACGGCGATACCCGCGCCGGAGTTCTCTCGGCAGCGAAGACCCTTGGCCTCAAGAACCCGGAAAAGATAGCCAAGGAGGCGGTGCCTGGTTGGCAGACGATCTACTTCGGCAGCAATCACCTGGTCACCAAGACGAAGGCGCTTTACTGTGCGAACTGTCACGCTCCCAACGGCGTGCTCAACTTCAAGGATCTTGGCTACAGCGATAAGGAGATCGTGAAGCTGACAAGCCCCGAGCTCTACATGGAGAAGGTGGCCAAAAAACAGAAGGAAGAGTGGTAGGCACTCTCTTGGCAACAACGAATGAAAAAGGCCCTCCTGAAAAGGGGGGCCTTTTTTTGTTCCTGGTTATGAGCACGAAGGCCCTGAGAGTGTAGCAATCAGGCTACCTGCGCCCCAGGCAGAGCAGTACCGGGTAGGTGACTACCGTGCCGTTCTCTCGTTTTTTGTCTACCGTGGTGGCGGTCACCACCCGGACGTCGGTGAGACCGCATCGAGAAAACGTATCGGTGAGAAACTCCCTGGAGAAACCGTGGTGCAGCACTCCCTTCGGGTCGTCGTGAAAGGTGCCGTCCTCGCTCTCGAGATCGGCCAAGGCGAGCCACCCGCCAGGGTTTAAGGATTGGGCAAGAGAGTTGATCAGGCTCGCCACGTCCTGCACGTGGTGCAGTGTCATGCTGCTCACAATCAGGTCGTAGCTTTGCTCAAGGTTCTGGTGTTCCAGGTCCAGCAGCATGGTGGAAACGTTGGAGAGCCCCCGCTCTTTGATTTTCCGCTGCAGAACCTCCAGCATCCCCTTGGAGCTGTCGGCGCCGGTGATCCGGCCTACCGAGGGGTGCAGCCCCAGCGTGACCAGCCCGCTGCCGCAACCGTAGTCAAGGGCTTGCATGGAGGAAGCGAGGGGAAGTTCCCGGCGCATGGCCGCCACCACCTCTTGGGCGAGCTTCAGACGACGGGGTTCCTCGTCCCATTTTTCAGCTACGGCATCGAAATCCCGCTTGTTGTCGTTTTGCATGGCTTTGCCTCCGGGGTCGTTGGTTCTTTGGCTGATGCAGCATAGTATTCAAGAAGATGAATGTCAAGGAGAGGTGGTGCTCGCGGCGGACATGGCGGGTCCCCGGGCGGCGGGAATGGGAGGAATGGGAGGAATGGGAGGAATGGGAGGAATGGGAGGAATGGGAGGAATGGGAGGAATGGGAGGAATGGGAGGAATGGGAGGGGTGAGAGGGGTGGAGGAATAAGAGGGGTGCAGGGATGAGGGGGCGACAAAATGTTGGGGCCGGTTCTTTTTGCTGGCGTTGCAGCTGAAACAATGGTAGTGTGCCCTGTTCGCGCTGAGGATCTTTTTGCCACAGCGGGCGGTTTTGTGCTTGACACACGACGTCCCCGGTGCTATAAAATTCCTCTTTCCAAAAACCAAAAAGCTACATTTTTAAAATACCGGAGGTGCAGTTTGGCAAATCATAAATCGGCAATGAAGAGGATCAAGCAGACGGTTAAGAGGACCGAGCGCAACAAGCACGAGCGTTCTACTCTCCGTACTTTCATAAAGCGCGTCCGCGAAGCGGTTGCTACCAAGGATCAGGATGCGGCAAAGGCTGCTCTGGCTGCTGCTATCCCGGTCATCGACGGCGCTGCAACCAAGGGGATCATCCACTCCTCCAACGCTTCCAGGAACGTCTCCCGCCTCACCAAACTGGTCAACACCCTGGCCTAACCGGTAACGGCTCGATAAAAGTAAAAAGGGAATGCCCAGTCGGGTATTCCCTTTTCTAGTTTCCACCGGCTATGTCGGCCGCTCCGGCTCTGCCTCAAACTGGTCACTGCACAAGGGGGCCGGTTAGACTTCCCCCTCCCCTACCCTCCCCCTCCAGGGGAGGGAGCTAAAGCGCCTCTGCCTGCTGAAGCGCCTCTGCCTTCATTTGCCTTTCTTTCCAGCAACTGACTTCTTAGCGCCTGCCTTCCGGCCGTTTGCACGCTTGCATTACGAAACGCTCGAACAGGGGCTCTTCCAGACCACCTGACTTGAAGGCTATATCCAGTTCCAACATCTGCTCGAAGATCCGCTTCAGCTCAGCTGCCGTGTAGTTCTTCGCCTGCGCGGTCACCTTGCCGAGAAAATACGGGTTGATCCCGGAGGCCTTGGCGAGCTCGGACTGCGGCACCTTCCGATCCATGAGCTCGCGCACCTGCCAGAGCTGGCGGTAATGCCGAGCGACGGCACCCAATACGCGCAACGGGGCCTCACCATCCTGCAAAAGGGAGGTCAGCAGCTTGAGCGCACGGGGAAGTTCCTTGGAGCCCAGCGCATCGGTGAACTCGAAGACGCTCTCGACCTTGGTGTCAGAGACGATGGTTCTCACATCGGCAATGGTCACCGTCTCGTTCTTGCCGCAGTAGATGCAGAGCTTCTCGATCTGGGAGACAAGCTCCTGCAGGTTGTTTCCCACGAGGTAGGCGAGAAGTTCGGCGGCGGCGGGCTCGATCTTCTTGCCGGCGGCACGCACCTCGTCGCGCACGTAGGGGCCCAGCTGATTCTCGTAGGGGCGCTTGAATTCCACAGCCTCCCCGCGCTTCTTGAACTCGGCGTAGAACTTCTTGCGGCCGTCGACCTTCTCAGCCTGCAGGATGAGACAGGTGCCGGGTGACGGGTCCTGCAAATAGGAGAGCAGTACCTCCATGGCAGCGGCGGAGAGATCTCCCCCCTTCTTCACCAGGACGACGCGTCGTTCGGCGAACATCGGGAGGGTCTGTGCCGCGCTGAACACCTCATCCCCCTTGCATTCGTTGCCGTAGAAGACGTTCAGGTTGAAGTCGCGGAACCCAGGGTCTACGGCGCGATCCATGAGTTTCTTCACGGCACGCTCGACCAGGTACGGCTCGTCGCCGTACAAAAGGTACAGGGAAGCGAGCTCCCCTTTCTCCACGGCCCTGTTGAACTCTTCCGGTTTCATGAACACCTCATGCGAAAAAAGCCGCCCACCAGCCTTATGCTGAATGGGCGGCGTTGTGGTTTGCGAACCGCGCTGAACGGACTAGAAACGCTGGCTGATCTGCTGCCAGACCCGCTCGGAGAGACGACGGCACACCTTATCTATCGCAGCATCCTCGGCATTCTGCTGCAGTGCGATGTCCGCGTTCACCGGGTAGACCTGCTGTTCGGAGAGATCCCCCTTCCAGAGCACCTTTTGCGAGCGCTGCTCACGCAGCACGGCCTGCACGGTGAGGACGGCCCGATACTCCTTTATCGCGTCCGCCGCGGTGTAGGAGACGGGCGTCGTGCCGTAGGAGACTACGGTGCCGGTGAGCTCGAGATCGGCCCGATCGGCGGGGAGGACGCGCCCGCCGGTGCGAAGCGCGAATTCATCGATCATGTGACGGCCAAGAACCGCTTCCACACCGGCACGGTAGCTCTTGTTGGCGAAGAGGACGACGTTGACGCCATTGGCCTGCGCCAGAGGCCCGTGTTGGACAACGGGGCGGTAGCCGCAGCCGCTGAGGGCGGCGACCACGAGAAGCGCCGCGCCGATGCGGCAAAGAAGTCTGCGCGTTGACATGGTACTTTTCCCCGCGCCCTAGGCGACCACCACGCTGACCAGCTTGCCCGGAACGTAGACGACTTTCTTGATCTCCTTCCCTTCCAGGTACGGCTTGATCTTCTCGTCGGCGAGGGCGGCGGCGCGCACGTCCTCTTCCTTGGCATCCGGGGCGACCGTCAACTTGCTTCTTAGCTTGCCGTTCACCTGGACGACGACGGTGATCTCCTCGTCCACGACGGCGTCGGCGTCATAACCGGGCCAGCCGGACGCTTCCAGCCCGACCTCGTTGCCGAGTTCAGCCCAGAGTTCCTCGGCGAAATGGGGCACGAAGGGAGCCAGCAGACGAATCACCGACTCGACTGCCTCGCGCACAACGGCGACGTTCTCCGGGGCGTCTTTGGCGGCGAAGCCCTGGATGGAGTTCACAAGCTCCATGACCGCAGCGATGGCGGTGTTGAAGTGGAAACGCTCCTCGATGTCCTCGGAGACCTTCTTGATGGTCTTGTGCACGGCACGGCGCAGCTTCTTCCCTTCAGCGGAAAGTGCGTCGGTCTTGACGGCACCGGCCCCTTTGATCGCCGGCAGGACGTCGAAGACCAGGCGCCATACGCGGTTCAGGAAGCGGTAGCTGCCGTCCACACCCTGGTCGCTCCAGTCGAGATCCTTCTCCGGCGGTGCCGCGAAAAGGGAGAAAAGGCGCGCCGTGT
The DNA here is from genome assembly GCF_004917065.1 of Geomonas ferrireducens. Taxonomy (NCBI): domain Bacteria; kingdom Pseudomonadati; phylum Thermodesulfobacteriota; class Desulfuromonadia; order Geobacterales; family Geobacteraceae; genus Geomonas; species Geomonas ferrireducens. Next base: position 264,969 of record NZ_SSYA01000001.1, read on the forward strand.
CGGCCCCGTAGCGCTCGATGAGGGCGTTCGGGTCGACGACGTTACCCTTGGACTTGGACATCTTGGCGCCGTCCTTGATCACCATCCCCTGGGTCAACAGGTTGGAGAACGGCTCGTCCACGTTGCAGTACCCCAGGTCCCTCAGGACCTTGGTGAAGAAACGCGCGTAAAGCAGGTGCAAAACGGCGTGCTCGATGCCGCCGATGTACTGGTCCACCGGCATCCAGTGCTCGACCTTCTCGCGGTCCAGCGGACCGGCGGTGAATTTCGGCGAGCAGTAGCGCAGGAAGTACCAGGAGGACTGCACGAAGGTATCCATGGTGTCGGTCTCGCGGCGGGCCGCCTCACCGCACTGCGGGCAGGTGCAGTTGGTGAAACTCTCGACGCGCGCGAGCGGGTTCCCCCCCTCGCCGGTGAACTCGGCATCCATCGGAAGCACTACCGGCAGATCCGTCTCCGGCACCGGCACCACGCCGCAGAGGTCGCAGTTGATCACCGGGATCGGGTTCCCCCAGTAACGCTGGCGGGATATGCCCCAGTCGCGCAGGCGGTAGTTGACCGTCTTCTTGCCGATGCCTTCCTTTTCGAGGAAGTCCGCGATGGCCTCCTTGGCGTCACCGTTCCCCATGCCGTCGAAGCGCCCCGAGTTGACCATGGTCCCCTCGTCGGTGTACGCCTCGGTCATGGTCGCGGCGTCGAGGGTCTCCCCTTCCGGCTGGATCACCACCTTGAGCGGCAGGTCGTATTTCTTTGCGAACTCGAAGTCGCGCTGGTCGTGGGTCGGCACCGCCATGACGGCGCCGGTACCGTAGCCCATGAGGACGAAGTTGGCGAGGTAGATCGGCATCTTCACGTTGGTGAGCGGGTTTACGCAGTAGGAGCCGGTGAAGACGCCTTCCTTCTCCTGGTCCTCGTCGGAGCGCTTGATGCGGTCGATCTTCTTCACCTTGTCGATGAAGGCCTCGACTGCGGACCGTTGCGCACCGCTTGTGAGCTCAAGTGCCATGGGGTGTTCGGCGGCAAGCGACATGAAGGTGGCGCCGAAAAGGGTGTCCGGCCTTGTGGTGAAGACCTTGATCTTGGAGAGCCCGTTCTCCAGCGGGAACTCGATCTCGCAGCCTACCGAGCGGCCGATCCAGTTCCTCTGCATGGTGAGGACGCGCTCGGGCCAGCCGGAGAGCTTGTAGGTATCGTCAAGAAGTTCCTGGGCGTAGTTGGTGATCCTGAAGGACCACTGCTCCAGTTCTTTCTGCTCAACCAGCGAGTCGCAGCGCCAGCAGCAGCCGTCCTCGACCTGCTCGTTGGCGAGCACGGTCTCGCATTTCGGGCACCAGTTGACGGCGGAAGACTTCTTGTAGGCGAGCCCCTTCTTGTACATCTCGAGGAAGATCTTCTGCTCCCACTTGTAATAGTCGAGGTCGCAGGTCGCGAGCTCGCGCTCCCAGTCGTAGGAGAGCCCCAGGCGCTTCAGCTGCCCGCGCATGTAGGCGATGTTCTCGTAGGTCCACTTGGCGGGATGGCTCTTGTTCTGGATGGCCGCGTTCTCGGCCGGCATGCCGAAGGCGTCCCAACCCATCGGGTGCAGCACGTTGTAACCCTGCATGCGCTTGAAGCGCGCGATGACGTCGCCAATGGAATAGTTCCTCACGTGACCCATGTGGATCTTACCGGAGGGATACGGGAACATCTCCAGGAGGTAGTACTTCTTCCGGTTCGCGTCTTCGGTCGCCTCGAAGCTGTTGTGCGTTGCCCAGAACTGCTGCCACTTGCCCTCGACCGCCGAGGGGATGTATTTCTCTTCCATTTGAAGCCCACCTTCCAGCGCCCCCCTCAAGGGGACGCGCAATTTATTTGGTATGCAGCGATGATGGCTGCGGGGAATTTTGAAAAAAGGAGCCTCATGCGTGCCATGGGAGCCATGGGACTTATGCGACTTATGGGAATCATGGGACACGAGGAGCCCACTGAACCTGAAGTACAACCGGCGCCTGGTTACGACTCACCGGCAGCAACAAGCCATCAAGCCACTCTAGACGATCCTGAGCAGCCCCTTGGCGACGTCGAGGATCTTCGTCGGCTGGATCGGCTTGGTGATGTAGTCGTTTGCCCCCAGGGCCAGGGCGCGCTCGCGGTCTTCCTGGGCTCCTTCGGTGGTGATGACCACGATCGGGATCGCCTTGTAGTTGGCGTCGTTACGCACCAGGCTCACCAGCTTCAACCCGTCCATGATGGGCATGTTGATGTCGGTGAGAATCAGGTCGAAACGCTCCGAGGAAAGCTTCTTCAGACCGTCGACCCCGTCGTTGGCCTCGACGATGCGCACCCCCCTGATCCGCTTCAGCGCAAAGGCGATGAGCTGCCTCATGGTGGGTGAATCTTCGACTATCAATACGTTGTAATCTGACATCTGAACTTTATCCCCCATTACAACATCTGTTATTTCGTCAAGAGATCAATGAACCCCTGGATGGTCGACAACTTCCGCTCCGAGTCGCTGTAAAGACGCGAACTGAAGATCGCGGTCGCGGCATGCCCGGCGAGCAGGGTGAAGAGCTCGTAATCGACCGCGGCGAACTCCTTTTTCTGCATCAACAGCTTGTAGATCGCGAGAACGCCGATGACGTGCTCCTTGATCTTGAGCGGGATGCAGACCATCGGGGCGTTGAAGTCGCGCTCGTAGGCGTCGCAGTCGGCAGCGAAGTGACTCTCGCCGGACTGCGCCACCCCGCCGATGATCCCCTTGCCAAGGCGCACCACCGGGATCTCGCTGCGTTCCACCCCCTCGGTGGAGACCGCCTGCAGCTCGTCGCTCTTCTCGTCCAGAAGAAGGATGGCGAACTCCTCTGCACCGATCAAGTTGATGATGATCTCGGTGATGATCTGGAGCACTTCCTTGAAGTCGAGCGTGGAGTGGAGCTGATAGCTCGCGATGTAGAGGTTGGCGAGGTTGTTGTTCTCGTCCTCTATCTCGATGTACCGCGCGGCGAAGTCCTGGTTCTCCTCCTCGACCTGCTTGATCCGGTCCAGGATCTCCTGCTTCTCCCTTTCCAGGTCCGCGATCCGCTCGCTCAGCTTGGTGAGCTCGGAAGCAGGCGCGGCTTCGCCCACAAGCTGGCACTTCTCAAGCTCCAGCAGCCGGTACCTCAGGCGCTCGTTCTCCCGGAGCAGATCCTGGGTGAACTCCGCTCCCTTCTTGAAAACCTGCAGGAACTCTTCGCCCCTGCTATGAACCAAACGTTCATCGTCCTTTTGCATGCGCACCCCGGTTTACATCGTCTTTTGATCAACCAAATCGCGGCACGAGGCCGCAACGAAGCACTATTTCCCGCACCATGGCATCCATGGGAACCACCCTGTCCACAACTCCCGTCGCTATCGCCTCACGCGGCATGCCGAAGACCACGGCGGACTCCTCGGATTCCGCGACGATCTGCGCGCCCGCCTTCTTGGCCTCGCGCACCCCGGCGGCACCGTCGTTCCCCATCCCGGTCAGCACGACGGCGAGCATCCGGTTACGGTAGAGTTCGGCGCAAGAGCGGAACATAACGTCCACCGACGGAACATACCTGTCCTTGAGCCCGGGAGGAACCACCCTGGCGACCACCTTCTCCCCGGACCGCTCGAAAATGAGGTTCCGCCCGCCCGGCGCGATGAGCGCACGCCCGGCGACCACCTCGTCGCCGTCCTTCGCCTCGCGCACGTCGAAGCCGCTGCTGCGGTTCAGTCTCTCGGCAAAAGCGGTGGTGAAGCCGGCCGGCATGTGCTGAGACACGACCATGGCGAAGGGAGGCGCCTCCCTGAACGAGGCGAAGATGCGCTGCAGCGCCGGCGGACCTCCTGTGGAGGAGCCGATGGCAACGATATCCATGCTGCTGTTGGCGCCGCCGGCGACCGCCGGAACGGTGACCTCGGGGGGGGGAGGGGCCGGTTCGACCCGCCTCTGCACCCGCGCCATGTTCAGTTTGAAGACCGCCTGGACCTTCCGGTGCAGGTCCTGCTGGATCGTCAAAAGCTCGTCCGAGATGACGCTGGTCGGCTTGGCGATGAAATCCACGGCGCCAAGCTCGAGCGCCTTGAAAACCTTCTCGTCGCCGGAGGTCGAACTGATCACGATCACCGGGACCGGCGTGCTCGCCATCAGGATGCGGAGCATGGTGAAACCATCCATGCGCGGCATCTCTAGGTCCAGCGTCACCAGGTCGGGGGTGAGGTCGATGACCCTGCGGATCCCCTCCTCGCCGTTGGTGGCGTATCCCACCACCTGAACGCCCGGGAGTTCCTCCAGCATCTTGGTGATGGCGCGCCGATTATAGGCTGAATCGTCGACGACTACTACCCGTATCTTTTTCACGAGGCCACTCCGCCGCTAATCGTATCTGTCTTCTGATAGACCATGTCGTTTTTCAAATGTTTCAGCGCAAACGCGGTCGATATGTTCATGAGCGACTCGGAGTGCCCCAGCAGGAGGTACCCGCCGCCGCGCAGCGTGTTGTAGAAAGATTCGATCACCCTTTTCTTCGAGCTCTGGTCGAAATAGATGATCACGTTGCGACAGAAGATCACGTCCATCTTCCCCAGAAGCGCCAGCCGGTTGGCATCGAAAAGGTTCATCTGGCTGATGGTGACCAGCTCCCGGACCTCGTCGCAGATGCGGTACCCCTCGTCGGTTTCGACGAAGAAGCGCTTCAGGTAGTGCTCTTCGGTTGCCCGGAACGAGGACTTGGTGTAGACCCCCTTGCGGGCCTGCTGCACCACGCGGTGGCTTATGTCCGAGCCGACGATCTCGATGCGCCACCCATGAAGCCCCATCTCGAGGAGGAGCATCGCGATGGTGTAGGGTTCCTCCCCGGTGGAACAGCCGGCGCTCCAGATGCGCAGGGTGCGCTCGCGCTGCTTCAGCTTCAAAAGCTCCGGCACGATCTCGTCGGTGAAGGCCCTGAGCTGGAAGGCCTCACGGAAGAAGTAGGTCTCGTTCGTGGTGAGGAGGTCCATGATGTCGGCGACCTCCTCCTCCTTTCTGCGATCGTACTTCAGGAACTGGTAGTACTCGCGGAAGCCGGACAGGTTGTGATGGAATACCCTCTGCGACAGACGACGGTCGAGAAGGTACTTGCTGTCGTCGTCGAAAAAGAGGCCGCAGTGGTTGTAGATCAGGTCCCTGATCAGGCGGAATTCTTCTTCCGTCAGTTGCAGTTCCGGTTCGAAATATGGCATTAGCGCAGCCTGTCGAGGAGTTCGGCGATCTCGCTCTTCACCAGCGGGTCCGATTCACGGGCGAGCGCCTGGTCCAAAACGCCCAGTGACTCAGCCCCCTTAAGCTGCGCCACGGCACGCACGAAGGAGCGCCGCACCATCCAGTGCGGGTGCCCCAAAAGCTCCTCGCGATGCTCGCCGATCCAATCGGTGCCGAAGCCGGAGAGGATCGCTATGGCGGCCTCGACCACCTCCTCGTCGCTGTGGCTGAGCGCCTTTTGCACCGGTGCTAGCGCCTTGGCTCCCCCGAGTGCCGCGACCGTGTTGAGCGCCGCGATCAGCACCTGCCCCTGGGCCTGCTCCAAAAGCGCCATGACGCCGGGAAGCGCCTCGGCGTCCCCCACCCCGGCGAGCCCCTTGAGCGCCGCGGTCTGCACCCAGGGATCGGAGTCGTTCAGCGCAAGGCAAAGGGGCGCCAGAACGTCGCGGCCGCCGCGTTCCGCGAGCGCCTGGGCCGCGGCGATGCGCACTTCGGGCTCCTCGTCGGAGAGGGAAAGGACGAGCGCAGCAGGCGCCTGCGGCGATTCCACCCGCGCCAGCGAGGCAACCGCGGCGCGGCGCACCGTGGCATCCTCGTCCTTCACGAGCAGGGCGAGCCGCTCCCCGTCGGAGAGCGCGCCGAGGATGACCGCGGCGTCCCGCCTTTTGCGCTCGTCGCGGCTGCGCAAAAGCTTGGAGCAGATGGCGCAGACCCCGTCGCGGTCGGCGGCGGCAAGACGCTGTACCGCGTCGAGCGCACCCTCCCGCACCTGTGGGTCGTCATCGTCAAGAAGCGCTGCCACGCGCGACGCCGCGCCCGCAGGAGCAAGACGTCCCAGGGCGAGGGCGGCGCAGCGACGGACCTCCGCGCCTTCGTCCTCGAGGGCCGAGAAGAGGAGTTCGTCGTTACCGTGGTGCTCCGTTTCCGCGATCAGTTGCACGACCACCGCCCGCTCGCTGGAGCCGGAAACCGGGAAGTGCTCGAGAAGCAACGGCATCACCGGTTCCCCGATGCTGCGCAGCGCCTCCAGGCACCCCGCGCGCAGCCTCTCGGCACGTGCGGCACGCACCAGGGGGAGCGCCGCGCGCTCGTCACGCATGATGCCGCAAAGCTGCGCCAGCACGGCGATCAGCACCGGGTCCTCGCCGTGCAGCGAGTCGATGAGCTTTTTCGCCGCCGGGGTGCCGGCAAGCTCCCTGAGCTGCAGGTCGATGAGCGCATCGCGTTCCTGGACCGGCAGGCGGCCCCTGATCCGCATGAGTGCTACGGCGGCGGCCTCGCGGGCGTTCTTCGCCTTCTCGTGCATCCCCTGCAACAAAAGCGGGATGCATTTCGCATCGCCGATCACGGCGAGGCAGTCGTAGGTCGCCCGCCGCAAGAGCCCTTCCTGCAAAAGCGGCTCGAGCTTCGCGAGCGGCACCGGGATACCTATCGAGGAAAGCGCATCGAGAACGGTGAACTTGAACCAGATCTCGCCGCCGTCAAGCACCTTAAGGAGGTGCGGCAGGGCGCGCCGGTCGCCGATCTTGCCCAGGTTCTCAGCGGCGGCAACCCTCACGTTCATGTCTTCGTCGTCCAGCGCCCGTACCAGAAGCGGCACGCACGCCGCGCAGCGGATGTTGCCGAGGATGTCGATGATGAACTTGCGCAGGTCGTGGTCCGGGTCTTCAAGGTGAGCACAGAGCTTTTCAACAGCAGGCTCCCCGATCCGCTCAAGCGACTCCACCGCCGAGTTGCGCAACCCCGCGTTGTCCGAGGCCCGCAATAAGTCTATGAGAGCCTCGAGCGCCCCGGCGGAAAGAGGTTGTGCCTGCAGCACCACGCTCACCGCCTCCTTGCGCACGCGCCAGCTGTCGTCCGCCATGGCGCGGAACAGCAGTTCCATCGCCTCCGGGAAGGGACGCCCGCGCAGTGCCATGACGGCAAACCGTCTTTGCTCCTCGTCAGGGGCTGCGAGTCTCTCGTTGATTTCTTGCAGATCGGTAAACAGGGTGATCTCCTAGACGTTCAGTTCGGCTCTTTTTTTCGCGATCAGTTCCTCGAAGGCGTCCTTCAGGAAGGTGGTGGTGTCCCGTACCTGCTGGGAAACACGCTGCTGGTACAGGTATTCTCCTTCCCTGATGTCGTCGGCCAAAAGGTTGTAAAAACTCCCTTCGCGCACCCCCAGCTCCACCTTCGCCTGGTTGTAGAGGACGATATCGGAGACGATGATCCTCGCCAGACGCCGCGCCTTGACCTGTTCCTCCGGCAGTTGCTGTGCAGGAGCCGGGGAAGCTGCGGGTGCAGCGAGAGTAACCGGGGGCGCCGGCACTTCCTGGGCAGCTTCGAGTACAGGCGCTTCAACGGGAGCCGGTGCCTCGACCGGTGCGGGGATCTCGACCGGTGCAGGTGCCTCGACCGGTGCAGGTGCCTCGACCGGTGCAGGGATCTCGACCGGTGCAGGGACCTCAACCGGGGCAGGTACTTCCACCGGAATCGGTGCTGCCTCGGGAACCGGGACCTCCTCGGGAGCGGGGACGGCTGCGGGGGACGGGGCCGCTTCGGAAGCGGGCGGCACGGCCATGGAGGTCTCCTCAACCTCACACTGCCTGATCTCGCTGCGGCTTTGCTCCTGCGCGGCAAGTTCACTCTCGGTCGGACGCACCACGGGGGGCATCCCGCCGGAGGTGAGCCGGTAGATCATGGAGACCAGCGAGTCCGGGATATGGTGCTTTTCGATGTAGTCGTCGGCGCCGTAAAGGGAGTTCGGCGAACGCTTGTAACGGGTCTTGTCGTAAATCGAGGCGATGAGCACGATCTTCACGCCGGAAAGCGCGGGGTCCTGGCGCACCCGCTCGCAGACCTCGAATCCGAACATGGTGGGAAGGGCCACGTCGAGAAGAAGCACCGCAGGTTTCTCCCGCTGCACAGTCTCCAGCGCCTCCTTGCCGTCGGTGCAGAGAAAGAGCTTGAAAGGCTCGGCGGCCAGAACCTTCTCGACCGCCTTGCAGAAGGCGCCGCTCTCGTTGGCTACCACCACCTTCAGCCCGGCCGTCGGCGGTGCAGCACTCCGCTCACCCTTGCGCACCAGGCGGAACACCGCCTTGCAGCTGGAGCAGCGCAGCTTCTTCGCCTCTTCAGGACCGGTAACGGTAACGTCGAATCTCTTCTTGCAGTTTGGGCAGACTATCAGCATGCTTGGCTCTTTTTCGTCGTGGAAGTGGTCCCCGTCTGGGGGGTGAAGCAGCCCAGTTGGGCCTTCTCCTGGAAGGTGAGCAGGGCGTCTATGTTCAGGAGCATCACCGGCACCTCCTGCACCAGGCAAAGCCCCACCATGTACTCGCTCCCCACGATCCTCACGCCGCGCGGCGGCGCCTTCAGCTCCCGCATCGGGATGGTGATCATCTCGGTTACCTCATCCACCATAAGGGCCAGCGGTTGCCCCGAGATGGAGAGGATCAAAAGACGCGCGGTCTCCTTGTTTTCAGCGGGGGGAAGCCCGAAGCGCTTCCTCAGATCGACGACAGGGATCACCGAACCGCGCAGGTTGATCACCCCCTCTACGAACGGGAGCGCCCTCGGCAGCGGCGCGAGCTTGGGAACCCTGATGATCTCCCTGATGCGCATGATATCAACGGCGTACAGCCCCTCGTCCATGCGCAGGCAGGCGACCTGGATTTCCTGCAGATCCTCAGTCATCGCCCCTCCTTCTCCTGCTGGTTGCCGAGCAGTTCCTCGATCACCTCGAGCACCTTAACCGATTTGAAAGGCTTGGTGATGTAGGCGTCGGCGCCTACCTGCTTGCCGTGCTCAAGGTCGCGGCTGCTCTTTTTGGCGGTCAGCATCACCACCGGGATGACGCGCGTCGCCTCGTTTTCCTTTATGTGCCGGCAGACCTCGAAGCCGTCCATGTCCGGGAGCATGAGGTCCAGGACGATGAGGTCCGGTGCCTGCTCCGCGATCGCTGCCAGGGCCTCCTTGCCGCCGCGTACGCCGGTGACCTGATATCCTTTGGAGGTGAAGAGGATGCTTTCAAGCTTCAGCAGACTCTCTTCATCCTCGACCACGAGGATCCTGTTCTTCTCCATCTTTCCCCCCTGCCGCCCCGTGGCTGCTACAAAAGCCCTACGTCCAGTACCTTTTCCATGTCGAGCAGGATGAGCATCCTGCCGCTCACCCGGCCGATGCCGAGCACGAACTCTCGGTCGATCCCCTCGAGGACCACCGGCGGCGGTTCGATCCCACCCTCGGCGATGCGCACGACCTGCACCACCTCGTCCACGAGGACGCCGGCGTAGCCGTTTTCCCGCTTCACCACCACGATGCGTTCGCGCTCGGAGACCGCCCCGTCGACGAGGCCGAGGCGCGCCTTGATGTCGAAAACCGGGATGATGTTGCCGCGCAGGGAGAGGATGCCGCGGACGAAACTCGGCACCCTGGGAACCTCGGTCACCTCGCGCGGTTTGATGATCTCCTTTATGTCCATGATGCTGATGGCGTACTCCTCGCTCGCCACCCTGAAGCAGAGAAGCTCCACGCTGGCCGCGTCCAGTACGTCCTGCGGGGAGACCTCGATATCGAAGGAGGCCGATTCGCGCCCCTTGAGGATCACCGCGGCCGGGTCGAAGACCTCAGACTCTTCCTCGAAGGAGTCAAACGCCTGTGTCTCCGCCTGCCATGGGCGGGATGCCTGCGGCAGCGGATCCGGGTCGACGGCAGCCGGTTCGAATTCGAGTTCGGCGAACTCGTCCGTCTCGTGCTCCGCCGGAGCATCCTGCGCCGGTTGCGGCGCGGGTTCAGCCTGAGGCGCTTGCGGCGCGGGCTCAGCCTGAGGCGCTGTCCATTCCTGGGCCGTCCTCGGCGCCTCCCCGCGGGAAGCCTTCTTTCTGATCTCTGCAAGATTCATAGGACCTCGTAAAACCCGTTCAGCGTTCAACGTTCAACGTTCGGGGCATCAGCTTCAACGCGGGCCGCACCTACCATTGACGCAGCGACAGATCAAGCGGGTGTCTTGCTTTAAACGTTGAACGCTGAACGTTGAACGTCAGTTCGGTTCAAGCAAGCAGTTCGGCCGCGGTCTCCTCGATGATCGAGGCGTCGATCCAGGCGGCGTCCCTGCCGTAGCCGATCAAGAGCGCGTTGGTGGCGACGGCGTTGATGCGCCGCGGCACCCCGCCGGAAAGCTCGTAGATCCTCTGCACCGCATCGGGTGAGAAAAGCCCGGGCTCCCCCCCGGCCGCCGCGATCCGGAAATCCAGATACTCAAGCGTCTCCTCGAGCCCAAGCGGCGCCAGGTGGAAAGTGAGCGAGATGCGCTGACGAAACGGCTCGTAGACCGGCGAGGCAAGCATCTCGCGCAGCTCGGGCTGCCCCATGATGATCACGCTCAAAAGGTTCCGGTCGTCGAGCTGGAAATTGGTAAGCAAACGCAGCTCATCGAAAAGGTCCCGGTCCGGAATCATCTGCGCCTCGTCGATCACCACCACCGGGATGCGTCCCTCGCCGTGCAGACGGTAGAGCGCCGTAGTGATCTCCTTCAATAGCTGGTCCTTCTGCGAGGAGGGGGTATCCACCTGCAGGCCGGAGGCGATCACGCGCAAAAGCTCGTCCGCGGTAAGGCGCGGGTTGAAGACGAACAGGAAGTGGTACCTGTCCCCCATACGGTCCATGAGCGCCCGCGAAATCGTGGTCTTGCCGCAGCCGATGTCGCCGGTAAGAAGGGCGATCTCGGTCTCCTCCACCGCATACTCGAGCCGCGCCAGGGCCTCCTGGTGCCCGGAACTCATGTAAAGGAACCGGGGATCAGGGGTCTTGCTGAAAGGCTTCTCGATGAGACCGTAAAACTCCTTGTACATCAGGCGCTCCCCCGGGTGGCCTCGCTGATCACGCCCCCGACGTCAAGCACCAGGATGGTGCGCTGATCCCCCAGGTCCGCCGCACCGGAGATGCCGCGGAAGCCGGCGAAGGTCTCGCCGATGGACTTGATGACGATGTCCTGCTGCCCCAAAAGGTCGTCGACCACGAGCCCGAGCCTTTTCTCGGCAACCCCGACCACGACCACGTAGCAGCTCTCCGGCGCCGGAGTCCCCCCTTTAAGCTCGAAGAACTCCGAGAGGCGCAAAAGCGGCAGCGTCGTCTCGCGCAGTTGGATCACTTCCTTGCGCTCCACGGTCTTGATCTCCTTTTGCTCTACGATGATGCTTTCAAGGACCGAGGTGATGGGGAGGGCGTAGGTGCGTCCCGCGGTGGAGATGATGAGCGCCTTGATGATGGCGAGGGTGATGGGGAGGGTGATCACGAAACGGGCGCCCTGCCCCGGGAAGTTCTCCACGTCGATCAGGCCGGAGAGGGCGGCTATGTTGGTGCGCACCACGTCCATGCCGACGCCGCGACCGGAGATCTCGCTCACCGTGTCGGTGGTGGAGAAGCCGGGGCGGAAGATGAAGTCGAGCGCCTCGCGGTCGTTCACCTCGTCCATGCTGTCGATGATGCCCAGCTGCATCGCCTTCTTCTTCACCCGCGACACGTCGATGCCGCCGCCGTCGTCATCGACCTGGATCACGACGTGGTTCCCCTTTTGGTAGGAGGAGAGGGTGATGGTTCCCTTCTCGTCCTTGCCCGCGGCGAGCCGTTCTTCGGGGGTCTCGATGCCGTGGTCGATGGAGTTTCTCACGATGTGCATGACCGGGTCGGAGATGTCCTCGATGATGAGCTTGTCGAGCTCGGTGTCCGCGCCGTAGAGCTTCAGGTCGACCTTCTTCCCCTGCTCGCGGGAGATCTTCCTGATGATGCGTGACATCTTGTCGAAGAGCTGCCCCACCGGGATCATCCTGATCTCCATGACCCCCTTCTGCAACTCGGAGAGCTTCTTCTCGAGCCCCTTGGCGGCCTTGTTGAGATCCTGCGAAGGGACGATGAGGCCGTCGCGGCGCATCCGGCCGGCGACGTCGGCGATCATGGAGTGGGAGAGAACCAGTTCCCCTACGATGTTCATGAGCAGGTCGAGCTTTCCGATGTCGACGCGCACGGTGCGGCTCATACTCTTCGCGCTGAGCGCCGACTCCGCCTGCACCGGAGGCTGGAACTCCCCTTCCTCGTGCCCGGTTCCTGCTTCCGCCTCGGCCTCGGCCTCGACTTCGGCTTGGGCGAGGGGCTGCGAGCGGCGCGGGGCCTGGTTCTTGTCTGCGTCGCCGAAGGCGGTGATGCTCAGGTGCTCGCGGTCGATAAGCGGGGTGAGTGCGTCGGCGGAGAGCTCCGAGCCGAAGAGGATCTCGAAGTCGATACCGGAGTCGAGCCCGCTGGAGGCCGAGGGGAGCGTACTGATGACCTCGCCCGCCTGCTTCAGCGTCTCGGTGAGCTCCATGAGCTCGGAATCGAAGGACGCAAGGAGAAGCGAGACCCGGATCGAGTAGATGTTGCGCCCCTTCTTCACGTTCTCCAGGAGCCGGTGTTCCTCGTACTCGGTCATCGAGGAGAGGACCCGCTCGGGGATTTTGAGGCGGGCAAGCGGCGAATCCTGATTTCCCTTCGGGCCGCGGGTGAGGCAGTCGTTGATGCGTTTCATCGCCCCGGATAGGTCGGCCCCCTCGCCACCCGACTCGCCTGCACCGCGCACGAGCTGCGCCAGCAGTTCGGTCGATTCGAAGAGGGTGCTCACCACCGCCTGGTCCAGTTCCACCTTGCCTAGCCTCAGGGCGTCGAGGAGGTTTTCCAGGTGGTGTCCCAGTTCCGCGATGTCCGAGAGGCCGAACATCCCCGCGAGCCCCTTGAGGGAGTGCGCGCCGCGGAACACCGAGTTCACCAGGTCCGGATTGCAGTCGCCGGTATCCGCGCAGTCGCTCAGCGAAACCAGGTCAAGACTCAACTGGTCGAGGATCTCCTCCGCCTCAGCGAGGAAATCCTTCAAAGCCTTCCCTATGTTGTCCTCAACGCTCATAGCCTCTTTCTCTCAACTGACGTTCAACGTTCAACGTTCAACGTTCGATTTGGCCTTCTGTTCTGTCTAAGACTGTCGTGTCTGCGTATTACTCCTGAAGCCGTCGCCGCTCCCTTTGCCACGGGCAAGTCGATGCGGAACGTTGAACGTAGAACGTTGAACGGCCTTATCCGAGATACTTCTGCACCAGTTCCTGCAGCTTCACCGGGTCGAACGGCTTCACCAGGTACTCGTTCGCCCCGAGCGCACGCCCCTTCTCCAGGTCCTTCTCGCCGCTTTCGGTGGAGACGATGAAGAGCGGGATGGACTGGTAGTTAGGGTTGTTGCGCACGTAGCTGATCAGCTCGAGCCCGTTGATGTCGGGCATGTTGATGTCGGTGATGATCAGGTCCACCTGCTCGCGCGGCAAAAGCCGCAGCGCCTCGAACCCGCTCGCCGCCTCGACGATGGTGTATTTCTCTAGCTCGTCTATGGTGGAGACCAGCATGGAACGCATGGTATTGGAATCTTCCGCTATGAGTATCCTCTTCACGTCACATTTCTCCTCGTCCCTGTTCCTGCAGCCTGCGCTGCAGGAGGGCCTTCTCCATCGCTATGCCCGCCTGACTCAGGAATATCTCCAGCGAGTCGGTGTCGCCTACGGGCTTGTCCTCCGGCAGATTGTCGCCGTAGAGGACCGCTACGACCTTCCCTTCACTCACGATCGGCCCCACAAAATACTCTGCAGGGCGCCCGCCTCCGAGCTGTTCAAGGAAGTGCCGGCTCCAGACGGAGGCGTCCACCTCCCCTTTCATGGGGAAGCGGGTCTCGAGCACCTGTGTAAAGAGGGATGGCTCACCCCTCGGTATGGAAAGGGACCTGATCCTGGCGTCGGCATTCCCGTCCCTGTCCCTCAGGCCGAACTGCCCGAGCCCCTGGATGGTCTCCTTCTTGACCAGAAGCACTACGGCACGGTTCACGAACTCCGACGCGAAACGAAGCACGAGCAGGATGATCCCGCCGCCAAGCTGCGGGTTGTTGAGCTCCTCGAGCATGCCGCGCAGCTGCGAGATGCCGGTGCTCTGGCTCACCTGCGGCGCAGGAAGCGCCGGCTCCTCCCCCATCTCGAGCCGCAGCTCGTCGCCGATGTTGACGCTGGTGAAGGCGGCATCCTCCCCGGCAGCCAGACTTTCCAGCGCTTTTTGCAGCCTGGGCGCGAAGATGTCGAGCGCGTCGTCCAGGTCGCCCTTCGACGGCTTCATAAGCAGCGGTATGCCGAGGGTGCGCATCTTGCGCTGCGCCTCGTCGTTGGGGAAGTCGGAGAATCCCAGAAGCGGCAGCTCCGGGAAGTTGTTGCGCACGAGTTCCAAAAGCTCCAGCCCGCCCAGGATGCCGGTGCCGTCCATGCGGGGCATGATCAGGTCCACGAGCACCGTCGGGCGCACGCCGTCACGGTACAGCGAGTCGACACGGATGAGGGCATCCTCGCCACGATCCATCCCTTCCACCCGGAACCCCTGTGCGGTGAGCATGTCGGTGAGCGCAGAGAGAGTCGCCGGGTCGTCGTCCACGAGCACGAGCGGCTTTCCCGCCGTGGTGGCGGTTATTCGCTCGCGGGGTGCCGCGGGAGTCGGTGCTGCGGGCGGTTCCTCTTGAAAGGCGGGTACGTCAGGGGGGAAGGAAGGGGACGCGGGGGGGCTCGGTTCGGGCTCCTGGAGCAGGTCGAAGGCGAAGTCCACCGACTCGTCCTGCACCGCGGCCTCATCGTGCTCCTCGCCGGACTCGCCGCGGTGGCGCTGCTCGTCGATGATGCGCGACCCTTCCATGGCGAGGTATTGCGGGTTGAGCCCCTGCTGCAGCATGAACTGCACCGGGTCGAGCCTGGTACTGTCCCCCTCGCCGATCTCCTGCAGTTCGAACTCGAAGGTCCCCTCCGCCCACGCGAAGAGCGAGTAGACCACGTTCTCGATCTGCTCGCGCACCACCGTCTCGATGGCGTCCGCGCTGACGTTGAAGCGGTCCACCATGATGGCGCCGAGCAGTTGCTTGTATCCCTCGTCGGCCTGGATGCTGAGCGCGCGCTTCAAGGTGCCGAGGTCGATTACCCCCTGCTGGATCAGCACCTCGCCAATGTTCTGTTGGAAGGTCGACGAGGTGGCGCGGATAACCTGCCCGCTGCGGAAAAGCACCCGAGCCTCCCGTCCCCTGCTTTGCAGGGTGAGGACGCCGGACCTTCTGCTCAGGCTGACTATCTGCAGGATCTCGCCAAGTCCGAGATCTTCCAAATTGCCGACTAGACTCATTGATGCCGCTCGCTGTGCGTAGGAGGTAGATTAAAAATAGGCATCATACTAAACCATCGTATCGGCCAAGTAAAGAATGATTTAGGTATCTTTCTTGTCTCTGCCACGGAAAATGAGTTTCAATGGAGTCCCGTCGAAACAGAAAGCCTCTCTAAAACGATTCATGATGTACCGCTCATAGGAAAAATGAATCCCCTCGGGGCGGTTGGTGAAGATGACAAAGGAAGGAGGTTTCACCCCTACCTGGGTCGCATAGTAAAACTTCACCCTTCTGCCGCCGTCGAGCGGTGCGTGATTCTCGTCCACGGCCTGGTTGAAGATCCGGTTCAGCTCGCCGGTCGGGACCCTCTTGCAGTACTGCTCCATGACCCGGTCCACCTCGGCGATGATCTTGCCGGTGCGCTGACCGGTGGAAGCCGAGATGAAGAGGATCGGCGCGAAGGGGAGGTATTTGAAATGACGGCGGATGTCGTCGGTGAACTTCACTATGGTGGAGTTGTCCTTTTGCAGGGTGTCCCACTTGTTGACGACGAAGATGCAGCCGCGCCCAGCCTCGTAGGCGTAACCGGCGATCTTCGTGTCCTGCTCGGTGACCCCTTCCTCGGCGTTCAGCACGATGAGCACCACGTCCGCCCGCTCGATGGAGCGCAAAGCGTCCATGACCGAGTACTTCTCCACCTTCTCGACCGTCTTCCCCTTGCGGCGGATGCCGGCTGTGTCGATCAAGAGGTACGGCTTCTTGTTCACGGTGAAGCGGGTGTCGACCGCGTCCCTCGTGGTGCCGGCGGTGGGGTTCGCCACCACGCGCTCGTATCCAAGGAGACGATTCACCAGGGTGGACTTCCCGACGTTCGGGCGCCCCACCACGGCGATCCTCGTGATCTCCTCGTCCTCATCCTTCTCCCGGTTGTAGGGGAGCGCGGCCAGCACCTCGTCCATCAGGTCGCCCACGCCGCGGTTGTGCTCGGCGGAGATGGTGTGGACGTGGTCGACGCCGAGAGAGTAGAAATCCCCCGCGTTCGCCTCCTGCTTCTCGCCGTCCACCTTGTTGATGATGTGGAAGACCGGCTTGTTGATGCGCCGCAGCATGTCGACGACGTCCCGGTCGGCTGGGGTGAGCCCGTCGCGGGCGTCCATGATGAAGAGGATCAGGTCCGCCTCTTCCATGGCAAAGCGGGACTGCTCCCTCATCTGCTGTAAGAGCTTGTCCGAGGTCTCCGGCTCGAAGCCGCCGGTGTCGACCAGGATGAAGGGGATGTCGAAGCGGTTCACTTCGGCGTAGTTACGGTCCCGGGTGACCCCGGGCATGTCGTCGACCATCGCCTTGCGGCGCCCGACCAGCCTGTTGAAGAGGGTGGACTTCCCGACGTTCGGGCGCCCGACGATGGCAATAATAGGTTTCATGTTTTTCCAGCGGAAAACGCGCCAATTCGTAAGATGCTAAAAAAACGCGCGCTTTCGGTTTTAATGTATTAAACAGCTAACCGGTATGTTTAACATTTTGCCGATCAATAAGCAACATATACAATTTAGTCGCAAAAGGCCGTCGGTAACGGTCTTACGCGGCTAAACGGCGCGCCGTCACCGCGGACACCGCACTGCGTCTCGGTCGCCTCTTCGGAATGGAAGCCCAGTTTTGGCTCAACCTGCAGAACAACTACGACATGGAAGTCGCGCTGGAGGCATTGCAGGGGCGATTGGAGACCGAAGTACGTCCCTACTCCCGAGGCGCCTGACACAGGTACGCTCATTGTCAGAGTATGGCCCGGCGGGAGACAACACAAAGGGGTGCGACGCCGCCTCCGATACAGTTTGCAAAGGCTCTTTTGCCTCGCGCAAGAATTGACATTGCAAGCGGAATCTGCTAGGTTGGCGATCCGCCTGCAGCAGGACTGTGACCCCGTTGTGTCGGACGTTCACGCCCTACCCCCGCCCTCCCGCCGCACGCTGCCGGCAAGATCTCTAAAACTTCAGGAACGGAGCCCTACATGCACAAGAAGCTGTATATCCCCGGACCGATCGAGGTGAGCCCGGAGATCCTCCAGGCCATGGCAACCCCGATGATCGGCCACCGCATGCCGGAGTACGCCCGCCTGCACAAGGGCGTCACCGATAAGCTGAAACGGCTCATGTCCACCTCCGACAAAGTGTTCCTCTCCACCTCGAGCGCCTTCGGCGCCATGGAAGGGGCGGTACGCAACCTCGTCGGCAAGCGCTGCGCGAACTTCTGCAACGGCGCCTTCTCCGACAAGTGGCACAAGGTCACCCTTTCCTGCGGCAAGGAGGCGGACGCCTTCAAGGCCGAGTGGGGACAGCCGATCACCCCCGAGATGGTCGACGCAGCACTTGCCACCGGCAAGTACGACGCCATCACCCTCATCCACAACGAAACGTCCACCGGCACCATGAGCCCGCTCTTCGAGATCGGCGAGGTGCTCAAGAAGTACCCGGACGTCGTTTCCATCGTCGACACGGTATCCTCGATGAGCGCACTCAACATCCCCATCGACGAGATCGGGATCGACTGCTGCGTCTTCGGGGTGCAGAAGGCCTTCGCCCTGCCGCCGGGCCTCGCCGTCTTCACCGCAAGCGAGAAGGCGCTGGAGCGCGCGAAGAACGTCCCGGGGCGCGGCTACTACTTCGACTTCCTGGAATTCCTCGCGGCCGACGAGAAGGACAACACCCCGTCCACCCCGTGCATCTCGCTCATCTACGCCATGGACCTGCAGTTGGAGAGGATCTTCGCCGAAGGGCTCGAGAAGCGCTGGCAGCGTCACCAGGCGATGGCCGACTTCATGCGCGCCTGGGTCGGGGAGAAGGGCTTCGGCATCCTTCCAGCCGAAGGTTACCGCTCCGTCACCCTCACCTGCGCGACCAACGACCGCGGCGTGGACCTGGCCCTTGTGAAGAAACAGCTGGGCGAGCGCGGCATTGCGTTCGACGACGGCTACGGGAAACTGAAAGGGAAGACCTTCCGCGTGGCACACATGGGCGACATGCAGTTGGAAGATCTCAAACAGATTACAACCGAATTGGAAGGGATCCTGCAGGGTCTCTAAACAGACGAAGGGGGGGAGCAGTTCAGCTCCCCCCCTTTTTAAATGCTTTACTCAGGCTCGAAGGCCTCCTTGCCGACGCCGCAGATGGGACAGACCCAGTCGTCCGGCAGGTCCGCGAAGGGTGTTCCCGGCGGCACGCCGTTGTCGGGGTCGCCGACGTAAGGGTCATAGACATACTGGCATACGGTGCAGATGTAAGGCTCCATTAAACACCCCCTCGGTATCTGTTCTGGGACCGCAAAAGTCTAACAGAGCGCCGCAGCCTGTCAATTGGGGTGCCGAGCCGTTTAGAACTTGCTTTCATTGCACGCTGTGTTACAGTGCGATAATTAAAACTATAAAACAGGGAGGTGAGAAGACAGCCGTTCGATGCAGCAAAGGCATAAGGTCTCCCGGCAGTAACGGGCGACTCACAGCAGCAAGGCACAGTGCAAGACAGAAGAACAAGACACAGGGCGAGGACGTCACTGCAACATCCCCCGCACCAGAGGTCCCTGCAATCCCGCAGTTCTCAGTCATCACAGTCCCGAAAATCGAACGCAGTAAAAACATCAAACAGCAGACCGACCGGAAATTCCGGCAGCGGATACGTTTGCACCCCGCCGTCTCCTCTCGGTCTTCCGCCACTTAGGCGAAGGAGGGTGACCCCATGGAAACGATGATCAGCAACACCCAAGAGACATTAGCGTCACGTGTTATCGCGTCGAAATACCCAAAGGAGGGAATAGGCATGAGTTACGAAGTAAAGAACAAGCAACTGCTGGCCTGGGTGAAGGAAGTGGCAGAGATGTGCCAGCCGGACCAGATCCACTGGTGTGACGGCAGCGAGGCGGAGTACGACAGCCTCTGCGAGCAGCTCGTCAAGGGGGGCACCTTCAAGAAGCTGAACCCGGAGAAGCGCCCGAACAGCTACCTCGCCTGGTCCGACCCCGGCGACGTCGCGCGCGTCGAAGACCGCACCTTCATCTGCTCCATCGCGAAACAGGACGCAGGCCCGACCAACAACTGGACGCCCCCGAAAGAGATGAAGAAGACCCTGACCGGCCTCTTCACCGGCTGCATGAAGGGACGCACCATGTACGTCATCCCCTTCTCCATGGGGCCCTTGGGCTCCAACATCGCCAAGATCGGCGTTGAGATCTCCGACTCCGCCTACGTCGCGGTCAACATGAAGATCATGACCCGCATGGGCAAGAAGGTCATCGACATCCTGGGTGAGAACGGCGAGTTCGTCCCCTGCCTCCACTCCGTCGGCGCACCGCTCGCCCCGGGCCAGAAAGATGTGCCCTGGCCGTGCAACAAGGAGAAGTACATCGTTCACTTCCCGGAGGAGCGCTCCATCTGGTCCTTCGGTTCCGGCTACGGCGGCAACGCCCTTCTCGGCAAGAAATGCTTGGCCCTCAGGATCGCCTCCAAGATCGCCAAGGACGAAGGGTGGCTCGCCGAGCACATGCTGATCCTCGGCATCGAGACCCCGGAAGGCGAGAAGACCTACCTGGGTGCCGCCTTCCCGAGCGCATGCGGCAAGACCAACCTCTCCATGCTGGTCCCGCCCGACCACTTCAAGCAGAGCGGCTACAAGATCTCCACCGTCGGCGACGACATCGCCTGGATCAAGCCCGGCCCGGACGGCCAGCTCTACGCCATCAACCCGGAAGCGGGCTTCTTCGGCGTGGCCCCCGGCACCTCGTTCAAGTCCAACCCGAACGCGATGCACTCCTGCTCCAAGAACACCATCTTCACCAACGTGGCACTCACCGAAGACGGCGACGTCTGGTGGGAGGGGATGACCGACGAGGCGCCCGCGAAGCTCACCGACTGGCAGGGTAACGCGTGGACCGCGGGCTGCGGCAGGAACGCCGCGCACCCGAACTCCCGCTTCACCTCCCCGGCTTCCCAGTGCCCCTCCATCGACCCCGCTTGGGAAGATCCGAAGGGCGTTCCGATGAAGGCGTTCGTGTTCGGCGGCCGCCGCAACAACGTGATCCCGCTCGTGTACCAGGCCTTCAACTGGAGCTACGGCGTGTACTTGGCCGCCACCATGGGGAGCGAGACCACCGCGGCCGCGGTAGGCGCCATCGGCAACGTGCGCCGCGACCCGTTCGCGATGCTGCCGTTCACCGGCTACCACGTGGCGGACTACTTCAACCACTGGCTGCAGGTCGGCCGCACCACGCCGAACCCGCCGCGCATCTTCTCCGTCAACTGGTTCAGAAAAGACGCCAACGGCAAGTTCCTCTGGCCGGGCTTCGGCGAGAACATGCGCGTTCTCAAGTGGATCGCCGACCGCGCCAACGGCCGCGGCGCCTCCGTGGAAAGCCCGCTTGGCTGGATGCCGCGCTATGAGGACATCGACTGGACCGGGCTCGGCTCGGTATCCCGCGAGCAGTACCACGAGCTCATGTCCATCGACCGTGACGTCTGGAAGGAGGAGATCCTCTCCCACGAGGAGCTCTTCGTGAAGATGTACGACCGCCTCCCGAAGGAGTTCCTCCACATCCGCGAGATGATCCTTTCCGGCCTGTGGCGCTCCCCGGAGCACTGGGAGCAGTTCAACCCGCTGACCCCGGAGGAAGGTTTCAACGACTAACGCGTTGAAAAACAGATGCAACGATGAAGGGCCCCGGTCGAAAGACCGGGGCCCTTTCTCATTGTCGCTAAGGTTGCAAAGACACCTGCCCCTGTTATCTTTTAATCTTGTCGCAGATCCAATGAGAAGGAGGGAGCAGTGAGATTAAACGACATAACCAGAGGCAATGGACTGGAACAACACGGCATCACCAACGCGAACCTCATCTACTGGACCTCCCCCACCTCAGTCCTTTACGAGCAGGTGGTCCGGCGCGGCGAGGGACTCATCTCCCACCTGGGGGCCCTCACCGTAAAGACCGGCCACTACACCGGGCGCGCCGCGAACGACAAGTTCATCGTCGAGGAGCCCTCGAGCAGCCACCTCGTCAACTGGGGCAAGGTGAACCGCCCCTTCGAGGCGGAACGCTTCGATGCCCTCTACAAGAAGATGTGCAACTACATGCAGGGGCGTGACCTCTTCGTACAGGACTGCTTCGCCGGCGCAAGTCCAGCGCATCGCATCCCGGTGCGCATCATAAGCGAGCGCGCGTGGCACTCGCTGTTCGCCCGCAACATGTTCCTGCGCGCCACCCCGGAGGAGCTTCTCACCCACAAGACCGAGTTCACCGTCATAGACCTTCCCGCTTTCCACGCCCAACCAAAGATCGACGGCACGAATTCCGAGGCCTTCATCATCATCAACTTCGCAAGGAAGCTCGTCATCATCGGCGGCACCAGCTACGCAGGCGAGATCAAGAAGTCGATCTTCACCGTGCTCAACTACCTGTTGCCGCAAAAGAACGTGATGTCGATGCACTGCTCGGCCAACACCGGCCCGCAGGGGGACGTCGCCGTCTTCTTCGGTCTCTCCGGCACCGGCAAGACGACGCTCTCCGCGGCACCGAACCGGCTCCTGATCGGCGACGACGAGCACGGCTGGGACGAGAACGGCGTCTTCAACTTCGAGGGGGGGTGCTACGCCAAGGTGATCAACCTCTCCGCCGAGAGCGAGCCTGAGATCTACCAGTGCACAAGAAGGTTCGGCACCATCCTCGAGAACGTCGCCATCGACACCATCTCGCGCCGTATCGACCTGGACGACGCCTCCTTCACCGAGAACACCCGGGCCTCCTATCCCATCACCCACATCCCCAACATCGTCCCCTCCGGGGTGGGGGGGCACCCGAACAACATCATCATGCTCACCTGCGACGCCTTCGGCGTGCTTCCCCCGATCGCGAAGCTCACCCCCGAGCAGGCGATGTACCATTTCCTCTCCGGCTACACGGCCAAGGTCGCCGGCACCGAGGCAGGGGTCACCGAACCGCAGGCGACCTTTTCCGCCTGCTTCGGCGCTCCCTTCATGGCGCTCAAGCCCTCGCTCTACGCCGACCTCTTGGGCAAGAAGATCGCCTCGAGAAAGGTTGACTGCTGGCTCGTCAACACGGGCTGGAGCGGCGGAGGTCCGGGTGTCGGGAGCAGGATGAAGATCGCCTACTCCCGCGCCCTCGTGAACGCGTCACTGGACGGCACGCTCGCCAAGGGGAGCTTCGTGAAGGACCCCGTCTTCGGGCTCGACATCCCCGCCTCCTGCCCCGGGTTGCCCACCGAGATCCTGAACCCGAGAAACGCATGGAGCGACAAGGCGGCCTACGACGCGATGGCACAAAAGCTCGTCGAGATGTTCCGTCACAACTTCGAGCAGTTCAAGGAGACCGCCGCGCCGGAAATCGCCGCAGTTCTCTAGTTGCATCGCCCAACGACCTTGCTATCATTAGGACAAGACTCAGGAGGCTACCATGAAACGGGTACATTCGGAGATTTGTGATACCACGGAAAGAAAGGAACAGCGGGTACAGGTGCGCAACAAGAAGACCGGCGAGACCGGTCTGAGCTACGGCTGCACCATCGAGGGGGACACCGTCCAGGTGGAACTTTCCGACGGCAGCCTCGACAGCTGGCCTGAAGACGACTGCGAAATGGTTTCGTAACCCATTGTCACGGGGGCGACCGGCAACAACGCGATCCTTTCGTGCCTCCGGCCGCCGCCGTGGCAGCAAGCATAGGTAGAAAAAGGCCGTCCTTACGGGGCGGCCTTTTTGTGTGGGCGAAGCGCCTCGTCCGGATGAGCTCAGAGAGAAAGTTTGAACGAAGTGAAAAAGGTCGCTATGCTATGCGCATAACCCATGCGCAGGAGGCATTCATGCAAGTAAACCTGTTCGACCCTGACGCCCCCAAAAAGGCGACCAATCTAAGCATCAACAGCGACCTGTTGCGCCTGGCAAAAGAGCGGCGCATCAATTTGTCACAGGCCCTGGAAGCACGTCTTGCCGAGATGCTGAGGGAAGACTTCTACCTGCACTGGAACGAGGAGAACAAAGAGGCGATCGACAATTATAATAGTCGTGTCGAAGCAGAGGGAACCTTCGGGGACGGGCGGAGGCTGTTCTGATGGCGCAATTCGACGTGTATGAGAACACGGACCAAGCTTCCAGGACATCGGTACCTTATCTCCTGGACGTGCAGGCCGACTTGTTAAACAAGCTGACGACTCGTGTAGTAGTCCCGCTCGTTACCGTCGCAGCTATGGGAAAACCAGTCCGCCTTCTGAATCCTCAGTTCGAGGTCGAAGGGAAGGCCGTCGTAATGTCGACGGCCGAGCTGTCGGGCATACACATCCGTGAGCTTGGCGTAAAGGCGGGCACTCTCAAAGATTCACGTACCGAGATCATCACCGCCCTGGACTTCCTGTTCATGGGATTCTGAACCAAGAGCCGACCAATACTAAAAGGAGGCAACGATGCCAAAAGCGATCTGTTTTGAACAGTTCGGAGGCCCGGAGGTCATGAAGTGGATGGATGTCGAGGTGCCGGAGCCGGGACCGGGAGAGGCACGCATTCGCCACAAGGCGGTGGGGGTGAACTTCGTGGACGTCTACCAGCGCAGCGGGCTTTACAAGGCGCCTCTGCCGTCCATAGCCGGCAACGAAGGAGCCGGCATCGTCGAGGCTGTCGGGGCCGGGGTGACGCTGGTCAAACCCGGTGACCGCGTCGCCTACGCAGGGGTGATGGGGGCGTACTGCGAGGTCCGCAACATCAAGGCGGAGCGGCTTTGCCTCCTCCCAGACGACATCTCCTTCGAGCAGGCGGCGGCCATGATGCTTAAGGGGCTCACCGTCCAGTACCTGATTCGCAGGACCTACCGGGTGGAGGCAGGTGAAACGGTTGTATTCCACGCGGCAGCAGGCGGCGTCGGGACCATCGCCTGCCAGTGGCTGAGGATGCTGGGCGCGAAGGTGATCGGTACGGCCGGGTCGGAATCGAAGTGCGAGCTCGCGCGGCAAAACGGCGCCGATTTCTGCATCGACTACCGGACCGAGAACATCCTCGAGCGCGTGAAGGAGATAACCGGCGGCCAAGGGGCCTCGGTCGTGTACGACTCCGTCGGCAAGGACACCTTCGAGACCTCGCTCAAGTCACTGCGCCCCCGCGGGCTGATGGTCTCCTTCGGCAACGCCTCCGGGCCCGTCCCGCCGCTCGACCTGCTGCTGCTCTCCCAGTTGGGCTCACTCTACGTCACCCGCCCCACCCTCGCCACCTACATCGCGCAGCGCTTCGATCTCGAAGAGGCCGCGGCAGAGCTCTTCGGCGTGGTCGCCTCCGGCGCCGTGAAGATCGAGATCAACCAGCAGTACCCCCTGCAGGACGCACCACGGGCGCACCAGGACCTGGAGGGGCGCAGAACCACAGGCTCCACAATACTGCTCACGGACTGATCAGGAATTCCAATGACCCCGCGCCTTTGACGCCACGGGCGAGCGGCGCGGCGTCTTTCAGCTCTTCTATCGTCTTCGGAGCGGTCGACGCACCTCTCCAGATGACAGTATTGTAATGTTGATGTCATTTTCAGGTAATACACATTTCCCTATATTGGCATGCGCTCGGAGATGCCATGAGGGGTCACCGTGATCGACCGTACCCTGGAGTTGTGATGCAGAATCCGATTGACTTCGTGACCCGCCCCGACGCGTCGCGCCGCCGTGACCTCCTGATACTTGCCCTTCTCTTTGGTGTACTCTTCCTGCAGTTGCTCGGCCACTTCCCGCTCATCGACCCCGACGAAACCCGCTACGCGGAGATTCCGCGCGAGATGCTGGAGCGCGGCGACCTGATCACCCCGCTGCTGAACTACGTCAAGTACTTCGAAAAACCCGTGCTTCTCTACTGGCTGAACTCCCTCTCCTTCACCTTGTTCGGCATCAACGAGTTTGCCGCCCGCCTAGCCTGCGCCCTGAGTGGACTCGGCACGGTGCTCTTCAGCTACCATCTGGGGCGCGAACTGTTCGGGCGCCGCGTCGGCATGCTAAGCGCCTTGGTCCTCGGAGGCTGCACCGGTTTCCTGATCCAGAGCAGGATGAACCTGACCGACATCCCCCTCACCTTCACCATGACCGTGGCCCTTGGAAGCTACATCCTTGCCGCCAGGGACGCCGACCACCCAAGGCCCGGCTACTATTACCTCTTCTACCTTTTCGCCGCTCTTGCGGTCCTCGCGAAGGGGTTGATCGGTATCGTCCTCCCCGGCGCGGTCATCTTCTGGCACCTCGCGCTGACCCGGCGCTGGCGCATCCTGAAGGAGATGCGTCTTGCAACCGGCATCATACTTTTTCTTGCGGTCGCCGCCCCTTGGTTTGTGGTGGTGTGCCAGCGCAACCCGGATTTCTTCAATTTCTTCTTCATCCACGAGCATTTCGAGCGTTTCCTGACCAAAGTGCACCACCGCTATCAGCCGTTTTGGTACTTCATACCTATTCTGTGCGGCTTCATGATCCCATGGTCCTTCTTCATTCCGGCGGCGCTGCGCGGTTGCTGGCGCGAGCGCTCCGTTCACGGCGGAGAGTCCCGCCTCTTCCTTGCACTCTGGGCCATAATCATCTTCCTGTTTTTTTCCAAGTCGAACTCGAAGTTGCCCGCCTACATCCTGCCGGTCTACCCGGCGCTCGCCATACTGATCGCCGTGCTGTTCGACAAGGCGCTGAACGGTGACTTCCGCCCCCTGCGCCGCCCGGCGCTCGCCTTCGGCTGGCTCCTCGTCCTTTTAGGCTGCGCTTCGATGATTTACCCGCTGGTCGCCCACAGACCGCTCGTCGCCCCGATCGGCGGACTCGTCGTAGGCTCGATACTGCTCGTGCAGGGGGCCTTTTCCGTCGGTGCCGCCATTCGTCAGGACCCGCGCGGACTCTTCACGGGGATGCTGCTCGGCTCGGTCCTGCTATTTCTGGTCGCACCACACTTCATCTATCCGCTCTTCGTGGAGCGTAAATCGTATCGGGAGCCGGGTGAAATCGTGAAAAAACTGGCCGGTCCCGACGCGGTGCTCGTCAGCCAGGGCCTGCGCCAGGGGCTCTCCTTCTACTCGGGGCGCCGCGTGGCGATCTTCGGCGGCACCGGCGAAATCGAATTCGGCAGCAAGATCGGCGACCAGTCCGCCTGGTTCCTCGACCGGACGAGCTTCCTCGCGCTCTGGGACGGACCGAGGCCCGTGTACGCGATGATACTGCGTAAGTACCTGCCCGAACTTTCCCGCGACGGCAAGGCCTCACCGCGCATCCTCTGGCAAAGTTCCAAGCACTACCTCGTAACCAATAGATAAACCTACAGGCCGCCTCGCACGCCGCCTTAGCCTCATCTGCAGCAAAGGAGAAAGATATGAAAGTACTGATCCTCGGAGTGAACGGCTTCATCGGCAACGCCCTCACCCACCGTATTCTCACCACCACGGACTGGGAGGTCTACGGCCTCGACATGGCCTGCGACAAACTGGAGCGCTCCATGGGGCACCCGCGCTTTCACTTCCTGGAAGGCGACATCACCATAAACAAGGAGTGGATCGAGTACAACATCAAGAAGTGCGACGTGGTGCTGCCGCTGGTTGCCATCGCGACCCCCGTCACCTACGTGAAGGACCCGCTGCGGGTCTTCGAACTCGACTTCGAGGAGAACCTCAAGGTGATCCGTCAGTGCGCGAAGTACAACAAGCGCATCATCTTCCCCTCCACCTCGGAGGTCTACGGCATGAGCCCGGACCGCGAGTTCGACGAGGAGACTTCCCCGCTCATGCTGGGGCCGATCAACAAGGAACGCTGGATCTACTCCTGCGCGAAACAGATGCTCGACCGCGTCATCTACGCCTACGGCGCCCATGAGGGGTTGCGCTACACCCTGTTCCGTCCCTTCAACTGGATCGGCCCGAAACTCGATTCGATCAGCACAGCGAAAGAGGGGAGCTCCCGCGTCCTGACCCAGTTTCTCTACAACATCCTGGCCGGCGAGCCGATCCAGCTCGTTGACGGCGGCGAACAGCGCCGCTCCTTCACCTACATCGAGGACGGAATCGACTGCCTCATGCGCATCATCGAGAACCGCGACGGCTGCGCCGAAGCAGGCATCTTCAACATCGGTAACCCTGACAACGACCTGTCCGTCAAGGAACTGGCAGAAAAGCTGCTCGAACTGGTAGGGCAGTATCCCGGTTACGAGGAGAGGGCGAATGCGTGCCGCATCATAGAGGTGACCTCCGCCGAGTTTTACGGCAAGGGATACCAGGACATGCTGAACAGGGTCCCCTCGGTGAAGAACGCGAAGCAGCGCCTTGGATGGGAGCCGTCCACCTCCGTGGAAGACGCCTTGAGACAGACCCTCGACTTCTACCTGATTGAGCAGCGGGAAACCATCCAGCACCTTTTGTAATTCCGGAGGCCACGTGCGCAGCGAGTTTCTGCCCTTTTCCACTCCGACCATCGACGACGCAGAGATCGCCGAGGTGGTCGATTCCCTAAAATCCGGTTGGATCACCACCGGCCCGAAAGTGAAACGCTTCGAGGAGCAGTTCCGCTCCTATGTCGGGGCGCCGTTCGCGGTCCCCCTCTCCTCGGCCACAGCGGGGCTCCACCTGACTCTGCTGGCACTCAAGTTCCAGGAGGGGGACGAGGTCATCACGACGCCGATGACCTTCGCCTCCACGGTGAGCATCTGCGTGCTGTGCGGGCTGAAGCCGGTCCTCGTGGACATTGAGCCAGGGACCCTCAACCTGGACGTGACAAAAGTACGCGAGAAGATCACCCCCCGCACCAGGGCCATCATCCCGGTGCACTTCGCCGGGCAGCCCTGCGACATGGACCCGATTTTCGAGCTCGCCCGCGAGTTCGATCTCACCGTCATCGAAGACGCGGCCCACGCCGCCGGGACCGAGTACAAGGGGCGCAGGATCGGCTCCCTGGACAGCATCTCCATCTTCTCCTTCCACCCGAACAAGAACATCACCACCGGCGAAGGCGGCATGGTCTGCACGCCTGACGAGGCTCTTGCCGAGGAAGTGTCCCTGCTCAAATTTCACGGCATGAGCCGCGAGGCGTGGAAGCGCTTCGCCGCGAGCGGGACGCCAAACTACGACATCGTGCTCCCGGGCTTCAAGTACAACATGATGGACATCCAGGCGGCCATCGGCATCCACCAGCTTCCAAAGCTCGACGGCTTCATCGACCGGCGCACCGAGATCGCCCATTTCTACAACGCGGCCTTCGCCGACGTGGCCGAACTCTGCCTTCCGGCGTACGCCCCGTACCAGCAGCGACACGCCTGGCATCTCTACACGCCGCTGGTCAAGATCGAGCACCTTTCCATCGACCGCGACGGCTTCATGGCGAAACTTAAGGAGCTCAACATCGGCAGCGGGCTGCACTACAAGGCGGTACACCAGCATTCCTGGTACCAGGCCAACCTGCCGCAGCCCGAAGGTTCGCTCCCGAACGCCGACTACGCCTCGGGCCGCATCCTGTCGCTGCCGCTCTTCCCGAAGATGACCGCCGCGGACGCAAGCGACGTGGTCGAGGCGGTGAAGACCGTGATAGCAAGGAACCGCAAATGACCCCGTACCTCTCCATAGTGGTTCCCGTCTATAACGAGGAAGGGAACCTGGAAAACCTGATGGGGCGCCTCTACCCCGTGCTCAAGGGAATGGGACGTCCTTTCGAGATCATCTTCACCGACGACGGCAGCCGCGACCGTTCCCTGGAGATCCTCAAGCGCCTGGCGGGGAGCCACCCCGAGGTGCGCGTGATCGAGTTCAACGGCAACTTCGGTCAGCACATGGCCATCCTCGCGGCCTTCGAGATCAGCCGCGGCGAGATCGTGGTCACCCTGGACGCCGACCTGCAGAATCCGCCCGAGGAGATCCCCAAGCTCGTGGCCGAGATGGAAAAAGGGCACGACGTGGTGGGCACCATCCGGATGAAGCGCCAGGACACCTTCTTCCGCAAGAGCGCCTCGCGCCTGGTCAACATGACCACGCGCAAGATGACCGGCATGAAGATGACCGACTATGGCTGCATGCTGAGGGCCTACCACCGAAACGTGGTGAACAACATCAACCGCTGCGGCGAGGCGAGCACCTTCATCCCCGCCCTCGCACAGACCTTCGCCTCCAGCCCGAGCGAGATCACCGTGGCGCATGCCGAGCGCAGCGAAGGGGAAAGCAAGTACTCGCTCTACAAGCTCGTGCGTCTGAACTTCGACCTCATGACCGGTTTCTCGGTGGTGCCTCTGCAGCTTTTCGCCCTCACCGGGATCATCACCTCGCTCGGCGCCGTCGCCTTTGCCGTCTTCCTTATCGTCAGGCGCTTCCTGGTCGGCGCGGAGGTCGAAGGTGTCTTCACCCTTTTCGCCATCCTGTTCTTCTTCCTGGGCATCACCATCTTCGGGATAGGTATCGTCGGTGAGTATGTGGGGAGGATCTACCAGGAGGTGCGGCGCAGGCCGCGCTACGTGGTGCGCAGGATACACGGAGGAAGCGATGAAGGATAAGGTCGTCGTCTGCGCCTACCACAACGTGGGCTACCGCTGCCTCGAGGAGCTGATCCGGCAGGGAGCCGACGTCCGTCTCGTCTTCAGCCACGAGGACTCGGCGAACGAGGAGATCTGGTTTGACAGCGTGCGGGAGCTCGCCGCGCGCCACGGCATCCCCTGTGTTACCGGCAGCATCAACGCTGCCGAGAACCGCGAGAGGGTCGCTGCACTCGCCCCCGACTTCCTGCTTTCCTTCTACTACCGCAACATGATCGAGCCGGAGGTGCTCGCCCTTGCGCGGCGCGGCGCCCTCAACCTGCACGGCTCCTACCTCCCGAAGTACCGCGGGCGCGTACCGATCAACTGGGCCGTGATAAACGGCGAGAAGCAAACCGGGGCCACCCTGCATTACATGGTGGAGATGCCCGACGCAGGCGAGATCGTCGACCAGGAAGCGGTGGAGATAGCCTTCGAGGATACCGCCTTCGACGTCTTCAAAAAGGTCACCGAGGCCGCGGTAACCGTGCTGCGCCGGACGTGGCCGCAGCTTGTCGCCGGGACCGCGCCCCGCATCCCCATGGACCTCAAGGCGGGGAACTACTGCGGCGGCCGCCGTCCCGAAGACGGCCGCATAGACTGGCGCCTCGGCGCGGAACGCATCTACAATCTGGTGCGCGGCGTAACCCACCCGTATCCCGGCGCCTTCACCACGTTATCCGGCCGCAGGGTCTTCATCTGGCAGGCGCTTCCGGTGGAAGGGGCGGCTGAACCGGGGCGCGTGGTCTCTACAGAGCCGCTGCGTGTCGGCACCGGCACGGGGCTGCTGGAAATTCGGCGCCTGCAGGTGGAAGGAGAGGCTGAGCTTTCCGGCGAAGCGTTCGTCAAAAAGATCCCCTGCTTAGGCGAGCTCCTCGCCTGATCACGCTAACGGAGACGACATGCCTGAAAACAGCAACGAAACTGTTGCCCTGAAAGTCGACGTCGATACCTTTTGCGGCACCCGCGACGGCATTCCGAACCTGCTGCGCATCCTGGACGAGTTCGGGGTGCGCGCCACGTTCTATTTCTCCTTCGGCCCCGACAACTCCGGCAAGGCGGTGCGTCGCCTGCTGCACAAGGGTTTTCTCGCCAAGATGCTGCGTACCAAGGCGCCCGCCATGTACGGGCTGAAGACCATGCTCTACGGCACCCTGCTCCCCGCCCCGATGATCGGCCAAGGACTGCCGGACGTCATCAGGAGCGTGAGGGATGCGGGGCACGAGGTGGGGATCCACTGCTGGGACCACGTCAACTGGCACGACCATCTGCACCGGTTCACCCCGGAACAGGTTGAAGCTGCGCTGGAACGTGCCGCTTCAACCTTCGAGACGATC
Source organism: Geomonas ferrireducens (assembly GCF_004917065.1). Classification (NCBI taxonomy): domain Bacteria; kingdom Pseudomonadati; phylum Thermodesulfobacteriota; class Desulfuromonadia; order Geobacterales; family Geobacteraceae; genus Geomonas; species Geomonas ferrireducens. The sequence goes on from NZ_SSYA01000001.1 coordinate 296,245, forward strand.
TTTAGCTGCCGCGCCCGGACCAGTGCGGCGCCCGGGTGGACGGTCAGCTCCACTTCCCTTGAGACCCAGGACGCCATGGGCTTCGCCTATTGCAGCGATACGAGGGGAGATTCCCCCTTCTATCCGATCCTCGCCGGAAAGCGGTTCAAGACGCTGCAGATCCCTTCAACCTGGCCCACCATGGATGAACTGATCGGAGAAAACGGCGTGACTGCCGCCACGGTGAACGACGTTTACCTTGCCCGTCTGCGTCCCGGACTCAACGTTCACACCATCCACGCCGAACTCGAGGGGCACGCCATGGTCAACACCTTCCGGGAACTCCTTACGTCGCTGTCAAAGCGAGGTGTACGCTTCATCACACTCCGCGAGGCTGCCAACGAGTACGGAGCAAGCGCCCCCCCGTGCAAGGTCGAGATGGGGACCATCGCCGGCAGAGCCATGCCGGTTGCCCTGCAAAAGCCTTCGTTTTGACCGCCACAAGAACAACCCGGAATAACGCCTCATGCTCTACGCAGATCTCACGCTTTTTCACCTGGTTAACGGCCTCGCCGGCAAAACCGCGGTACTCGATACCGCCATGGTCTGCATCGCGAAATACGGTCCGCTGCTTTTCGCCCTTATCCTTTTGAGGACCTGGCTTGCCCACCCCGATACCCCGGAAGCCAAGATGGCGAACCGGACTGCCGTGATCCATGCGATCTGCTCTGCGATGATCGGACTTGGGATGAACCAGGTGATAGGACATTTCTATTTCCGGCCACGCCCCTACGCGGAACACGCCGTAGCACTGCTGCTGGACCGATCACCCGATCCATCCTTTCCCAGCGACCACTCAACTGGCGGCTTTTCACTCGCCTCCTCGCTTTTTCTAGCCGACAAAAAGACGGGTGCTCTGTCCTTAGGGTTTGCCGCCTTGCTTGCCTTCTCTCGTGTCTACACCGGGGCCCATTATCCGTTGGATGTCGTTGGTGGTGCAGTTACCGGGATACTTGCCACCGCTTTGGTCCACGCCTCAAGAAAACGGCTGGAGCCCGTAACCCGATTCGTCCTGAGCGTCTGGGACAGGAAGGTCAGGTTATAGTTGCCTAGACGAGGCCGTTTAATCTAGGATAGGGCGTTTCCGCACCGTTTTCTTGGGAGTTGCCCATGACACTTCGACACAACGAACCGACCGCCACCGATAAGGCCATGGCCAAGGTATGCGAGCTCTGCCCGGTGTGCCTGCATGCACGTTACCACCAGAAAGGTATGGTCTACGACTTCGTGACCAAGGTGGAAGAGGACATCTGCCCCTTCTGCCGCGCCTACGAGCGGGTGCACGGCCAAAAGGCGCACGAGAAGAGAAGGTAGCAAAACTTCCGCCTACCTGTTTACTTGCGCACATCCGAAATTGATCTTCAGGGTTTTTCCGCCTTGCTGGCGGGAGTCAGCGCGGGGTGATGAAGGGTGTGGACTGCAAGCGCTCTGCTCAACCTGATAAGGAAAAGCAGAGCGCTCATGATCCTACCTGGTCCTACTTACCGTCAAGTTTGTCCTCAGCAGCCGTTACCAAGCCGATTTCTGAACTGTGTTCGTAGCGGCGTACCGGTTACCGCCTTCTCTTTCTTACCGCGATGATGATGAATACTGAAGGCAACCGATTGCTGCATTAGCGGCCGCGATCAAGAGTTCGCCTGCATTCGCCTGCATCTGCTCCTTTCTCAAGAGAGATTCGACTCGCTTCACGAATTTGTGAAGATGCTGCTCGAACTTCTTACCACCTCCCGATAAAGCTGCTTCCAGTTCGCCGTTGAGAGAATCGCTATGAAGTGAGTCAAGTTGCCCGGCTGTGACCAGGGCTGCAACTTGATCCATTATGGCAAACACTCTTTGAGTCGGCGTAAATACCGGATTGGAACCGGAATGCGACACAGGCCCGCCCAGCGCCCATGCGTCTCGATTAATGCCAAGACAACGTGTCGGGTTGCTCGCCAAAGCCGTCATGCCCGAGTAATAGTCGTGGGTAAACCCCGACGCGTTGCTATAGATAGAGTTGCTGATGGGATTTGCATCTGTCTCATCTATCCAGACATAAGAAGTGCCGGTCAAACAGTTAACATAGTCACTTGCGATTGCATGGTTCTCGACCTTCGGTTTCGGGGTAACCCCGGCGGCGTTGAAATACTCGGTGATAGAGTGTCCGTACTCATGCTTGAACACGTTTCTATGGCCGTACGAAATGGCTGCCTCAATGATCATGGTGGTGTAGGTCTGGCCTGTTCCCATCGCGGGGGTAAGCCCGGCTGCGCTGCCGATCCAAACCGGCTGTCCCGTGAGTTGGTCAGTGCAACGAGGATCCCAAATGACGATGACTGAGTCGAAAGCGGGATCAAGATCACCGGCCGTATTTTCCGGGGCCGGCCACCATCCTGCTCCATTTGGCGCAAGCGCTGACAAAGCCTGCTCTGGGTACCGGATTGTCAGTCTTGGCAGCACGTTGGTGTCAGTCAATGCCGGGATATCCTGCTCCACGAACCGCCGAGCCGCATCCGCAGCCCGTGCTACCTCTTCCGGGGTCATTGAAGCCATTACATGATGTCGCGTTCCAAACTTGTCCCCATAGGCAAAGTTTGTGTTTCGGTATATCAGCACCAAGATATTCCACCGTGGATGAGGATCGTTTGGAACAACCGGAGTCAACCTGACATCGTCAAACCAAGCGGTACCAGTAGTAGTGCCAGCATAGAACCCCAACCTGGCAGCAATTGTGACCTGATTCTTTCCCTCTGAATTGAACACGATTCCGGTTTTCGCCCAATCGTTTGTTCCATAGGTAGCCGGCGAGCGAATAAACGAATTGAACACCGAGATATTTGCCCCTGCGTCCACAATTTCACGGGTATGAGCTACATTCTCAGTCTTGACCCACCCTGACAGGTAATAGAGCGTGTTATTCTGGGTTGGCACATTTTGAATCCAGCAGACGTCGTTAGGAGTCTGCGAGACAATGCCAACACTCTTGTCGCCAATTTGGAAAACGTTATCGGCCCAAAGTGATCCAGAACCAGTTGTATATGCATTCCATAGCCAAGCATCAGGATAGTTGCTAGGAGAGAAGGTCCCCTGTTCAAAGCTGCCATTGACCACCAGATTTGATTCTACACATGTCAAAGCAGCATGAACCTGCGTCGGCGCTGCACAAAGAACTACCACAAATGCCAGGTTCACTATCAGGTCTTTTAGATTTCTCATCGGGCTCTCCTTTGCACGAAGCTGATAATACCCCGTCAGCCTTTCACAGCAGTTCTAACCCGCCATATACTGGCGATGGCTATGCTACCATTGACTTGTTTAGCTCAGGGCAGAGAGATGTGAGATGTGGCTGGCATAGTAAGATGTGCCCAGCAACGTGCATGAAGTAGAATTGAAGCGTGAGGCGTCTTATACTTTTCTTCGTCGTGAGCTGAACAGTACCTCCTTGGCACCGATTGACAGTTGTGTAGCTCCCATGCTTTGCGCGCGTTCCTTGAGTTGCGACCTATTCGTCACTCGTATGCATGCATCACCTCCTCAGCCCAGCCGCGGCTTTACGGCAGACACCCACCCCTTATGCTGCTCTACCAGTCAGGGATTTACCGCTCCTTGTCATGCAGCCGCCCAAGGGGGTTCACTCCCTGCACTCCGAAGAGCCAAGAGCCAAGACTACACACAAACCTGGTCCGGACAACGAAATTCAAAAATTATAATGATAATTCCGCCACACTAATATTCAAGGGCCGTTCTATCGGTTGAGGGGGCAATAGGGAGGGGGCGGTTCTGGAGCGCTCCTGGGAGGACCTTCGCGGTGGCGGATAAGACAGGCACCCCAGATGGAGGCCTGTCTGTGAGGGCATACGGCCTGTTGGGGGAGCGGTACTCCGCCCCCCCCAAACAGGCACAGAATGATGTCGAGGGTTAGATGATCTTGTTGAGGGAGTATTCCACGATTCCTTCGGCACCGAGCTTGATGAGCTCGGGGACGATGCGGCGGACTTCCTGCTCGGGCATGATGCTCTCGATGGATACCCAGTCGGAATTGTAGTGATTGGCGACGGTCGGACTCTTGAGGCTCGGGATGACTGCGGTTATGGCGGCTACTTTGTCCTTGGGAGCGTTCATCTTCAAACCGACCATCCCTTCGGCTCGTAGCGCGGACTGCAACAGCGTCGCGATCTGCTGGATCTTCTCGCGCTTCCACGGATCTTCCCAGGATGCCTTGTTGGCGACCATGACGGGGACGGATTCCATCAGCTCGGTGACGATCCTCAGGCCGTTGGCCTTGATGGTGGAGCCGGTCTCGGTGACTTCGACGATGGCGTCGCACAGCCCCTCGACTACCTTGGCTTCGGTGGCGCCCCAGGAGAACTCGACGTTGACGGGGATGTTACGCTCGGCGAAGTAGCGCTTGGTGAAGCCGACGAGCTCGGTGGAGATGGTGGCGCCGTGCAGGTCCTCGGGGCCCTTGATCTTGGAGTCGCCGTTCACGACGAGCACCCAGCGGGCGGGACGGCGCGAGACCTTGGAGTAGACCATCTCGCAGACTTCCACTACGTCGGAGTCGTTCTCGCGGATCCAGTCGCGCCCGGCGATGCCAACGTCGATGGTGCCGCGCTCGACGTATTTACCCATCTCCTGCGGACGGATCAGGGAGCACTTTATCTCTTTGTCGTCGATGCCGGGGAAGTAGCTGCGCGATGAGATCGATATCTGCCAGCCGGCTTTCTTGAACAGCTCTACGGTGGCATTCTCCAGGCTCCCTTTGGGGACGCCGAGCTTCAGCTGGTTTTCCATGAATCATCCTCTCCTTAAATGAAATTGAATAAAACAAAATCCCCCCTGTCCCCCCTTCGCAAAGGGGGGGACGCGAGGTCTCGAGCAGCGCTCCGGGCAGATGGGCTCATCCCCCCGGAACTCCCGTGTGGACATAAAAAAAGCCACCAAGCGTGGACTTGGTGGCTTCAAAGTTCTCTATTTCTTGTAGACCGTGTTGGGATCGAAGAGCGGGTTGGAGTGCTCGACCCAGGTCCCGTTCTCGTACTTCACGTAAAAGCAGCTCCTGTTCCCGGTGTGGCAGGCGGCGGGACCGTTCTGCTTCACCTTGATCACCACGGTGTCGGCGTCGCAGTCGGTGAGCACCTCGATCACTTCCTGGGTGTTGCCGGACTCTTCGCCCTTCATCCAGTACTTGTTCCTGGTGCGGCTGAAGAACCAGGTCTTGCCGGTCTCCAGGGTCAGGTTCAGGGTCTTCTCGTCCATGAACGCCACCATCAGCACTTCGCCACTTTCGTTGTCCTGAATGACGGCAGGAATCAGGCCGCCCATCTTCTCGAAATCGATCTTTATCATGGCTTCTCTCAGTCCTTGCACTGCGTAATGGATAAAAAAGTGTCTTTTAATACACCGCCAATGTGCTATGTGTCAATAAGTATGTAGACACAACACATGACATGGATGCGCAATCAGCATTCAGCGCTGTGAAGCTACCCACGCCCTTGCTTCATTGCAAAATGGCTGTAACATGACTGAGGTTTTATCTGAAAGCGATCATCCATTACTATTTCAGAAGGAGGTGTGCATGTTCAAAAAGCTAGTTGCAGGTGCTGCACTTTTGTCCGCTGTTCTCATATCGGGATGTGCATCGGTGCCGATGGCATCAAAAGAAGACGATGCTGCCGCAAAACAGTTCGCAGTGCCGAAGGATGGAAAGGCCGCAGTGTACGTGTACCGAAACTGCTTTGTTGGCCAAGCTCTCAAGAAGGACATCTCGCTGGACGGAGCGATTCTTGGCGAGACGGCAAACAAAGTGTTCTTTTACAAGGTCATCGAGCCGGGAAAACACGTGCTTTCCACCGAGTCTGAATTCGGGGACAACACTCTTTCTTTCGATGCTGACCCTGCCAAGAACTACTTTGTCGAGCAGTACATAAAGATGGGAGTCTTCGTCGGTGGCTCGAACCTGAAGATGGTCACTGAGGAGGAGGGCAAGAAAGCCATCATGGAATGTGGCCTGGCACAACAGAAATAGGTAGTACGGCGGGCAAAAGAAAAGCATCTCTTGCTCCGGACGCTAAAGGCCCGGCGGAACGATATCCGCCGGGCCTTATTTTTTGCTGCCGTTGCGATGTCTCTAGTCTTCTGCGAGCAGGGTTCTGTCGTTCTCGAAGGTCTTGTGACGCAGCTCGTGGAACTTCTGGATCAGCTTCTCCACGGTGAGCGCCTTCTTCTCTTCCCCCTCGATGTCGAAGATGATCTCGCCGCCGTCCATCATGAGCAGGCGGTTGCCGAATTCGATCGCGTGGCTCATGTTGTGGGTGATCATCATGGCGGTGAGCTTGTAATCGCTGATGAACTTGTTGGTCAGTTCGAGCACGATCTCGGCGTTCTTCGGGTCGAGCGCCGCGGTGTGCTCGTCGAGCAGGATCAGGCTCGGCTTGGAGAGGACCATCATGAGCAGGGTGAGCGCCTGACGCTGTCCGCCTGAGAACATCACCAGGTTCTCTTTCATGCGGTGCTCGAGGCCCATGCGCAGCTGCACCAGTTCCTGCCTGAATAGCTCGCGGGTCTTGTTGTTCAGACTGCGGCGCAGCCACTTCATCCCCTTTTTGTGGGTGATGGTCATGTTGTCTTCCAGGCTCATGTTCCCGGCGGTGCCGAGCAGCGGGTTCTGGAAGATCCTGCCGATGTACTTCGCCCTCTTGTACTCCGGATCCCTGGTCACGTTCTTGCCGTTCGCCAGGATCTGGCCGTCGGTGGGGGTGTAGGTCCCGGCGATGGTGTTGAACAGGGTCGATTTGCCGGCGCCGTTGGAGCCGATGATGGTGATGAAGTCGCCCTCTTTCACCTTCAGATTGATGTTGTTAAGGGCCTTGTTTTCGTTGACGGTCCCCTGGCCGAATACGATGGAAACGTTTTTGAGCTCTATCATTTTGCCACCTTGAACGGGACCTTCAGTTTCTTCGCCTGGGTCAGGATCAGCAGGATGATGATCAGCACGCCCTTGATGAGGTTCAGGTCGCTCGGGGTCATGTGGATCAGGTAACCGTAGAAACGCCCGACGTACATGACGGCGTAGAAACAGACGGAACCGGCGAGTGCGCAGAGGGTGAGGACGCCGATCCTGTTGCTCTTCAGCACGAGGAACTCACCGATCATGACGGAGGCGAGACCGGAGACGATGATCCCCTGGCCGAGGCCGACGTCGGCAAAGCCCAGGTACTGCGCCGCGAAGGCGCCGGAGACCGCGACGAGGCCGTTGGAAAGGCCGACACCGATGGTCTTCAGGGTCTTAGGGTTCACGCCCTGCGAGATGACCATCTGCTCGTTGTTCCCCATGGCGCCGAGGGTCATGCCGAGGTCGGTGCGGAAGAAGAGGTCGAGGAGCACCTTCACCACGAGGGCGACGATCAGGAAGAAGACGAGCAGTATGTACTCGTCCGGGATCACGCCGGTGAACTTCTCGGTAACCTGGGTGAGGATGGTCGGCTGGTTCAGCACGGGGACGTTGGCGCGGTTGCCCAGGATCCGGATGTTGACCGAGTAGAGCATGGTCATGGTGAGGATACCGGCCAGCAGGTTGGGCACCCGGAGGTGGTTGTGGATGAGCGCGGTGACGACGCCGGCCAAGACACCGCCGGCGAAGGCGATGAGCAGTGCGAGCCACCCGTTCATGCCGAGGAGGAGGCACTGCACCATGAGCGCCGCACCAAGGGGAAAGGACCCGTCAACCGTCAGGTCCGGAAAATCAAGAATCCTGAACGAGATGAACACGCCCAGGACCATGATGCCATAGATCAGCCCTTCGACAAAAATACCTTCGATCATAGTGAACCGTTTACCCTTCTGCTTGATTAAAAACTCCCCCCTCCGTTCGTACGAAGGGGGGAGTGCGTTTGCCGTTACTTCTTAATCACCTTGCCGTTCTGACGCACGGTCTTCGCGGCCTTCACGATGTCGGCCGGGACGGTCAGGCCGAGCTTCTTCGCAACGTCGAGGTTGATGAGGAGGTCGACGTCGGAGGCCTTGGTCATGAAGCGGGTGGGCATCTGCTCCGGCTTCTTCCCTTTGAGGATCTCGATGATCATCTTGCCGGTGGCGCGACCCATCTTGTAGTAGTCGAAGCCCCAGGCGGCGAGGACGTCGTAGGTCTCGGAGGAGCTCGGGTCGGCGGACATGACCGGGATCTTCGCCTTGGCGGCGACGTCGGCCACGGCGCTCATGGCGGAGACGACCGTGTTGTCGGTGGAGATGTAGATGGCGTCGACGCGGTTGGCGATGGTCTGGGCGGCCTGCTTGACCTCGGCGGACTTGGTGACGGTGGTCTCTACGAACTCGAGGTGCTTCTCCTTGCAGACCTGCTTGACCATGCCGGCAAGCACCACTGCGTTCTCCTCGGAGCTCGTGTAGATGTGGCCGATGCGCTTGGTTTTCGGCTTGATCTTGAGGAGCATCTCGATCTGCTGCTTCACCGGGGTCATGTCGGATACGCCGGTTACGTTCTTGCCCCCCTTGGTGAGGGAAGGAACGAGGCCCGCCTTGACCGGGTCGGTGACTGCGGAGTAGACGATCGGGATCCCTTTGAGGGTGTTGACCAGGGCCTGGGCGGTCGGGGTGGCGACGCCTACGGCGAGGTTCACCTTCTCGCTCTGGAACTTGTTGGCGATCGAGGCCGCGGTGTTGATGTCGCCGTTGGCGTTTTGGACGTCAAAGGTGACCTTCATCTTCGAGGCGTTCAACTCGTCCTGGATGCCTTTGACAACCGCATCCAGTGCCGGGTGGGAAACGATCTTGGAGATACCGATCGTAACCTGCTTGGCAGGGGCCGCCGCGAAGGCGGTTGCCGCACACATAAGTGTTACCGCGAGAACCAACAGAATACTGATCTTCTTGCTCACCAGACACCTCCAGTTACATTGAAATAGATTTCACCTGCGACTGCTTCAGGGGGAAACTGGGACTATGGAGCTGCATCTACGATCGGAACACCGGAAGGCGGTACCTGCGAAGAGGTCGGACCTTTTTCCGGTCGCCGAGCATACCATTCGGAAAGAGCCATCGTCAACGCCATAGTGGCCTAAACCTGCCGACTTCACCGCGAAAATGCCAAAAAACCGTCCCCGTACCGGCTCCGGAGGAGAAAAATTAAATTTATCTACTCAAAAACACCCATCGTTGTTGACACCACAAACGCAAAAAGGGTAAAGTACGGCAGCTTGTCGGTTTTGTCATAGGTGCCAGGCATCAAAGCCCGCCCGCATACCTCCCCAGCAGCCGCCAGAACCAGACTCCGATGATCACAGCTTAAAAGATCCCATCCCGGCAGGGCTTTGCCATGTCCGGCTGGACCAACATAAAGGAGAAGATTCGACGTATGCACCTCTACTGCACCAACCGCCCCGCCCTTTTGATGATCGCCCTGCTGGCGCTGCCGCTGGCACTGGCGGGATGTAAGGACAACAAGCCGACGGCCACCACGGCTGCTGCCCAGACGGTACCGCAGGGACAGCCTTCCTCGGCAAAGGCCGCACCGGCTCCGACACAGACCACCGAAGCGCCCGCTGCCGCCGCGCAGACCCCGTCTCCCGCCTTCGATGCGCACTCAAGCGCCAAGAAAGCCAAGGGAGCAAAGGGAAAGGCGACTGCCGCTCCGAAGACGACTTACCGCGCCGGTGAGGATCCGGACTTCGCCGCTGCCAAGGGGTGGCCGGTCAAGTATCCGGCGCCGCTTCCCGGCTCGATCCTGCCGCAGAAGAGGATCGTCGCCTACTACGGCAACCCGCTTTCCAAGAGGATGGGGGCGCTGGGTGAATACCAGAAGGACGACATGCTGCAGCGGCTTAAGCGCGAGGTGGCCAAGTGGCAGGCGGCCGACCCGTCGCACCCGGTACAACCGGCGCTGCACCTGATCGCCGTAGTCGCCCAGGGGGACCCGGGCAAGGCGGGGCTTTACCGCATGATCATGCCGGACAAGATCATCAATGACGTCTACGGCTGGGCCAAGTCGATCAACGCCATCATGTTCATCGACATCCAGACCGGCCATGACAACATCCGCAACGTGCTGCCGCGCTTCGAGTGGATCCTCAAGAACCCCGACGTGCACCTGGGCATCGACCCGGAGTTCAACCTGATCAAGAGCGGCAAGAAGCCTGGGACCAAGATCGGCACCTACGACGCGGCGGACATAAACTACGCCTCGGGGTACCTTAAGGAGCTGGTGAAGAAGTACAACATCCCCCCGAAGGTGTTCATCGTGCACCGCTTCACCAGAAACGGCGTGACCAACGCGAAGAACATCCAGCTGCGCCCGGAGGTGCAGATCGTGATGAACATGGACGGCTGGGGCGCCCCTTGGCTCAAACGCGACTCCTACAAGGATTACGTCGTGGCTGAGCCGGTGCAGTTCACCGGGTTCAAGCTCTTCTACCACAACGACACCAAGAAGGGGGACGCCCTGCTCACCCCGAAAGAGGTGCTCATGCTGCACCCGAAACCGCTCTACATCCAGTACCAGTAGGTTCTGTCTCAATCCTAAAGCCCCCCTCTCCCCCTTCGAGGAGGGGGGGCTGTTAAAGCAAATCCCCCCTGTCCCCCCTTCGCAAAGGGGGGAACCTAAGGCCTCATGAAGCATTTCATGGGGAACTATACTTCAGCCTTCCACGGAAACGCCCTCTCACCAGTTGAATTCCGCCCGTCTCTCCTGCACCCCACCCTCGAAACTCCTCTCGATGAAGGTCGCCTTTCCCGCTTGATCCACCAGTAAAACGGTCGAACAGCGCGTGCCGTACTCCGCACTCTTGATGAAGACCGGCGATAGAAGCCGCTCGAGGTCGATCCCGACGCCGGTGTCGGGAAGCTCTTCGTCGGGAGGATGGGTCTCGTCGGCTAGCAGCGCGAAAAGGTCCTCGGGAACGAAGCTTTTCTCGGCGAGGATCCGGGCAAGCCCGTCCTTGCCGCAGCGCACCTTGGGCCATGGGGTGTCCAAGAGATGGTTGGAAAGCCCGTGGATGCCGGGCTCGATGCGGATCGTCTGGTCGCTTTTGTTGGAATAACAGAGGAGGTCTTCACCGTCACCCAAGAGCAGGTTGTAACCGCCGTAGGCGACGCTGGAGGCGCGCAGGCTGGCCACGTAGGCTTCGGCCGCGGCATCCTTCTCGAGAAAGCCGCTCACGAGCCTGCCGCGGGAGGGACCGTGGCGGTGCAGATCGCTAGGATCGCGGTAGTTGGTGAGCGCTGCGATGCGCCCGGTGGTGGTGACGCCGAGCCAGGTGCCGCCATGCACGAGGTCGCGGCCGGCATAGATGTGCGGTGCGTCCTCCCAGAATTGCGCAGGCGCGGTGGGACGACGGTAGTATTCGTCACGGTTCGCGGCGATGACGAGACGGTACTCCGGGTGGGCCCGGTAGGCAAGTAGCAGCGTGCACATGTGGAGTTCCGGTCAGGGGGTGATGATGCGGCTAAGCTCGGTCTGCTGCATCTCGGTGAGCGTCTCGAACTGCAGCCCAGCTCCCGGGACGCAGCGCCCCTCTCCCCAGCGCTGTGTCCAACGCACGGTTGCGGCGATGGGAGTCGGGTCGGTATCGAGCAGGCGCAGCCAGAGCGTCGCACCAACCGTAAGCTCCTCCATGGTGTGGAGAAAGAGGCCGCCCATGCTGATATTAACCGCGAAGGAGCGGTGCGTCGCGCCTTCGGGGAAGGAGGGATCGCTACTGTACCAGAGGTTCAGGTGGATCGGTTTGCGGGTGTGCCGGCGCAGCGAACGGGCCGGGAAGAGCCTGCAGCGGCTTTCGATGAAAAAGCGCAGCGCGGCGTCGCTGTCGGGTGAGAAAGTCTGTTCGAGCGGGCTCAGCTTTATCTTCTTTCCGCGCGGGTCCCACTTCACCCGCAATACGGGGAAGAGGTTGATGCTCTCATAGGCGATGACCTTCGCCTCCTTGCTGCAGCGCACCAGGGTGAGGATGTCGATCAGGAAACCGTTGTAAGAGCGCTCCTTGGCCATCTCGGACATCTGTTCAAAGGAGCGCGCGAGCTCTCCCTGTGCCCCCGCTCTGGCAATGGCGTCAAGGTACGCGTTTCCTGCATCGGCGTCATTGGCAACTATGAGTATTCTGGGATCGTGCATCCGGCGGTGTTTTCCTTTTTAGTAGCAATGAGGAAGCATGCGGTCTTTAAGCCACAATGTGACGCGGCGTCGGAAAAGTTAAAACAGGGATGGGTAAATTGCAACTCTTTCCTCTCATGTTTTTCCTGCTTCTCCCGAAATGTCTAAGTGTGCCGGTCGATTCCTTGCGAAGTACACAGGCGTGCAGAAACCAAGACTGGAGAGGTCCTCATGAAACTTGCAGTTGCATTGGCGCGCCGCGTCCGGCTCATCGTGCTCACGGCCCTGACGGCGACCCTGTTGCCATGCGCAGGCGCCGACGCCGCGGTCGTCTTCAACAACTGGTCGAGCAACGGGCCGGCCCCCATCCCCAACAAAGGGACGCTCACCGCCCTCGCGGTGGCTCCAACGACTCCGGCCACCGTCTACGTCGGTGCCGACGGAGGCGGGGTGTACGGCATGAACGACGGGGGGAGCAGCTGGTCGGCGCTGAACGGAGGTCTCACCAACCGGCGTGTGGCGGCACTGGCGGTGCACCCGGTCGACCCGAAGGTGATCTTCGCGGCCACGGCACAGGGTATCTTCAAGAGCGCCGACGGCGGCCTCTCCTGGAACGACTCCTCGACGGGGGCTTCCGGGGTGCCGGTGCGCGCCCTCGCCATCGATCCCCTTTCCCCCGCAACCGTTTACGCGGCAACCGGCTCCGGCGTGTACAAAAGCACGACGGGGGGGTCGTCATGGAGCACCGCGAACACAGGTCTTGTGAGCCTGGACGTACGCGCGCTCCTAGTCGATCCGTCGACACCCGGCGTGCTCTACGCGGCGACCGCCGGCGGGGTCTGCAAAAGCGCGGACGGCGCCGCCACCTGGAGCGCGGCTAACACCTCGCTAGCCGACACCGACGTCCTCTACCTCGCCTATGCCGCTACGACCCCGGCCACGCTCTTCGCGGGAACGGCCACCGGGATGTACCTCTCCACCGACGGCGCGGCGACCTGGACGCTGGACGGCGCCGCTTCACTCGGCAGCCAGGCGGTGGTCAGCATCCTCGTCGACACCCCCTCGGCACCGACGGTGCTCTACGCCGGGACCGCGAACGGGATATACCGCCAGAGCTACACCTCGGGTAACTGGGGGAACTGGAGCGCCTTCGTCTCCGGGCTCACCCCGGGTGCGACGGTGCGCGCGCTCGCCAACATCCCGACCAGCCGCACCACGCTCTACGCGGCGACCACCCTGGGCGCCTTCAAAAACACCGGTGCGACCTGGAGCGCTCTCTCCTCGGGGCTGCGACAGGGGCGGGCGGTGACCGTGAAGCCGACCGATCCGACCGTCGTGGTGGCGGGGTTTGCCGGCGGAGGGATCTATCGCTCCACCGACAGCGGGAGCAGCTGGAGCGCGACCATCGACGACGCGGCCGCGGGGATGTTCGCCACCGCGCTTCTCTACGACGCGTCCGGGACGGCGCTTTACGCCGCGTCCGGCAACGGCGTATTCAGGTCCACGAGCGACGGCGCCAGTTGGACCGACATCAGTGCCACCCTCCCGACCAGCGACGTCCGCGCCCTCGCCCTCGACGCGGGTGCCACGCTCCACGCCGCCACCTCGCTCGGGGTCTTCGTCTGGAACGGCGTCGACACCTGGAACGCCTACGGAGCCGGGCAGCCTTCCAACAGCGACGTCACCACGCTCACCTTCAAGGGGGGCTTCCTCTTCGCCGGGACCAACGGCGGCGGGGTGTTCCGCTCGGACGGGACGAGCTGGACCCAGGTGAACTCCGGGCTCACCAACACCGTGGTGTACGCGCTCGCCTCGGACGGCGCAAGCCTCTACCTCGGGACCGGCGCGGGACTTTTCAAGTCCGGCGACAACGGGACGACCTGGGTGGCGAGCAGCAGCGGCCTCACCAACCTCGTGGTGAAGTCGATCGCCCTCTCCGGCGGGGTGCCGAACTTCATCACCGCCGGGACAGCCGGCGGCGGGGTCTTCTTCTCGACCAACGGCGGCGATATCTGGACCGCGATGAACACCGGCCTCACCGACAAGAACGTGAACGCCCTGAGCGCGAACGCGGCGACGAAGAAGGTGTACGCCGCCACCGCGACCGGCAGGGTCTTCAACCTGAACCTGAGCGCGGTCTCCGCGGTCACCCCCGCCGCGCCGCTTGCATCCGCCCCGTACAGCTTCGGCCAGGTGAACATAGGGGACACCAAACAGGTGATCTTCTCCCTGCAGAACACCGGAACGCTGCAGCTTAAGATCTCGTCGCTCTCGCTTGCCGGGACCGACGCCGCGCTCTACGGCATTACCCAGGGGGGCGCGCGCGAGTGCAACCTCGCCCTGCTCCCGAACCTGACCGTGGAGGCGGGAGACTACTGCACCGTCACCGTCGGCTTTCTCCCGGTCGCCCCCGGCAACAAGACCGCCTCGCTCACCGTGCATTCCGACGCGGTGAACCAGCCGGTGACCACGTTCCTCATCGGCACCGGGGGGTACCCCCCCCAGGCGACCATCACCTCACCGGTGAGCGGCGATACGAAGAAGAGCCCGGTGCTGATCGCGGGGAGCGCCATCGACCGTAACCAAAGCGACGGCTCCGCCGGCACCGGTGCCACCCTCGCCAAGGTGGAGGTTTCCACCGACGGCGGCGCCACCTGGCAGAGCGCCACCAAGAGCCCGACCCTCAACTCGTGGACCCAGTGGAGCTACAGCTGGACCGCCTCGCCGCTGCCGCCCAACGGCCCCTACGTGATCAAGGCGCGCGCCACCGACACGAACGGTTTCGTGCAGAGCGCCCTCTCCAGCATCAACCTGACCCTGGACAACACGCCGCCGGTCACCACCATCACGACCTTCCCGCCGCTTCTGGACGACACCGCGTCGGGCTCCTTCGGCTTCACCGTCGACAAGGCGGGCTCCACCTCGGTCTGCCGAATCGACAGCGGGATCAGCAACGCCTGCAGCTCCCCCTTCTCCTTCGCGGCGCTTCCCGACGGCAGCCACACCTTCAGCGTCCTCTCCACCGACACGGTGGGGAACGTGGAGACCACCGCCAAGACCTACACCTGGACCATAGACACGACCCCGCCCGCGACCACCATCACGACGGCGCCCGCGGCCTACACCCAGCTGACCTCGGCGAGCTTCGCCTTCTCGGCCAACGAAACGTCGACCTTCGCCTGCAGCCTGGACGGGGTGACCACCTCCTGCACCAGCCCCAAAAGCTACACGGGACTTGCCGACGGCCCCCACCTCTTCACGGTCCAGGGGACCGACCTCGCCGGCAACACCAGCACCGGCGCTCCGACCACGAGGAGCTACGGCTGGATCGTGGACGCGAACAACAAGCCGACCTCCAGCGTGAACGTCCCGCTCGCCCCGCTCTCCGGGATCAGCTACCAGATCACCGGGAGCGCGGCCGACACCGTCTCGGGCGTGAGCGGCGTGAACATCTCCGTGAACGGCGGCGGCGCGAACGCGGCCACCGACACGAGTGTCGCACCGGCTGCTCCCTGGTCGAGCTGGGGGTACCTCTGGACCCTGCCGGTGAACGGCACCTATACGGTGCAGGCCCAGGCGGTGGACAACGCAGGCAACGTGCAGGCCGCGACGACCGGGAGCAGCTTAATCGTCAACAACCCGCTTCCCGAAGTCGCCCTCGGGGGACCTACCGACGGCGCGCTCCTCGGGAGCGGCTCCCCGCATCTCATCACCGGCACGGCGCAGGCCGCAACCGGCGGGCTTCCGCTGCAAAAGGTCCAGGTGGCCATCTTCCCGAGCGCGACACCTCCCGCAACCGTCTCCTGGCAGGATGCCGCCGGCTCCACCGCCTGGAGCTACAACTGGCAGTTCCCGGCGGACGGGAACTACACCATCCAGGCGCGCGCCCTCGACGTGGCCCCGAACCTGGCCGGCGCCGTCACCGGCAACCCGTCCCAGGTGGTCAGCCGGAGCGTGACCATAGACACCACCCCACCCACCTCGACCATCACGCCGCTTGTGACCCCCTACCTGACCGGGCAGCAGATCACGGTGAGCGGCACCGCCGACGACCCGGCCCCGGGAACCGGCGTGAAGCAGATCACCATCGCCATCGTGAACGCCCTCGGCCAGTCGGTGACCGGCACCCCCTTCTACAACAGCGGCAACAAGAGCTGGAGCTACACAAGCGGCGCCCTCCCCGACGGCAGCTACACGGTGCAGGCGACGGTGACCGACAACGCCGGGAACCAGCAGTCGCCCCCCGCCTCGGTAAACGTGGTGATCGACAACGTCGCGCCGGTAACCACCATAACGGCGAAGCCGTCGCTGCTGTCGAACCTCTCCAGTGCGACCTTCAGCTTCAGCGCCAACGAGCCCGCCACTTTCATCTGCAGCCTGGACGGGGTCTCCGCCCCCTGCAACTGCAGCGCGTCGACGACAACCTCCTGTACGGTGAGCTACAGCGCACTTTCGACGACGCAGCACACCTTCGCGGTGTCGGCAAAGGACGTCGCAGGCAACGTTGAGACACCGGCCAAGGGGTACTCCTGGACCGTCGACCTGGTCCCCCCCGTGGTAAGCGCCACCACACCCGCAGACGGCACCGTGCGGCTCTCGGTCGCCACCCACACGGTGAGCGTAGTTTTCAGCAAGGACGTCGATCCGGCCACGGTGAACGGCAACACCTTCTACTTGGCCCCGGCGGCTCCCGGGACGGTCAGCTACGACCAGGCGACCCGCACCGCCACCCTCACCCTCAGCGCCCCGCTTGCCTACGCCACCACCTACACGGCGACCCTGACCGGCGCCATCACGGACCCGGCGGGGAACCACCTGCTGCAGAACTACACCTGGAGCTTCGCCACCGATCCGGACGGCGACATGAACCTGGACGGCACGGTCGACCTCTCCGACGCCCTGCTCTGCCTGAAGGCTGCGGTCGGCAAGATCACCCCTACGGCACAGCAGTTGCGCCATGCCGACCTAGCCCCCTTCAGAAACGGCAAGCCGCTCCCCGACGGGAGCATCGACGCAAGCGACGCACTGATCATCCTCGCCAGGGTGGTCGGGGCGGTGACATGGTAACCATCAAACTTTCATAAGGGAACGGACATGCGTACAACTCTCCTACTTGCCAAAATCTTCACCCTCTTCGCCCTCATCGCAGGATGCGGCGGAGGGGGAAGCACCTCCGGGACAGGCCCGAGCGGCCCTCCCCATACCACCGTGTCCGGCGTGGTCTCCAAGGGGCCCCTCCATGGAGAGGTGAAGCTTTACGCCCCGGGTGCGAACGGGGACACGGCAACCAAGGTCTTCCTCAGCAGTGCCTTAACCGACAGCACCGGCTACTACACGGCGAACCTCGGCTCCTACAAGGGGATCGTCATGATCGAGGCCACCGGCAGCTACACCGACGAAGCGACCGGCGCGACGCTCGCCATCGGCACCTCGGCGCCGCTGCGCGCCGTAGCGGTGATCGCCACCGCGGGCGACACGGTGCAGGTGAGCGTCACCCCGCTCACCGAGCTCGCCACCAGGAAGGCCTTGGCGGCCGGAAGCGGCAGCGTCCTCACCGAGACCGCCATCACCTCGGCGAACGCCCTGCTCTCGAACCTCTTCCCGTTCGACATCCTCGCCACCCGCCCGGTGGCGCCGACCGTGATCGCGATGAGCGGCGCGACGCAGCAGCAGCGGGACTACACCATCGCGCTCGCCGCCCTCTCCAAGCTCTCGGCGGCCTCCTCGCTCGCGGCCGTCCTCAACTCCTTTGCCGCTGACCTCACCCTGAACGGCCGGCTCTCCGCCGCGACGGTCGCCAACTTCGAGACGGCGGCAGGCGCTTTTCTCGCCGACGGCACCCACAACCGGACCGGGGTGACCACCATCTCGGCGGGGATCGCCGCGGTCGGGTACTACACCGGCACCCTCTACCTCGCCACGACGGGGACCGCCTCGGCGCCGGTCACCTCGATCCAGATGACGCTCAAGCTTCCCGCGGGCGTGACGCTGAAGACGGGAAGCGACGGCGAAGCGCTCGTCTCGCTCTACGGGGTCGCTGGACAGGCGGCCGCGCCGGGGATCAACTACACCGCACCGGACACCCTGATCCTCGCCATCGTTAGCTCACCCGGCTTCGCGGTGGGAGAGTTCGCCGCCGTCACCTACGTGGCCGAGCCCGGCGTGATCCCGGTCGCCTCCAGCTTCACCGTTCCGTACAGCAGGGTGACCGGCTTTGACGGGACGAGCGACTTCGAGCTCCCGCTGTTGGTGGTGCCGCTGCTCCACTAGCGCCACTCCCGGGAAAAGGCCCAGTAAAACGCAAAGAGGGGATGCGCCAAGGCGCATCCCCTCTTCTTTTTTATCCGATCCGGCTTCCGCTCAGTACAGGTACTTGAAGCCCAGACTCACCGTGGTCCCGCCGAGGTCCCAGCTCGAGCTTTTCTTCACGTTCTGGGCATCGGTGAGCTCAAGGTCCGGTTTCACCGAGAACCATTTGAAATCTGCCCCGAGCCGGAAGTTCTCGCTGAGCTTCAGATCCCCCCCCGCCACCAAGTGGTAGCCCAGGGCGCTGCCGTGGCTGCTCTCGTCCACCGGCGCGATGCCGCCGTTGGCGAAGGAGAGCTTCTGGTCGATGAAGGTGAAGTAGTACCCGGCACCGGCGCCGGCGAAGAGCTCCAGCTTTTCCAGCTCGAGGATCGCCTTGGCGGTGAGGGTGATCGGGACGCCGTAGAGGGTCTTCTCGCTGCGGGCCACGGCGTCGGTCACCGTACCCGATGCGCTGTAGACCCCGGTGCCGAGCTCGAGCGCCGCGTACGACTCGGGACGGTAGCCGAAGGCGACCTCCGCCGCGTACCCGGTGTCGAAACTCTTCAGACTGTTGGTGGTGCCGCGCTCCTTGCCGCTGGGCAGAAACGCCCCCCCTTTGACCGAAAAATAGGCGCTGTCGGCAGCGGCGGTCGATACCGCCAGCAGGGTGATCACCCCCGACAGGGCCATGCGCATTCCAGCACTTCGCATAGTTTCTCCGTTTCTTTTTGAGTTGTACCGACTATCGATTCGAGGTGACCCAGAGGAGGGACCTCACGTTGCTGTCCATCGGCAGGACGTAGTCCTCGGCGGCGATGGCCGTGTTGTCCTTCATCCCCACCAACTTCACCGTGATGTAAACCCGCCCGTTGGCGATCGCGTAGGTCCCGACGAGGACCGCCTGGGCCTGGTGCGTCAGGGTGATGTCCTTGATCTCGCGGGAGAGGAGCAGCTCCCCCTGCGACTGCTTGACGAAGATGCTGTCGCGCATCTTGAGTTCCACCACCTGGTAGCCGTTCTGGGTCAGGCGGGTGGCGAGCTGTTCGGAAAGCATCCTGCCGAGGCGGGAGCTGTTCAGGTCGTCTATGTTCACCAGCGAGGCGACCACGATCGGCCTGCGCTTGTTGAGCGTCTGGCCCACGGCGGGCGCCTGCAGCATCCGGTCGACGGCCCGGTAATTGGAGCGCACGATGGGATCGGTGAAGTCTTCCACGCGTGTCTGGAAGAGGGCGCAACCGGCGCAAAGAAGCGCCAAGCAAAAGAGAAAGAGTCTTGTCATCGTCCCACCACCCCCAGTTGCTTGAGCGGTCCCTCGGAAACCTCGGCGAACAGGTCCACGTCATCGTCCTCGATGTAGTAGATATCCGTCTTCCGGAAGAAGTACCTGGACTGGTCCATGATGGTCGTGGTGACCACCAGCTCGGTATGCGTGGCCTCCCCCGCGTAGAGCCCGAGGGCGTAGTCGGCAAGCCCGGCGATCCCTATGGTGGCGGGAATGGCCGAGGAGGCGTCTCCGGCGATGTCCCGAACCACCCAGATCCCGGCGGTGAGCGCGGTCAGGGTTCCGGGGACGTGGGTATACCGGCTGCTTTCGTGCCGCACCAGCTGGGTCTCGTAGCTCACCCCTTTCCCCTTGGCCGTGTCGGAGGTGACCGCGACGCCCCGGTTCACGAGCCGGGTGATGAGGAAGTTTCTGAAGGCATGGTCGAAGGCGGTCTTCCCACCGGGCTGGATGTAGAGCTCCTGGTCCTTCAGAGCGCTTCCGGGGCGGGAGACGGCGGCCTGGGTCTGGCGCGCGATGTCGTCGGCGAGGACATCCCAGTGATGGGCGGCCTTGGCCTTTTTCTGGGTGGTCAGCGGATGGTTGACCGCGACGGGGACCCGCGAGGC
This sequence comes from Geomonas ferrireducens, assembly GCF_004917065.1. Taxonomy (NCBI): domain Bacteria; kingdom Pseudomonadati; phylum Thermodesulfobacteriota; class Desulfuromonadia; order Geobacterales; family Geobacteraceae; genus Geomonas; species Geomonas ferrireducens. The sequence goes on from NZ_SSYA01000001.1 coordinate 316,541, forward strand.
GCAGCCTGCCATGAGCACCACGGTTAACAACAACACCACTCGCAACATATCTGAAGACCTCCATGTCAAATTAGGCGCCGGACGCGGCTTGAGTGTCAAAATTCCGACCGGCTTTGCGGACCGTCGCACCGCACCGCGCCACGTGATATCGGCCGGTTACAGACCGCACCGGCGCCGCGGGTTCCATGCCCGGTTTACACCGCTTCATTTTGCAATGTTTCGGCCAAAAGAAAGATCGGTCGATATTTTCACTCTTCGGCGCGGGGCCCCTCTTCTTGAGCCTTTACGGAACTGTGTGGGAGAAAAACGGTCACGGCAGCCGCCGGGGTGCCGGTGCGTCGCGGTGGATGGCAAGGAAAGAAAGGAAAGGGAAAACCAAGGGGGGAAAAGCAGCGGCGCTCCGCATCAGGGAGCGCCGCGTCGCGGACTACTGCGGCCTTTTCGAGGCGATGGCGGTTATCGTCACGGTGAGGTCTCCGGCCGGGCGCCTGATCAGCACCTCGTCGTCGACCTTCTTGCCGAGCAGCGCCTTACCCACGGGGGAATCCACACTGATCTTTCCCAGGCTCACGTCGAACTCGTCCGGTCCCACGAGCTGGTAGCTGCGCTCCTCCCCCTCCTCGTCCTCGTAGGTCACCCAGCAGCCGAAGCTGACCAAGGTGGGGTTCAAAGGGGGGTAGACCACCTTCAGCACCTTGAGACGGTCCCCCAGGTGCCTGAGCTCGCGGTCGATCTCGCGCAGCCTTTTCTTCGAGTAGATGTATTCCGCGTTCTCGGAGCGGTCCCCCTCGGCGGCCGCGTCCGCCATGTTCTTCACCATGCGCGGGCGCTCGGTCTCCCAGAGGAAATCGTAACGTTCCTGAAGTCTCTTGCGCCCTTCGGCGCTGATCATGTTGGTCATGCTGATCCCCTCGTTGAACGGCAGTTGGCAAAGGGGGGCATCATAATAGACTTTCCGCCCCAAGGCAATACGGTACCGGAGGTTTCAGGGGTTGTCGAGGTGGCGGTACTTCCGGATCGACTGTTCGTAGGTCTTCTCGATCTGGTTATCGGAGGGAGCCTTGCTGTAGGCGATGAGGTAGCGGGCCGCGGCCCAGATGAGGATGAGGAAAAGAAGCGTCCAGCCGCACCGGGCAATGATCTGGCGCCTGCTGAGTGGGGCGCGCGGTGTATCGGGGATTTCGTCCATCTCCCGTTTGTCGGCGACCTTGCGCATATGGGCGATCTGGACGGAGGAGATCTGCTTGAAGATGAGGTCGCGATCGCGCTCGTCCAGAAAGAGGAACTGCATGCCGACGTCGTAGCGGGAGGAGCCGTCGCGCAGGGTCATGGGGGGCTTCACGTGGACCACCTGTCCCACGGCATGCACGAGCCGGGGCGGATCGAGGGGGAGGTGCAGTTCCAGGTTCAAAAGCTGGTCGGGACGCGCCGTCACCGGCATGCGCAGGCAGATTCCCCCGCCTCCCAGGTTCAGCTGGGCCCGGAGCAGGTCGCACCAGTTGATGGGCTTCGCCGGCGCGAAGCGCGCCATGTGGGCGGCGATGACGAATTCGTCGTACCCCTGGAACTTCATCTGCTCCCGTTCCTTGCGCACCTCCCAGTCCCGCTCCACTTCCTTGCGGCTCGACTCGTCTGCGATGTCATAGCGCACCCTGAGCGCCATATCGGTCCTGAAAAACTGGCGCCGCTCGCGCAGGGTGAAGCTGCCGAAGAGCCGGATCTGCAGCACCCTCGCGCCAAGCTTGTCGGTGACGATGCCGTTACAGGTATAGCTGTCCTTGCCGCGCCAGACGCAAACGTCGAGGATGAAACCGATGTCGACCCGCACGTTGGACGGCAGAACATCGCGGGAGATCTGCACGAGGAGCATGTCCCCGCCGGACTCGCTGATGACGCCCCAGTCCCGGAAAACGCCTCCGCCGGAGAGCGGGATGCCGATCTCGATGCGCATGCCGGACGCGAGCGCGTCCCGGTATTCGGCGTATTCGTCGTTCATGATCACCCTTTTTAATAAGAAAAAAAGTAGTCCATCACATTAAACTGCAACTACGCCAAAATGCAAGAGGACAACCGGCCACACCTTGCGTTTGCAACCTATCGGGAACAGTGGCCGTCTTGACATCGCAGTGCTGTGTGTTATCAACTTAAAGGCTTTTTTTACTAATGAACGAAGGGAGAACTATGAAAAAGATAACGATGATGGCGGCAGCCCTGGTGGTTGTCATGGCGGCGGCACAGGCGATGGCAGTACCGGCGGGCAAGAGCGTGGAGTGGAACACGGCGATGGGGAAAGTGACCTTCAAGGGTGACGACCATGCCGGCAAGGGGCTCAAGTGCAACGAGTGCCACAGCAAGATCTTCAAGATGAAGAAGGGTGCCGCCCATATGAAGATGGCGGACATCAACGCGGGCAAGTACTGCGGCGAGTGCCACAACGGCAAGAAGGCATTCAAACCGGCCGGCAACTGCGCAAAATGTCACAAGAAGTAACCCTTCCCACTCTGCGCGTCCCCGGTTTACCGGGGCGCGCACCCGCTTTATCCCTCTCTTAGAACTGACTCAAGGCAAATCCCCCCGGTCCCCCGTAGCCTTGGCGAAGGGGGAACGTTAGGCCCCATGCTGCGCTTCATGGCACGTTGACCATAGTTGCCACAACCATCCAACCATCCAAGTTCGCGGAGACAGAAGGGGACCGATACCTACGGAGCTAGGCCCCGAGTGATGCACATGAACAGCTTTTGTGTTGATCTGCAGCCGCAAAAAACATAAAAAGGAACAGCCAGTTTCCGAAGCCGTTTCACCCCCAGGAGAAAAGAGATGAGCGTTGTCACCAAGAGATCGGTCTGCCCCTTCGACTGTCCTGACACCTGCGGCATGCTGGTGCAGGTGGAAAACGGCCGCGCGGTCGCGGTGCAGGGGGACCCGGAACATCCCTTCAGCCGCGGCACCCTCTGCCCGAAGATGCGCCACTACGAAAAGACGGTCCACTCGCCGCTCAGGCTCACCACGCCGCTCAAACGCACCGGCGCGAAGGGAAGCGGCAGCTTCGCCCCCATCTCCTGGGAAGAGGCGATCGCGGAGGTGACCGCGCGCTGGCAAGGGATCATCGCGGAGCACGGGGCGGAGGCGATCCTCCCCTACTCCTACGCCGGGACCATGGGGATCGTGCAGCGAAACTCCGGGCACCCCTTCTTCCACCGCATGGGGGCCTCCCGCCTCGACCGCACCATCTGCTCTCCCGCGAAGGGGGAGGGATGGAAGGCGGTCATGGGACAGACGGCGACGCCGCCGCCGGAGAGCGCGGGCAAGAGCGATCTCCTCATCCTCTGGGGGATCAACGCCGCGGCGACCAGCATCCACTTCCTGAACCAGGCGGGCGAAGTGCGCCGAAACGGCGGCGAGGTCTGGCTCATCGACACCTACGAGACCCCCACCGCCTCGGCCGCCGACCGCACCTTCCTGGTCCGCCCCGGAAGCGACGGGGCGCTCGCCCTCGGCATGATGCACGTGATCGCCCGCGACGGGCTCACCGACGCCTCCTTCATCGCGGAGCACGTGCTCGGTTTCGAGGAGCTCGCGGCCCAGGTACTTCCCGATTTCACCCCGGAGCGCGCTGCGGCACTCACCGGGCTCCCCGCCGAAGAGATCGTCGCCATGGCGCAACGCTACTCGAAAGCGAAAGCCCCCTTCATAAGGCTCGGGAGCGCCCTTTCGCGCTACGGCAACGGTGCCATGACGGTGCGCTGCGTCTGCTGCCTCCCCGCACTCGTCGGGGCCTACGGCAAGGAGGGGGGCGGATGCTTCCCGGACACCTCCACCGGTGCCGCCTTCCCGATGGAGCTCCTGACCCGCGAGGACCTGATCCCTGGGACGACGCGACTAGTCAACATGAACCGGCTCGGGCACGCCCTGAACGAGCTCGACGCTCCCCGCATCATGGGGCTCTACGTGTACCACTCGAACCCGGCCGCCGTCACGCCGGACCAGAACCAGGTGCTTAAGGGGCTCTCCCGCGAGGACCTCTTCACCGTGGTGCACGAGCGCTTCATGACCGACACGGCGCGCTACGCCGACATCGTCCTCCCGGCGACCTCGTCGCTCGAGCACAGCGACATCTACCGCTCCTACGGCACCTACTGCATCCAGCGGGCGCAGGCGGCGGTCGCCCCGGTGGGGGAAAGCAAGTCGAACTGGGAGGTGTTCTCCCTGCTCGCGAAGGGTATGGGCTTCACCGACGAGATCTTCACCCTGAGCGCCGACGAGATGATCGACCGGCTCCTCGCCGTCCCGAGACCGCTCAGGGAGGGGATCGACGCAGAGGCGCTCGCCCAGGGGCGCCCGGTGACCCTCGCCGCGCGGAAGGACGGGTTCCTCACCCCGTCCGGGAGGATCGAGATCCTGAACGACCAGTTAGAGGAGAAGCTGCCGCGCTACCTGCCGACGCACGAGGAAGCGGGGAAGCTCCCCTTCCGGCTCATGACCGCACCGACGCCGTACGCGCTGAACGCAAGCTTCTACGAGCAGGAGGGGTTGCGCGAGAAGCAGGGGGGGATGCGCCTCAAGATGAACCCTCAGGACGCGACAGGCAAGGGGCTCGCCGACGGGGAGCAGGTCGTCGCATGGAACGAGCTCGGGGAGGTCACCTTCACACTTGAGGTGACGCCGAAGGTGCCGTCCGGGGTCGTGGTCGCCGAGGGTGTCTTCTGGCTCGCCTTCGCGCCGGGAAGCCGTTCGGTGAACGCACTCACCTCGCAGCGCCTCACCGATCAGGGTGGGGGGAGCACCTTCTACGACAACCGCGTCGATGTGCGCAGAGGCAATTGACAATTGATGATTGACGATTGACAACGGAAGGCCCAACGTCTCGCGCGGGGATTGCCGAGCGGATAGTGCAGATTTGCCTCATGCTTTGGCGCGTGCTGCCGATGTAATCAGGAAAAGCGGCACGAAATAAGCGGGGGGCGTATGGAACCGAACAGCAAGATACTTCTGGAAAGCGGCACCAACGAGCTGGAAATAGTCGAGTTCAGGATCGATGAAATGGACGCCAAGGGGAACGTCGTTCCCTGCTACTTCGGCGTCAACGTGGCGAAGGTACGCGAGATCATCCGCCTCCCGGAGATCCGCAAGGTGGTAAACGCGAACGCCTCGGTAAGCGGCATGATCAAGCTGCGCGACCAGGTGATCACCCTGATCGACCTCTCCCGCGCGCTCAACAAGAATACCGAGGGGATCCCGGCGGACCGGGTCATCGTCCTTGAGTTCAACCGGATCGTAGTGGGGATCCAGGTGCATTCGGTCTCCCGTATCTACCGCATCTCGTGGGAAAACGTGGAGCCCCCGGTAAAGGCGATCCACGACGCGAACATAACCGGCGTCGTCAAGATGGAGGACCGCATCATCCTGATCCTCGACTTCGAAAAGATCATAGGGGAGCTCTCCTCGACCATGGCGCTCGCCGCGCCGGGAGAGGACCTGATGCTCGCGCATTCGACCGCGAACCGCGGCACGAAGACCATCCTGGTCGCCGACGACTCGGCTTTCATCAGGAGAACCATGTGCGGTTCACTCAGGGAGGCGGGTTACCGGGTGGTGGAAGCGGAAAACGGCGAGGAGGCGTGGGAGCACGTGCAGGCGGTACGCGAGAAATGCAAGGCGAGCGGGGAGCCCTACGGCAACCAGCTGAGCCTCGTCATCACGGACATCGAGATGCCCCGCATGGACGGTCTGCACCTGACGGCGCTGATCCGCAAGGAGGCGGACCTTGAGTATCTGCCCGTGGTCATCTTCTCTTCGCTTGCCAGCGAGGACAACAAGATGAAATGGCGCAACCTGGGCGCGAGCGACATCCTTACCAAGCCGGACCTGCCGAACCTGGTGCAAAAGGCGGACACCCTTGTCCTTTGAGCCATGCCCCGAGCTGTCGATCATCGTGCCGTTTTACAATGAGGCGGGGAACGTGGTTCCCTTCCTCACGGCGCTCTCCCGGCAGCAGGGGGTACACCTGGAGGTGATCCTTTCGGACGGCGCCTCCAGCGACCTGGGCAGGGATGAGGCGGAACGGTTATCTAGCAAGCTCCCCTTTCCGGTCAGGGTGATCGAAGGGGAGAAGGGGCGCGCGGGACAGTTGAACCGCGGCGCCCTCGCGGCAAGGGGAACGACGTTCCTCTTCCTGCACATCGATTCTTACTTCGAGGACCCGCTCGCCCTGCGCAAGGGGCTCGATGCGATAGCTGCAACGGGAGCGGCGCGGGTGGCCGGCCGCTTCGCCCTCAGCTTCGACTTTGCCGGAGCGACCCCGCTCCCATACCGTTTCTACGGACAAAAAGCGACCCTGGACCGCCCGGGATGCACCCACGGCGACCAGGGTTTTCTTATCGGCCGCGTCTTCTTCGAGGAGGCGGGTCCCTTCGACGCTGGCCTGCCGCTCATGGAAGACACCTTTTTCGCCGAGCGCGTGCGAAAGATGGGGCGCTGGCTTCTCTTGCCGCCCCGCATCAGCACCTCGCCGCGCCGCTTCTTAGCCGAGGGGCTCCTCCCCCGCCAATCGCTGAACGCGGTCCTGATGAACCTCGCCCACACCGGACATCTGCCGCTGATCCACGACCTGCAGAAAAGTTACCGAAGCCAGGATGCGACGGGGAAGCTCAGGCTCAGACCGTTTCTCGCGCCGCTCGCCGAGGCGATCCGCGCGCTGCCGCGTGAAGAGAGGCGCCGCCTGTGGCGCGAGACGGGTGCCTACGTGAGGGGGAACGCCTGGCAGATCGCCCTTTTCATGGACGTTGTGACCGGTGACGTAGAGGCGGGCAAGGGGGGAAGGTTTCTGCTTCTTTACGACCGCTTCGTGGCGCGGCTCATCGCCAACCGCGCAGGGGACCTGGGTGCGGAGCTCCTCACCAGGCTCTGGCTAAGGCTCACCCTCGCTGCCCTACCCTAGCGCATCCCCTCAACAAATCCCTTCAGCTCGTCGGCCTGCCACGGCTCCAGTTCGAGCAGTTCCACGCCGAACCCCGCAGGAAGCCCCTTGTGCACCCGGCTCCCCTCCTCGTTCACCCATGCCACCCGTCCCTGCACCTCGAAGAGGGGGAGCTTCTCCGTCTCCAGGTAGAAGGCGAGGCGCAGTTTCTGATGCAAAAGCACAGTTTCTCGGCTCGCCACGAAGAGTCCGCCGTCGCCGATGTCGAGGGCGTGGGCGCCGACCGGGGCGCCGTCCAGGAGGAAAAGGAGCGGGACCTGGCAGGGCACCCTCTGCTCGCGTCGCTCGACGCCGGCGGTGTACTTGTGGGCCATATCCAGGAAGAGGCGGCGGTCGACCGGCTTGGTGAGGAAGTCGTCGCAACCGGCTTGGGCGGCGCGCGCCCGGTCCTGCTCGTTGCCCGCGGTGGTCAGCATGACGACGGGGATGCCGCAGAGGAAGGGATCGGCCTTAAGAAGGGCACAGCAGGAGATGCCGTCCATGACCGGCATGTTGAAGTCCATGAAGACCAGGTCGGGGGGATCCTTGCGGATCAACTCGAGCGCTTCCAGGCCGTTGCCGGCCGTGACGACCTCCACGTGGGAACACTTTAGGAAGCTCTTCTCCAGCTCCAGGATCAGCTTCGTGTCGTCAACCAGCATGATCTTCGCTTTGGTACTCACGCCTATTCCTCCCGGTCAGTCATATCAGCGGGAAACCGGTGCAGCCGGCCACCCGTTCATTAATCAATATCATGGCGGGTTTGTCAAGGTGACAACAGTTATCAGACCACGAGGCGCACGAGTTCGGGAATGGTCCGGATGGTAAGCGGTGTCGGGCAGACATAATCGCCGTCCAACTGTACCGCCTTCGCCCCGGAGAGTTCGAGCTGCGCCGCGCTGAAAGAGGTGACGTTCCGGCTGTAGACGGCCGTGCCGTTTAAAAGCCCCATGGCGAGCCCGAGGTAGGCGAGACGCCCCCCGCTGATGCAGAGCACCTGGAAGCCGGGGGTGAAGAGGTCCGCCTCGGGGGCGAGGAGAAAGTCCCCGCCGTACTTGGCGGCGTTGCAGACGATGACGCCGTGGCAGGTGACGCTTTTCCCTCCCCCTGTGACGGTGAGCTGCGAGGCGTCCCAGTCTCTCAAGTTGCGCAGGGCGGAGAGGAGGTAGGCCCCCTTGCCGACGGCGCGTTTCTCGGAGAGGCGCACGTCGCGTACCACGGCGCCGTCGAAACCGGCGCCCGCCATGAGCACGAACCGCCTCTTTTCGCCGTCGCGCTCCACTTCTCCCACGGAGATGGGGCGCGACTCGCCGCGACCCAGGCGATCGAGGGCGTCGTCGATGGAGGAGATGTCGAGTTCGCGCGCGAGCACGTTCGAGGTGCCGAGCGGGATCACGCCGAGGGTCGCCGTCCCCGGGACGAGCCCGTTCAGGACGCCGTTGATGGTGCCGTCCCCCCCTGCCACCACGATGAGCGGTTCGCTCTCCTCGGCACAGATGCGGGAGGCGAAGAGGGCCGGGTCGGCGGCGCTTTGCGTCGGCATGAGCTGCGGGTCGAGCCCGCGCCCCTTGAGCCCGGCCATGATCAGGTCGACCTTTTGCTGCGAAAAGGTCCCAGAGGTGGGATTTACGATGAGGAAACAGCGTCTGGACAAGGAGCACCTCCACGGAAAAGGGGCCGCAGTAGCGGCCCCCGGAAGGTAGCAAAAACAGTGTCTGATTACAAGGGGTTTGCAGGTGCATCCCATCAGGAATGCTCCGGCTCTTTCACCTGTTCGGGAAGTCGCGCCGGCTCGTCCTTCTCCCTTTCGGGCTGCTGGAACTTGCGCATGTTCTCGAGCATGATCTTAAGCCTCTTCTGGACCAGGAAGTTGACGCTCCCCTCGGGGTAGCTGCCGTCCTCGGCGGGTTTCCCGGCCGGAACGCCGGTGAGGATCTCGATCCCCTCCTCCACCTCGGAGACGCTCCAGACGTGGAACATGCCGTCGGCCACCGCCTGCACCACCTCGTCGCTCAGCATCAGGTTCTGCTCGTTGATCTTCGGTATGACGACCCCCTGCTCGCCGGTCAGCCCCTTCGCCTTGCAGACGTTGAAGAACCCCTCGATCTTGTAGTTCACCCCGCCGATGGGCTGGATCTGCCCGTGCTGGTTGACGCTCCCGGTCACCGCGATCCCCTGCTTGACCGGCAGCCCCGAGAAGGCGGAAAGAAGGCCGTAGAGCTCGGCCGAGGAGGCACTGTCCCCCTCGATCCCCTCGTAGGACTGCTCGAAGCAGATGTGCGCCGAGAAGGAGAGCGGCTGTTCCTGCCCGAACTTCCCGGCCAGGTAGCCGGTGAGGATCAGCACCCCCTTGTCGTGGATCGGGCCGGAAAGTTTCACCTCGCGCTCGATGTTCACCATCCCGGCACGCCCCTGGGAGACGCGTATGGTGAGGCGCGAGGGACGCCCGAAGGTGTAGTCCCCCATGGTGATCACGGAGAGGCCGTTCACCTGCCCGACCACGCTACCCTTCGTGTCGCACAGGATCACCCCTTGGGCTAGGAGCTCCTGGATGCGCTCCTCGATACGGTTCGAGCGGTAGGTGCTCTCCTGGATCGCCCGCTTCACCCAACTGCGGTCCACCACCTGCGCGCCGTCGCGCTTGGCCCAGTAGCTCGACTCCCGGATCAGGTCGGAGAGCTCCATGAAGTGGGAGGAAAGGCGCGTCTGGTCCTCGACCATGCGCGAGGCGTGCTCCAGGAGGGCGGCGACGCCGGTCGGGTCGAAGGGAAGGAGCCCCTCATTGCAGCAGTGAGCCGCGACGAAGAGGGCGTAGTCCTGCATGACGTCCGGGGTGCGGCTGATGCGGCTGTCGAAATCGGCCTTCACCTTGAAGAACTTCCGGTAGTCCGGCTCGAGGTAGAAGAGGAGGTAGTAGATCCAGAGCGACCCGATCATGATGATCTTCGCGTCCAACGGGATCGGCTCGGGTTTCAGGGACACCACGGTCATGAAGCGGTACTGCTCGAGGACGTCCTCGATCTTTATCTCCATGTTCCTGATGCATCGCTTGAGCGACTCCCAGGCGAAGGGGTTGATGAGCACTTCACGTGCGTCGAGGACGAGGTAGCCGCCGTTGGCGCAGTGCAGGGCGCCCGGCTTTATGAGGGTGAAGTTGGTGGTCGCCACCCCCCCCATCTGCATGACGTTCTCGATGCGCCCGAAGAGGTTGTTGTAGGTCGGGTTCGACTCGAAGACCACGGGGGCGCCGATGTCCGGGTTGTTCTCGACGAGGACGTTCACCTCGTAGCGCTCGAAGGTCGGCTCCTGTTTGGGGAGCTTAAGGCCCGGTATCTGCGGCGGCGCCGCCTGGGGCTTGAAATCCTCCAGGTTCAAAAGGAGGTCCTCCTGCACGCTCTCCAGGTACTCCTGAACCTTGGCGAACCCCTGGTATTTCTCCTTGAGCGGGTTCAGGTGGTGCCCGACCGCGGCTAACCCGAGCTCGCGGTCCAAAAGCGCCAGCGCGTCGCGCAGCGCCTTCTCGTTCTCGCGCACCTGGCGCAGGGCGTCGTTCAGCTTCTCGGTCAGCTCGCGCCCCACCGTGTCGAGCTTCTCCCGCTCGTCCTTCTCGAGCGCCTCGTACTCCTCCTGGGTGAAGTTGCGCCCCTCTTTTTGCGGCACGATGACGAGCCCGGACACGGTGCGCTGCAGGGCGAAGCCGCGCTCGCCCGCCTCCGCCTCGAGCTCCGAGAAGATCTCGCCGTTTCGCTCCTGGAACTGCTCGATGATACCGACCCGGTTGGTCTCGTACTCCTTGCTCTCGAGCGCGGTCGGGACGTTTGCGCGCATGTAGTCGAGGAGTTCGCGCATATCGGCGGCAAAGCCACGTCCCATGCCCGCCGGAAGGGCGATGGCTATGGGCGCGTCAGGGGTGTGGAAGTTGTTAACGTAGCACCAGTCGCTCGGGGGGCAGGTGTCCTTGACGAACTTCTTCAGCATCTGCCGGATGGTGGAGGTCCGTCCCGTGCCGGGCTCGCCGGCTAAGAAGATGTTGAAGCCGTTGCTGGGCATGCCCAGGCCGAACTCGATGGCGGCAATGGCGCGGTCCTGGCTGATGTTGCGTTCGATGTTCGCGATTTCTTCGGTGGTCTTGAAATTGAAAAGGGCGGGGTCGCATACCCACCGCAGCTTCTCAACGGGGACTCTGTTAGCGGTTTCGGACATTTGAGCCTCCTTGCAAGCGGTCGTGAAGGTTTACCGGGACGGCAGGTGCGTGTTCAAAAGCGTCTCGAAACGGGCGGCCGCGAGTTTCTTAAGCTCCCCTACCGCCACAGTTTCCCCGCGTTCGAGGGATATGGAGGTGATGCGGCAGTCGCGCATGCCGCAGGGGTTGATGCTTTGAAAGGGCGAGATGTCGGGGGCGACGTTCAGGCAGAAGCCGTGCATGGAAACCCAGCGCCGTACGCCGACGCCGATGGCGGCGATTTTCCCCCCCGGGGTCCAGACCCCGGTCTTCCCCGGGACGGTGAACCCGGCGACGCCCATGCTGCCGCACATCTCGATGAGAAAGAGCTCCAGGAAGCGGAGGTAGCGGTGCAGGTCGCGCCCGCGTCGCCCGAGATCCAGGATGGGGTAACCTACCAGTTGGCCGGGGCCGTGGTAGGTGACGTCTCCTCCCCGGTTGACCCGGTGCGCCGTTATCGCGGGATCGAGCAGGTTTCCGCTGTCGCCTCCTGCACCGATGGTATAGACGGGGGTGTGTTCGAGAAGGATGAGCGCCTCCTCCCCCCCCTGCTGCACCTCGCCTACCAGGCGCTCCTGCAAGGCGAGCGCCTCCGGGTAACCGATCACCGCCGCGTCGTGAATGACCATCAGCCGTGGATGGCGCGCTTGTCGAGGTCGAGCGCCGCCTCCTTCATCGCCTCGGAGAGGGTGGGATGGCCGTGCACGGTGAGGGCGATGTCCTCGCCGCTGCCGCCGAAACTCATCACGGTGACCGCCTCTGCGATCATGTCCGAGGCGCGGGGACCCAGGATGTGCACGCCTAGAAGCCTCCCCCCCTTCTCCTCGGTGAGGAGCTTCACGAACCCTTCGGTCTCGTCCATGCACTTGGCGCGGCCGTTGGCCATGAAGTTGAATTTGCCCACCTTGTAGGCGATTCCCTCTTCCTTGAGGGCCTCCTCGGTCTTGCCGACCGAGGCCGCCTCGGGCCAGGTGTAGCAGACACCGGGGATGCAGCCGTAATCGACTTGGCTCGGCTCGCCTTGCATCCGCTCGACGCAGACCGCACCTTCCTCCATCGCCTTGTGGGCGAGCATGGGACCGGCGATCAGGTCGCCGATGGCGTAGATCCCGGCGACGTTCGTCGCGTAGTCGGCGTCGACCTTGATACGGCTGCCGTCCATGGCGACGCCGAGCCCTTCCAGGTTCAGCCCGCCGGTAAGCGGCCTGCGCCCGACCGCTACGAGGACCTTGTCGCAAAGGATCTCCTGCGCCTCTCCCTCCCCCTCTATGCGCGCGGCGAGGCGTCCGTCCTTCTTCTCGACGCCGGCCACCTTGGCCCCCAGCATGAACTGCATCCCCTGCTTCTTGAGCGAGCGCAGGAGCGCCTCGGCCACCTGGCCGTCGCTCCCCGCGACGAGGCGCGGCAACAGCTCAACGACGGTTACCTTGGCACCGAGCCTAAGCCACACCGAGCCGAGCTCGAGGCCGATGTACCCACCGCCCACGACGAGCAGGTGCTCGGGGACCGAGGTGAAGCTGAGCGCCTCCCGGGCGGAGACGACACCTTCGCCGTCAAAGGGGAGCGACGGGAGTTGCACCGCGTCGCTGCCTGTGGCGATGATCACCTTCTTGCCGGAGATGATGGTGTTCTGCTCCCCCTTAACCTCGACCCGGTGCGTGCCGTTTTCCGGCGCGAGCATGGTCGCCGTGCCGAGAAAGCTCGTGATGCCGTTTTTCTTGAAGAGATAGGCGATGCCGTCGGTGAGTTTCTTCACGACATCTTCCTTGCGCGCCATCATGCGGGAAAGGTTGAGGGTGGGAGGCTGCACCTCGATGCCGTGGCCGGCGAAGCGGTGCAGCGCCAGATGGTAGAGTTCGCTCGAGTCGAGGAGCGCCTTGCTCGGGATGCACCCCTCGTTCAGGCAGACGCCCCCCAGGGAGCCGCGCTTTTCTACGACGGCGACCTTCATGCCGAGCTGGGCGCCCCTGATGGCGGCGACGTACCCGCCAGGGCCGGCGCCGATTACTATGAGATCGAAGGTTTCTTCGGACATGGTTTCCCTCCTGCTTGCATCGATTTCAGTTCCAGGTTGACTCGCTTTCTCCTAGCACTCGAGCAGCATCTCCTCCGGGTCCTCGATGTACTCCTTGACCAGCTTCAGGAAGCCGACCGCCCCCTTGCCGTCCACGATCCTGTGGTCGTAGGAGAGTGCCAGGTACATCATGGGACGCACGACGATCTGCCCGTCCACCACCACGGCGCGCTCCTGGATGTTGTGCATCCCGAGAACACCGGACTGGGGCGGGTTCAGGATCGGCGTGGAGAGCATGGAGCCGTAGATGCCGCCGTTGGAGATGGTGAAGGTCCCACCCTCGAGGTCGGAAAGGGCGATGCGGTTGGTGCGCACCTTTTCGGCGAACTCGGCGATGGCGAGCTCGATCTCGGCGAGTCCCATCTTCTCCGCGTCCCTCAAGACCGGCACCACCAGGCCACGTTCGCCACCGACCGCGACGCCGATGTCGCAGAAGTTATGGTAGATGATGTCGTCACCCTCGATGTTCGCGTTCACGTCCGGGAACTCTGCAAGCGCGGCGCAGCAGGCACGCACGAAGAGCGACATGAAACCGAGCTTCACACCGTGGCGCTTCTGGAAGTGCTCACCGTGTTTCTTGCGCAGCCTGATCACTTCGGTCATGTCCGCCTCGTTGAAGGTGGTGAGCATGGCGGTGTTCTGGCGCACGGAGACCAGGCGTTCGGCGATGCGCTTCCTGATCTGGGTCATCGGCTTGCGCACGATGCGCCCCTCTTCGGCCGCCTCCTTGGGGGCGGTTTTCGGCTGCGGGGGTGCGGGTGCCGCGGGGGGGGGCGTAACGGGCTGACTGGTGGTAGCCGGTTCCGGCTCGACCGGCGCAGGCTTAACCGCGGCCGGCTGAGCCGCCTCGCCCTTGGCCGCCTGTGCCTTCATCAGGTCGTCGTTGGTGACCCGGCCGCCCCGGCCGCTTCCCTGGACCTCGCCCGGCTCTACGCCGAGCTCACGGGCGAGCTTGCGGCCCGAGGGGGACATCGGGGGGGCGGCGCCTTGTGCTGCAGGTTTTTTCGGCGCCTGCGGGGCTGCGGGTTTAGGAGCCTCCTTAGCCTCCGCGCCGCGTGCGTCGATCGTCGCGATCACCGCGCCGATTTTCACCGTCTCCCCTTCTCCGGAGAGCACGGTCAGTACGCCGTCAGCTTCGCTGGTCACCTCCAGGGTCACCTTGTCAGTCTCGATCTCGCACAGCGGCTCGTCCTTGGCCACCACGTCGCCCGTCTTCTTGAGCCACCTGGCGATGACCGCCTCATAAACCGACTCGCCGACTGCCGGAACCTTGATATCCATGTGCATCTCCTTAACCCAATTTCTAAAACACGTTCAGCGTTCAGCGTTCAACGTTCGATGACATTTTCTCACGGCTCAGCGTGCTCCTGACTTGTTACGACAAATAGGTCGCCGTACCGGTGAACCCGGTCGGAGCCGCCATGCCGCGCGAACGTTGAACGTTGAACCTTGAACGTTCTTTAGATTTTTAAAGCTTCGTCAACGATGCGCTCCTGCTCGACACGGTCCAGCCGGTGCGAGCCGGAGGCGGGGGCGGCCGCGTCGGGGCGCCCTACGTACCTGGGAACGCTTCCCAAAAGCTCGCTCAGCGGCTCGTGGATGAAGCGCCAGGCTCCCATGTTACGCGGCTCTTCCTGAACCCAGGTATAACGTACGCCGGCGGGGAAACGCTGCAGCTCGTCGCGCAACTGCTCTATGGGGAGCGGATAGAGCTGCTCGATGCGCAGAAGGGCGCTTCCCTGCAACTGCTCTTTCCTGATGCGTCCCAAAAGATCGTAGTAGATCTTGCCGCTGCAGATGATCACCTGGCAGACCGATGCGCCGGCCGCGGGCTCGGCAATCACCTCGCGGAAACCGCCGGAGCTCAACTCCTCGAGCCTCGAAACGCAGTCCGGGTGGCGCAGAAGACTCTTCGGGGTGAAGAGGATGAGCGGCTTTCTGAAGGGCTGCAGCATCTGCCGGCGCAGGACGTGGAAAAGCTGGGCCGGTGTGGTGGGATAGACCGCCTGGATGTTGCCGGCGGCGGCAAGCTCCAGGAAGCGCTCGATGCGGGCGCTGGAATGCTCCGCCCCCTGCCCCTCATAACCGTGCGGCAGCATGAGGACGAGACCGCTGGAGCGCTCCCATTTTGCCTCACCGCTCACCAGGAACTGGTCGATGATCACCTGGGCGCCGTTGGAGAAGTCGCCGTACTGGGCCTCCCAGATGGTTAGGGCCTCGGGAGCCTCGAGGGAATAACCGTACTCGAAGCCAAGTACCGAGAATTCGGCCAGCATGCTGTCAAAGGCGCAGAAGTGGGTCCTCTCCGGTACCACCGCGCAGAGCGGCATGTAGGTGGCGCCGCTTTCCTGATCGAAGAGGGTGCTGTGGCGGTGGCTGAAGGTGCCGCGCCGCACGTCCTGCCCCGAGAGGCGCACGGAGACACCCGAGGAGAGGAGCGAGGCATAGGCGAGGGTCTCGACATTGCCCCAGTCGAGCGGTCCCCCCTTCACCACGGCATCCCTGCGCTTTTGCAGCACCGCGGCTACCTTGGGATGGGGGGTGAAGCCGTCGGGGATGCGCGCGAGCCGCTCGGAAAGCTCGAGGAGCGTGGCGGAGGGAACCGAGGTCGGCACGGCTACCTTGGCAACGCCCGGCTTCATCCCGCTCCAGTGGGCGAGGAAGGCGGATTCCACCGAGGCCGCCTGGCGCTCGCCGGCCTGGGCCAGCCGCTGCACCACCTCGTTCTCGATCTCTTTAAGCACATCCTCCTCGAACCCCTCGGCCAAAAGCTCCATCTCGTAAAGCGAGTGCAACTGAGGGCGGAGCTTGATCTGCTGGTACATGAGCGGCTGGGTGAAGTAGGGCTCGTCACCCTCGTTGTGGCCATGCCTTCTGTAGCAGATCACCTCCACCACCACGTCCTTGCGGTAGCGGTCGCGATAGGCTACGGCGAGCTCGGTCACGTGCACCACGGCCTCGGCGTCGTCGCCGTAGACGTGGAACACCGGGGCCTGCACCATCTTCGCGACGTCGGTCGCGTAATGGCTGGAGCGTGCATCTACGGCGCTCGTCGTGAAGCCGATCTGGTTGTTGAGGACGATGTGGAGAGTGCCGCCGGTCCGGTAGCCGGCAAGCTGGGAGAGGTTCAGGGTCTCGGCCACCACCCCCTGGCCGGAGAAGGCGGCGTCGCCGTGGATCAGAAGCGGGAGCACGCGGGTTTCCCCGTCGCTGCCGATGCGATCCTGACGCGCGCGGCATTTCCCCTGCACCACCGGGTCGATCGCCTCGAGGTGGCTCGGGTTGGAGGTAAGGGTCAGGTGGACGGTACCGCCGTCGGCACCCGGGACGTCCACCGAGAACCCTTTGTGGTATTTCACGTCCCCCTCACCGACCACGCCGTACTCGGAGTTGTCGGAGAACTCGGCGAACATGTTCTCGTAGGGCATGCCGAAGATGTTGCACAGCACGTTCAAGCGGCCGCGGTGCGGCATGCCGAAGACGACGTCGGTTACGCCCGTGGAGGCCGCCTTGGCGACGGCGGCATCCAGCATAGGGATGAGGACGTCTCCCCCTTCGAGGGAGAAGCGTGTCTGGCCGGGGAACCTCTTGTGCAGCTCGCGCTCGAAGAGGGCGGCCTCCTTGAGCTTTTTCAGCAAAAGGAGCCGTTTCTCCCTGGTGAACTCGCCGCGGTTACCCACCGGTTCCATCCGGTCGATGAGCCACTGCCGCTCGTCCGGGTCCTGAAGGTGCATGAACTCGACGCCGACCGACCCGCAGTAGGTGCTGCGCAGCACCTGCAGGATATCCTTCAGGGTGGCGCTCTTTTTCATGAAGCGCCTGGTGTGGAAGGTCTTGTTAAGGTCGGACGGGTCCAAACCGAAGGTCGAAAGCGAGAGGAGGGGATGCTCTATCTTACATGGTGAAAGGGGGTCGGTGCATGCCAGCAGGTGACCTATGTCGCGGTAGCGGTAGATGAGGGACTGTACCGAGGACTGTTTCAGAGCCTCCTCGGATCCCGGCGCCGGGGGGGTGCCCGGCGCCGGAGCGGCAGCCCCCAGGTCAAATCCGGTGAAGAATGCCCGCCATTCCTCGGAAAGCTGCTCGGGCTCACGTTTCCAAAGTTCGTACTGGTTCTCAATCCACTGGGGGGTCAGGTTGTCTAATATACCCATCGATCTGCTCCTTTTCATGAACACGGAGAGTGTAGCAGATGAGGGTCTCGTTTCAAGCGGAGCGTTTCTTCGCGTACCGCCAAACCTGAACTTTTTCAAGGGTGATCATGCCGCCGTCCATCATCTCTTCCACGGCGGGAAGAATCGCCTCGACGCGTACCCGCTCGTCGACCACCTCGATCACCATGGGGAGGTCGGTGGACAGACGCAGCAGCCTGTCGGTGTGGTACATGCTGTGCGCGCCGAAGCCGGCCACCCCGCGCAGCACCGTGGCACCGGCGAATCCATCCTTGCGGAACAGTTCGACGAGCGCCTCGTAGAGCGGGATGTGCTTGTACTTGTCGCGCTCCCCGATGTAGATCCTCAGGAGAACCTGCTCGCCGAGCATCCCCTGCCTGTCAGTTTCCAGGCTCATGTCCCTCACCTTCATAGGCACGCTTCCCTCCATGTGTATTTAAATATATGCAAAGGCGCAGGCCGCCGATGACGGCAGGCGCGGGGCTACATCCAGCGGGCCGTCTGTATCCCGAGCCAGGTGCAGGCAAGGCAGGCGATTACGCTGATCAAGATATTGGTAAAGGCAAGGAGCAGCGCTCCCTCCTCGATGAGGCGGAAAGTTTCCAGGCTGAAGGTGGAAAAGGTGGTGAGTCCCCCCAGAAAGCCGATGGTGATGGCAAAGCGCAGGGTAGGCGGGATGAGCGCGCTCCTGATGGAGAACTCCATGACGAGGCCGATGAGAAACGCCCCGATGATGTTGACCGCAAGCGTGCCGTAGGGAAAGCCGGTACCGCAGATCCGGTACACGAAGCCGGAAAGGAAATACCGGGTCAGACAACCGGCCGCCCCGAGAAGGGCTATGAGAAAAATCTGCTCCATGTAAAAACCAGCCGTTTTAGAAGTTCCAGCCGAGCCTCAGGCCGAAGCTGTCGGAAGAGGAGTCGGGCTGGAAGTAGTAGGTTCCCTGGACCGACTTGAGGTCGGACCGGGCGAAACGCAGGGCATCGAAGACGAGCGACGCCCGGAAGTTGCCGTATCCGGCGCCCAGTTCGGCGAAGCCGCTCATCCGTCCCTTGGGGTGGAAGGTGGTCTTGCCGCTGCCGCTGAAGTCGATGGTGTTCCCCACGTAGAAGGGGTACTTGGCACCCGCCTCGGCTGAGACCCTCACGCGCCCCAGCGGAGCGTCAGCGCGTGCACCGAGCCGCGCGTAACCGACCTGCCATCCCTCGGTGTAGCCGGAGACGCTGGTCCCGTCGGAAGCGGTCGAGTCCTGCAGGTCCCGGAACCATCCCTGATACCCGACGCCGGCAAATGGCTCCAGACGCGCGGGGCCGGTCTCAAGCCGGTAGCCCAGGTCCAACTCCCCTTTTCCACCGAAGTAGCTTACGCGGGTGTCGACCGGCACCGATTCGGGCGCCTGGGTTTGCCCCTCGTAGGAGACTTCGCCGCCGAACAGTTCGGCCCTGGCGCGGACGGCAATCGAGGAGGAAGTTACCGAGCCAAGGCGCACACCGGCGCAGAAAAGCGGGCCGTGCTCCTTGAGCAGGGTCTTGCCACCATTACGCTCCTTCCAGGTGAAGTACTGAGGGCCGAAGTACGGGGTGAGCTCTTCCAGGCCTGCCGCAGCCGAGGGAGCGGCGCAGCCAAGTAATAAGGCTGCGACCGCGAGGTATTTCATCATCTCATCCCCCGAGCCGTCAGACGGCCGTATCTTCTTTTTTCTTACGCGGCGCGCGAGGCTTCTTCGGTTTCTCCTCGGACGCTGCAGCGGGCTCCGCGTCCTTTGCGCCACCACGCTTCGTGGGGGCTTTGGTCTTTGCGGCGGGCGCCTTTTCGGGGGCAGGCTCGGCCTTGGCAGGCTTCGCAGGCTTGGCGGCCTTGGCTGCCTTGGCGGGCTTTGCAGCCTTCTCGGACTTTTCGGACTTCGTCTCAGACTGGTCCGACGGGGCGACCGCCTTCTTGGCCTTCGCGGCTTTTGCAGGCTTTGCGGGTTTTGCTTGCTCGACCGCAGCAGGTACGGCGGTGGCTGCCGGGGCCACGGCGGCGGGCTCGGCAACCGTTGCCTTCCTGGGGCGGGCCGGCTTTTTCTTTGCGGCAACCTCGGCCTTGCCGGCTTCGGCAGCGGGTGCTGCCGCCGACTCCGCCGCTCCGCTTTGCGACGCGGGGGCCGGTGCCGAGGCCTGGCTCTGTACTGCAGGTGCGGCTGCCTCGACGGCAACGGCAGCAGCCTTCGGCTTGCGCGCAGGGCGCGCCTTCTTGGCCGGTTTCTCCGGGACGGCGGCGGGCTCGGCTGCCGGGGCAGGTGCACCGGACTCGGCCACGGGGACAGCCACACCGGCTACCACGGCCTCAAGGACGGCCTCGACTGCTCCGCCCTTGCCGCGGCTTCTCTTCTTGCGTGCCGGCTTCTTCTCCGCGGGCGCCTCACCCGAGGCAGCGGCCTCGACAACGGGCGCCGCTTCGGCGGCAAGGGCCACCGGCAGGGCGGTTTCGGACTCCCCGTCGGCTACCTGCTGCCCTTCACCTGCTGCGACGGCCTCGTGACCGCCCTTGCCGCGCCGTCTTTTCCGGCGACGTTTCTTCTTGACCTCTTCAACAGGCTCGCCCGATGCCGACTGCTCGGCCCCGGCCTCCTCGGCCGGCTCGGAAACGGCGCCACCTGCGGCAAGCTCCCCGGCGTCGCCGGGCAACTCGACTTCGGCCTCGGCCGGGTGGGCGGCCGCATCGGCGCCTCCCCCCTTGCCCCGCTTGCGCTTTCTGCGCCGCTTCTTCTTGTGCTCCTCCTGCTCGCCCTCTACGGTCACCACGAGCTCCGCACCAGTCGGCTCCTCGACCACAGCGATCGGCACCGCCTCGGCATGCACCTCGGGCTCGGCGGCCTTCTTCCCTTTTTTCTTCTTCTTGCGCCCATCGGCGGCGGCCTCTGCGGGCGCCTCCTCCTTGGCTACGGGACGCGCCGGCTGCACCTTCTCCTGGGGCAGCTCCTCGACCTTCTCCCGCTTGACGAGCTCCAGGTCCATCTGGTTCAAGAGATAAGAGGGTTTCCCCTTTACGGTCACCTCTATGTCGTAGTCGTTCTCGATACGGGAGAGCTCGTGACGCTTGCGGTTCAGAAGGTAGTAGGCGATCTCGAGGGGCAGGCTTCCCACCACCTCGCCGATGGTCCCCTTGGCGGCCGCCGCATGCACCTTCCTCAGGAAGGAGAGCGCCATCGCCTCGACAGACTTAACCTTGCCGCGCCCGTCACAGTGAGGACACTCGAGGGTGCTCGCCTGGTTCAGGGTCTGGCGGATGCGCTGCCGGGACATCTCCAAAAGGCCGAACTCGGAGATGCGGGCGACGTTCACGCGCGCCTTGTCCGCCTTGAGTGCGCTTTTCAGGGTCTTCTCGACCTCGGCGTTGTGTTTTCTGTCACGCATGTCGATGAAGTCGATGACGATCAGCCCGCCCAGGTCGCGCAGCCTCAGCTGGCGCGCCGCCTCTTCGGCAGCCTCCATGTTGGTCTTGAACGCGGTGTCCTCGACCCCCTTCTCGCCGGTGGACTTGCCGGAGTTGACGTCGATGGAGACGAGCGCCTCGGTCGGCTCGATGAAGATGGAGCCACCCGATTTGAGCGGCACCTTCTTCTCGTAGATAAGGTCGATCTGCTCCTCGAGCTGGTAGCGCGAGAAGAGGGGACGCTTCTCCTGGTGCATCTTGACGAGCTTCTCGAAGGCGGGATCGATCTCCTTGAGCGCCTCGCGCACGTCCTGGTAGACGTCCTTGCTGTCGACGAGCACCTCGTCTATGTCGGCGGAGAAGTAATCCCGGATGGTCCTAATGATCAGGGCGGACTCCTGGTAGATCATCCCCGCCCCTTTCATGGACATCCCTTTTTCGCGGATCCCCTGGTACAGCGCCACCAGACTGTCGAAGTCCTTCTGCAGCTCCTCGCGGGTGCGCCCCATCGCCTCGGTACGGATGATGTAGCCGTACCCCTCGGGGATGGTCATCTCGGAGATCATCTCCTTGAGCTTCTTGCGCTCCCCCTCGCTCTCCACCTTGCGGGAGATCCCGGCGGAATCGCTACCCGGCATCACCACCATGTAGCGGCCCGGCAGCGAAACGTACGTGGTGAGGGCGGCCCCCTTGTTGTCGCGCTCCCCCTTCTCCACCTGGACGATCAGCTCCTGCCCCCTTCTCAGCACCTCCTGGATGCGGGGACGACGGTGGCGCTGGTCCTCGGGGATATCGTCACGCCACTTCCAGTTCTCGGGGTGCAGCTCACCCATCTGCAGAAAGCCTAGCTTCTTGAGCCCGATGTCGACAAAGGCGGCCTGCAGCCCCTGTTCGACGCGGACCACGACCCCCTTGTAGATGTTGCCGCGCGTCTGCTCGTTGCCGGCGATCTCAACATCGAGATCCACCAGACGTCCATCCTCCACGATTGCCACGCGCGCCTCTTCCGAGTGCAGCGCATTGATCAGCATTTTTTTTGCCATAGATTGCTTGTTCCCTTTCCTTTTGGGGCCGCGGGCTCCCGGCGGCAGTGCCGGCCGGTGCCTCTCGCGCCCAGGTTTGTTGTCTCGCCGGTAGTACCGGCCGATTTCTTCTCGTATATGCAGCCCCGAATGAAGATTCGGGGCGGACAAGATTAATGAAAACCGAGTGATTATAGCAGAGTTTCTTTCTCACGCACTATAAAAAAACGGAGTGACCACGCGGCATTAAGGCCTTCAAAGCAGCGCTTGCATCGCCGGGGATGCTCCACATGAGGGACGGCAGGATGAGATCCACATGAATATGGCTGCAAATTCAGCAGTTTACCAGGAGCACCCATGCAAGCCTGCCCCCGGCGCCCCCTGCCATTAAATTAGCTATTTATGACGCCCCGGAAGTATGCTATTGGATTTCGTCAAACCACGCCCGAAGGTGCGCCATGCCCGGTATCAAAAAAGACACCACGCCGCTTAACCCGATCTATCTGGAAATGGGGGCGGCGGTCCAGGACTGCCAAAGGATCGAGCTTTACATCTCGTTCATCGTGACGCTCCTTATCGAACTCTCCGACGGAGCGCTCACCGAAGAGGAGTTCAGCGGGTCGATGGAGATCCTCGGTTCCCAGACCATGGGACGGCTGATGGAGGAGATCAAGGAGAAGGTCGGCTTCAACGACCAGGCGGTGCACGCGCTGCGCCTGGCACTTAAGGCGAGGAACTTCCTGATCCACCGCTTCTACAACGAGCGTTCAGACCTGCTGTTGACCGGCGAGGGGCGCGAGAAGGCACTGCGTGAGGTTCGCTCCAAGAGGGCGACGCTGAACACCGCAAACGCGGTGCTCGATTCGGTCATGAAGGATCTGGTGCGCCTGAAAGGGATCGACCTGGAACAGTTCAAGACGGAGCTGGAAGAAAGATTCGAGTCCTGAAGAGGACCCAAGGAGAAAAGCTGCATGCTGCGAGATTCCCAAACCATAGGCACCATGGCCCACGTCATACAGCTCTCGGTCGCCCCCGTCTTCCTTTTGACCGCCATCGGAACCATGCTGAGCGTCATGATCAACCGGCTCGGACGCATCATCGACCGCGCCCGCTACCACGAGGGGAGGCTCGAGACCGTCTCCCCCGACGGGCTGCCGAAACTGCACGGCGCGCTCGCCACACTCAAACGCCGCGCCGACCTTATCGGTCACGCCATCTTCCTGTGCACGGCTACCGCGGTTCTGGTCTGCACCGTAATCGCGCTCCTCTTCATCGGCGATTACCTGCGCTACGACGTCTCGGTCCCGGTCGCGGTGCTCTTCATCGTCGCCATGCTGCTCATGGTGGCGGGACTCATCAACTTCCTGCGCGAGATCTTCATCGCCAAGGAAAGCCTGCAAATCGGCCCGAACACGGTAGTCAAATGATCCGGCGCCCCGAACGGGGCCCGCAGGAGGCACGCCATGAATGTCCGCGATCTTGCCCTCGTCCCCGTCTTCGACAGCCATTTCCACATCATCGATCGCCGCTTCCCCCTCGTTGAAAACCAGGGTTTTCTCCCTGACGATTTCACCTGCCGCGATTACCTCGAGCGGTGCGCCGCCATGAACCTGGCCGGTGGCGCCATCGTCTCCGGATCGTTCCAGGCCCTGGACCAGTCCTACCTGGAGGATGCACTCGCCACCCTGGGGCCGCGCTTCGTGGGGGTGACGCAGCTCCCCGCCTCGGTCAGCGACGAGGAGGTCTTGCGCCTCGACCGGCTCGGCGTGCGCGCCGTACGCTTCAACATAAAGCGCGGCGGCTCCGAAAACGTGGAACACCTGGAAGCGATGGCCCGCCGGGTTCATGGCCTGGCCGGGTGGCACGTGGAGCTCTACGTCGACTCCCGCGAGCTTAGCCCCCTCAAGAGCACCCTCCTCCGGCTCCCCGCGGTCAGCATTGACCACCTGGGGCTTTCCCGCGAGGGTCTGCCGACACTCCTTGCGCTCGCCGAGCGCGGGGTACGGGTAAAAGCAACCGGCTTCGGACGCGTCGATTTCGACGTGCCGGCCGCCCTGCGCGACTTATGCAGCGCCAACCCCGACGCCCTCATGTTCGGCACCGACCTCCCTTCCACACGCGCCCCGCGCCCCTACCGCGACGACGACCTGCGGCTCGTCGTAGACACACTCCCCCCCGAGTTATCTCAGAAGGTTCTCTATCAAAACGCGCTCAACTTCTATCGTCCAATGGCTGCATAGTCAAAGAGTTTGCTCAATGCAAGAAACCAAGGTTAATTATTTTAAAATAATTTGACTTTATTCCATTTTATATTAAAAACATAGGTCACTTCTGCGAACAGGTATAGTTTTTTCTCAGGATTTTTACTTACAATAGTCCCTGAGACTATTCTTACGAAAGCGGGTAAGATGGCAGAGATCTTCTTCATAGCCAGTGACGAACGAGCACTCGATCTTGTGGAGAGCCTGCGCATTCAGTCGCCCAAAAGTCTTACTTTCGAGACTGACTTGGCTAGCGCAGTGAAGAGACTTCACAAAGAGAATCCGCGGTTCGTGTTCATCCAGTCCAGCCTGGATGGTATTCCGTGCGACGAGATAGCCACACAGGCCAGGATGCTCGTGGACAACGCGGCCCTGCAGATCATCCTGCTTGGTAATGACGACGCGCCCCCCGGCTTCCCGCCGCCAGGCTTCGCCGCTTCACTCAACCTCACCCTACCTACTGCGCAATTGACGTCCGACGTGCTGCAGCTCCTTTCCGAAGATATTGCCCAGACCACCGCAGCGCCGTCCGCATTGATCCTCGACGATCTCCCGGATTTTGAAATCCCCAGCTTTGACAGCATCGTAGAGCCGCACCCGGCACCCCAGTGGCCGTCCGAACCTCCCGAACCGCTGGTTTTCGACGCGGAAGCGTTGCAAGAGCCACCGGTAGAAAAAGCACCGGAGATCGCGGGCTCCGACGAGATCGTCTTTTTCGTCGCCGCCCCGCCCCCGCAGCAGGAGCCAACGGAAGAGCCGGCCGAACCTGCGTTGCAGGCCGCGGTGCAGAAAACCACGCCCCAGCGCAAGGAAAAGGGACATGGCACCCAGCCGAAGTCCTTGTACCCAAGCCCGGACCAGATCTACCGCAAGCCCCCGGAGCTGTGCGGCGTGCCGGAGGAAGGGGACGAACCGGCGGCGTCCGAGGGACCGGAACCGAGGCGTCTGACACGCCCGCTTTCCATCGCCGCCGCAGCCCTGCTCCTCGCAGGCTTGCTCTTCTGGCGCTTTTTTGCACACCAGCCGGAGCCGCAGGTGACGCAGAAACCTGAAGCGGTTCCGGCGGCTCCGTCCGGCAAGACTGTCGCTCAACCTCTACAAACGCCGGCAGCGCCCGGTGAGCAGCAGGCGTTGCCGCTGTTCATCCAGAGGGTACCCGCCGACGCGGCCTATGCCGCGGCCCATCCCGGTTGGGAGCGTTACGAGAATGAGAAGGTTGAGTTCCGGGTCTTCCGCGAAGGGGGGCGGATCATGGCGATCCAGGCACTTCCCATGGGTTACGCCGAGATCGGCGAACGCCAGGTGCCGGCCTGGTTCCGGGAAGCGGTGGGTGCCGAGATGCCCGCAAAGGGGAAGGTCAAAGAGGCTAACGGCGTCAAGGTCGAAACAAGGCGCGCCCCCGGCGGCGCCGAGGTCGCCATCTACCGCAGCCCGCAAAGCCGCATCCTGGGTGTGGTGCTTCAGCTCGCCGCCCCGCGGCAAAAATAGACGGCAATCAAGGGGTGGCGCCCCGCAACAGCAGTCAGCCTTCGCGTAGCGCAGCAGCCAATCATTTTCAGGGAGTTTGCATGCCGGTTCAACTCGAAACGAAGCACCTGGGCCTAGCCCTTATGTTCCTAGCCGCCTTCCCGTTGACCTCTTACAGCATCGAAAAGAAGTTCGAGTTGGAACCTGCCACCCTTGCCCGGAAATACCCGATGCCCGCCCCGGCCCCCAAGGCAAAACAGCCCGCGCCGCAGAAGGCGACGGGAACGCAGACCTACAAGGTCAAGCGCGGCGACTTCATCTACAAGGTGCTGGCCCGGGAGTACGGGCTCACCGGTGACCGCGCCGTTGCGGTCGCGCGCAGGGTGAAAAGCGCCAACCACCTCTCCGACATCAAGAGGCTGAAGGTAGGCTCTACCCTCGTGATCCCTATTGACCCCACAGCCCAAGGCACGGCGAAGGTCAGGTCCCGCCGCGCCGCCAAGGTGGCGGCGACCAAAACGTCGCGCGGCGGCGCGAACACGATGATGGTCCTGCAGGCTCCGGCAGGGCAACAGGCACCGTCACGCGCGTCGCTGGCGGGCGCCGAGGCGGTCCAGCAAGCGTCGCACGTCTGGCCGCAGTTGATTCCCAATGCACCTTCGGTGAAGGCACAACTCGACTACCTATCCGGCGCCTTCTCCCTCTCGCTCGATCCGGAGAAGTACCCGATACTGGCGACCCAAGACGGCGGCGCCATCCTCGTCGACGCCGACGGAACGCTCCCCCCGCTGGTAAAAAACCTGCTGCACGAGAAGAACCCGCAACTCTCCATCGTCTCCGAGCGCGCCGACAACCCGCGCGCCTTCTATCGTGCCCTTTTGGGGGCGGCGCGCTTCTACTCCTTCGAAGAGGACTTCCTGGTCGACTTCGGCGCCGAATGCAAGGTGACGGTGCAGGCGGACTTCAAGATCGAGAAGAGCCAGGACAGCCTGCTGCACCAGGACATCACCCTTTTGAAGATCCCGGGGAAACGCCCCGCCACGCCGCAGGCGCTGGTTCGCCTCCTGGCAGCCAACGGCTTCAAGCTGGTGGAGACCCCCTCCAGCGCCCCGATCATCACGGGAAGGCCCGACGGCAACGTGCTCTACCAGATCCCGGAGAAGGACCCGAGAACCATCGCCGATGCGCTTCTTGGCGCCCTCGGCATCAGGTACCAGGCCGACAAGAACATCGACCTATACGCCGGCGACAACAACGGCGTCCGCCTGGAGGTCCCGGCGTACCGCTACTTCGAGATGAACGGCAACCGTTACGTGCTGGCGCGTTTCCAGGGGGACCCGCTGGGGGACTCGCTGACCAACCTGCTGGAGGCAAAGGGATACCGGGTGATCCAGGTGCAGGATCAGGATGATCTGGAAAGCCTCTCCGACAAGCTTTTGAACCGGCTTGACATCTCCGGCCGCTACGGCGAACAGGACCTGTGGTCGGTATGGGAGCAGGGGTACGGGGTGAGGATGCCGGGCGTCATGATCAACGACCCGCGTGGGGGAAGGATCTTCATCACGGATCGCAAGGTCGATCCGCTGGTGCAGGAACTGGCGAAGCTGAACGGCTACCGGCAAGAGGTCCGGTAACCGTTCAGGAACGTTTTGAAAGGTTTATTTGCCGAGCTGCTGGTAGGCGTTCTGGAGCAGTTCCATCTGGTCCCGGTTCATGATGGCGAGGAACCACTTCTGGTAAGACTCGGTGAACTGGACCACCTTCTCCATCAGGATGACATCGAGCATGCGCTCAAGCTCCATCGCCAATTCGAGAGCCTCCCGCACCGTGGGGGGCTCTTCTTTTACCTTCGCCTCCAACTCCCGCACCTGCTTAAGGATCGCCTCGGCCTGGCCCAAGTCGAGGAGCGCCGCCTCGATCACATCGTCCAGCCTTAGTTTTCCCACCAGGGCGAAAAGCCTGGCGCGGTTTTCCCGCTCGAGGGCGCTCTTCAGCCAGATGTAGAAGATCTCGCGCTCCTCCTTGAACAGGTTCGCAAAGTAGTGGTAGATATCGGCGCACGCAAACTCCGTTTTCTCACAGACGGTCAGGACCTGAGCCACCGCGATATCCATCTTGTACGCCATTTTCTCCTCCATCAGCAGACTTCTCAGGGGACGGGCTCCGCAGGTGCCTCTTCCCCTATTTAACATTTGAAAACTTCTCATCCGTCCAAGCCGCAACGGTGACGGCAGGCTTCGTCCCTGTAGCAGGTGCGATCCGGCGACTGTCTCATTGCGGCTGTGGCGGGTGGAAAATGCGGCTGGTTACTCCCCGGACAGGTGCAGGTAGCAGTCCGCGCGGTATAGGGAGGCATCCGCGGCGAACGAGGAACGGGGGAAGGTGCGTAAAAACTTCGTGAATCCGGCCAGCGCCTCGCGGTAATCGTGCGCCAGATAGGAGCGCTCGGCGCGCTGGAAGAGCTCGCGCTCGCCGGGTTTGACCTGTCCCACGGATGCGGGTGCAGACGTCTTCGTCTTCGCGGCGGCGGGAGCCGGACGCCGGGAGGCGCTGCTCTTGACGCTCTTTCCAGGACGCACCGGAACCAGCAGCTTGTCGCCGGGATGGATCAGGTCAGGGTTTCTTATGCTGTTGAAGACAAGCATCTGCGGGAAGTAGTCGGCCACCCCGATGTGTTTCTTCGACAGTTTGGAGAGCGTGTCCCCCCGCTTGACGGTGACGGTGCGTACGAGGACCCCGTCTCTTGGTGAGGCAGGCGCCACGCCCGAGGTCTCCGGCTTTGGGGTGTACAGAAGCATCTCCTCGGCATGGCCTGCGGTGATGCCGGCGCCGAGCAGGATGAGACTGCCGATGGTGACTAGGGTCCGTTTTGCCATCTCAGTACCTGTTGCCGAGGAGATCCTGGTAGTTGAGCGAGTTCTTCATCTGCATGCTGGTGCCGACGGCCACGCCCGGCTTCACTCGATAGGTTACCTTGATGCTGCGTTTCTCGCCGGCGCCGAGTTCGTCGAGACGCCAGAGGTAGACGCCGTTATCGTACCTGCTGAAGGCGGGTTCCGCCGCTACCAGTTCGAGCTGGGCCGGCAGGGCGCTCTGCAGGATCACCTGCTTCGCCAGACTGGAGCCGCGGTTCACGCAGTTGAGATCAAGCGAGGAGACCTCGCCGGGCTTCAGCTTGCCCCCCCTTGCCGCCAGGGTGAGTTCCACAATGGGGCGGGAGTAGGTGAGCTGTAGATTGACTGCGGCGGCGCGGTCCGCGGCCTCGGGCTCGAAGCGCACCGATGCGGCGGCAACGGCACCGTCGAGGGCGCTGGCGGGCGTTTCCATTTCCATGATCACGTACGCCTCTTCCTTGGGGGAGAGAGGACCGACGTGGTTGATGATCGGCTCGCTGTTCTGGCGTTTGCCGTCACGGTTCACGTCGTCGTAGAAGGTGTATGTTGCATGGGCCGGGACGCTGGCCTTGATAGCGAACACCTCGCGCACGTTGCCGGTGTTGGTGATGACGAGCGGCACGGAAACGGTCTGCCCCGGGATCGCGACGAGTTTCCCCGCGCCGGAGCGCGCCGTGACGCCACTCACCCGCTGCACGAAACTCGTGGCGGAGACGAAGGACTCCTTCTTGCCCAGCGCGCCGTTGACGATGTCGGCCCTGACGATGAGCTCCTGGTCGGCAAGCGCTTCGTCCTTCAGGCGGAAGGTGAGGTTGTGGTCCTGGCTCTCGCCGGACTTAAGCCGCATACCGTCGAGCACGAGGGCACCGTTCTCCTTCTTGAAGCCGGCAGGCGTGCCGGACGGCTCGTACTGGGGCGGGTAGCTGACCCTGAGGGTGACGTCCCGGGCCGACGCGCTGCCGATGTTGAGCAGGGAAACGCGGTAGGAGACCTTCTCGCCCGGGAGAAGCTTCGTCTTGTCGCTCTTCACCACCGCCCTCAAAAGCGGCGCCGAGGTGCGCAGTGCGATCTCTTTGGTCTGGGAAGCCTCCCTGGCAAAAGCGGAGACCACCTTGACGGGATAGCTGCTCTTTTGACCGTCTATGTTGCCGCGCGGAATGGTCCCGACGGCCAAGCCCCTGAATTTCTCCCCAACCTGGAGGGTCGGGGTGCTCTTGATGGCGACGTCCGGGGTGTCGGCCGCGGCGAAATGGAAGTCGTACTCAGGCGGGAAGCCCGATTCGAGCAGGAAGCTGTCGCTGCCGTTGCCGGAGTTGACGATGTCCATCGGGATCACGAAACGTTTCCCTGCTTCCTGGTTCTCGCCGGCGGCCCCGAGCCTGACATCGAGGTCGGCGTACTGGGCCACCTCGATGTTGAAGACCTGGGTCACTTCCCCCTGCGGCGCGGCCGCCCCACCCTTCTTGACGACCGGATATTCGATCCCCAACTGCAGGAGCTTAGCAGAGGCGTTGGCGGCGGCGGGAGTGCCGGGGTAGCGGTCGATCACGTCCTTGTAACCGGCGATCGCCTTTTTACGCAGCGCGGAGGATTTCCCCTTTTCCTTGACATGCTTGGCGACGCTGACCTTTTTCTCTTTCACTTCCCGGGGTGCAGCGGCCTTCTCGGCAGCGGCCTTCTCCGCAGCGGCTTTCTGTGCGGCAACAGCCCTTTCCGCAGCGGCATCGAGGGCAGCCTTGTCAGCGGCAGCTTTCTCAGCTGCGGCCTTTTCGGCGGAAGCCTTGACTGCGGCGGCCCTTTCGGCGGCTGCGCGCTCTGCGGCTGCCTTTTCAGCGGCGGCCACGCCTGGAGCGGGCTGTGCTGCGGTCTTCGGCGCGGCCGGAATGGTCTCACCCTTCTCGTAGCGCTCGGCGAGCTGGATGAGTTCGTCCTCTACCGTCGCCTTGAGCGGGCTCTCCGGGTAGTCCCGGAGGAACTGCGCCATGTATTTGCCCGCCTCCTGGTTGTTGCCGACCTTGTAGTTGGCCCGCGCCAGCCAGAAAATGGCCATGTCTTTCAAAGGAGTGTCCGGGTACTTTTTGAGAAGTGTGGACATGCTCTCAACCGCGGCAGGATAATCTTTTTTCTGGTAGGAATTGAACCCGGAAATAAAGATCTGCGAATCTTCGGAATCGAGAGAGAAGGCAGGCGCGGGAACTAGAAGCGCAACAAGGAGCAAGACTGTCAGGATTTTCAAGAATGAGGCACGGAAAATCTTATAAAGATGCACGTGATGAACCTTTCCGGGCTTAGGGTATAAGGCGTTGAACCTGTCGGAAAGTATCACTATAGACAACTATTGTCAACGCAGAATGGGGTTATATGGATGAGTCGCGAGCCCTGTGTTTGCGCGCCTTTCCACCCTGTCCTGCCCCCTCCCAAGCCGGCAGTCAACCGAGTGCCTTAATGTGACGTCTCCAGTGACGAAAGCTCCGTTTTCGCTTTACCTCAAATGACTTTTCAGTTACAGAGGTTTAGCCGTCGCGACAGGCACATCCATCACGCAGAAGGTAGCAATGACACGTCTGATTCTCCTCGGCACATGCTCCGCCCTTTTCTTCAGCAGCACCTTCGTCCTCAACCGCGCCATGAGCCTGCAGGGGGGGCACTGGATCTGGACCGCGAGCCTGCGCTACTTCTATATGTTCTTCATGCTGGGGCTTTGGCTCGCCCTGACCGGCAAGTCGCGCCTCCTGAAGGACGTCTTCACGGCCTTTCGCAGCAACTGGTGTTTCTGGACCGTGGCCGGAAGCACCGGCTTCGGCGTCTTCTACGCTCTGCTCACCTTCAGTTCTTCCTTCGCACCCGGCTGGGTCGTGGCGACCACGTGGCAGTCGACCATCCTCGCCACGCCGCTTGTGCTCCTTCTCTTCGGCAAACGCGTGCCGATGCGCGGCGTCTTCTACACCCTCCTCATCTTCATCGGCATCGTCCTGGTCACCCTGGAACAAGCCGCGGCGGCCTCGCTGCGGGAAACGGTGCTGGGCATACTCCCCGTTCTCGTTGCGGCTTTCGCGTACCCACTCGGCAACCAGTTGATCTGGGAGGCGCGTCACGGCAAGATCGTCAGGCTTCCCGAGGCAAGCACCGCGGTGCTCGACGACAGCGCGGCACGCGTACTCATCATGGTGCTCGGCTCGCTCCCGCTTTGGGCCGTGCTGATCCTCTTCGTGCACCCGCCCGCCCCGTCCGCGGGACAGCTCGTCAACACCGCGATGGTGGCGGTTTTCTCGGGAGTTCTCGCCACCACCCTCTTTTACAAGGCGCGCCACCTGGCGAAGACGCCGTTTGAGCTCTCGGCCGTTGACGCCACGCAGTCCATGGAGGTAGTCTTCTCCCTGCTCGGCGAAATCGCCTTCCTTGGGGGTGCCTGGCCCGGTGCGGCGGGAGGTATCGGCATCGTGCTCTCGCTGCTAGGGCTCGTACTCTACGTGAGGTCACAGACCCTCGCGCAGTGAATCAGTGAATAGATATATATGTGCGGCCCGGCGCCGCCCCACCAAAGAAACCGGAGGTCGACATGGCAATCAAGGAAGGCTGGCGCGGCAGGTTCTTCGAGGATTTCGAGGTAGGCGACGTCTACCCCCACCCGCTGGGACGCACCATAACGAAGACCGACAACATCTGGTTCACCCTCCTCACCCAGAACACGGCGCCGGTCCACTTCGACGCGCACTACTCCGCCCAGACCGAGTTCGGCAAACCGCTGGTCGACTCGACCCTCACCCTCGCCATCGTCACCGGGCAGAGCGTCACCGACATCTCGCAGAACGTCTTCGCCAATCTGGGATGGGACGAGGTCACTCTCCCGAACCCGCTCTTCGAGGGGGACACGCTCTACTCACAGTCCGAGGTGCTCGCAAAGCGTGAATCGAAGTCGCGCCCGAACCTCGGCATCGTGACGGTAAAGACCACCGGCTTCACCCAAAACGGCGACATCGTGATCAACTTCAAGAGGACCCTGATGGTGTACAAAAAGGGGCACGAACCGAAGATCGCCCGCCTGGAGCCGAAGGCTTAGCCAATTGACATCGTTAGCGTTTTTGGCTACGATCCATGCCTGACAAAAACAAGAGGGAGGCATTTTTTTATGAGCAGCGCACCGACCAGGGAAGCGACCTGGAAACTGATCGAGGAATACCTGCCGAGCGACCAGATGAGAAGGCACTCCCTCGCTGTGGAAGCGGTGATGCGCCACATGGCGCGCAAGTACGGCGAAGACGAGGAGATGTGGGGCATCATAGGCCTTGCCCACGACATCGACTATGAGCGCCACCCCGAAGAGCACTGCCACAAGGCGCCCGAGATCCTGCGCAGCGCCGGCTGGCCCGATGATTACATCCGAGCCGTGGTATCGCACGGCTGGGGGATCTGCAGCGATGTGGAACCGGTCACGCAGCTGGAAAAGACCCTGTTCACCATCGACGAACTGACCGGCCTCGTCTCTGCGAGCGCGCTCGTGCGTCCCTCGAAGAGCATCCTCGACCTGCCGGTTAAGAGCGTCACCAAGAAGTGGAAGGACAAGGCGTTTGCCGCCGGTGCGGACCGTTCCGTCATCGAGAAGGGCGCCGCCATGATGGGAGTCGAGCTGAACGAACTGATCGCGGACACCATCGAGGGGATGAAGCCCGCCGCCGAGGCAATCGGGCTCAAAGGGAACCTCTAACCGCATCGCCCCCTTCCCAAACAGGAGGATCATCCATGTCCCCATCGTTTCGCCCGCGCGGCCCGAAGAACGTAGCTCCCAAGAGTGCCGAGGAAATCGACGAACTGGTGCGCAAGCTGAGAGGCGAGCAGCAACGCCCGGAAAACTACCGGGAGAAATCGCTGAAGCTGCACGGCTGGATCTGCGCCAAGTGTGGCCGCGAATTCGAACTCTCCAACCTGCACTTGCTCACCGTGCACCACAAGGACGGCAACCACAACTACAACAAATTTTACCTCCAACTCTTAGCTTTTCCGTATTTTGGGAAACCAATACTGGCTTGGGCTTAATAGGACGGCACATTATTTCCAGAAAAAATAAATTGGAAGGATTTTTTATAGCTAAACATCTAACTTTTTTCCGAAAACTGAGGTGTTTTTTTCTATTTTGAGGGGACGGGTTCAGAGGGGGGCACTTACGGGTATACCGCGGTTGTTTAGCTTCACAGCTCCCTGCTCACATGGTAACTAACTCCGCAAATTTGAACTTAAGCCGCACCCCAATGGCCTGGAGCTTTCAAACAAGACGGTGAGCCAAGTTCGTGATGCTCAATCTTTTATGACCGCAATCTCGCTTCGCCTTGCTTTCGCAAGCTTGTCCTTGAGATCAGCAACATCGTTGAGGGCAATAACCAAAGCCGTGTGCATTTCATGGTGCGTCTGAGCCATTTTAGACATCATTTTTCGCAACTTGACAAGTTCATCCCTGTACTTTTCCTTAATCCTACGATCAGAATTTTTACCGGGTTTTCCACGCGTTAACGCATCCACCCTGAAAATCTGTTTTTTATGCATTTTTACTTTATCTACAAAGTCCTTATAGTAATAAGCGCTACCATTGCCAAGACCTGCTTCTTTTTCAACGGCACTTACACTTACATTCCGTTTAGCACTTCCAGCCAATATTCGATCTAAGGCACTTTCCAAGGCAGCACGGGTTTCCTCACTTTTTTTCATTACGGATCCTCCCTATCACAGGTGTAACCAACGTATTTAATACCTAGGCCATCCATCACTTTCTCTGCACATCGTATTTGCGGTATATAATGGCTAAATTCACCTTCAGACATATTTTTCAAACTGCTAACGTAGGTAACCAAAGAAAAGTGTTTTTTATACCAATTGTTACCATGTTCTACTGTAATAATAGCCCCATCGCACTCAATACAATATGCGGGGTTAATAATTCCGTACATATCACATTTGTGGCCGTTTACGCATCCATTTACTAGAGTAGTGTGATAGGAAATTTTATTTTCTTTTACTAACTTGCGCACCATCTCCCAGGATTTATATATGATTGGGGCATCCTGTCTTTCTTCAACTATTTGCAATCCTTTTTTACCAGCTAAAGGTTGATCTGAATTGTAAAATTCGTACAACATAGTGGCCTCGAAATCGATTCTTGATTCCTTTAACAGGTAGATTAATTCGTGGTCCAAACGGACATCTTCGGCCCTGGCCGATGCAGCCCCGTGACCGTAATACTCAGAGATTCTGACAATAAGGTGCTTAAACTGTTGTTTAATCGCTGAAAAACCAGCCAGACTATGCCTAGCGCCGAACATTGCGAATGTTCTTCGCATCTGCTGTGGATGAAATGGCCATATACTTCCCACTTTCGGCAAATCGGCCACGCCAACCGATCTATTTAACCTTTGAAATTCTGCAATATCTTCATCAGTAATCCGACACCCCAAGATCTTAATAAAATCGTTTAACGATGACCTCATTTTACCTAGTTCCGCTGTTGGAATTTCGATTATGTTACGACTGCCCTGTAGATCAATTGCCTTTTTTATATCTGCGGGGATATCAATGGCAAATTTAGCTTGAAGATTCATCGATTTTTACCGCGCTAATAGAAAGGTTATCCAAATCCAACCATGCAGGGTGGCGCCCTATTTTAAATAATTTTCGTTCCGCATCAGCTCTAACATTTTTGCTTACACCTACAATACGACAATCTATTTGCCTCAATATTCTGCTAAAATTTCCTTCGTAGTGATTTCGATCTAAATGCATATATGCTGATTCCTCTAAACACTCTTTAAAGGAAAGAATGCACCAAATATCATCAACAGTTTCCACTATTACCTGGTAAGGACACTCAAAGCACCACAGAAGATCTGCACAGGCGAGGTGACTTTTATTATTAATAACTTTTCTGACTTGTGCTCTTAAATTTTGTTTTTGCGACCTATCTCCATAAGGATCTTTACAATAACTACCATTAGCGTTTCGAGTGGGCAAAATTAGTTGGTTCAGCATTGCCTCATAAGGTAGTACTTCAACGTTCAACTGCGCAGCAGTAACCCCTTTAGCATCCTTTACCCCCAATTTTCTTCGTGCCAAATTTTCCAACGTCAATGATGTAGCCTGTAACTGCATATCATTTTCAAACTTATTTCCTTCACTGTAATGTCGCTTAACAACCCTAGGCTCATTTCCGGCAACTATTGCAGGCTTAATAGAATCATTAGTAAAAACCTGGAATCTACATATACCACTCGCTCGCATTCTTCGTACTAATGGAACCAGCGGAACATCGAAATCATCTCGCAGGTCAAAAGTCCTTTTAAGCCACCGATTAAACCTTCCCAGATGATTGCCAGTGATGGGCGTTAAGCTCCCACCGTAAACGCCATTCAGCATCAAACTCCCTGGCTCTGGGCTTAAATTTTTTGAAATATTAATTATTTTACATAAAATCCACATAGCATGTTTTGGTACATTCAGACTGTCATTTTCACCAAGTTCAATATTTACGAATCTATTGGCCCTTCTTTTAAAGGCAGGCATTACTGCCCATTTTTCTGACAACGTAGTTCCATCGATAATGGGACGTTTGATTTCCAGTAACTGAGTCGTATTCCCCCAAGTGTAATATGAAAGCAGATAACACGAAGCTGCACTAAGCTTATTTATTGGGGATGAAATTTTGTGATCAACTCCTTTATAGTTAAAGGTCATAGCATAATACCTAGATGATTCCGCCCATCTCGGGCACACCATAAAATTTTTCGGGTTCACAATAAATTGGTCATAAAGTGAGCAAAAAAGGTTCACCAATAAGTGCAGTAATTTTTTCAGATCAGAGTCGCTATAACCTTGAGTCGACTCCGTTTCAGTTCTGCCAAATGGGTTTATTACGTCCCACAAAAAGTTGGCATTTAGATCCATATTTTTCAAAATGCTTAAAACTGTATTCACCTGGGACAGGCACGTGCCATCATTCCATTTCCCTTCAAGGTGCATATGATCATTATGGTCAATCCATCGATTGACTCCATTTCCAGAAATTGGTTCAATCCGGTTGTTGTCACAAAAGCTTACATATCGCACAAAGTGAGAAAATCTGTAAGTTTTAGTAGCCTCTGCCCAGTCAGAGTTCATAAAAACTTCGTAGACCAACTTTGATAGTGAGCCCAATCTATAATCCGCGGACGTAGTCGATCCTGGGGAATATTTTTTTGGAACCCCATAATAATCAAAGCGGTTGAAGTCGCATCGAATAGGCGATCCGCCTGGCCCTCTCCAAACAGGAGCCATATTGTCATGTGTTTTACTCATAGCCAGAATTCAAAACATCTTCCATGATAGCATCTAGCATTGTGATGGCATTTTTCTTTACTTCGTGAACTTTCAAATATGTTATGTATTTCCAAGTAGTTTTTTCGTCTTTGTGCCCAGCCAACGCCATCAGCAATGAAAGTGCTTCTGATGGGGCTATCCCAGCATCAAGCAGCGACTGCAAACGATACGTTATGTAACTTACCCGCAAATCATGGAAATGGTGCTTGAAATTCATATCAAATGTATCTCGTATAATATTTCTGATGTCACTCCATAACTTTTCCACACTTTTTACGTTGTATCTGTTTCCTCTTTGAGTTATGAACAACAAATTTTCTGTTGTGTTATCAGTTTGAATCGCATTTTCCAATCTTGTTAGCCTTCTGCCACTGATAGAGTATTTATATAATGCACGCATCAAATTCGCTGGAATCTCAATTGTTCTTTTTTTGCCATATTTGGTATTAACTTGGACGTGTGGACCAACTTCTACTTCAATTCTTTTTTCATTTTCAGTTGGTGGCCTCACTAGGTTTGTATTAAAGGTAAGAACTTCATCTATCCTCAAACCTGAGAGGCTGGCAAGTGATACCATCAACCTGAACTCTTTCGACGCATGCCTTTTCATAACGGTCACCAGCGCCCGTACTTCCTCTCTTTCTAATGGATTTAGCGATCTCGCGGTTTTAGGAACTCTAATCCTTAGATCAGTTGTTTCCACAATTATTTGCCTCACATTCCCTTCACCCGTAGAATCACTTAGTATCACTATCTGTACTGTTTTAAATGGAGCAAACCTTTCGTCTTCTATTAAAAGTCTACCACTTACCATTGCCGACTTATAGAACGCTACTACTCGGCCGACGTAAGTATTAGCTGTACCATATGTCATTTCACCCTTATCCGCTCGACGTAATAGCTCGTTTTTCCACCTGTATGTGGGTTTATAGTTCTTGGGCATGTTAAAATAATCCCAGGACAGTTCGTTTTCTTCAAGATATGACCAATAACTTAAAAGTGCTTTAGCATCACTGGATAAATCTTTATGGTCCGGGGCAAGCTCCATAAACCTTAAATTTACCGGCTCTACATAGTTGTCATCTTTGTCGTACAGAGCTGGGATATTTTTTAGCAACCTCCCACCCGTGAACTTGACATTGCCGTCTACAATCTGTGGTTTACATTCGTACCTAACTTTTTCTGCCCAGATTAGTTTCGCCACATCGCACTTCCTGCTATCTCGGGGTACATTTACTGCGCAACACCCATCGTAGCCAACGCTCGATGGCACACGCAACCACTCACCTATGGCTCCCAGCCTCAAAAATGACGGCCCGCCTCCGCAACCTCCACACCTTGTGAACCGTTCGGCGCTACCCCCTAAGTGCACCTCGTTTGTCCTGTACGGGGGTACCACCGAAGCCTAATGTCATGATAGTTTCTGGGGCCACATATTTAATAAGCGCCCAGTCCCGCTTCGGGAAAGGGGGGGGGTACTATCTACCATTCTTATACCGAACAGCAGATGGAAAATCAAGCGCTATACAAGGCTAACGTGTCGAAATATATACCAAATTTGGTACCGCTCGCCTCGCCACGCGCCCCTTGTTTTCCTCCCACATAACATTTGCGACGGAGACGACCTGAGGCTGGATCAGCCGTCACTAGCCCCCCCCCATGCTCAACAGTAAGCGGTACGGCATTCAATGTAGAATGCCCCAGTCCGTACCGAGGTGCCGAAGATCTGGCATTCCGCGCTCCCCCCCTTTACCTTGCCCGCCGTTGTAGTACTTCATCCAACTTGCGTATTTGACAGAACCGTAAAATAACTTTTA
Source organism: Geomonas ferrireducens (assembly GCF_004917065.1). NCBI lineage: Bacteria > Pseudomonadati > Thermodesulfobacteriota > Desulfuromonadia > Geobacterales > Geobacteraceae > Geomonas > Geomonas ferrireducens. The sequence goes on from NZ_SSYA01000001.1 coordinate 355,179, forward strand.
AACATCTAAGTCATTTGCCGATACGGGGTAATACCAAATTTGGTACAAGGGGGGACTCGTGACAGTATTGCGACATATTGCAGGGAAAAAAACCGAGGTTGATGCTCAGAAAAGAAAACTTGGTGTGACAGCTGCGGAAATGGGGAGAATTCTCCTCTTGCAAGCATCTGGCAAAGAGGAATATGAGGGGCAAACAGATGATATACTAAATCAGCTCGCTGGCTTGACGAAGGATGATTTGTTGAATGCTTTTACGAGAATTTTGCCTGGCTTAGGGGAGACTGTCATTGAGGCTATAACACCAGTGATTCTAAATCACCTGGGCAGGCTCGTTGCAGCCAACATTGCAGACCAAGAAATAATAAACCTACTGACGCACTTAATGGAACCTGCAGCTAGAAGGCGTGAGGAAACGATAGAAGATACTATTACACAAATAAAAAATGAGCTAGGTCTTATCTCAAGCGACTGGAAAATCAGGCTGGACCCAAAAGGGAACTATTATGACATAGTTGGGACACCCACCTTTCCTACTTCAACTTCCTTGCTCAAGGAAAAATTGAAACCCAAATATGATGAAGTTACAATCGCTACCGTTTACCTGGATGAGCCTCGAAATGAGATGGCAACGAACGCATTATTCATTGCTACCGCCCCGCAACGGATTAAAAAATTGATTGAAATTATTGAAGGGCATTAAAAGCTATCTCACTTTGGGCACCCCCTAAACGCAAGAGAGCGATGTGTGCAAGGGTGGCAGATTCTGACTTGGCCAGAAGGTCAAATACTCATAAACCTACTCCCCTCTCAGAATCAGCTTTGCAATGCTCAATACGAGCCGCTTTTTTTCTGTGCCCGCAGATTTGAGCAGGGTCTCTACCTCGCGTGTCTCTTCCCTAAACGGTTCAAAATCAAAGAGATCTTTCAGTGACACATCTAGAGCGGCAGCCACTTTTTCAAGTGTAGGCAAGGATGGGCAACTAGTGCCAACCTCTATACGACTAAGGTAGTTCTCTGTGATTTCAATACGTTCCGAAAGCTCTCCTTGGGATAATCCCTTAGCCCTTCGGATCTGCTTAATACGTGCCCCAAGTAACACTTTAGCGGAACTCACCATCCCCCTCCATTACAAATATTCGGGGAATGTAATCCTTTTCTACTCACAAGAGAACGACCCCACAGGCCTAATGCTTGTCAAAATAATGTCCGTGAGGTATGATTTGTCTTTGAAAACCTCCGTAAGAGGCGTGCAACTTAAAGCTTCCCCTGCATTCATGACATCCTGATGCCGCCCCTTCTGGGGTTTGGGGGATGGTTACGGGATAATTTTCGATCCTTAGAGCCGAGGGTGGAGATGGCAATCATCGTAGGCGACATTCATGGTAATCTTGAAAAGGTTCAGGCTTTCCTGGAGTATCAGCCCGACCATGAGCATATTGCCCTGGGCGACTATCTGGACTCTCCGTGGGAGTCGCTGGAACGCCAATTGAGAGCCCTGCAACTGCTTATGGAAAGTCCGGCCGTGCTCCTGTGGGGGAATCACGACCTGCACTACCTGGTGCCACCGCCGTTCCGCTGCAGTGGAATTCAGTATCGAGAAACCGTGCTGCAGGAGATCATTGAGGCAAATCATAGGCGGTTCGTCGCAGCTTACGTCGCAGATGGATGGCTCTGCACCCACTCGGGGTGCAGTACAAAAATAACTCGTGGGGATCCACCCGAACAAATCGCAACCAGAATCAACGAAGCAATGAACGCCTGGCTGTATCACGGAGAAAGACACAGCATCTTCGACATAGGGATTGCCAGGGACGGGTCAGCAGCTCTTGGCGGATGCTTCTGGTTTGACCTGAGACAGGAAAAACTTTGGCTAGATACGGGGATTCAGCAGATTTTTGGGCACACCTCACTCCAGAAGCCGGAGGTAGCCGAGAATTACGTAGCGCTTAACACAGAAGGCAACAGGGATAATGTCTATTTATTCGACACCCAGACGAATCAAATCATCGTATTGCCGCAACCGGATCGACGGAGACGGTGCAGCAGGTGCTTAATGCTGGTTGACTATCTTAATAATGACGGAACTTGTACCGATTGCGGGCGGAGTGAATGACGGATGCAGAACCAGTAACGAGCCAGTTGGGGAGGGGTAAATGCAGCAATCTGTCAGCATAGGGCTCGCTAAGGTGTCAGGTTGTAACGATCTGCACAGAAGTGGTATTTGTGCTGGGTCTAGGCCGAAAGACGCAGACCGTACATACTTAAGACCGTCCTCCTGCGATCAAGTGTGGGATCTTGCAAAGAGATATAGAAATACAAAGGGCTATTTCTTCCGGCAGTACTTTGACCGAGAAGAAAAGAAATTAGTATCAAAAATGGAGCATATCTTAGTCTGGGAAAGACTTTACAAGAAAGAGGTCCCACACAACTGCTGTATTCACCACCGAGACCTTGATCCAACTAACAACAATGCTGAAAATTTACTATGCCTTCCCGTCTTTCTACATCTTGAATTACATGCACGTTTAAGGAATGCAAAGAAAGTGATGACTGATCTTGAATTTCAAGTAAAACGACAATATATCACTGTGGAGTATGAAATCAGGGGCACTGACCTAATGGAACTTTGGCGGGTAATTGACATGTATTTGGAGTGAAGCATGAGAGATATTAACAAATTGAATATCACTCCCATTGATATCCGATATATACGGCATGCATTAAGACTCAGCCAGAAACAAATGGGGCTGTCTCTAACTGAGTATCTATATAAAACAGGAGAAAAATTCATCCCTGGTTCCCGAATTAATGAGTGGGAAATGCAAGTTAGATCGATACCTGACCATATATTTATAGCTTACGCTAGGTTCGTAGTAGACACATGGGTTAAAACAAGAATTGGTAAAAGTAAGGATATCCAAAGAATAGTCGATCCTAAGTTTGCAGGGTTGCTGAGCCCAGCCTTTGAGGAAGCAATAATTTTGGAAGCCGAGTTGATAGACAATAGCAGCAGTGAGAGTGATAAATTCCAGCTTGGAGCCATAAAGGTGCGTAAGACTGTGCAAAAATATCTAGAGAAGCTCTTGTTCCTAGACCTGAATCAAGTTCTATGACCTATAGTGACGGTGTCAGGAGTGTATGATCATTATGGACAATCCCAAAGATGATAGCTTTGAATTATCCCAAATTATTAAAGCAATGAAGGGCGGAGGAATTTGGTCGACACCAGCGGTATCGGATCAGCCGACGGTTACTCTGGTCCGTTGGAGTGTGCGCGAAACTGAACGCGGTGAACGGCATTTCGTTGGATACAATTTCGAAGGCCGTGAAGGGAGGGTGAGTACGGCCATACAGTCCTACGATAGAGAAAGATGTCAAGGAGTGACTAAATCTGGTCGGATTTATTGTCTCATTGGCCGAGCTGGATTTGATGCAGATGCTGACTACGTCTGGAATCACTGGCGCTATGCTCAAGGTGTCAAATGGAAGGATGTATCCAATGAATATAGTGGGGCTGACCCGAGAGGGGTGCAAGAAGAATAAGCCTCAAGGGAAGAAAGCCCAGACACGGGATAGTCTCCCAATTCTAGCCACAGCACCAGATCGCCATCAATCCCTCCTCAACGATAGCTAACCACGAGTTTTTCAGCCACTTCTTCACCCAAACAACGAACAGCCTTGCTCTTTTAATCTTTCGATCATGTCTTGAAGGTCGTCTTCCGTCGTCTCGAAATGGTCGGCCATACACGCGAGACACATCATCCGTTCAATCTGCCGATGGATGAGTTTTTTGTTAAGTCCAATCTCATCCTTAGACAGCTTTTCCTTGTCGCAGTAGGCACAATGGATTGTTTTTCCTCCCCTCATTGAGCGCCCTCACGTACCGTATAAGCGGCGACGTTCTTACCTCCGTATTCCAGCGGGTCCATCTTCTGTAACTGCTGCCGGATCACAGTTCGCATCTGCACGGCGGGACGCAAACAGTATCGCATAAACTCTCCCTTATCTATTTTCCCAGGAGCTATGACGTGCGGAAACAGCAATTTTAGGTAGGCTGTGCATAACCTTAAAATGGCTTCTGTGTCTCGTGTATCCGCGCCAGAAGGATATTCAACAAGCTTCCCAACGACATCCCGATAGATAAGTGTTTCTGCTGGTTCTCGCAGCAAATGCATTATTTCAGAAAAATACTCGGTATTCAGTGCCCATCCGTTGATTTTCAAATTCTCACTCATCCGCGGGATGTCGCGCCCCCGGATAAAACCGTGGAATCGATCCAATAGTGCTGACTCGTGAAACACTTCTGGCAGCCTCTGAAACATATCTTTGGTTTCGTCCATCTCTGTTTGAGGAATGTTGCCCAGTAGGATGACACCAGCCCCCCCAATGATGCGATTTTTACCTACAGTGATTTCACCACTTTCCATGTAAGCTTTCAGCCCGCCCTGCATCTCACTCGGGTCGTGGAAGTTAATCGACTGAATTTCGTCCAGCGCTACGAAATCATTCGACGCGATCAGACCAGGACTCTTCCCATTGATATCACCAAACATCTTCGCCCGCGTCAGCGTTCCTCCGCTGACCAACCAGCCGTATTTCCCCACCCTCCCGAACATATACGATTTGCCTGTGCCTTTGGGTGCTAATTCCACCAGATTAAGGCGCGGCTCAATGAACGGCAGTAAGCGTGTCAACACTGTATGCTTCTGCACCCAGCCTTCGTATCCCTCAGGGTTGTAATCAATTGCTCCCAACACAACATCGACCCACTCTTCGGTAGTGAATTGGCTGCGAGCCTCTCTATAGGCGTCCAGATCAATCGTATATGGGCAGAAGTTCTTGTATTCTAATAAGGTGAAACATCCTCGCGGAGTTTCGTTGTCCGGGCTGCGGTACCCCAGTTGTACCAGCCCCCAGCCACCAGCCGTCTTTACGACATCATCTTTAATCCGATTCCAGATATAGTCCTCGATCAGGGTTTCAGCATGCCCAAGACCCAGTTCTGGAATTGAAAACGTGTACTCGTCGGATCTGACGCTGAACTGGATTTCAATCTTGGCGAGAAACTTTTTCGAGCGTCCCTCACTTCGAGCCGCGTCCTTCAATTCCAACAGATTCTCCCGGCGTGGGATGATTTCGTATATGTATTTTCGTAGAGCCTCCGCGTCATGGATTTTCCCATCGGATTCCGCTTTGCGCTTAAGAATCCAGTCACGCAAAAACGACGGAATGGACGCCGCTTTGAAGATTGCCACGATATTAGGGGCCTTAAAGACCGTCGTATCCGGAAATGCCGCTCGCAATTTTTCTGTATCGACCATGGTTCATTAACCCCTTAAGACTACAAATCGAAATCGTCTTTCTCTACAATTTGTGCCCGCTTGCCGCTAGTCCTTGCCTTCGGCACAAACTGGCCAGTCCGAGAGAAAACCACCACTGGGACCAATCTCTCCTCAAGCGTGGCCCCTCCGTGCAACTCGAAGCTCTGTCCGCCGCCACTCTTGGGCAGTCGATCGTACCCGCGTACCACCCAATGCCTGCCGTCCAATGTTTCCTCTAACTCCGGAGGACATCCGCCTTGCGCCGCCCGCTCACGGTAGCGCCAATCGGCGATTTCCGCACCGGCCTCACATGGAAGGGTCTGTGCCAACCGTGGTTCGGCCTGCCAGGCCAAGACTGCCAAACGTGAACTACCGTGGTCTGCTGTGACAAGCACACGCTCAAACCGAGTTAGCCCCTCCGCCACGTGCGGCAAAACCTTGCCACCAATTACATTCAGCGCCGCTGCCAAGTTCTCCTCCGGGCGCCGCACCTCGTGCATCTCATCGCCGTTGTGCACAATGTTGTCGAGGCGTTTGATGTTCTGCAAGCATCTGACATCCGGCCAATGGATGTTGTTGAATTTGGTCGAGGTTGGCAAATGTGCCTCACAAATTGCCACCGAATCCACGCCCAAATTCCGCTTCAAAGCCAGCGTCACCAACATTGGAAGCCACTCAGCGCCCATCGCGTCTACCACCAATAAGGCACATCCACCGTCTGATGCATATCTTTGAACCATCGCGTCTCGCGATTGCACAGATTCCGGGGGCAACACGCGCTGCGCCCTCATGTAGAACTCTGGCGTCACGCGGCCGGCCATTTTCAGTTCTCGGTACTCCATAAAATACTCTTCCAGGGTCAGGTCACCGAAAACGAGATCGCTGTTCATATACATTGCCGCTTCTGGATAGACAGCTTTTACAGCATTTGACACCAGGCCATCCACTGCACACCGCCGTAGTAAATCCGCCCGCTCAGCATCCGTCCCGCAATTCAACCACGCTGCGACTCGTGACGTGGATTCGCTGGTGCACCGCGTAATGAACTGCCGGATATCCATGCCAGACATTGGAACGTCAGCTTCCTGAATAGCGTCCCTACGCTCGACAGCATACACCGACGAATCATCTAGCCATTCCGTGGCTCCCGTTACGTATGCGGAGCGGAAGTTGCCGACAACAACCTCCTCTTGCGCTACAATTCGCTCGAGGTAACTTCCCTTGGGCGAGATCTGTTTAACCAGCCATAGTACAGCCTCGCGTTCAATCCCCCTAGACTCGTCAAACACACGCAGTATGCGCTTCGATACCTCGCCCTGTGGAAAAAACAGAGTCTTTAGAGTTTCGGACAAAGCGTTTTTCTCACCTTCTTTACCCCGCTCGCATATCCATCGCAAAGCCTCTTCGGATAATGCGGCATCTTCCAAGTTGTAAAAAACGCGAGCAAAATCTCGCAAAGACACAACTTGCCGCACCGCAGCGCTGAGCCCCGCCAATTCACGTCCTTCAGAGGCCACAACTACCCGTCGCATAGAGATGCCGTTCGGATGATCCTCGGTATGTCGTAAGTACTTCTGAAATGTTTCGCAGCTTCCAGGAATGTAGGATGCTAAATCTTTCCCGACCAGCATCACCTCGGGACGTCCAGCGACTCTTTCTGATTCCTCTGAGTCGGTAGACGACATAGCCTGCTCAGAATCAATTTCTATCAGTTGCTTCCCTTGGCGGTAGCGCGGATTAGCGAAAACTTCCCTGAGTATGTTCCCTAAGCCCTCAACATTCTGCAAAAGCAAAACGGCTTCTCGCCCAGTGGCACCATCCAACCACTCCCGTAAAGCGAAAATTGCGGACCGTCTATTCTCTTCCGTCAACAACCCAAGATAGCCGCTCCCCCCCAGCAATACCACAGGCTCAGGGTTTGCCGCCTTTATCTTGATTGCATCGAAAACCCGCTCTAAAATTTCGCTTGGCATTGGAAGCCAGGTATTTTCCGTTACAAGATCGCTCAATCGCAACTCAATGCTGCCACGCACTTGGTAGAATCGGCGCAATGTTGTCGAACTTTCTCCTGGTGGTACAATCACCACCCGAGCTTTTGCGTTTGAAAGCGGATTCCTGATGTATTCGCAGTACTCGTTCAAAGTCATGCAATCACTCCAGCACGGAAAGCCCTACGTCCGGGATTTCATCAATGAGGTTCAGGAGCAGTATCTTTGCCTCAGCATCGGGAAGCATACTGACCTTTTCCGCAGCCTGCTTCCTGGCATGCGTATCGTATCCCTGCTTAACGAATGCCTCAACCGCATCCCGAAGTCCTCCGTCCGTCAACCATCTACCCGGAGAGTCACCCAGTTTTTTAGATAACCAATCGCTCAACTCCCCCACGCTGAAACCGATCTTTTGATATCGCACAGGCAGCACTCCTTTGAGAAATTTTTCACCGGCCGTGCCAACATCTAGGAATACCCCCTCTTTCCGAAGCACGTCGTACACTGACTGTAACCGTTCCGCAGACACGCCTCCTGGGTTCGCGACCGCATCAACGATGTACTTGGCATCGTTCACTGCCAAAAGGCATTCTGCGGGCAGCGCGTGTTTGGTGCTCCACTCGACAGGCGAGTCAGTGCCTGTGCGTTCGTGCCACAGGGCACCAACCTGTTTGGAAACCAGCGTCCGGCTGTACTCCTCAATCTTATTACGCCCTTGTACTTTAAAGCTTTGTTCATCGATTCTCGCCGAGCCCTGGGGAAAAACATTATAAAGTTCGCGGCTTTCTGCATTCTCAATCGGCCACAATTCTCCAAAAATTTCCCGCATCGCCCCAAGTTGCCGCCCTTGTGCCACATCGAAGAAAACCTGGCAGATAACCTCGTTTTGCTGTTCCAGAATCTCCTCTAAGTTTTTCACGTCCTCCCCGGACAACGACTGCCTATTCAGCAAATCAAAGAATCGTTGCAACGCTGGAAATTTCTTTACCCAGAAATCTGTTGGCACCTTGTTTTCGCTCAGCACCGCCGTCTGCAACAGATTAAACGCGTCTTCGAAACCCATGTATCCCGATGAGCCCGTCAGGCCACGCACATGCTCAGCGCACAGGGTCTGCCTAAAAACCTCTTCCAGTACGGACTCGGCGTCTCCGGGTTTCCATAGCCAACCGCTGGTCTCAGCAAAGCGATTTTTGACCGCCTTACAATAGATGTGCGACAAGTCGCCCCCACGTTCAGCTGCGGTCTTCAACTCTGGCTTGGCACTATCGACATACTGCTGGAATGCCTTCTCAAAGACTACCGGCGTCATATACTCGGCCATCGCTTCCGCCAACCCGGGGGTCGCCAAAAGAATCTTGCCAATCTCCTTGACCTTATTGCCGCGCGTCTCGGTGTCTCCTTTGGAGCTGATGACGTTCGCTGCGCACAGTGCGTCGAGAACTTTGCTCATTGCCTCTGCACTCGGATCGGCTTGCGCACGGATATATTCGGGCAGCACCCATAGCGGTACGCGCTGTGAGATCTGTCCTAAACGTGTCCCAACCGCGTTCAGTGCAGCCTCCACAGTTCCGTCCGCAAGTGGACTGTTTCCGAAAATCACGCTGCTCTGTTCGATGAATGCCTTTTCCTCCTTGGAAAGGCGACAAATCAATTTCTCGGACTTGATCTCATTGGCGCCGTCGTCTTTTACCACCGCCTCAATGATTTCAGCTAGCGCCGCTTCGTCCAAGGTTTTGCTAGTGACGCCATCGGTCCATTGCAGTTTGCGCTGTCCCGTCAACCATGTCTTCAGCACAAAGCCCAGCACAAAGGCTGAATGCGGTACACACATCAAGCCGAACGGCGGCCGTTGCAGGTCAATGTAGAGTTTACGTATAGAGCAAGGGTTGCCATCTCCTACCGTGTTGTCCTGTCGTTTCTTGCAGAATTCCATCAGTTGCATGAGTGGGTGGCTCGGATTTGCGTCGAACCATTTTTCGTCACCAGTTACGCCGCACTTCTGCCATGACGCCACCACAGTTTTCCACGCTCCGGGCTTCGCGAATTTATCGAACTCCATCCCCGCCAGTGCCCAGCTCTGCAAGGCAGTCGGTGCAGCAAACGCACTGATGTTGAAGCCGCTCAAATGGTCAGTATATGCCCCGAACATCTGTTTCGCATAGGTCGTGAGCCAGTCTATTTTCAGTTGGGCCCATGTCACTTCTTCAGCGTAGGGTTCGCCGTTTAAGTTCGGTTTGTACACTATGAGCTTGGCAGCACTCGTTACCTTAGAAAGCCACGCGACTTTGGCACTGTTGACCTGAGTTTCGAACACCCTCTTGCTTGCGCTGTCAGTAGCCAATGCAAGACGGGCACTGTTTTCTGTAAACTCATCCCACGCTTTCGCGTTGTCGCGGCAGAAGTTAACCTCCGGAAGCGTCACAAAGAGCATTCGGTGGTCTTTAAATTGTTTTGCCAACTCTTTTGCTTTCTCGGGAATTCGGAGTTGTTCCTGCTCATCCCGGGCCAGAATAAACTGAACAAGTATCCGGTTCCCATAGTCCCCAAACGATTCTTTTTTTGTGATGTTTGATGCTGAAAGGCTGCTGACTCCTGCCGAGCGAACATCAAAACGCCCACCGTAGTTCACACCTTTTAGTTGCTTGGCCAACTCCGGCTCGGTGTCTTTCAGCACCAGGTCGCCAAACTTGCCTTCCAAGGCAGCTTTCTTCTCCTCAATTTCCTTTGTATTGGAACGGTCACGGAAACGTTCGCAACGTCCATGTACAATATCGAAACAATGCTTTTGTGCTAAATTGCGTAGGATTGCATCCACCCCTGGCAAGGCGCCGTCCCCTTCAAAACTACGTAGGATATTTTCGACCGCAACGCTCAGCAACGGATGTGCTTTTCCCTGCATCTGCTCGATCAACCCGAACAACAGCACAGCCTTGAAGACTCGCTGTTCTTCTGGCTGTAAATCCTTTTCTCGACGAGCGTATTCCGCACGTGCGTCCTGCACAGCGTGTATCGTACCTAGGTCGTCCCGTTCAACAAAATAACACCACAGATGATCCACCGTCAGGAACTGATGACCGAAAACATCCATCCCGCCCTTTTCAATGAAAGCCCTGAATTCCTCACCGTTTAAAAACTCGAACATGCTCCTTTGGTTTGCTCCAACTGTTACAGACAGATGTTTCAACAGGAACGCAGCCATCGGGTGCAAAGGCAAGATTCCCATGAAATCTGCCGTATCGATGCCCGCCTTGTTGACTGCCATGTAGTTTTCAGCGACGCCTTTCACACTGTGCCACAGTACGTCACGCTCTTGCATCCACTCGGTTTGCTTCTCCGGATTAACTACGAATGCGTCTGCTGCCAACTTAAGGGCTGTCTCATTTGGCAGATCGAGCTGTCTGAAGGTAAAGCGATTGTTCGCCTTCTTTGCGCTTTCCGAGCCAGGAGCGACATAAGATGAAATGTCCGTATGTGTCACAGGTACAAAATAGAATCGACCTTGTTGCGCTGCCTCAGCCAATTGCTCCAAAGTCTTTAATTCCATCCGGTTCCGTTCCATGAACGCCGAAAATTCGTCCCAGATATAGACCAACTTTGAAAGTCCGTTTGCTTCTAAGGATGCTTCCACCCATTCCAGGAACTCCTCGGGGCTCAAATCCAAATAGACCTTTCGTGCCTCAAGTACTCGCATGGCGTCGCTGACCAACCCTGCTTCGAGGTTCTTATCCCGTAAACACTTCTCCAACGCATTCGCTGTTTTAATACCTGGATTCAGATGTGAAAGCCGTGTTTGCATTTCATCGCGCTTAGCGAAGAAATAAGGCTCGTCCTGCCGGATGCGCTCAATGACTTCATCCAGTTGGCCCTTCAGTGGAATGATATGACCACCCGTTTCCAGTGCCTTTGTGATGCCGCGCTGCAAGCGCATCAGAAATTGGTTTTTCGCATCCACGCCATCCGCGTTCACATCATAGACTACGAGCACTTTATCTCGACGCCGGGCAAGCACCCCGTTACGTACAGGTGCTGGAATTTGTTTCATACGGAGATCCAGCCACTCCAGGACACGGGAATCATCGTCCATGAAAAGTTTTTGCAAAACCAGAGACGCGAAGCTCTTGCCGGTGCCATACGCGCCCGTTATCCAAAGCGTCTTGTTCCCGCCTTCCAAACTTTTGAGAAGTTCCCGCAAAATCTCTACGAATGAATTATGAGGATAGAACCCCAGCCACGTTTTTGGCGTCTTGTTTATGTCCGCCAAAGTCATGCACGGCACGTAATCCGGTTTAATTCCGAAATAGTCCTTGTAGAAAGTCATGTTCTATCCCTCTGTAATCAGTGACCCATCTGTGCTTCAAATCTTTTCCAAGATCAGAGCGACAACGTCATCACAAGTTTTCGTCCCCGAGGCCACCCGCACTTCGTCCAATCCCAGGGTAAAGCTGCACGCGATGAAGTCTGGATGCATCGCCGCGAGTCCCATGCACTGTTTCTTGAAATCATCCGGAGATATGCCGAAAGCGGCCAGTGGTGACACGACTTCCACATCGAACTCCGTCACCATCATTTGCCGCACAGTAAATGCACCTCGGCCAGATTTTTCCGCCATCACATAAAGCCCATATAGAACTGTCAGTGGATCCACCGGACGCGAACAGTGCATGAGCTTTTCAACAGCTCTCCCCTTCATTTCGGCATGAATCAACGCCTCGGCTCCTTCCCCAAGCGGAGAAGACTTAACCAGTTGGCAAAGGGATTGTAATGCGCCTTTCCTCACCGATGCCGAACCTACTGATTGACTAAGCTTTTCATCAATCTCTTTCATATGGAAATGGACATCGATCTCAGTATTGCAAACATACCATTTAACGAGCGGCGAAGTATTTGCTAGACGAAACCACAGCAGGTGCCAAAACAGCAAATCACTAAACCCTCGTTTTTTGCCAACTTCTAAAAGCAGGTTTGTGGTAATGGCCGTGGAATCTCCAATCAACCCCGCCTCGCGGAACCATGTCACGGCTGCTGGAACCATCCTGTTACCCAAGGCAGTTGTCTGCCGGAAATTGGCACCCGCGTTGGCTAGGACTTCAATCCATTCGGGTTTCAGTCCAAAAGTCATGTATTTATTAATTCCACTGATGTTCATAGTCTTTGCTCCTGCATACCTTTTTGAGTAATATCGCCAACATCCATCATCAGGTGCAAAGCATCTCATGCAACTGATGCACGTTACGTCATCGATACGAACCTTCGTGTTGCCATTACAGGTATCTTTCTCAAACCGTAAAGCTCCTGTCGGACATTCCGCCTCGCATGAGTTACATCCGGTGCAGGACATTGCCTTGTGGACAGCGTACACCAGCCACTTTGAGACGGCCTTGTCGGCCTTACCGTTTGACCAGACACATTCTAACACCCCTCTCTGCCCGTCTTCACGGAATGACAACTCAGTGCCTTCAATTTTTCCAAGAGCCTTGAGCCATTCTTTCAAGGCTCGTTCTGCTTCAATTGGGTACTCACAAATTATGCGGTCGCTTTTGCGTTCTACGCCAGGTTCTACAATAACGTGTTTCAAAGACACGCCGCTTTTCCGCGCATGCCATCCGCCTTCGTAAACGAATGCATCCGCGTCTTCCTCAGATGAAAATTCGCGGTCAATCGTGTTACGCACGGCATTAGCAAACGGCGCGACCTTTTCCGGATAATTCATACGAATCAGGTCATTTTGGCGGTCAGTTGACATCGGACACATCAGACATCCAACACGTGGCAAACCTTTTCGATATGCTTCGTTCAGCAACAACTTGTGCTCAAAAATGTAAAGCCACAGTTCATGGGCAGACCAAGCCAAAATTGGCATGGCATTTACCTGCGATTGGCTTTTCAATCCATCGCCAATGTCCTCGTATCCCGAACGCCGTTGACTCTCCTCACCACGGACCCCAACAAATGCCAAAGTATTGATAGACCGTTTACCAAGCCTTTCCTTGAGAGCTAATATTGCGGGAGTGCTCTTGTGAACAGAACAGCACCAACGCAACGCTTGCGACGGTGGTCCGAACTGCCGCCAGTTCTCCAATGCCGGGGTTTTTGCGGAGACCTTCAAAAAAGGACGGCCTTTGTACAGGTTTTGAATCTGTTCCCAGATGCTGTATGTATCCGGAAGCTCCATATCTGTATCACTGAAAACGACTGGAATGTCTAATGGCAGAACTTTGTGGCAAAGGTCGAGCAGAACAACTGAGTCCTTGCCGCAACTGAAACCTATATAGACAGCATCACATTTTCCAGCGTAGGCATCGTACATTTCCTTGATACGTTTGAGCGTATCTGCCACCAACGCTGACATGATGTCACGATTTTCGGCAACCAGCACCTCAACATCAACCGGAACCAAATTCAATTTTGTTCTTGGCTTCACACTCGTGGATGGAGCTTCGGTCTCGCACAAAACCCCCTTCCACTCGATGTCCACCTTACCATTTCGTTTCTTATGGAGTTTTGCTATTTCTTCACCGCGATACAGGAATACGTTCTGTTTCGCCCAAAGGAGAGGGCGCCGCTCTACCGGATCGAACGCCAATCTTGCCTCCAACTCCATGGCTGTTAACTCTTCTGCGAAGACTGGGCGAATTTCACTCGCCACGAATTTCCCTGTCTGCGTTGTCAGACGGTATCTGCCCGTGCGCTTGTCCCACTCGTAGCTATACATTCGTGCCGCCCTCCGGCACGATGCCATTGTTTTTGCAGATAATATAATGCGTATTACTAGTTATGATGGTTTCCTTCATAGTCGGCGCAGCCCACCCACTATCACTTTCAAAATTCTCCACAATATCTCCGTATTCAGCGTATCTCGCCCACTCAGCATAATAACGATTTTTGCTGGCATTTTTAGTCAACCATTAAGTTAAGACGATATCGGTTGTCTTTATACTGCAATGCTTTTGTTTTCTGCTTTCCATAAATCAGCTAGCGGCGAATTCTTCGCTTCCCGGGTCTTTGTCGTGTAGGCGCTCCCATTTGAGTCGCAACCGACGCTCCCACAATGATTCGCCTTCATAACTGAAATGTGCAAAACCATTTACGACCACCCCACCTAATAAATGCATTGCCAACGGCGAAATCGCCCATGCTTTGCCGCCGTACTCCACCTGATTGGAGTCATCCAGTACAGTGCAAGTGATACGACTGTCCTTTGTGAAGAATAGCTTTGCGCCGATTGGCACACCAAGACTGTGAAAGCGCGTATTGGGACTACGGACGCGCTTGCCCGCCATGGTGCCGCCATCTCCATTAGTACGAAGTCTCTTCGTATTTGGAAATGCGTTTTTCCCACCGTGATAATGTTTTGCGCAGATCCGCATGAAGGTATCGTTATCCGTTAAGGCATATTCCGTGCGGAAGCGCACACAGTAGAGTAAATTCAAAGCAAACTCTAAATTGGCAACAGACACTCTTTCTTCAAGCATAACCAGCGTGTCGACGATGGTGGTCAGCCTACTCGAAAAATCCTCTGGTAGGAAAACCCCGTCTGCGTTGCGCCAACAAGGTACTCCGCCCACTTCCGCCTCATGGACTTCCGGAAGGAAAAGCTCTCGGATGCTCTCTAATGCCTCGGCACTGAGGTGTGGCATCTCCGTTTCTATCTCGTGAACGGTCAAAGTGCCGTCCGCCTCTTCAAGCCATCCTGCAATCTTCTCTGAGATTGCCGCCAAACGTTCCTCTAAGCTAGATTCAGGCTGACAACAGAAGAGCCCCCCCTTCCTACCCGTAGCAATCGTGAATCCCATATGCCCAAGAAGCGCAGCACAATCCTCTAACGTGGCTATATTACGGAAAACGCTGCAAAAAGCTTCCAACAACCGTTCGACCGCAAAACAACCGTATTCCATAAGCCATGCCATCGCCTGTCCATTGAATGCAGACAACGACTCTTCATCCAAAATCATCTCGCATGTAAACCACAGCCCACTCTTCGACCGGAACATGGCTGATTTCAAATCCTCGACCTGCCAATCTTCAAATGGGACTTTCTGCCGCAATAGTCGCACGGCCATGGCATCGAATGACACGCCATTGGGGCATACCCGCGTGAATGCCGTCAAAAGCTCAGGAATCGTCATACAACCCTCCAGTCATTGTTTTGCTGGGATGTCATCAGATTGTGCACATCAAAGGGGTAGTTTTTTGATTCCGTGACACTTGAAGCCTCTCTCACTGCTATTTAATGGCATTATCGGAACAAGGCATGGCAAGAACGATTAGGTGGGACGTCATGCGATGGATACCTGTCGACTTTGCGGATGCGGGAACTCAGACTTGGGCGAGGTTAAGAGCCGAATATCGGTCCGAACGTCTCCTCGAGTTTCCTACGTGCCTCCAGGGTTACCCCACGAGTTCCCTTCAGTTTGCCGTCTAAAAGATCAGCAACAATGCGCTGATGAAGCCCGTTCTTAGCAGCCCAAGATGTGACACTTTCACCAATATCCACAAGTTTGTGGGCCACAATTTTCTTTCTCTGGTCTTTCTCCATACTGGCACCCTTGTTTCTTAGCCCCCTCTCAAACTGCCCGGATACTACTCTTATCAAGAGTAGAAGTCAATGAAGTATGGCCATCGGAACCTAGATCATTTAAGTAGCTTAAATCTCACTATCTAGCCGCATTAAGCATCTGAGGCGGTACCCGTCTCTTGTCGGTGGCTCAGGACCACCCCACCTTCATTCTCTTATGCCTTATTTACCCTTCGGCGGCATTACCACCTTCTTCATCTGCTCATTGATTCCTGCAATTTGCTGCGCAGTGTAGAAGAGTACGTCGCGACCGGTGTCAGTCCCAAGAAGCCTTGTTGTAATGTTGCCGAGGAAGTCGCCATAGGCTGTGGAGAAAGGGATTGATGCATGTTGAGGGAACTGATCCTCAAGAAGTATCTTGTGGTCTATTAGTGATAGAGCTTCTGAAAAAGCGGCAATAATGAGATTCCTAGCGACGTCCCCTTTCCCTTCTTTCACCATCCTTTTGTACCATCTCTGGCTGTCAGGGGCAGGGAGAAGGCTGATGAGGGTCAAGACGGAGTATGGTTGACTTTCCGGTACCTCTATCATCGTTAGGTTAATGACTAGCCTTCCACCAACATATCCCCAGTCGATTCCCCAATCGGTATGCCAGTTAGGTTTTTCGAGCCGGTTCCGCCATTCGTTGGTCACCTTAGCAACCGCTTCATGTATGGTACGAAGGCCCTCGTCAAAATTTGTACGGAAATCGGCGTACATTTTTTCGCGTAGGAAAATGGGGATGTCGCAGTCTCGAAAGAGCACAGGGAGGATGACTATCCGCCGCTCTTCAAGTTCTCGGATTAAGCCGCTGTTCAACTCCTTTCTGCACCATTCTGAGGCAACAGCATCTGGTGAGAGGACCACAAGAAGTGCACTAGCATCTGTGATCGCCTGTTGGACCTTATCGATTATGGACTCGCCAACATGCATTTCCCACCGATCAAGCCAGACATGTACATTCCGCGCGACCAGTTGCATAGCAAGATTATCGACGAAGTCCTTATCTGTGTGAGAGTAGCTGATAAAAAGCGGCATTTTCCCCTCGATTTCGCTCCAGATTCTTCAACGTCCTGGGAAATTTTAGATACGACCTTGCTCGACTAATCTGCGATAGTGTTCACCAAGGACAGTTAGCCTACATGCCTTGTTCCCCATCGCTGCGTGCCACATATGAGGAGCATCAACAGGGACTACAAGCCCGACACGGTTGTATTTCTGTAAAATTGCGAATTTTGCCGTATTGACCGGGTTGGGTGCCGGAATTGACAGATCTGCCCCTTGTCGCTCAGGCTCGAAGGACGGATCGAGAGGGAACTCATCTCCCGCTTTAGGGAAAAATTCGGTAATGCGTTGCAGTTCAGTCAGGGCCACTGGGGCCTGAACCCTTCGAAGAGAGACGAAGCTTTTTACATTTGTTTTAAATACCGGACGCTGGTCCCATGGCCCAAGAGACTGGTCTATGTGAGCATAGACACTACCAGGCGTTACATCACCAACAAGGTTCCCCGCAGCGCCGCTCAAGGCATCGACAAGCAACGTGGTGAAGACACCCGCTCCATTCTTTTCCGAGGCATACTGTTCGGCAGTAGAGGCAGTCAGGATTGTCGTTCCTTCTTTGAGTTCTGCGACATTCGAAGCCAAGGCTGAATTTCCGGCAACTCCAGAGTGGCAGCTGTCCAGTATGATGATGCGATTTCTGGCAGACGATTGGTTGGCGAACGCAACAACCTCGCTGAGCGGTATCCCTTCATCGCCGGATTTTGCATCGCTTGCAATCAGGTAGCCGCCGGTGCTCTCAATGTGACCATGTCCTGCGAAGTAAAAGAGTGCGGTCTCACATTCTCCAGCAAATAGTTCCCTGATGCCGTCCCGGAGTTGTGCCCGTTTGACGAAATCCGAAGGACCTGTTCCTGTTAAAAGCTTTGTCCCGAAGTTGACAGTTCCGTCACTGTTCCGATCAAGAACCGTCTTTACCGTGTGTGCATCGTTCACACAGCCGAACAGTGGTGTAACATGCTCATAGTAATCAATACCGACAACCAAAGCCTTCCGCATGCCCCCTACCTCCCACCGCCAATGAGATTTTTCAGGTTTTCCCACGTCCACTTGTAAAGCTTGTCCGAGGACGTCGCTGACGTAGGTTTCACGCAGGTTTTGTCAGAATATGCTGCAAGGTGGAAGTATTCCTTCTTCTTCTCCTTAGCAATTGTGAGCTCTGCTGCTACCCCTGTTGCCTTGTCCGTCTTTGTGCCGCAGAGCACTACTACAACATCGATGTTGTCCATTCGGCGTCCAACTTTCTCCTTCCAGTCACCAGTCAAGTGCTCTTTGACCGATGCATCCTTGAAGTCGAAAGGACTATCTGGAAGCTTTGCCTGACCGGCCAACATGATCTTTGCGCCTTCATCGTTATCGTAGTCAAAGCTAATGAACACCCGTTTTTTTGCTGTCATTTCTTGACCTCCGGATTAGTTTATTAGGAGTTTTATATACTCCCCATACCATTCCAACGGGACCTATGCCGAACCACCGCAACCTAAAGCAATTTTCACGTTATGGCAAGTTCATTTTGAAAGATTTAAGTAGTAACAGTAATCAGATAAGACAGTAGAGGCAGGAGGCGTTATGACTTGAGACCGTGGTGTGGTGGACTGCTGGGTATAGAATGTCTTCTTGGCCAGGAAAAGAACCTCGTGGACCAGAAGAGGACCGCGGCCCCAACGCAAAAGCCCTCAGCGAATGCCAAGGGCCTTTGTTTTTAATGGTCCGAAGGCAGGATCCAAACCTCCGCCCCTATGCTCCCGAAACAGATGCGGTAACTGCGCTTTGGAACACCCACGATCAGAAGAGCCTTTAAAGAAACCCGAAAGGTTGCCGTCACGCCCTCATACTTATAGTTCGGTCTCCTACGCCTCAGCCCCCAACAAAAATCTCCTAGCTCCTGTGTGCCTGCCATAGATCTGACCGTTTAGGGCCTCTATACCAGATAAGAGCCGGTAAAAATCTTGGGTCTCCAAATTTGAGTGTGGAATAGGGCTATAGCTTGCCGTCCTTTAATGAAGGCTAACAAGGTGGAAATATCCACTCCGTAGTTGATGACTTGTGGCTCTTTTGTCCAACGGTTCGGGAGTTGACCGGCCTCCTCTACTTGGGCCGGTCTTGCCGCTGGTTGAATGTCTTCCTTCGGCTTTACTTTTCACCCGCAAGCAGGTTGTCTACTCGGGCTGGGCCGCACACAACTGTCAATAGCAGGTGGATTTTCTGCTTGCCTCGTTTTTTCTCCCTCAGCACCCAAATCGGTACTCTGCTCATGATCTTCTGATGTCTCATCTTCAAGTTGCCAAAAATCGCTCAAGTACTCATGTGATAGAGGCTGCCGTGAAAACAATAAAGGTGTAGTTTCGACTTCACAATCGTGCACTTCATAATAGCAACCAGCACCACTCATCCTGCGACCATCACCCTTAACTTCGAGTAAGTATGAGACGAGTCCGATTCTGGTTTTATCAACATGCTTGAGATTGAGTTGTACGAATCTTTCTTCGATGATTCCAGACACACTGAATGTCCTGAGTTTTTCTATTTCTACATCTCCTTCATCTGCATGAATGTAAACAGCCTGCCCTTTCAATTCGTTTGCATGCTGAGTGAGCTCAAACTTTGCATTTTGCGCAAGATCCCTTGCATAGCAATACCATTCACCGGCAATTTGGGTGCCTGAGTAAATAACATTTTGGTACCAAGGCAAAATTACGGCCTTGAAGATGGTTAGTGCCAGGTATAACAAGCCACTTGTAATAACTCCACTGACAACGCCTAATATGACAGTTTGTGAAGAATTCATATCTTTCCCTTCTCATTTCTCATTGCTGAATGTTCGGCTGGGGGTGCAGCGGCGTGGCCGGCTTCCCGCAGCCATAGTCGTAGCGTATGTATCCGTATTACGCGTGACATCAAAGATTCATCCTCTTTACCCCCTGTTCTTGGGTCCAACGGCGTGGGAGATCACCTGACGGTTATTTTGGTCAGGTGCATCTTCCTTGTTGGATTTAGATAATTGCAACTTAATTATCGGTACGCCAACCAATGAATACATTTTCTAATCCACCCCCACCGGTAACATCAGGGTTGCTTGGAGGAAGGGCATTTCCATAAACTACTACTTGAAATGAATCAATATATCTGACGCCCTCTCCTAGGGGGAGCTCAAAAAAGTGATCTTTTGTGTAGATTATCCCAAAATCTTTCTTATTTTCATGGCCTGCAGCAAGCGGATATGTATGATAAACACCATCCACAATAAGGATGATATTCGTATAATACCCACCCATACTTTTATGTTTTGACCAACGAATATTTGTGATCCACCCAGGTTTGTTATCCTTAGACATCTTGCTGTCGTAAGCTGTACATTCCTTGACTATTGGACCTAGAGTGACAGCATCTCGTGAATAAATTACATCTCCTCTAAAAAATTCATGCAACTTACCATATATTGGCAGAGGTGTTTCATTACTTATATTCTGTATTTCCATCTTATCTGCGGCAAAACTCTCAAAACCAGATGATACGCAATAAGACACACAAAAGAGCAGCAACAAAAACCTCATATGGTTCACCTCGATATTTTTAAGTTCCAACGGGCCGGGCCTTGACACGCGCCGGGGCGGTTCTCAGCCCCGGTCGGCGTTCAAGGCCCTGGTTGAGTGCTCTCTATTCAAGTATGGCGGTACTTCCAGAGCGGCTTCGTAGTCAGAACGGCGATAAAACGGCCATACAGATTTGTCGCCTCTTTCTCCTTTAGTCTTAATCCTGTTGCGGATTAATGACGCTATTCCGAAAGTAAAGAGGCCAAGAAAAGCCCAAGGAACTTCTTTTATCCCCGTTTTCCTCGGCCATTCGTATTCAAGGTCTGTTTTCAGGAAGAGGATATACCGAGCAGCAATCGGTTTTCCTTCCTCCGGAATTGCCCACTTGCCTGTCAGTTTATGTTCGTGGAGATCGTCGTAAAGCGGCCAAGCTCCGTTGTAGAGCACCTCGCATACTCCAGCATCTTTGCTATATTTCTGCCTGTCTTCAAATTGGTCGTTCGAAATTTGTCCGCATATCAGGTGCCGAAAGTTCTCAGCGAGTATGTCTCTTGCTTTTCTGTCTATCATTCTTTACTCACTCAACGGGTTGCGGGTGAGCGGTGGAGCGACCTTGCTCTCACAGGCTCCTATTCGCTCCTATTGACTCGCGCAGTCCGTCTCCAGAGATACGATTCTTCTAAAAAGGCGACTTCAAATCGTTAGGGCACCATTTTGCCTATTGACAGACGGGGGCCTGATAAGTGTTGGAATCCTTTTTAAAATGTGCCAAGTCAGGGGCTGAGCGGTTTCCCCGATGGCTCAATCACTAACTCTCAATCCGATCGTTGTCCCGATATAGTCTGTAAAGTGACCATGGCCATAAAAGAACAAAAAGGGTCACTATCGAAGTTTGAAGTGCTGCTATAACAAAAATGGCGATGGAGACAAGAAAAGCCGTAAGTTTGAAGCCTTTGCCCAGTTGCAGCGGCAGAAGCAAAATAACTGTGATTAGCGCGGAGATGAGTCCCGACAGCAGGAGCAGGACGAGCCGTGGGCTGTTAGACAAAATCGCCATAAAGTCTGTCAGGCCTCCAGCATTAAGAACAACCGCCGTGGCCCCAAGATTCCCCGCAGCGGCACAGGCACTCGCCACTACTGCATTTGTTCTCTCTTTTGATGTTTTCATTCTTTCTTGTCCAACGGGTTGCGGGTGAGCGGCGGAGCACCCCAGCTGGTTCAAGCTTTCGCCGTCTTCAACCGACTTGCGAAGACCGTCTCCACCCGTTGTTGTTGGGCAACTCCTCGGCGGACTGAGTTACATCAGCGGGTGCCTTCATTTAAGTCCTCACGGATCTTCCCATGTACAATCTATGTCATATCCATATTGCGGAACACGGAGCCAACAAGCTCGGCTCTGCCCGTTCCGATCCTTTATTTTGACGTAATAAACACTTGCTCGTTTCGTATTGAAAAAATAGGGATTCTTACCCATTCCCTTGGAGGAGATGCCCGTAATTGCGTATCCCTGCTCGGCTGCCCATGTCCTCAATTTGTAATTGGTTCTTTTAAATGCGAAAACAATCAAGGAAATGACAAGAATCAGCACCAAACTGGCAAATATTTCAGGAGTGTAATATCCGAAAATCATCCCTTTATCTCATGGTCCAACGGGCGGAAGTTGACCGGCGCGGCCGGTCTAACTTCCTTGTTGGGAATTCTAACTTCAATTTGTCCTGTGTCGAGGGCTGCCCCCTCTCATCCTCTTTCTGCATTAAGCCTCCTACTCAGCCTCGCCCCCTCGGCTCTATTAAAAGCCTATTGATGCTCATCTAGCCTGAAAGTATCAGATGAAAGTTGCGAAAAATCATTTCGTCTAAGAGCTGCCATCGCATGCCCTACACAGTACCCATCAGTAGCACCGTGTACCATATGATACACAATATCCATCACAAACTTTTTACCCTGACTTTGGTTCCACATTATATCTATATGCTCGTTAAGATTGCCATGGTCGTCATGAAATTGTATCGACTTACACTCAAAACCAAATACTGATATTCCTGAAAGATCACGTAGTATATTCTTAATTGTCAAGCCAGTTGCCTCTACAATCCTCTCAACATCAACATGTATATTTTCTGGAAGTTCTGCATGACAACCTAACAATATTATTGTTAACAATACTTCTTTTTCAGCATCAGTTAGTCGTTTAAGTATATTAAAAAATTCAAGACACACTTTATATGCATAATATTTATTACTGTTAGTTTTACATTTGAGCTGCTTAAATAAATAGTCCGGATCGGCTGGGAAATAGTTTTCTCTTTCCCAGACCCCTATCTTTTGTACAATTAAATTCGCTAGTTCAACAGGGTTAACACTTTTCAAATTTATGTAATTTATGGTGTCTGGCAGGCCAGGTATGGCTGTATCGTCGAAACGAGCAGGAAGAATATACTCATGCTTCTCCTTTATGGCCCGAGCTTGAGCTGACCTCAATTCATGGTTGGTCCAGATTTTTTTGGCATATCTGTTCGAAGCAAAGACCACGCAATAACGTGCTGAGTTTTGGTAGATGTCATCCAAGTGCGAGTATAAGTCTTTCCCCCATAGTGCAACCAACTCGTACCTGTCGTAAAATACTCTCACTCCTTTGTGTTTTAAGGATTCAGCAACTTCCTCTACATACCCCCTTTCTTCTTCAGCAAACGATAAACACACATCATAGGAAAAAGATTTAATTTTATTTATTTTATGCACAACAACCTCACTTGAAAAGGGTAATAAGAATCCATGCCAAATGTTTTAATCTGGTTACAGTTCTACCACCTGAATTGATTCTTATTTCATAAAATCATTTCTTCGTAGCTATCTGTTCATTATGGACTCAATTACATTACATGACTTTTGCCAAATACTGTCTGCTAGCTCATCATAAGTCATAACCACAGAAACCCCAGGTGTCTCAAGAAGGCTTAAGTTGGTAATGCTCACGCTTGGCTCTTTCTGACTAATAGTTTGTTGAACTTCTCCGTATGCGGTGGCTGCATTAGCTGTACTCGGTTCGTTCCAGCCATCAAGAAATGACAAAATGTGTGCTCCCATACTGCTCCCGACAGCCATTCTGAAGAAGTAAATCAATCGCTGATTGTATGTGATTCGATAAAGTCGGCTGCCTTCAGGGGTAGTTTTGCTCACGGTCAAACCGGCCTCTCGAAGTACCGGTATGCGCTGGTCAATTACAGTTTCGATGTGTGCGACAAGGTTATATGCTTCTTGAACAGGATCGAGGTTCGCTCTACCGATTCTCGGTATTCGAAATCCTGGGGGAGTCGGGGCAGGGGTGGTTGTTGTAGTGGCAACTTGCGCCAGAATTGGCGTAAGCGCTTCTGCATGCAGCTTCTGCAGCACTAAACTTGCTATTGATTCTACATTAACCTTTCGGAGATCAAGGTAGCCAATTGTTGGAGGCAAACCTAGCAGTTCTGTATCGTCAATTTTAATAGGTAAAATATACTCGGCGTTGTCCCGAAAAGCACGAGCTTGCGCGCTTCTTAACTCGTGGCTGGTCCAGGCTTTTGCTGCATAGTGTTGAGATATGAAAACAACACAGAACCGAGCTGATTTACGGTACACTTCATCAAGGTGTTGATAGAGGTCTTTGCCCCAAAGGTTTGCTTGTTCCCAACTATCGAAAAAAACCCGCACGCCGGATTCATTTAGTTTATTCACGAATTGTTCGACTACCAAACGATCTTCTCCAGCAAAAGAAACCGTGATGTCATACTTAAACCCGCTTATTTGTTCATTCACTTTTATCTCCTTTCGTTCCTGTGCCAACTACCTATTGAGCGGTTCACGCGCGCGTGAACCGCTGATCGTCCTAAATCGGTTATTCTACCGGATCCTTACAAGTTCGACAAAATCCCGTTCTGCAAAGATGACCCAAATGAAGCCATTTGGATAGATTATCGTATTGAAAGGCTTATTTATCGGGATAAATGTTCCAACTGGCTTGTTGGGCGGTTTTCTGTACAACATCCCGTGACATCCTCAGCAAGCCGAATTTATAACGGTTTTAGGCAGTGGTCAATGAAAAACAGCTTATCATTATCCCGATCACTTTACGCCTCTAAAAATTGGAAACCACTTCGGGTGATGTCTTTACAGGACTAGATCGTATCGGCCGAATCGCGTTGATGTGCTGGGTAGGATACGGACTGATTTCAGCATTCTAGGCGGGGTCGAGTTGGTAGGCCTTGTTGAAGTTCGTGAATGATACGGCTGATTGAGAAGGTGTCGTGGAAGATGACGCAGTTGGTGACAAGATGGTTGAGCGAGGATCAAGGATAGGATGTCAGTGATCGCAAAAAATCCACACTATATTTTTGTTTGGATGATTTTGTCACCCATTGCGTTTCCACACCGAAATTCGAAGAGCCAAAATCTTTTTTTAGGGGAGACATAATACACTTAAAGCCATCCGAGACACAGGAGGAGCATTCCCGCCTACTCTTTATTCCCTTTATTTAGGTAATCCGCCAATATTCCGCGGCTATGTTCATCATCATGACAGTAAACACAAAGATTTTCCCAATTCGAACCATCACTGGGATTATTTTTATGGTTTCCATCTTTATGGTGCACCGTGAGCAGGTGAAGGTTACTTTGTTCAAACTCTCGGGCGCATTTAGCGCAAATCCATCCGTGAAGCTTAAGTGATTTCGCCCGGTAGTCCTCAAGTGCGGACCGTTCCCCTCGCATTTTCAAGACGAGCTCGTCTGCTTCCTGCTGCGAAATGGGTTTTACCGTACGGGGCCTTCTTGAATTGAATCCAGCAGACATGTGACCTCCGATTGCCATCGCCAAAGCCCCCCAACCTGCGGGGAAGGCTCTCCGGCTCAAACCTTTGCCATCTTCCCGCAAGAATGCTATCATCCCCCCCAGAAATCAAGCTCCAATTAATTTTATCCCTGGTGCACCTTTTCAGGACCTCGTCTAAGAACGATTCCCACCCGCCAAAAGGAAAACAGCCCGTACCTACCGAAGGCAATTGCCGAATGTCATCAAATTTGGCATGGGCAAAGTTTTTCAGAAATTCAAAGAGTGTCGGGGTAGAGTTTCTAAAAAAAGAGTGGGGGGTACCGCCCGACGGGAGCAACTGGGAAAACCTTTGCGTCTACTGCCACGACGACGAACACAGCCGCACCATCCTAGCCGACTACCTCGCGGAGAAGGACAAGAAATAAAGAACAAGGCGTTTAACAGGGATGAAGGGGATAAAAGGGATAACTGCAAAGGCAAAAACACGAACCTTTATTTGGTTTAAAAGCCTTTATCCCTTTCATCCCCTTCATCCCTGTCAGTTTGCCTTTTGCTTTTGACAAACTCCCGCCGCTTTACCTACAATGTCCCGTTGTTCCGGGCACCCCGGCCTCAATAGTCCCCCAGGAAGGAAACCTCGATGCTGCACCTGAAGAAACTCTCCAAGGATTTCGCGGGAAAACCGCTTTTCGTAGACATCAGCTGGCATCTGAAAAAAGGCGAGCGCGTCGGTCTAGTCGGCGAGAACGGCGCCGGCAAGTCGACCCTCATGCGCATCATCGCGGGCGAGGTGGAAAGCACTAGCGGCGACATCCAGATCACCCGCGGCGGCACGGTAGGTTACCTCCCGCAGGACGGCATCGTCGCGAAAGGCCAGCCGCTCTTCGCTGAGGTGATGACGGCGCTCTCCGAACTGCAGGAGATCGAGCGTGAGATCGCCCAGCTGACCGCGCGCCTGGAACACGAGCCGCACGACGCGCCGGGGCACGACCAGCTCCTGGACCGCTTCGGCCACCTCCAGGAGGAGTTCCGCCTGAAGGGGGGCTATGCCATGGAGAGCGAGGTCGGCAACGTCCTCACCGGTTTAGGTTTCTCCTCCGCCGACTGGGAAAAGGAGTGCGGCGAGTTCTCCGGCGGCTGGCAGATGCGCATCGCACTCGCGAAGCTCCTCCTCAAGAAGCCGAACGTCCTCCTTTTGGACGAGCCTACCAACCACCTGGACATCGAGGCGCGCAACTGGCTCGAAGGCTACCTGCAGAACTACCCCTACTCCGTGATGCTGGTCTCGCACGACCGCTTCTTCCTGGACCAGGTCTGTTCGAGGATCGCCGAGGTCTGGAACCACGCCATCACCGATTACCACTGCAACTACAGTAATTATCTCGTGCAGCGCGAGGAGCGGGTTTCCGCCCTCCGCGAGGCCAAGAAGCGCCAGGACGAGGAGGT
The DNA here is from genome assembly GCF_004917065.1 of Geomonas ferrireducens. NCBI lineage: Bacteria > Pseudomonadati > Thermodesulfobacteriota > Desulfuromonadia > Geobacterales > Geobacteraceae > Geomonas > Geomonas ferrireducens. The sequence continues at coordinate 381,886 of NZ_SSYA01000001.1, forward strand.
GGAGAAGATGGAAGACTTCATCTCCCGCTTCCGCTACAAGGCGGACAAGGCCGCCATGGTGCAGTCGCGCATCAAGCAGCTCGAGAAGATCGAGCGCATCGTCCTCCCCCCCGAGCGCAGGAAGATCCACTTCCGCTTCCCGACCCCTCCAAAGAGCGGCAAGACCGTCATCGAACTGACCGGCGTAACCAAGGCCTACGGCAGCAACGTGGTGCTCGAAAACGTGGATCTCACCGTGGAAAGCGGAGAGCGGGTCGCGCTGGTAGGCCACAACGGCGCCGGCAAATCGACCCTGATGCGGGTGCTGGCAAACGCCGACGTCACCTCCGGGGCGGTGAAGGACGGCCACAACGTGATCAAGGATTACTTCGCACAGGACCAGGCCCAGGAGCTCGACGCATCGCGCACGGTCTACGACGAGATCCTCGCCGAATCCCCATACGACATGGTGCCGCAACTGCGCGACATCCTCGGGGCCTTCCTCTTCTCCGGCGACGACATCCATAAGAAAGTAGGGGTGCTCTCCGGCGGCGAAAGAAACCGCCTCGCCCTCGCAAAGCTTCTTTTGCGCCCCGCCAACCTGCTCCTCATGGACGAGCCGACCAACCACCTGGACCTCTTCAGCAAGGACGTACTCCTCGAGGCCCTCAAACACTTCGGCGGCACCGTCGTCTTCGTCTCCCATGACCGCCACTTCATCGACGGTCTCGCCACCCGCGTCGTCGAGGTCGGTGGTGGCAAGCTCGAGAACTTCTACGGCGACTACGAGTACTACCTGGAAAAGACCGCCGGCACCGCAGCCGCGGCTCCCGGCCAGGACGGCCTCGGGCGCCTCACCCCGGTCAAGGGAGAGGAAAAGACCGCGGCCGCCGAGGAGTCCTCCGACCCGCGCCTGTCGCGCCAGCAGCAGCGCGAACTGGACAAGCAGCGCCAGAAAGAGGAGCGGGCACGGGAGCGAAAACTTTCGGAAATCGAGGAGAAGATCGGCGTGAAGGAAGGTGAGCTCGCAAAACTCGAGGAGAAGATGGCACAGCCCGATTTCTTCAACGACCACGAGGCGGCCAGAACGGCGGGTGAGCGGCACGCGTCGCTCACCGCGGAAATCGCAGCCCTGTACGAAGCGTGGGAGGCGATCTAAACGGCGGTTCCAGTTGACAGGGGGAGCTTCTCCAGTACTCTTTTACAGTTCGCGCCCCCCAACCAAGTATCTGGAAATACTGCCATGACAGAAAACATCACCATAAACATGCCGGAGATCGTCCCGCTGTATCCGCTGCGGGAGATCATTGCCTTCCCTTACATGGTCTTCACCATCTTCCTGAAGCAGGAAGATATGCCCCCTTTCGAGGAGGCGGTGCTCTTCAACAACCTCGTCGCACTGGTGAAGCTGAGACAGGAACCGGAAGGCGAACTACTTCCCGCCCTGCACGAGATCGGCACCCTTTGCAAGGTGGTGCAGCTCAACAAGCTCGCCGGAGGCGGCGCCAAGGTTGTCCTCGAAGGGGTGATCCGGGTCCGGCTGCTCGCCATCGTGCAGCAGACCCCGGTGGCGCTCTCCCGACTGGAGCCGGTGCGCGAGTTCGCCGAGAAGTCGATGGTCTCCGAGGCGCTGGTGGGAAGCCTGAACGCGCTTTTGAAGATCGCCCTCTCCTACGGCCGTCCCCTTCCCGATGATGTCATGAAGATGATCGACTTCATCGACAACCCCGCGCGTCTCTCCGACCTCGTGGCGCTCTACCTGAACCTCCCCATTGACGAGCTGCAGAAACTGCTGGAGACCCTCGATCCCTTGGAGCGGCTCAAGAAGGTCTACATGCACCTGACGACGGAGGTGCAGCGGCTGCAGATCAAGGGAGAGGTCCAGGCCGAGGTCACCAAGAAGGTCGGCAAGAGCCAGAAGGAATTCCTGCTGCGCGAGCAGATGAAGCAGATCCAGGAGGAGCTCGGCGAGGAAGATTCCCGCATGGGCGAGACCAACGAGCTCCGAAGCAAGATCGAAAGCGCGAAGATGCCCGACGACGTCCGCAAGATCGCGGAAAAGGAGATGAGGCGGCTCGAGCGCATCAACCCCGCCTCCCCCGAGTACACCGTCTCGCGCACCTACCTCGAATACCTGACCACGATCCCGTGGCAGACGAGCACCCCGGACAACAAGGACATCAACCAGGCCGAGGTGATCCTCAACGAGGACCACTACGACCTTAAGAAGGTGAAGGAAAGGATCCTCGAGTACCTGGCGGTCCGGACCCTGAAGGACAAGATGAAGGGCCCGATCCTCTGCTTCGTCGGCCCCCCGGGGGTCGGCAAGACGAGCCTCGGCAAGTCGATCGCCCGGACGCTCGGCCGCAAATTCATCAGGATCTCCCTGGGGGGGATGCGCGACGAGGCGGAGATCCGCGGCCACCGGCGCACCTACATAGGCGCCCTTCCCGGCCGGATCATCCAGGAGATCAACCGCGCCGGCTCCAACAACCCGGTCTTCATGCTGGACGAGGTGGACAAGATCGGCGCCGACTTCCGCGGTGACCCGGCGAGCGCCCTTTTGGAGGTGCTCGACCCGGAGCAGAACTTCTCTTTCACCGACCACTACCTCGACGTTCCGTTCGACCTGACCAACGTGATGTTCATCACCACGGCGAACCAGCTCGACCCGATCCCGGCGCCCCTGAAGGACCGCATGGAGGTGATCACCCTCTCCGGCTACACCGACGAGGAGAAGCTGAACATCGCCAAGAAGTACCTGATCGCGCGGGAAGTGGAGGAAAACGGACTCAGCAACATGGTCCCGAAGTTCACCGACGAGGCGGTCTACCGCATCACCCACGACTACACCCGCGAGGCAGGGGTCAGGAACCTGCAAAGGAGCATCGCCTCGGTCTGCCGCAAGATCGCGAAAGAGGTGGCACAGGAGAAGCCGCTGCGCACCCTGGTCGACCCGGAAACGGTGGCGGAGCTTCTGGGGCCGCCCAGGTTCTTCGACGAGGTCGCTTCCGAGAAGGACCGGATCGGCGTCGCCACCGGGCTTGCCTGGACCGAAAGCGGCGGCGACATCATCTTCGTCGAGGCGACCAAGATGAAGGGTAAGGAGGACCTGATCCTCACCGGGTCGCTGGGCGAGGTGATGAAGGAATCGGCCCGCGCCGCACTCTCCTTCGTCAAGGCGAACTGCTCCGAGCTCGGCATCGAAAAGAAGGCCTTCGACGACACGACGCTGCACATCCACGTGCCGGCCGGGAGCATACCGAAGGACGGCCCCTCCGCCGGGATCACCATGGCCACCACCATCGTCTCGCTTTTCTCGGGTCGCCCCGCGAAGAGGGACGTCGCCATGACCGGCGAAATGAGCCTCACCGGCCGCGTGCTCGCCATAGGCGGCCTTAAGGAAAAGGTGCTTGCGGCCCGTCGCGCCGGGGTGAAGAAGGTGCTGGCCCCCGCGAAGAACAAGAAAGACCTCGAGGATATCCCGGAAAACGTCAGGGAGGAGCTCGAATTCATCTTCGTCGACGACATCCGCGAGGTCTTGTCCCAGGCCCTCAAGTAGCCCTGCAAGCAACGCCTCCATCACGATACACTCAATCCCGCAGGAGCGCATCTCCTGCGGGATTTTCCTGTCTTTTAACCCCTTGCGCTTCAAAAGGACAAATGTTATCTTTTTTCACACTTCACATTAAAACCACCGAACCGAGGTAGTCATGAAGATAGTGTCCAGATGGGTTGTTGCCCTCGTCATCCTCGTCAACGCGTCGATATGCTTTGGGCAGGGGCTCGCCGAGCGGGTGCAGGAGCACACCCTCAAAAACGGCATGAAGCTCCTGATGGTGGAGCGCCACAATTCCCCCACCGTGGCGGCGTGGATCCGTTTCAAGGTTGGGAGCGTGGACGAGAGAAGCGACGAGCGCGGGCTTGCCCACCTCCTGGAGCACATGCTCTTCAAGGGAACCAAGACGCTCGGCACCAGGGACTACAAAGCGGAGAAGCCGCTTCTGGACAAGATCGAACTGACCGCGCAAGAGCTGCTGGCGGAAAAGAACAAGCGCGACGAAGCCGATCCGAAGGTGATCGAGAAACTGACCGCGGAGCTTAAGCGCCTTGAGAAGGAGGCGGAGCAGTACGTCGTGAAGGAGGAGTTCGCCGACATCTACTCCCGAAACGGCGGCGCCGGCTACAACGCCTTCACCAGCAAGGACGGCACCACCTACCTCATCAACATCCCGGCCAACAAGCTGGAGCTGTGGGCCGCCATCGAATCGGACCGGATGCAGAACGCGGTGCTGAGGGAGTTCTACACCGAGCGCTCCGTCGTGATGGAGGAGCGGCGCCGCTCCTATGACGCTGAACCGGAAGGGAAACTGTGGGAGACCTTCCTCGCCGACGCCTTCAACGCGCACCCGAACGGGCAGCCGACCATCGGCTGGATGTCCGACATCGAGAACCTCACCCGTACCAAGGCGGAGAACTTCCTGCACAAGTACTACGCCCCCAATAACGCCATCGTCGCCATCGTCGGGGACATCGATCCGAAGCAGACCATCGCCCTCGTCGAGCGCTATTTCGGCGGCATCAAGCCGGGGACCCCGGTCCCCCCCGTCGCGGTCCAGGAACCGGAGCAGTCGGGCGAGAAACGGACCGAGGTGATCGGCGACGCCGAGCCCGAGGTGATGATCGGCTTCCACAAGCCGACCCTGCCGGCGCCCGACGACTACGTCTTCGACGTCATCGACATGCTTCTCACCAGCGGCCGCACCTCGCGCCTTTACAAGAAACTCGTCCTAGAGAAGCAGCTCGTCACCTCCGTCTCCTCGTTCGGAGCACCCGGGAGCCGCTACCCCAACCTCTTCATCATCAGCGCGACGCCGCGCGCGCCGCACACGGTGGCCGAAGTGGAGGCGGCGATCTACCAGGAACTCGATCGCCTGAAGACCGAGCCGATGACGCACGAGGAGCTGCAGCAGATCCTGAACCAGCTCGAGTTCGAGGAGTCGCGCCAGATGGCCTCCAACGGCGGCCTCGCGCGCAACCTCACCGAGTACGAGGCGATCGCCGGAACCTGGCGCTACCTCATCGAACACCGTCAGAAGGTGGCGAAGATCACGCCCGAGGACGTCATGCGCGTTGCCAAACAGTACTTCACCCGCCAAAACCGCAACGTCGGCTTCATCACGAAGGCCGAGGCCGCGCAGTAAGGCCGCGATATTCAGCCCCTCCGCCAGGCGGCGGGAGGGAGCCGTGATTGATCCTAATAGTCCAGAAGAAGGGGACCCTGAATGATTCGAAAATACCTTTCCCGTTTCGTGCTGCTGAGCGCCCTCGCCCTTTGCACCGCCGGTTCGTTGGTATCTGAGGCGGGCGCGGCCCGCTCCGGCACCATCGCCGAGTCAAAGACGCAGAAGGTGACACAGGCACCGACCCAGGTGCAGCCCCCGGCGAACCCGCGCAACATGACCTTCCCGCCGCTCAAGTTCCAGCTACCGAAGAGCGAAAGGGTGCAGCTCAAAAACGGCATGATCGTCTACCTGCTGCAGGACCACGAGCTCCCCATCGTGAACCTCACCGCGTACCTGAACGCCGGGAGCGTCTACGAGCCGGAAGCGAAGACCGGCCTTGCCTCTTTGACCGGCGCGGTGTTGAGAAGCGGCGGGACCTTGAAGACCCCGGCCGACAAGCTCGACCGCGAGCTGGAATTCATGGCCTCGTCCATCGAGTCCGGCATCAACTCGGACAACGCGAGCGTCTCGTTGGCCACCCTCTCGAAGAACCTCGACCGCACCCTCACCCTCTTCGCCGAGGTGGTCCGGGAGCCGGCCTTTGATCCGGAGCGCGTCGCGCTCGCCAAAAGCCACGCCATCGAGGGGATCAGGCGCCAGAACGACGATCCCAAGGGAATCGCGGGAAGGGAGCTTGCCCGGGCCATCTACGCCGGCCACCCGCTCGGACGTATCCCCACCATAGCCACGGTGAACGCCATCACCCGTCAGGACCTGATCGACTACCACCGGCGCTACTTCTACCCGGCCAACATGATCGTGGCGGTCTCCGGTGACTTCGACCGGGCGGAGCTTCTCAAGAAGCTCGAGGGCCTCTTCGGCGACTGGCCCAACCAGACCGCGCCCTTCCCGGCGGTCCCCGCTCCCCGCGAGGAGATGACCCCGGCGGTACTGCACGTGCAGAAAGAGGTGAACCAGTCGGTGATCCGCATGGGGCACCTGGGGATCGACAAGAACAACCCGGACCTCTACGCCCTCAAGGTGATGGAATACATCCTGGGGGGGGGCTTCACCTCGCGTCTCACCCAGGAGATCCGCTCCAACCAGGGGCTTGCCTACAACGTTGACGCCTACTTCGAGGTCGGGCGCCGGTTCAAAGGCCCCTTCATCGCCGAGACCGAGACCAAGGTGGATTCCACGGCGCGGACCATCAAGCTGCTCGACTCGATCATCAACGGCATGACCCAGAGCGAGGTGTCCGAGGCGGAGCTCAAGCTCGCCAAGGATTCCATCATCAACTCCTTCATCTTCGCCTTCGAGAAGAGCAGCTCCGTGGTGACCCAGCAGGCGCGCCTCGAGTTCTACGGCTATCCCAAGGGGTACCTCGAGAACTACCGCGACAACATAGCCCGCGTCACCCGCGCCGACGTGCTGCGCGTGGCGAAAAAGTACCTCGCCCCGGAAAATATGAAGCTCGTGGTGGTGGGGGACCAGAAGAAATTCGACCAGCCTCTTTCCACTTTCGGGAAGGTGCAGGAAATAAAGCTGAACAACAACTAAGAGGAGGCAATTATGGCAACGTGGAAATGCAAGAGCTGTGGATTCACCAAGGAAGGTCGCTGCAAGCCGCAGAAGTGCCCCCAGTGCCAGGAGAAGGGGAACTTCGAGAAGGCGGAGGAATAAACTCTTTCGCTGATCGTGCAGAGACATAGAACAACGAAGGCCCGACCGCGAAGATGCGGCCGGGCCTTTTTCTTGTCCCTTCTCCCTCAAACGCCCCTACCGCGCCCCTCTCCAGAGGGAGAAGGGGGGGGACGATTCTATTCGCCGGTGAAGACCGGCGCTCTTTTCTCCAAAAACGCCTTGATCCCCTCCGCGTAATCCTTGCTGTCGTAGACGGTCCGCCTGAGCCCCTGCACCCGTTCGAAAGTGAGCGGCGAGAGGGGATGGGCGCTCGCGAGGAGCCGGATCTGCTCCTTGATCACCCCGATACTGAGCGGACTGTTCCTCGTGATCTGGTGCGCCATTGAATAGGTGAAGTCCGCAAGCTCCGCGGCTTCCACCAGGTGGTTCAGAAGGCCCGCCCGGTTCGCCTGCTCCGCCGAGAGCGGCTCCGCGGTGAAGAACATCTCCTTGGCGAAGTTCACCCCCATGATGTTCATGAAATGCAGGATGCCGGAGACGTTGTAGGGGACGCCGATCTTCGCCGGGGTCATGCAGAACGACGTGGTCGGGCAGCCGATCAGGATGTCGCAGGAAAGGGCAAGGTCGCAGGCCCCGCCCCAGACGCTCCCCTCGATCATGGCAATGACCGGGATCGGGAGGCTCTGGATCGAACGGAGCACGGTCACCAGGGGGTCGTGATACGAAAGCGGGTCGCGCCCGGGAAGCGGCAACTCGTGCACGTCGTGCCCGGCCGACCAGACCTTGGAACCCGCCGGGGCCCGGATCACCAGGACCCGCATCTTCCCCTTCTGCAGCGCGCCGATCGACTGCAGCATCTCGTCGATCATGGTGCTGCTCAGGATGTTGCGATGTTCCGGATCGTTGAAGGTGATGGTCCCGATGTTGTCCTTTAGCTGCGTGTTGATGACCGCCATGGCTTTCCCCCTCTGTCCGATGCCTTCCATAGACAAGGGCGCTGCGGATGATCAAGCGCCAGCTACTGATTCTAACAGGTAATGTAGAAAAATCAGAAACCGGTCTGCAGCAAATTCATTAGCTGATCGAGCCGGTAACCCGCCGCGGCGGCACTCTCCTTCAGGAGGGCGACAAGCGCCTCCCCGGTGGGCTCCTTCACCCCCGTTTCCTTCCTGCCTTCCGGCTTTTCCAGCGCGACTCCAGCCTTTTTCCGAGCAACTTCGGCTTTTTCCTGCGCAGCGTCCCCCCTGCCTGCGAACGGCTCAACCTTAAGCAGCCACGACAGCAAAAGCTCGAAGCGCTCCTTGTTGAACCACTGGGCGCCGCCGCTTTCGTGCAGGTACAGGAAGCGGGCCGCCACCGGATCGGAGAAGAGCGCGGTGCAGCAGCGCACGGCGCCCAGCTCGCGGCACTGCGCCAGGAAGGTATCGTGCCGCAGCATGAGCCCTAGGAGTTTTCCGAAGCTCTTCGGCGGCAGGTCGATCAACTGCTCCGGATCGGCAGGCGGCAGCGACTGGAAGGCCTGCACCACTGGATGCACCAGGCCGAGCTCTTCGAAGAGCCCCCACGTCCCGGTCCCGGCGAGGTCTCCGGTCCGGTGCAGTGCAAGATAGGCGCATAACAGGACCCACTCGGCGGGGAGAAGCTCCCCTCCCGCCTTCGCGGCGAGCGCCTCGGTAAGCTCGGTACCGAAAGCTGCGAGGAGGGCGCGATGGGACTTATCAGGTGCCTGAGGCGCCAGCGCCTTGTAGAAGCCGGCCAGGAGCGGCTCCAACGGCCCAAGGCGGACCGGCGGCGCCACGCCAGGCTCCTGGAGCACCACGGCGGCCTTGACGAGAACCGCCCTAAGCGCCTCGTGGAGGGAAGCGTAGCGGACCTTCTTCACCTCGTCGTCCAGGTTCTCAACTCCGGCTCCGTTCATGCGGTAGCAGAGCGCACCCCAGGTCCCGTAATCGTCGTCGTATATCTCCCGGAAATCCAGGAAGGCATGGTACTCGTAGCCGCCCATCTCGACGTAGAGCCCCCGGTCGCACAGGTCGCGTCCGTTTCTCAGGTAGCTAAGCCCCGAGGCGTAGTCGCGGAAGCTGTAGTAGTGGCGGCCGTCCCCCTTGAAGCCGAGCGACTCGCCAAGCGTGGTCTGCGCGAGAGAGGTCCCCCCTTCCGCGGTTTTTCTCAAGACGGCGCAGGAGGTACGGATCCACCCGGAGGTCGTGGCGTAGGCATTGTGATAGAGGATGAGGCCGCGGTCGCCGTCGTTGCGGTTGGAATAGGCGAAGACGTTCTCGTTCACGCTGTGGCCGGAATAGAAATCGTACAGGGTGAACTGTTCGCTCCCCGAGAAGATGTGACGCCGCCGCATGAGCGGGAAGATGTCGCTTTCGTGGCGCGCCACGAAGTGCTGGTCCACCGGCTCGTCCCAGTAGGCCCGGCGGTACTCCATGCCGTACTTCTCGTGGAAGCCCTCGATCTGACCGTGGCCGAACATGGGAAGACCGGGCATGGTGACGAGGAGTACGGTCGCCCCGAAGTACTTCCCTTCCTTGCCGAACTGCTCGACCGCGGTTCTCTCGTCCGGGTTGTTCATGAAGTTCACGAAGCGCTTCAGGATCTCAGGCTCGAACTCCAGCACGTTCTTCAAGGTCTGACGGTACTTGGCGTTCTCCTCCATCTTCAGCATGTTCATGAAGGCCGAGTTGTAGACCCGGTGCATCCCGAGCGTCCTCACGAAATACCCTTCCATGAGCCAGAAGGCCTCGGCGAGGAGCAAGGTGTCCGGCGCCTCGGCCGCGACCCGGTCCACCACCTCGCGCCAGAACTCCTCCGGAAAGACCTGGTCGAAGCTCGCGCGGTCCATGCCGTGCTCGGCGCGCGACGGAACGCCGGAGCCGTGGCCCGGCAGCGGATACCAAAGGCGCTGGTAGTGCTTCTTGGCAAGCGTCATGGCTGCGTCGAAGCGGATGATGGGGGTCTGGCGCGCCACGTGGAGGATGGTGTTGATCACCGCCTCGCGCACCTCCGGGATCAGGTAGTTCAGCTGCGCGGTGTCGTTCCAGGGGGTCGAGGTCCCGTCGTTGCCGTGGTAGATGTAGCGCACGCGCCCGTTGCCGCGGTCCAGGTGCTTGAAGACGACGGCGGCGTCGCGCTTGTCCCAGTAACCGTCCTCGATGAAGAGGCCGATGCGCCCGTCCGGGGAGAGGTCCGGGCCGTTGAACTGGTAGTCGGGGTACGGCGGGTAGTCGAGCTGGATGAACCAGTCCGGGTGCTCCACGGTCCATTTGGAGTAGAGTCCGGTGTGGTTCGGGACCATGTCGCTCGCAAGGCGGATGCCGCGGGCGGCGCAGCGCCGCCTCAGGTTGTCCAGCGCCCCTTCTCCGCCCAGGTCATGGGCGATGATGTAGTCGTAGAGGGAGTACGCCGAGCTGATCGCCTCCTGGTTCCCGGCGATCCTCTTTATGGTCTGCGAGGAGGGAGATCGCTCCCAGATGCCGATCAGCCAGAGCGCGCTGAACCCGTAACGGGCGAGGCGGTCGAGCTCCGCGTCGGGGATCTGGTCCAGCGTGTTCACCTCGACGCCGTAGGTCTTCGAGAGCTGGCCGAGCCAGACGTAGACCATCTTGGCGATCATGACGACGTTGGACATCCAGTCGGCGTCGCGCGAGAAGCGTTCGTACTCCGGGTACTCCTCGCCCCCCTGCGCATCCCTGCCGAAGCGGAGCACCTTGGGCTCGCCCGGGCCGCCGAAGAAGGCACGCCCCTCCTGGGAGACGATGTCGAGGGCGGTGACGAGCTCGGTCAAAAGCTCCGGGGGAAGGATGGCGCCCCAGTGCTCCCTGATGTAGGCGATCTGCCCGGCGAGTGAATCGGGAGAGGCCTTCATCGGGGCGCGCAAAAGCTCCGGCAGCGGCACCCCGATCGGCTCGAAAGGAGGAGCCTTGGCAAGGCCTCGGTCGATGTCGGTGGCTACCTTAAGGTACTGAGAGGAGCCGGCGAGTTCAGAGGCGTCGAAGAGCCGGCGGAACTGGTCCAAGGCCCGGTTCTCGCCGTTTAACAGCATGAGGAGAAGTTCCGCCGAGAGGGCTTGGCGGCGTCCCTGCTCGTCGTCGTCCCCGGAGAGAAAGCCGTCCGGGGTGTCCTCATCGAGCACCATGCGCTGTGAGGGGAAGAGTTCCATGAAACGCCGCAGCGTTGCTTCGGCGTCACCGGTAAAGCCCGGGTATCCCGCCTGGGCCGCCGTCGCCGCGAGCACCCCCGGCTGCTGCTTTGCGCAGTACTGCCCGGCCACATAGCGATAGACGCGGCTCAGCGTGGAGTAGAGATGCAAAAGCCCAGGCTGGATGGGTGTTTCGTGCGCCTGCAGCCCCTTGTTGAGCTTCGCGGCCACCCGCCTCGCGTAGATGATGCCCGGCACATCGCCCAACTCCTCGAGCGTGCCGCGCAGGTCGATGCGGTCGCCGCAGGCGGCCGAAATCTGTATCTGAAAGGGGAAATAGTCCGAGTTAATAAACCTCTGCTTCATCAAGCACCTCGTCTGCCCTACTGTAGTGGTGTTCCGGTCCCGGTCGGGCGGCACGGTCAGATATCATACCGTGGAATACCACCACTGTCTTTAAAAATTTTATTATTAACGCAGCACCAGCATAAATTCGCCCGCTGATGGCTCAGGCATTTAGCCTTGACACAGTTAGCGATTTCACCTAAACCTAATGCTGAGTCAGCAAAAGCCCTGTTTTCACCTAGGATAGTGCCATCATCGCTTCCAGCCTCAAAGACATGTTCCGTAAGCAGCGCAGACTCTGCATCGCGCTGCTGCTGATAGTCATCCTGGTTCCCATCACCCGTTTCACCAGGTTTCTCTTGTTTCCCGCCGGCGACGGCAAGCGCGTGGAAATAGTGGAACTGAGCAGAGGACGCTCGCTGCGCGCCTTCGCCGCCGACCTCGAGGCGCGGCGCATCATCACCAGCGCCCGACTCTTCGTATTTTACGCCCGCATGAAAGGGGGCGACGCGCGTCTCAAGGCAGGTCCGTACCAGCTCGACGATGGGTTGCGACCGGGACAGATCCTCGCCAAGATGATCGCCGGCGACGTCTATCTGCGACTTTTCGCGCTCCCGCAAGGGTACTCGAGCTACCAGGCTGCCGAGATGCTCGAAAAGCGGGGGATCTTCACCAGGGAGAGCTTCCTCGCTGCTTGTAGCGACCGGACGCTCCTGAAGGAGATGGGGATCGACGCACCGAGTGCCGAAGGGTACCTCTTTCCGGGCAGCTACAACATCCTCCCCGGCAGAAACGAGCGTGACGTGGTGCGCGAGATGATCAAGCGGCAGAAAGAGGTGCTTGCCGGATCGGTCGACGGACGGGCCAAGGCGAAGGGGTTGTCGATGCGGGAAGTGCTCGTCCTTGCCTCGATGGTGGAAAAGGAGGCCGTGCTCCCGCAGGAGAAGCCCCTCATCGCCGCCGTGTTCCGCAACCGCCTCAAGATCGGCATGAGACTGCAGAGCGATCCCACGGCACTCTACGGCGTGCGCGCCTTCGCCGGCAAGGTGAGCCGCGACGACATCCTGAAGCCGACCCCTTACAACACCTATCTCATCCCGGGGCTTCCCCCCGGCCCGATCGGCAACCCGGGCAAGGATGCCATAGAGGCGGTGCTGACCCCCGCTGCGGTCCCTTACCTCTACTTCGTGGCACGCGGCGACGGCAGCCACCACTTCTCGAACGACCTCGCGTCGCACAACGACGCGGTCAACAGGTACCTTAAGGCGCCGAGCGCGGCACCCCGGGGAGGAGCCAGATGACGGGCAGAGTCCTGCTGGTTGAGGACAACGAACGGCTTTGCACCATGCTGCGCGGCGTCCTCGAGGCGCGCGGGCACGAGGTGCGTTGCGCGACCAGCGGTGACGCCGCCCTCGCCCTACTGCAGGGGGAGCGCTTCGATCTCCTCGTCCTGGACCTGAAGCTTCCCGGCATGAACGGGGTGGACCTCCTTCGGCACGTACGGCGCAGCGCCGCGCTCAAGGAACTCCCCGTCGTCATCATGACCGGCGTTTTCCGCGGCGCGGGTTACGCCCAGGCGGCGGCAAAGCTCGGCGTCTCGGCGTACCTCGAGAAGCCCTTCGGCAGGGACGACTTCCTGAAGGCCGTTAACGGAGCCCTCGAACAGGGCCCGGGAGGAAAGGAGCTGAGACGCCTCCTTCTCGAGCTTTTCCGCGACGGCAAGAGCGGCACGCTGGAACTGCGCGGCGGGACCAGGGTATTCGTCATCGGGGGTGAACCGGCGAGCTTCTCGTCGCCCAGGTTCGTACCCTTTCTCGTTCTGGGAAACCACCTGCAGCGCGCGGACCTGGAGCGCTTCCCCCTCGCCCGTCCCGGACGGCTCCCCCTCGTGGAGGCGGGCCTTTTAAGCTACGAGGAGCTCCTGGAGCAGTCGCGGCTCTTCCTGTCCCGCACCCTCATCGAGGCGCTCGCGCAAAAACAGGCGCCGCGTTTCTCCCCGGAGCTTGCCACAATCGAACTTCCGCTCACCCCCCTTTGCCTGCCGCGTCTTCTGCACCAGGCCGCCGACGCCGCCCCCTTTGACCTCGCCGCCTATCCCGCGCGCGCCGGCGAACTGTTCCCGACGCTGACGCAGACCTATTTCCGCCTGGCCAACCTGCTCAACATGAGGCAGGAAGAGATCGAGCTCCTGCAGCAGCTCGGGCAGGGGAAGACGGTACAGGCCATCCTCTCCGGCCTGGAAAAGCCCGCCCGCGGCGGCGCATTCCTCGACCTGCTGGCGGGGATGGGCATGCTCACCTTGAACAGCGCGCAGGCCTCCGACCAACCCCCCGAGTTCCCCCAGAAGCGGCTCTTCAACCGCCCCATCGAGGAGGTTGCCGAGTTGCAGGCGGCAGCCATGAGCTTCGAGGACCTGGTAGACGAGGTGTCGGACTCCATCGAACTCGTGGTGGGGGAAACAGGGATGGCCGCGCCGCTCTCCTCAAGCGAGATCGACTTCGAGCAGGAAGTGCAGCGTGATTACGCCGCGATCCAGGACAAAAACTATTACGAGATCTTCGGCATGAGTCCCGGCAATTTCAGCTTCGACGCCCTGAAGGAGGCCTACTTCGCCAAGACGCGCCAGTATTCGCCCGAGAAGTTCATGCAGCTTTCCGGCGCCATCCTTGGGCGCGCACAGGACGTCCTTTCCCATTACGCAAACGCCTACAACACCCTCTCCAGCGTCATCGCCAAGGAACGCTACGACGAGATGCTGAACGCGAACACCATAGGGCTAGCCGGCAAGCGCGACGACGAGCTGCAGGCCCGCATCCAGTTCCAGTCCGGCAAGGTCTTCCTGGAGATGGAGGACTTCGGCAACGCCGAGCGCGCGCTGCAGGACGCCTACACGCTCGCCCCGGACGACGCCCGCACGAGCGCCTACCTCGCCTGGTCCATCTACAAGAACCCGGGCAACCAGCGCTCTGCCGGGGCCCTCGAAAAGTGCCGCATGCTCCTTACCAAGAGCCTGCAGGCCGAGCGCACCGCCGAGGCCTTCGCCTTCCGGGGGTGGATGCTCCTAGACGAGGGGCGCGACGGGCTCGCCGAGGGAGAATTCCAGAAGGCCCTGAAGCTGAACGCGCACGACGCCCACGCCCTCGGGGGGATGCGCCTGATCACCGAGCGGCGCGAGGCCGAGAAGAAGGGGCTTTTCAAGCGCATCTTCGGCTGACGCCCCCTGCCACTGATTACAACCTACAGACACAACGAAGCCTGCCTGCGAGCAGGCTTTTCTTTTTCCTGCCACACCCCTCCACGATGCGCCCGCCATCCATAAAAACATTCTAAGAGAAAGCCTTGCCATCCAATCATTAGTAGTTTATTATTGGCGGGTTTTCAAAATCTACCATCCTCTGGATGGAGCCCATTTGCAACAGCCCGAAATGATTGTGCTTACAACCACGACGCAGGCTGTCCCCATGTGGCCCCTGCGCGAGCCTACCCAGAGAAAAGGAGGTTGTCATGAGAAAGATGATTTTCCTCACCGTGGTGCTGATGATGATCGCTCCGACGGCACAAGCTGCGGGGGCGGCAGGCGACGTCATCAAGATCGGCATGGTGAACGACCAGAGCGGGGCCAACAAAGGCTCAGGAAGAGGGATGAAGGTCGGCGTCGACGCCTACTTCAAGGCGATCAACGCGAAAGGTGGTGTTAACGGCAGGAAGCTGGAGCTCGTCGCCATGGACGACCAGATGACGACGGACAAGACCATCGACTGCCTGCTGAAACTGGCCGACGAACAGAAGGTATTCGCGGTGGTCGGCTCGGTCGGTACCTCGAACTGCGTCGCGAGCCTGCCGGTGGTCAAGGAATACAAGCTTCCGTACATAAACCCGAGGACCGGCGCCACCGAACTGCGCACTCCGGTGGTCCGGGAGGTCTTCCATGTCCGCGCCAGCTATCAGCAGGAGGTGGACAAGATCGTGGACCAGTTGGTGAAGCAGGGGGCGAAGCGTTTCGCGGTCTTCTACCAAAACGACGGGCTCGGCACCGACATCCTCGCCTCCACGGAGAAGGCGGTGAAACGCCACGGGCTCTCCGTCGTCTCCAAGGGCTCCTTCGAGCGTAACACGGTGGCGGTGACGGCAGGGCTTGCCAGCATCATGGAGGGTAAGCCGGACGCCATCATCGTCGGCGCGGTGTACAAACCGGGTGCCGAGTTCATCAAGCTCGCGCGCAAGGAAGGGGTAACCGCACGCCTCGCCTCCGGCTCCTTCGCGGGGGGCATGAATCTCGTCAAGGCGGTGGGGCCCGAGGCGGCCGAGGGTGTCATCATGAGCCAGGTGGTGCCCGAACTGGACGACTTGAGCCTCCCCATCACCAGGGAGTGCAAGGAGGCGATCGAGAAGAGTCCCGAGGAGGTCGGCTTCAACTCGGTCAGCATGGAAGGATGCATGGCGGCCAAGTCCATCGTCATGGCGCTGGAGAAGGCGGGCAATCCCCCCACCCAGGCCGGCTTCATCCAGGCCTACGAGGCGATGAAGGACGCGGACATGGGCGGGATCAAGCTCACCTTCACGCCGCAGGACCACCAGGGGCAGGACAACGTCTACCTGCAGGTCGTGAAGGGTAACAAGCTGGTATCCATGAAGTAGCTCATGAGTACGACGACAGGTCGGGAACCGGCGCCGCGACTGACTGCGGCCCGGTTCCCTCGGCACGGCATCTTATTTCCGGGGGCGTGGCAATGACCGTCAAAAGCAAGCTCTGGGGCAACATCGCGCTGACCATCGTGGGGATCTCGGTACTGGCCGGGATCGGTCTTTTTTCCATAGCGAAGGTGAAGTCGAGCATCGAGATCCTGACGGGAAAGTCGACGCCGTTGCACCTTAAGATGCTGGAGCTGCAGCAGACGGTGGAAAAGGTCTCCGCCGATTTCATGCGCCTTGAGATGACGACCGAGCCCGCCGAGGTAACGCGCCTGTCGGAGTCGATAACGACGCGCATCAAGCGGATGGAGGCCCTGAACGACGACATCGTCAAGGGGGGCGCCTCCTCCAGCGGGGTCGACACCGCGGTGCTGCGCGACATCGAAAAGACCGTGGTGCAGGTAGCCTCGCAAAGGCTCAGCGACATGTCCCTTTTCAAGAGCGAGATCGCCTCGGTCAACGCGGAGCTCTTGAAGGCCGAGGGAAGTGTCAGCGCCATGCGCCGACAGATCAGCCAGATGGGAAACAGCGCCCTCTCCAACATCAACTCCTCCCAGGCAGCAAACCTCCAGGTGAACAGCTCGATCAAGAAACTACTCACCCTGCAAAGCCGGTTGAAGGACATCAACATCTTCATGGCGGACCTCGAACTGGTGAAGAGCAAGTTCAAGATCGCGCCCTTAAAGGAGCGCCTGAAAAACACCATCGAGCTCACCCGCAACATCGAAGTGGATCCGGGGGACAACCCGGCCATCAAGGAAGTGAAGGGTGTGGCGACCGAGATCCTGAACCGGATCGGCGCCGAGGAAGGGGGCCTTCTGGCCCTCAGGCAGGAGATGCTGAACAACCCGGAGAAGGCTGACGCGGAGCAGTACGCGACCAAGGCGCGGGAGATCATGAAACCGCTCGAGGAAAACAGCAAGAAGATCTTCAACACCATCGACACCCTCGAGCTGCAGATCGTTAAGGACCGTAACAAGGTGGTGTCGTCGCTAGGCTTTCAGAATGCGGCCAACGGCGTAATGGAGGCTGGCAGCAACATCAGTGTGGACGTGAAGGAGCTGAACGCCGGGGTGCGCCAGATCATGCTGAGCGGCACCGAAGCGGAGGTAGGCAAGCTGTCGGGAACGCTAGCCCAGTCCCAGAAGAGGATCGAGGCGAACATAGCCGCGGCTAGAAAACTCCTGCTCGACTCCGGGCAGAAGGACCTCGCGCGGAACATCACCGATGTCTCCGGCATCATCCGCAAAGCGGGCGCATCGATCCGGAAGATCGAGGCGACCAAGCTCGGCGTGATCCGCAGCAACCTCGCCATGCAGAAGGCGCTGGAATCGGCGCAAGGGATCTCACGCGAACAGGCGCAAAGAAGCGAGGAGCAGGTAAAAAGCATCGGCGAGAACCAGCAGCAGATCCTGACCGGCGTGCGCCGCGCGGTAGACAACGCCACCCTGCTCTCCTATGTCATGATTGCGGTCTCGGCGGCCGTGATCCTCATCTCCTTCGTGATCAGCCTGCGCATCATCGCCTCGATCACGAGGCCCCTCGCCCACGCGAAGCTCGTGACCGCGGAGATCGCCGCCGGCAACCTGACCAAGCGCATCAAGACCGGTTCGCGCGACGAGATCGGCGACATCTGCGACAGCATCAACAACATCGTCGTGAACCTGCACGAGGTACTCTCGCGGGTTTCGCAGAACACCGCCCAGGTCGCCTCGGCCTCAACGGAGCTCTCCTGCGCCGCCGAGCAGATGGCAGCCGGTGCGGCCCAGGTCGCCGGGCAGGCTGCCACGGTGGCCACGGCCAGCGAGGAGATGGCGGCGACCTCCAACGAGATAGCCCTTAGCTGCACGCAGGCCGCCGAGGGGTCGAAGCAGGCCAACAACGCCGCGGAGGCGGGCGCTGACGTGGTGAAGGAAACGGTCCAGGGGATGAACCAGATCGCCGAGCAGGTCCGTGCGTCCGCAGTGACGGTGGGTGACCTCGGCAAGAAGTCGGAACAGATCGGCGCCATCGTCAACACCATCAACGACATCGCCGACCAGACGAACCTCCTGGCATTGAACGCCGCCATCGAGGCGGCGCGCGCCGGAGAGCAGGGGCGCGGCTTTGCCGTCGTCGCCGACGAGGTGCGCGCCCTGGCGCAGCGGACTTCGAGTGCGACACGCGAGATCGGTGAGATGATCAAGGCCGTGCAGCAGCAGACGAGAGGTGCGATCGGTGCCATGCAGTCCGGCGTCACCCGGGTCGAGGCGGGCACCGTCGAGGCGGCGAAATCGGGTGCCGCACTGGAGGAGATCCTCCAGCAGATCGGCTCGGTCACCGTCCAAGTGAACCAGATCGCCACCGCAGCGGAAGAGCAGACCGCGACCACGGTGGAGATCAGCAACAACATCCAGAACATAAACGAGGTGGTGCAGGACACCGCGAAGAACGCCCAGGAGTCTGCGGCGTCCGCGGCGCTTCTGTCACGGCTCGCCGAGGAACAGCAGAAACTGGTCGGGCAGTTCAAGCTGAGCTAGCAGATCGCTGGGCGCGCAACGCCCGGTCATGACAGCGAGATGAGGTGCGATCATGATCAAGATTCTCCTCGAGAACCCGTTGATGCTTCTGCTCATGGTGGCTGCGCTTGGTTATCCGCTCGGGCGCATCAAGTGCTACGGCATCACCTTAGGCGTCGGCGCCGTCCTCTTCGTGGGGCTGGGCTTCGGCATGCTCCACCCCGACATGAAGGCCCCCGCCATCGTGTACATCATGGGGCAGGCGCTCTTCGTCTACACCGTCGGGCTCTCGGCCGGCCCCTCCTTCGTCTCGACCTTCCGCAGAAACGGCGTCATGAACAACGCCGTCGCAGGCGGGGTACTCTGCGTGTCGGCTGCGGTATGCATAGCACTGCAGCGCTACCTGGAACTGAAGCCGGGAATCGCCGCCGGGATTTTCTGCGGCAGCCTCACCGCCTCCCCGGCGCTCGGGGGCGCGCTCGAATCGATCCGTCAGACCGCGCCGGAGAACCTCCTCGAGAAGCTTTTGGCCGAGCCCGTAGTCGGTTTCTCGGTCGCCTACCCCATCGGCGTCATCGGTCTCATGCTGACGATAAACGTCTGCCAGAAGCTCTGGAAGGTGGACTACCAGGCCGAGTACCAGGTCCTGCATAAGCCCGAGGACCGCAAGTCGTTGGTGCACTGCACCATCAAGGTGCAGACAGTGGAGCCGCCGGACACGACCGTTCAGAGGCTGAACGAGTCGAACAACTGCGAGGTGATCTTCAGCCGGGTCAAGCGCTCCGGCGAGTTCTTCTACGCCGGTCCCGCCACCGTGCTGCAGCCTGGAGACCTGGTCATGGTGGCCGGCCTGCCGCAGGAGATCGAAAAGCTCGCGGCGGTGCTAGGGGAACGCAGGAGCAAGGAGCGCCTCGGGCTGGACCGCACCGAGTACGAGTACCGCCGGATATTCGTATCGAGTCCGCAAGCGATCGGGCGCACCATAGGCGAGTTGCACAATGACCAGCGTTTCGGTGAGGTGATCACGCTCGTGCGCCGCGGCGACAGCGAGCTGCTTCCCGACGGGGAGATGGTGCTGGAGTTGGGGGACGTGATCCGGGTCCTTGCGCACAAAAGCGACATGGATGCGGTGACCGCCTTCTTCGGCAACTCGTATCGCAAGGTGAGCGAGGTGGACGTGATGACCTTCAGCCTGGGCCTCGTCATCGGTCTCATCCTCGGTCTCATCCCCTTCCCATTCCCGGGGGGCGGAAGCATGCAACTCGGCTTCGCCGGCGGCCCCCTCATCGTCGGCATCCTCCTCGGCACCTTCGGCAGGACCGGCAAAATGGTCTGGAGCCTCCCCTACAGCGCCAGCATGACGCTGAAGCAGGTTGGACTCGTCCTTTTTCTCGCCGGGATCGGCACCCGCTCCGGCTACAGCCTGCTCACCACGCTGACCGAGGGGGGGGGCGGCGCCATCTTCATCGCCGGGGTCTGCCTCACCGCAGTCACCGCCTTCCTTGGCCTCTTCATCGCGCACAAGATCATGAAGCTCCCGATGACGCTCGCCGTAGGCATCGTCGCGGGGATGCACACCTCCACGCCGGGCCTCGGATACATCAAGGAACAGACCGGCAACGACCTCTCCGACCAGGGGTACGCCTGCGTCTTCCCGTTCGCCACGATAGGGAAGATCATCCTGGTCCACATCATTCTTGCCACGGTCGGCCCCTACTGACGCCTGCGGGCTCGGCCCGCCTCCCCTACCCGCCACCCGAACCGCAGCTGAACGCGCGGCGTGTATAGCGTCGCTATACAGCGCCCCCTCACCGGGGCGCCGCCCTTCCGTGCGGCCGTCGGCAAAAGGCCCATCTTTCCAAACAGATACCGAATCTCGGCTAACCACCGGATATTCCGGCACGCGTGATGCAACAGGTCCTTTCTGAAAACAATCTGCTCGAGAAACGGCAGTACGGTACATCAATCCACAAACCGGGAGGGACAGACCATGGGACGCAGATCCGCATTCGCCGTGTTGGCCGCATTGGCACTGGCAGCATCCGGGGCGATGGCACTGGAGCTGAAGAACGTCGTGTACGAGACTGACGGGGCGGGCAAGGTGGTCTTCAGCCATTCGACCCATCTGAAGGCGAAAAACGCCCAGGGCGGGAAAACGACCTGCAAAAGCTGCCACGAGGACGCCAATGCACCGAAGAGCAAGGCAACCATGGCGGACATGGAGAAGGGGAAATCGTGCGGCAAGTGCCACGACGGCAAGCATGCATTCGCCGTCGCGCAATGCACCAGATGCCACAAGGTGAAAAACATCACCTACAAGATCAAACAGACAGGCCCGGTGCACTTCAGCCACGCCATTCACCTAAAGAGCATGCAGTGCACCGCGTGCCACGACGCCATTTTCACTACCGGGCACAACCCGCCGACGACCATGGCGGAGATGAAGAAGGGGAAATCGTGCGGGGCTTGTCACAACGGCAACAAAGCCTTCAGCATCGACCGGTGCGAGGCCTGCCACCCCTCGCCCAAGCAGGTGGTCTTCAAGGTCAAGCAGACCGGCCCTACCGTCTTCGACCACGGCAAACATGCAGGGCTCTACAGCTGCGGCAAGTGCCACTCTGCCATCTACTCGCTGTCACCCAATCACAAGCCGGTCTCCATGGCGGCCATGCAGAAGGGGAAATCCTGCGGTGCCTGCCACAACGCGAAAGAGGCCTTCGCCTTGGCCAAGTGCGAAAAATGCCATCCGGTACGGGAAATCAACTTCAAGGTGGCCAAGGTCGGCGATGTGAAGTTCAGCCACACCTCGCACCTGCAGATGTACAAATGCCAGGACTGCCACACGCGCACCTTCCCGACCAGAAGCGGCAACAAACCGATCTCGATGTCCGAGATGAAGAAGGCCAGGTCGTGCGGGGCATGCCACGACGGCAAGGCCGCCTTCACGGTCAACGGCAACTGTGACTCCTGCCACGTCCGCGGCTGAGAAGGGGCCCTAAAACGCAGCGCGGGCCGTCGCTTCACGAAGAAGCGGCGGCCCGCGTTTTTTTCATGCGGCAAGCGCAAAGGTTACGTCTTGCCGAAGTAATCCTTCACCGAGATCCCGAGCCGTTTCAGCATGGTCTGGAAGTTCGGGCGCAGCATGCCGGTCTCCTCGGCGGCCCGTGAGATGTTCCCCTGGGTCTTCTTGAGCGCGTTGATCACGAAGGCCTTTTCCACGCCCTCCACCGACTTGTCACGAATCTGGCGCTTCATCTCCTTCAGGTCCTCGACGTTTTGCGGCACCAGCCCGCCAAACTCGTCGTCACCCTCCGCATCATCCCTTCCAGAGACGACTGCGTCGCCAAGTTCCAGGTCTTCCTGCTGAACCAGTTCCCCCTCGGTGAGTACGACGGCCCGCTCGATGCAGTTCACCAGCTCGCGCACGTTCCCCGGGAACGGGTAGTGCTCCAGAAACTGCATCGCCTCCTGGGAGATGCCCCGGATATCCTTCCCCATTTCACCCACGAATTTTTCGAGGTAGTGCCGCGCGAGAAGCGGGATGTCACCCTTGCGCTCGCGCAGGGGTGGGAGTTCCAGCGGGATGATGTTCAGACGGAAGAAGAGGTCTTCGCGGAAGGTCCCTTCGGCGACCATGGTCTTCAAGTTCCTGTTGCTCGCAGCGACCAGGTGCACGTCGAAGGGGACGGGCTGGGTCCCCCCGATCGGGGTTACCTTCCGCTCCTGCAGTACACGCAAAAGCTTCGCCTGCGTGGAAACGCTGATGTTGGACACCTCGTCCAGGAAAAGGGTACCGCCGTCGGCAACCTTGAAAAGGCCGGTTTTCGTCTGCACCGCCCCGGTGAAGGCGCCCCGCACATGGCCGAAAAGCTCGCTCTCCAGAAGGGTTTCCGCGAGTGCCGTGCAATCTACGGCCACGAAGGGACGGTCCCTGCGGGGACTGTTGTTATGAATGGCGCGCGCCGCGAGCTCCTTCCCCGTACCGCTTTCGCCGTAGACGAGGACCGTGCTAGCCGTGGGTGCGACCTGCAGGATGCGCCGGTAAACCTTCTGCATCTCCGGGCTCTGCCCCACGAAGAGGTCGAAGCCCTGGTGGCACTGCAATTCGTTTTTGAGAAAGAGGTCTTCGGGGGGAAGCTTGCGCTGTTCCAGGGCGAGCTTAACTTTTTCGAGGATCTGGTCCGGAGCGAACGGCTTGACGAGGTAATCGACGGTTCCCCGGCGCATCGCCTCGACTGCGGTCTCCACCGTGGCGAACCCGGTGATCATGATGACCGGAACCCCCGGCTGCAGCGTCTTCACCGTGTCCAGCACCTCGAAACCGCTCATGCCCGGCATCTTGAGATCGGTGATGATGAGATCGAATTCCTGTTTTTGCAGCAATGGGATGGCTACGATACCGCTCTTCGCAGTTTCCACCTGGTAACCAGCACCCTCCAGAATCCGTGAAAGCCCCTCCCGAATTACAGCTTCATCATCTACAACCAGGATGTTCATAGGCTCACCATACCTCATTCAAGGTTACAGGCTCGATCACCTCGTCGGTCGACGTCAACAAAAGATGTCATTCATGTGCAGCTATTCAATAGCCCACAAACATCATCGTGTCAACATCAAGCATTGTAAACGGCAAGTTCCTCACTGCAACCTTCCATGCCTTTGCAGATAAAGAAGCAAAAGGCTCGAGACAGTAAAGCCGCGCCGCACCTCCTAGAGTGTATCTCGCCTTTATACACCGTGTTGGACACGGATAACATGTTGAAATTGCGTGATCTGCCTTTAGCGACGACCGTTTTGCCCATCCGCCCGAAACACGGAGCTGTATTAAAGCGTTATACAGATTCGGGAAGACTTTCTCGCCACGCCGGACACACCATTCGCACACATATAATAATTTCAACCACTTGCAAGTTTACAAAAAGTGGCATGGTCGATGCTAGTAGGAAAGCAAGATCCGGGCATGACGATCTGCCCGCGACGGGGAGGAATCATGAAAGCGCTCGCCACCTTGATCGTAGCCCTGCTCGCCTCCGTACCCCAGGCCCTTGCTGCAGCCCAGGATTCGGCTCCTGCCTGGAACGGATTCGCTGCCACCTTCTTCATTACCTTCGCGGCCACCGTGTTCATTTTCCAGCTCTTCCCCGGCGCAGCGCTCTTCATCGGGCTTCTCAAGGGACTCTTCGGCGCCCACACCAAGCGGGAAGCGGCGGTGAAGAGCCGCAGCACCAGAATCGGCTAGAGCACCCTGAACCGTTAACAAGCACAATTTCCCGATACCAAGGAGGATGCCATGAAAAAGCTAGCCAACCAAAAAGCCAAAATCGTCACCTGCTCCATCATCGGTCTGGTCCTGGCCGGTGCCGCCATGATCTCCGGCGTAGTCGATCTCTCCGGGCATGAAGGGACCATGTCCAAGGTGTTCTTCCTCTTCCTCGGTGCTGTGATCGTGGTCCAGGTGATCCCGGGGCTCATGCTGCTGGGTGCTATGCTCAAAGGGGTCTACTCCCTGGTCAGCAAAAAATCCCGGGTTCCAGTGGAAACCGATACCAAGTAGTCGGTGCTGGCTAAGGCCAGTCGAGGTGGGCCATGAAAGAGCTTAGAGTCATAGTAGCGGAACACGACGCGGTGCGGCGTGACCGGATGGCGGACAGGTTCAGTGCCTCGGGATACTCGGTGACAACCATGGGTTCAGCCGCCGAGTTGCTGCAGGGCGTCTTCGAGACGCAGGGTGGCGTACTGCTGCTGGACGGGGACTTCGATCCCCATATCGCATCGGCTGACCTGCTCCACCTGCTGAAACGTGGCGATCCGAACCTCCAGGTGATTCTGGTATGCGATGACGTCCCAGCCGCGCTTGCTCGCCGGGTCCACAACGAGGGAATTTTCTACTGCGCCTTGAAACCGGCCGATCCGTGCGACACCGAGGAACTCGAGGCGGCAGTAGGATGTGCCTTCAGGAAAAACCGCGAAAACGGCCGCAAAGGCGTTGTCGGCCGGGAACGTAACAGGATAGCGGCACCGGCCAGGCACGTCGTCTGCCTCATGACGCTTCTTTCCGTGGTCATCGGCGCGGCCCTTACCCTCGCCATACAGGGGGCCGGATTTGCCACCGCAGGGCTGACCTACCTCTTCCTCGGTTTCTGCGCCGTCATCATCACCACGCAGCTCGTGCCGATTTTCCGCATCAGGCTGGCACAGCGGGTGGCGCAGACCGCGGTTAGCGAATTGTCCAAGAGATAACTGCCGTAAAAAGGAGGTCAACGTGAACCGTCACACGAACCAGAACTGGATAGCCCTTTTCCTCATGGCACTGCTCTTCTTGGCAAGCGCGGCCATCTGCAGGGCGGAAGGCTTTTCCTTCGGCGGCACCGAAGGGAAAAGCGGCACCTGCCTTTCCTGCCATGCGGACCCCGCCGCCGTAGGCGGGAAGATGCTCATCGATCCCGCGCGCTACACACGGACCACGCACGCCAAGATCGGCTGCCCATCATGCCACGACTCCATGCCGGCGACACATCCGCAAGGTGGAGTGCCGGCCAGGGCCGAGTGCGCCGAGTGCCACTCGGAGATCGCCCAACAGTACGGCTCCAGCATCCACGCAGGCAAGACCAGATGCGCCGGTTGCCACAACCCGCACAAGGTGAAGTCTCCCGAGGAAATCTCCGGTCAGGAGATAAACACCATGTGCTCCAACTGCCATGACGTCTTCAAGATGACGGCAACACACGGGCAGTGGCTACCCCAGGCGGATCTGCACATCAGGATGCTGCCGTGCATCACCTGCCATACCGGGGCGAAGAGTTACTACATCAGCATGTACATCGTGAAAGGACAAAACGGCTCGCGTTTCGGGAAACAGGAGATGGCAAGCTACGACGAGCTGAAAGGTCTCGCCGGGGGCGCGGAGATCGTAACCCTGGTCGACAAGAACCACGACAACTACATCTCCATCCAGGAACTGCGCAACTTCAACAACGACCCGGCGCACAAGAACCTGCACCTGCAGGGGATGATGACCCCGGAAACGGTCACCCACAACTTCGAGATCCTCGACAACCGCCGCAACTGCTCCTTCTGCCACACCTCGGGTTCCACCGTGATGCAGACGAGCTACCTCACCTTCCCGGGGAGGGACGGCACCTATCAGCGGGTGGCGGTCGAGAAGGGGGCCATCCTCGACGCCCTCTATGGCACCCCTGACTTCTACCTCATGGGCTCGACGAAAAACCAGAACCTGAACCGCATCGGCCTCGCCATCATCTGCGGCGGCCTCATCATGCCTGTCGGGCATGGCTTCCTCCGCTTCCTTACCCGCAAAAACAGAGAGAGAAAGGAGCATGAGTCATGAGCGATAAAACGAAAATATACCTGCAGCCCATCCCGATCAGGGTCTGGCACTGGCTAAACGCCTTCGGCATCATCACGCTCGCAGTAACGGGCGTCCAGATCCGCTTCCCAGAAACGCTCAGTTTTCTCGGGAGCTACCAGACCGCAATCAGGGTCCATAACACCGCCGGCTTGATCGTATCGTTCTCCTTTCTCATCTGGTTCTTCTACTACGCGACGGTGAAGAGCAACCTGGACGACATCTACATTCCGAACCAGGAAGACATCAAGCACGGCATAGTAAGACAGCTTCTTTACTACTGCTTCTGGTACTTCCTCGGGCGTCCGAGCCCCTTCCACGCGACACCCAAGGTGAAGTTCAACCCGATGCAGAAGGCGGCGTACCTGGTGGTCATGTTCATGCTGGAGCCGTTCGTCATCTTCAGCGGGCTGCTGCTCATGAACGTCACCCCGCTCAGGGTGCTGGTGCTCATGACCGGAGGGATCAAGTTCATCGTCGCGCTGCACTTTCTCCTTGCCTGCTCACTGGTGGCCTTTCTCTGCACCCACGTCTACCTGGCGACCCTCGGCGCCACCCCGCTTTCCTACCTGAAACCGATGATCTTCGGTTGGGAGGAGGTGGAGGAGCACCACGAGGTGGCCGAAGAGCACCAGGACGCTCCCAGGGGGTACCGGCCCGTACGGCATTACCCGGAGTGCATGCAGCACATACCTGACAATCAGCATAGTTGAGGCGGCAGCCACCCCGGCGCCGGAGTAAACCGGTCGCCGGGGATACGTGAAAACGGAGGTGCACCATGTTCGAGCGAATCGCAGGGAGGGCTTTGGTCCCGGTCGGGATCGTGGTAACCGGTTTCCTCGTGGTCTGCTTCGTGCTCCTGTATGCGGCGATCAAGAACGTGGTGCTGCGGGACTCGGTGGAACACGCGAACAACCTGGCGGGAATCGTGCTGAAGTCTACGCGGCATGCCATGCTCAAATCGGACCGCGAGCTAAACCGGGCGATCATCCGGAACATAAGCGAGCAAAAGGGCGTACAGCACGTGCGCATCTTCAACAAGAAAGGGACCGTCGTGGTCTCGTCGCACCCGGAAGAAGTGAACCGCCAGCTCGACAAGAAAGCGGAAGGGTGCGTCATCTGCCACGAAAAAGCTCAGCCCATCACGACGCTCGGCAGCATGCAGAAGGCCCGCAGCTTCAAGAACAACCTCGGCGCCGACGTGATCGCGATAACCGCGCCGATCTACAACGACCCCGAATGCGCCAACGCCGCCTGCCACTTCCACCCCGCCGACCAGAAGGTGCTGGGAACCTTGGATATCGGCCTTTCGCAGGAAGCTACTCTCGCCTCGCTGGCATCGATCCGCCTGCAGATGATCATCTTCTCGATACTGACGCTGGTACTGACAATGGCGGGGGTGATCGCACTACTTAAGATGATCGTGCTTGTGCCTATGAGGAAGCTGCAGGATTTTGCGGAAAAAAACGAGGAGGGAGGTACCGCGCTGCACCCGCCAAAACTCCCCTATGAGCTTGACAGGATCGCACAGTCTTTCTACTGTATCAGGAAAAGGCTGGACAACGTCGAACTGAACCGGGTGAATCCTTCCCCCAATGCAGATCCGAACCGGTAGCAGGCCAGTCATGAAAGCGGACGGGTGCTCCATGGAAGCGGCAAGCAAAGACAAGATAGCGACGGGTAGCGCTGCCCGGGACGCGAAAAGCGTGCTGCGGCAGGGGCTTATGGACGACATGGCGAGGCTGCGGCGCTTCTCAAACCGCGGGCTCTTCGCGCTGTCGCTCTTCATAGTCGCCAGTACCGTGGCGTGGCGGGGCTTCACCTTCCTCCCCACTCCCCAGCAGCTCGTGGCGGCCATGGGGACGCCCCCCACCCCGTTCATGGTCAGCATGGTGCTGGTGCTTTACACCTTTTCCGCCATCATCCTGAGCCTGTCGCGCATGATGGCCGGCGTGTACCACAAAAGCAGCTTCTGTCATGTCGGCTACGCGCTCGGGTTCTACCTTTTCTACTACGTGGCCGACGCGCTCGCCGACAACTACTGGGCCGTTTTCGGCGCCGGTTTCACCGTCCTCTGCCTGGAAAGTTACCGGATCTGGACTTTCTGCAGCGACCAGCTCGGAAAGAAACAGGAGCAACTGGACTTTCTGGAGCGAAACGGCAGGATGCCCCCCGAGGAAGAAGACTCCCTCTACAGCTGATCCCCCATCAGTTCTCAGCCGCCTGGTGTTTCTCGTAACTGTTGCAGGGCTGCCCCGTCTTCATGCGGGGCACGTCCAGCACGGTGTAGATGGTGCAGCGCCCTTTGAGGTGGAGCTTGCAGTCTTCGTAGCTGCAGACCACGTAGGCACGGTCGTTGGGGCCGGAGAGCATCTGCTCCAGCTTGTCAGCGATCTTGTCGTTTTTCCCCGCCATCGCGGCGATCTGCGTCAGCTTGTCTTCCATCGTTTTCCACCTCCACAGTGATCTCGCTGCAGTTGGACCGGCAGATTATCATCACACGTCCGGGACCGCTACAAAAAAAGGCCCCCGAGCGCTTGCTTCGGGGGCCTTTCGTTCTTTCATGCCGTGCGCGGCATCCTTCCTATCCCTTTTCCACTTTCACTTCGACGAGGTTGCAGTTCCCCTTGAGGAGCGCGTTTGCGTTCAGCTCCCTGAAGTGCGACGGAGCGAAGAGCAGGCCGGGCTGCACCTTGTCGCTGATGCGCGCCGGGGCGGTCATGGCACCGTTGCCGGAGGATAGTTTGACGCTCGCCCCTTCCGCGACCCCAAGGGACGCGGCATCGGAGGGATGCAGCTCAACGAATCCGGTCGGGCAGACCTCGAGGTTCGCGGAGGAGCGGGTGGTGGAGGTACCGTTGTGGTAACCGACCGGTCCGACCAGGAGCTGGAACCTCGCCTTGGCGGAGCTTGCCGGCTTGGTGATCGGTGCGAGCGGCGCATCGCCCCTGGCAGCGGTAGCACCCTTTGTAACGCCGTCACGCGAACCGTCAAATGCCTCGTACGCTTTGACCTTGGTCTTGATTTCAGCCATGACGCTTGCCGGGGTTATGCGCTGGTTGCTGGAGGTGAGGCGGCTCCAGAGGTCGGCCAGGATGGCCCAGTCTTCCTTGGCGTGGCCGGGGGCGTCGACCGCCTTGAAGATCGCCTGCACCCTGTTGTCGAGCGAGGTGAACGAGCCGCTCTTCTCAGCCGCGGCACCAGCCGGGAGCGCGGCGTGGGCATACTCGAGAGAGTCTCCCTCGAAGACGTCCTGCACCACCAGGAACTCAAGCTTCGCGAGGGCCTTCCTGATCCGCTGGTTGTCCGGGAAGCCGGCCAGGTCACATCCCATGAGGTAGAGCGCCTTGATGCTCCCCGCCTCGATCCCCTCGACGATGCCCCAGATATCCTTGCCGTCCGCCCCGGGGACCACCCCCATGTCGAGCAGGCCTACGCTGTTGTTCTTCGCGTCGATCGGGTAGATGCCCCCCCCCTGCGCGTCGGAGGCCCCGGTGAGCACGGCGAGGTCGGCAAGTGCCGCGATCTTGACGGAAGCATCGGCGCTCCTGATCAGATCGGCGCCAAAGACGATGGCCACGCGGCTCATCCCGGCGAGTTGCTGCACCGCGTTCTCGACGGCCGCCTCGGTGATACCGGCCTGCTCGCAGAGCTCGGCCATGGAAAGCTGGGCGAGCCCTTCCTTGACGCTCTCGGCCCCGGCGGGGACGGCGACGCCTGCCGCGATGAGACCCTTCATCAGGGCGTAGATCACCTGCAGCTCGGCACCTGGTGCGTTCTTCAGGTGCACGTTGGAGAACTTCTTCAGCTTGACGTCGCGCATGTTCACGAGGACCAGGCGCGCATCTTTTTTCGTCGCCGCCTTGATGACGCGGTACTCGGCGTTGGTCGCCTCGGCGTTCAGGTCGCAGCCAAAGACCAGGATGGCCTGGGCCTCATCGAGCGCGTCGAGCTGTTTGCTTGCGCCGGTGAAACCGAAGCGTCTCTGCATCTGGGCCTGCGCCTGGGCGAAGCCAAGTCCCGCTTCCGAATCGACGTTGCCGCAGCCTAGCGCCTCGCGGAAGATCTTCTGGAAGAGGAAGCTCTCCTCGTTGGTAACCCTCGGGGAACCGAGGCCGGCAACCGCCTTGCCCCCTTCGCGCGCCACGATCTCCTTAAGTTTCGCCGCCACCGTGTTGAGCGCGGTGTTCCAGTCGGTCTTACCGAGGGCCCCGGCATCGTTTCTCAGCATCGGCTCGGAAAGTCTCTGGTCGGAATCGAGGTAGCGGTAGCCGAAGCGGCCGTTGATGCAGAGATTGCCGTTGTTGTAGCCGTCGTCCTCGCTGGTTACCCGCTCGACGCGACCTTCCTTCGCGTGATACTCGATCTGGCAGCCGGTACCGCAGAAGGCGCAGACGCTCGGAATCCGGTTGAAGGTCCAGGGACGCCCCTTGAACTTGAACGGCTTGGAGATGAGGGCGCCGGTCGGGCAGGCCGCGACGCAGTTGCCGCAGAACTCGCAGTTCAAGGGTTTGCCGTCGACGGTGTCGATGATGGCGTCCTCCCCCTTGTTCACAACCTTGATCGCGTCGCAGCCGACGATCTCGTGGTCCACCTTGACGCACTTCTCACAGAGGATGCAGCGGTTGGGGTCGCTTTCGATGAGGGGCCAGTCGTAGCGGATCTGGCGGCGCTCCAGGATCGCCGAGTAGTCCTGCTTGGTCGCGTTCAGCGCGTAGCAGGAGTCCTGCAGGTCGCACTCGCCGCCGGCGTCGCAGACCGGGCAGTCCAGCGGGTGGTTCACCAGCATGAGTTCCATGATCTTGCGCCGCGCCTCCCGGAGGGCCGGCGTGTCCGTGGTGACCTGGATACCCTCCTTGACCGGCGTGTTGCAGGCGGTCATGGTACGCTCCACCCCGGCCACCTCTACCGCGCAGACGCGGCAGGCGCCGGTGGGGGAGACCTTCTTCAGCCAGCAAAGGGTCGGGATCGTGATCCCGACCGTGGCCGCGGCCCCCAGTATGGTGGTACCTTCTTCGACTTGCACGCTCTTGCCATCAATGGTTAAGCTGACCATATAAAAACCTCAGTATTCGGTGTAATGAATTCAACTAGGTCGGGGCCGGCGTGTCGCCTAGACGGCCACCATGGCGACTCGGTAGCAACGCAGGCACCTTTCGGCCTCCCGCACCGCCTGGCTGTTGGCGTAGCCGAGTTCCACCTCGCAGTAGTTCTTGTAGCTAGCCCTCTGCTTCCCGTGCACTTCCTTCTGGTGCGCGCGGGAAGCGGAATCGAGCCACTGCACGTCCTCGTTCTTGTCGTAGACGCCGAAGTAGGTGAGGATGTCCTCCATCCTCTCGTCGTCGGTAAGCTCTACCCCTTTACCTTCGAGGTAGCGCTGGATCACCTTGGCAGCGCGGTGACCGGAGCCGATGCAGGCCACGACGGTGAGCGGGCCGATCTCGGCGTCGCCCCCGGCGAAGACGCCGCCGCAGTCGGTGATGAGGGTCCTGGAAAGCATGTTCCCCATGCCGTCTTTCAGGTCCTTGCCGTCGTGCCCCTTGAGCGGAACGTACTTGGTGACGATGGTGCTCCACTTGGTGGTGTCGATCCCCGCATCGGCCGGGATGAAGGAGAGGTCGGCATCCTGACCGATGGCCGGGATGATGGTGTCGCACTCGATGACGAACTCGGAGCCCGGCACCGGCTCGGGACGGCGACGCCCAGAGGCGTCCGGCTCGCCCAGCGCCATCCTGATCAGCTCGACGCCGGTGACCTCGTTCTGTTCGTTGGCGATGACTTTGGTCGGGAGCACCTGGAACTCGAAACGCACCCCTTCCTCGTCCGCCCCGTCGACCTCCCAGACGTCCGCCGGCATCTCTTTGCGGGAGCGGCGGTAGACGAGCACCGACTCCTCGGCCCCCTCGCGCAGCGCAACCCTGACGCAGTCGATGGCGGTGTTGCCGCCGCCGACCACGAAGACCTTCTTGCCCATCCCTGTGGGAAGGCCGAGGTAGACGTTTCTCAGGAAGTCGATACCGCCGGTCAAGAAGCCTTTGTAACCTTTGTCCTCGCCCTCGACCCCCATCGGCTTTGAGCGGTGCGCGCCCGGCGCCAGGAAGACGGCGTCGAACTTCTGCCTCAGCTCGTCGAGGGTGACGTCCTTGCCGACCCGCGTGTTGTAGACGATCTCGACGCCGAGCGCCGCGATGATGTCGATGTCGCGCTGCAAAAGGTGACGCGGCTGCCGGTACGGCGGGATGCCGACGGCGACCATGCCGCCACCGAGCGGGAGCGCCTCGTAGATGGTGACCGGGTACCCTTCAAGCGCCAGGTAGTAGGCCGCGGCGAGGCCGGCAGGACCGGCACCCACGACGGCGACCTTCTTGGACTTCTTCTCCGCCGGTACCATGGGGGGGAGATGGCCGTGCTGCCACTCGTAGTCGGAGGCGCTGCGCTTGAGAACCATGATGTTGATCGGCTCGTCGACGTTTTTCCTGCGGCAGGCGGTCTCGCACGGATGCGGGCATACGCGCCCGCAGACCGAAGGAAGCGGCATCGATTCGCGGATCGTGGCGAGCGAATCGCCGAAGCGGTAGTCCTTCACCGCCTCGATGTAGGTCGGGATGTCGATGTGGGCCGGACACTTGTCCATGCAGGGGGCGGTGTACTTCTCGATGTAACGGAATTCGGAGGAGAGGCTCTTCGCGCCGCGGATATAGTTGACGAAGGCATCGCGGAAGTGGGTGACCGCGTCGATCACCGGCACCGAGGAGCTCGGACAGAGGGTGCACTTGCAATGGGCGAGCACGCTCCCGACGTCGAGGATGGTGTCGAGGTCCTCCTCACTGCCGCGCCCCTCGAGAATGCCGGCGAGGGCGTCCATGATGACGCGGGTCCCCTTCTTGCCCGGGGTGCACTTGCCGCAGACGTACTTCGTCTGCACCCGCTTCATGTACTCGGTAACCATGGCCGGGATGTCGACATCCTTGTTGTACAGGATGATCCCGTCCCACCCGATGAAAGCCGAAAGGGGGCGCTCGCCATCGTAGGTGGCAGGCAGCTTGAAGGACAGGTCCTTCTTCTCGCCACCCTTGCGGTTGTCAACTATGTTTCTGCCCCAGCTGGAAAAAACCACCTCTGCCACTTAGGCCTCCGAAATAGCTGTAAAATCTGCCGCTTTATCGGCTAAATATTTACATTTATTAAGTAAATTTTGCCGGTCACATTGTATACAGTATCCAGTTTTTACCACATCACTCTGCTCTAATCAAGCGAAAAATCATTCGGATTATCGCCGCTGTACGTCGTATACAAAGCGACGCCTCGCCCCGAAGGGTGAGCGCATGCATGGCTGCAATTAATGGTTGTTTTTATCTCCGTTCCCCCCTAACATCGCCCCGTCCGCACCGAGTACCACACCCCGTGCTGCCGGCGCCGCATCAAGAAGACTCAACTTTTGCCCGGCTGCGCCGATAATAATGGCAAAGCGCCCATGAATACGCACTGGGCGTCTTCGGGAGGCGTTCATGGAGAAGAACCATTTGCTCGACGGCACCGGCCTAACCCTCCAGCTCACCCCGGACGGGCAGTCGCTCCAGGCGCAGTTCACCCCGCTCGTCCAACGTCGCGCCCTCGAGGTAAGCCAGCTGCAGGAGGCGCTTATCGAGCTAGGTTTCGGCGAGCTCTTCGTCCCCCCTGAGGCGCTGGAACAGCTGCTGCAAAAATGCGCCGTGACCCCGCTTGGCTTCACGCAGCGCATAGGCGAAAGGCGCGATGCCACGCTCGCGGTCCAGCTCTCCGACGACGCCATGACAGCGACTATGACGATACAGCCAGCCTGCGGCGGCCGAACCATCACCTTCGAAGAGGTCGAGAAGGAGCTGTCCCGGCTCGGGGTGGTCTGCGGCATCCTCTACGACGAGATCAGGGGCGCCCTGGCGGCCGGCAAGGCATCCCGGCTCGTCATCGCCCAGGGGACCCCGCCCGTACCCGGTGAAGACAGCCAGTTCATCAGCCTCATTCCCGAGATGGCCGAGCAGGTACCACTGCTGTCCGACGATGAGACCGCTGACTACCGAAACCTTGGAGACATCGTCAGCGTTGGCCTGGGCGACCCAGTTATGCGCAGGACCCGGCCCACCCAGGGGACCCCAGGGGTGAATCTGCTGGGGGTGGAACTTCCCGCCACCGACGGCGTCGACATCCCCTTCGCCGAAAACCTGACCGGCATCGCCTGCGACGTCGAAGACGGCGACCTACTCGTCGCCGCCATTTCCGGATACCCGGTCATCGTACCGCACGGGGTCATCGTGGACCCTGTCTTCAAGTTGAAACGCGTCGACCTCTCCACGGGAAACCTCCACTTCAAGGGCTCCTTGGAGATTTCCGGCGATGTCTCCGAGGGGATGGAGGTCGCCGCCACGGAAAACATCACCGTGGGGGGGCTTGTCGAAGCGGCAAGGCTCAAGGCCGGAGGGGACATCGTGGTACAGGGAGGTGTCATCGGGCACGGCCACGCCGTTCAGGGGAGGATGGTCAGCCGGCAGGAAATGGCCCAGCTCGAGGCGGGGGGGGCGGTGACGGTGCAGTTCGCCGAGAACGCCGCCATCACCGCCGGCGGCGACATCACCATAGGCGAACTCGCCATGCAGAGCGATCTCACCTCCGGCGGAAGCATCCTGGTCGGCGAGCGTGGGGGGCGCAAGGGACACATCATCGGCGGGCTTTGCCGCGCAGCCACCCTCGTCCACGCCGTGGTAATCGGTTCGCACGCTGGAGTGCCCACCGTGATAGAGGTCGGCGTCGACCCGGCCCTCAACCGCAAACTGGAAATGGTGCAGGAAACCCTGGCGGGAAAGCAGCGCCAGATGGATGAACTGACGAAGACCATAGCCTACGTCCAGGAAAATCCGGGGAGCATGGACCCGGGGCTTTTCAATCTGAAACAGCGGATCTATACGAAATACCAAGGCGAGATCGCCGAGCTGACCGGCGAGAAAAAGCGTTTGCAAAAACGGATGGAGATAAACGCACAGGCGCGCGTGGAGGTGGAGCGGGATGCCTTCCTCGGCGCGCAGATCAGGATCGGCTCGAGCGTCACCCAGATCGAGGAGGACCTCACCTCCCCGACCTTCACCCTCGGGGAGGATGGGATCACCTACTGAAAAGGAGCAGCATGCGTATCATAGGACTCACCGGGGGGATCGCCTCTGGCAAGACCACCGTCGCCCGTCTCTTCGAGAAGCTGGGGGCGCCGGTGATCGACGCGGACCAACTGGCGCGGGAAGTGGTGGAACCTGGGACGGAAGGGCTGGCCCGCATCGTCGACGCCTTCGGCGCCAAGGTCCTGAATCCGGACGGCACCCTGAACCGGACCGAACTGGGGGCGGTGGTGTTCGCCGATCCGGCGGCCCGTCGCATCCTGGAGGGGATCACCCACCCCGCGATAAGAAAACTCGCAGAAGAAAAGCTGCAAAGGCTCAGGGAGGCGGGAACGGCGACCGCGTTTTACGTTGCCCCGCTTCTCATCGAGGCGGGGATCACCTCCCGCGTGCACGAGGTCTGGGTGGTATACCTCGACCGGGAGACCCAGTTGGAGCGGCTCGTGGAGCGGGACGGCCTTTCCCGCGAGGCGGCACTATCGCGCATCGCGTCGCAGATGCCCATGGAAGAGAAGAAGAAACTCGGCAGGATCGTCATCGACAACCGGGGAAGCAGGGAAGAGCTGGAGGCCCAGGTACTGAGGCTGTGGGAGAAAGAGATAGCGCACCGGGAAGCGGAGCACCGGTAGGGGCTCCACGTCCCTGAAATGAAAAAGGCCCCATGGTGACGGGGCCTTTTTTTCGTTCGGGGTATGTACGGCTACTTGTGGTAGCCGAGCTTGTGGGAGATCTCCTCGCCCGCCTTGATCACCAGCGGGATGAGTTCCTTTTCCATGCGCTCGTCATTGAAGCGCATCGAGGGACCGGAGATGCTGACCGCGCCGATGATGCGGCGGGTGTAGTCGCGGATCGGTGCGCCGACGCATTTCACCCCGACATCCATCTCCTCGTCGTCGATGGCGTACCCCTGGTCGGCGATCACCTTCAGGTGCTTCTTGAGCTCCTCGCGGTCGGTGACCGTCTTCTGGGTATAGCGCTTCATCTCCTTGGTCGGCAGGTAATTCTCAAGCTCCTCGTCGGCCATGTAGGCGATCTGGACCTTGCCGGCCGCGGTGCAGTAGGCCGGAAGACGGGCGCCGACGCGCGGCACGACCCGAACCGTCAGGTCGGTCTCGACCACGTCGAGGTAAACGATGTGGAACTCCTTAAGGATGGCGACGTAGGTAGTCTCGTTGCACTCCTTAACCAGCGCCTCGAGTACCGGGCGGGACTGGCGCAAAAGCCCCATCTGCTTAATGAAGGTCTGCCCGAGCTCGAGTGTCTTGAGCCCCAGCCGGTAATTCTCGGTTACCCTGTTCTGCTCTATATAGTTCCTGGACTCAAGGGTCGCCAGGAGCCTAAAAACGTTGTTTTTGTGGAGTTTCAGCCGCTTGGAGAGCTCGGTTACCCCCAGCTCGTCCACCTCGTCGTGAAACTGTTCCAGGAGGTCGAGGGCATGCGAGACGGCCTGGATGATGTACTCTGATTTCTCTTTTTTCGCCATTGGCTGCACCTATTCTTATGTCAAAAAAATTTCAAACAATAGTAACTAGGCCATTTGACCAGCCGTGTCAAGAAAATTAATCGCTTGATAAACCCTTTTAATGTGTTTAAACTCGCCGTATCCCAAACCGCGCATCATGGATCGTATGACACCGGGTTAAAACAAAGAGTCCCGTCATACAGGGGAAAATGAGCCCCTCAGGGATTGTTTGTAGCCAAAATATAGAATTATGTTCTAAAGAAGTCAAGCCCCAAAAAACTAACGATGTACTGGCATCTTGACTACCCGGCGCCCCCCTGGGGGCCGTCACGCCGGCGGAGGGGGAACGTGCGCCTCAACCTCATTTCCAAGCTTGCCCTCGCTTCCGGCCTCGTGCTCCTTTGCACCATCGCCCTCTTCGCCTATCTTAATCTGAGAAGTCTTAAGGGGCTCCTACTGCAGGAGGCCATCGCCGAGGCGGATCGCGTCTCCGAAACGATCATCCGGACCACGCACAACCAGATGCTCAGGGATGACCGGCCGCTGTTCTACAAGACGATACAGGAGCTGGGCGCTCAGCAGGGGGTGGAGAGGATCCGCCTCATCAACAAGACCGGCCGCATCATCTTTTCCACCGACGACGCGGAAATCGGCACCGTGCTCAGCAAGTACTCCGAGGTTTGCGGCGTGTGCCACGGCGGCCCGCAGCTCTTGCTCACCGCTTCCTCCATGCACCGCAGCCGCCGCTTCTACGCCCCTTCCGGAGAGGAGTTCCTTGGCATCACCAACGCCATCTACAACGAGGAGAGCTGCTACACGGCAAGCTGCCACTTCCACCCCGAAAAGCTCAAGGTACTCGGAGTGCTCGACGTGGTCGTGCCCCTTGACCGGATGCACTCCCTGATCGTCGCCTACCGCGACCGCATGCTGTTCCTCACCCTGCTCCTCATTACACTCACCTCGATCAGCCTCACCTTCTTCACCCAGAAGCTGGTGAACCGACCGGTGCGCGAACTCCTGAAACACACCCACATGCTCTCAAGGGGGGAGCTGGACGGCTCGGTGCCCAGCTTCGCCAACGACGAGCTTGGCGAGCTCGCCGACTCCTTCAACGCGATGACGCTCAACCTGAAGAAGGCGCGTGAGGAGCTCGAGGGGTGGGGACGCGACCTGGAGCAGATGGTGCAGCAGCGCACCCTCGAGGTGACCCGCATGCAGGCGCAGCTGATCCGCTCGGAAAAGCTCGCCTCACTGGGGGAGCTGGTGGCGGGGATCGCGCACGAGATCAACAACCCGCTCACCGGGATCATGGTGTTCTCCTCCCTGATCCAGAGCGCGCCGACCCTCGACCCGGCACTCAAACGCGACATCGAGACGGTCCTGCGGGAGACCAAGCGCTGCGCCGACATCGTCAAGGGGCTTCTCGAGTTCGCCCGCTGCGCCCCGCCCCAGAAGGCCCCCTGTTCCCTGAACGACATCTCCGACGCCGCGCTCGAGCTGGTCCGGCACCAGATCCTGTTCCAGGACGTCACCATCGTACGGCAATACGCCGGGAGGCTCCCCGCGCTGCACCTCGACTCGAACCAGATCGAACAGGTCCTGGTCAACATGTTCGTCAACGCGGGACACGCCATGATGGGGGAAGGGATGCTCATCGTGGTGACCGGGTTCGACCAGAAAACGGAGACCGCCTCCGTGAAGATCACCGACAACGGCTGCGGCATCCCGGAGGCGAACCTGGACAAGATCTTCGACCCCTTCTTCAGCACCAAGTCGAGCAAGGGAACCGGGCTCGGCCTCTCCGTCTCTTACGGCATCGTCCAGGAGCACGGGGGAAGGATCGAAGTGGAGAGCCAGGAGGGGGTTGGGACCACCTTCACCGTACTGCTGCCGCTGCACCCTGCCCCGAGCCCTTCCCTGCCGGCTCCCGATGACGCGGGCGCCGAATACTCCGCCCCGGCCTAAGCCGTATACAAATCCGCTACATCCCCCGCAAAACGCCCCCTTCCGGCCGCAACTGCGCGGAAGAAAACGATTGACAGGGAGAGGCCGTATTGCTAGTTTACGGTCGGGGCATCCCCGGACCCAGCTTTTTGCCCCACCACACCGGCAGCATCGAACCCCACGCTTAAAGACGGAGCAGCAGTGAACATCACCACCAACGGCGAGGCCGTATCGATTAATCCCCTTACCATTCAGGAATACCTGGTCTCCCTCGGCATCGACCCGCGGCGGGTTGCGGTAGAGCTGAACCTCGAGATCCTCCCGAAGGCGCAATACGAGACCACGCAGCTGAAGGACGGGGACACCCTGGAGATAGTCCACTTCGTAGGCGGCGGGGCCGCGCGCGCCTGATCCAGCACCACGGCCTCTTTCCTCCGCGCTTCGCCTGGCGGCGAGCGACCGGAGCCGACCAACGCGATACACCGATTGGAGAACAGTGATGCCCGAATCAAACGACAAGCTCGTCATCGCAGGACGTGAATTCGACTCCCGCCTCATGGTGGGGACCGGCAAGTACGCCGACTTCCAGCAGATGGTGCGCGCCATCGAGGTCTCCGGCGCCCAGATCATCACCGTCGCGGTGAGACGCGTCAACATCACGGACCGGGCCAAGGAGTCCCTCCTTGACCATATCGATCTTAAGAAATATACCCTCCTGCCGAACACCGCGGGGTGCTACACCGCCGAGGATGCCATCAGGACCTGCAGGCTCGCCCGCGAGGCCGGCCTCTCCGACTTCGTGAAACTCGAGGTACTCGGGGACGAGAAGACCCTCTACCCGAACAACGAGGAACTCCTGAAGGCGGCGAAGGTTCTCATCGCCGAAGGGTTCACCGTGCTCCCCTACACGAGCGACGACCCCATAGTCTGCAAGCGCCTCGAGGATATGGGGTGCGCCGCGGTCATGCCGCTGGGCGCTCCGATCGGCTCGGGACTCGGCATCCGGAACCCTTACAACATCCAGATCATCCTGGAGACGGTGAAGGTTCCCGTTATCGTCGATGCCGGTGTCGGCACCGCCTCCGACGCGGCCATCGCCATGGAGCTTGGCTGCGACGGCGTGCTCATGAACACCGCGATCGCCGGTGCCCAGGATCCGGTCGCCATGG
Organism: Geomonas ferrireducens; assembly: GCF_004917065.1. Lineage (NCBI taxonomy): Bacteria > Pseudomonadati > Thermodesulfobacteriota > Desulfuromonadia > Geobacterales > Geobacteraceae > Geomonas > Geomonas ferrireducens. The sequence continues at coordinate 421,500 of NZ_SSYA01000001.1, forward strand.
CGCTGGCGATGAACCTCGCCGTCCGTGCCGGGCGCCTCGCTTACAAGGCGGGACGCATCCCGAGGAAGCTCTACGCGAGCGCCTCGTCGCCGCTTGCGGGTCTCATCTCGTGAGAGAACTCCACTCCCCCTGGATCGACTTCAACCTGTACCTGATCACCGGGCGCGGGGAGACCCTGGGGCGCAACCTCGAGTTCGTCGTCGAGGAGGCGCTGCGCGGCGGCGTGCGCGCCGTGCAGTTAAGGGACAAGGGGGCCAGCAGCAAGGAGCTGTACGAGACCGCGCATGAACTGAGGCGTCTCACCTCGCGCTACGGCGCCAAGCTTTTCATCAACGACCGCACCGACGTGGCCCTGGCCGTCGACGCCGACGGGGTCCACATAGGGAGTTCGAGCCTGCCGCTTTACAAGGTGCGGAGGCTTATAGGGGAGCGCCGGCTGATCGGCGTCTCCTGCCACAACCAGACCCAGGCGATCACCGCACAGGAGATGGGGGCCGACTTCATCACCTTCGGCCCGGTCTTTTACACGCCGAGCAAGGCGGAGTACGGCGAGCCGGTCGGGGTGCAAAAGCTCGCGCACGTGGCTGAGCTGTTGCAGATCCCGGTCTTCGCCCTCGGGGGGGTGAACCAGGAGAACTGCGCCGAGGCGGTGGCCTGCGGCGTCCACGGCATCGCCCTCATCTCCGCGATCCTGTCGGCACCCGAGCCGCGCGACGCCGCAAAGAAACTGCTGGCACAGCTCCCCACACTGGAGCACAACGACTAGATGACCACGAGCGAACTGATCCATAGCGACCTGCGCATAAACTCCTACGGCTCTTACCTTAGACGCCGCTTCTCCTGCCGCGTCAGCAAGGTGAACGTGGACGGCGGTTTCACCTGCCCCAACCGGGACGGCAGCCGGGGCACCGGCGGGTGCATCTACTGTGACAACAGCTCCTTCTCGCCGAAGGAGACGGTCGCGGTGATCCCGATCGAGGAGCAGATGGCTGCGGGGATGGCGTACCATAGAGAGCGCCTCGGGAGCGAGAAGTTCATCGTCTACTTCCAGAAGTTCACCAACACCTACGCGCCGGTGGAGCGGCTGGCCGACCTTTACCGGCGCGCCCTCGACCACCCTGACGTGCTCGGCATCTCGGTGGGGACGCGGCCGGACTCGCTGGCGCCGGGGGCGATCGACCTTTTGACCGAGATCGCGCGGGACCGCTACGTCTGCGTCGAACTGGGGCTTCAGTCGATGGACGACGGCATCCTCGCGCGCATCAACCGGGGGCACACCCTGGCCGAGTACTTAAACGCGGTGGAGCGCCTCTCCGGCCGCGGCATGGAGATCTGCACGCACCTGATCCACGGCTTTCCCGGGGAGACCCGGGAGGGGTTCCTTAAGACGGCGCGGCTCATCGCCGGGCTCCCGGTCACCTCGGTGAAGCTGCACCAGCTCCATGCCGTCGAGAACACGCGGCTTGCCCAGATGTACCGCGACGGGAGCTGGCAGCCGATCGGCGTCGACGAGTACATCGCCGCCGCCTGCGACTTCCTGGAGGAGCTCCCCGCGCGGGTCTCGGTGCAGCGCCTCTACGGCTCGGCACCGCTTTCCATCCGGGTGGCGCCGAACTGGAACCTCAAGAACAACGAGATGTGGTATGCCGTGCTGAACGAGCTCAAGCGGCGGGGTAGCTGGCAGGGATGCCGGCTCGACCGTGCGGTCCGTGCGGCCTAGGGCAACGGGAGAATCATGAAAAGCGTACAAGTGAAGGGAAGCGCGGAGCCGGTCAGGATCGGCAAGATCCTCTGCATCGGGCGCAACTATGCGGATCACATAAAGGAGCTGGGGAACGAGACGCCGGAGCGCCCGGTCATCTTCACCAAGCCCGCCTCCAGCGTCATCGGCGAGGGTGAGGAGATCGTCATCCCCCCCTACTCCGGCGACTGCCACCACGAGGCGGAGTTGGCGCTCCTCATCGGGAAAAAGGGGAAGGAGATCGCGGCCGCTGACGCGCTCTCACACGTCGCGGGTTACGGCGTCGCCATCGACCTGACGCTCAGGGACGTGCAGGCGGAGCTCAAGAAGAAGGGGCTTCCCTGGGACATCGCCAAAGGGTTCGACACCGCCTGCCCCCTCTCCTCCTTCGTCCCGGCCGGGGCAGTATCCGATCCGCAGGCCCTGCGCATCACCCTCACCGTGAACGGCGAGAAGCGCCAGGACGGCGGCACCGACCTGATGATCCACCGCATCCCGGAGCTTCTTTGCTACCTCTCCTCGGTCTTCACCCTGGAGCCGGGGGACCTCGTGCTTACCGGCACGCCGGCCGGTGTCGGCCCGGTGAAAAGCGGGGACCGCGTGGTCGCCGAAATCGGCGGCGTGGGGCGGATCGAGGTCTCGGTCCGCTGACAGTTGATGTTCAATGAAAAGGAGGGTCAAGAGATGACCAACGAGAAAAGCTGCCCCGACTGCCAGGGGCTCATGATCCTGATGCCCGGCTGAGGGGGCCTCTTCTGGCGGTGCCAGAAGTGCGGCAAACGACTCCCGCTGAGCCCCGACGGCTCCAAGGGATGCGGATGCGAGTGTGAGTAACGAAAAGGGGGACCGGCTAACCGGTCCCCCTTTTTAATTCGAAAAGCTCCGCTAGAGGAGGAAGTCGACGACGAGCCCCTTTATCTTCACGATCTGGGCGACGATGCGGATGTGGTCCTTCTGCTCGCGCATGACCAGGTGGTAGAGGAGGTCGGCCTCCTTGTCGATCACGCTGATCACCTCGTGGCTGCGCCCGGTCACCCCGCCCCCCAGAAGTTCCATCCGGTACGCCTCGGCGGAAACCTTGCGCGCCATGGTGCCAAGGAGCTCGCGAAACGCCTTGAAGTTGGCGATGGTCGGCTCCTGCTCGAGGATGTCCCCGGCCCGGTCGATCTCCTCCTTCAGGCGCTGCAACTCGCCGGAGTAGTCGGAGTTCGCCTTGGTGACCGCGGCGAGCCGACCGGCAAACAGGGGGGCGCCCGGGGCCGCCACCCCCTTCGCGGGGGTCCCTTTTTCCTTCTTTGCTATGGAGCGGGAGTCGGATTTTTCGTTGATACGCATGGGACACCGTCCTGACGGACATTAAAAAGGCCCCGACGAGATCGTCGGGGCCCGATCAAGGACAAAGGCGAGCCTAGTTCCTGACCACGTTGGCGGCCTGGGGCCCTTTGGCGCCCTGGACCACGTCGAAGGTCACCGAGTCACCTTCGGCGAGGGACTTGAAGCCGTCCCCCTGGATGGACGAGAAATGCACGAACACGTCCCCCCCGTTTTCCTGCTCGATGAACCCAAACCCCTTCGCGTCGTTGAACCACTTCACTACACCTTTTGCCATTCTCTTTCTCCTGGTACTGCCTTCGTTTTTGTCGGCGGCCGTTGCCGGCCGCCCCCGTCTCGCGTCATGGACGCGTTATCGGCTATTACACGTTTACCTTCAGCATGTCAAGGTTTCCGGCGCGGTTGCGACGTCCCTGCCGTGGTGCCTGCCGGACTAGGCTCCTGCCACGGGCTGCTGCTGGGCGTCACTCCCCTTTCCCGCTGCGGCACCCTTGGCAGCGGGAGCGGCCGCCTGCGCGTTCAGCGTGGCGTGGGCAGCGGCCAGGCGCGCGATGGGCACCCGGAACGGCGAGCAGGAGACGTAGTCGAGCCCGACCGAGTCGCAGAAGATGACCGAGGCGGGGTCGCCGCCATGTTCGCCGCAGATGCCGAGCTTGATTTTAGGGCGCGTCAAGCGTCCCTTCTCGCAACCCATGCGCACCAGCGCGCCTACGCCGTTTTGGTCGAGGGTGACGAACGGGTCGTCCTCGAGGATGCCGTTCTCCACGTAGAAGGGGAGGAACTTGCCGGCGTCGTCGCGGGAAAGGCCGAAGGTGGTCTGGGTCAGGTCGTTGGTACCGAAGGAGAAGAAGTCAGCCTCGGTTGCGATGCTGTCCGCGGTGATGGCGGCGCGCGGCAGCTCGATCATGGTCCCGATCAGGTAGTCGACCTTGACGCCGTAGCGCTTCTGCACGTCCTCGCAGACGGCAACCGCGTTGGCGCGCATGATGGAGAGTTCCTTCGTCACCGCGACGAGCGGGATCATGATCTCGGGTACGATCTGGAACCCTTCGTCCTTCACCAGCTCGCAGGCCGCCTCCATGATCGCCTGCACCTGCATGTCGTAGATCTCGGGGAAGGTGACCCCGAGGCGGCAGCCGCGGTGGCCGAGCATCGGGTTGAACTCGTGCAGGAACTCGACCTTGTGCTTCAGGGTCTGCGCCGACACGCCCATGGTAGCGGAGAGCGCGTCGATGTCCTTGTCCTCCTGGGGGAGAAACTCGTGCAGCGGCGGGTCGAGGAGGCGGATGGTGACCGGGAGCCCCTTCATCTCGCGGAAAAGCCCCTTGAAGTCACCCTTCTGCATCGGGAGGATCTTGGCGAGCGCCTTCTTCCTCCCCTCGAGGTCGGCGGAAAGGATCATCTCGCGCACCGCGGCGATGCGGTCCGCCTCGAAGAACATATGCTCGGTACGGCAAAGGCCGATACCTTCGGCGCCGAAGTCGCGTGCGGTCTTCGCGTCGTGCGGGGTGTCGGCGTTCGCGCGCACCTTCATCCTGCGGAACTTGTCCACCCAGGCCATGACCGTGGCGAAGTCGCCCCCGACCCCGGCCGCGACCATGGGAACCGAACCCTTCATCACCTCGCCGGTGGAGCCGTCCAGGGTGATCACGTCACCCTTCTTGATGACGGTGCCGTCCTTCGCGACGAACTGGCCGGCGTGGTAGTCGACCTTGATGTCGCCGCAGCCGGCGACGCAGCACTTGCCCATGCCGCGGGCGACCACCGCCGCGTGCGAGGTCATGCCGCCGCGGGCGGTGAGGATACCCTGCGCCGCGTGCATGCCGTGGATGTCCTCGGGGGAGGTCTCGACGCGCACCAGGATCACCTTGTGACCGAGCTTCGCCGCGCTCTCCGCCTCGTCGGCGGTGAAGACCACCTCACCGGCGGCAGCACCCGGGGAGGCCGGGAGCCCCTTGGCGATCACCTTCTTCTCGGCTTTGGGGTCGAGGGAGGGGTGCAGGAGCTGGTCGAGCTGGGAGGGGGCCACGCGCAGCACGGCGGTCTTCTCGTCGATGAGCCCCTCTGCCACCATGTCCACCGCGATCTTGATGGCGGCCTTCGCCGTCCTCTTGCCGCTTCTGCACTGCAGCATGTAGAGGATCCCCTTCTCGATGGTGAACTCGATGTCCTGCATGTCCTTGTAGTGACGCTCCAGGATGTCGCGGATCTGCACGAGCTGCTGGTAGCACTCGGGGAGCACCTCCTCCATGGAGGGGAGGTCGCCCGGCTTGTACTTGGCGCGGTTGATCGGCTGCGGGGTGCGGATGCCGGCAACGACATCCTCGCCCTGCGCATTCACCAGATACTCGCCGTAGAAGTAGTTCTCACCGGTGGAGGGGTCGCGGGTGAAGGCGACGCCAGTTGCGCAGTCATCCCCCATGTTGCCGAAGACCATGGACTGCACGTTGACCGCGGTCCCCCACTCGGCGGGGATGTTGTTCAGTTTCCGGTAGGTGATGGCGCGCTGGTTCATCCAGGAGCCGAACACGGCGCCGATGGCGCCCCAGAGCTGCTCCTTCGGGTCCTCGGGGAAGTCCACACCAAGGGTCGCCTTGATCTTTGCCTTGAACTCGGAGACGAGCTCCTTCCAGTCGGCCGCGGCAAGCTCGGTGTCGAGGTGCACGCCGCGCGCATCCTTCTTGCGCTCGAGAAGGTGCTCAAGCTCGTCCTTGTGCATCCCCATGACGACGTCGGAGTACATCTGCACGAAACGGCGGTAGGCGTCATAGGCGAAACGCTCGTCGCCGGACTGGGCGATGATCCCCTGCACCGTGGTGTCGTTCAACCCCAGGTTCAGGATGGTGTCCATCATCCCCGGCATGGAAGCGCGGGCGCCGGAGCGGACCGAGACGAGGAGCGGGTTCTTGGCGTCACCGAACTTCTTGCCCATGAGAGCTTCCACACGAGCGAGGTTCGCCTCGACCTCGGCGGCGAGCGGGGCCGGGTACTGCTGGTTGTTCTTGTAGTACTCGGTGCAGACCTCCGTGGTGATGGTGAAGCCCGCCGGGACGGGGAGACCGATTGCGGTCATCTCGGCCAGGTTCGCCCCCTTGCCCCCCAGGAGCTCTTTCATTTTGGCGTTGCCGTCAGCCTTGCCCGCGCCGAAGAAGTAAACGTACTGCGTTCCCATGTGCACCCTCCTTACAGTTTGTTAATTAATTTGGAGCTTAAAGTATACACATAAACCGAAAAAGGCAACAGCCGCCGGGAGTTCCACCCGGACGGCTGTTTACGTGAGCGTCAGATATTCGTGTTATCGCTGCGGCGCCCTTCCCGAGGTTTTGGCATCCCGGTTCCGGCTGTCGCAGTCTCATCATGCCGATAACCTCGCGAAGTCGGCGAGGCGACCGAAGAGCCTTGCGATCGAGGTGAGCAGGGCCAGGCGGTTTTGCCGCACCCGCTCGTCCTCGGCCATGACCATCACCTTGTCGAAGAAGAGGTCCACGGCGGGTTTCAAGGTGGCGATCTCGGTGAGGGCGGAGAGGTAGTCGGCGCGCTCCACGGCGGCCTCCACCTTCCCTTTCACCGCCTGCTGCGCCTGGAAGAGACCGCCTTCGGCATCCTCCTGGAAGAGTGCTGCGTCCACCGGGGTGTCCACCCCCTCCTTCACGATGTTGCAGACGCGCTTGAAGGCGACGGCGAGCGCGCTGAAGTCCTCGCGCTTTCTGAAGCCCGCAAGGGCCTCGATCTTGGCGGCCGCCTCGACCAGGTCGTCGAAGGAGACCGAGACCACCGCCTCCACCACATCGGAGGGGTAGCGGTCCGCCATGAGGTTCACGAAACGGCCGCGGAAGAACTCCAGCACGTCGCGGTAGACGTCCTCGACCGGGCGGGTCGCCTTCGCGGCGAGGAGGTCCAGGGAAGCACGGATCAGGCCGGAGAGCGGCTCGCGGTACTGCTTCTCCAGGATGATGTTGATGATCCCGAGCGCGGAGCGGCGCAGCGCGTAGGGGTCGGCGGAGCCGGTCGGGATGAGACCGACGCTGAAACAGCCGCAGATGGTGTCGACCTTGTCGGCGAGCGAAACGAAGGCGCCGATGTCTGAGGCGGGAAGCTCGCCTCCGGCCTGGGTCGGGAGATAGTGCTCGGCGATGGCGTTGGCTACCGCCGCGTCCTCGCCGTCATGCAGGGCGTACTCGCGCCCCATGATCCCCTGCACCTCGGGAAACTCACCGACCATGCCGGAGACGAGGTCCGCCTTGCAAAGCGTGGCGGCGCGGGCTGCCTTGTCGGCAACGGCGGGGTTGTGACGTCCAGCGAGCCCCTTGGCCAGCTCGCGGAAACGCTCCATCTTCTCGTAGGAGGTGCCGAGCTTCGCCTGGTACACGACGCTTTTGAGCGACTCCACGCGGGACTCGAGTTTAACCTTGTGGTCCTCGTCGAAGAAGAAGCGGGCGTCGGAAAGACGGGCGCGAAGCACGCGCTCGTTCCCTTTGACCACCACGGAGGGATCCTCGGTGAGGGTGTTGTTGATGGTGATGAAGCCGGGCAGGAGTTTCCCCTGGTCGTCGACCAGCGAGAAGTAGCGCTGGTGCTCGCGCATCGAGGTGATGAGCACCTCGCGCGGCACGACGAGGAAGTCCGGCGAGAAGGTGCCGTGCACCGCGGAGGGGTACTCGACCAGGAAGGCGACCTGCTCGAGGAGCGCCTCGTCGGCGAGGACGTTCCCCTTCGCCTGGCGCGCCACGCGCTCGATCTCCTGGCGGATGATCGCCTTTCTCTTCTCGGGGTCCGGGATCACGAAGTGGCGCTCGCACTCCTCGAGGTAGCTCGCGAGGTCGCGCACCGGGAAGGTGGTGTTGGCCATGAAGCGGTGCCCGCGCGAGGCGCTGCCGCTTTCGATGTTGCCGAAGGAGAAGGGAACGACGACGCCGTCGAAGAGCGCCACGATCCAGTGGATCGGACGGGCGAAGCGGACGTCGAAATCGGCCCAGCGCATCGATTTCTTGAACGGGATGGCGCCGATCATGCGCGGGAGCATCTCGGGGAGGAGCTCGGCGGTGTCGCGCCCCACCTCGCTTTTCACCGCGGCGAGGTACTCACCCTTAGCTGTCATGACCACCTTGAGGTCGGCGACGTCCATACCCTGTCCTCGGGCGAAGCCCTGGGCCGCCTTGGTCGGGTTGCCGTCGGCGTCGTAGGCGGCGCTTTTCGCCGGCCCCATCGCGGTCAGCTCGGCGTCGGGCTGGCGCTCGGCCATCCCCTTCACCGCGAGCACCAGGCGGCGCGGGGTACCAAGCGTCACGATCTCGCCGTACTCGATGCGGGCCGTTTCCAGCTCGCGTTTCATGAGGGCTTCCATGTCGGCCATCGCCTTGGGGACGAAGCCGGCGGGAACCTCCTCGCATCCTATCTCGAGGAACAGATCCTTTGCCATTAGCGACCTCCTTTAAGGAGCGGGAAGCCGAGCCGCTCGCGCATCTGCAGGTAACCTTCGGCGCAAAGACGCGCGACGTTCCTCACCTTGCCGATGTAGGAGGCGCGCTCGGTGACCGAGATGGCGCCGCGGGCGTCCAGGAGGTTGAAGGTGTGGGAACACTTCATGACGTAGTCGTAGGCCGGTAGCACGAGCCCCTTATCGACCAGGCGGATGCACTCCTTCTCGTACATCTTGAACAGGGAGAGGAGCATGTCGACGTCGGCCTCTTCGAAGTTGTAGGTGGAGAACTCCACCTCGCTTTCGTGGTGGATGTCGCCGTACTTGACCCCCTTGACCCACTCGAGGTCGTAGACGTTGTCCACCCCCTGCAGGTACATGGCGATCCTCTCGCAGCCGTAGGTGATCTCGGAGGAGACCGGTTTCAGGTCGATGCCGCCTGCCTGCTGGAAGTAGGTGAACTGGGTAATCTCCATGCCGTCCAGCCAGACCTCCCAGCCAAGGCCCCAGGCACCCAGGGTCGGCGATTCCCAGTCGTCCTCGACGAAGCGGATGTCGTGCTTGTTCGGGTCGATGCCGAAGGCGCGCAGGGAGTCGAGGTAGAGGTCCAGGATATTCATGGGGGAGGGCTTCATGATCACCTGGAATTGGTAGTAGTGCTGCAGGCGGTTCGGGTTCTCGCCGTAGCGCCCGTCGGTGGGACGCCTGGAGGGCTCCACGTAAGCCACCTTCCACGGTTCGGGTCCGAGCACGCGCAGGAAGGTAGCGGGGTTGAAGGTGCCCGCCCCCTTCTCGGTATCATAGGGTTGCTGGATTACGCACCCCTGCCCTGCCCAATACCCCTGCAGGGAGAGGATCAGATCCTGAAATGTCAACACGCCGCCTCCGATCTAAACAATATTTTCAAGTGGTGCAGCTTTTGGCAGAAAAAAGTTTACTGTATCCAAACAGTTAGGCTCGCCAGATTACAACAGCGGCAAGCGCCCTGTCAAGGAATATCACCGGGAAAAGGGCGGAAAACCGGGCTGCGGCAAACGTGCGACGGGGGGCGGGGAAAGGGAGCCGGAAAAAAACCGGTGAATTCTTCTGTTTACCGGTCACCCCTTTACGGTAAACTCATCGGGGGGGATCTTCACGTGAGAGACAGCGATACCATCGTCATAGTCGGCTCGGGTTCCACCGCGTTCGCCGCGGCGCTCAGGGCGAAGGAGCACGGGGTCAAATCGATCATGATCGAGCAGAGCATCCTCGGGGGTACCTGCATAAATTGGGGGTGCATCCCCTCGAAGACCCTGATCCACTGCGCCCTGTTCCGGCACGAGGCGCAGCTTGGCGAGCGGCTCGGCCTCGGCGTGCACCGGGACGGCGTGGAGTACCAGATCCTCGACGGACACAAGTTCGCCGTGGTGCAAAGGCTTCGGGAAGAGAAGTACCTCGACGTTTTGCAGCGGCTGCCCGAGCTCTCCCTGGTGAAGGGAAAGGCCGTTTTCACCGCCCCGGGAACCATCCAGGTGGGAGACCAGGTCATCGAAAGCGACCGCATCCTCATCGCCACCGGGGGGCACCCGCGCGTCCCGAAGATCCCCGGCCTCGAGAAGACCCCGTATCTCACCAGCAAGAGTGCCCTGTTGCTGAAATCGCTCCCGGAGAGCCTCACCATCGTCGGAGGCGGCGTGATCGCCCTGGAGCTTGGGCAGATGTTCCTGCGCCTGGGCGTTCCGGTCACCATCCTGGAGCACGGCTCCCGGGTCCTGCCGGCCGTCGAGGCAGAGCCTGCGCTTGCCCTGCAAAAGGCCCTTGAGAACGAGGGGATGCAGGTGGTGGTCGGTGCCGCGGTCTGCTCGACGGCAAGGGACGGCGACGGGGTGAGGGTGGAGGTGCTCGTCGACGGGGAGCCGCGCGAGTTCCGCTCGCAGCAGCTCTTGATCGCGGTCGGGACCGCCCCCGCCACCGAGGGGATCGGCTTGGAGCAGGCTGGGGTGGAACTGGACGCGCGCGGCTTCATCAAGGTGGACCGCGAGATGCGCACCACCGCCCCAGGCGTCTGGGCCGCCGGCGACGTGACCGGCGGGATGCAGATCGCCACGGTCGGGGCCCGCGAGGGGATCGCCGCCGTCGAAAACATGCTGCAGGCCGGCTGCCACTGCGCCCTCGACTACGAAAGCCTCCCGATGGCCATCTTCACCGACCCGGAAGTCGCCATGGTCGGTCACGGCGAGGAGTCCGCGAAAAAGGCGGGCTTCGACGTCGAATGCCAGACCATCCCCGCCTCGGCAATCCCCAAGGCCCACGTCACCGGTTCGCTCGACGGCGCCGTCAAGATCGTCGCCGACCGCGCGACCGACCGCATCCTAGGCGTCCACCTCTGCCTGCACCGCGGCGCCGACATCATCAACGAGGCTGCGCTCGCCATACGCTGCCGCATGACCGTCGCCGAGCTCGCCGACACCCTGCACGTCTACCCTTCGATGGGGGAAGGTTTGCGCCTCTGCGCCCAGGCCTTCAAGAGGGACTTGAGCCAGCTCTCCTGCTGCGCCGAATGACCGCTTCCTGCGCTTTTTTCCTACATTAGATTAGAATTGACAAGTAATTCATGAAGGCATACCATGCAGCGCGAACGACCTCAGGTCGGAACTGCATCTGCGCGGATATGCGCGTGTTATGAGCGAGGGGAAGCACCGATGGCGGCTGAAATTCTGTTCGTGGACGACAACAAATTGATCCTGCAGGCATCCGTAGATCTCTTCAAGTCGAAGGGTATCGACCTCCTCACCGCCGGCAACGCGGAGGAGGCGCTGGAGCTGTTCCGGCACCACGAGATCGCGGTGGTGGTATCGGACAACCAAATGCCCGGGATGTCGGGGCTCGATTTTCTCACCGAGCTGCGCCACGTCTCACCGGATACCGTGAAGGTGCTCATCTCCTCCTACGTCGACCTCGCCACCGCCCTCGCCGCCATCAACAACTCCGAGGTGTACCGCTACCTTTTAAAGCCCTGGAAGGAGCAGGAGATCCTGGACGTGGTGCAGGAGGGACTCAGGCGCTTCCGCACCGTGCGCTCCATGCGGCGCGAGGACGAGGCAGTGCTCCGTTCCCTCGCCCAGACCATCGAGCTCAAGGACCCGAGCACCAAGGGGCACTGCGACCGGGTCGCCGTGTACGCCCTCTTAATCGCCGATGCCATGGGACTTTCCAAGGAGACCCAGCGACAGATCAAATACGGCAGCTGGCTGCACGACTGCGGCAAGATCGGCGTCTCCGAGGTGATCCTGAACGGCAGCGGCAGCCTGAACGCCGCCGAGTTCGCCACCATGAAGATGCACACCGACTGGGGCGCCGACCTGGCTGACAAGGCGAGGCTCTCCGAGGCAGCCCGCAACATCATCCGCCACCACCACGAGAAATACGACGGCACCGGCTACCCCCTGGGGCTCGCCGGCGAGGCGATTCCGCTCGAGGCGCGCATCGTCTCGGTCGCCGACGTCTACGACGCCCTCACCATGGACCGTTCCTACCGCAAGCGCTACCCCCTCGCCAAGGCGCGCGAGATGGTAGCCGCCATGAGCGGCGAGGCGCTCGATCCGGCGGTCGTGGAGGTCTTCCTCACCGTGGTGCCGGAAGGCTCCCTTCCCACCTCCGAGGATCTGCAGGGGGAGATCCCGCTTCTCACCAGAAAGGGCGTCTCTTTAAGCCTCAAGAGCGCCCACGCCTAAGCGCCCCCACCCACGCGGGGAAACCACCGGCGCACCACGAAGGCCCGGTCGCCCGCGCTTCCCTCCGGGAAACGGTCCGCGGGCCTGCGCGTCTTCATGATCCCCTTCAAGAGTTCCAGCTTCGGCGTCATCATGACGCCGCTTTGCTTCCCGCCGCACCCCATCCTGCTCTCGATCACCGAATCTTCATCGAGCACGATCATCACGTGCCCCTTCCACACCAAAAGGTCGAGCGGTTCGAGCTTTCTCGCGATCGCCTCAGCGGAAAGCCCCGCCACCGCAACCGCATTGCCGTAGGAGGTGAGCGTCGAGGTGTTGCGCGGCGTGAAGCCGTCGGTCGCCTCGTACAAAAGCCCCGAGCAGTCCACCCCGGAGAGCGGGTCCCCCTGCGGGTAATACTTCCTTAAAAGCGGCACGCCGTCCTTCACGTTGCCGCCCCAGACGTACGGCTTCCCCATCGCGGAGAGGAGCCGTTTCTGGATCTCTTCCAGCGCCGGAAGACGGCGGCTGCGCTCCGTGACGGGACAGCTCGCCTGCTTCACGAAGCGCTCGTCCACGAAGAGCCCGGTCTTCGAGGGGTACGGGTAGTCGTTGGTGGTGACGCGCAGGACTTTCACACCGGAGCGCGTAAGCTCGCCGTGCACGGTGAAGAGGGTTCCCGGCAGGGCGATGAACTCGACGGGACGCACGCCGCGGCAGGGGTCGAGACGGGCAGTACCGCCGAAGCTACCTGCGAAGTCGGGGGTGTTCAGAACAGGGGCATAAGAGAGGGCAACGACGTGTCGCTCGGCCGCCCCGGCGTGCCCGGGGACGGTGACGGCGAAAGTCGCCACGAGGGTGAGGATGACGAGAAAGAAAGGCTTCATGACGCACCTCGGCAAAATGCTGCGGCACGCGGCCGGCAGCCGGTGGTACGCGGCACGCGCCGCGCGGCGTAAAGGGGAAAAGAGCGGGATTTCAGCGGGCGAAGGCCTCGGCAAGGGGGAGCAGGCGCGGCTTTTTCTCCCTCAAAAGCGGCAGCGCGAGCCTGATCCCCTTCGGCTCGTTGCCGTTGCCGTGCACGAGGACGAAGCTGCCGCGGCGCGGCTCCTCACCCTTGGCGAGCCAGGCGTCGGCACCTATCGGCACCAGGGAGAGCTCGCCCAGGCGCTCCATGACGGCGCGGTCCGAAACGAGGCCGGGAAAACGGAAGAAGGGGGACGGGACGAGATCCCGGGCGAGGAGGAGTTCCTCAACGTGAAGCACCTCGGCGGTCAGGTCCGTGCCGGGGGCAAGGAGGAAGTTTTCGGCCAGCGGCGCCTTGGCGTCGTAGTGGTGGTGCCAGGAATGGTTCACCCAGGTGACGGCGAGCCGCCCCGCCGCGACCTCCCCTTTCAGGTAGGCGACCTCTTCCGGGTGGCTTGCAAGCCACAGCCCCGAGACCATGACCGCGACCGGGACCGGGACCGGTGCCCCCTTCCCAAGCGCCTCCGCCGCCTCGAAAAGCTCGCGCTCGAAGGGACGCTTCGAGGGGCAAAGGTCGACGGTGAGAAACAGGCCGTCCGCGCCGCTCTCGGCGCGCGTGGCGCCGCCGTTTTGCAGCCGGTAGGGGGGAGCGGTGTAACGGTACACCGTCCGGCCAAGCCGCGTGCGCCGAAAGGAGTCGGCCGGGGCGTCCTTGACGGGAAAAAGCTGGGCGGCCGGAAGGTCGTAGCTTGCGAAGCTCTCCGCATCGACCGCGAGCCGGTGCTCCATGCCGTCCTTCTTGAAGCCCCGAACGGCCCAGAGCGCACGCCCGGCGCGGTCGGTGACCGCTTCGCGCATCACGCGGTAGCCGGTGATTTCCGAGGCGGTCGCGCAGGCGGCGGCGAGCATCATGAGCGTAAAGCAAAGCGCCGCTACACGTAGCGGCGCAAAACGGCTTGATGTTGTCTTGCGGGTCGACATGGGGCTAGGCCAGCACGGAGCGGAGCGCGGCGTCGATCTTTTCGACGTCGACGCGGGTGTTGAAGCAAGGTCCGAAGGGGCGGTCGTTCAGCACCCCGATCACGGGAAGGGGGTAGCAGTCCTTGATGCCGGAGGTGAGGTCGCGCTCGCAGGCGACGGCGAGTACTAACTTCGGGCGCTTCTCGATGATCACCTTGCGTGCGAGCGTGCCGCCGGTCGCCACCGAGATATCCACCTGGTAGCGCTGCGCCAGGTCGGCAAGCCCCATGATGTCGCAGCGGCCGCAGCGCATGCACTTGTTGATCTCGCCGGTCACCTTGATCTCGCACTCGGCAAGCTGCAGGCAATGCGGCAGCAGGATGAGGATCCGGTCCGGCTTCACCTTGAGGCGCTGCGAGATGACCAGCGAGTTGTTCATCGCCACGAAGGACTGCCTTATGGTGTCCTTGGAGATGCCGCAGAGCTTCCCCATCTGCTCGATGAGCGGGAGGAGGAACTTGATCACCACGCCGCGCATGAACTTCGTGCCGAGGATGTCCTTGCCGAACGCGGTGGTGAGCACGAGAAGCGCCGTACCGAGCACCGCGATACCGGAGAGGACGGCGAACACCATGCCGACGATACGGGGGAGATCCGGATGGATGTTGGCAAGCCCCATGGTGGGGATGTACCACCCGAGGTAGATGAGTCCCACCACGAGCAGGCACGTCACTCCCATGAGGGCGACGAAGAGCCGCTTCTGGGGCGGCTTCTGATAGGTTCCTTTAGACGCCAACGGCGGCATCCTTTCTACCTAGGGCAAGGCCGGGCTGCACCTTGTAGCCGGCCAGGAAGTCGCCGGCGGCCATCCTCTTTTTCCCCTCGAGCTGCAGCTCGCTGATCAGGAGGCTTCCCTCGCCGCAGGCCACCTCGATACCGTCGCGCGAGGCGGCGAGCACGGTGCCGGGAACGCCGGTTCCGGCCGCGGTCTGCACCTTGTACACCTTGAGGAGCTTGTCGTCCAGGTAGCTGAACGCGCCGGGCCACGGCGTCATGCCGCGCACCTGGTTCTTGATGTCGCGGGCGCTTTTCTGCCAGTCGATCAGCCCGTCCTCTTTTTTCATGATCGGGGCGTAGCAGGTGAGGGAGTCGTCCTGCTTCTCCGGAACGAGTTCGCCCGCGACCAGGCGGTCCAGGGTCTCGGCCAAAAGCTCCGCGCCGAGCTTGGACATCCGGTCGTGCAGGCTCTGGGTGTCCTCGTCCGGGTCGATGGGGGTGGCGCTTTTCAGGAGCATGTCGCCCGTGTCGAGCCCCACGTCCATCATCATGGTGGTGACACCGGTCTCGCTCTCGCCGTTTATGATGCACCAGTTAAGCGGCGCGGCGCCGCGGTAGCGCGGCAGAAGCGAGGCGTGCACGTTGATGCAGCCGTATTTCGGGATGTCGAGGAGCGCCTTCGGAAGGATCTGCCCAAACGCGATCACCACGATGAGGTCAGGCTCGAGGGCGCGGATCTCTTCGATCGACTCGGGAAGGCGCACCTTCACCGGCTGCAGGACCTTGATGCCGTGCTCCTCGGCTAACACCTTCACCGGAGGGGGGAGGGTCTGCTGGCCGCGCCCCTTAGGACGGTCCGGCTGGGTGACCACAGCCACCACGTTCTCACCGCGGTCGATGAGGGTGCGCAGGGTCGGGCAGGCGAATTCGGGGGTTCCCATGAAGATGATGCGCAAACCGGTCATCAATGCTGCTCCTTTGCTTCCTCCAGGGCGCGCTGGTAGCGCTTCCTGAAGATCCCCTTCTTGAGCGGGGAGAGGTGGTCTATGAAGAGGACGCCGTCCAGGTGGTCGATCTCGTGCTGGAAGGCGATGGCGAGGAGATCATCGGCGCGGATCACCACTTCCTCCCCCTCCAGGTTGAGCATCTTCACCACGACGCGGGCATGGCGGCGCACGTTGGCGGAGAACTTCGGCACCGAGAGGCACCCCTCCTCCTCGAACGCCTCACCCTCGGCGTGGATGATCTCGGGGTTGATGGCGACGATCAGCTCGGGCTTTTCGTCCTTGCCCGAGACGTCTATGACGACGATGCGCTGGTGCACGCCGATCTGCGGCGCGGCGAGCCCCACGCCCGGGGCGTCGTACATGGTCTCGGCCATGTCGCGCACGAGCTCGCGGGTCTTGTCGGTGATCACGGTGACCGGCAGGGAGCGCTGCTTCAGCTCCGGGTCCGGATAGGTCAGTATTCTTCGTACCATAAGTCCTTCCTTTGGCTTTGGGCTATCCGGGTCAATATACTAAAGTTGTCGAGAAAAAATCAACGAGATACTCATGAGGGAGGGAAGCCCGTCCCGCGTCAAATTACCGTCACAAAAGGGGCGAAAGTCAAAAAAACCTCCGTCAAAAGCGGGGCGGCCGGAAGGCGCAACCAAGTGATACCTGTCAGTTACGGCAGGGGAACGCCTCTTGCTTGTCCCGATCCCGATGCAGCTTTGGAACCACGGAGGGAGCATGACGCACGAAACGATCACCATTTTAAAGAGCTTTGCGGAGGCGGGAACGACCGCCGCCCCGGTGGCACTCCTGGCCGCAGCCGCCGCCCTGCCGCACCTGCTCACCATGGGACACGCCACGGCGCCGGTCCGCGTACCGGCAAGGCGTGCGCGCCGCATCTGGGGGCGCGAGGACGGCTTCACGACCTCCTCACCCCGCAGCTAGCGCCCGCTACCGCTCCCGCACCAGCTTCTCGCCCAGAAGACGCGCCCTTATGAGGGCGCGCTTCCCCGCCCCCTGGCGCTCCTGCCGCGCCGCGAAACCGACGAAAACAGTCCCCACGCAACGAGCCCCCAAAAGATCCGCGCTTTGCCTGAGCGTCTTCAGCACCGGGGTGAAAAGGCGCGCCATGAAGGCGGGGGCCGCACTGGAGGCGACGAGAACGGCGCGCCGCGGCCTTTCCTGCGAGCGTGTCTTCGGGGCCGGCGTCCCCCAGGGCCAGTAGGCGTAGCAGACGAGCCGCTCCACGAAGCGCTTCGTAACGGCGGTCACCGAGCCGAAATTGGTGGGGGAGGCAAGGACTAACGCCTGGCACCCCTCCACCAGGTCGAGCACCCGGGACATCTCGTCGGCTATCGGGCAGATGCCGCGCGCCATCCCGGGCTCTTGGGTGCAGAGGCGGCAGTTGGTGCAGAATTCCACGTGGGTGTCGAGGAGGTAGAGCTTCTCTGCGCTCCCCCCCGCAGCGACCGCCCCGGCGAGCACCTCGTCCACCACCTGGTCGATGACGCCCCCCCTCACGTAGCTCCCAACGATCGCGACGACCTTCACCGCGCCATCCATGAAGCCCCCTTCCCCGCCGGCCGCCGGCTCCTACCCCCTCTCGCCACTGGCCTCGGCCTCGGCGCGCGCCTTGCGCTCGAGCCGCCTCCTGCGGCGTCCCCCGAGGAAAGACTCCTCGATCACGATGGCGACGAACAAAACGACAAAAAGGGCGAAGATCACGCCCAGGATCTTGAACAGCATGGTCATCCTTCCTGCTCCTTCACTGCTTGCTTGCCCGGGGAGCCCCGGACCGGCGGCTAATATACCGATCCGGCACGCCCTGTCAAGGCAAACCCTCTAGCCGTTGCCGGTGAGTTTCTTCCATCCGCTGCCGGCAAGCTCCAGCACCCCATCCATGGTGCGCCGGTAGAACTTGCGCACCGGGATCCGGTTCACGAGGATCTCCTCCCCGGCGCGCTCGAGGCTCACCGGATCACCGGTCTTCAGTTGCACGATCTCCGCGTAGTGCTCGCCTGCGACACCGAAGAGGAAGGAGTAGCGCTTCCCTTCCGCGAAACAGGAGACGATGATGATGATCCCCTCCGGCTCGCCGTTTTTGAAATTGAAGCGGGTGGTGGCGGCAACGAAGCGCGCGGCTACCGGGGTGCCGTTAACGAGCTCGTTCACGGTGAGGTTCTTGGGCTTCATGCGCCCGAGGGGAGGAAGCCCCCACGGGGCGAGCTCGGGACGGGGGCGCTGCCGGTAGTGCGAGGTCTTCTCCAAAAGGGTCACCACGTTGTTGTTGATCGGGCCGCCGATGGAGTGGGCGAGCCCCGCCTGGAAGCGCCCCTGCGTGATGAGTCGGTGGTTCTCGACGATCTGGATCATCCCGGTGGCGCCGAGCGGATGGCCGCGCCCCTTGAGCCCTCCCGTCACGTTGGTGGGGAAAGCCCCATTTTCCCCGGTGAGCTCGTCGTCCAGTAGCCCGTCAAGGATGCGGCGCCGGTGCACGAAGCCTAGGTCGACCATGTTGATCGGGCCGAAGCCGTTGAAGGGGTCGTGCATGTTGACGTGGATCTTGCCGGCAAAGTCGGTGATCTTTCTTATCCCGGCCATGGCGTACGCCTCGGCAGCTGCGCGCACCGAGGCGGGGAAGCTGTGGAAGTAGGGGCGGTCCGCGATGGTGGGGATGTCGGTGGCGCTCCCGACGCCGGAGACGATCACCTCGTGCGGCGTGGCCGACAAAAGGACCGCGGCGACCCCGTCGGACATGGGGCAGAAGTCGTGGTAGCGAAGCGGCCACCAGTAGCGGTAGTTCTTCCCGGTGACGATCTGGCGGTAGTAATCCTCGAGCGGGATCTCGAAGTTCAGGTGCGCTTCCGGGTTCTTCGCGGCGAAGCGATGCGCCCTTTGCGTTAAAAGCGCCGAGAAGGCGGTCCACTCCTCGGTGGAGAGCTTCAGCCGCTCGATGAGGGAGCGCGCGACCAGGGCGCCGCAGGCGGGCATGGAGAGGCCGAACTCAGCCTCGTCGCGGTCGATGACCCCGGCCACGATGCGGGTCGCCTGCCCGGTGGGGACGTCGCTCATCTTCTGGATCCCGATAGCGAGGACGTGGTCGCAGCGCCCCGAGGCGATCTGCAGGTAGGCGTACTCGAGCGCCGAGGCTCCCGACGAAGAGGCGGTGTCGATCAGCACCGACTTCGCCCCGGAGATGCCGAGCACCCCGGCGATTTTGGCCGCGGTGTTGTCCACCCCGGAGAAGGCGACCGGGTTCTGGCAGCCGACCACGACCGCGCCGACGTCGCTGCGACGGATGCGGCTCCCGGCGAAGACCTCGCCCGCCTTTTCCGCCATCTGCAGGAAGGTGAGCGCCTCGCGCTCGCGACCGTTGTAGCGCCCCACCGGGGCCATGTACGAGGAGGCGACGTAGACCTCCCTGGGCTTGAAATGCTGCGTCACGTATCCCTCCCGCGGACGAAAAGTCGGCGGCCGATTAACCTTGCCAGCGCCCGCTCACTCTGCTATGTAGTTAAAACGCTGTCACAACATACCATTCAAGGTGGTTTCCATGGTAGAGAAAATTAAGAATGTTGTTGTATTTGTCAAGGACATCAAGGCCGCACGCCGCTTTTATCGCGAGCAGTTGGGGCTCCCCGCCGGTCAGGAGACCGAGTACATGATGGAGTTCCTCCCCGGCGAGGGTACCGCGCTCGGCGTCTCGCTCGCCATGCACGACGCGGCGATAAAGCTCGTCGGACGCCACACCGGCATCACCTTGACCGTGAAGGGGCTCGAGGAACTCTACGCGAAGCTCGTGCGCGAAGGGGTGCGCTTCACCGAGCCCCTGGAGAAGAGCCAGTGGGGCAAAATGGCGGTTGTCGCCGACCCGGACGGCAACGAGTTCGCCCTGGTGGAGATGTGAGACACCTTTTGCTGGGAGCCTTGCTTCTGGCCCTTACCGCCGGTGCCGCGGCGGGCGCCCCGCCGGCGCCGCGCCCCTACAGCGGCAGCGGTGTCCTCATGGTGCAGGACGCCCCGGGGCGTGAGCCGGGAACGGTCCCGCTCTACCGCGAGCCGGGCGTGGAGCGGCTCACCGAGCTGCCCCCCTTTTCCCTGCCCCACCTTAGCGGAGCAGCTGACAGTGCGCTCGTCGCGGTGTACGAGAGGCGGCGCGGCTGGTCCCGGGTCGCCCTGGACGATGCGGGGCGCCAGGGGTGGGTGCAGGACGACCGGAGCTGGCGCTACCTCGCCTGGCGCGAGTTCCTGCCGGGACGTAGCGTACGCGTGCTCCCCGGCATGAAGAAGGAGTGGTACCAGGTGAAAAGCGCCCCGGGTGCTGCGGGGAGCGCGGCGGGAGCCGTCGCCCGCGACCAGCGCGTGCGCATCCTCGAGGTGGAGGACGCCTGGGCGCGGCTTGAGAGCCCGGCAGGCTGGATGCGCTGGCGCGACCCGGACGGCAGGCTCACCGTGGCGACTGAACTTGCCCGGTAGAAAGAAAAAACGTTGACTTTGACATTTTCGCATGATATCAGAGGCGTCATGTATACTAACAGCGTTACATCACGTGGCATCGTCCACGCAGCAGCAGCGGCCAGAAACTTCCAGAGCCGCCACTGCTGATTAGAAAACAAAAGATTTCTACTAAAGGCCGTGGGGGACCCCCACGGCCTTTTTTTATACAAAATCCGCACGAACAACGGCTGCATACATACCATCAGGGGGAAAGAGATGCGCAACGAAATAGTTACTCCCGGCGCGGGAGAACTTACCTACGAAATCCGAAACATCGTCACCGTGGCCGAGAAGGTGCAGCGCTTCGGCGTGAAGATCAACTGGGAGAACATCGGTGACCCCATCGTCAAGGGTGAGAAGATCCCGCTCTGGATGAAGGAGATCGTGGCGGCAGAGGCGATGAACGACGACAGCTACGCCTACTGCCCGACGCGCGGCGTCCTCGAGACCCGCGAGTTCATCTGCAGCATCACCAACAGCCGCGGCGGCGCGCAGATCACCCCGGACGACATCATCTTCTTCAACGGTCTCGGCGACGCCATCGCCAAGGTGTACGGGAACTTGAGGGCGGAGAGCCGCGTGCTCATGCCCTCCCCCACCTACACGACCCACTCCATCGGCGAGGCGGCCCACGCGAACGCCGTCCCGGTCTGCTACCGCCTGAAACCCGAGGACAACTGGTACCCCGACATGGAGGACCTCGAGTGCCACGTGAAGTACAACCCGCAGATCTCGGGCATCATGCTCATCAACCCGGACAACCCGACCGGGATGGTGTACCCCCCCGAGGTGCTCAAGCAGATCGTGGCGATCGCCAAGAAGTACGACCTGTTCCTTATCGCGGACGAGGTGTACGGCAACATCGTCTACAACGGCGAGCACACCGTTCCCATCTCGGACGTGATCGGCGAGGTCCCGGCCATCGCCATGAAGGGGATCTCCAAGGAGCTGCCGTGGCCCGGATCGCGCTGCGGCTGGATCGAGGTCTACAACGGCGAGCGCGACCCGCGCTTCAAGAAGTTCGTCAACTCGATCCTCTCCACCAAGATGAACGAGGTCTGCTCCACGACGCTGCCGCAGCGCTGCCTCCCCGCCGTGATGAAGCACCCGGAGTACCACAACTACCTGAAGGAGCGCATCACCCGCTACGAGAAGATGAGCAACATCATGTACGAGGCGCTCGCGAAGGTGCCCGAGCTCTCGGTGAACCGGACGAACGGCGCGTTCTACATGGCGGTCCCCTTCAAGAAGGGGGTGCTGAACGACACCCAGAGCCTCCCCATCGCGAACCCCGAGGTCCGCGCCCTAGTGGAGGGGATCGTGAACCAGCCCGGAGTGGCCCCGGACAAGCGCTTCGTCTACTACATCCTCGCCCACACCGGGATCTGCGTGGTGCCGCTCTCCTCCTTCAACACCGAGCTTCTGGGCTTCCGCGTGACGCTCCTTGAGCGCGACGAGGAGGAGTGCCGCAAGATCTACCGCACCCTCACCGAGAACATCGCCGCCTACCTCGCATCCTAGAGTCACCCCTTCACACGTGAAGGACAAAAAGCCCCGTCCGGACAAGGCGGGGCTTTTTTCATGCAAGTAGACGTCCTCATTGACTTTTGAGCCGCAGTTGTGCTATCTGATTTGCTGTTTGAACGGCATCTCCAATCACCAAGCTCACAGGGGCTTTTCATGACCTCGGTTGCACCAGGCACGGTAGCGGCGACAAACGCCCGCGGCGCGGCAGATGCTTGACGGCTTAAGCGGCGGCGCCGAGCCGGATATCGCCCCGGAAACCTTCGAGGTCATCGGGCGCATCCTGAAGACACGCTCCGGGTTCACCCTGGAGGGGTACAAGGACAAATGCGTCAAGAGGCGCATCCACATCCGGGTGCGCGCCACCCAGTCCCCCTCCCCGGAGGCGTACGGCGAGCTCCTGGGCCAAAGCACCGCGGAGCAGGACCACCTGCTGCGCGTTCTCACCATCCACGTCTCCCACTTCTTCAGAAACCCCTCCGTCTTCGAGAAGCTCGCCACCATGGTACTGCCCGAGCTCCTGGCCTCCCGCGAGCGGCTGAGGCTCATGAGCATCGGGTGCGCGGGGGGCGAGGAGCCCTATACCCTGGCGATGATCCTGAAGGAGCGCTTCGCCGAGTACGCCGGGAAAGTCGAGATCCGCGGCGTGGACGTCGATGCCACGACACTCGAGCAGGCGCGCGAGGCGATCTACCACCCGGACCGGCTGGGCGAGCTCGCCCCGGGCCAGCTGGAGCGCTGGTTCGAGCCGGAGGGGGCACGCTTTCGCCTGCGCCCCGAGCTCTCCGGCATGGTCGCCTTCTCGCAGGCCGACCTGAACCACCAGAGGGAGTGGGAGCCGTGTGACCTGATCCTTTGCCGCAACGTCCTCATCTATTTCGAGAGGGAGCGGCAGGAAACCATCCTGAACGCCTTCGCCGACGCCCTCGCCCCCGACGGTTACCTCGTGCTCGGCAAGTCCGAGACCCTCTTCGGCACGGCCCGCAGGCGGTTCAGGACCGTCTGCCCGGTGGAACGGATCTACCGGGCCGTGTAGCGCACCGATTCTTGCAGCAAAAAGGAGCTCGCTTCATGTACATCCAAATCGGCTACAAGTTCATCCTAGGCTTTCTGGCCGTCGTCGCCGCCGTGGTCTTCGTACCGTCCGGTGTGAAGCTTTTGGAATACTCCCCCGAGATGACCAGCGTCATCTCCTACGTCGTGGCGCTCACCATCGGGCTCATCCTCGGCTCCTTCTTCTCCAAGAGCTTCACCAAGAACATCTCGATCCTGACCGGCGCGACCGAATCGATCAGCCGGGGGGACCTCTCGAGCGACGTCGACTTCCCAGAGCCCAGGTTCCCGGATGAGACCCACTCCATGGCGCAGTCCATCAACACCATGCTGGAGAGCCTGAGGGCCCTGGTGCGCCAGATCCGCGACACCTCGGAGCGGGTCTCCGATTCGGCGCGCACCCTCTCCTCCACCGCACTGCAGATAAACGCCTCCACCGAGGAGGTGGCCCAGGCCATCGAGACCATCTCCGGCGGCGCGGAGAACCAGGCCGAGATGCTGACCAAGGGGGCCAAGGTGATCCACGAGATGGCGATCTCCATCGACCTCGTGGCACGGCGCGCCAAGGAGACCGCGAAGGCGGCGCGCGAGACGAGCCAGACCGCGCAGAAAGGGGGCGAGCTCGCCACCGACTCGGTGGAGCGGATGAAGAGCTTCTTCGACTCGGTCGAACTCATCTCGATGCAGTTCATGGACCTGAACGGGAAACTGCAGCAGGTCGGCAAGATCGCCGACTTCATCGTCGAGATGGCGCGCCAGACGAACCTCCTCGCCCTGAACGCCTCGATCGAGGCGGCCCGCGCCGGCGAGTCCGGCAAGGGGTTCGGCGTGGTGGCCGAGGAGGTGAGAAAGCTCGCCGACGGGAGTGCGAAGAGCGCCACCGAGATCGTCGAGCTGATCGACATCGTCAAGGTGGAAAGCCGCAGGGTGCAGGAGACCATCACCGACAGCTCGCGCGGCATCATCGGCGGCAAGAAGAACCTGGACACCACCGCCGAGGCCTTCAGGGAAATCCTCGCCACCGTCGTGGATACCGAGAGGAAGGCGAACTCGATCGCCGATCTCTCGCAGATGCAGACCACAGGTGCCGCCAAGATGGTGACCATGGTCGACGAGATCGCCAAGGTGGCCGAGGACAACGCCGCCTCCACCGAGGAGGTCTCCGCTGCCACCGAAGAGCAGCACGCCGCGATGCAGGAAATGGTGTACCAGACCCAGGAACTCGCGAAGCTGGCCGACGAGCTGCTCCACTCGGTGGAGCGCTTCCAGGTCGACCCGGGGACCGCGCCGGAGCCCGAGGCGTGACTGCGGAGCGCCTGCTCGTTTTCAGCGTGGGGCGGGAGCTCTTCGCCTTGAACCTGACCGAGGTCTGCGAGGTCATGGAGCCGCAGCAAAGCTACCCCTTTGCCGGCGCCCCTCCCTACTACCTGGGACTCATAAACTTTCACGGCAACCTGACCGCCCTCCTCGACTTCGCACAGTACCTGGGAGCGGGAAGCCGCCCCCTTCCCGGCAGGCTCCTCGTGATCGACACGAAGCGCGCCCACCTCGCCCTGAAGGTCGACGCCGTCGGTTCCATCATCGACGCGCAGGGGATCATCGGGGCGACCCGCTCCGACGATCCCCTTATCGAGGCGCTCCTTGAGACCACGCAGGGAAACCTGCGCCTGGTGAGACTCGAGACGCTTCTCTCCTCCCTGGAGGAGGATCTGCGCGCGGCCGCCCCCAAGCCCGCCTCAGGAGGTAACTGATGGCCATCAAGGTCATGATAGTAGACGACTCCCTGTTCATGAGGAAAATGCTGCGTGACATCCTCACCGAAGAGGGTTACGAGATAACCGCCGAGGCGTCCGACGGCGATGAGGCGGTGGCCAAGTACCGCGAATCCCTCCCGGACCTGGTCACCCTGGACATCGTCATGCCGAACAAGGGGGGCATCGAGGCGCTTCAGGAGATCATGGCGTACGACGCCGCCGCCCGCGTGGTGATGTGCTCCGCCATAGGCCAGGAGGCCCTCACCACCGCCGCCACCGAGGCGGGCGCCAAGGCCTTCATCCTCAAACCGTTCAACCCGGAGCTCGTGACCCGGGTGCTCCGGGAAGTGGTCCAGGGGTAACCGATGGACATGTCGCAGTACAAAGCCCTCTTCCTCTCGGAATCGCGGGAGTACTTGAGAACCATCGCGGAGCAGGTGGTGGCGCTCGAGCAGTCCCCGGCCGAGCGAAGCGCCATCGACGCGCTGTTTCGCGGCGCGCACTCCCTGAAGGGGATGGCGGCCTCGATGGAGTACGGCGACGTGGTCGTGGTGGCCCACAGCATGGAAGACATGATGGCGCGGGTGCGTGACGGCGCACTCCCCTTCGGAGCCGGGGTGGCCGACCTCTTGCTCGAAGGGGTGGACCTGATCGACGCGCTTTTGAAGGACGTGGAGGACGAGCGTCCCTCGAGCCTTCCGACCGACGGCTACGCCGTGCGGCTCGCGGCCTTCGTCGCCGCCCCGGCGAGTAAGGCGAAAAAGCCGGACGAAGCGCCCAAGGCCTCCCCTGCGGCTGTCGAACCCGCGCAGGTCTCCGAGCCCGCCCCCGCCGCGGAAGCGGAACGTGCGAAGGAGAGCACGCCCGAGCTGGGGGGCACGGTGCGGGTGAAAACCGAGCTCCTCGACCACCTGATCAACCTGACCGGCGAGCTGGTCACCAACAAGCAGCGCCTTTTGAGTATCGGCCGGGAGCTCGCGTCCCCCGCCCTGGACGACGCGGTATCGGAAACCTCGAAGCTGTTGCGCGCCCTGCACGACGAGGTGATGAAGGTGCGCCTGATGCCTTTCGAGGCGATCAGCGACCGCTTCCAGCGTTCGGTGCGCGCCGTCGCCAAGAAAAGCGGCAAGGAGATCAACTTCGAGCTCACCGGGCGCGAGATCGGCCTGGACCGCGGCGTCCTGGAGCAGCTCGTCGATCCCCTGAACCACATCCTCAGAAACGCCGTGGACCACGGCATCGAGGACGGGAAGGAACGGGAGCGGGCCGGGAAGCCGGCACGCGGGCGCGTTAAGCTGTCGGTGTCGCGGGACCGGGACCGGATCCACATCACGGTGCGCGACGACGGGCGCGGCATGGAGCCGCAGGCGATGATCGCTGCCGCGGTGCGCAAGGGGCTCATCACCCCCGAGGAGGGGGAGCTCCTCTCCCCCCGCCAGGCGCTCATGCTCTCCTGCATCCCCGGCTTCTCCACCGCCAAAGAGGTGACCGACATCTCAGGGCGCGGCGTCGGCATGGACGCGGTGAACGCAGCCATCGCGAAACTTGGGGGGACCCTCGGTATCGAGTCCGAGCCGGGACAGGGCACCACCATCACGCTCAAGCTGCCGCTCACCATCGCCATCATCCACGCGCTTTTGGTGCAGTGCGGCCAGATCAAGACCGCCATCCCGGTGAACGCGGTGCAGCGCACCGTAGAGCTCTCCCGCCGCCAGATCGAGACGGTGGGGAGAAGGCAGATGTTCCAGCTCGACGACGAGTCGATCCCGCTTTTATCCCTGAACCGGGTGCTGGGGCTCCCCCTGGGGCGTTTCCCCGACGGGATCCTCCCGCTCTTCGTCACCGAGGCCAAGGGGCGCCGGGTAGGGATGGTGGTGGACCGCCTCCTGGGGCAGCACGAACTGTTCGTAAAGCGGCTGGGAAGACCGCTCGACGGGATGGCGGGGCTGGCCGGCGGGGCGACGCTCGGCGACGGCGAGATCGTCACCATCCTCGACATTTCCGAACTCCTTTAGGACGCATCGCGGTTACCCGCTTCAGCGCGGGAACCTCCGGAGGCTGACATGGCTGACCAGGCAGAATACGAAGCCGAACTGAAGACGCTTACCAAGGTGTGCAGCCTCGGCATGGAGCACGCCGCGGTCGCCCTGTCGCAGCTCATGGGTAAAGGGGTGCACATCCAGGTGCCGCGCCTGCAGGTGCTCGACGGCCCCGGGATGAGCGGCTTGATGGAGTCGCGCGAGGCGACCGTGCTGCAGCTGCAGATCCTCGGCAACGTGCGCGGCAGCATCCTCATCCTCCTTCTCGAGGAGAACGCCAACAGGATTCTCGAACTCCTCCTCGGGGCGGTCCCGAAGGCGGGGGAGCCGCTTTCCGAGATGGAAAGGGCCACCCTCATGGAGGTCGGCAACATCCTCGCCTCGGCCTGCCTGAACGCCCTGGGGAACTCGCTCAAGATGACCCTGCTCCCCTCGGTCCCAGCACTTTGCTCCGGAAACGGCCGGGAGATCCTTGAACGCGCCATGGAGCCCGGCGCCGACGGGGAAAAAGTGGTCATGATCGACACGGTCTTCGACGTTTCCGACACGCGCTGCGGGGGGAGCATCGTCCTCATGCCCTCCCCCACGTCGCTGGGCGCCATGCTCACCTCCCTAGGTCAATGAAACAGTTGCACGATATCCGGTTGTATGTCAGAATGCCCGGTCAAACCGCCGCTTATGCGGCACCAAGAGGGTCCCGAGCTCACGCCCGAGACCTTCACTAATTTTCAGAGGTCGAACATGAAACTTGCCAGAACCGTCGTCCTGTGTGTCGCCCTGATCGCCCTTTCCGTCAGTTCCGCCTTCTGCGCCGAGCTCTCCCAGGTGGTGCGCACCCTGGAGCAGGGGTACGCCTCCCTGAACGACCTGCAGGCGGACTTCAGCCAGAAAAGCCACGTCAAAGCGCTCAGGCGCGACGAAAAAGGGGGGGGCGAGCTCTTCATCAAGAAGGGTGGGGGCAAGGACTCCATGTTCCGCTTCAACTACACCAAACCGAAGCAGCAGATCGTTTCCAACGGCAAGACGGTCTGGTACTACATCCCGGACCAGAAGCAGGTCATGGTGATGGACCTCGCGCAGATGTTCGAGGCGGGCAACGGCATCGCCATGAACTACCTGACCGGTCTCGGTCAGGTCTCCAAGGACTTCGCCATCGCCTTCGCCGATAACGCGAAGGACAAAAACGGCAACTACCAGTTGGAGCTCACCCCGCACAAGAAGAGCGCCGCCATGGCGAAGCTGCAGCTCACCATCTCCGGCGATGCGGTCGAAAGCTTCATAGCCAAGGGGAAGCCCTCCACACCCTTCCCGGTGGTCTCCTCCACGGTGATTGACCAGATCGGGAACACGACCAGGATGGACTTCAGCAACGTGAGGACGAACCGCGGCATCTCCAGCGGCAAGTTCAGCTTCAAGATCCCTTCGGGGGTGCAGGTCATCAAGAACAGATAGCAGCAGCTTGAATTTAATAGGGGGTTCTATGCCGTCATTCGACATCGTTTCCAAGGTCGACATGCAGGAAGTCGACAACGCCATCAACCAGACCGTGAAGGAGATCAGCCAGCGCTACGACTTCAAGGGGAGCAAGAGCGAGGTGACCCTGGAGAAGGAAAGCATCAAGGTCCTTTCCGAGGACGACTTCAAGCTGAAGGCGGTCATCGACATCCTGCAATCCAAGTTCGTGAAGCGCAACATCTCGCCCAAGGCGCTGCAGTACGGCAAGGTCGAGCAGGCCTCCGGAGGCATGGTGCGCCAGATCATCACCCTGCAAGTGGGGATCTCCAAGGAGAAGGCGAAAGAGATCGGCCAGGTGATCAAGGAGACCAAGCTCAAGGTGCAGAGCCAGATCCAGGACGACCAGCTCCGCGTCACCGGCAAGAACATCGACGACCTGCAGGATGTCATCAAGACCCTCAAGGGTAAGGACCTCGACATCGACATGCAGTTCGTCAACTTCAGAAGCTAATCAAGAAGAGGGGAATTTTTTGAACCAGAAGATTAAGGAAAAAGTGAGCCTGGTGAGCCTGGGCTGCCCGAAGAACTTGGTGGACGCCGAGGTGATGCTGGGCTACCTCTCCAAGGACGAGTACGAAGTCACCACCGATGAGATGCAGGCCGACATCATCGTGGTGAACACCTGCTCCTTCATAAAAGAGGCGAAGCAGGAGAGCATCGACACCATCCTCGACCTGGCGGACCGAAAGCACGACGCGCGCTGCAAGCTCCTGATCGTGACCGGCTGCCTTCCGCAGCGCTACCAGGAGGAGCTCGCCAAGGAGCTTCCCGAGGTGGACATCTTCATAGGCACCGGCGATTACCCGCGCATAGCGGAGATCATCGCGGAGAAGAAGGGGACCGACGCCCAGCTCTGCTACACCGGCGACCCGAACTTCGTCTACAACGACGAGCTGCCGCGCCTGCAGTCCTCACCGCACTACACCGCGTACCTGAAGATCGCTGAAGGGTGCTCGAACAACTGCTCCTACTGCGTCATCCCCTCGCTGCGCGGCGCACACCGCTCCCGCCCCTTCGCAACGCTCATGGCGGAGGCCAAGACGCTCGTGGCGGCAGGGGTGAAGGAGCTGAACCTGATCGCCCAGGACATCACCGCCTACGGCCGTGATCTTCCCGAAAAGCCGAGCCTCGAGCAGTTGATCCACGAACTCGCGAAACTCGAAGGGCTCAAGTGGATCCGGCTCCTGTACGCCTACCCGGACGGGGTGAGGGACTCGCTCATCGAGCTCATCAAGAACGAGCCCAAGGTCTGCAAGTACTTGGACCTCCCGATCCAGCACATAGCCGATCCGGTCCTTAAGAACATGAAGCGCAGAAGCGGCGAGGACGACATCCGCACCCTGATCAAGAAGCTGCGCCGCGAGATCCCGGACATCGCCATCCGCACCTCGCTCATCGTCGGGTTCCCCGGCGAGACCAACGAGGACTTCAAGAAGCTCCTGCAGTTCGTGGAAGAGACCCGCTTCGACCGCCTCGGTGTCTTCTGCTACTCGCGCGAGGAGGGAACCCCGGCCGCCGAGATGGCGGACCAGGTTTCCGAGCGCGTGAAGCGCGAACGTCACAAGAAGCTGATGCGCACCCAGGCGCGCGTTTCCTTCAAGCACAACCGCACCCTGGTCGACAGCGAGGAGGACGTACTGGTCGAGGGGTACAGCGAGGAAACCGAACTGCTTCTGAAGGGTCGTTCCTCCCGGCAGGCACCCGACGTGGACGGCCAGGTATACATCACCGCAGGCAATGCCAATGTCGGCGACATAGTGAGATTGAAGATCACAGACTCCTCAGACTATGACCTCATAGGGGAGATCATCGACTAGGCTTTTGAACTTGACATGAACCTCTATTGCTGTATGATTGCGTCGCTTTTTGAGGGTATTAAGAATCAATGGAGATAGTTTATACATGACAGAAAAACCAGAAGAAATGAAAGCGATGCTCCTCAAAATGAAAGAGGAGACGCTTAAAGAGATTAACAAGACTGTCAAGTCCGGCTCTGATGCACCGATCAACGAGCCGAGCGGCGACATCTACGACCAGGCTTCCAGTGAGCGCGACCGCGAGCTCGGCCTTTTGCTGGGGGACCGGGAGCGCGAGAAATTGCGTAATATAGACGAGGCGTTACTTCGCCTCGAAGAAGGTGAGTACGGCATCTGCGAGGAGTGTGAAGAGGAGATCCCGATCGGCAGGCTGCGCATCGTCCCCTTCGCCCGCCACTGCGTCAAGTGCAAGGCGGACCTTGAGAAGCAGCAGGCACAGACCAAACGCTTCGAGGAAGACCGCGCCTACCGCGAGATCGCCCTCGGCGAGGAAGAAGAAGGGTAAGCAGGGAGAATCAGGCGGGAAAAGGGGAGAAACGGCACGATCCATTTTCACCCTCGCCATTCTGAAAATAACAAGAGGGGACGGTAGCGATACCGTCCCCTCTTTTCGTTTCATTCGTCACTTCTCCCCCAGGAGGGGGGAGGTCGGGAAGGGGGAAAGGGGGCACCCGGCCGCGGCGCGTCCCCCTCCCCAGCCCTCCCCCTCCGGGGGAGGGAGTATGGACTACGGGTGCTCCACCGGCGGTGCGGCGATGAGCCTCTGGTAATCGCTCTTGGTGATGGAGCTGTGCCAGTGGCCGGTGGCGCGTCCGATCAGGGTCCCGCCGACGAAGACGGCAACGACGAGGGCCGCATACACCATCCCCGGGATCACCTTGCCGTTCTTCGCCTTCAGCTGCAGCGCCTCCGGTTTCGGGCAGGCGCTCACGCAGCGCAGGCAGCCGACGCACTCCTCGGAGCAGACCCGCTCCTTGTGCATCACGTCGATGTAAGAGGGGCAGGCCCTGGTGCAGCCGCCGCAGGAGATGCAGGCGCTTTCGTTACGCTGCACCTTGACCGGCGACAGACGGGAAACGAGTCCCAAAAGCGCGCCGTAAGGGCAGAGGAAACGGCAGAACGGGTTCTTGAAGAGAAACGACAGGGCGAGCAGGATGCCGATCACCACGAGCGGCGTCCCCGAGAGGTGCACGAAGAAGTCCAGCATCTTGATGTCGGCCATCTTGTTGTAGTCGCCGGCGATGAAGTCGCTCACGCTGTCCGGCGCCATGAACACCAGGATGGAGACCACGAAAAAGGCGAGCAGCAGGTACTTGATGGGGCGCAGCAGCCAGTCGAGCCAGAGCCAGACCTTGTAGTTTTTCCCAAAGATCTTGAACCCCGCCTTCCAGCAGAGCTCGGTGATGGTGGAGACCGGGCAGACCCACGAGCAGAAGGAGCGCTTCAGGAGAAGCGACATCGCGATCACGCTCAGAAAGACCACGAGCGCAGCGGGGTGCACGTCGTTGATGGTGCCGGAAACGATCCACCCCTTCAGGCTCACCAGAGCGGAGATGGGGAGAAAGGCCTCGACGCCGTTCGGACGCTCCACGAACGGGGTGGCGCCGCCGCTTTGGAAGTGCAGCACGAAGCGGTAGAAGGTTACTCCCAGGTACAGGGAGAAGAGAAGGAAGCCCCACTGGACGGCCAAGCGAACCTTTTGCACGTTTTTTTCTGACATGAACCTCACCTTGCTTTGCCTTGCTTATATAGTTGCGACTTTTTTTGTCGCTACCACCTGCTACCGTCGTATCATCACACGAAGCGGAGGTAGCACATGGAACCGATGGTCATAGGAGCCGTGGGAATCGTCATCTACTGCGGGCACATCACCGTGAAGGACATCATCACCGACCTGCGTCAGGAGGGCTTTCTCGTCAACCCTTTGTCCAGCAAATGGCGCGGGTGGACGTTTGACAAGGCCTTCAGGAGGCTGTTCTTCACGAAGGGGTTGTCCCGCTCCAAGGTGGAGAGGAGTTCCTTCATCCTCTTGCGCTGCAGGTCCGCGGTCCCGCAGACGGGACAGCAGCAGCAAACCACGGGAAAACGGTTGTTGCGCGAGAACGGGATAATATCCTTCTCCGGAACGTAGACCAGTGGCCTGATGACCGTGGTTACGCCGTTGTCCGCCAGCATGCTGGGGGCCATCGCCTTCAGCGAGCCGACGAAGAACTGGTTTAAAAGCAGCGTCTCGACGAAATCATCCATGTGGTGCCCGAGCGCGAGCTTGTTGCACCCCATCTGCTGCGCGAGGGTGTACAGGGTGCCGCGCTTTAGCCTTGCGCAGATCGAACAGTAGGAGGAGTTCGGGCGCCGCTTCTCGGAGATGATGTCGTAGTGCTCGGTCTTCTCCATGTGATAGGTGAAGCCGTGCTCCTTCAGGTGTTCCTCTATGATGTCGGCGCGGTAGCCCCGGTAGCCGGAATCGATGTTGATGGCGACCAGTTCGTAGCGCACCGGAGCGCGCCGACGCAGGGTCTCCAACACGTGCAGCATCGCGTAGGAGTCCTTCCCACCCGATACAGCGACCGCGACGCGGTCCCCTTCCGAGATAAGATCGAACTCGGAAATCGCCCTGCCTACCCTGTTCTTGATGCGCGTGAAGAGCGCGTCCTCAATAAGCGCCACGTGTCCCTCCCGCGCGTAGATCTTTTCTTGTCATCGTTGCCGCTCTCATCCCGACCTACTGCTGCGTGCCGAAGATGCGGGCGCGGAAAGCCTCGATGCCGATCTCCTCGATAAGCCTCCCCAGCCGTCCCTGCTGCGGATCGTTCTTGTAGACCTCGATCACCTTCGCCACCACCTCGAGCACTTCTTCTTCGGTCTGGATGTTGTCCACGAGCATCTCGCCCAGGCGCGGGCGGGGACCAGCGTTCCCCCCGACGAGGACGCGCCACCCCTTGTTGTGGCCGACGATGCCGATGTCCTTAACGCCGGACTCGGCGCAGGCAAGCAGGCAGCCGGAGACACCCATCTTCATCTTGTTGGGGAGCTCCATGGCATGGTAGATCTTGTCCAGCTTGAGACCGAGCGAGGCGGAGTCGAGCACGGCGCGCTTGCACTGCTGGGTGCCGGGGCAGATCCTGATGCTCCTGACGCACAGGCCGATGGCGGCGCCCGGCTCCTGGGCGAGGTCGGTCCAGACCGCGTCCAGTTCCTCTTCCTTCACGCCGAACATGGCGATGCGCTGCGCCGAAGTGATCTTAAGCGTGAGCCCGTACTTGTCGGCCACGTCACAGATCTTTCTCAACGTGGCGGTGTCGGTGAAGCCCCCGGGGATGTGCGGTGCGATGGCGTAGGTTTCACGGTCGCGCTGCAGGATGGCGCCTTTTTCCAGGATGTCTTTCTTCATCTCGGTCATCATCTGCTCCTTGGTCTCAATTGAAATTGATGCAGGTCAAAATAAGTAAAAACCACACCCCGGAACACAGAGGTCACGGAGGTGCACAGAGGTCACAGAGAACACCATAGAGGAGAACCGGAATCCTGATTTCACCTCTGTGCCCTCCGTGATACTCAGTGTCCTCTGTGTTCCGCTTTCCGGGTTCTCTGTTTTATGAAGCTAACCAGTTCCACCGCGATCTCGTACTTGCCGAAGGGAGGGATCAGGTAGAAGCCGCCCGCCTTCGCTCCGGCCGCCTCGATGAATTCACGGGCTATGGCTAGTCCCTCGGCGACACCTTCCTCGCCGGTCTTGCCGGCCATCCGCTTCCTGATCGCCTCGGGGATGACGATACCGGGGACCTCGTTGTGCAGAAACTCGGCGTTTCGCCCCGATACCAGCGGCAGCACGCCTGGAAGGATGGGGATGCCAAGACCGGCGGTGCGCTCCATCATCTCCTCGAAGCGCGCGATGTCGTAGATCGGCTGGGTCTGCACGAAGCGGGCGCCGTTGGCAACCTTCTTCTCGAGCCGCCCCACCTGTACGTCCATCCGCTGCGTATTCGGGTTGAAGGCGGCCCCCAAGGTGAAGCCGGTACCGGCGCCGATCGGGTTGCCGAGCGCGTTCACCCCGCGGTTCAGATCGCTCAAAAGCTTAAGGAGAGTGAACGAGTTGAGGTCGAAGACCGAGGTGGCCCCGGCCTCGTCGCCAAGGCTCGCGGGATCGCCGGTGACGGCGAGGATGGAGGTGACCCCCAAAAGGCTCGCCCCCATCAGGTCGGACTGCATCCCGATCAGGTTACGGTCGCGGCAAGTGACGTGGGCGATCACCTCGATGCCGACCACGCGGCGGATGGTCGCGGCGAGGGCGAGGTTCCCCATGCGCACGCGCGCGAGCGGATTCTCGGCGAGGTTGATGGCATGCGCCCCGGCGTCCTTGAGCGCGCGGCTCCCGGCCAGCACCCTCTCGCAATCGAGCCCCTTCGGGGGATCGAGCTCCACGGTGATCACCGGCTCCACGCCCCACGCGTCGAGGAAGCTCCCCAACGCGACCGGCTCAGATCCGGAAACGGTGTCTGGGACGGGGATGGGCGCCTCGCCTACTGCGACGCCTCCATCTACTGCCAACGCCTTTCTCACCACTGCGGATGCAGGAGCGCTTCTCCCCTGCATCCGATCCGCCATCACCCGGATGTGTTCCGGCGTGGTGCCGCAGCACCCACCCACCAGGGAGGCGCCGGCTTCGACCAGTTCCTCGGCGCGGTCGGCGAAGTACTCGGGCGTGGTGCGGTAGATGTAGCGCCCTTCCAGGTATTCGGGGAACCCGCTGTTGGGATAGGCGGCGATCGGGAGGGAACAGGCGGCGGCGATCCGCTTCACCGTCGCAAGGAGCTCTAGCGGCCCGGCGCCGCAGTTGGCGCCGACCAGGTCGGCCCCGGCTGCGGCGAGACGCTGCGCGGCGTCCTCGGCGCGGGTTCCGCCGGGGAGGCGCCCCCCTTCGCCGAAGGCGAGGTTAGCGACCACCGGGAGCCCGGTCTCTTTCGCAGCTGCCAGGGCGGTGAGAAGCTCGTCGAGCTCGGAGAAGGTCTCGAGGATCAGCAGATCCACGCCCCCCTCGGCGAGTGCCGCCGACTGGACCCGGAAGCACTCCGCGATCCGCTCGGCGGAGAGTTCCGCCTTGCCGCGCCCGAGGGGACCTATGGAGCCGGCCACGAAGACGTCACGACCGGCCGCGGCGCTTTTCGCAAGCTGCGCCCCTTTGCGGTTGATCTCGGCCACCTTGGCGCCCAGACCGATGGCGGAGAGCTTGGCGCAGTTGGCACCGAAGGTGTTGGTCTCGATGACCTGCGCTCCGGCGTCGAGGTACTCGCGGTGCAGCTCCAGTACGAGTTCCGGACGCACCAGGTTCAGGTGCTCGAAGTTCGCCTCCGGCGCCACCCCCTTGGCGTAGAGCATGGTGCCAATGGCACCGTCGCCGACAAGGACACCCGCCGCGATTCGCTCCAGAAAGCTTTCCCTCATCGGGCGCCCCCGAGCACCTTCATCAGGTGCGGAACCAGCTGTTTCTTACGCGACATGACACCCTTCATCTCGAAGACGTGCGGCTCGGGCTGCGGGTACCCCATGAAGCGGACGAAGGCCTGTCCCCCTTCCATGACGAACATGGTGCTTTCGCTCGAAATATCGGTGACCATGAGGCCGGCAAGCTCCAGCCCCTCCTTTTCACGCCGCGCCGCGAGCGCCTTGCGCAATTCCGCTTTCATCTCGTTGAATTCATCGAAGCCGAACACCTCGACCTGCCCGACGCCGAAGGTCACCTCGCCCTGACTGAAGAGCTTGAAGTCTGAGCCGACCACGCGCTCGGGGCTTCCGTAACCGGAAAGGGCCCCGGAGGCGGCGAAGATCTCGGCGCCAAAGGACTCCCAGTCTAGCCCTGCGATGCCCGCGAGCCGCTCCACGGTGCTGCGGTCGCGCTGCGTAGTGGTCGGCGACTTGAGGATCACCGTGTCCGAGAGGATTCCGGCGAGCAGCAGTGCAGCGATCTCGGCGGGGGGGAGCATGCGGTGCTCGTCGTAGAGTGACGCGACGATGGTGCAGGTGCTTCCGACCGGCGCGGTGATGAACGGGATCGGGTGGCTCGTCGGGGCGTTCCCAAGCTTGTGATGGTCCACCACTTCCAGGATCTCCACGTCCTCTGCGCCCGGTACAGCCTGGCCGAGCTCGTTGTGGTCCACGAGGATCAGGGCGTAAGGTAGCGGCGCGAAGAGTGAAGACTTGGTGGCGACGCCGGCGAGGGTCCCGTCTTCCTCGAGGGCGAGGACCGCGGTCTCCCCGGAATGCAGGAGCTTGTCGCGCAGGCGCCCGAGCGGCTCGTCCACGGAGACGCTCTCGAAACTCGGAACGGCAAGCTCGAGAACCGGAGTCGCGAGCCTGGCGCGGGAGACGGTCGCCGCGGTGTCGAGCGGCGTCGTCAAGAGAGCAACGCCGCGGGAGGCGGCGGCACGCACGGTCTCATCGGAGACGGCAAGGCCGCCGGTCACGATGAGCAGACGCACGCCGCGCTCGATCGAGGCGAGCTGAATTGAGGCCCGGTCGCCGGTCACCACGATCAGGGTGGCGGGGTCGAAGGCGGCGATCCTGTCGAGGAAGGATTCCTCCCCCATCGCGCCGACGAAGAGATGCAGGTGTTCCACTGCCGTGTCCGGAGCGCCGGCAAGGAAGCTGCCCCCGAGGCAGTCGGCGAGCGAGGCGAGCGAGGCGGATACCAGGCGCAGGGAGTCCGGACCGGTGACAAGGAAGCGCTCGGCGATCTTTCTGAGCGGGATCACCCCCCTCGGGACACCCGCGTCGTCGACCACCGGGAGGATCCTGATGGAGTTGTGGTGGAATTCTTCCAGCGCGTTCAACAGCGGCGCCCCGGCCGGCACGGTGACCGGCGAGCGCTGGATCACGTCGCGCACCTTAGGGTGTACGTCGGCCAGGTAGAGCGGCGCTTCGATCCCCAGGCGGGGAAGGAGCCAGGTGGTCTGCGGGTTCAGGCTCCCCGCCATCGCCGCGGTAACGCGCTCGTTGCCGAGCTCTCGTTTCAAATGGGCGTAGGCGATGGCCGAGGCGACCGAGTCGGTGTCCGGGTTCCTGTGGCCGATTACGAAGATCTGTTTGTCCATGTTTCCCTTCATCCGCCCGCCGCAGTTCCGGCAGGCGGAGATAAATATTAAATTGGTCGTTTTTTTGCGGCGACCCGTATAGAATGACCGCCGCACAAAAAGTCAAAAGGAGAGTCAGGCATGCACGCAGCGGTACAGTGGCTGGTAGAAACGATAGGCGCGATGGGATACCCGGGGATCTTCCTCCTGATGGCGATGGAGAGTTCCGTCTTCCCGATCCCCAGCGAGCTCGTAATGCCGCCCGCCGGCTACCTGGCGCAGCAGGGGCAGATGAACATGCTCGCGGCCATCGTCTGCGGCACCGTGGGGAGCCTCATCGGCGCCTACGCCAACTACTACGCGGCCCACTACCTCGGCCGTCCCCTGGTTCTTAAGTACGGCAAGTACGTCTTCATCACCGAGGAGAAGTTCGCCAAGGTGGAGCGCTTCTTCAAGGATCACGGCGAAATCTCCACCTTCATCGGGAGGCTTCTGCCGGTGGTCAGGCACCTGATCTCGCTTCCCGCCGGGCTTGCCGGGATGAACCACGTGAAGTTCTCGCTCTACACGCTTTTGGGCGCCGGGATCTGGGTCACCGTGCTCACCTTCATCGGCTACTTCATCGGGAGCAACCAGGACCTGATCATGAAGTACTCGCACCAGGCGCTCATCGGCGTCGTCATCGTAAGCGCCGTGATCATCACCATCTACGTGAAGCTGCAGCGCAGAAACGGCGCCAGCTCGCCGGAATAACCCCACATAAATGAAGGGCGGGTCCAAGACCCGCCCTCAGATAACGCCTTTGTTACCCGTCGCGGGGGGGAGCCCCCCGCGTCACCCTTCGAAACTCCCGCCTTACTTGGGAACCTTCTCCCAGTCCTCCAGGAACTTCTTGATCCCCGCGTCGGTGAGCGGGTGCTTCGCAAGCTGCAGCATGACCGAGTACGGGATGGTGCAGATGTCGGCGCCGATCATGGCGGAGTTCAGCACGTGTATGGGGTTCCTGATGCTCGCCACGATGATCTGGGCGTCCATGCCGTAGTTGTCGAAGATGGTCCTGATCTCTTCGATGATCCCCATGCCGTCCTGGGAGATGTCGTCCAGGCGGCCGACGAACGGAGAGACGTAGGTGGCGCCCGCCTTGGCGGCGAGGAGAGCCTGCATCGGGGTGAAGATCAGCGTGACGTTGGTCTTGATCCCCTGCTTGTGCAGGGTCTTGGTCGCCTTGAGCCCTTCCGGGGTCATCGGGAGCTTGATGACGATGTTCGGGTGGATCTTCGCGAGCTCGGTTGCCTCGGCGATCATGCCGTCGTGCTCAAGGGAAATGACCTCGGCGGAGATCGGGCCGTCCACGATCTCGGTGATCTCCTTGATCACTTCCTCAAAACGCCGGCCACTCTTGGCGATCAGGGAGGGGTTGGTGGTGACGCCGTCCACCAGGCCCAGTTCGTTGGCCTCCCGAATTTCCTTAACATCCGCTGTGTCGATAAAAAACTTCATCTTTCCTCCGGTTGGTTGTTTATTGCCGCTGTTGCATCGCTTCGAATTTTCTCAGGCACTCCATGGAGCAGAAGTGATAGCGCTTCCCCTCCAGCCTGCCGACCACCGCGTCGGCCTCGGCTATGTACACGCCGCAGACCGGGTCCTGAAAGGTCTCGGCGGCGCTTTTTTCCTGCTTTTCTATCTTTTGGGGCGCTTTCCCCACGAACATGCGGTACACGAGGTACCCCAAAAGCGCCCAGATCAAAAATTTCACGTTTCCCCCTAGATCCTGACCACCTTCTCGGGAGAGGTCAGTTCCGTCAACAGTTCGATGATTCGCTTGCCCAAGGTCGGGTGTACCAGGTCGGGGGCGAGGTCGGCCAGCGGCTGGAGGGCGAAACGACGCTCGGCCAGGCGCGGATGCGG
Source organism: Geomonas ferrireducens (assembly GCF_004917065.1). Lineage (NCBI taxonomy): Bacteria > Pseudomonadati > Thermodesulfobacteriota > Desulfuromonadia > Geobacterales > Geobacteraceae > Geomonas > Geomonas ferrireducens. Next base: position 460,556 of record NZ_SSYA01000001.1, read on the forward strand.
GATGGTGAGCTCGTCGCCGGTCATGACCAGCTCGCCGTAGAGGAGGATGTCGAGGTCCATGCTGCGTGCGCCCCAGCGCTGCGACGGCGCCCGGTGGAAGACGTCCTTTTCCAGCCGCTTCAGCCGGGCCAGGAGATCGAGCGGCGCAAGCTCCGTGTTGAGGCGCACCACGGCGTTGTAGAAGTTATCCTGGGGCACCCCTCCGACCGGTTCGGTCTCGTAGAAGGGGGACACCGCGGTGACACGCGTTTGCGGCAGCTTCCCGAGCTCGGCAATCGCCATCAGAAGCTTCAACTCGCGGTCGCCGATGTTGCTCCCCAGTCCTATGTACGCGCATTGTTCCACAGTGGCAGATTAGAACATAAATCCCTTTTTTTTTCAACCCTGCCCCGCGATTCGGATCAGGCGCCGGTTCACCCCACGGACGCGTTCCAAGTTGGTACGCGCGCGTTGCAAACTTATACGTCCACGTTTCAAGTTCGCACGTCCATGTTTCAAGTTCACACGTCCGCGTTGCAAGTTCGCACGTCCACGTTGCAAGTTTGCACGCGCACGTTGCAAGTTTGCATGTCCACGTTGCAAGTTTGCACGCGCAAGTTTCAAGTTTGCATGTCCACGTTGCAAGTTTGCACGCGCACGTTTCAAGTTTGCACGACCACGTTGCAAGTTTGCATGTCCACGTTGCAAGTTTGCACGCGCACGTTTCAAGTTTGCACGCGCACGTTTCAAGTTTGCACCACCACGTTGCAAGTTTGCACGCGCAAGTTGCAAATTCCCACGCGCGCGTTCCGAATTCCCACGGGCTCGTTCCGGTTCACCCCAATCAGGTTCCGGTTCAGCCTAAATCGCCGCAGCTTTTCTCTGCAGGGGCCGGGCCCGTAAAATTTCTCGTGGAAACGCGGGCATGGCGGATAGGATGGTCCGAAGTTTCACAGCACGTGGATTAGATGCTATACTTTTCCATCTTAATCTGCCAAGGGCGCGGACCTCCCCGTGCACCGGCCGACCGGCGAAGCAACAACAGGAGAACGCGTGAACACTGCAGAGATTGCCGAAATGGAAACCGACGAACTGGTGCATCTCGGGAAGGAGGCGCTGGAAACGCGCCGCTTCACTGTGGCGCAACGCTACCTGCATGCCGCCCTGGAAAAGGAGCGCACGCCAGAGCACCTCTCCCTTTACGCCCTGGCTTTGGCCCAGGCGACAGGAAACGTGCAGACGGCGGTAACCCTCTGCCAGGAGGCGGTCAAGAGAGAGCCCAAGAATTCGAACCATTACCTGCGACTTGGCACAATCTACCTAGCCGCCGGAAGAAAGAAAGAGGCGATCAGGGCGCTGCATCTGGGACTCAGGGTGGGAAAGAATCCCGCCATCACGAAACTTTTGCAGGCACTTGGGCAGCGGGAACGGCCGGTGCTCCCGTTCCTTTCCAGGGGGAATCCGGTCAACAAGTATCTTGGCAAGATAAGGAGCAGCCTCTTCAAAAAGTAAAAGGCTCATCCGGGAATGCCGTGGCGGGTGCCACGAAGCGCCGCAGGGTGGGGAACTATCTCCGGGGGAGGAGAGATCCATATATAAACGGACGGGGGGACGGATGATCCAATACATTACGCTGAAAAGCAGGGAGAGGACGGAGTTGATCGACATCACCGCGCGGGTGGAGGATCTGGTCGCGGCGGCAATGGTGGGAGGCGGCACCTGTGATGTCTTCGTGCTGCACACGACGGCCGGGGTCACCGTGAACGAAGGGGCCGACCCGGCGGTGAAGCGGGACATCGCGAACTGCCTCGACCAGCTGGTGCCGGACGCGCACTACTTCACCCACGCGGAAGGAAACTCCGCGGCGCACGTGAAATCGACCCTGGTGGGGACCTGCCAGAGGCTCTTGATCGATAGGGGCAAGCTTTTGCTGGGGACCTGGCAGGCGCTCTACTTCTGCGAGTTCGACGGCCCGCGTGAGCGGCGCGTGGCGGTGAGGATCAGCGGGGATTAGGCGAAATGGTCGAAGCCGCGCCTCGGCGCGCGGTAGGGCGTCCCGTCGGGAGCGGCGAGCTCGATTCCGGAGCCGGCGGTGACCGTTCCGATCACGGAAACCGGGACTCCGGCGCGGGCACAGACCTCCATGGCTTCAGCATCCCTACCTTCAGGAATGCAAAACAGCAACTCATAGTCCTCCCCACCCGAGAGCGCCAGGGCGAACGGGTCTTCGGCGCACTCGGAGAGGTATTCGTCGGACAGCGGCAGCTTCGCAAGCTCCAGACGCGCACCCACGCCTGACATCTCGCAGATGTGCCCCAAATCCTGCAGCACCCCGTCGCTTACGTCGATCATGGCGGTGACGCACCCCGCCTCGGCGAGGGCGATCCCCGCCTCCACCCTCGGGGTCGGGTCGAGCTGCCGCGAAACCAGGAATCCCTCCCGCTCCCCGCGCATGAGCTGGTTCAGCCCCGCCGCCGCGTCCCCGACCGTCCCGGTCACGCAGACCAAATCCCCCGGCTGCGCGCCGCTTCGCTTCAAGACCAGCTCGGGACGCTGCTCGCCAAGCGCGGTGACCGAGATGGCAAGCCCCCCCTTGGAGGCGCAGGTGTCCCCGCCGACCAGGGTCGCGCCGAAGCGCTCCGCCTGCTCCAGCATACCGGCCATGAAGCCGTCCATGAATTCCAGAGGTACGTCCTTGGGAAGTGCCACGCCGAGCAGGAAGTGGCGCGGGTGCGCCCCCATGGCCGCGACATCGGATAGGTTGACGGAAAGCGATTTCCTGCCGAGGGTGCGCGGATCGCAGAAGGAGAGGTCGAAGTGGACCCCTTCAAGGAGCATGTCGGAGGTGATGAGGGTGACGAATCCTTGGGTGGGAACGAGCGCCGCCGCGTCGTCCCCGATGCCCAGAAGCACCGAGGGTGACGCGGCGACGTGTGCCTTTATCCTGTCGATGAGGCCGAATTCCCCGAGTTCAGCAAGTTTCAAGCCTTGCCCCTCACCGTGGATACCGGGACCCTGGTCCTCACCTTGGTCTTCGGAGGCTCAGCCTTTTGAGGCTTGGGCGCCGGGGGGGGATACTTCTCGAGGGCGACCGCCAGTACATCGTCGATGTTGGAGGCGGTGACGATCTTCAGCTTCTTGAGGATGGTCTTCGGAACGTCCTCGAGGTCCTTCTTGTTCTGCACCGGGATGATCACCGTGGTGACGCCGAGGCGCGCCGCGGCGAGGATCTTCTCCTTCAGGCCGCCGATCGGGAGCACCTTGCCGCGCAGGGTGATTTCGCCGGTCATGGCAACCTCTTTTCTGACCGGGATCTTGGTGAGCGCCGAGACCAGCGCGGTCGCCATGGTGACCCCAGCCGAGGGTCCGTCCTTCGGAATGGCGCCGGCGGGGACGTGCACGTGGATGTCGATGCCGGAGCTGAAGTCCTCGCCTATGTGCAGTTCCGTGGTCCGGGAGCGGATGTAGGAGAGTGCCGCCTGGACCGACTCTTTCATCACGTCGCCCAGCTGGCCGGTGAGCGTCAGCCCCCCCTTCCCTTTCATCACGGTCGCCTCGACGAAGAGCACCTCGCCCCCCACGGGGGTCCAGGCAAGGCCGGTGACCACGCCGACCTCGTTCTTATCCATCTCCTCCTCGCGCAGGAACTTCGGAGGGCCCAAGTACTTGGCGACGGTGCCCGCGGTGATGACGAATTTCTCACCCTTCCCTTCGGCGTACTTCCGCGCCACCTTGCGGCAGACGCTGCCGATCTCGCGCTCCAGGTTCCTAAGCCCCGCCTCGCGGGTGTACTTGGCGATGATCGCCCTCAAGGCCTCCTCGGAGAAGACGACGATCTCCTCGGTGATGCCGTTTTCCTTCACCTGGCGCGGCACGAGGTAGCGCTTGGCGATGCCGAGTTTCTCCTCTTCGGTGTAGCCCGCGAGGTTGATCACCTCCATCCTGTCCCTAAGCGGACCGGGGATGGTGTCCATCTGGTTCGCCGTCGCGATGAACATCACGTTGGAGAGGTTGAAGGGGAGGTTTATGTAGTGATCCGAGAAGCTGTTGTTCTGCTCCGGATCGAGCACCTCTAAAAGCGCCGAGGAGGGATCCCCCCTGAAGTCGCTCCCGAGCTTATCGAGCTCGTCGAGCATGAAGACCGGGTTGTTCGAGCCGGCCTGCTTGAGCCCCTGGATGATGCGACCGGGAAGCGCGCCGACGTAGGTGCGCCGGTGCCCGCGGATCTCGGCCTCGTCGCGCACGCCCCCAAGGGAAATGCGCACGAACTTCCTCCCCATGGCGCGGGCGATGGACTTGCCGAGGCTCGTCTTGCCGACCCCCGGGGGGCCGACGAAGCAGAGGATCGGGCCCTTCATCTTCTTCTTGAGTTTCCTGACCGCCAGGAACTCGAGGATGCGCTCCTTCACCTTCTCCAGGAAGTAGTGGTCCTCGTTGAGGATCTCGGAGGCGCGGTTGATCTCGAGGGAGTCCTTGGTCGCCTTCCCCCACGGGATGTCCACCATCCAGTCGAGGAAGGTCCGCAGCATACCCGCTTCGGCGGCGTCCGGATGCATCTGCTCCAGGCGCCCCAGCTGCTTCAGGGCCTCCTTCTCGACGTTTTGAGGCATCTTGGCGTTTTCGATGGACTTTCTGAGCTCCGCCATCTCCTCGCTGCGCGCGTCGGTCTCGCCTAGCTCCTGCTGGATGGCGCGCAACTGCTCGCGCAGGTAGTACTCGCGCTGGCTCTTACCCATCTCCTCCTTGGCGGCGGACTGGATGCGCGCCTGCATGTTGAGAAGCTCGCTCTCCTTGTTCAAGAGGTCGTTCACGCGCTTCAGGCGCTCCAGCGGATCGACCACCTCCAAAAGCCCCTGCGCCTCCTCGACCTTGAGCCCTATGTTGCTCGCCACCAGGTCGGCCAGGGCACCAGGCTCCTGCATGTTCTCGACGATGACCATGACCTCGGGGGAAACGGCCTTGCCGAGCGCCACGATCTTCGCGAGTTCCTCTTTGACGGTACGGATGAGCGCCTCGGCCTCGAGGGTATTCTCAGGGGCGGCGGGCTCCAGGATGCGGTCGATGCGCACCGAGTAGAAGGGCTTGTCGGCCAGGTATTCGGTGATGCGCGCCTTGGTGAGCCCCTGCACCAGGATCTTAACCCTGCCGTCGGGGAGCTTCAGCATGCGCATGATCATGGCGACCGTGCCGACCTCGTAGATCGCCTCGGGTGCCGGGTCCTCGTCCCCCACGTCCCGCTGCGTCGCAAGGAAGATCATGCGGTCCTTGGAGAGTGCGTGATCGACGGCGGCGATCGATATCTCCCGCCCCACGAAAAGCGGCAGAATCATGTATGGATAGACGACCACGTCCCGAACCGGGAGCAGCGGCAGAACATCCGGTATGTTCAGTTCTTCGGTCTCCTGCCTGTTTTCCATGTACTTCTCCTTACTCTATCGGGATCTCCCGGATGTGCGGTTTGTCGTTCTTGCGCCAGGGGAACGCCACGGTAAGCAGACCGTTGCGGCAGCCGGCTTTCACCCCGTCCAGGTCGGCGCCTGGGGGGACCTCGACGGCCCGGCAGAAGCGCCCGGCGGGGCGCTCGAGGCAGATATAGGTGGCGCCGGGGTCGGTCTCCTCGCGGATGTTCCCCTCGATCACCAGGGTGGAACAGCAAAGGCTCAGGGTGATGTCTTCGCGGTTGCAACCGGGGAGCTCGACCTCGACGACGAACGAGTTGCCGGTCTCGTAGATGTCCACCAGCGGGGCATGTTCCTTTTCGGCGACTCCCTCCCGCCCCTCAAGCGTGGTGAGATAACGGAAGATCTCGTCCATCTGCTGGCGGAACAGGTTCAACCACTCCAACGGTTCCTTCGGAATCACCGCCATTTCGACCCTCTCGCCCGACGCCCTCTTCCCGGCCGCCGGGGCCGTGACCGCTAAAGAAAAACCGGCCCCGTGGTGCCCACCCGGACCGGTGCAGATGATTTAACCATCTTTATCATGAAAGTCAAGGTAATCCGCCTTAACCTTGGAGCCCCCGCGCCAGGCAAGGCTTCCGGGGCGCAAAGGATCGGTATCGTTAATGATTGGCGTTTTGGAATTGAATTTAGCACCCCCGATGTGTATAATCCGCCATCCTCGCACGGTCCCCAGGACCGAGCCGCCGGCGCCCACGGCGCCTTCCATGTCCTCATTAAATTTTCAAAAGGGCCTTACATGAAACGATACGTAGCACTTTCATCGCTTTTTGCGGTGACCCTGTTCGGCACCGGCTTCAGCTGGCCTTTCCCGGCGACGAACAGCTGCCTGCAGGCGAAGAAGATCATCATGGAGCTCCCGCCGCAGGCGAGCGAGCAGAAACGAAACGACGCCGAGAAGCGCGTGGCAGAGCTCTGCCCCACCGGCGCCCCCGGGCGCTACCTTAAGGCGCTTGCTTTCGAGCGCAGCGGCAACATCGACGCGGCCATCCAGGAGTACCGCGAGACGCTCGCGCTCGACCCGGAGTTCTACCCGGCAAGCGGAAACCTGGGGCTCTTGCACCAGCAGAAAGGGGCAAGCGAAGAGGCCGCGGTCGAGCTCTCCCAGGGGCTCAAGGCCGGCGACCCGCGCTACCACGGCGGGCTGGCCCGCATCCTCGCCCAAAAAGATCTGCACCAACTCGCCGTCTTCCACTACACCGAGGCGCTCGCCGCCTTCCCGGAAGACGCCTCCCTGCATGGCGACCTTGCCGTCTCCTACCAGGCCCTCGGGCAGCAGCAAAAAGCGGAGGACGAGTACCGCAAGGCGCTCGCCATCCAGCCCGGCAATGCACGGGCACGCCTGGGCCTTGGTGCGCTCCTGCTCGCCCGCGGCGAGACCGATAAGGGGGTCAACGAGCTGAAACAGGCGGCCATCGCCGACCCGAAGAACAAGGAGGTGCACCGCCTCCTCTCCGAGGGGTACGCGAAGAAGGGTGACCAGAAGAGCGCCGACTACGAGCGCATGCTCGCCGGAACAGCCTCGGCCGAGAAGGACGCCCCCAAGGTGGACCACATGGCGCTTGCCGAGCAGCACCGGACCGCCAAGGACCTCGACATGGCGATCAGCGAGTACCGCCTGAGGCTTGCCGAGGAGCCCAACGACGCGGTGGCGCAGCAGCGCCTGGGGGACGCCCTGATCGCAGCGGGCCGCGAAGACGAGGCGATGAACTACTACCGCGACGCGATCAGGAACAAAGCGGAGAACCCGCAGTTGCACCTGAACCTCGCCGGGATCTACGAGAGAAAAGCGCTCCTAGACGAGGCGGTGGTCGAGTACCGCCAGGTGCTCGCGAGCACGCCGGACAACGTCCAGGCCAGACAGCGCTTAGCCGACATCTACACCCTGAGGGGGAGCTTCCCGCAGGCGCTCGAGCAGTACCAGGAACTCGTCAAGCTGACCCCGACTGATGCGGGGGCCCAGTTGAAGCTCGCGCGGGCCTACGTTAACGCGAAGAACCTCGACTCGGCGATCACCGCTTACCAGACCGCGATCAAGCTGGACAGCGAGTCGCTGGATGCCCACCGCGAGCTCGCCGGGCTCCTGCGCAAACGAAACGAAATGGACCAGGCCGCCGGCGAGTACCAGGAGGTGCTGCGCCTGAAAAAGGACGACCAGGACGCCCGGACCGCGCTCACCGCGATCTACGTAAAGAATAAGAACTACGATGCCCTGGCGAAGCTCCTGAAGGAAGGGGTGGAGCTTGCTCCCACCGATGCCAACGCCCATTACAAGCTGGGCCTGGTCTACGAGTTCCAGAAGAACTACGCCGCCGCGACGGACGAGTACAAGGAGGCGGTGAAGCTCAAGGCCGACCACGCGAAGGCGTTGAACGCGATGGGAAGGGTCCAGATGAAAGACGGCCACATCGCCGAGGCGAAGGAGTCGCTGGAGGCGGCCCGCAAGGCCGACCCGGAACTCGAAGAGGCCCAGGTCCTCTTGAGCAACATCAAGGACGAGTTCAACCCGGAGCCGAGAAGCTATCGCAAGCACAAGTCCAGCTCCTCCAAGTCTTCGAAGGGGAGCAAGGCAAAGAAAGGAAAGAAGGGGAAGAAATCCAAGGACAGCGACGACAAGCCGTCCAAGAAGTCCTCCAAGAAGAAAAAGAGCTCCAAGAAGAAGCACAAGGAAGATTAGAGCCGCGGCCGCGGCCCCGATCCACGCGAAAAGGCAGCCGGTAACGGCTGCCTTTTTCGTTTCCCGCACTTACGCCCCCTTGCGCGCGGCCGCCCTTACATTACTATTAGCGACAGGTGATGATCCTCTTAATCTTCCACGGTCCGGAATGACGCCTCGTTGAGGCGCCCGGCGAGGAGGCCACATGAAGCCCGGTCTGCGGGTGACTCTTTCTGGCGCATGCATCGCGGCGGCGCTCGCCCTGCTGCCGGCTGCGGCCCAGGAGACGCCCGCCCCCCTGGAACCCGCTCTCGCCGCCGCGGTAGTCTCCCCGGCTCCCCCCGGCGGGGTCAACTCGGCCCTGAGCGCCCCCGACACCATGGTGATCAGCTGGACTCCCGCCACCTCGCTCGGGATCAGCGCCTACCGCGTCTACTACGGCAACGCCACCGGAACGTACAACGGCGTAGAGGCCCGCGAGGGGGCTTCACCCGTCCAAATCCCACTGACCAGCAACAGCGCCAGCCTGAGCGGACTTTCGACCATACCGCCTGCTACGCCGCCCGCCCCCGGGCTCGTCTCCCTCGCCCCGGCCGCAGGCGCCTTCCAGGTGACCTGGAACACGGTACCCGGCGCAACCGGTTACCGCATCTACTACAGTAAAACCAACTTCGACGACAACGCGCGCCCTGACACCTTCATCGATGTAGGGGAATGGGGCACCACCCCGACGGCACTCATGACCACCCTGTCCGGCCTGGAGGAAAACGTATTTTACTTCGTGGCGGTTTCAGCGCTGGCGCAGCGCACCGTCTACGCCGCGGTCACCGCGGTGGTGAACCCGGCGCTCGCGCCCGCCCCGGGAAGCGGCAACGAGAGCGTCTATTCAGAGGAAACGAGCCAAGGCGTCGGGACGCTCCAGTTGAGCCCGCTCTCCAACAGTATGAGCGCAACAACCACCTCGGCAGGCCCGGTCATCGTTTTGAAGGAAGGATGCTTCATCGCCACCGCCGCCTACGGCTCGCCGCTCGCTCCCAAGGTGCAACTGCTGCGCAGCTTCAGGGACCGCTACCTTGTCACCAACGCTCCCGGCCGCGCCTTCGTGGCCTGGTATTACCGCCATGGTCCGGCTTGGGCGCACTCCATCGAGGAACACCCCTGGCTCAAGGCTCCGGTGCGCGCAGCGCTGCTCCCAGCCATCCTCTTCGCCTGGCTCATGCTTCACCCGCCGGTCGCCGCGGCACTGGTCCTCGCGAGCGCGGCGCTCCTCCCCCTTAAGCGGCGCCGCTCCTCGCGCGCCTGACTGCGCATCAACGAAAAAAGGCCGGGGTTGCCCCCGGCCTTTTCCTCTGTTCGCCCAGATTGTATTTTGATGTTTCTAGGATTCGCCTTCGGTGAGCGGGATGATGGCCACCTTGGCCTTCCCTTCTCCGAAGAAACCCAGCTTCCTTGCCGCAGCCCGTGAAAGATCGATGAACGGGAAACTCTTCTTGCGGCAACGGTCGTTGATAACAACCGTAACTTCCTTGTCGTTGGCGAGGTTCCTTACGAGAACCTTGGTCCCCAACGGCAGGCTCTGGTGGGCGGCGGTCAACTTCTCCGGATGGTAACGCTCTCCGGAGGTGGTTTCCCTGCCATGAAACTTCTTGGCATAGTAGGTCGCTATGCCGATCAGCTTTTTCACCACCGATTTTTGCTGCGGTTCTACTTTTTCAACAGAGGATTCTACTACCGGTTTTACTACTTGTTCTGAAGCCAGCAGGGGAAGCGTGTGGATCGGGAGGAGCATCAGGGCCAGGGCGACTATGCGCACCAGCCTGAGACTCCGCTCGGGTGATGCCATGCGCACCTCCTTTGTTGGGCGAGGCATTCGTATAACATACCCCCGCGGCGAAGTCAAGTTCCAATGAGCCCAGAGGCGGCCAACCCTTTAATCTTGCGCAGGTTTTTCTACCGGACGGCGGACACCTGTACCGGCGCAGCTTCGTGCCCCCCAACCTCCTCGGGGCGCCGGCCGATATTGGTCGTGTCGTTAATGATGACCACCTCGCGCGTGGTGCCGTCCACCTCGGCGGTCGGAAACGCGTGCCTTTTGAGGACGAACCACTTCCCGGTTTCCTTGTGCAGAAGCTCGATCCCCGGAGCGGCCAGGTGCCCCTTGAGCCCATGCTCCTCGAGGAAGGAGAGGCAGTCGCGCCCGACGATGTCCCGGTGCGCCTTGCCGGTGAAGGTCTCGACGGCACGGTTGAAGCGGCGGATCTTGCCGTACTGGTCGGAGAGGATGAACATGTCGGAGATGCAGTCCATGATCTCCTCCCACTCGCGCCGGATTCCCTCCATCTGGTGGAAGACGTTCTTCAGCTCCTCGTGCTTCATGTAAAGGCGTGCGTCGCTCTCGAGCAGCTCCCGCTCCATCTGGCGCTGGTCGGTGACGTCGCGCGAGATGGCGATCAGGCAGGCCTCCCCCTGGTACTCGATCACGTCGGCGGACCATAAAAGCTCGCGGATCTCGCCGGACTTCACCCGGAAGCGGACGTCCAGGTTGCGCACATGGCCGTGCTCGTTCAGAAGCTTCAGCATCACCATCCTGGCGTCGGGGTCCGCCCAAAGCAGCAGGTCGGTCGAGGTCCTGCCGATGACCTCCTCCCTGCGGTAGCCGGTGATCTCCTGGAACGCCTCGTTGACGTCGATGTAGGTGCCGTCCTCGGCGCGGGTGATGACGATGGAGTCGGGGCTTGCATGGAAGGCCTTGGAGAACTTCTCTTCAGAGTTTCTGAGCGCCTGCTCCGCCTCGATGCGCCAGGTGATGTCCTGGGCGGTGCCGAGCATGTGCAGCGGTCTGCCCTGCGCGTCGTAGGTCACCTCGCCCCGTGCCGACAGAGTGCGGACCGCCCCGCTTGCCAGCACGATGCGGTAGTCCATCTGGTAACTCTTGCGGTTGTAGATGGCGTCGTTCACGGAGCGGATCACCATCTCACGGTCATCCGGGTGGACCGCCAGCAGGACGAGTTCGTGGGAAGGGGTGAAGTCTGCGGGGTCCACGTCGTGGATGCGGAACATCTCGTCGGACCAGATGAGCGTGTCGGTGGCGAGATCCCAATCCCAGTTGCCGAGACGTGCTATGCGCTGCGCGACGGCGAGGGTGGCGCGGCTTTCCCTAAGCGCCTCCTCGACTTCCTTGTGGGCACTGATGTCGACCAGGGAGAGCACCGCCTGTTCGGTCCCTTCGATGGGGGCCCAGTTGCCGACCATGGTGCGTACCGCGCCGTTTCTGTCCACAAGCTGCACTTCGAAGCTGCGCCTTGGCGTGGCCGGCTCATCGACGAGCGGTGCGGCCGCGATCCCGTCGGAATCGCAGCTGCCGAGGAACTCGGTCCAAAGCTTCTTCCCTTCGAGCTCCTCACGCGAAAGCCCGGTGGCGTCCTCGAAGCCGCGGTTCACCGTCTGGAGCGTGCCGTCCGGGAGCACGATGGCCATGGCGGTCCCGGTGTTCTCGAATATGGCTCGATAGCGGGCCTCGGACTCCTCCAGCTGTTCCTGGGAGCTGCGGCGCGAGGTGATGTCGCGCGCCGCGTAAAGGACGGTCTGGATGCCTTGTTGCAGGTCGCCGATGGGATGGATGGAAATCTCTTCGTAGCGGCTGCCGCCATCCTCGGTGTGGTAGCTTATCTCGCTGCTTACCGCAGTGGCGGTGCAGACGCACTGGGAGAGCTGGCTCATGACCTGCTCGGAGAGCCCGTAGCGGGTGATCAGCTCAGGAAAGCTTCGCCCGACGGCCTCTGCTTCAGCCAGAGCATATTTGGCGAGGAAGGCCCCGTTGCAGTTGACGATGGTGTAGTCGTCGGTCCGCACCACGCAGATCGCGTCGCGCGAGGAGGCAAGGAACATGCTGGAGAGGTCGTCGGAATGGCGCAGCGCCGTCTCCACCCTGCGGCTGCGCTCGCAAAGTACCGAGAGGGAAGCGAAGAACACGCCGAGCAGGCACGCGTAGAAGGTGCGCATCCCGAGCTCGTACCCGTTCGGTGCGGTGAGCTGTGCGCGCAGCGGCTCGCGTCCCAGAAGCAGGGCGTCGATGAGCGCGTCCCCCACCCAGAAGAGCAGGATGAAGCCAAAAGCCACCGCTATGTGCCGCTTCCAGTTGAAGGGCTTGGTCATGCACATTCCTCCACAATGCTACGTACGGCTCATCCCCGTTTCGGCAGCAAGGCAGATAACTTGAGAGGTATCCCTGTCACGAGATCAGCAGCGGCTCCTGCCAGCGGGGTATGATCCCCGCTTCGGCCGCCCGGTTAAGCAAAAGTCGCACGGCATCCTCCCCCTCGGGGCCGAGCCCGCGGGAGAAGTCGTTCACATAGAGGGAAATATGGGCGTCGCACACCTCGTCGCTCATCTCCTGCGAGTGGGCGCGTATGTAAGGACGCGCCTCACCGGGGTGGGCGAAGGCGTACTCCACGCTCCGCGCAAGCCCACGCTCCAGGGATAAAAGGGCCTCCCGCCCGAGCGAGCGTTTCGCCGCGATGCCGCCAAGCGGTATGGGGTGCCCCGTCTCCCGCTCCCACCACTCACCCAGGTCGAGCACCTTCTTCAGGCCGTACCCCTGGTAGGTGAAGCGCGACTCGTGGATGATCACCCCGGCCGCGACCGAACCGTCGGCGACCGCGCCCATGATCTCGTGGAACGGAAGGTAGACGAAGTCGGCAAGCGACGGGTTGAAAAGCCTCAAAAGAAGCGCCGCGGTGGTGTACTGCCCGGGGAGGGCGATCCTCTTGCCGGCAAGCTTTTCCGGGTCGATACCGTCGCGCGCGACGACCAGGGGGCCGCAGCCGCGCCCGAGCGCCCCCCCGCTTCTGAGCAGGAGGTAGTCCTTCAGGATGTGCCCGAGGAGGTGGTAGGAGACCTTCGAAACGTCCAGCGTCGCGGAAAGCGCCATCCGGTTCAGGGTCTCAACGTCCTCGAGCTGCTCGCGAAAGGAAAAACCGCAGTCGACCCGCCCGTGGATCAGGGCGTCGAAGATGAAGGTGTCGTTGGGACAGGGAGAAAAGCCCAGGGTGAGCGTCGGGCGTTGCCCGTTTTCTGACAGTACGCAATCCATGTCTTGTACAAGCTCCGATAAATCAGTCAAAGAGGCCGGGTTGTCTCTCAGATCCGCCCCTTGCAAAGTTTTTAAGACTCACCAATATACTACTTGAGGGAAGGTTGTGCAAGAAAAGCTTAACGAGCGCGCGATATATATAGGAGCGACACTGCAAACGGAAGGAAGCATACGAAGAGAAAACGGTGCAGATCAGCCCCCGAAGAGTGCATCGGGGCACTTAAGAAGGGTGAAGAGAAAGCGCTGCACCTCGCCTACGGCACGCTTTAAGTCCCAGCGCGACATGTCCCGGTCCTCCACCATGTTGCTGATGCCGCGCACCTCGAGACAGGGAACGCCGTAGATGAGGGCAACGTGGGCGATCGCCGCCCCCTCCATGTTCTCGCAGATGCCGGGGAAGCGGCGCAGCATCTCCTCCCCGCGGCGGGAGGTCCCGGAGCAGGTGGAAACGGTGAGAAAGGGTCCGAGGGCGGCGGCAAAGCCTTCGGCAGCAGCATGCGCGAACGCGCGTCGGGCCGGCTCAAGCGGCAGCGGGACGCGGTTGAAGACGCGCTCCCCCTTCCCCTCGTAGAGCGGGATGCCGATTATGTCGAGCCCGCGCCACCCGTCAGGGGTCAGCACCCCCTCGTCCGCAAAACACTCGGCGTCGGCGACCGCGATGTCCCCGACGCCGATCCCGCAGCCGGGGAAGGCGCCGCCGCAGCCGGTATTGATGAGAAGGTGAGGGGTAAGACGCTCGCAAAGAACGGTCGCCGCGCAGGCGGCGTTCGCCTTGCCCATGCCGGTCTGGGCGATGAAGAGCTCCTGCCCCGCGAGCTCGCCGCGCCAAAGGGGGAGGTGCCCCACCCCGGAGGCCGGTTGTGCGGAAGCGGCTTCGATCAGCTGCGAGAGTTCCATCCTGGTCGATGCGGTAACGACGACTCGTCTCATGTGCGGCTCCAAGGTGCGTGGTTGCGCGAGTCTAACACAGCAGTCGGCGGCAGTTCAACAACGCTGTCAAAAAGCCGTCGGAAGTCAAAAAGCCGCTTGCCTTCCTTGGGCATCCTTGGCACCCATTGGCGGGAACATCGGACGAGCCCGATGGCCTTCATTGGAAAAAGTGTGGCAATGCGGGAAGGTTTTGTTACAATAGGCCCTGCGACTTCGCTCCAGAAGCGGCGGCACAGGTTTTGCTGTAACTGTGGCGTTTGGTTGAGGCACGGGCAGCGCAAGCTCTCATTATCCTTCACCTCCATGAGCTGAAGCTGCAGCGGTCCGGCGCCGGAAACGCAAAGGCGAATCGACGTCGATGCAGGGGGGGAAGAACGAGCGTGCCGGAGGGCCTCCGGAGCAGCACTCGTACCCCCTTTTTTGTTGCATAACTCAAGGCCATCTAATATATTCGCACCGTTTCGACTACTCGCAGAGAAGGGTCTTTCATGCCGCGTTGGATTCTCCCCCTGAACATAACCCTGGGCATCGCCATCATCGCGGTGGCGGCGCTCATCGCAGCGGACCTGCTGAGCTTCAAGATCTCCGGACTTTACCCACGTAACGCGCAGAAACCTGCCTCGCAGAGCGCGACCGCACCGGCGGCGAGCCAGGACCTCCTTACCTTCGGTCCCATCCTCGAGCGCGCCCTGTTCGGCAAGGCGACCCAGGGGAGACTGACCCCGATCGTGCAGACAGCTTCGGCCGCCGGGGGGCAGGCGGCGGCGCCTCCCCCCGCCGCGGTGAACGACCTGATCCTTTTGGGGACCGCAGTCGGCTCGTTCCGCGAAACCTTCGCGCTGGTGCTTAAGAGCTCGACCCACGAGGAGCGGGTTTTCCGCCTCGGCGAGACGGTGTTCTCGGCGGGACCGCTGGTTTCCGTCAAGAAGGACGTGGCCGAGATCCTGGTGGGAGGGAAAAGGGTGAAGATCCTCACCCCGACCGCGGCAGCGGAAGCTGCGGCGACTGCAGCGGCGGCCCCCGCGGCACCCGCGTCCGGCGGCGGTCTCGCCGCCTCCGCCGGCGCCGGGAACTACATCGTGGACCAGCGCGCCTTGAACGCGGCCCTTGACAACATCGGGCAGGCCATGACCGACGCGCGCCTCCTGCCGAGCATGAAGGACGGCAAGGTCGAGGGTTTCCGTGCCACCGAGGTGAAGCCCCAGGGGATCTTCGGCACCGTCGGCATCAGAAACGGCGACGTCCTCTTGAGGATGAACGATTTCCCGATCGACTCCCCGGAGAAGGCGATCCAGTCCTTCGCCTCGCTCAAGGGGCAGAGCCGGATCAAGCTCGACCTGATCCGGGACGGCCAGCCCACCACATTCACTTACGACATACGGTAAAGAAGGTTGCCGCAAAGACCCAAAGATCATCTGTCACTAAAAGCTGTCACCAGCCGGCTTGAGGTTCGTCTCGACCTCGACCCGGTTTTAGGGGGGTGCATTGAAAAGTAGAGTTACCCGCATAGCCGCCATGCTCATGTTCCTGATCGCCGCACCGAACCTCGTCTTCGCGAAGGGGGTGGTGCTGAACTTCACCGACGTGGACATCGCCACCATGGTGAAATTCATCAGTGACCTCACCGGCAAGAACTTCATCATGGACGACCGGGTCAAGGGGAAGATCTCCGTCTTCTCCCCGGCCAAGCTCTCCAACGAGGAGGCGTACAACGTCTTCACCTCGGTGCTCGAGCTGAAGGGCTTCACCGTGGTGCCGGCGGGCAAGGTGATGAAGGTGGTGCCGACCGCGGCGGCCAAACAGGCCGGGGTGAAGGTGCTTTACGACGGCGAGAAGGGGACGGTGAACGACAGCTATCAGGCGCGCGTGATCCAGTTGGAGCACGTGGCACCGCAGGACGCGGTGACCTTCCTGCAGCCCCTGGTCTCCAAGGACGGCCAGATCTCGGCCTTCGGCGCTGCAAACCTCATCCTCGTCATCGACTCCGCCTACAACATCCAGAAGATCCTCGGGATCCTGAAACATATCGATACCGACCAGGTGCGCGAGGGGGCCGAACTGGTCTTCCTCAAAAACGCCGCCGCCGACAGCGTCGCCGCCATGGTGAAGGACTGGCTCTCCGGCAAGCAGAGCGCGAAGCCTGGGGCGCCTACCGCCGCCACCGGCGCGGCCCCCGTGGTCGCCGACACGAGGCTGAACGCCCTCATCATCTTCGGCTCGGACAAGGACAAGGCAGACGTCAAGAAGCTGATCGAGCTTGTCGACGTGGTGCCGCCGACCACGAGCAGCAAGGTTAACGTCTACTACCTGGAAAACGCCGAGGCGACCGAGGTCGCCAAGGTGCTGGACGGCCTCGTGAAGGGAACTTCCACCACACCTGCCGCCACGACACCGGGGGGCACCGCGGCCGCACCGCAGCAGGCCGTCTTCGAGGGTGGAAAGATCACCATCACCCCGGACAAGGCCACCAACTCGCTGGTAATCATGGCCTCCCCGACCGACTACCAGAACCTCCTGCAGGTGATCCAGAAGCTGGACAGAAGAAGCCGCCAAGTCTTCGTACAGGCGATGATCGCCGAGGTGTCGGTGAACAAGGCCAAGGACCTCGGGGTACAGGTCGGGGCGATCAGCGCCGCGTCCAACGGCACCGCCATCTCGGTCGGCACCTTCGATCCGTTCGGCACCGTCACCAGCCTCACCACAACCGTCGCCGCCATGAAGGCCGCCGGCATCGACACCTCGGGCCTCTCCGGGAAGGTCGCCTTCCCGGTGGTGCTGCAGGCTCTGCAGACCAACGGCGCGCTGAACGTACTTTCCACCCCGAACATCATGACCAGCGACAACAAGGAAGCGGAGATCTTCGTCGGTGAGAACGTCCCCTTCCTCTCCGGCACGAACCTCACCTCGACCGGCCTCTCGCAGCAGTCCATCGAGAGGAAGGACACCGGTATCATCCTGAGGATCAAGCCGCAGATCAGCGAGGGCGAGTACGTAAAGCTCGACATTTACCAGGAGATCTCCGCGGTGAAGGACTTCGGCACCGCGTCCAACCCGAACCTCGGGAGCACCAAGCGCTCCGCCAAGACCTCGGTGGTGGTGAAGAACACGGACACCGTGCTGATCGGCGGCCTGATACAGGACACCGACCAGGTGACCGAGAGCAAGATCCCCCTCTTGGGCGATATCCCGGGGCTGGGCTGGCTCTTCAAGACCAAGACCACCAAGCGGGACAAGACGAACCTCCTCATCATGCTCACCCCGCGCATCATCAAGGACGCGCGCGACCTGGCCGAGGTTTCGGCGACCCAAAGGAACAACTTCTCCGATGCGGTGAAGAACAACGCCCCCTTCAACCTGGAGCGAGCGCTGGAGGAAAAGCCGAAGTCGGTGACCGCGGACAAGCCCGAAATTCGCAACCAGTAACGGCGGAATTATTCCCATGGCAGAAACGCTCGATATAGAAAGCATAGCGGAACGCCTCGGCCTCCCCTTCCAGGCCGAGATCGACGACACGAAGGTGGACGGCGCCCTGGTTAACCGGGTGCCCCTGAACTTCGCCAGGAACAACCTCCTGTTGCCGCTGCGCGAGGAGGATGGCGCGGTGGTGGCAGCGAGCGCCGACCCTGCTAACCTCTTGGCTCTCGACGAGATGGCGGGGCTCTTCCAGCTTCCGGTGCGCACCGTCGTGGTCCCGCAGCCGGTCCTCATCGACGCGGTGAACCGGCTCTACTCGCGCCTCTCCGGCTCCGCCCAGGAGGTCGTCGAGGAACTCGAGGGAGAGGAACTCTCCACCCTCGCCACCTCGTTTAACGAGCCGCGCGACCTGATGGAGCTGACCGACGAGGCGCCGGTGATCCGGCTTCTGAACTCGATCCTCTTCCAGGCGGTGAAGGAGCGTGCAAGCGACATCCACATCGAGCCGTTCGAGCGGGAGCTCGAGGTCCGTTTCCGGATCGACGGCCTGCTCTACAAGATGCTCTCCCCCCCGAAGGTGATCCAGGAGGCGCTCACCTCCCGCGTGAAGATCATGTCGGGGCTGAACATCGCCGAGAAGAGGCTGCCGCAGGACGGCCGCATCCGGGTGAAGGTCGCCGGGCGCGACGTTGACATCCGCGTCTCGCTCATCCCGACCTTCTTCGGCGAGCGCGTGGTGTTGAGGCTTCTGGACAAGCAGCGCGGCGTGCTCTCCCTGAAGGAGATCGGCCTCTCGGACAAGAACGACCTCGTCATGGAGCGGCTTTTGTCCCGCACGAGCGGCATCATCCTGGTCACCGGCCCGACAGGCAGCGGCAAGACCACGACGCTCTACGCGGCGCTCTCCCAGATCAACTCGCCGGAGAAGAACATCATCACGGTCGAGGACCCGATCGAGTACCAGTTGAAGGGTGTGGGGCAGATCCAGGTGAACCCGAAGATCGACCTCACCTTCGCGAACGGTCTGCGCTCCATCCTCAGGCAGGACCCGGACATCGTCATGATCGGCGAGATCCGCGACGCCGAGACCGCCGAGATCGCCATGCAGGCCTCGCTCACCGGCCACCTGGTCCTCTCCACCCTGCACACCAACGACGCTGCTACCGCGGTGACGCGACTCATCGACATGGGGATCGAGCCCTTCATGGTCGCCTCTTCGCTCTCCGCGGTGCTCGCCCAGCGTCTCGTGCGCGTGATCTGCCCGCACTGCAAAGAGTCCTACGTCCCGGACCGCAGCTATCCCGGTGTCGAGCTCCCGCCGCTTCTGTACCGCGGCCGCGGCTGCGAGAAGTGCTTCAACCTCGGGACCATCGGCCGGGTCGGCATCTACGAGCTCCTCCCCATCGACGCGGAGCTCTGCTCCATGATCATCCGGCAGGCCTCCTCCGGCGCCATCAAGGAGTACGCAGTCTCGAAAGGGATGCGCACCCTGCGCGAGGACGGTCTTTTAAAGGCGGCCCAGGGGATCACTTCCATCGAGGAGGTCCTGAGGGTGACCCAGGACGACTATGCCGACCTTTCGCTATAGCGCATTCAACCAGAAGGGGGCCGAGGTCACCGGCACCATGGACGCGGCGACTGAAGCCGAGGCGCGCCTGCAGCTCAAGGGAAAAGGTCTCTTCGCCAAGGAGATCGCCCCGGCGACCGAGGCGGGCTCGCGCTGGTCGTTTGGTTCCGGCGTCAGCGTCCCCGACCTCTCCCTTGCCACGAGGCGCCTTGCCACCCTCTTGGGCAGCGCCGTCCCGGTGTACGAGGCGGTCGCGACGCTATGGGAGCAGGAGGCGCCCGGCGAGCTGAAGCGCGTGCTCGGGCGGGTGCGGGACCGGCTCGCCGAGGGCCAGGGGCTTGCCCAGTCACTTGCCGCGGAGCCGCAGGTATTCTCCGAGAGCTACATCGGCATGGTTTCCGCCGGCGAGGCGAGCGGCGCGCTCGACGTGGTGCTGGAGCGCCTGGCCGAGTTCCAGGAGGACCAGGCCGAGGTTAGAAGCCGCGTCATCACCGCCCTCATCTACCCCGCCATCATGGTGGTGGTCGGAGTCGGCGTCATGATGGTGCTGCTTGGTTTCGTCGTTCCGAAGATCTCGGCGGTCTTCGAGAGCAACAAGGCGACCCTGCCGCTCGTCACCGTGCTTCTCATCAAGGCGAGCACCCTGGTAAGGAAGGGGTGGTGGGCCATGGGCGTACTCGCCATCCTGGCGGTCGCCGCTTGGAAACGGGTGAAGACGAACGAGGAGCTTCTCATCAGGCGCGACCGCTTCATCCTGCGCCTTCCGATTGCCGGGCAGCTCTGGCGCCGCCTGGTGCTGTCTCGTTTCGCCAAGGTGCTGGGCCTTTTGCTGCAAAGCGGCGTCCCCATCATCAAGGCGATGGAGATCACCGGCGAGGCCGTGGTTAACCGCGAGTACAAGAGCTTTCTCGCCCAGGCGCGGGAGACCCTGATCCAGGGTGGGAGCCTCTCCGGAGCGCTCAAGACGAGCCCTCTCTTCCCGCCGCTATTGACCCACATGACCGCAGTGGGCGAAAAGAGCGGCGAACTCGACGCCATGCTCATCAAGGCGGGCGACGCCTTCCAGAAGGAGTTCAACGCCCAGGTGACCCGTTCCATGGCGCTTCTGGAGCCTATGCTGATCCTCGGCATGGGACTCAGCATAGGCTTCATGGTCATCGCGGTACTGCTCCCCATCATGCAACTGAACCAGCTGGTTAAATAGTCGACGGACTCCATAAAATTCTTTGCGAGGTCTCCCCATGCTGAAACAACTGAAAGACAGCCGCGGCTTCACCCTGATCGAACTGATGGTGGTCATCGTCATCCTGAGCCTTCTGGCCGTCCTGGTCGGGCCGAAGATCATCGGCCGCAGCGACGACGCGAAGGTCGCCGACGCCAAGGTGCAGATCCGCAACATCGAGACCGCCCTGAAGCTTTACAAGCTCGACAGCGGCGTTTTCCCGACCACCGAGCAGGGGCTGCAGGCCCTGGTGACCAAGCCGACCACCGGCAAGGTTCCCAACAACTACCGGGCCGAAGGTTACCTGGAGAACAAGAACATCCCGAAGGATCCCTGGGGCAATGACTACGTCTACCTCTCCCCCGGCGAGCACGGCGACTACGACCTCTCCTCATACGGCGCGGACGGCGCCCGCGGCGGCGAAGGGAAGAACGCCGACATCGAAAGCTGGAGCATGAAGTAGGAATAAGTTGTCGGGAGACTGATTCTTTGGCTGGCAAGCAAACCGGTAAATCGTCCCGCCGCGAGGCGGGCTTCACCCTCCTGGAGCTCATGGTGGTGATCTTCATCATCGCCCTGGCGGCGGGGATCGTGCTCCCGCGCCTGCCGGACACGGAGGGGACCCGGCTGAAGAACTCGGCACGCAACCTGGCGAGCGGCATCAGGTTTCTGAACGATCAGGCCATCATCACCAAGAAGGTCTACCGCCTGCACCTGGAGCTCGGGGAGAACACCACCCGCATCACCGAACTCTCCCCCACCGGCGAAGAAATGCAGCCGCAGGACCAGTTCATGGGACGTCGCCTCGTCGAAGAGGGAATCGACATCGAGGACGCGAGCGTGGGCAGCAAGGGTGTCGTCAACGAGGGTGAGATGATCATCCCGTTCGGACCGGGCGGCCTGGGAGACGGCGTCACCATCCACCTGAAAGCGGGAAAGGCGCAGTACACCGTGATCGCATACCCCTCCGGGGGGAAGGTGACGGTCCAGGAAGGATACCAGGAGGTTACTTCGTGAGAGGCTTCACCCTGCTCGAGGTGATGATAGCCCTCGCCATCACCGCCGGCGTCCTTTTGACCGTTATCTCATCGGTCAACTACCACCTCTCAAGGATCGCCGAGGACTCGGAGGAGACCACCGCGGTCCTTCTGGGACGCGCGAAGCTCGAGGACCCGGAGTTCGCCAAGAAGACCGACTCGAAGGGGACCTTCGCCCCCGATCATCCCGATCACAAATGGGAGCGCGAGATCTCGAAGACCGAAATCCCGGGCCTGAACATGATCCGCTTCACCGTGATCTGGGGCAACGACAGCAAAAGGCTCTCCCTTGTGCAATACGTGCCGCAAAATGCCCAATAACAAGGGCTTTACGCTCATAGAAGTCCTGATTGCACTGGCTCTTCTGGTCATCCTCGCCGGCGCGCTTTACGGCACCTACTTCTCCGTGGTCGGGGCGCGCGAGAAGGGTGGCGTCCGGATGGAGGAGCGCCGCGAACTCTCCACGACGCTCGGGAGACTGCACGACGAGCTGTCTTCGGCATTTTTCAAGGCAGCCACATCAAACGCCGGCGCGACGCCAACGACAACGACGCAGCGGTTCCACTTCGTGGTGGAGGACCGGGACAGCTTCGGCAAACCCGCGTCGCTTTTGCAGTTCACTGCGGTCACCCCGCCCCGCATCGACCCCTCGCCTGCGTCGGACCTCATGGTGGTGCGCTACTCAGTGCAGGAGAAGGAGGAAGACCAGGTACTCACTCTGGTACGTGAGGCGCGCGATCTCTACCTCGACACGAGCGTTGCCTCGGTCCCCTACCCGGTCATGGACCGTCTGGAAGGGTTCCTGGTCGAGTGCTGGGACGGATCCAAGTGGGTGAAGACCTGGGACACCGCGCTCAACAACCAGATGCCGCAGAAGGTCCGGATCACCATCACCGTAAAGGGGGGAGAGACCTTCAGCACCGTCGCCACACCGAGGAAAGGGATATGAGGGGGGAGAAGGGGTTCGCCCTCGTCATAGCGCTCATCGTGACCACGCTCCTCGTGGCGCTTCTGGCCGAGTTCGTCAACGAGGTCTACGTCGACGTCTCGCACAGCCGCAATTTCGTGGCGTCGCAACAGGCGGGTATGCTGGCGGAATCGGGTGTCGCCGGGGGAATCAAGCTCCTGCAGGTCTCCAGCTCGCTCAGGCTTGGCGAGCAATACAGCTCGCTTCTCGAGCCGTGGGCGCAGCCGCAGTCCCTTCAGGCGGACAACGGGACGGTGACCGTCACCATTGAGGAGGAGAGCGGCAAGATCGACCTGAACGCGGCGACTTCGCAGACCGGAACGCCGGACGACTTCTTCAAGAACGCCCTGCTGCGGCTTTTCGACAACCTAAAGCTGTCGCGCGACCTTTACGATCCCCTCGCCGACTGGGTGGACACCGATGACACGCCGCGCCCGAGCGGCGCCGAGAAGAACTACTACGGCACGCTGAAGCCGCAGCTGCAGGTGCATAACGACAAGCTGGAGACGCTCGAGGAACTTGCCCTCGTCAAGGGATACACCCCGGAGGTGCTGGCCAAGCTGCGCGGCCGGGTGACGGTGTACGGCGTGGCGAACGGCATCGCGGCGGCGCCGATCAACATCAACACTGCCCCCAAGGAAGTCCTCATGTCGCTGGACGACAGCCTCATGACCGGTGACCAGGTAGCCCAGATCCTCGAGTACCGCAAGACCAAGGTGATCAAGACGCTCGCTGACGTGTTCGGGAGTTCGCCGCTCACCAACACGCTGGCCCTGAAGGTTGGGTGCAAGGGGTCCATCTACCGCATCCGTTCCGAGGGGAAGGTTGGCGAAAGCGTGAGCGTCGCCGAGGCCGTAGTGACCAACGTGGAGAGCACATCGCCTACGATCCTTTACTGGAGAGAATATTGATGGACATGCTGATCGTACAACTGAAAAGGTCCGAGCTGGTGCTCGCCTCCTTCAAGGCGAAGAAGGGGGGCGCGACCTTCCTCTCCGCGGAGCGGCACCCGCTCATGGGCGAAGAGGGGGAACTCTCCCGCATCATCGCGGGAAGCTCCATCGCCGCCGGGGAGCACCGCGTGGTTCTCGCCCTCCCGCCGTCCTCGCTGTTCATGAGGGAGCTGGAACTCCCCATCACCGACCGGGCCAAGGTACGCGAACTCCTCCCGCTCGAACTGAAGGGTGAGACCGCACTCGACACCGACCAGCTCGCCTTTGACGCCCTGCCGCTTGCCGGCGGCAAGGTGCTCGCGGTCTGGGGCAAGGTCCAGGACCTTTCCGAAAAGATCGCGCTCCTAAAGGAAGCGGGGCTCGAACCGGAAGTGGTCACGGCGTCCCTTTTCCACTGGGAAAAGCTCGCCCCCGCCACCGGGACCGTGGCGGTGAGCGATGGCGAGGCGCTGGCGGCGTACCGCGACGGGGCCCCCATCTACTTCCGTGCCCTCCCCCCGGGTGCCACCGAAGCGGAGCTCACGCGCACCATCGCCGCGCTGGAACTCTCCCGCGAACTGCGCGTTGATCGAATCATCTCGCACGCCCCCGGAAAGGTGGAAGGCGACGCGGAGTCGCCATCGGGCAAGGATCTATTCGAAGCCTTCGGCGATGACCCGCGCGCCTCGCACGATCTCGCCGGCGCCTATGCGCTCGCTGCCGCAGTAGCGGACGGCTCCGCCGTCAACCTGCGTCGCGGGCCCCTCGCCTACACCGCCGCCACCGAAAAGCTCTACCAGCGTCTCAAGGTGAGCCTCATACTCGCCGCGGCCCTCGTCCTTCTCATCTTCGCCGAGAGCGGCGTGCGCTACTACCTCGTGAAACGCGACCTCACCTCGCTTGACCGCACCATCACCGGCATCTACAAGGAGGTCTTCCCGACCCGCAAGAAGGCGGTGGACGAGGTGGCGGAACTGCGCTCCGAGATCAAGCGCCTGGAAGGGGCCAAGACATCCAGCAACGTGCTCAAGTTCCTGAAGGACCTCTCCGAGGTGAAGGGGGAGGATGTGGGGGGGATCTACGAGACAGAGGTAACCGGAAACGACGTGCGCCTCAAAGGTGACGCGAAGAGCATCCAGGCAGCGAGCGATTTCAAAGGGCGGGCCGCCGCCCTCCTCGAGGGGGCCGAGGTTAGCGAGACGAAGTCCCGCGCCGACGGCAGCATCACCTTCACGCTTAGCGGGAAGATCAAGGGGGTGAACCAATGAGCCGCCAGGAGATGATCAGCATGCTGCAGGGACTGGACAGCACGATCCGCCAGCGCATCGGCATCGCACTCGCCGTCCTCCTCGCCATCG
Organism: Geomonas ferrireducens; assembly: GCF_004917065.1. NCBI lineage: Bacteria > Pseudomonadati > Thermodesulfobacteriota > Desulfuromonadia > Geobacterales > Geobacteraceae > Geomonas > Geomonas ferrireducens. Next base: position 485,169 of record NZ_SSYA01000001.1, read on the forward strand.
TGGTCGCGCTCTCGGCGATCAACAGCCGCATCACCGCGCTCGAGCACAAGCGCACCGCGCGCGAGGCGGACATCGCCGAGATGATGCGCCTGAAGCTGCGCTACCAGGAGGCGAACGCCGGCGCCCAGCGCATGGCGAACCGGCTCATGGCCACTCGACCAGACGACTCGCCGGCCAAGATCATCGAGGAGACCGGCATCAAGGGTCGCGGCAGCCAGATCAAACCGGTCAAGGGTGACGACATCCCCGGCTACGTCGAGGACGCCGCCGAGGTGAGGATGGAGGGGCTCACCGCCAACGAGGCGGTCAACCTCATCTACCGCCTTGAGAAAGGAACGCGCCCGGTGACGGTGAAGAAGGCCCTTATCAAGCAGAGGTTCGACGATCCCTCGAAGCTCGACGTAGCACTCACCATCGCGCTGATCAAGCCTGCACCGGCGGGGAAATAGATGAACAGACGTGCCCTATACCTTGCCCTGGGCATCCCCTCGGCGCTCCTGCTGTTTTTGCTGCTTACGCTTTTGTTCACCCCGAACTACGCCATAAAGGGTGTGCTCGTGCGGGCTGCGGAAAATGCCGGTTATACCCTTGAGTGCGCGGGCCTGGGCAAGGGGTTCCCGCTTGCCTTGCACGCCGACAAGGTGGAACTGGGCACGGCCAAAGGGACCGTTTTGAAGCTTTCCGACGTGAAGGTGCGCCTCGAAATGCTTCCCCTTCTCACCGGCAAGGCCCGCATCGCCTACCGCTGCGCCATCGGTACCGGTGAGGCGAATGGGGATCTGGAGCTTGGCAAGGGCAAGGGGTGGAGCCTGCAGTGCCGCGGCGTTCGCCTGGAAGACATCCCCTTCTTCAGTACCGTGGCCGAGGCCAAGGTCAGAGGGGAACTGAGGGTGAACGGTAAAATGGAGGGGGGCAAGGGTGGCGACGTGGGCGACCTGCAGTTGGAGGTCCGTTCAGCCGAGGTAGCCGGTGTCAAGATCGGCGCCATGCCACTTCCAGATGCCGCTTACCGGGAAATACGCGGTGTGCTGAAGGTCGAAAAAGGGCGCGCCGTTTTAAAAAGCTTCACCCTCAACGGCGACGGCATCTACGTCCGCCTTTCCGGGGACACCGTCCTCGGTACTCCGCTAGGCGCATCCCCGCTCAACCTGACCATGGAGATGATGCCGAAGCCCTCCTTCCTCGAGCGGCAGAAGTTCGTGTTTTTACTGCTGACTAAGTACCAGAGCTCCCCCGGCGCCTTCAGCGTGCCGATCCGCGGCACCCTCGCCCATCCATCCATGTAGCTTTAAACAGAACACAGTTTCAGATTTTGGGTTGCATTTGTCCCCTCTCTTACTTAACATTACTGTAATGAGCGAGGTGCAGCGCTCGTCTTAACGAGAGGACCACCCCATGATCGAATTCCGCGGCGTCCACAAGTGGTTCAAGAAGCTCCATGTGCTGAACGACATCAACCTGCACGTCAAGCCTGGCGAGGTGATGGTCGTCTGCGGTCCATCGGGTAGCGGCAAGTCGACCCTGATCAGGACGGTGAACCAACTGGAGCCGATCGACCAGGGGACACTGATCGTCGACGGCAAGGACTTGAGCGACAGGAAACTCAACATCAACGCACTGCGCGCCGAGGTCGGTTTCGTCTTCCAGCAGTTCAACCTTTACCCCCATCTTTCCGTACTTTCTAACATCACCCTCGCCCCGATAAAGATCAGAAAGACCCCCAAGGCGGAAGCGCAAGAGCAGGCAATGGCGCTTCTCGAGCGGGTGGGGCTTGCCGAGAAGCGCGACGCATACCCAGCGCAACTCTCCGGCGGACAGCAGCAGCGCGTCGCCATCGCCCGCGCGCTTGCCATGAAGCCGCGCATCATGCTCTTCGACGAGCCCACCTCCGCGCTCGACCCGGAGATGATCGGCGAGGTGCTCGACGTCATGCAGAAGCTCGCGTTAAGCGGCATGACCATGGTGGTGGTCACCCACGAAATGGGATTCGCACGCGAGGTGTCAAAGAGCGTGGTATTCATGGACCAGGGGACCATACTGGAGCAGGCCGCCCCGGAAGAGTTCTTCAAAAACCCGCAGCACGACAGGGCGAAACAGTTCCTGAAACAACTGCTCTCGCCAATGCATTGAACCTAAAGGCCGTTCTAAGTTCTATGTTCTACGTTCTAGGTTAACGGCGAAACCGAACATCGCGCTGACGCGGGACATGCCTAGCAGCATCTCCACTCAGATAGAACAGAGAGCAGCCATGGGAAGTTTTTTTGTGTGACGGGATGCGTGTGATAATCACTCTGGTATAATCCCGTACGCTTTGTGTTTAAACGTAGAACCTAGAACTTAGAACGTAGAACGATTCTTATCCCACGGTAGAACGATTCTTATCCCAAGGAGGAATGTTGATGAAGAAACTGATGACGTTTTTTGCTGCAATGGTCCTGACAGTACTTATGGCGCAGGTAGCTCTCGCGGCGGACACCCTGGCGGAAGTGAAGAAAAAGGGCGTACTCGTGGCGGGCGTGAAGGACTCGCTCCCCCCCTTCGGCTACATCGATGAGAAGAGCCGCGAGATCGTTGGCTACGACATCGACTTCGTCAAGTACATCGCCAAGAAACTCGGCGTGAAGGTCGAACTGAAACCGGTCACCTCGGCTTCCCGCATGCCGCAGCTCATGGAAGGGAACATCGACATCATCGCCGCCACCATGACCAAAAACCCGGAGCGGGCGAAGCAGATCGACTTCAGCTACACCTACTTCCTCACCGGCCAGAAGTTCATCACCAAGAAGGGACAGGTGAAGAGCCTCAAGGACCTGCAGGGCAAGAAGATCGGCACCGCCAAGGGGTCCACCTCCGAGCAGAACGTCTCCAAGGCGATCCCCACAGCCACCGTCCTCTCCTTCGACGATTATCCGCAGGCGTTCCTCGCACTGCAGCAGGGCAAAGTTGCCGCCGTCACCACCGACGAGTCGATCCTCGCCGGCATCCTCGGCAAGGCGCCCAACCGCAGCAAGTTCGAGATCCCGAACCTGCAGATCTCCGAAGAGCCGTACGGCCTCGGCATGCGCAAGGACGACAAGAACTTCGTCGCCTTCGTGAACAAGACCCTGCTCGAGATGGAGAAAAACGGCGAAGCGAAGAAGATCTTCGAGAAGTGGTTCGGCCCGAAAACCGCCACCCCGCTCAAGCGCACCTTCAAGATCACCGCCGACAAGTAGCAGCATAAGCACCGGCTCCTGCGCCTCCGTTTGACGGAGGCGCAGGTCCTCAACGGCATATCTTTCACACCCATTTTCCCGGCTGAATTCCCTTTTTCCCTCCCCTCAATCTTGGTCATCTTTACCTGAGACAGATCGTTTCCCGCTCAGCACAAGATTAAGTTCAACGTTCATTACTTGAATGCTGGATCAGAGCCTCCCCTTTAGTGCCTAAACCCTTGACAATTCACCTCAAGACGTTATATAAATCCATGCTTAAAATTAACTCTGTTTTAATACCAAGGAGGGGGCAATGAGAGTAGCAAAGTTTTTCAACCTTGTAGCGGCCCTTGCGCTGTTCGCTTTTGTGGGAACCGCAGCCGCTGCCGATCCCGCACAACCTGCGGCAGTACTGAGCAACACGGACTGTGTTAAGTGCCACGAGCAGCCGCCCAAGGATATCGCCGCTGCAGGTGGCAAGCACAAGACCGAGGTGACCTGCCAGGACTGTCACGTCGGCCACCCGCCCAAGGTTAAGAAACCGATCCCGCAGTGCAGCCAGTGCCACGACGGCAAGCCGCACTACAAGCTCCAGGGCTGCCTCGGCTGCCACTCCAACCCCCATACTCCGAAGAACATAAAGTTCGGCAACAACGTAACCGATCCGTGCCTCACCTGCCACAGCGGCCAGATCGAGCAGCTGCGCACCTTCAAGAGCAAGCACACCGCCCTCAACTGCTCGTTCTGCCACAACGTCCACGGCCGGATTCCGGCGTGCACCCAGTGCCACAAACCGCACTCCAACGACATGGTTGCCAAAGACTGCAAGGTCTGCCACCAGGCCCACAAGCCGGCTGACGTGACCTACAAGTCCGACACCCCGTCGAAGATGTGCGCGGCCTGCCACGGCAAGGCGTTCAGCCTGCTCACCGCAAGCACCGCGAAGCACAGCAAGCTCGCCTGCGTTTACTGCCACCAGAACAAGCACAAGATGGTCCCGCAGTGCACCCAGTGCCACGTGAAGCCGCACCCGGCTGCCATCATGGCGAAGTTCCCGAAATGCGGCGAGTGCCACAGCATCGCCCACGACCTGAACCGTTGGGGTGACGCGGCGGCCCCTGCCCCGGCTCCGGCCAAGCCTGCTGCAAAGCCGGCTGCCAAGCCTACTGCAAAGCCGGCCAAACCGGCCAAGAAGTAACGACTCCTGCAGTACATCGGGGAGGCCGCACGGCCTCCCCGACCTTTTTACCCCTCCCACGTAATCCAAGCCTTTAAAAATTCAGTTCCCGTAACACCAGGAGGATCGCATGCTATTTCTACAGATAACCTCGGCAGTGACGGCGGTAACACTCGTGATCCTGGCAATGTGCATGATACCGGTACTCGCGGAACTAAAGAAGGCGGCTGTCTCAATGCAGGGTGCCGCCGACCTTTTGCAAAAGGAAATCACCCCGCTCGTGAAGGAGTTGCGCGACACGGTCTCCGACGTACAGACAGTGACGAGCGCCGCTGCTGCCAACGCCGACGGAGTAAACATGCTTTTGTGCGAACTCGGCCACGCCGGACACAACATACGCATGATCAACAAGGTGCTTGGGATCGCCTCAGACATCGTTACGAACTCTTCGGTCTATGCGACCGGCCTCAAGGTTGCGGCGAGATATATTGTTGATAGAATAGTGAAATCCAAAATTAGGGGGTAACACCATGTCAAAAGATAAAGATATCGGGACCGGAACCATGCTGCTTTCCTTTCTTGCCGGAGCCGCGGTAGGCATCGGCGCCGCACTTTTGTTCGCGCCGAAGACCGGCGAGGAACTGCGCGGCAGGATCAAGGACATGGCCGACGACGCGGTGGACAAGATCAAGGAATACGCGACCGAGGCACAGGAAAAGATCAGGACCAGCTACGAGGACGGCAAGGATCTGGTATTGGAAAAGAAGAACATCATCGCCTCCGCCATCGAGGCGGGCAAAGAGGCGATGGAGCGGGAAAAGGAAAAGCAGAAGTCCCAAGAGGTATAAGGGGAGATCCCCCGCCGAAAAAGCCCACCCCGGTGGGCTTTTTTTCGTTCAAGCAGACGCCCTGCGGGGCAGCAGGTGGTGCATCCAGTATGAATGACAACAACAAGAACAAACTCCCCGGCATGATCTGGCGCCAAGACCCCGCCGAGGTCGGCGGCTGGAAGGGTAAGGGGCTCAGGCTGCTGCAGTTTCTGGACTTCGTGTTCGCCAATTTCATGGCCAACAACGCGCTCTTGCGCGCAACGGCCCTCTCTTTCACCTCGCTCCTTTCGCTGGTCCCCCTGCTGGCCCTCGCCTTCTCGGTGCTGAAGGGGCTCGGCGCCCAGAACCGCCTGGTACCGCTCATCCTGAAGCAGGTGACCGCCGGCAACGAGGAGGTGGTGGACCGGGTCGTCTCCTACATAGGCAACACCAACATGGGATCGGTCGGGGCCATAGGCCTCGCCGCCCTCCTCTTCACCGCGATCAGCATGCTCGGAAGCATCGAGGAGGCCTTCAACGCCATCTGGGGCGTCCCAGAGACCCGCTCCTTTTACCGCAAATTCAGCGACTACTTGAGCGTCCTCGTCAGCGCACCGCTTCTGCTACTCGCCGCGACCAGTATCACCACCACGTTGCAGAGCAAGTGGCTCACCAGTTGGATCATCGAGAAGACCTACCTCGGGGACCTGTTCCTGTTCACCCTGGGACTCACCCCCTACCTCGTGGTCTGGACCGCCATCTTTCTTTTGTACGTCTTCATCCCCAACACCCGGGTACGCTTCGACTCGGCCGCCGTGGGCGCGGTGCTCGCCGGGACACTCTGGCAGTTCGCCCAGTGGGCCTACATCCATTTCCAGGTGGGGGCCGGCAACTACAACGCCATCTACGGCACCCTGGCCGCCCTCCCGATCCTCATGGTCTGGCTCTACGTCAGCTGGATCATCGTCCTCTTCGGGATGGAGGTCGTCGCGGCGCACCAGAACAGGAGCACCTTCCGGCGCGACATCCGCGGGCGCGAGATAAGTCATGCCCTGCAGGAGCTGATTGCGCTGGCGGCGCTTCGGCATATCGCCGACTCCTTCTACCGCGGCGAGCCCGCCTGGGGCGAGCACCACCTCGCCGTCAAACTCGGCATCCCGCTGCGCATCGTGCGCGACACACTCGAGCATCTGCGCGAACAGGGGTTCATCGTGCAGGCGGGCGAGGGACGCGGCAGCTTCTATCCCGCCCGTGACCTCGACCAAGTCTCCATCGCAGCGGTACTCATGTCCCTCAGGCGGCGCGGCGCCTCGGCGGCCATCGTCGGCGAGGAGCAGGCGGAGGCGATTCTGGCGAGCTCCGAACGCGCCCTTTGCGCCGCTCTGGAGGGGCTTTCCCTAAAGGATCTCGCGCTGCCGGAAAAGCGCCCTGACGGCGTTGACAAAGGGGGAGCAGTTGACATATAGTGGCCCGATTAAACTGACGGCCAGAAGCGGGACATGCAAGATTTCAAAGATATAGACAAAGAGAAAAGCAAAAGAAGATTCCTCGGGGCGAAGGAGCAGGACGGGCGCAACACCTTCAGGCAGATCAAGGAGACCAAGCCGCAGAAGAAACGGCTCAAGTACATCCTCCCTGCCATTGCACTCCTGCTCGCCGGCTACCCCATCATCTCCCTCTTCGGTTCCCCGCGCGCCAAGAGCGCGCCGACCGCTGCGAAGCCCGCCGCGGTATCCCTCTCCAAACTGGACCAGGGAAGCGCCTTCAAACTCGCCGCCGGGGTCTATTCCAGTGCCCGCGTGCAAAACGGCAAGCTGTCGGCACCCCTGCCGCAGGGGGGAGAGGTGATCTACAGCATCGACGCCGAGGTGCAGCAAAAGGTCGCGAAGCTCTTCACCGACTACAAGGTCCCCTACGGGCTCTTCGTCGCCATGGATCCGAAGACCGGACGCATCCTCGCCGCCGTATCCCACTCCGCCTCCCGCCCCGGCTGGGAGAAGGACGCCAACTACCACCTCTACCCGATGGCCTCTCTCTTCAAGATCGTGACCGCGACGGCCGCCCTCGAAGAAAAGAAAGTCGGGCCCCAGACCCCCTTTGCGTTCAACGGCAAGCTCACCTCGGAAAGCCCGAAGTACTGGAGGGTGAAACCGGGGCGCGGCAACCAGACCATGCCGCTCTCCCTCGCCATGGGTAAATCGGTGAACCCGGTGTACGGCCGCCTGGCCGGCGAGGTGGTGGGACGCGACCCGCTGCTTCTGTACGCAGGTAGGTACGGCTTCAACCAGCCCATGTTCTCGAACAGCCCGATAGCGGCCAGCACGGCCCCGGCGCCGGGCACCATCGACGAGCTGATGAGGATGGGGGCTGGACTCAACCGCGAGGTGAAGATCTCCCCGTTCCACGCCGCCGCCATCATGGCATCGGTGGCCAACGGCGGGGTGATGATGGCCCCTTCGCTTGCCAGCGAGATCCGCGACGCGAAAGGGAGCGTCGTCTTCACCCAGAAGCCCCAGCCGCTGCGCACCGTGATGACCCCGCAGACGGCGAACTCGCTCGCGCAGATGCTCGCCACCACCGTGGAGAGCGGCACCTCGCGCCGCGCCTTCCACGACCGCAGGGGAAGAAGGATGCTCGCCTCGGTGAAAATCGCCGCCAAGACCGGCTCCATCGACGGGACCGATCCTGCGGGACACTACAGCTGGTTCGCCGCCTATGCTCCGATGGAAGATCCCCAGATAGCGCTCGCCGCGCTGGTGATCAACGAGAACAAGTGGCGCATCAAGGCGACCACGGTGGGCGAACAGGCGCTCGAGGCGTTTTTCCGATAGGTGTGATGATGGAATGTTCGGGATGCGGGACCTGCTGTGTCGCTCCTGACATCAGCGCCCTGGGGAAGAAGGTCGGCGAGAGGTGCCAGCACCTGGCAGAGGGGGAGCGCTGCGGCATCTACGCCGAGCGCCCCGCGGTATGCCGCGGCTATCGCCCCGACGATATATGCCGAAGCGTGGCGGCGCCGACACTGGAGGAGCGGGTGACGCGTTACCTCGAGCTTTTCGGCCTGGAGCGTTCCTAGCGGAAGCGCTCCAGCGTCACGTTGCCGTCCAAGAGCTGCGCGTACGAGTAATGGGTGATCCAGTCCCCGAGCGCCACGAACCGGCGCCCCCCCTCGTCTTTGACCATGGGAAGGTGAAAATGCCCGGTTATGACGACGTCGCACCCGGCGGCGAAGCGCCCGCGGGCGAAGCTTTCCAGGATGGCACGGTAGTCCCAGCGTACCTTGCGTGCGGCGTGTCGGCCGCTGGAACGGCGCGAGAGGGCCTCCGCGGTCCGGTCGGCGAGGCGGCGCGAGAAGACGGGAACGAGGGCACGAACCAGGGGGCTGTGCAGCACGAACCGGAAGAGACGGTAGCGGTAGTCGGCGCGGTTGATCTGGTCGCCGTGACACAGACAGACCCTGAGGCCCTCGATGGAGAGTTCGGCACCGCCTGAATGCACCTCCGCCTGCAGCTGCTCAGAGAAGAAGCGCCCCAGATGGAAATCGTGGTTCCCTTCGAAGTAGACGATGCGCACGCCGCGCGCCCTCACCCTCTTCAGGCAGTCGATGATGTCCCGGTAGTGGCCGTAGACCGGCTGCGGGTTCCCGATCCAGAACTCGAAGATGTCCCCCAGCAGGTAAAGGGCGTCCGTGTCGGCGGGGAGCGTGTCCAGAAAGCGGACCAGGGCCCGGTAGTTGTCGTCTTGCGGGGCTCTCAGGTGGGCGTCGGCGATGAAGATCTTGCGCATTGGCGCAATATATACAAAAATAGCGAGTTGGTAAAGGACAGGTTCAACATGGTAGAACCCGAGACCTGGACCTTGAGCTAAAAGCCATCAAGAGGTATCGATGCACGCATTGCGTAACCTGGAGATCGTCTGGGAGGACCTGATGGAGGCCTTCGAAAACGTGGACTCCGACATGATATTTTTCCTGGACCGCGAGACAGGTGAGGTCTTCTCGGTCCCCACCGAGTACGACGACGAGGCGTTCTGGCTGGAGGTGGACGCCCAGCAGGAGCGCTTCCTCGAGATCCCCCCCTTCGACTACGGCCAGGAGCGCCAACTGGTGCACGCCTTCATCCAGGGGATCGAAAACGAGGGGCTCAAGGGGATGCTGGTGCGCGCCTTCACCGGGAAGCAGTCCCACGGCAGGCTGAACGAAATCCTCTCCTTCTACCCGGAGGAGCAGGAGCGCTTCCATGCCATCAGGGAAAGCTTTCTGACCGACCGGGCGGCGAACTGGCTCGAGGAGCACGACATCTATCCGCCGGAGCGCCTGTAAGCGTCACCGTTGACCAAGATCCTTCTTTTGCGTAACATCTCCCAGGTACTTAACGCCCACGGATGCAATAGGCCATGACGAGAATGCGCTCCATCCATCCCCTGCCCGAAATCGCCCTCGTGGTTTTGCTCGCCGCCCTCATCGGCGTCGCCTGGAACAAAACCCTGCTCACCGACGCTTGGCGCGGCGAGACCTCCAAAGCCGCCGTCATCGCGCAACCGGCCCAGGCCGCCGAGGCGGTTCCCATGCCGGTGGGGCTTGCCCAGGCGAAGGAGTTGCACGATTCCGGGCAGGCCGTGCTGGTCGACGCGCGCAGTGCCGACAGTTTCACCAAGGAACACATCACCGGGGCCCTCTCCCTTCCCCTTGCCATCGCAGGCGGGAAAAAGCCTCCCCTGCCGAAGAACGTCACCCCCGACACGATCATCATCGCCTACTGCAACGGTTTTTCCTGCCACGACAGCATGGAGCTCGGGAAATTCCTGATCAAGGCCGGCTACCGCCAGGTCTTCGTCTTCGAGGGGGGACTTCCCGAGTGGCGCGATGCCGGCTACCCGACCGCAGGAGGGGCATCATGAAACGCATCGACTTCGTGACGCTGCTCCGCATCGCCCTGGGTGGCGTCTTCATCTACGCCGCGGTCCCGAAGATCGCCGATCCCGTCGCTTTCGCCGGGAGCGTGGCCGCCTACCGCATCCTCCCCTATTTCTGGAACTACGTCGCCGCGGCGGTGCTCCCCTTCCTCGAACTGATCTGCGGAGTGCTCCTCGTGCTCGGCATCCGGGTCAGGACCGGCGCCCTGATCATCGGCGCGCTGAATCTCGTCTTCATGGTCGCCCTTGCCTCCGCCATCGTGCGTGGCCTGGACATCGACTGCGGCTGTTTCCGCCAGGGAGGCGAAAAGACCACCCCATGGCTAGCCCTCGCCAGAGACGCCGTCTTCCTCGCCATGGCCGCCGCCGTGCTGCGCTACGAGCGGCTCCGCGCCGGATAGTTTTTTTGCGCAGTGCGAAAGCTCTTCCCCCGCCGCTTGCAGTTTTCCCGGAAATCCTGTAGGATGCCACGTTGTTTCATTAAGCTTCAGGAGAACGTTTTGAACGAGATAGTGCTCCTCATCGGCGCGTACCTGCTCGGATCGGTACCGACCGGTCTGCTCCTTGCCCGGAGCATGGGCATCAACATAAGGGAATGCGGCAGCGGCAACATCGGGGCGACCAACGTCTACCGCACCGCAGGCAAGAAACTCGGCATCATGACCCTCCTGGGCGACTGCCTGAAGGGACTCATCCCGGTATTGGCCGCGAAGGCGCTCGGGCTTCCTCCCGTCTGGGTCGCCGGCATTGGCCTTGCCGCCTTTCTCGGACACGTCTACACCGTCTTTCTCGGCTTCAAGGGCGGCAAAGGCGTGGCGACGGCACTAGGCGTCCTGCTCGGCACCGCGCCACTCGCCGTCCTCTTCGGCATCCTCGTTTTCGCCGCCGTCCTTTACAAGTGGCGCTACGTGTCGCTTGCCTCGATCAGCGCCGCAGCAGTCATCCCCGTCCTCGCCTGGGCGACCTGCGCTCCCCGGGAAGTGATCGGCATGGCATCCGTCATCGCGGTCATCGTGATCCTCAAACACCACGAGAACATCGCAAGGCTGCGGGCCGGAACCGAGAACAAGTTCAAGGCCTGACCTTCCGCTCCCTCACGCCCATTCCCGCACGCTTTGCGGGGAAATTCGGCCCCACATTGCACACCAAATGGGTCATTTCGCCTAAAAAGCGTCTTTCGCCACACCGGCGCAAACCTCCCCTGCGGCGCCGCCGCCCTAACCTGCCGTAATCACGTTCATTCCAGGCAACCAGGCGACGCGGTACGCGTCTTGCTCTCCACAACAGGTCAAGAAAGATCTGCGTGGAGGAGTGATGTTTTTCAGAAACAGGCCGATTCTCGCCGCGATCATCGTGCCGCTTTTTTCGCTCGCCCTTGCCGCGTGCGACGTCTCCCGCGAAGAGCATGGAGAGGCAGCCTCGCTGCTTTCGCCTGAAGGTGCGCCGAACGAGCCGGTTCAGAAGGTGAACGGCTCGGTGATCACCCGGGGCTCGGTGCAGCGCCGCCTGCAGTTGCTCCTGGACCGGAGAGGTCCCGTGCAGCCGACCGGCCCCGAAGAGATTCGCCTGTTAAGACGCGAGGCGCTGGAGCAACTGATAGCGGCGGAACTCCTCTACCAGGAGGCCAGGAAGAGTCCGGTGAAAAACCTGGACGAGCTCGTGGCCCAGCGCATAGAGCAGTACCGCAACAGGCTCCCGAGCGACGACGCCTTTGCCAGAAGCCTCGACGAGGCAGGGCTTAGCCTCCCGATCTTGAAGCAGGAGGTGAGAAAAGAGCTGGTGGTGAGCGATTTCGTGGACACCAGGTTCGGACAGAAAGTCAGCGTGAGCGAGGACGAGGCCCTGAGTTTCTACGAGGAAAACAGGGAGAAGTTCAAGACGGGAAGCTCCGTCAGGGCGAGCCAGATCCTCGTTGCGGTGAAGGAACCGTGCGGCGAGCGCGACAAAAAAGAGGCCATGGAGAAGGCGGAACAGCTGCTGCAGCGGGTGCGCCAAGGTGAGAATTTCGGGATCATCGCACAGCTGCAGTCCGACTGCGCCAGTAAGGTTAGAGGCGGGGATCTCGGTTTTTTCAGCCGGGGCGACACGAACCCGCGCATCGAGCAGGTGGCCTTCACCCTGAAACCCGGGGAGATCAGCAACATCGTCCAGACGTCATACGGCTACCACATCCTGAAGCTGACCGAAAAACGCCCACCAAGGCTCGAGACCTACGACGAGGCGCGGGGAGAGATCTTCCAGCTGTTGAAACGGGAGAAGACCATGAAACTGGCGGCGGAGCACGTTGCTCAGCTGCGCGCCAGGGCGAGAGTGGAGCGGGTGACCCGGCAATAAAAAAGGCGTCCCGGAAGGGACGCCTTTCGACGAACGGCATGTGAAGCGGCTCAGGCCGCCTGCGCTTCCACGACCAAGGGGGTCAGGAAACGCTTCATCTTCTTGAGCGCACCCTCCTCGATCTGGCGCACGCGCTCCCTGGAGATGGAGAAGTGGTCCGCGATCTCCTGGAGGGTCAGCGGGTTCTCAGCGGCGACGCGCTGCTCGATCACGAAACGCTCCTTCTCGTTCAGGTGCTCGAGGGCGCTTGCCACCGTCTGCTCGAGCATGGTGGCCTCCTGCCGCTCGGCCAGCATCTCCTCCTGGTTCTGGCGCTGGTCCGGCAGGCTCTCCAGGAAGGTACCACCCTCCCCTTCGAACATCTCGACGTCGAGCGAGAGCTCCCCTCTCAGACGCTGCTCCATCTCTTGGGCCTCGGAATCCTTCACGTCGAGGGACAGGGCGGCCGCGTGCAGATCACCTTCGCCGGTCATCTGGGCGATGGCCTGCTTGGCCTGGTTCAGCTTGAAAAAGAGCTTTCTCTGAGCCTGGGTGGTCCCGATCTTCAACAGGCTCCAGGCGGAAATGATGTGGTTCTGGATGTAGGCCCTGATCCACCAGACGGCGTAGGAGATGAGGCGAACCCCCTTGGAGGGATCGAACTTACGCACGGCCATCATGAGGCCGATGTTCCCTTCCTGGATCAGGTCCAGCATCTTCATCCCGTAGGAGCGGTACTCCCCGGCTATCTTCACGACGAAGCGCAGGTTGGCGGTGATCAGCCTGTGGGCCGCCTCCAGGTCGCCTTCGTTGCGGAACCGGCAGGCCAGATCCATCTCCTCGTCCGCCGACAGAAGCGGGAAGCGGTTGATCTCCGCGAGGTACAGGGTAAGGCTGTCTACAGGTACCGGCATGGTGTATGTCATGGTTCATCTCTCCCTTGTGAGCTGCTTATTTCGTGCGTCGTGTTAGCACTCTCCACTCGTGAGCGCTAACAATATAACAAGGGGCAGGTAAAAAATCAAGGGGATGCCCGGCGATTTGCGGGGGTTAAATTGCTTGCGTGGTCCGCCGCTAATGTGGTAAACGAAAAGATCGAATAAGCGACGCCTGGCGCCGAAAAACCGGAGGTTTTGCCACATGGAGATCAGGATAGTACCGATTAGCGAGGGGGAGAAGAAGGCCAAGTACACCGACGAGTCGAAGCTAGGCTTCGGCACGATCTTTACCGATTACATGCTGCTCGTCGAGTGGAAAGCGGGCCAGGGATGGGTCGACGCGCGCATCAAGAAGTACGAGCCGTTCCAGATCGACCCGGCGGCGCTCGTTTTACATTACGCGCAGGAGATCTTCGAGGGGCTCAAGGCCTACAAGTGGGAGGACGGCACCATCGCTCTGTTCCGCCCGGAGATGAACGCACGCCGCTTCAACCACTCCGCCGAAAGGCTCTGCATGCCTGACGTCCCGGAAGAACTCTTCGTGAAAGGGATCGAGCAGTTGGTGGCCCTCGAGAGCGCCTGGGTTCCCGGCTCGGAGGGGACCTCGCTCTACATCCGTCCCGCCATGATCGCCGTGGAGCCGCACGTCGGCATCAAGCCTTCGGACCACTACTACTTCTACGTCATCCTCTCCCCGGTGGGCGCCTACTACGCAGCCGGCTTCAACCCGGTCAAGATCATGGTCGAGGACAAGTACGTCCGCGCCACCCCCGGCGGCACCGGTGAGGCTAAGACCGGCGGCAACTACGCGAGTTCGCTGAAGGCGGGTCTCGAGGCGAAGAAGAAGGGGTACGACCAGGTGCTATGGCTGGACGGTGTGCACAAACGCTACATCGAGGAAGTCGGCTCGATGAACATGTTCTTCGCCTACGGCGACACCATCGTCACCGCTCCGCTCGAGGGGAGCATCCTGCGCGGCATCACCCGCGACTCCGTGATCACCCTCGCCAAATCCATGGGGCTCAAGGTCGAGGAGCGCAAGATCGACGTGAACGAACTCATGCAGGACCTGAAGAGCGGCAAGGTCACTGAGGCCTTCGGCAGCGGCACCGCCGCCGTGGTCACCCCGGTCGGCACCCTTTGCTACGCGGGCGAGACGGTTCAGGTCGGCAACGGCGGCGTCGGCAAGCACACCCAGACCCTGTACGACACCCTTACCGGCATCCAGACCGGCAAGATCGAAGACAAGTTCGGCTGGATGATCAAGGTCAAATAGAGCCAAGCTCAAATAGAACAAAAAGGGGACAGGCACCTTTAAACGGAGCCTGTCCCCTTTTTTAATTCAGTTCTCGTCCCCTCTCCCGCCTCGTCACCTGCCCCGAATCAAAAGAGGTCCATCTGCCCGTGCAGCAGCTCGCCGGGAGGCGGTGCAGTCTTGCCGGCACCCTCGAGCCCCTTCCATGACTGGCCGGTCCGGATCATCTCCTGAAGCCATTTTTTCGGGACGGAACGGTAACGGCACCGCTTGAGCGCGTCGACGGTTATGGTGGCGGAAACCACACCCCGACGAAGACGCGGCACGATCTCCTTTATTCTCGCGATGAAGAGGAAGCAGCGCGTCGCGTCTTTATGCTCCAGGAGCACCTCGTCACCGATTACCGCGAGACATATGCCGTGGTGACGCTTGTTGTCCGCAAAGAAGCTGACCGCACATCCGGGAGTGGCCACGACCGGTTTGGCTAGTTCCTCGGCGTCCCACACCAACTCCTCGGCGTCGTCCGGTTCCTCGTCGAAAGATGCATCGGGATCCTCGCCGTAGAAAAGATTTTCATCGGCAGCCCAGTCCAGGTCGTCATCCAGATCGTCCTCGACGTGTACATGCAACTCCGCCTCGGTCTCCGGATCGTCCTCGACCTCCCTGCCCGTATTTTTGCCCGTGAACTTTGCCAACGTATCTCCCCAGCAGACACCACAGCGTCATTAGCCGTACGAACCACTGCGCGCCAGCGGTGTGCCGCTGAAACGCTGCCACCGCCCGCCGGATAATGCCATATCTTGTCGCGCACTACAAGCCTTGCCACGGGGAGAAGTACATGGATTGCCCCCTGACGGCACTTAAAAGTCGCCCCCGCCTTGACACACAACACTCCCCTCCCTATCTTCTTCTAAGACTTAGGAGGCAAACTCATGATTCGACCCGAAAAAATGACCGTGAAGACCCAGGAAGCGATTGCGACGGCGCATGAAAACGCCCTCGCCATGTCGGCTCCCGGCATAGAAGCCGAACACCTTCTGCTGGCCCTGATCGACCAGGAAGGGGGCTTCGTCCCCGACCTCATCAAGAAGATCGGTGCTCCTCTACCGCGCCTGCGTGAAAGCGTGGACGAAGTGCTCAAGCGCCTCCCCAAGGTGACCGGCGGCGCTCAGGTCGGGCTCTCGGCCGCTTTGAACCGCGTCCTCGATCAGGCCCAGAAGGAAGCGGACGGGATGCACGACGCCTTCGTCTCGACCGAACACCTTTTGCTGGCGCTGGTCGCGTCCAAGGACACCCCGAGCGGAAGGCTCTTAAGCCAGAACGGCGTGACCCGCGACGGCATACTCGCCGCGCTCAAGGAACTGCGCGGCGGCGAGGCGGTCAACGAGCAGGACCCGGAACAGAAATACCAGGCGCTCGCCAAATACTGCCGCGACCTCACCGACCTGGCCCGCCAGGGGAAGCTCGACCCTGTGATTGGCCGCGATGACGAAATCCGCCGCGTGCTCCAGGTGCTGTCGCGCCGGACCAAGAACAACCCGGTCCTGATCGGCGAGCCCGGCGTCGGCAAGACCGCCATCGCCGAGGGGCTCGCCCAGCGCATCGTTTCCGGCGACGTCCCGGAGACGCTGAAGGACAAAGTCATCATGGCGCTCGACATGGGGGCCCTTATCGCAGGGGCAAAGTACCGCGGCGAGTTCGAGGAGCGGCTGAAGGCGGTCATCAAGGAGGTAGCACGCTCGGAAGGTAGGATCATCCTCTTCATCGACGAGATGCACACTTTAGTCGGTGCCGGAGCAGCCGAAGGCGCCCTGGACGCCTCCAACATGCTGAAGCCTGCTCTTGCCCGCGGCGAGCTGCACTGCATCGGCGCCACGACACTGAACGAGTACCGGAAACACATCGAAAAGGACGCGGCCCTGGAGCGCCGTTTCCAGCAGGTCTACGCCGGGGAGCCGAGCGTCGAGGAGACCATCTCCATCCTGCGCGGCCTCAAGGAGAAATACGAAAACTACCACAAGATCCGCATCAAGGACTCGGCGCTCATCGCAGCGGCGACCCTCTCGGACCGCTACATCACGGACCGCTTCCTCCCGGACAAGGCGATCGACCTCATCGACGAGGCCGCGTCCCGGCTCAGGATCGAGATCGACTCCAAACCGACCGAAATCGACGAGATCGACCGCCGCGTTATCCAACTGGAGATCGAGCGCCAGGCCATGCTCCGCGAGAAGGACGCAAAGGCGCTGGACCGTCTGAAAAAGCTGGAAGAGGAGCTCACCACCCTCAAAGAACAGTCCGCCGGACTGCATGACCACTGGCAGCGGGAAACCAGTATCCTGAAGGAGCTGGGCGACCTCAAGGAGCGCAGGGAGGAGAAGGTCGAGGAGGCGAAACGCGCCGAGCGCGACGGGCTTCTCGCACGCACCGCGGAGATCCGCTACGGCGAGATCCCGGCTCTCGAGAAGGAGATGGAGGACAAGCGGCTCACCCTCGAGGCGATCCAGAAGGAAGGGAAGATGCTCCCAGAGGAGGTCGACGCCGAGATGGTGGCCGAGGTGGTCGCCAAGTGGACCGGCATCCCGGTGAACCGCATGCTGGAGACCGAAAGCGAGAAGCTCGTGCGCATGGAAGAGCGCCTTAAAAGCAGGGTCGTCGGGCAGGACGAGGCTCTCACCCTCGTCGCCAACGCGGTCCGCCGCGCGAGAAGCGGCCTCTCCGACCCGAACCGCCCCATCGGCTCCTTCATCTTCCTGGGTCCCACCGGCGTCGGCAAGACCGAGACGGCACGGGCGCTCGCCTCGTTTTTGTTCGACGACGACCAGGCCATCGTGCGCATCGACATGAGCGAATACCAGGAGAAACACACCGTCGCCCGTCTCATCGGTGCTCCGCCGGGATACGTCGGATATGAAGAAGGGGGACAGCTGACCGAGGCGGTGCGGCGCCGCCCCTATTGCATCGTGCTCTTCGATGAGATCGAGAAGGCCCACCCGGAGGTGTTCAACGTCTTCCTGCAGATCCTCGACGACGGGCGGCTCACCGATGGCCAGGGGAGGACGGTCGATTTCAAGAACTCGGTGATCATCATGACCAGCAACCTGGGCTCACAGTGGATCCAGCAGTACGGCGCCACCGACTATGCGAGGATGCAAAGTGAGGTGATGGAAACGCTCCGGGAGGCCTTCAAGCCGGAATTCCTGAACCGGGTGGACGAGATCGTCATCTACCACGCCCTGCCGCTCGAGCGGATCAAGGAAATCGTCTCGATCCAATTGAACGCCCTCGTCCGGCGGCTCGAGGAGCGGAGCATCGGTCTCGAGGTCACCGACCAGGCCAAGGAGTTCCTGGCGCGCGAAGGGTACGATCCCGCCTACGGCGCTCGTCCGCTGAAGCGTGCACTGCAGCGCAAGATCCAGGACCCGCTGGCCCTCATGCTGCTGGAAGGGAAATTCGGCCCCGGCGACGTGGTCCGGGTCGATCTGGCGCCCGGCGGCGACAGTCTGGCCATCACCAGGCAACAGTGAATACATTAAACAAAAACTAACAAATTGCTATTTTATGGTGAAGCTGCTATGGTACGCGGCGCAAAGCTGCAGTTTTGCGCCGCTTGCGCGGCATCTCGATCGGGGAGTCTTTCCATGAAGCGTTATTCAACTATTATGTCGGTCCTTGTAACCCTGGCACTGCCCGTCGCAGGAACCTGTGCAGACGCACCCAAGGCGCCTGAAAAGGCGGATACCAAAGTAGAGGCAGCCACCGCTCCCGGCGCGTCTGAAGCAATGGCGAAGAAGGCCGAGGCCATCAGCAAGTCCGTGCAGAAGAGCGGGCACAGCATGATGATGGCGGGAACCCCTGCTCCGGGCACCCCGGAAGCGAACCCGAACGCGGCCGGCAAGGTCGTCGAAACCATGAACTCCGGGGGGTATACCTACGCCAACCTCGAGTCCAACGGCACCAAGACCTGGGTTGCCTATCCGGTCCTCGAGACCCGCGTGGGCGAGAACCTCTCCTTCCACAACTGCATGCCGATGACCAACTTCCAGAGCAAGACGCTGAACCGCAAGTTCGACACCATCCTGTTCTGCAGCGCACCGGACGTTGCCGCCACCGCCCCGGCAAAGCCCGCCCAGAAAGAGGCGAAGAAGGCCGCCCCCGGCGACCCGATCAAAGTTGAAAAGGCAAACGGCGCCAATGCCTACACCGTCGAGGAGATCTTCTCCAAGCGCGCCGCCCTGGATGGCAAGCAGGTGGTGGTCCGCGGCCAGGTCGTCAAGGTCGCAGCCTCCATCATGAACAGGAACTGGGTGCACCTGCAGGACGGCACCGGCAGCGACGGCAAAAAAACCAACGACCTCGTCGTTACCACCAACGACAACGCCGAAGAGGGCGATATCATCACCGTTACCGGCACCCTCGCCAAGGACAAGGACTTCGGCGGCGGCTACCGCTACAACGCGATCATCGAGAAGGGTATTGTGATGAAGTAACGCCGCTCGCTACATGCACCGGCAAAGGCCCTCCGTTTCGCGGAGGGCCTTTTTTGATCGTGCACAAAAACTTTCCGGGACTCGGGACAGGGACACAGACCATGTCGACCACATCGCTATTAATAGCACTCTACTTCTGCCGCTTCGCCGCGGTATGCCTGCTGCGCTTTATGAACCTGAGCCACCTGAAGCGCTACGGCGCTACGGTCCCGGAGGGGTTCGAGGGTGCGGTCGACGCGGACGCCCTGGCAAAATCGTCCCGCTACACCCTCGCACAGAGCAGGCTCGCGCTCATCGAATCCATCTTCGACAGCGCATTTTTGCTGCTCTTCATGTTCACCCCGCTGCTGCCGCTATACGATGCCTGGATCGGTTCTTTGACCGGCTCCTTCCTTTTGCGCGGCGTTCTCTTCATGCTGGTGCTCACCCTCGTGCAGGAGGTCCTCGAGATCCCCTTCTCGCTTTACCGCACCTTCCGGCTGGAGAGGAGCTTCGGTTTCAACACCACCACCGCGGGCATCTGGCTCTCCGACTTCTTAAAATCCACCCTGATCTCCGCGGTCATTACCGGCATCGTCATCTCGGCGGCGCTTCTGCTCGTCGATCACTCCCCCGATCTGTGGTGGCTCTGGGTCTGGGCCTTCTTCGCCCTCTTTTCCATCACGATGATCTACATCTCGCCTTACATCATAGAGCCGCTCTTCTCGAAGTTCGAGCCGCTCAAGGACGAGGAGCTTGCCGAGGAGATCAGGAGGATGCTCGAGAGAACCGGTCTGCGCGTGAAGGACGTCCAGCAGATGGATGCCTCGCGCCGCAGCCTCCACTCCAACGCCTACTTCACCGGCATCGGCAGGGTGAAAAGGATCGTGCTGTACGACACGCTCCTCGAACAGATGGACCGCCCCGAGGTGCTCGCCATTCTCGCGCACGAGGCCGGGCACTGGAAAAAAGGGCACATCTGGAAGCGCCTGGTGCTCATGGAGGCGGGGGCGCTCGCACTCTTTTTCCTGGTGCACCTACTGCTTGCCAGGGGCGGACTTCCCGCGCTCTTCGGGCTTAGCGAGGCATCCTTCATGGCGCAGATCCTCATGGTGAGCTTCCTGTTCTCGCTCGTCTCCTTCCCGCTCACTCCGCTCGGGGCCTGGCTTTCGCGTCGCAACGAGTGGGAGGCGGACGGTTTCGCCGCCGCGCTTTCCGGCACCCCCGGCGCGCTCGCCTCGGCCCTCGTCAAACTCTCCAAGGAAAACCTGTCCAACCTGCATCCGCATCCGTTTTACGCCTGGTTCTACTACAGCCACCCGCCGGCGGCCGCGCGAGTGGCGGCACTGCGCGCGGCGGAACGGGAAACTGCGTCGGAATAATTAACACAACCTCATTGCGCCTAACTCCCCGTTCTGGTATTTTTGGAAGGCTTGAGCCGTCAAGAGACCTGCAACTGGAGCCGATTACATGCGCCTGAACATCCTGATCACCGCATCCGAAGCCGTCCCCTTCGCGAAGGAAGGGGGCCTAGCCGATGTAGTCGGCGCCCTCCCCCGTTACCTGGCGGCACGCGGACACGACGTGCGCGTGGTCATGCCGCGCTACTACAAGGTGGACCGGGAGCGTTACGGGCTTCGCCTGCTTCCGGGGACCCTCACGGTCCCCATGGGGATCATCGGCAACATGTACTGCGGCGTGTACGAGGGGAGGATGCCCGGCTCCGACGTGCCGATCTACTTCCTGGAGCACGAAAGTTTCTACGGGCGCGACTCGTTGTACGAGACGGACAACCAGGGGTATCTGGACAACGACAACCGCTTCATCTTTCTCTCCAAGGCGGGCCTGGAAATCTGCAAGATGATCCGGTTCACCCCGGACCTCGTGCACGCCCACGACTGGCACACCGCAGCCGTTCCGCTGCTCATGAACACCTGGTACCGCCACGACCATCATCTGGGCCGGGCCGCATCCCTTCTCACCATCCACAACATGCAGCACCAGGGGAGCTTCTACGAAGGGGCCATGGACGTCCTTGGCATCGGCTGGGAGCACTTCAACTTCCTCGAACTGGAGAAGGAGAACCAGGTGAACCTCCTTAAAGGAGGGATTTACCACGCCACGCTCCTTAACACGGTGAGCGAGGGATACGCCAGGGAGATCCAGACCGAGGCGTACGGCTGGGGGCTGGAGGGGGTGGTGCGCGAGCGTTCCGACGTGCTCTCCGGCATCCTGAACGGTGTCGATTACGGCGAGTGGAATCCGGAAGACGACCGACTGCTTCCGGCCAACTTCAGCGCCTCGGACATGAGCGGCAAAAAGGTGTGCAAGCGGGAGCTGCAGCGCTCGCTAGGGCTTCCGGAGCGCGAAGACGTCCCGCTCATCGGCCTGGTATCGCGCCTGGTGAAGCAGAAGGGGATCGATGTACTGGCCGAAGCCCTGCCGCGCCTTCTCGACCTCGACATCCAACTGGTTCTTTTGGGCGCCGGGGAGCCGTGGGCGCACTTCTATTTCGGCGGAATGGCGGCAAAACGTGTCGATCGCTTCGCCTGCCGCATCGGCTACGACAACGCTCTTGCCCACAGGATCGAGGCGGGGTGCGACTTCTTCCTGATGCCATCCGCTTTTGAGCCGTGCGGGCTGAACCAGATGTACAGCATGCGATACGGCACCCTTCCCATCGTGCGCGCGACCGGCGGGTTGGATGACTCGGTCGACAACTTCGACGCCGCCCAGCGCACCGGCGACGGCTTCAAGTTCTGGAAACTTGACGCGGGAGCCCTCTTCGACACGGTCGGCTGGGCCGTGCACACCTGGTACCACGATCCGGAGGGGATCAAGGTGCTGCGGCAAAACGCGATGGCGAAGCGGTTCACCTGGGAGGAGGCCGCGCAGAAATACGAGCGCTTGTACCTGGAAGGGATGCGGAGAAAGCTTGGCGAGGAAGGCTTCCAGCAGGTGTTTCAGGAGCGAAGCCGTCAGAAGAGGATAGTCCCACAGGAGAGTACGGAACGGTTCCAGCCGCAGGCGTGACACCCTGGCCGTCGCCCCCCCGCGCAGCCGACGGGGAAAGACACGTCGCAACGAAAAAAGGCGCCCCGGAAATCCGGGACGCCTTTTTCATTTCAGCAAAAGCCGGTGCTACATCTTGTTCAAAAGCGGAACGATGAGCAGCGACACGATGTTGATGATCTTGATCATCGGGTTGACCGCAGGGCCGGCGGTGTCCTTGTACGGGTCGCCTACGGTGTCGCCGGTAACGGCAGCCTTGTGGGCTTCGCTACCCTTGCCGCCGTGGTAGCCGTCCTCGATGTACTTCTTCGCGTTGTCCCATGCGCCGCCGCCGGTGGTCATGGAGATAGCCACGAAGATACCGGTGACGATGGAACCGACGATCACGCCGCCCAGAGCCTTGGGACCAAGGGTGAAGCCGACGACGATCGGGGCGAGGATCGGGATGAGGCCCGGAATGACCATTTCTTTGAGAGCGGTCTTGGTCACGATGTCGACGCAGGCAGCGTAGTCCGGCTTGCCGGTGCCTTCCATGATCCCCTTGATGGTGCGGAACTGGCGACGGACTTCGTCGACGACCGCGCCGCCTGCCTTACCGACCGCTTCCATGCACATCGCGGCGAAGTAGTACGGGAGCATGCCGCCGATGAAGAGACCGACGATGATCTTCGGATCGGAGAGGGAGAAGCTCTTGTCAGCGATGGTCAGCTCCTGAACGTAGGAGGTGAACAGGATGATGGCCGCGAGACCTGCGGAGCCGATGGCGTAGCCCTTGGTGACCGCCTTGGTGGTGTTGCCGACCGCGTCGAGCGGGTCGGTGACGGCGCGGACGGAGTCGTCCAGTTCAGCCATCTCGGCGATGCCGCCCGCATTGTCGGTGATCGGGCCGTAAGCGTCCATGGCGACGACGATGCCGGTCAGGGAGAGCATGGAAACCGCTGCGATGGCGATGCCGTACACGCCCGCGCAGTTAGCCGCGACGATGATGCCTGCGGAGATGACGATGACCGGAAGTGCGGTCGCCTTCATGGAGATACCGAGACCGGCGATGATGTTGGTGGCGTGGCCGGTCTTGGAGGCCTCGGCGATGTGCTTGACCGGGGCGTACTCGGTCGAGGTGTAGTACTCGGTGATCCAGAAGATGGCACCGGTGACGACCAGACCGACGATGGCGGAGATGAAGATGTTGGTTGCGGAGATGACCGTACCGTTTGCCTCGGCGAGACCCTGCGGGAACATCTGCACGGTGACGAAGTAGAAGGCGATGCAGGCGATCACGCCGGAGGCGATGAGGCCTTTGTAGAGGGCGCCCATGATCTTGCCGGAAGCGCCGAGCTTCACGAAGTAGGTGCCGATGATGGAGGCGATGATGGAGATACCGCCCAGGATCAGCGGGTAGCTTACCGCGCCCGGGTTAGCGAAGGTGATGGCGCCAAGCAGCATGGCTGCGATCAGGGTGACGGCATAGGTCTCGAAGAGGTCGGCGGCCATACCGGCGCAGTCGCCGACGTTGTCGCCCACGTTGTCCGCGATGACGGCCGGGTTGCGCGGGTCGTCCTCGGGGATGCCTGCTTCGACCTTGCCCACGAGGTCGGCGCCGACGTCAGCGCCCTTGGTGAAGATGCCGCCGCCCAGACGGGCGAAGATGGAGATCAGCGAGCCGCCGAAGCCGAGGCCGACCAGCTGGCCGACAACTTCCTTGACCGGTGCGCCCGGCATGATCTGCTGGAGGAACATGTAGTAGCCGGCAACGCCCAGAAGGCCCAGACCAACGACGAGCATGCCGGTGATGGCGCCGCCTTTGAAGGCAACGTTGAGGGCCTTGTGGATGCCGGACTTGGCAGCCTCGGTGGTCCTAACGTTGGCGCGCACCGAGACGAACATCCCGATGAAGCCGGTGAGGCCGGAGAACACGGCGCCGACCAGGAAGCCGACTGCGGTTTTCCAACCGAGGGAGGCGAAGAGAGCCACGAACATGGCGACGCCCACCACCGCAATGATGGTGTACTGACGTTTCATGTAGGCGCCGGCGCCTTCTTGGATCGCGGAAGCGATCTGCTTCATCCGCTCGTTGCCCTGGGGGAGCCCCAGGATCCACTGGGCCGAGATCAGGCCGTAGGCGACTGCTGCCGCGGCACAGACCAGGGCGAAGACTACTGCATACTGTTCCATTGAAAAAATTCCTCCTATTTAGATATGCCTCAAGAAAAGGCGTGCCTTCTAAATATGGTGACAAAAACGGGTGATTGTTATCGAAAATACCCCTTTTTGTCAATCTAATTCATACCGCTGAAGGCGATTTCTTGGAATACTCTCATCTCAATGGCGTATACTCTGTGTCGACCGCACCTCGGCACGCTCTGGCTGAACCTCTAATAGATGCAAGGAAGGCGTCGTCACTCAAGCGGCAAGCGGCCATTCAGACGCCCGCCCCATATTCTTGCCGACAGACAAAGGGTGGCTGCCGCATACGAGCTTGATAGGATGTTGGTACTGTCGGGGCGACGATCATGCTCCCCCCCCTGTACCAGCCGACCGGCATGAAAGCATCTATGCCAGTCACTTCAGTTTCTTATCCCACAACACGATCCGGTAAACAGTTGCTTAACGGAGGTCGAATATGTATCATAACCCGATGCTTGATCTTAAATGCGGCGATCACAGCTATCCTTTGCATCTTGCTCCGGAACACGTCCTTTCCGTGCTGCGCCCCCGCCCCTGCACTCCAGAGGGAACGCCGGCCGAGCTGGTCGAGCGTGCGCTTGACGACTGCGCCGGGATTCTCGCGTGCTTCGCCGCCGGCGAAAGGGTGGTGATCGTCACCTCCGACGTCACCCGCCCCACCGGAAGCGACATCTACCTCCCCTTGCTTGTCTCCAGACTGAACGCCGTCGGAATCAGGGACCGCGACATCGAGATCGTCGTCGCACTCGGGATTCACCGCAAGCAGACCGCGGCGGAGCACAGGAGGATCGTCGGCGAACTCTACGGCCGGATCCAGGTCACCGACCACGATTGCGACGACCCCGGCGAGCTCGTGTACCTGGGCGACACCTCACGCGGCGTTCCCGTCGAGATCAACCGGCGCGTCGCCGAAGCGGACCGACTCATCCTGACCGGCGCCGTTACTTTTCACTACTTCGCCGGCTTTGGCGGCGGCCGCAAGAGCATGCTTCCCGGCGTATCCAGCCGTAAAAGCTGCATGGCAAGCCACTTCTCGGTCCTGAACCCGGAGGAGGGAAACGGCCGGCATCCCAAAGCCGTGACCGGAAACCTGGAGGGGAACCCGGTGCACGAGGCGATGCTTGAGGCTTGCGCGATGCGGCCTCCGAGCTTCATCCTCAACACCGTGCTGGGAGGCGACAAGGAGATCATCGCAGCCTTCGCCGGAGACTGGCGTGAGGCCCATGGCGCCGGATGCCGTTTCTACGCCGAGACCTTCTCGGCCCCCATCGCTGAACAAGCGGACCTCGTGGTGGTTTCTTGCGGCGGCTTTCCCAAGGACATCAACCTGATCCAGGCCCACAAGTCGATGGCATATGCAAGCCGAGCGCTCAAGCCGGGCGGGGTCATGGTCCTTTTGGCCGAATGCCGCGACGGCTACGGCAACGCCACTTTTTTCAATTGGTTCGGCTACGAAACCTGCACCGAACTGGAGTCCGCCCTCAGGAAGCACTACGAGATCAACGGACAAACGGCCTGGTCGGTGAAGGAGAAGGCGGAGCGCTTCCGCATCGTTCTCGTCTCCGTTCTGCCCGATGAAGAGGTGCGCACCATGGGGATGGTCCCGGCGACGACGCTGGATGCGGCGCTGGACGTCGCACGCCCCATGCTCCCTGAACAATTCAAGGCGTACGTGATCCCGGCAGGGGGAACGGTACTGCCGGTGCTGAAGACTTAGGAAATGAAATCCCCCTCTCGGCTTCCACACTACAGTTGGGAGGGGCTATGAACGAAAGGAAATCTTTGAATGCTAGACGCAACCGTATTGAAGCAATTGACCGACATCGTCGGCGCAGAGAACATCGCCACCGGAGCCCAGGATCTCATCTGCTACGGCTACGATGCGACCCAGATGGAATTTCTTCCCGACGCCGTTGTGCACCCGGACAGTGCCGAGCAGGTCTCCAGGATCCTTAAGCTCGCCAACGAGGTGAAGCTCCCGGTCTTCCCGCGCGGCGCCGGCAGCGGCTTCACCGGCGGAGCCCTCCCCAAGGGAGGCGGGATCGTACTCGTCACGACGAGGATGAACCGCATCCTTAGGATCGACATCGACAACCTGGTGGCCGAGGTGGAGCCCGGTGTCGTCACCGAGGCATTCCAGATGGCGGTCGAGAAGCTAGGTCTTTTCTACCCGCCCGATCCCGCATCGCTCAAGTTCTCCACCCTGGGCGGAAACGTCGCCGAGTGTGCCGGCGGCCCGCGTGCCGTCAAGTACGGCGTCACCAAGGACTTCGTGATGGGTCTCGAAGTGGTGCTTCCGACCGGCGCGATCATCCGCACCGGGGGCGAGACCGTTAAGGGTGTCGTTGGTTACGACCTGACCAAGCTCCTGTGCGGCTCCGAGGGGACGCTCGGCGTGATCACCAAGATCATCTTCAAACTCCTCCCCTACCCCGATGCCAAGAAGACCATGCTCACCGTCTTCGACTCCATCGACGGTGCGGCGCGCGCGGTTTCGACGATCATCAAGAACAAGATCATCCCGACCACGCTGGAATTCATGGACCACGCGACACTCACCTGCGTCGAGCGCCGTTTCAACCTCGGTATGCCCGACAGCGCGCGTGCCGTACTCCTGATCGAAGTGGACGGGGACCGCGACCTGATCGAAAAGCAGGCCGGAGAGATCCACAAGCTGATCGAGCCCCTGGGGCTCGTGCAGTTCAGGGTGGCGAAGGATGCCGCCGAGAGCGAGGAGCTCTGGAAGGTGCGCCGCCTGGTTTCTCCGTCCCTGCGCGACGTGAACCCGGACAAGTTCAACGAGGACATCGTGGTACCGAGGAGCAAGGTGCCTGACGTAATCCGGCGCATAGAGGTGATCCAGCAGCGCTACGACATCCCCATCGTCAACTTCGGTCACGCGGGAGACGGCAACATCCACGTGAACATCATGATCGACAAGAGCGTGCCGGGTCAGCTTGAGAAGGCGCATGAGGCGATCAAGGAAGTGTTCCAGGCGGCGCTCGATCTGGGCGGCACCATGTCCGGCGAGCACGGCGTGGGGCTCGCGAAGCAGCCCTACATACCGATGGAGCTGAATGCCGAGCAGATAACCGCGATGAAAGCGATAAAGAGCGCCCTCGACCCGAACAACATCCTGAACCCCGGCAAGATGCTGCCGTAAGACAATCAATTAACAACTGACGATGGGGGATTGACAACGAGAGGTCCCATTATTCACAGGCCTCCCATAAGTCCCATGGCTCCCATTGCCATTAAAAGCGAGACCCCAGCATGACCAAGAAGCAAACCGACCCGCTCGAGCGGGTAGCTCAAGACATGAAGAAATGCGTGAAGTGCGGCGCCTGCCGCGCCAACTGCCCGGCCTTCAGCACCTTCCAGCGCGAACCGGCAACGGCGCGCGGCAAGGTGGCTCTCGCCCAACACCTGGCGAAGGGTGACATCACGCTCGACGACGGCACCTACGCGGCCATGTCCAAGTGCCTTCTGTGCGGCAGTTGCGTCGACAAGTGTCCGAACCAGGTCCCCACCGACGAGATCGTCATCGCGGCTAGAGAAGCTCTCGCACAGCGCCGCGGCCTCACCACCTTCCACAAGGCGGTGGGGCAGGTGATAAGAAACCGCAAGCTGATGAACTTCGGCGCACTCGCCGCCGCGGTGCTGGGCCCCATCTTCTTCAGGAAGGTACCCTCCACCTCGGGCCTCAGGCTCCGCTTCCCGATGCCGTTTCTGGGGGGCAGCCGCCACGTCCCGCAAATCGCCAAAAAGCCGTTTATGAAACGCCACCCCGAGGTGATCAAGGGGGAGCCGGGCAAACCGACCATCGTCTTCTTCGTGGGGTGCATGACCAACTTCGTCTACACCGAGATCGGTGAGGCGACGCTCGCCCTGTTCCGGCATCTGGGATGCACGGTCATCATCCCGCAGGGGCAGCAGTGCTGCGGCCTCCCCGGCATGTCCGGCGGCGACCTCAACACGGTGCGCGAACTGGCCGAGCAGAACCTGGAGGCGCTGGAGAAGTACCCGGCGGACTACGTGATGACCGCCTGCGCCACCTGCGGCGGGGCGCTGCACAAGCTCTATCCCCTGGTGATCGGGAAGAGAAACCCGGAACTGAAAGAACGCCTGCAGGCCCTCGCGGACCGGACCGTCGACGCAGCCGTCTTGCTGCAGAAACTCGGGTTGCATCCCGAGGAGACCGGCGCCGCGGAGGGGATGCGCATCACCTATCACGACCCCTGCCATCACAGGACCGCAGGGATCGCCAAACAGCCGCGCGCCCTTTTGAAAGAAACGCCGGGACTTGAACTGGTCGAGATGGAGGGTGCGGACCGCTGCTGCGGCCTGGGCGGGACCTTCAACGTCTACCACTACGAGAGCTCGCTCGACATCAACGCCGGCAAGAGTGCGGCCATCATCGAGACCGGCGCCGACGCCGTGGTCACCGGTTGTCCCGGATGCATCATGCAACTCTCCGACGGCCTTAAACAGGCCGGAGATAAAACGAGGGTATTACATACCGTCGAGCTTTTAGCGCGCAAAATCAGGAGCTGACAGGCACCCCCTGTCAGCTTTTCCTCCCCTCCTCACCCTCCTATTTTTTTACTCTCCCTATAACCACCGTATTTCCAGCACTTTGGCCGTATACACGCTTTTTCTTATTGACTTTTTTACAGCAAAACCTTATGAAGGGTACGCGCCTAAAAAGTAAAACAACAGTTCGTTTTACTAAGCCTCATTAGCTGTTCCGGCGCACCCAGGCCAGGTTCCATCAGCCCGAATGCTCTTTTAGTTAAAATGAAATTTCGAGGACTGCACGAAACGTGAAAAGGACGATACACCGGCCCGACCGACAGTACCACTCTTCGCCGCACCACCCCTTCCGATTCACCAAAAGCCACTAATACCGAAGCATTAGCCTCCGGATCGTGCCCCCGGCCCCGCCCCCGCACGAAGGACGGCGACCGCCGGATTCCAGCCGCGGTTTCAGGCAGCCTAAAACGGGCGGCCACGACAAGAGCCTCCCTTACCGCCCGGAGGTTGACGTTTTCGATAACTGACGAACCAAAGTGCAACACTTTTTTAATATCAAACCAGGAGGAAGTAGATGAGCTGCGCTGCACCCCCGAAACAGATGCAAAATCACAACGCCAGGAAGGATGCCACCAATGTCGAATAAAATAACCAAGCCCTCACTGAAAAACCCGTTTGACGTAGCGGAGAAGGTTGAATTCAATATCCCTGGCGAGATTTCCCGTGCCACGGGCGGCTATGAGGAGGCGATGCAGGCAGGTTACGACCTGATCCAGCGCCCCATCAAGTCGGTGAGCATCGACCAGATCGAGAAACAGCACTTTAAAAAACGTATGACGGTATGGGAGAGGATCCGCGTCCTCACCGAAGAGGAGCCGAACATCCTGTTCCAGAACTGGGGCAAGAACTTGGACGGCGCTTCCCTCGTCACCGGCATCCTCAACATCCACGGTCGCGACGTCGCCGTGTACGGCCACGACTTCACGGTTCGCGCCGGCTCCATGGACGCGACCAACGGCAACAAGCTGGCCCGTCTTTTCTACATGGCAGGCGAGAAGGGTATCCCGGTCATCGGCATGAACGACTCCGCGGGCGCCTTCGTTCCCGCCGGCGTCGGCGGCCTCGACGGCTACGCCGAGGCCTTCACCGCGCTCAGGAAGATCTCCGGCGTGGTCCCTTCCATCATGTGCATGTTCGGCTTCAACGCCGGCGGCGGCTCCTACCTGCCGCGCCAGGGTAGCTTCGTGATCCAGCCGAAGGACACCTTCTTCGGCCTCACCGGCCCGGGCGTCGTCAAGAGCGTCCTCGGCGAGGATGTAACGCCGGAGGACCTCGGCGGACCCAAGGTGCACGGCCAGTCCGGCGTCGCCGACCTCACCGTAGAGGACGAGGTGGGAGCGCTCAGGACCGCGATCATGCTCCTTAACTACCTCCCGGACAACAACTCGGTGATGGCCCCCTACCAGGAGACCAGCGATCCGCTGGACAGAAAGACCTGGGAGATCAACACGCTGCTCAAGAAGGCCTTCAACTCGCCGACCGGCTTCAACACGCCGTTCGACGTCTCCATCATCATCCAGCAGATCTGCGACCACGGTGACTACTTCGAGATGCAGCGCGACCGCGCGAGAAACGTCGTCACCGCCTTCGGTCGCCTGGGCGGCAACGTGGTCGGCTTCGTCGCCAACAACTCGGCCGTCGACTCCGGCCAGATCGACTGCGACGCGGCCTACAAGATCGCCCGCTTCAACCGCTTCTGCAACATTTACAACATCCCGATGATCTTCATGGAAGACACCACCGGCTTCCTCCCCGGCCGCGAGCAGGAAGCACGCGGCATCGTGCAGGCCGGGCGCGCCATGCTCGACTCCATCGTCGACATCCGCACCCCGCGCATCCTCTTGATCCTCAGGAACGCCTACGGCGGCGCCTACGCCTCCTACAACAACTACCCGACCGGCGCCGACCTGGTCCTCGCCCTCCCCACCACCCGCCTCGCCGTCATGGGCCCGGCCGGCAAGGAGTTCGTCTACAAGGACGAGCTGAGGAAGGTCAGAAACGCCGTGATCGAGCGCGTCAAGCGCGGCACCCAGGAGAGGATCGACGCCGGTGTCAAACCGGAAGCCGCCAAGGCGGACGCCGAGAAGGAAGCCGCTGAATGGCTCAAGGCCGAGGAGGCCCTCCTCAACTCCCGTTACGAGAAGGAACTGATGAACCCGAAAGAGGCCCTTTCCCTGGGCTCCATCTCCTCGCTGGTCATGCCGACCGACCTGAGGAAGGTGCTCGGTGAGAACATCAACTTCTTCCTGCGCCACTACAAAGCCGGCCCGATGCAGGGCGTACAGAGGGAGTTCCACTAATGGCCACTACTGACTTGGGAATTGGAATTGCTCAGGGTGGGAGCACGGCTCCCGGTATGCCCGCAGGTTTCGCCGCTCAGGGAACGGCCGCCCTGCAGGGAGTGCGCCCCTCGACGGCGACATATAACGTAACGGAGATGAAATCGATGGCACACACGTCTGAAAAATACACCAAGAACCCGATGATCCACCGGGACCGCCGACTCGGCCTCTCGCAGTCAGCGTGGGTCCGCTCCTTCTCCTGCGAGGACCTGAAGCCGCTCATCGTCTGCCGCGGCCCGATCCGGAAAGAGGCGATGGACGTCTATCAGGAGATGGGCATCACCCACTACGGCATCCTCCTCTCCGAGAAGGACTCGATCGTGTACCCGAACGCCCTGGCCCCTGAGCTGCGCACCCTGACCGATTCGAAGCGCGTGCACCGCGTGCCCGACTACACCGGCGCCAGCAAGGAGGAGCGCGTCGAGCGTATCCACCAGATCATCAACATCGCCATCGACAACGGCTATGACTCCATCTTCGCAGGCTACGGCTTCATGGCCGAGGACGACGAGTTCGTCGGCGCCATCGAGAAGGCAGGCCTCGCCTTCATCGGCCCCTGTGCCGCCACCCAGACCGGCGCCGGCAAGAAGGACGAGGCGAAAAGGACCGCACTCTCGGTCAACGTCTCGGTCACCCCGGGTATCGATAACGTCACCGCCCGTACCCTCGTGAAGAAGCACGGCACCCGGGAAAAACTCCTCGCGCTCGCGAACTCCGACGGGCTTCAGTGCGACGCGAAAGTCCTCGCCGACGAGAAGCTCTCCCTGGAGGACCTGGCGGACCACATCCTGTACGCCTCCTACGCCAGGGGCGTCGACCTCTTCTCCATCGAGGAGCTCTGCGCACAGGTCGAGGCGGAATGCGCCGCGATGCTGAAGAAGCACCCGCAGTCCCGCGTCCGCCTGAAGGCGATCGGCGGCGGCGGCGGAAAAGGGCAGCGTCTCCTCGGCGCGGCGCTTCTCACCAAGAAAAACGCATCCGACGCGGACATCGCCAAGGCGGCAGCCGACGCCCCGGGTCTCGTGCGCGAGATCCTGAACGAGGTCAAGGCCAACGGCATAGGCGACAACAAGAACGTCCTCGTCGAGCTCAACATCGAGCAGACGAGGCACAACGAGATCCAGTTGCTCGGCAACGGCGACTGGTGCATCGCCCTTGGCGGCCGCGACTGCTCCCTGCAGATGCACGAGCAGAAACTCCTCGAGGTTTCGGTGACCCAGGAAGGGCTCATGGCCGCCATCGAAGAAGCCAAGGCCGCCGGCCGCAAGGCCGAGGTGAAGGCGCTCGAGAGCGACCTCAAGGTACTGAAGCGAATGGAAGAGGAATCCGAGCGCTTCGGCAAGGCGGTAGGGCTCGACTCCGCCTCCACCTTCGAGTGCATCGTCGACCGCGACCGCCACTACTTCATGGAGGTCAACACGAGGATCCAGGTTGAGCACCGCGTCACCGAACTCTGCTACGCGCTCAAGTTCGTGAACCCGGACGACGCCAACGACTTCTTCGTGGTCGAGAGCCTGGTAGAGGCGATGGCACTCCTCGCACGCCACAAGAAGCGGGTGCCCAAACCGCAGCGTCTGGTCCGCATGAACGCCGCCGTGGAGGCCCGTTTGAACGCCACCGACGCTTCTCTCTCCCCGCACGCAGGCGGCATGATCCGTTACTGGTCCAAACCGATCGAAGGTGAGATCCGCGACGACCAGGGTATCAGCATGCTGAACCCGGATACCGGCATCTTCATGAAGTACAAGGTGGCCGGCGCCTACGACTCCAACATCGCCCTCTTGCTCACCACCGGCGAGGACAGAAAGACAAGCTACGACAAGATGTCCGAGGTCCTGCGCGCCACCACGCTGCGCGGCTCCGACCTCGCCACCAACCTCGAGTTCCACTACGGCCTGGTGAACTGGTTCCTCGGCAGGAACGTGATGGCGAAGCCGACCACACGCTTCGTGGTCCCGTACCTCACCCTGGTCGGCACCCTGAAGGAGGAGGCGAACAAGCTCGATCCGGTGTACGCCTTCCTGCAGATGAAGAAGCACTACGCGAAGATGGTGGCCGACGCCTATGCCGACCAACCCGAGGTTGCGGCAAAAGAATCGAAGAACATGTCGGCGCTTCTGGACCGCAAGGGGACCCTGATCATCCGCCCCATCGAGCGACTGCTCGGCGACCCGCACCTCCTTTCCGGCTGGCTGTCAATCAACACCAAGAACTTCAGGATCGACAACGGCAAGGTGGTCTGGCTGAGAAACCCGGTAGGTGTTCTTAACGAGACCTACGAGTACCTGCACATGAACCACCGCCCGCACAAGCCTGCGGCGGAGATCATCTGGAGCCACGACAACGAGCTCTTGCAGCAGGCACTGCGCTTCTCGAGAACGTTGCGTGAGAACTTCGGCCTGGCCCGTGACGAGTACTTCACCTTGAACGAGATCGTCAACAAGGAGGAGCCGCAGGGGGGCTTCGACGCGGACACCTGGCAGCAGATCCGTTCCGCCCACTTCGGCTACGAGGCAGGCCTGGAGCTTTTGGGCATGCTGTTCCTCGTGGGCCAGAACACCAAGTTCTGGGATCTGCGCGTCGAAGAGGACCTTGAGATCACCATCCCCGAGTACCTGAACGATACGGACCTGCAGGCCCGCATGAAAAAGGTGCTTGTTCCGCCGCCGGCCACCAAGGCCGACGAGATCGTCGCCGCCTGCGGCGGCATGTACTATGCCCAGGAGGCGCCGGGGATGCCGGCGTTCGTCAGCGAGGGTATGCACTTCGAGAAGGGACAGCCGCTCTACATCATCGAGGTCATGAAGATGTTCAACAAGGTGTACGCTCCCTTCTCCGGAACGATCGACAAGATCCTGGTCACCTCCGGCGACGGCACCATCGTCTCCAAGGGGCAGCCGCTCTTCAAGGTCACCCCGGACGAGAAGTTCGTCGAGGTCGACGTCAACGCACTCGAGAAAGAGAAACGCTCCATCACCTCCGAGTACCTGAAAGCGGTGATCTAGGGGGTCGTCTGCACGACGCAAAAGGGCTCCGGATAAAACCATCCGGAGCCCTTTTCCTCATCGACTGACCCCGCGCATACGGCCGGGTCAGTTGTTTTTTTGTCAGCGTATCAAGCGGCGGCGAAGCAGATGTTGTCGCCGGAAAGTGCCTCGAGGAAGGTGTCTGCAAGGGGGTCCTTCACGATGGCCATCATGCCGTGGTTGACCGACCAGGTGGTACCGCAGGTCGGGCACTCGACGAGGTCTTCGTTGAAGGCTCCGGCACGAAGGTCCATGCCGTTGTGTTCATCGTTCTTGCATACGGGACATTGCATTTTGGTTCTCCTCCAGCCCCAGACGGGGCGCTCTTTGTTTTTTTGTCGAAGAGAACTATAGAAAGCCCAAGTTTGTTTTACAAGAGAAATAATCCGGAAAGTCTTTGTAAAACGGAATGTTACCCCGGACATCTCGTTTTGTATGACAGATCGACATTTTACCCAATCGGTCAAAAATAAAACAGGCTAGAACAAGCCCGGCAAGACCGGGCGACATAACCAACTGTTTACAAAGCAATATTTAAATTTAAATCGGCATTCTAAAAATAAAACAGTTTGGAATGCCATCCCGGCTCAACCCGGCCGATACGGTTAATAAAAAATAATTCCCTTTCTTGCAAATTTGGCGTAAACAAAAAACGTCTTTCGACCTCACCTCTCATCACAAACACTTTGGTACCGCCAGGAGAGCAACATGAGCATTTCGGAAAAGAAGCAGGCATGGCAGGCAGCAGTTGAGAAAAGCATGGCCAAGGCGCCCGAGCGCAGGGGCTCGTTCAAGAACAGCTCCGACATGGAACTCGAGCGCTGCTACGCGCCGCAGTTCGACTATCCGGGCTACGGGGAGAACTTGGGCTTCCCCGGCCAGTACCCCTTCACACGCGGGGTGCAGCCGACCATGTACCGCGGCAGGTTCTGGACCATGCGCCAGTACGCCGGTTTCGGCAACGCCGCCGAGTCCAACGAGCGCTACAAGTACCTGCTCTCCGCCGGCCAGACCGGTCTCTCCATCGCCTTCGACCTCCCGACCCAGATGGGGTACGACTCCGACGCGTCGATGAGCCGCGGCGAAGTGGGCAAGGTCGGGGTCGCCATCGACTCACTGGCGGACATGGAGGTTCTATTCGACGGGATCCCGCTGGACAAGGTCTCCACCTCGATGACCATCAACTCCACGGCGGCGATCCTGCTCGCCATGTACATCGCCGTCGCCGAGAAGCAGGGGGTCTCCGCCGACAAGATCTCCGGCACCATCCAGAACGACATCCTCAAGGAGTACATGGCCCGCGGCACCTACATCTACCCGCCGAAGGAGTCGATGCGCATCATCACCGACATCTTCGCCTACTGCAAAGATAACGTTCCCAAATGGAACACGATCTCCATCTCCGGCTACCACATCCGCGAGGCGGGCTCCTCCGCCGTGCAGGAAGTCGCCTTCACCCTGGCCGACGGCATCGCCTACGTCGAGGCCGCCGTGAAGGCGGGGCTCGACGTTGACGAGTTCGCGCCGCGCCTTGCCTTCTTCTTCAACGCGCACAACAACCTCCTCGAGGAAGTCGCCAAGTTCCGCGCCGCACGCCGCATGTGGAGCCGCATCATGCGCGAGCGCTTCAAGGCTAAGGACCCGCGCTCCCAGATGCTCCGTTTCCACACCCAGACCGCCGGGTGCACCCTCACCGCGCAGCAACCCGACAACAACATCATGCGCGTGACCCTGCAGGCGCTCGCCGCCGTCCTTGGCGGCACCCAGTCGCTGCACACGAACTCCCGCGACGAGGCGCTCGCGCTCCCCACCGAGGAGTCGGTGCGCATAGCACTCAGAACCCAGCAGGTAATCGCGTACGAGTCCGGCGTCGCCGACTCCATCGATCCGCTGGCCGGTTCCTTCCTCGTGGAATCCATGACGGACCAGATCGAGCAGCAGGCGATGGCGTACATCGAGAAGATCGACTCGCTTGGCGGCGCGGTCGAGGCGATCTCGAAGGGATTCCAGCAAAAGGAGATCCAGGATTCCGCTTATGCGTACCAGCGCTCCATCGAGAAGGACGAGACCATCATCGTCGGCGTGAATAAGTTCACCGTCGAGGAAGGTGCACCGCAGGGTCTTCTGAAGGTCACCGACGAGGTGGAGGTAAAGCAGAAGGAAGCCCTTGCCAGGATGAAAGGCGCCCGCGACACCGCAAAAGTCGAAACGACGCTCAAGGCACTGGAGCAGGCGGCCAAGGGAAGCGAGAACCTGATGCCCTTTATCCTCGACGCGGTTAAGAACTACGCGACTCTCGGTGAGATCGCCAATGTCATGCGCGGCGTCTTCGGTGTACACAGAGAAACCGTGGTCCTTTAACCACAAGCAGGCAAACAGTTCCTGCCGGAGCAGCATCACGTTGTTCCGGCAGGGACCTACCTCTTCCTGACAGTTGCAACCACACAACCACGATTCTTGCCGCCGTTTTTTCCGACTACACAGTCAATGCCTGCACCGAAATACTTCTCGGGCCGCTCACACTGAGCAAATTTTTCAGAACTGTAACTTGCACCCGTTTCATTTTGCTGTATTATTTACCGCGGTCGGATTTTTTTCTGACACGCAACAGGGGAGACGCATGCTCAACAAGATAAATCACCTCGGCGTAGCAGTCACATCAATCGAAGAAGCACTTCCTTTTTACCGCGACACCCTCGGAATGAACTTCGCAGGAATCGAAGAGGTCCCCAGCCAGTTAGTGAAGGTGGCTTTTCTATCCATCGGTGAATCCAAGATCGAACTGCTGGAGCCGACCTCTCCGGAGAGCCCGGTAGCCAAATTCCTCGAGAAGAACGGCCCCGGCGTACACCACGTGGCCTACGGCGTGAAGGATATCGAAGCCACCATCGCCAGACTGGTCGCCGGCGGCACGCGCATGATCGATGCGACCCCCAGAAACGGCGCCCATGGTGCACGCATTGCTTTTTTGCACCCAAAGAGCAGTAACGGCGTGCTGACGGAACTGTGTGAGACGCACGACGACTGTCATTGACACATTCAGAATTCGATATCTCATGAGTCGAATTTTTTTTTGTTGACATTTGTTTGAATAATTATATAGTGGCGCCAGATTTATATAACAGTGGTTTGCTCATTGGGATAGGCTGTACAGGCTGCTCTGCGTGACGTTCTGCTTTTATGTCGAGGAGATAATCATTGCTGACTCAAAACAGCCGCGGGACACCAACACAAGAGCTCTCACAGCGCCCTGTTCATTAACAGAGGCTGTTCCGGGGGCTCTTTTTGCGTAATGAGTTTCGCCCTTTAGGCGAAAATCGGCATAGCAGCAAATACATTGTGTTTAACAACCAACCAGGAGGTAGACAATGAGCTTTCAAAAGAAACTGCTTGCATTTGCAGCCGTAAGCGCACTGAGCGCGGCAACTGCCGTTCCGGCAATGGCGCTGGAGAACGAGTTCCACGGGATGTTCAAGTTCATGGGCTTCCAGACCAACGCCCTCACCGGTGGCGACACCAAGGTGCAGGTCGCTGACGACTCACACTCCGGCTTCTTCGCCGAGCAGCGCGCCCGCATCATGTACATCGCCAAGGCCAACGACAACCTGAAACTCGTCACCCACTTCGAACTCGACTCCCGCTTCGGCGGCGTCACTGGCGGCTACAAAGGGATCACCACCGGCAACGACTCCGGTAACCTCGATGCCGACCAGCTGACCCTCGAGACCAAAAACATCTACCTCGACTTCAACTGCCCGATCACCGGCGCGAACTTCAAGGTCGGTATGCAGCCCTGGAACGACGCATACCAGAGCCTCTTCCTCTCCGCCGACATGACCGGTGTCTACGCCACCAAGAAATTCGACCCGCTGACCGTCTCCCTCGGCTGGTTCCGCTTCGACGACAACACCGCCAAAGACGCCGCCCCGACCGTCGGCGCCGGCCAGTTCACCGACGACCTCATCGTCGTTGACGCCAAGTATGCCCTCAACAAGGACATCACCCTCGGCGCGTCCTACTACAACATCCAGAACGACACCGCGCTCACCTCCGCATCGACCAGCGCTCCGACGGTGTCCATCCCGAACTACGAACTGCTCCACATGATCGGCGTCAACGCCGACCTCAAGTTCGGCGACGCAGTCATCAAGCCTTTCGCAGCGTACCAGTTCGGCGATAAAGACAGCACCACCGACATCTCCGCCTACGCGTTCGGTGCGACCGGCAAAGTTAAGGCCGGCCCCGGCTCCGTCAACCTCGCCGCATACTACCTCTCCGGCGACAACAACAACACCGGCGACGTGAAGAGCTTCCAGACCGTCACCGCAGGCACCACCTACTTCAACGCTGCCAACATGTGGCTGCTCCAGCGTCCGAACCAGGCGATCAACACCTCCACCTCGCTGCTCGGCAACGACAACACCGCTAAAGGTCTTGGCACCACCGGCGTGTTCGCAGGCTATGAGGGGACCATGGACAAGGTCTTCTACAACGCCAACGCAGGCTACATGATGACCAACAAGAAAAACGCCGCCGGCGACAAGTCGATCGGCACCGAGATCAACGCTCAAGTCGGCTACAAGGTCTACGACAACCTGACTGCAAGCGTCGCAGGCGCTTATGTGTTCCTCGGCAACTACTTCGACGCAACCGCGCCGGACGCCGACAACCCGTACCTGTTCAACGTCCAGCTGAGCTACGCATTCTAAGAGCCGGCAAGACAAAGATCCAAAGCAAAGGGCCGGAGGGGCAACTCTCCGGCCTTTTCTTATGCATCGGCTTTGCCAGTCCTGTCCCGCTTGTCCGCTTGGCCACACCCAGTCCCGCACGTATTTTCCTCGCGCGCCCTTTCTCAACGCCCTCTCTCTGAGCAAAGTCCTCACCCCTAAGCCACTGCAAACCTTTCAGCGTATATTTTTTAGCCTCCGAGTTGACAATGATGGGTGTTGTGGTTGAATCGTTACTTGTTTTTAATCCCAAAAAAGAAGGAGAAACCGTATGAGAAAGATGGCAATTATGTTGGCCGTCGGGCTGTCTATGCTGTCTTCGGTACCGGCTTTCGCGCAAACCTCAGCCGACCAGAAGGACGAGTGCCTGCTCGCCTCGAAGAACTGCATGAACCAGGTCGACGACATCAAGCAGAGGATCTACAAGCTGAATCGGGAAATCAAAAAAGGGAACAGGGTCTATACCCCCCAGGAACTGAAAAAACTTCAGGACAAACTGAAAGAAACAAGCGACGTGCTGCGCACTCTGGAAAAACCTGATAGTTAGAGGTAGAATGTACTAGTTGGAAACCAAAAACAGCTGTCACAAGGAAAGGAGCGCACTATGAGAAGGGTTATGCTGGTACTGATAGGGTCCTTGTTCCTGGCAACCAGCACAGGCGCGTTCGCCCAGCAGACTCAGGCTGAGAAGAACGAATGCCTGCTTGCCTCCAAGAACTGCAAGGATCAGGTAGACGACATCTACAAACGGATGCAGCGCCTGGACAAGGAAATCAAAAAAGGAACCAAGGTTTATACCCCTCAGGAGCTGAAGCGCCTGCAGGAGAAACTCACCGAGACACAGGAGACCTTGAAGGATCTGGAAAAACCGGGGCACTGATGCCGGTTTGAGACCATCTGATGCGTTGAAAAGGGCGGGCCTTGGGCCCGCTTTTTTCGTGCCTCCGCTCCGTTCTATCCCCCTGCAAAACTGCGCCCAGCAAGGTGCGAAACAGTTTGACTATCGCATATCGCTCTGCGATAATTCGGCGTCTTAAATTCACCCGAAAGCGGAGCAATCATGAAAAGATCCCTCGTCGCAACACTGGTTCTCCTGAGCGCACTGCTCGCCGCCACCGCAGCCTCCGCCGGCACCATCCGCGCCTATATCGCCGACTTCGCCGTGTCCCCGGCCGACACAGCCAACCTGAAACCGACCCTGCAGCGCCTTCTGGCCACCCGTATCGCAGGCGACGGCCTCGTCACCGTCGACAGCGCCGCCGAGGCCGACGTGATCGTCTCCGGGAGCTACGTCACCCTGGGCAAGATGTTCAGCCTCGACGTGATCGCCAAGAACGCTTCCGGCAAGCAGGTGGCTGCGGCCTTCGAGCAGGGGGAGAGCGTGGACGCACTCATCCCGGCCATGGGCAAGCTCTCCGCGAAAATCAAGGGCGACATCCTGAGCCAGGTCAAAGCTTTGGCGGCCGCCCCGCCCCCCACGGCCGCGCAAGTCGCACCGAGCGCCGAGATCATCAGGAAACCGGCCTCCGCCGAAATCGTCAAGGCCCCGACCGCTGAAATCGTGCGCAACGAGACGATGCCCGGCTGGTACAGCCAGCGCATCACCGGCGTCATGAGCGGGATCGCAACTTGGGGCACCAAGGACGTCGTGGTCGCCGACAACAACGGCATCCACGTCTACCGTCCCGGCGCCAAACTGGATCTGGTTACCGAGGCAGCCCTTCCCGACCGGATGAAGATCCTCGGCGTCGACGCAATGGGGCCCGAGGCAAGCGGGCGCGTCCTCATCTTCGTGACCATCATAGACCGCGAGACCGTCGCATCCAGGATCTACGCCCTGCAAAACGACACCCTGAAGATCGTGGCGGAGGAGATCCCGTACATGTTCCGGTCTCTGTCCCCCTACGGCGGTCCGAAGAAGGTCTACGCCCAGCAGATGGGACGTTCCGAAGACTTCTACGGCGACGTGTACGAAGCAAGCATCGTCGACGGCGGTGTGAAGCTCGCAAACCCCATCAAGATGCCGCGTTACGCGAACATCTTCAACTTCAACATGTTCCGCGATAAAAGCGGTAAATCCTACCTGACCGCCTTCAGCGAAAGCGGCTATCTCCTGGTTTACTCCGATGCCGGCGAGGAGATCTGGAGAAGCAGCGACAAGCTCGGCGGCTCGGAGACCTACTTCCAGAAGAAGGATGCCGACGAAAGGACCACCGGCACCCCCTTCCGCACCCGCTTCATCGACCAGCGCATCGTGGTGACCGACAAGGGTGACGTGATAGTGCCGCAAAACAGCGGCTTCTTCGTGCTCGGCAACCTCCGCTCCTACTCCAAGTACTCGATCGTCTCCTTCGCCTGGAACGGCTCCTCCCTCGAGGAGAGCTGGCGCACCAAGCAAAGCCAGAACTACCTGGCCGACTGGGCCTACAACCCGGCAGCTAAGGAGCTAACCCTCCTCGAGGTCGCCCAGAAGGGGACCTTCGGCGGCAAGGGTGGCAGCGTGGTGCGGGTTCTCGGCGTCGAGTAGCTCAAACGGCGGGGGGAATGGTCTTGACTTCCCCCCGCCATACTGTTACGATTCCTCGCTTTCTTGCCACATTTAGCCGGACTGCCGGTACTCCCGGACGTTAGGACGACCCGTGACCAACCCCTCATGTATTGAAGCGCCCCTCCCCAAAGGGGTAAGCGATTTTCTCCCGGAAACCGCAGACAAGATCACCTTCATCGCGGACAGCATCCACCGAGTTTTCGAGCTCTGGGGCTTCAGGCGCATGATCACCCCGCTGCTCGAGTTCGAGGACGTGCTCGCGCGCATGGGGGACGAACTGCGCAGCAAGACCTTCCGCTTCGACGACCGCCAGACCGGCCGCCTCCTCGCCATTCCGCCCGACATCACCCCGCAGGTGGCGCGCGTCGTCGCCACACGGATGCACGCCCTTCCCCTGCCGCACCGCATTTACTATTCCGGTCGCGTGCTCAGGCAGGCGCAGATGCAGTCCGGCAGAAGCCGCGAGATCTTCCAGTCCGGCGTCGAGCTGATCGGCCTGAACTCGCCCGAAGCGGACGCCGAGATGGTAGCCATGGCGGTCGAGGTCCTGAAAAACCTCGGCTTCACCGGCTTCAAGCTCGACCTGGGGCAGGTCGAGTTCTACCGCGGCATCATGGACAGCTCCGGGCTCAGCGCCGAGGTCAGGGCGCAGTTGCAGGAGGCGATCAGCAAGAAAGAGGTCACCGCGGTGCGCTCCATCCTGGAAGCCGCCGGCGCCCCCGAGCGGGTGAAGGAAGAGATCTCCCTGCTGCCAAGGCTTTACGGCGGACGCGAAGTGCTGAAGGAAGCGGCCCGCATCGCCGGCAACGAGCGCTCCAAGAAGGCGCTCGACAACCTGGCCCAGGTGATCGAGATCCTCGACATCTACGGCGTAGCCGAGCACCTCACCATCGACCTCGGGGAGATCCGCGGACTCGACTACCACACCGGCATCACCTTCGAGGGGTTCGTTCCCGGCATCGGCGAGGCGGTCTGCAGCGGCGGCCGTTACGACGACCTCACCGCGAAGTACGGCTACCCCGCTCCGGCGACCGGCTTCACCTTCAACATCCTCGCCCTGCTCGCCTGCATGGCGAAGCGGCCTGAGGTGGAGGCGTCGAGCAGCCGCGACTTCCTCATCTTCAACAAAAAGGACGAGCGCCGCGAGGCACTCGAGGTGGCGCAGAAACTGAGGAGCCTCGGCTATACATGCGCCAGGGACATCATCAAGCGTGACTTTGAAAGCTCGTTGGATTACGCCAAAAAGACGGACATCCGTATGCTTTTGGTGATCGGAGCCGAGGAGTGCGCGGCGGACCAGCTCTACCTGGTACGCGTCGCGGACCGGCGCGCCGTCGCCGTCAGCAAAGAGGAGTTGTTCGACAAGGGTCTCGATTTGAAATTCGATCAAGAAGGGGAGAATCATGGCTAACGTCGTTGTAATTGGTGCCCAGTGGGGCGATGAGGGTAAAGGCAAGGTAGTCGACATCTATACGGAATATGCCGACAACGTGGTGCGTTACCAGGGGGGCAACAATGCCGGGCACACGCTGGTGGTGGGTGACGAGAAGGTCATCCTGCACCTGATCCCGTCCGGGATTTTGCACGACGGCAAGCGCTGCGTCATCGGCAACGGCGTCGTACTCGACCCCGAGGTCTTCATCATGGAGATCACCCGTCTCAAGAGCAACGGGTACCTCAAGGATGACAGCATGCTGCTTCTTTCCGAGGCGCTGCACATCATCATGCCTTACCACAAGCGGATCGACATCGCCCGCGAGAGAAACTCAGGCGCCAAGAAGATCGGCACCACCGGGCGCGGCATCGGCCCCGCATACGAGGACAAGATCGGGCGCCGCGGCATCCGCCTCATGGACCTCCTGGACGAGAAGGCCTTCACCCGCAAGGTGAAAGAGGTGCTCGACGAGAAGAACCTGATCCTCACCCAGCTGTTGGGCGACGAGCCCTTCACCTTCGAGGAGATCTACAACGAATACATGGAGTACGCCAAGGTGCTGCGCAAGTACGCCGCGGACACCTCCCTTCTCTTGCACCGCGAGATCAAGGCGGGCAAGAGCCTCCTCTTTGAAGGGGCACAGGGTACGCTCCTCGACGTCGACCACGGCACCTACCCGTACGTCACCTCCTCCTCCACCTGCTCCGGCGGCGCCTGCACCGGCAGCGGCGTTTCGCCGAGGGAGATCCACGAGGTGGTCGGCATCTCCAAGGCCTACGCGACCCGCGTGGGGAGCGGTCCCTTCCCGACCGAGCTGCTCGACGACACCGGGGAGGCGCTGCGCCAGGCAGGACGCGAATTCGGCTCCACCACCGGGCGTCCGCGCCGCTGCGGCTGGTTCGACGCACTGGTCGCGCGCTACGCCGTGCGGGTGAACGGCCTCTCCGGCATCGCCATCACCAAGCTCGACGTACTCACAGGGCTTGAGACCATCAAGGTCTGCACCGCATATAAATACAAGGAGCAGATCCTCGACGAAATCCCGGCGAGCCTCGAGGTGATGGAGCAGTGCACCCCGATCTATGAAGAACTCCCCGGTTGGAGCGAGGACATCACCGGCGCGAAGAGCCTTGCCGAGCTCCCGAAGAACGCCCAGGCCTACGTAACGCGCGTGCAGGAGCTCTCCGGAGCCCCGGTAGTGCTCGTTTCCGTCGGCCCGCGCCGCGACGAAACCATCGTGCTCAGGAACCCTTTCGAGCGCCGCTGATTTTTTAATAAAAAGTGTTGACTGGCAGAAATCGATTTGCTATAAGGTTGTTCTTGCTTCGCTGCACTGTTTGAGCCGCTAGCTCAGTTGGTAGAGCACCTGACTTTTAATCAGGTGGTCGTTGGTTCGATCCCAACGCGGCTCACCATCCGTCCCCATCGTCTAGCCCGGCCCAGGACACCGCCCTTTCACGGCGGCGACGCCGGTTCAAATCCGGCTGGGGACGCCACTCAAACAACAGCATAAAGGGGATTTCCCCTTCGAGGGAGCCGCTAGCTCAGTTGGTAGAGCACCTGACTTTTAATCAGGTGGTCGTTGGTTCGATCCCAACGCGGCTCACCACCCCTCAAAAACAGGTTAAGTTTGCACCCAAACTTAACCTGTTTTTTTCGGTCCCATCGTCTAGTGGTTAGGACACCGGCCTTTCACGTCGGTAACAGGGGTTCAAGTCCCCTTGGGATCACCACCAAAAGAAAGGCCGCCTCCCTCAGGGAAGGCGGCCTTTTCTTTTTGCCGCTTCCGGCCCAGCCTTACGCTTCCTTTTTCCCCGGCCACACCCGCATGCAGTACGGACATTCCTTCACCTCGTACGGCACCGTATCGCGCAACTGCTCCTGGTCACGGCTTTCGGCGCA
Organism: Geomonas ferrireducens; assembly: GCF_004917065.1. Taxonomy (NCBI): domain Bacteria; kingdom Pseudomonadati; phylum Thermodesulfobacteriota; class Desulfuromonadia; order Geobacterales; family Geobacteraceae; genus Geomonas; species Geomonas ferrireducens. The sequence continues at coordinate 530,007 of NZ_SSYA01000001.1, forward strand.
CCCTTTGGCAACCGGATAGGTGTGGATGGTGTTCTGCTTGATGAAGTACAGCATGACCTGCCTCCTTATTTCCAAAAGGATTCCCGGCGAAATCACCGCCAATTGAAGAGTATGGTAAAGAACGATGTTGTCAACAGTGGGAAACTGGTCTAAAACTCATCCTGCTGCAGACAGTGTCACGCGTCCAGCGCCAATGTCAGTAAATGCCGGTACGACCCATCCTCTATGACTTCTCTCGACACCAAGACGCAGCACCCGCAGTCCGTGCTCGGCCACGAGCCGTTCCGTCTCTTCTGGCTCGCCCGCGTCTGCTCCTCGGTTGCGCTGCAGATGCAGGCGGTAGCGGTCGGTTGGCAGATCTATTCCCTGACCGGCTCCGTCTTCTACCTGGGACTCGTGGGGCTCGCCCAGTTCCTCCCCATGTTCATGCTCACCCTCGCCGTGGGACACGTCGCCGACCGCTACGACAGGCGCCGCATCGCCGGGGCCTGCCAGGTGCTGGAGGGAGCGGCCCTGGTCGTACTGGCTCTTGGGACGTGGATGGGATGGCTGCAAAAGGAGGGGATTCTCGCCGTCGTCTTCGTCGCGGGCGCGCTGCGCGCCTTCGAGGGGCCGACCATGCTCACCCTGGTCCCGTGGCTTGTGCCGCAGCACCTGATCCCGCGCGCACAGGCGTGGTCCGCATCGGCGAACCAGACCGCGAGCATCGCCGGCCCGGCCCTGGGCGGCCTCCTCTACGCCCTCGGCCCCACCACGGTCTACGGTTCCGCCGCCGCCCTCTTCTTCTGCGCGAGCTTCCTTCTTTCCCGCATCGATGTGGAGCGTCCCCCCGCAAGCCGTGAGCCGGCCACCCTTACCTCCCTCTTTGCCGGGATCGCCTTCATCAGAAGCCGACAGGAGATCCTGGGGGCCATCTCGCTCGACCTCTTCGCGGTACTCCTGGGGGGTGCGACGGCACTTTTGCCGGTGTTCGCCCGAGACATCCTGCACACCGGTCCGCTCGGTCTGGGTCTCTTGCGCGCCGCCCCGGCCCTGGGCGCCCTCGCCGTTTCGCTCTTTCTCGCCCGGAACCCGCTCGGTGGCCGGGTCGGGCGCACCATGTTCGTCAGCGTGTTCCTCTTCGGCGCGGCCACCGTCGTCTTCGGCCTCTCCAGCTCCTTCACCCTCTCCATGCTCTCCCTGGCCGTACTCGGAGCGGCCGACATAGTAAGTGTCGTCATCCGCTCGTCGCTCGTGCAGATCGAGACGCCGGACGAGATGCGCGGCAGGGTGAGCGCGGTCAACTCTATGTTCGTCGGGACCTCGAACCAGTTGGGGGAGTTCGAGTCAGGGGTGACGGCCGCCCTTTTCGGCACGGTGCCCGCCGTACTGATCGGTGGCGTCGGGACCATGCTCGTCGTGCTCTTGTGGATGCGTCTCTTCCCGAGACTCCTGGAAGTGGACCGATTGGGAAGGGAGTGATCAGGAGAGGGCGCGCACCGGACAGGCAGCGACGCAGGCGCCGCAGCAGGTGCAAAGCTGCGGGCGGACCAGCAGGGCGTACTTCCGGTACCCGGATACCTCGAGGGTGATGCACCGCTCGCGGCAGGCGGCAACGCAGCGCCCGCAACCGGTGCAACGGTCGGGATCTATCTCCGGAAAGTCATGAGGCAGCGGCATTGTATCTGATCCTTGTCGTGACTGGTTGAGACCGACAGCTTCTATTAAACAGAGCTAAAACCCCTTGCACAGCAACGGGGCAGCGCTTAGAATATCGCAGTCGACCTACACTACACAAGACAGGAGGTTCTTGAATGAAAAAGATAGGCGTAATTCTCTCAGGCTGCGGTGTGCGCGACGGCAGCGAGATTCACGAGGCGGTGCTCACATTGCTCGCCATCGACAACAACGGCGCCAAGGCGGTCTGCTTCGCACCGGACGTGGAACTCGACGAGGTGAACCACGTGACCATGCAGGAGACCGGCGCGAAGCGCAGGGTGCTCGTGGAGGCGGCCCGCATCGCGCGCGGCGAGATCTCCGACGTGAAGAACGCGAAGGCCGCCGAGCTCGACGCCATCGTCTTCCCGGGTGGCTTCGGCGCCGCCAAGAACCTCTGCAACTTCGCGGCGGCGGGGCCTCAGGGTAGCGTGCAGCCCGACGTGCTCAAGCTGATCCGCGAGATGGCGGCGGCGAAAAAGCCGATCTGCGCCATCTGCATAGCACCCGCCGTCATCGCCCTCGCCCTCGGCAAGGAACTGGCACCGAAACTCACCATAGGCAACGACCCGGGCACCGCCCAGGCGATCGGCGCAACCGGCGCGACTCACGTCGAGTGCCCGGCGGTCGACTGCATCGTAGACCGCGACAACCTGATCGTCTCGTCCCCCGCCTACATGCTTGCCGGCGGCATCGCCGAGGCGGGAAAGGGGATCGAGAAGGCGATCAAGGCGACCCTCGAACTGATAAAGTAATCGCCCCGCGCAGGACGACCACGTCTCTCCTCACCGTAAAAAACTTCATTGGGCTTGAAGGCTGCCGCATTTTGCCCTAAGATGCGGCAGCTTCAATGAACGCTTTTATGGAGGGAATACTACAGATGCGCAAAATGTTACTGCTCTTGGCGGGCGCGCTGCTCATGGCAGCCCCCCTTGCGGGAGAGGCATCGGCGGAGGAGTTGAGGGGGAGGATCGCGGTGAGCGGCAAGATCGGTATCACGAACCCCGCCGACTCCGAGATGAACAGCCAGTACGGCAAGATGGTGGTTTCCAGCGACGCGGGACTGATCGGGGGCCTAGGGCTCATGTTCGGGGTGGATGACAACGTCGCGGTGGAGATGGAAGTAAGCCGCTCGTCCTTCGACACCTCGGACTTCGGCGACGCCGACGTGACCGACGTCTCCATAGGTGCCCAGTACCGCTTTCAGGGACAGAGAACCGTGGTTCCGTACGTGGGTGCCGGACTCGACGTCCTCATCAACGACCTGGATCGGAAGTACACCAACACAACTGTCGGCGCCCACGTAAGCGGCGGCCTGGACTGTTTCGTGAACCGGCAGGTGGCCCTCAACCTCGAGCTCAAGGGGATCGAGTCGTTCAAGGCGGACGTGGACGGCCCGAACGGCAGCGGTAAATTCGACCCCTCCGCCCTCTCCTTTACCGTAGGGGCGAGGTTCTTTTTCAACTAAGAAAGCGGCATCAGGAAAAGAACGACCGGCTCCCTCGCCCCTCTAACGAAGGGCAGGGAGCCAACACCTCTCAACCCGCTGTTTCCCCGCCAAACGCCTTCAGGTATTCACGCTTCAGACGGCCGGTATCGCCCCCCTCGATGAAATCCCAAGGGAGCATCTCGTCGAGCGGCACCTCCCGGTGCACGTACCCGTCGCAATCGAGGTCCGTCTCCCGCAGCGCCTCCTTCCAGTTGTGCAGCCGGTCCGCCGCGATGAGAAGTTCGGCAAGCCGCCGGTCCCCACGCGACAAAAGCGCCTGCTGGTACGCCTCGCGCGGGCTCTCCATCTGCAGCTTCACGTTGGAAAGCCGCCCGAGCGCCTTCTGCAGGAACTTCCATTTCTTCTCCAGCGACTTCACCGGCTCCATGGCGCACCACTGGAACGGGGTGAAGGGCTTGGGGATGAACGGGTTCACGGAAAGCTGGATCTCGCCCAGGCGCCGGTTCGCCTTCGCCGCCGCCAGCACCCGCTCCCTGATCTTCACCGTGAGCGCCACCAGCTCCTCCAGGTCCTCCTGGGTTTCGGTGGGAAGCCCGATGATGAAGTAGAGCTTCAGGTTCAATATGTCGTGACTCACCAGCATGTCGCAGGCGGCAAGGATCTGCTCCTCGTCGATCCCCTTCTTCACGAGATCCCTGAGGCGCTGCGAGCCTCCCTCGGGGGCGAGCGCTACCGACTTCTGCCCGCTCGCCTTGAGCGCCTCGATCATCCGGCCGTCCAGATGGTCGATCCGGAACGAGGAGACCGAGAACTTCCCCCCCGCGGCGACGATGTCGCAGCAGAGATCCCCGATGCCGGTGTAGTCCGAAACCGCGGCGGCCACGAGGCCCACCTTCCTACCCTCCCCCACACCTTTCATCACCTCCCGGTGCACGAGTTCCGGGGAGCGCGTCCGGTACGGCAGGTAGATGAATCCGGCGGCGCAGAAACGGCAGGCACGCGGGCAGCCGCGTGAGAGCTCGACCAGGTGCATCCCGGAGAATTCGGTCGCCTCGGTGTGGAGCACGGTGGCGGTAGGGCGGCTCTCCGGGTCGGGGTCCCAGAGGCGGCACACCTTGTCAGGTGCACCCGGCGCGACCTTGAGCGCCACCTGCCGTGCCCCATCGTACTCCGGTTCGTACAGCGACGGCACGTACACGCCGGGGAGGACGGAGGCCTCCGCGAGAAGATCCCGGCGCGACCCGGCACCGCGCTGCAAAAGCTCGATTAGCGCGGGGAGGATGGGCTCGGCCTCCCCCACGCAGACGAGGTCGAGGAAGGGGGCAACCGGTTCCGGGTTCAGGAAAAAGGCCGCTCCTCCCGCCATGACAAGCGGCTGCAGCGGCGAACGTCCCGCCGCGAAAGGGTGGATCCCGCTGAGACGGAAGATGACGGGGAGGTTCAGGTAATCGCTCTCGAAGGATATGGAAAAGGCGATGAGGTCGAACGAGGAGAGCGGACGTTCCGTCTCCAGGGAGAGAATCGTCTCCCGCGTCCGCTCGAGCTCCTCCAGCTCTTCCCGCTCCGGCAGGAAGGCACGATCGCAGGTGACGCCGGGGAGGGCGTTCAGCATGGCGTAAACCGCCTGGAAGCCCAGGTTGCTCATGGCGGAGTGGTAGCGGTTGGGGTAAACCAGACAGCAGGAGAGGCCTCCGCCACCCTTGCCGGTGACCGGGCCGCTTTCCCCTGCCAGAAGGGCGCGTTTTCTTTCGATGATCTTCCAAGACATTGCGCCAAATTACCATCTTTGGGCGACCGGGTGAAAGAAAAAAGAAGAAAGCGCAGCTTATGGAACCGCTCCGCTGCTCGCGCTGGACCCTGCACGCGCGCCGTATACGTGGGATCAAAACTAATGAAAGCACAATTACTTGTTTTTACACGACTAATCTGCTATGGTTCGGCCATTTTAAACAAATGTTCCGAAGGAGCGGTAATGGTACTCAAGGACATGGAGGACATCCGAAACAAAGCGGATTGTCTCAAGTCGGAGCAGGAAGTCGAGGAGGCGCTGTCACGCATGGCGCAGGAGATCGCGGAGCGCCTGGCGGGAACGGACCCGGTGGCATTCTGCATCATGAACGGCGGGTTGTTCGTGACCGGCAAACTGGTGGACAAGCTCCCCTTTGCCCTGGAGTTGGATTACCTCCACGCCACCCGTTACGGCGCGGAGCTTTTCGGCGGCAACCTGCTCTGGAAGGTGAAGCCGGAACGCTCGCTGAAGGGACGCACGGTGCTCTTGATCGACGACATCCTGGACGAAGGGGTGACGCTCGCCGAGATCACCAAGTTCTGCCAGGAGGAAGGGGCGGCCCAGGTGTACACCGCCGTTCTCGTGGACAAGATACACGACCGCAAGGCGCCCGGCGCCAAGGCCGACTTCGTCGGTCTCGAGGTTGAAGACCGCTTCCTGTTCGGCTGCGGCATGGACATCGCAGGATACTGGCGCAATCTGCCCGCACTCTACGCTATGAAGGAGCAAAACCAGTAATGACCTCACGTATAGCCTCTTACTTCCAGTTCCAGCGTTTCGGCACCACCATGAAGCGTGAGATCATCGCCGGTCTCACCACCTTCCTCACCATGGCGTACATCATCATCGTCAACCCGGCCATCCTCGAGAACGCCGGCATCCCGCGCGGTCCCTCCACCACCGCGACCATCATCGCCGCCGTCTTCGGCACCGTGCTCATGGCCTTCTTCGCCAACCGCCCCTTCGCCATCGCCCCATACATGAGCGAGAACGCCTTCATCGCCTTCGTCGTCGTCAAGGTAATGGGGTATTCCTGGCAGACCGCGCTCGCCGCCGTCTTCTTCGCCGGCGTCATCTTCACGCTCCTTACCCTGTTCAAGGTGAGGAGCTGGCTCGCCGAATCGATCCCGCTCTCGCTCAAATGCGCCTTCGCCACCGGCATCGGCCTTTTCCTGACCTTCATCGGCCTGAACGAAACCGGCATCGTCGTGCTCGGCGTTCCGGGCGCGCCGGTGAAACTGGGCGATCTCTCGCAGCCTTCGGTGCTCCTTGCCGTATGCGGCCTGCTGTTCACCGTGGTGCTCATCTCCCGCAAGGTGCTCGGGTCGATGATGATCGGCATCGTGGTCACCACCATCGCCTCCATCGTCCTCAAGGTGACCCCGCTTCCGAACTCCTTCGTGAGCATGCCCCCGGACATCACCCCGATCCTCTTCAAGCTCGACTTCGCTGGCGCCCTTACCCCCGGCTTCTTCCCGATCATCCTGACCATCTTCATCATGGCGTTTCTCGACACCGTCGGGACGCTCCTCGGCCTCTCCATGCGCGCCGACCTCCTCGACGACAACGGCAACCTCCCGGAGATCGAGAAGCCGATGCTGGCCGACGCGCTCGCCACCGTCGCCGCGCCGCTTCTCGGCACCACCACCACCGGTGCCTACATCGAGTCGGCCGCCGGTATCGAGGAAGGGGGCCGTACCGGCTTCACCGCGCTAGTCACCGCGCTATTCTTCCTGCTCGCGCTCTTCTTCGCACCGCTTTTCACCATCGTGCCGGCGCACGCCTACGGCATCGCACTCATCGTGATCGGCTCCTACATGATCAGCCCCCTCGCGAAGATCGATTTCGACGACTTCACCGAGCTGATTCCGGCCTTCCTGACCGTGGTGCTGATGATCTTCACCTACAACATCGGGGTCGGCATGACCGCCGGCTTCATCGCCTATCCCCTCATGAAGGGGGCGACGGGCCGCATCAAGGAGATGAAGGGGGGCATGTGGGTACTGGCGCTCCTGTCGCTCTCCTACTTCCTCTTCGGCGCCAAGTAAACCGGCGCCGCCGCAACCGGCAACCCGAGGCCGCCGCACCGAAAGGTGCAGCGGCCTTTTTTTGTCCCCTCCACGGCGTTTCGCCCCCCAGCATTTCACCCCGCATTTTTTGGCTAAAGTTTTCGCTGGCCGCGGCCGATATGAAAACGAAATTCAAAACCTCTTAGAGACAACGATAAGAAGCAGGCTGCGCCGCGGCCGAAGGTAGGGGAGGCCGGAACATCCCCGCAAGAAAGGAATATCCATCATGTTGAAGAACCTGAAGATACGCACAAAGCTGTCGTTGATGATCGCTGTTCCCGTCCTGGGCATGGTGCTCTTCTCACTCTGGAACGCAAAGAAGGACTACGCGCAGCTCCAGGGTTTGGTCCAGACCCAGAACCTGACGGCTCTCGCGGTGCAGGTGGGAGAGCTATCGCACCAGATCCAGAAAGAGCGCGGCTACACATCCGGCTTTCTCAATGCAAAAGGGACGAAGTTCAAGGAGGAGCTCGCCGGGCAGCGTGCCAAGGTGGACAAAGCGATCGAGGATGTGACCGCTTTCCAGAATAAAAACGAGGACTCGGTGAAGCTTGTGAAACCGAGCCTCGACACGGCCGCAGCCGCGATCGACAAGCTGAAGGCGACCCGTGCCGGGATCGACACCCTGCAGGTCACCGGCGCCCAGGCCTACACCTTCTACACCGGCCTCATCAACTCCTATATGGACGTAGTGGCCGCGGTCGCCACCACCAGCGGCAGGCGCGAGGTGATGCGCCAGGCAACCGCCTACTACAGCTTCGTTAAAGCCAAGGAGGAGACCGGCAAGGAACGCGCAGCCCTCAACGCGGTCCTCGCCGCAGATACGCTCGACCAGGACAGACTGCAGCGCACCATGACCATACTCGCCGCGCAGCAGGACTACCTCGACCTGTTCCGCAAGTTCGCCTCACCTGAGGCAGTCAGCGCCTTTGATGAGAAGGCAAAAGCCCCGGTATTCGCGAAAGTCGAGGAGATAAGGGGTGCGGTGCTCTCCAAGGGGATCGCCGGCCACTTCGGCATCCCGGCCGAGACCTGGTTCCCGGTCATCACCGAGAAAATCGACACCATGAAAGAGGTCGAGGACGTGCTCACCAAAGAGATCCTCGCCACCGCCGGCGGGCTCGCGCACAGCGCCAAAGTCACCCTCATAATGAGCCTCGTACTCGCCGCCCTGGCGAGCCTCGGCACCTGCCTGCTCGGCTTCATCATCACGGCCGGCATCACGAGACCGCTCTCCCGGATGCTCGGCATGCTCAAGGACATCGCGGAGGGGGAAGGCGATCTCACCAAGCGGCTTGAGGTCGGGCGCAAGGACGAACTTGGCGAGGTGAGCACCTGGTTCAACCGCTTCATCGAGAACGTGCACGGCATCGTCGCGCAGCTATCCAGCAACACCCTGCAGCTCTCCGCGTCATGCCAGCAACTGAGCTCAACCGCGGTTCAGATAGCGACCGCCGCCGAGGAGGTTGCCTCGCAGTCCGGCGCGGTCGCCACGGCGAGCGAGGAGATGAGTGCCACATCGAACGACATCTCCGCCAACTGCTCCCAGGCGGCGGAATCCTCGAACCGCGCCAGCGACACGGCGCGCGGCGGCGCCGAAGTGGTGCAGCAGACCCTGATCGGCATGCAAAAGATCGCCGAAAGGGTCCAGGAGTCGGCGCGGACGGTACAGAACCTCGGCACCCGCTCCGACGAGATCGGCGCCATCGTCGGTACCATCGAGGACATTGCGGACCAGACGAACCTGCTTGCGCTGAACGCAGCCATCGAGGCGGCCAGGGCCGGCGAGCAGGGACGCGGCTTCGCCGTGGTGGCCGACGAGGTGCGGGCGCTCGCGGAGAGAACCACCAGGGCGACCAAGGAGATCGGCACCATGATCAGGGCGATCCAGGGGGACACGAACGGGGCGGTCACGAGCATGAAGCTAGGCGTACAGGAGGTGGAGAGCGGTATGGATAGCTCGCGCCGCTCCGGCGAGGCCCTCGACCAGATCTTGAACGCAATCGGCGAGCTCACCACACAGATCCATCAGATCGCCACGGCGGCGGAAGAGCAGACCGCAGTGACCGGCGAGATAACCGCCAACATCGGCACCATCACCGGGGTGGTCTCCGAGACGGCAAACGGGGCGCACGAGACGGCAAGGGAGGCGACGCAAATGTCCACCCTCGCCTCGGAACTGCAACAGATCGTGGGGCGGTTCAAGCTCGCGTAAAAGCGCAAGGCACAAACTCACGACCGCTGCATCTTCGCCGCATCTACGCAGAAGACAACAGAAACTCGCCAGGCGTCGATGCTCTGCGCAGCATGGCTTATCCAATAGCCCCCCCATCTCACAGGGGGGGCTTTTCATTGCACCCGCTCAGGGCGCTCGCACATCCATGCCGGGTGCCGTGGGCATTGATCCAGCCCGCCACGCATGCAAAGTGATGACTCCCGCGTCGGGCATCGATCTTTTTGCACCGGAAGGTTGACAGCAAGAAAGGTCCCCTTATACTTGGTGAAAATTTCCTAAAAAAGGAGACCAAAACATGAAAAAGGTACTGATCGCTTTCGTACTCACCCTGTTAAGCAGTGCTTCCGCTTTCGCCGCCGGCCAAGCCCATACCAACGTAGGATGCGGCCTCGGCACCATGATCTTCCAGAACAAAGCCGACAACTCGATCATCCTCCAGGCCTTCCAGGCCACCACCAACGGCACCTCGGGTTCCCAGACCTTCGGCATCACCTCCGGTACTTCCGAGTGCCAGCAGCCGAGCAAGATCGCCCAGAACGAGAAGCTGAACCAGTTCGTGCGCGCGAACATGGACAACCTCGCCAAAGAAATCGCCATGGGCAAAGGTGAAACCTTGGATACCTTCGTCGAGATGCTCGGGGTGAAAGGGGCCGAAGGGGACGCCTTCAAGGCGAAGCTGCAGGCTAACTTCAGCAGCATCTTCACCTCCGACAAGATCGTGATGGCCGAGGTGATCGACAACGCGGTGGCGGTAAACAACAACTAGAACAGGGCCGCCTTTTCTCAGTCGGGTGTGCAGCGCAAGCTGTGCACCCGTTTTTTTGTCTGTCGCACCGCCTCAAACCATGCTATGAGCACTGTAATGATCCGATCCCTGCTGCGCCACGCCTTCCTTGCCTTCGCGTTCGTCACCTGCACCGCCGCCGCGTCAGTTGCAGAGGACGCCGGTAATTACCCTGAGCAGTTGATCCGCAGCGCCAGAGAAACTCATCTCGCAGAGCAGCGGGGTTGGCACATCCTGCTGCACTACAAGAAAAGGCTCACCGGCGGTACGATAAGCCGCATCTCGGATCCCGCCTTTTTTCTTTCCCGCTCCGGCAGAACCGACCCCGAGGCTGAGCTCGAAGCGACCATCGGTGCGTTTTTCACGCCGTCCGCTCCCGACGGGGAGCACCCCATCTGCCGCTTCCCTGCGCGCCTTGCCTGGCTCAGCGAACAGCTGCAAATCGACCCGGCGCGGCTTCCTGCCGCCGCCTGCTCGGAGCAAAAAGAACAGTTGCGCACCATCGATGCACGCTCCGCGGTCCTCGTCTTCCCGGTCGGACACATCAACAGTCCCGCCTCCATGTTCGGGCACACCCTGATCCGCATCGACGGCAGCAGCAAGAGCAGCCTCATCTCCTACGCGGTGAACTACGCGGCCGACGCCAACGACACGAACGGCTTTCTCTACGCCTTCAAGGGGCTCTCCGGCTTCTACAAGGGGTACTATTCCCTCCTTCCCTACTACGAGAAGGTGAAGGAGTACGCCGACCTCGAGCACCGCGACATGTGGGAGTACCGGCTTAAGCTCTCAAGGGAGGAGGTGGAGCGCCTGCTCCTGCATGCCCTGGAGCTGCAGCGCATCTCCTCGGACTACTATTTCCTCGACGAGAACTGCTCTTACAACCTCCTGTTCCTGCTCGAGGCGGCGCGCCCGACGCTGCACCTGTCGGACCAAACCGGCGTCTTCGTGCTGCCGACCAACACCATCGACATCGCAAGGCAAAGCGGCATCCTCGAGGACGCGGTCTACCGCCCCTCGCAGGGAAGGCGCATCGCGCAGATCGCCTCGCTGCTTGACGAACAAGGGCAGCAGGCGGCCCTCGAGCTCGCCCGGGGGAAACGGGAGGCGAAGAGCCTGCGGGCCGGCGATGCCGGCGACGAGCAAAGGCGGGAGATCCTTGACTTGGGGGCGGAACTCATCCAGTTGCGCCTGTCCAGAAAGGAACTCGAGCAGCAGGATTACAACCGGCTCTACCTGAAGATCCTTGCGGAGCGGAGCGCACTTGGCAAGGGAGAGGCCGCCTACGACATCGCCCCCCCTCCCCCTCCCGACGCCGGGCATCGCACCAGCGCGGTCGGCATCGGCGGCGGGGTGCGCCGCGGCGACGGTTATGCAGCTCTTCACCTGCAACCGGCCTTCCACAGTCTCCTCGACCCGGACCAGGGGTACCTTGCCGGGGCGCAAATCAAGTTCTTCGACACACTCGTCGACTACGTACCGGAGCAGGAACGCCTGAGGCTGCGCACCATGCACCTGCTCGACATCCTCTCCGCCGCCCCCAGGGACCGCTTCTTCAGGCCCTTCTCCTGGAAAATCGCAGCGGGATGGGACACCGAGGTGATGGAGGACGGGCGGGATTCCCTGATCTTCCGGCTGAACAGCGGCGGCGGGCTTGCACGCAGGTCCCCCTTCGGCGGCATCCTGTACGCCTTCGCGGAGGCGGACGTAAACGCGGGGAAAAGGCTGCGCGGGTCGGTTGCGGCGGCCCCTGGCGTGTCGCTTGGGGCGCTCGAACAGGTGCGCGACTGGTGGAAGGTTCAGCTTCTGGGTGAGGCCTTCTTCTACGTGGTCGGGGACGACCGCGTATCGCTCAAAGCAAGTCTCGCGCAAAACTTCAGACTGGCACAGCACCAAAGCCTTGCATTCGTACTGAGTTACGGCGATGTCTCCGGGCACGCAGTCCCAGAAGCAAGAGTTCTCCTTAACTGCTACTTCTGAGGTAACTTCTCTTTTAGTGATTCAACTCACAGGGATTCACCGCAAGTACATAGCCATTTTATTGACATCGGAGAGGGCAATGTGCATAATTTTCAAAACACATACATAACTGCAAGATAGACGATAATACTCAACCATCCGCGAGGATGGGGCGGAAAGCCTATTGGGTCTCCCTGAGACAGCCGGGTTGCCGAAATATCACTGGATATTCTGCCCCGGCTTTTTTGCGTTCCGCGGCGGAGCTGACTGGAGTGCAGGCCCAGGGGAGATTATCGTCATGCGTTGCACCCTCTTCAGCCCCGTCGTGGTTTTCCGCTCGCTCATCGTGACGCGCCAGATAAGCGGCGTACCACTGAAAAACTGCGGCTGCTATATAAATCTAAGCCTCGCCCTGCAGCAGGGGGTGCACCTGCGCCACCGCGCCGGCTGCGCCTTCTTCCTGCAACACCCTCAGGCGCACATGGAGGGGAAGGCATGCTAGAAGAACCCAACCTCTCCACCCAGTTCCTCTACGAGGCCCTGAGCCGTGGGAAGCGGGAATGGGAACTCACCTTCGACGCGGTTCCCGACCTCATCTTCATAACCGACACCCGGCACACCATCACCCGCGTCAACCGCGCCATGGCGGAACGTGTCGGGATGCATCCCTCCGAGCTCCCCGGCCGCAAATGCTACGAGATCTTCCACGGGCTCATGGCATCCCCCGACACCTGTCCTTTCCTGCGGCTCATGAAAGACGGCGACGCCCCGAACGTTGAGATCGAGGAAAAGCATCTGGGCGGCTTCTTTGAGATATCCGTCTCTCCCCTTTACAACGAGGTCGGCGAGCTTGCCGCCTGCGTGCACGTAGCCCGCGACATCACCGAACGCAAGAAGGCCGAGGAATATCGACTTGCACTGGAACAACAGCTGCAGCAAACGCAAAAGCTCGAAAGCCTCGGTGTCCTTACCGGCGGCATCGCGCACGATTTCAACAACATCCTGACCATCATCCTCGGTCACTGCGCGCTCGCGCGCAGCATCTCTCTCCCGGAAACGACGCAAAGGCACCTCGAACAGATCGAGACCGCGGGGAACCGCGCCGCCGAGCTTTGCCGCCAGATGCTGACCTACGCAGGGAAAAGCCCGCTGGTGCAGTCCGAGATCGACCTAAGTGCCCAGGTGAGGGAGATGATCAGCATGCTCCAGCCCGCCTTCAAGAAGAACGTCGCCTTCCGCTGCGAACTCCCCCCACGGGTGCCGCTTGTGACCGGAGACCGGAGCCAGGTCCAGCAGATCATCATGAACATCATCGTGAACGCGGTGGAGGCGATCGGCGACAGCAAGGGGACGGTACGCGTCGATCTGGACAGCTGCACGGTGGGGGAAGGCGACGCCGATTTCTTCGGCGGCGAGATCCCTCCCGGTCCGTATGTCCGCCTCCAGGTGAGCGATACCGGCTGCGGGATGACCGAGGAGACCCAGCGACGTATCTTCGAGCCTTTCTTCACCACCAAATTTACCGGCCGCGGCCTCGGGATGTCCGCCATCATGGGGATCATCAAGTCCCACAAGGGTGCGTTGCAGCTTTTCAGCACACCTGGCAACGGCACCACCTTCAAGGTCTACTTCCCGGTAACCACCGTTTCAGGCGAAAAGCCTGCGGGTAGTGACGATCCCTCCCGGGCACCCGGCCCGCGCGAGCCGCTTAACGGCACCGTGCTTCTGGTCGACGACGAACCCGAGCTGCGCAGCGTCGGTACGGTCCTCCTCACCGCCCTCGGATGCAGGGTCGTCACCGCCGGCAACGGCCGAGAGGCGCTCGAAGTCTACCGGGACCGCGAAGGAGACATCGATCTGGTCGTCATGGACCTCACCATGCCGGAGATGGACGGCCTCGAGGCATACCACGAACTGCGCAAAAAGAACCTCGCGCTCCCCGTCCTTTTTTGCAGCGGCTATGGCAAGAAGGAGGTCTCTCCGTTCATCGACCGCGATCGTCGTGCCGCATTCATGGCGAAGCCGTACCGGATGGACCTGCTGCACGAGATGTTAGCGAAACTGTGGCAGGTCGACCGCATCCCCCCTCTGTAAACACCTTCTCCGCAGCTTTAAAGGTCCCCGCTTCCCAACACGTGCCTGTGCTGCTTCAAGGCGCATGCGAACAGGTGCTCCAGGTCCAGTGTATCTCCCAAGGAAACCCGGTTGACGGCATGCAGGCCGAGCCGGCGGTAGCTCTCGAACTGTGCCTCGTCGAACCACTGGTCCGAGGTCGGCTCGTGGGGAAACTCGGGGTGCGTCTTCAAGTAGTTGAGGAGGTCGGCGGGCTCGTCCCCGGTCAGCATCGGCTTCAGGTAAAGCAGTGCACCGTCTTCTGCCCCAGGGTCGCAGCAGGAGTACTTAACGGTGCCGACGGCGAAGTGGAGCTTCTTTGCCTGCATGCCGGTGAGATCGATCTCGATCTCGATGCCGAAATCCGCCCTCACCTTGCGCACCGCGTTCCCCAGGTCTTCGAACCGCCCCTCACAATCGCACCCCGCATCGCAGACGATGAGGTACCGGCATCTCCTGCGCACCATTTCGTACAGCGCGAGGTTTTCGAAGTGACCGCCGTCGGAGAGGTAGATGTCCCTGCTGTCCTCACGGGTCAGCCCCAGGGTCTCCTTAATCAGGGGGAGCAGGGCGAGCCCTGGTGACGCCTTGCGCCACGCCCCCCCCATACCGAGCCCCGGGTTACCCAGCCACCACCCCAACCTGACGTTGAACAAAGCCATCACAAAGGTGACCAAGGGAGAGGAGTGGTATCCCATGTTCGGGCTTGCCGCGGCACCCGAGATCGCCATGGCGGTCCCAAGCGTGACGGGGCTTGTGCGGGCACTCCTCCCCGCCCCGTAGGCGTCCATGCGGCGATATCCGCCGGGCTTCGCCCCTTTCGCCACATCTTCCGCGATCAGATCGGAGCCGGCGAAGAGAGGCGACATGATGAAGGAGGCCGCCTTACGCTGCTGCCAGGCGAGCCGCTTCCCCTTCACGAGGTTCCAGGCCATATTGATCACGTGGTAGGGGCGGGTGGCGACCTTGTCGAGGTCGAGGTCGTCCCTCCCGTCGAAGCCGGTGAAGGGGTTCGGACAGCGCTTCAGCCTAGCACGAGAGGCCCCGAGATAGCACCGGACCAGGCGGTTGCGATACATGGAGTGCATGGAGAAGGTGTTGATGTTGACCATGAGCGCCATCGCGAACCCGAGTGCCGAGGAGCAGAGCGCGACTTTAGCCAGTGTAAGAGCAGGGGGGTCGAGCAGGAGCCCGAGATGCGTGGTCAAATCGACGGGAAGTGCTGCCGTTGAAGAGGTGCCGGCCCACCTGAGGATGCAGGTCGTGAGAAGAGAAACTCCCTGCAGCAGGAAGAGCAAAAACAACACGGCCGCCACGGCAGGGAGCAGGGTACGGAGGCGGTCCATGGAGGCCCCGGGGCGCAGGGCCGGCGTGGCCGAATTTTTTCCCATCAAGGCCGCCGCTATGCCGGCTCCCCCACCGACAGCCGTGTAGAGTCCTTTCCAAAACGGCGCCCCCTCCGGGAGAATGAACCACGGGCCGTAAACCACCGCCGCCATCAACAGGCTCCAGAGTAGGGCCGCCATGATGGTGATCCCCCCGGCACGCCCCCACCACTCCCGGTCCTGGTCCCCGGTGCAGCGGGACAAAAGGGCGACGAGCACGGTCCCGGTCAGCAGATAATCGGCGAGCACCAACGGCACGGCGACCACCGCGTAGGCAAGCTTGCGGTGCCCTATATCCTCGGGCAGCAAGGGGAGAAGCCTCACGGCGGCAACCCAGCCGAGCACGCCGGCGAGTATCCCGGTAGCCACGGCACAGACGCAGAACGTCACAATACGCGCCATCGGCGGCATTGTGACATCCTTCCTCGCCCACAGCCACGCCATCCCCGCCCCCCAGCCGACAAAGTGCACGCAGGCGGCGTACACTGCGAAGTCCATGATGCCCGGATAAGCAACCGCCCCACTCAGATAACCGTTTCCCCAGTAGGCCGAGAGGAAGCAGGCCATAAGCAGCAGCGGTGCCAGGAAGAAGAGGACGAAATCGCCCCGGTCCCGCTTCCCGTCCCCTATGCTCGGCAGATCTGCCACGGTGTAGGCGATGGGGATTACGCCGAAGAACGCGGCAAGCCGTAGCAGGTCAAGTCCGCCGCCGGGATCGGCCCATCCCCCGCCGACCAGGAGCACCATGAACCTTGGCAACAGCAGGAAGGTGACAAAGAGCGGGATGAGGATGAGCCAGTTGAGCAGCAGGTTTCTGAGGTAGGTTCCGATAATGCTCCAGGTGTCGACACTGAGCACGCCCACCCGCGGGGTCAGGTAGTTGCTGTAGTCGCGCAAAAACCGCACCTGGTAAGGTTCCCTGCGCCGCGCCTGCGGGGACTCCTGCGCCAGCTCCTCCATGACGCGGGCCACCCGTTGCCGGGGAGTGCAGTTCTGGGCCGATATCCAGGATGTGAGCCAGCTCCCGATATATCCTCCGCCGGACACCGTCGAGAGGTAGTCCATCTCCCCCAGCACGCCACACCTGGCGAGCCCCTGCAGGACACCGAGGTTGAAGGTGGCGCTCCTGATGCCGCCGCCGGAAAGGCAGAGCGCGGCGAGCCGTGCGTCATGAAAGCGGTGGAACACCCGGAGCAGACGGGCTTCCTTTTCCTTCCCGCCCTGCGGAGACTCCCGCTCCCATCCCCCAACGCCCCGCCCCTTCCCGATCTCGACCAGCTCCTCGATGAGCATCTCGGGGAGTTCCAAGAATTGATCGTCGTGGCTCGGCTCCAGCTCGAGATCCTCCCGGTCAAGAAACCCCTCCTTCCCGGCGCAGCGGACGCAGGGCCATTCCCGCCCCAGCACCAGCACCTCGACCTCGGTACCTGCAGCTATCGACATGCGTGGATACCACAGCACCCTGCTCGGACCGCTGCGCAGAAAGACCCGGTAAAGCGTCTTCGCTTTCATGCCCCCTCCCAAGCATTAACTACAATTAATTGCTCAAGAATACCGGCTACAGACGGCGCGTCAACTATTGCATCAGTCATAAGTGCTGTCACAAAAAGGGATGCGATGTATGAACGACGAGACGGGAAGGCACAGCGCGGTGCTAATCTCTCCTTCAGTTTCTACTGCAAAAGCCGAAAAGAAGACGAATGCAGCATCACCACGGACGTAATCTAACTGCCACGACTCTATCCAACTGAACCGGAAGGTTAGCCCATGAAAGACCACTACTGGCGTGCCATAAGCATCGACAGCATAGATCCCGAATTCTTTCCGTCCATCCCGCTGTTCATGAAGAGTGCAGGGAACTACGTGCTGTACAAGGACGCTCAGAGAAAGTTCTCCAGTTCCGACCGCAGCAGGATGGAAAGAAACGGCATCGAGTTCATGTACGTCAGATCTGGCGATATGGAGGAGCTGTCGGCGTACCTGGAGAAGGGGCTGGATGAGCTGCTGAACAACGATGAATTGGACAGCGCAAGGAAAGGGAAGATCCTGTACCAGACCTCGATCAACTACCTGGTCGACGCCTTCGAGGCCCCCGAACAGGCGGCGAACCTGGAGCGATGCCGGCAACTGGTGCGTCACCTGATGCATTACGTGGCAGGCGACGAGCACGCCCTGCACTCGTTTCAGGGCGTCGTGGCCCATAACCTCTACATCTACGCCCACAGCGTACAGGTCACCGCGCTGAACCTCCTGGCACACGAAAAGCTCTTCCAGGTGGACCCGGACGAACTGGTGGATGTGGGGGTGGGGTCCATGCTGCACGACTACGGCATGATCTTCGTCACCAACGAGATACTGAACAAGCCGGACGCCCTCTCGGACGTCGAGTACTACAAGATCAAGCAGCACACCCAGAAGGGTTACGAGTTCCTGATGGACAGCCACCACTTCAGCGACGTCTCCCTCACCATCGTGCGTCACCACCATGAGCGCTACGACGGCAACGGCTATCCCACGGGACTAAAGGGCGACAACATCCCCCGTAGCGCCCAGCTCTCGGCCCTTTGCGACATGTACAGCGCCCTCACCCTCGACCGGGTGTACCGCAAGGCGGTCCCCCACCAGGAAGCGGTCCGCATGATGCACGAGGAATCGGGGAAGGCGTTCAACCCGCAGCTCCTCGAACATTTCATCGAGCTCGTCAGCGACCGCAAGGAATAACGCTCCTCACATTAGCCGGGCGACAAGCCTCTTTTTTAAGCATCAGCCCCACAGCCGAGATGGCAACGCAACCCGCCGACGCGCCTTTTACCCCGCATTTACCGCCACTTACCCATTTCACCCCGCCCGCCACAAAATTGACCTTTGCTAATAATATATGCTAATCTGATGTCAGCAGCACCGGATTGTATACATCTGCAACCTGGCACCGCGACGCTCTCAAGCAGGCGATGCCGCTTCGGACGCAGGCGGGGCCTCCCCACGAGACGGGGCATGGAGGTCAGAAGATGAGAACAGTAAGAAGGTTGCTATTCACAACGGTGGCAATGCTCGGCCTGATGGGAATGACGACCGGCTCAGGTTATGCCGCGGACACCGGCATGCACTCGGGCAAGACCCACAAGGCGTCGACCCATAAAACGACGCACAAAACAGGCGCCCACAAAACGATGCATAAGGGTACAACACACAGGACGGGCGCCGCTTCCGGCACAGGCGCTGGTGGTAGTGTCCAGAGCTTCGAGTCCGGGACATCGCTGCCAAGCGGCGTCGGCGCGAGAACTACGGTGCGGCAGGACTTCACCGTTGAACGGCTAGGTCCGGATACCGGCGGCGCCATGGGCACCGGCGCAGGCGGAACTGTGGGTGGAACCACTGGCACCTACGATCAGAGGGGCACCGGCGGTACCTATAACCAGGGGACTGGGCGTTACGATCAAAGAGGTAGCGGCACCTACTACGGAACCGGCGCCGGCAGCGGCACCGGCGGCACACTGAACCAGACCCCGGGCAGCCAGACCCCGGGCAGCTACTACAACCAGGGGACCGGCGGTACTTACTACAACCAGGGGACCGGTAGCGGCACCGGCGGCACGCTGAACCAGACTCCGGGCAGCCAGACCCCGGGCAGCTACTACAACCAGGGCACCGGCGGTACTTACGACAACCAGGGAACCGGGACCGGCACCGGCGGTACGTTGAACCAGACCACCCCGGGCACCAATGAAAACCAGGGTGCCGGCGGGACGTACTACAACCAGGGTACCGGCATCGGCACCGGCACAGGCGGAACCATGGGGACCGGCAGTATGGGGACCGGGACCGGCACAGGCACGATGGGCACCGGTACCGGCGGCACCACGGGCACCATGGGAACCGGCACTGGCTCGATGGGAACAGGCGGTAGCACCGGTACCGGAACCGGTGGCACGGGCTCGATGGGTACCGGCGGTGGTGTCGGTAGATAATCGGGATGGATTATGAGATTGCAGAAGAGGAAGGAAGGGTTACGGGATTTCCCGTAGCCCTTTTTTTATGCTCCGCCAGCGCCGCCCGCGGAAAGAAGCACGGCGCCCTGGGTCTCGCCATGCCTTGTGTCCCGGTCGTAGTCGATCTGGATCTCCTTGAGGTGCCGGAACTTCTCCTCAGTCCGCTTCGTTATCTCGGCGGCAAGTTCCTCTTCGCTGCCGAAACTGGGGAGGGTGGCGAACATCTCGTTCACCTGGGAAGCAGCCTGTACCGCCAGATCCTTGTGGCCGTACTCATGACGCTGCAGATGAGTGAGGTAATCCTTCCAACGGCTGGCAAGCTCGGGCGTACAGGAGTCGGCATCCAGCCGGGGGAGGTAGTAGCAGATCTCCACCGTCGTGTCCGCGGACCGTACCGAATAGCGGCCGTTGTTGCTGGTGACGCGGTACTTGTAATGGATGTCCCAATTGGTCAGGGCCGAGTAGACCTTGCCGTCGCTCCACTTGGTCCCTTTCTGGTTGATCTGCTCCCTCAGTTGATCGAGGCTGTTGCCGCTTATCTCATAAAAGCGGTACCCCTCACGGACCTTCAGCTCGCAGGACGGCGCTTCCGAAGCAAACAGATTGGACGAGCAGGCTAAAACAAGCAGGGCGATCGCCGCGCGGGCGGTTAAACGGTGCACCATAGGGAAGGAAACTCCGATATTGGGATGAAAAGGTGAAGCCACGATATCCCAATGAGGAGAAGGTACGGGTGACACGTGTCACAATGAAGCGAGATTCCGCCTTTTACCAGTCGCGTGCACAGTCGCTGCCGACAAGGGTGCGGTCCCACGGCGCCGCAGCGGATCTTTCCCGGTGCCCGCCCAGTCGCAAAACGGCAAGACACGCCGCACAGGTGGACGAGGTGAGGGTGAGGGCAAGTTGGGCCCCGGTGCACGCGGCGATGACGCCGACAAGGAGGCTACCGATGGGTGCCGCGCCCAGAAGGGCCAGGGTGTACGCCCCCATGACGCGGCCGCGCAGCCGGTCCGGGCATTTTTGCTGCAGAGAGCAGTTCACCCGGGCCAGGAAGATGACGACGGCGGCGCCAGCGGTGAAGAGCGAGACGAGGGATAGCAGATAGTTCGTGGAAAGCGCGAAGAGCAGCAGCGCAAGCGGTAACAGCATCCCCGCCGGCAGGTGGCCGTCGCGCCGTTGCGGCAGCCGTGCGGAGGCGGCGAGCCAGAGGGCGGCAAGCAGGGACCCTCCGCCAAGGGAGGCGGACATGGTGCCGAGGCCCCGGGGGCCCGCAGCCAAGGAGTCGGCGAACACCGGGAGCAGGGGAACAAACGGGATAGCGAGAAGGCTCACAAGCAGCACCGAGGTGAGGAGCAGGGTGATCTCCCGGTGCATCATTACAAAGCGCACCCCTTCGCGCAGTTCCGCCGCAGACAGGGACCGACACCTCACGGGATGCTCACCCCCGTGGTATGGAACGCGCACGAAGAGTAACGTCACCCCTCCGGCAAGAAAGCTCATGGCGTTTATGAAAAAGCAGGAAGCGGCTCCGCAGGAGGCGATGAGGCACCCCGCTGCGGCGGGGCCAAGGAGGCGGGTCGCGTTGAAGGCTACCGCGTTGCAGGCGACGGCCTGACCGAGCTGCTCGCGCGGAACGAGCTCAGCGAGGAGTGCCTGGCGCGCAGGGACGTCGAAGGCGTTCAGCGTTCCCTGAAAGAAGGCGAGCGCCATGATGGCCGGCGTGGTCGCCGCACCTCGAAAAGCCAGCACCCCGAGCGTAAGACTCGGGACGATCGAGCTAAGCTGTGTGACCAGGAGGAGGGTGCGACGGTCGAAGCGGTCCGCGCTCGCCCCACCAAACACCCCGAAGAGCAGCACCGGCAGGGAAAGCATCACCGCCGTGAGCGCCAGATGCGCCGGCGACCCGGTCAGGGACCAGACCAGCCACCCCTGGGCCACCGACTGCATGACGCTTCCGAGCCAGGAGAGCCCCTGCCCGGTCCAGAAGAGGCGGTAGTTGCCGTCGGTGATCAGGGGAATGCGTTTGGCGATCTCCATACCTGCCTCATTGAAACTATCCTGGCCAAGAGAGGAGGGCCGCAGGATTCGGGAGGCGCCACGCGGGCGCCTCCCTGCTTATGATTCCTTAGTTACTTGCCCATCGCCATCTTCGCGGCATTCTCGCCCGCGATCCTGCCGAAGGTGATGGTCTGGGAGATGGAGTTGCCCCCCAGGCGGTTCTTGCCGTGCACCCCGCCGGTCCCCTCTCCCGCAGCGTAGAGGCCCGGGATCACCTTGCCGTCCTTGCCGAGCACCTCGCTGCCGATGGTGATCTTCAGGCCGCCCATGGTGTAGTGCACGCCCGGTTTCACCTCAATGGCGTAATACCCGGCGGTGCGCAGGGCGCGCGGCAGGTCGGGGCGCTTGAACTCCGCGTCGTTTTTGTCGTCGACCGCCTTGTTGTAGGAGGCGATGGAGGCTTCCAGCGCGTCGGCAGGCACCTTGATCGCGGCGGCGAGATCGCGCACCGAGCCCCCCTGGCTGACCAGGTTCAGGTGGAAGTAGCCGTCGATCTGCTTCAGGCTCTTGCGTACCCCCTCGTCGAACACCAGGAAGGCGGACTGCCCCTTCTGGGCGAGGATGGCGGCGGAACACTTGTCGCGGGTGGTGAGCTCGTTCACGAAACGCTTCCCTTCGTGGTTCACCAGGATGGCGCCGTTGCCGCGTACCGCCTCTGTGATCAGGGTGCGGCTTCCGGCGGCCACGGTGGGATGGATCTGTATCTCCTTCATGTCTTTCAGCTCGCCGCCGGCCTGGTTCCCGAGTTCGATGCCGTCACCGGTCGCGCCGGGCTGGTTCGAGGTGGTCATCCCTTTGTACTCGGGGCGGTAGAAGGCGACGCGCTCGGGGTTGGCCGAGAAACCGCCCGCCGCGATGATGACCGCCTTGGCCTTGATGGTGTACTCGCCGCTGTGTTTGCCGGCCACCCGTACGCCGATCACGCGCCCTTTCTTGTCCTCGAGGATCTTCACGACCTTGCTGTTGATACGGATGTCGAGGTTGCGCTGGGCTGCGTTTTTGCGCAGCACCTCGGTGATGTGAGCGCCGACCGCGGCGCCACCTTTCGGGCGATGGGTGCGGTTCACGCTCGCCCCCCCCATGCGGCCGACATCGCTCAGGTCAGCGCCGAGGCGGGTCAGCCAGTCGACCGACGAAGCGGAATTTTTGGCCAGCACCATGGCGAGCGCCGGGTCGTTCAGGTTGCCGCCGCCGGTCATGGTGTCCTTGTACATGAGGTCGACGGAATCGGGAATCCCCTTCTCTTTCTGATAGACGGTTTCGGCCGCGTTCATCCCGCCTGCCGCGAGCATGCTGTTGCCTCCGGTGATCGGCTGCTTCTCGATGATGATCACCTTGGCACCGGCATCGTGGGCGGTGATCGCCGCGGTGAAGCCGGCGGCGCCGGCGCCGATCACGACGATGTCCGCCTTGTCGGCCCGTTTGGCCTGCCTTGACGTCGCTGCAGCCTTTGTCGCGACCGCCCCTCCCCCCGGGATTTTCATATCGAAGGCATGGCAGCTAAGACAGTAGGCCCAGGAAGCGGTGTGGCCGTGGTGACAGGTGGTGCAGTTGATGTCGCCCAGGTGCGAGCGGTGCGGGTTCACCTCCTCGCGGGACTTGCCACCAAGCTCGGCCAGGGTGCCGTGGCAACCGACGCAACGGCTGTTCACCCCCTTCTCGCTGTCGTCAACGACGACCTTCTTCCCCTTGCCGTGGCAATCCGAGCACGCCACCTTCCCCTGGTGCAGTTTTGCCAGGGGCTCTGCACCGCCGGCCCAAAGCACCGTAGCCGATACCAGCACCAACAGTGCCGCCAACAAAATGCCCAACCTTGATTTCATCATCTTTCTCCTTTCGCGTCTGTTTGCGTATTACCGCCCGCCTCCGGTTGGTATGACCGTTACCGGAAAGCGCCCTCCCGAAGGGGGCGCCCCTGCGCCTTCTGACAGAGCACGAGCGATGCCAACACCACCACCGACCGTAAAGATGCTGATTTAATGATAACTTTAGCCACCGCCTTCAAGAGCGCAAGAAGGGCCAACGATAACCATAGGTTATGGAACGAGCACCGCTCATTAGTAAAGTATCCAATACTTTCAAATGTTTACCAACAGGTATAACCCAGGGTTATGGTTATACCCTTCGGCAATACCTTTTCGTGGTCCCATTTCTCCCATACCAGGGGCAAATCAACGGGGCAAATCAGTTGCCAGCGCACACGCAAACATGATATGCATACGCAGTTTTTTGCATGTAATGCGGGCCGCGTGCTGCACGGCGGTGAAATGTGATGCTGGCCCTTCAAGCGGAGGTGTTCCAATGGGGAAAGAGAGAGCAGCAAGGCAGGAGACGCGGCAAAATCAAAGTACCGCGACGGGGGTAAGGCGCTCGCCATTTGAGATCCTGGGCGGCAGCGCGTGGCTGCAGCTCGCCTTGATCGCCCTGGTGGGACTTCTGGCCTATTCCAACACCTTTCATGCCCCCTTCGTCATCGACGACGAAGGCTCCATCACGGAAAATCCGGTCATCAAGAACCTCGCCTCGTTCCTCTTCGACGGGACCGGCTACCGCTACAACCCACGCCGCTTCATCGGGTACCTCACCTTCGCCCTGAACTACAGCATGGGTGGGGTGGAGGTCACCGGGTACCACATCTTCAACACTGCCGTGCACCTCTTGAACGGCGCCTTCGTCTTCCTCCTCGTACGCCTGACGCAGCAGACACCGTTCCTCAAGACGACGGAGGAAGCGGAAGGCGCGGACCGCGGCATCGCTCCCGGAACGCTCGCGCCGCTCATAGCCGCCCTCCTTTTCGTCGCCCACCCGATTCAGACCCAGGCGATCACCTACGTGGTGCAGCGCTTCGCCTCGCTCGCCACCCTCTTCTACCTTGCCTCGCTCACCTGCTATATCCTGGCGCGTCTGCGGCAGAATTCCGGAGGGGGAGCACGGGGGCGTATCGTCGTCTGGTACCTGGGCGCTCTTCTCTGCGCCCTGCTGGCGATGAAAACCAAGGAGATCGCCTTCACCCTCCCCCTGACCGTCGCGCTCTACGAGTTCTCCTTCTTCGGCACCCCGTCGCGGAAGCGGTTACTCTTGCTGCTTCCGCTCGCGGCGCCCCTGCTCGTCGTCCCGCTCGGTCTCATGCAGTCGGGCAAACCGCTCGGAGATCTGCTAGGCGAAATGGACCGGCTCGCACGAGAGACGACCAGCATCGCGCGGGGTGACTACCTGCTCACCCAGTTCAGCGTAATCGTCACCTATTTAAGGCTCTTGCTCCTCCCTGTCGGGCAGAACCTCGACTACGACTACCCCGTCTTCCATACCCTCTTCGCCCCACGGGTCTTCTTCTCCTTGCTGCTGCTCGTCGCCCTGGCCGGGACCGGGGTCTACCTGTACCGCCGCTCGTCGCGCGCACCGCTGCAGCGGCTGGCCGGGTTCGGCATCTTCTGGTTCTTCATCACCCTGAGCGTCGAGTCGAGCGTCATCCCGATCCGGGACGTCATCTTCGAGCACAGGGTCTACCTCCCCTCGGTAGGGATCTTCTGTGCCGCCGCAGCGCTTCTCGCCCCCCTGCTCGCGCGGCTCGCGCCCCGTGCGGCGGCCGCCGCGGTCGGTGTTGTCGTCCTCGCGCTTGCCGTCTCCACCTGGCAGCGCAACCTGGTATGGGGGAGCGCGGTCAGTCTGTGGCAGGATTGTGCCGAGAAAGCACCCGGCAAGGCGCGCCCCCACAACAACCTGGCCATAGCGCTCCTCGCAGCGGGGCGCAACGACGAGGCAGCCGCCGAACTGAAGACCGCCCTGAAGCTCGACCCGGGGAACGTGGAGGCGCTAAGGAACCTGGGAGCGGCCTACGAGAAGACGGGAGGAGTGGAGCAGGCGATAAGCCAGTACCGGGCCGCACTGCAGGGGAACCCGGACAACAAGTACGCGCACTACAACCTGGCGGTTGCCTACAGCAAACAGGGGAAAACGGACCAGGCGCGCTCCGAGCTGCAGCTGGCGCTCAAGGTCGACCCGGAATACCCCGACGCACACAACAACCTCGGCGTGCTCTACGCCAACCAGGGGTTGATGAAAGAGGCGATCGCGGAGTTCAGTCTCGCGGTGAAATATGACCCGCGCTCCGCCGAAGGGCACAAGAACCTCGGCTTCGCGCTCGGTATGAACGGAAAGCAGGAAGAAGGGATGGCGGAGTTGCGGACGGCGGCCGATCTGCAGCCAGAAAATCCCGAGATTTACAACAGCATGGGGATCATATACGCGAATGAGGGGCGTTTCAGGGACGCGGCCTCCGCGTTCGAAAAA
Source organism: Geomonas ferrireducens (assembly GCF_004917065.1). Classification (NCBI taxonomy): domain Bacteria; kingdom Pseudomonadati; phylum Thermodesulfobacteriota; class Desulfuromonadia; order Geobacterales; family Geobacteraceae; genus Geomonas; species Geomonas ferrireducens. The sequence goes on from NZ_SSYA01000001.1 coordinate 555,823, forward strand.
GCGGTGCAGCTTAGTCCGCAGGAGCAGAAGTACCTCAACAACCTGTACCACGCCAAAGCGCAAGGGGGGTGACGCGAAGGCGGTGGGACAGTGCCGGATGGATCAGCCGCAGACCTCGAAGGCGTCGTGGTAGGCGACCTCGCCGGCCGCGTTCTCGGCGCGGAAGGGGAGCGCGAGGAAGTACTCGGGAGGAACGCCAGGCAGGGTGAGCCCGTCACGGACCTTGAAGCCGAAGCGCCCGTAGTACGCCGGCTCGCCCAAGAGGACACAGCCGTCGCAGCCAAGGCGCTCAAGCCCTGCGAGTCCCGCCCGGATCAGCATGGAGCCGATTCCCTCCCCCTGGTGCTCCGGCTGCACCGAGACCGGCGCCAGGCCGAACCAGCGGCACGGCTTGCCGTCGATGGTGATGGGGGAAAAGGCGATGTGCCCGACCACCGCGCCGTCCAGCACGGCCACCAAAGAGACGCTGAGCGCCCCCGCCGAGCGCAGCCGCTCCACGAGGATGTGCTCGGTCTGGTTGCTGTAAGGGTGGCTGTGGAAGGCCGCTTCGACCACCCGTGTGATGGCGGCCGCATCCTCCGGCCGCTCCTTGCGTATCGTCAATTCTCCCGTTTCCAATCTTCCTCCCTGGCGCGGCAGCGCCCCTACCACCCGAGCGCGAGCTTGAGCCCCAGCACCCCGCCGAGCAACACGAAAAGTCCCCGCACCCAGTCATGCCCCTTGTGCCGCCCAAGTCTTGACCCCAGGTAGGCACCGAACACCGAGCCGACCGTCGAGGGGATCATGAGCCTGGCATCGGCAAAGCCGGCGGCGCTGTAGACGGCGACGGCGAAGCAGTTCCAGAAAAATGCGATGGCGTAATAACAGCCAAGCGAGGCGACCAGGGTCTGGCCGCGCCCCTTGGCAAGCAGCATGGAGGTGAAGAGCCCGTTCCCCGAACCGAAGAAGGACTCGTAAACGCCGAGCGGGTAGGCGAGCAGGCCGGTCATCCCGCGCGACAGAAGCGGCTCCCCCTCGCTGCGCCCAAGCGCCGGGTTGCACGCCACCACCGCGACGAGCAGGAGGATGATGCTGCCGATGACCCGCTGCAAAAGAGCAGCGTCGATCCCCCGCACGATGAGGGTCCCCCCCCACGCACCGGCGAGACCGCAGACGACCATGATCCGGAGCAGCGCCCAGTCCACCGGGCGCCCCTTCAGGTAGTTTCGCGCCGCCAGAGGCGTCCAGGCCGCCCCGTTCAACTGGTTCGAGGCGATGGCGACCGGCAGGGGAAACCCGAGCGCGAGCCAGACCGGCGTGGTCAGCATGGCCGACCCCGCCCCGCTCATCGAGCTCAGCAGCGAGGCAAGAAAGGCAACCGAAAGGATGATAAAAAAACGCATGAGCCCCTCCCTGAGGCAGCTCCTTTCTACCCCATCCGCCGGCAACATTCAATGTCAAAGGGCGCTGGAAGTATCTCACGACATCCGTCTCTCACGGCGGTTCTGTTATTACTTTGCTTTTTCCGCCCACTCAGTCGTGCGCTTTGACTCAAAACGTGATAATTTTTGTAAAAGCCTTCCCCAACTCCACGCGTTGCAGCGAGGTTCTTGTGTCACGCAAAAAATATATTCTCATAACATCTGCAGTCCTTGTCTTCCTGCTCTTGTTCATGGTAGCCATCCTTCCCACCATTGTCAGGATCAAAGCAGTGGAGGCTCTGCAAGAGAGCACCGGACGCAAGGCACACATCGAATCGGTGCGCTTCAACCCCTTCACGTTGACTGCCACGGTTGAGGGTTTTGCCATCGCGGAGAAAGAGGGACACCCCTTCATCGCTTTCCGGCGCCTTCAGGCGTCCCTGTCGCCGTCATCCCTTTTCAGAAGGGCCCTCATCCTCTCCGAAGTCACCCTCGACACCCCGACGGTGAACTTGGTGCGCAACGCGCCGAACCGCTTCAATTTCACCGACATCCTGGAAAGACAACCGAAGAAGAAAGAGGAAAAGCAAAGCGCACTGCGCTTCTCGCTCAACAACATCAGCATCAGGAACGGATCGATCGACTTCGACGACCGCATCGTCGGCGGCGGGAGAAAACATACGGTCCGGGCGCTGAACGTCGACATCCCCTTCATCAGCAACAGCCCCTACCTCGCCGATAAATACGTCGACCCGCGCATCTCGGCGCAGGTGGACGGCGCCCCCTTCACCTTCGCGGGAAAACTGAAGCCGCTCAGCAAGTCGCTGGAGACTTCTGTTCACGTGGGACTCAAGCGACTCGACCTGCCGCAGTACCTGGCCTATGCACCGGTGAAGCCCCCGGTCGACCTCACCTCCGGCAAGCTCACCGTCGACCTCGACATCGCCTACCGCATCTCGGCCGACAAAAAACCGGAACTGCTACTCAAAGGAACGAGCAGGCTCGACGCCGTCAGCATCGACCTTCCGGGTAAGAAGCCGCTCGCACGCGTCCCTGCGCTGGAGGTGAAAGCCGCCTCCCTCGAGGTGCTGGCCAAGAAGTTCCACTTCGACGCGATAACGGCCGAGGGGCTCGAACTCTTCGTCGAGCGGGACCGCCAAGGGGCATGGATGTTCTCCCGGCTCGCTCCGTCCGCGCCGGAAGGTGACAAACCGAAAGCGGCCGAACCTGCCGAAAAAACCGAGGTAGTGCTTACTTCCCTTGCGGTGTCCAACGCGACGGTTCACTTCCGGGACGAGCTCCCCAAGGGGGGCTTCAACACCAACATCTCCGAGATAAACCTCGCCGCTAAAAACTTCAGCACCGCTCCGGGGGCCCAGGCCGCGTACCAACTCTCCCTCAAAGCGGACGGAGAAGCCGCGCTGAAAACCGAGGGGACCTTCTCCGCTTCCCCCGTCGCAATCACATCGTCCATCACCCTCACTGGACTCAAAATCCAGCGCATCGGGCCTTACCTCAGCCCCTACCTCACCGCGCCGCTTCAGGGGACGCTCGGCCTGACCACGGAACTCGGCTACCGGGCCGAGGAGGGGTTATCGCTCAACAAGGGGGATATCTCCGTCGCCGGTCTTTCCACCCGCTACGGAAAGGAAGGGCTCGACCTGGCCCTTTTGCAGGTATCCGGAACAAGCTTCCGCCAAAAGGAGAACCGCCTCGAGATAGGCGACATCCGCCTGGCGCAAGGAAGCATCTCCCTTTCAAAGGAAGCGGACGGGAAGCTCTCCATAATGTCGCTCTTCCCGGCGCCATCCGCCCCAGCCCCCGCGTCCAAGCCGAAAAAGGCCAAGGCTGAACCGAAGGGAAGGCCGTTTTCCTATGTGGTGAAACAGACAAGGCTTGAGAAAATCAACGTCTCCTTTACCGACAAGACCTTCGAGGAGCCGCCCCGCTTCACGCTGCGCAACGCGAACCTGACCCTCGGAAACCTGCAGGGGCCGAAGTTCCAGCCGTCTCCCCTGCGCTTTTCCACCACCTACGGCAAGGGCGCCACGCTTAGGACGAACGGCACCCTCATGCCGGTTCCCTTCCGCTATCGTGGGAGCATCGGCATCAGCAGGCTGCCGATCAGCGACTTCGAGCCTTACTTCCCCGAGAGCTTCAACTTCTCGGTCATCGGCGGGAACCTCGATACGTCGGTCGACCTCGATCTCGCCCTCAAGGACGGCAAGGCGGTGGGGAGCTTCCGAGGTAACGCCGGGGTGCGCGACTTCCACAGTATCGACCTCACCGGCGACCAGGACCTCCTCAAGTGGGAGAGCCTGCAGTTCGACGCCTTCCAGGGTACCTTCGCGCCATTCACTCTGAGCATCCGCGAGGTCGCGCTGAACGACGTCTATTCTCGCATCATCATCAGAAAGGACGGCACCCTCAACCTGCAGGACTTGGTCCGGAAGGAGCCGGAAGCGCAGACGGCAGCTCCGGCGGCACCCACAGCACAGGCAGCCCCAGCGGCTCCCGCGGCACAGGCGGTTCCGGCTGCACTACCGGCGGCCGCACCCGGCGCCGTTGCAGCGCCTCCCGCGAGCCAGCGCCAGATCTCGGTAGGGAGCGTGACGATTCAAAACGGCACGCTCGCCTTCACGGACAACCACCTCCCCCAGACCTTCAACAGCACCTTCTACAACCTGGGGGGGAGGGTGAGCGGGCTCACTTCGGAAGCCTCCAAGTTCGCCGACGTGGACCTGCGCGGTAACCTGGAAAACCATTCGCCCATGCAGATCTCCGGGAGGCTCAACCCGCTGCGGGACGACCTCTTCGTCGACCTGAAGATCTCTTTCCGCGACATCGAGCTCGCCCCGGCCACCCCCTACTCCGGCACCTACCTGGGCTACGCCATCGACAAGGGAAAGCTGTTTCTCGATCTCAAGTACCTCATCGAGAGAAAGCAGCTCACCTCCGAGAACAAGGTCTTCATCGACCAGTTCACCTTCGGGAAGAAGGTGGACAGCGACCAGGCGACCAGTCTGCCGGTAAGGCTCGCCATCGCGCTTTTAAAGGACCGCAACGGCGAGATCCACCTGGACCTCCCGGTCACCGGACGGACCGACGATCCCCAGTTCAGCGTCTGGCGTCTGATCGGCCAGGTGCTGAAGAACCTGTTGGTAAAAGCAGCCACCTCCCCCTTTGCCCTGCTCTCTTCGCTTGGCGGCGGCGGGCAGGATTTCAGCATGGTGAGCTTCGAGGCGGGCTCCAGCGCGCTATCAGCGAACGAGGCGAAGAAACTGACGCAGCTGGCCAAGGTGGTCGCCGACCGTCCCGCACTCAAACTGGAGATAAAAGGGTTCGTCGACAAGGGGAGGGACCCGGAGGGATATCGGCAGGAACTCCTGGCGCGGAAGGTGCGCAACGAGAAGTTCCTCTTCCTGGTGAAGGAACAGCAGGTCAAAGAAGGAGAGAACAGCGAGACGGTGCAGGTGACGCCGGAGGAGTACAGTAAATTCCTGAAGGCGGTCTACAAGAAGGAGAAATTCCCGAAACCGCGTAACGCCCTCGGCATGGTGAAGGACCTGCCGGACAACGAGATGAAGAAGCTGATCATCGCCAACACCGTGGTCGGCGAGAACGAACTGCAGTCGCTCGCACGTGAGCGCGCGGCAGCGGTAGTCGATTACCTGGTGGCCAAGGGGGGGCTTCCGGCTGAGAAGCTCTTCCAGGGGAGCGGGGATATCTACAAGGCCCCCGAGAAGGAATCGGCGACCAGCAGCCGCGTCGAGTTCAACGCCATCGCACGGTGACCCCGCCGGTACGTGCCAGCTCTTCCGCCCAGACTTCCACAATCTCCTCTCCCCTTGGGAGAGGGTCAGGGTGAGGGGGGACGGTTCGGCCCATGCTACTTCCTCTTCTTCTTTTTCTTCGTGAATCTTCTTCCTTGATGGGCGGGATGGTCTTGTTGCTGGGCGTGGCTCTCTTCCTCGCCCCCCTTCATCATCATCAACGGAATCAGTACCAGAGCAAAGACAGCCAGAATAGCCGCTACTGCGATGAGCGGTGTGGACATAGCTCCCTCCAATTCAAACTCTTCCAAGACATATTCAAGGTTCCCGCACTGGTCCAGGGATGTTACCACTCCCCGCTCCAATGAGTTTTAGGCAACGCAGCATAACATGCGCCCCCAACCTTTATCAATTCAAATGTAGTTCATGAGCCGCGCTCCCGCGCTACGCATGGACAACCAGGGTCGCGCCGATATAATTTGCCAGTTTTCCATGCCCTTTCCGCAGATTACGCCGGAGGTGCCCCATGCTCAGTTGGAAGAACCACGCCATCCGCTTCCTCTTCTGCTTCACCCTTACCGCCCTCCCCTCTCCCGCTTGCGCCGCCGATGCCTGGTTCCCTGCGAGGATAACCCTGACGCCGGTGGTAAAGGGGCTCCGGCAGCCGACGGCGATCGTCAGCGCCAAAGACGGCAGCAAGAGGCTTTTCGTACTCGAGCAGGAAGGGAAGATCCGGATCGTCAAAAACGGCAAGCTGCTCCAGAGGCCCTTTCTCGACATCGACTCACTGGTGAAGTCCGGCGGCGAGCAGGGCCTTCTGGGTCTCGCCTTCCCCCCGGAATTCGCCTCGAAAAAGACCTTCTTCGTCAACTACACCAACCGGACCGGCATCGGGAACACGGTGGTGGCGAGCTTCAAGGCGAGCAAAGGCGCTGACACGGCCGATCCCGGCAGCCGCAGGGAGATCCTGACCATCAAGCAGCCGTACGCGAACCACAACGGCGGCCAGCTCGCCTTCGGCCCGGACGGACTCCTCTACGTCGGCACCGGAGACGGCGGCAGCGGCGGCGATCCGCACGGCAACGGCCAGCGGCTCGACACCCTGCTCGGAAAGATCCTGCGCATCGAGGTGGCTTCCGGCGCTGCCCCCTACCGTCTACCGAAAAATCCCTTCGGCAACGAGATCTGGGCCTACGGTCTGCGCAACCCCTGGCGCTTCTCTTTCGACCGTGGCACCGGTGATCTATACATAGCCGACGTGGGACAGGATGAAGTTGAGGAGATCAACTTCCAGCCTGCGGGCTCCGGTGCCGGTGCGAACTACGGCTGGAACATCATGGAAGGGGACCGCTGCTTCCGCGAACCCAAGTGCAAGAAGAGCGGCCTCACCATGCCGGTCGCGGTCTACCGTCACGGCAAGGGGGATTGCTCCGTTACCGGCGGCTACGTCTACCGCGGCAGGATAAAGGGGCTGCAAGGCATCTACTTCTACGGGGATTTCTGCAGCGGCCGTATCTGGGGGCTACGCAGGATCGGTACGAAATGGGAGACCAAACTTCTGGCCGACACGCCTTACGCCATCTCGACCTTCGGCGAGGACGATGATGGCGAACTCTACCTCGCCGATTACGGCAGCGGGACCATCTACAGGGTCGGGGTTCGCTGATCGCTGAGCAGTCAATTTCCTGTTGATCAAAGGTTATATCAGGTTATAATGGTCATGGAAGTCGTCTGGCAACCAAAGGCTGTGAAACAGCTCAAAAAGATCGGCGACCGCTCTGTGCAGCAGAGGATAGTCTTGGCTGCCCGGAGTCTCGTAGATCTTTCTTCCTGTCCAAACGTCAAGCAACTTGTCGGTCACAAGTACACTCACAGGATGCGGGTAGGAGACTGGCGCGTACTACTTAACGTGCAGGAGGAAATCGACATCGTCAGTATAGAGGAGATCAAAAAACGCGATGAGCGAACCTACTGAATATCAAATCATAGAGCATGAAGGTCAACCAGCTTTTGTGCTGGTGCCATGGGAAGAGTTCCAGCGCATCCGCCGTATGCTGGCAGCTGAGAAAGCCCAGGCCTCAGGAATCCCCCAGTCCGTTGTCGAAGCTCACGTGCTGCACGACATGTCTCTGATAAGGGCTTGGCGGGAAGAACTGGGCTTGAAGCAGGAGGACCTCGCAAAGCGACTGAATGTATCGCAAGCCGCCGTTGCGAAGTTCGAGCATCCCACCGCACGCCCACGGCTGGCAACTCTTAGAAAGATAGCCGCTGCGCTGGGGATCTCATTGGAACAACTGCATATTTGAACCATCGTTCTTGGAGTTACAAATGTCCTTGCGCAGCCTTCGCATCCTCGCAGCAGTCGCCGGCAAAGGGAGTTTCGCCGCCGCCGCGGAACAGATGGGATTGACCCAGTCAGCCGTCAGCCTCCAGATCAGGAACCTGGAGGAGGAGTTCGGCGTGCAGCTCTTCGAGCGGACCGGACGCAGCCCCAAACTCAACATGAACGGCAAACTGGTCGTGGAGCGGGTCCGCGAGATCCTCGACATCTACGACGGGATCAAGGCGGACCTCTCGCCATCGGGCACCATCAAGGGGGTGCTGACGCTGGGGGCGGTCCCCACCGTGCTCACCGGCCCTCTACCGGCGGTACTCGGGCGGCTGCGTAAAACACACGAGGAGATGCAGGTGCGCCTGGTCTCGAGCCTGTCGGCAGAGCTCGTGCGCCAGGTCGAAGAGGGGGATCTCGATGCGGCGCTCACCACCGAGCCCCCCTTCGCCATCCCGCCGCACTGCCGGTGGCAGGCGTACGACGAGGAGCCTTTCTTCGTGGTCGCCCCGCAGGGTGCTGCCGCCGCCACGGTACAGGAACTCTTCGAGACATACCCCTTCGTCCGCTTCGACAAAACCGCGTGGGCCGGGGCCCTCGTGGACGCCCATTTGCTGGCGCAGGGGATAAAGCCGCGCGAGGTGATGGAGTTCGACTCCCTGGAGGCGGCGATCAGCCTTGTGGAGCAGGGGCTCGGCATCGCCGTCGTGCCGTTGAACCGTCAGCGCCTCGAGAAGGCGCAGGGGCATTTCAGCCTCGCCCCGTTCGGCACCCCGCAGTTGACCAGGCGGGTCGGGATGTACCAGAAACTACGTCACCCGCGCCTGGCGCTCACACAACTGGTGCTGGACGAGCTCCAAGTGGAGTGCCAATCCTCAAGAAATACTCAAGCCTAACGCAAGAATTATCAACTTTTGCCAAACAATCACCCATGTTATTCTCACCATACCGAAGTAAAGGAGAGTAACGTGGCAACCATCATCAACGCCCTCACACCGGTTCTCTCGCTGATCCTCGTCGGCTTCCTGATCAGGCGCAGCGAGTTTCTCCCCTCCTCGTTCTGGCCCTCCGCCGAAAGGCTCACCTATTTCCTGCTCATGCCCGCCGCCCTCATCCACAGCCTGGCGGGGAAGAAGATCGGGACGCTACCCTGGCTCAACATCCTGCTCACCGTCGAGGGGGTCATCGTCGCGAGCGCCCTCCTCGTCGTTCTCCTTGGAGCCGCCAACCGGCGCATGGGAGGGGGCGTCTTCACGTCGCTTTTCCAGGGAGGGGTGCGTTTCAATACCTTCGTCGCCCTGGCGCTCGCCGAGAGCCTGTTCGGCAAGGACGGTCTCTTCCTCGCGGCCCTCGGCGCCGGCTTCATGATCGTGCTCATCAACGTGCTCTGCGTCTCGGCCTTCTCGCTCACCGTCAGCAGCAGCGCCGGCATCGATTTCAAAAGGCTCGGACGGGATCTGACACGAAACCCGCTCATCATCGCGTGCGTCGCAGGTATCGCGCTCAACGCCTCTGGACTCAAGCTCCCCACCGCGCTGGACGGGACCCTTCTTTTGGCCGGAAAGGCGGCCTTCCCGCTCGGGCTCATGGCCGTAGGCGCCGCCTACCGCGCCGGGAACCTCGCGCTGCACTGGCAGCCGCTCGTCGCAAGCTGCACCGTACAATTCCTCTGTAAGCCGTTGGTCGCCTGGCAGCTCGCCTCGGCGACCGGCCTGTCCGGTACCGCCGCAGGGGTCGTGCTGCTTCTTTTCAGCGTCCCCACCTCACCGGCCTCCTACATACTCTCGCGGCAGATGGGTGGCGACCATGACAGCATGGCGGCCATCATCACCGCCCAGACCTGCCTCTCCTTCCTAACGCTCCCGCTCACCATCTGGATACTCACTTAGCCCCTCTAGAAGTCCGTGGTCGTGGTAATAAATGTGTTGCAACTGAGGCGCTTCCGGGTTATGCACCCATGATCGAGAAGCGAGAGGTACCAAGATGGACATCTACAATGAGCACTGCCTGCCACACCTCACCAACTGCGTCTGCGGCATGAAGCCGCTGGCACGTCAGCGGGCGCTGATCGTCCCTCAGGCGCAAGGCGACGTCCTGGAAGTGGGGATGGGAACGGCGCTGAACCTGCCGTTTTACGACAAAGAGAAGGTGAGTCGCGTCTGGGGTCTGGAGCCGTCCCCGGGGATGCGCAGGGCGGCGGCGGAAAACGTTAAGCGTAGCGGAATTCAGGTGGAGTGGCTGGATCTGCCGGCGGCGCGGATCCCGCTTGGTGACGCGACCGTAGACACGGTACTGCTCACTTTCACCCTGTGCAGTATCGCGGACTGGCAGGGAGCACTGGCCGAAATGCGGCGCGTGCTCAAGGCTCAGGGGAGGCTCTTGTTCTGCGAACACGGCGCGGCGCCGGACGCATCGATCTTTAAGTGGCAGAAGCGGATCACACCATGGTGGAAACACGCGGCCGGGGGATGCCACCTGGACCGCCCCATCCCGACGCTTCTCAAGACCGGCGGCTTCGGCATCCTGGAGATGGACGAGGATTATATGGGTGGCGTGCCCAGGATTGCGGGGTACACCTATCGCGGCAGCGCCGCGAAGCGCTGAACAAAGCAAGGGGAACCGCCTGTCTCAGATATCGGCTCTTCCCTTGTTGTGAACAAGCTGGAGCTTTCGGCTCAGATCGGTTAGGCGATAGGGTTTCTGGATGAATCCCGTCAGGCCCCACCCGGTGAACCTCTGGGTGATTTCCTGTTCGCTGAAGCCGCTGGAGAGAAGGACCTGTACCCCCGGATCGAGGGAGCGCAGCACGCGCAGCGCCTGCTCCCCGTCCATATGCGGCATGGTGAGGTCAAGGATGACGCACGCGATGTCGTCCTTTTGCCGTTGGAAGATATCTATGGCGGCCGCCCCGTCCTCCGCAGTCAACACGCGGTAGCCGAGGGTTTCCAGCATCTCCGTCCCGAGACTGCGGATGGTCTCTTCGTCATCCACCAGAAGAACGGTCCCGGTGCCGGTCGGCGCAGTGAGTGTTTCCTGCGCTTGCGGCTGCGGCCGCGCTTCTCCCGCGACAGCCGGGATGAAGACGGTGAAGGTTGACCCTTCGCCCGGCGTGCTGCGCACTTGTATGGTCCCTTTATGGCCGCGCACGATGCCGAGGACCGCCGCCATCCCGAGGCCGCGCCCGGTGAACTTGGTGGTGAAAAAGGGATCGAATATCCTCGCGACGGTCTCAGGGTCCATGCCGCAACCGTTGTCGGAAACCTCGAGATAGACGTACTCCCCCTCCTGGAGTCTGTCGTTTAGCCACAGCTGCGAGAGCGTTACCGCGTCGCACCGCCGCGCGCCGGTCCTGATCGAGATGACGCCGCTGTTGTCGCCGATCGCTTCGGAGGCGTTGATGACGAGGTTCATGACCACCTGGCGGACCTGCGTCGCATCGACTTCCACCAGGGGGAGATCCTCGGCGAGCTCAAGGTGCACCTCCACCTTCTTCGAAATCGAGACATCCAGCATGTGCCTCATTTCCTCGACGAGAGTGTTGACGTTGACCTCCTCGATGAGAAAGCTCCCCTTGCCGGAATACGCCAGCATCTGCTGGGCCAGGTCGGCCGCCCGCTGCGACGATTTTTCTATGTTCTGCAGGTTTCCCCGTATGGGAGATTCCTGTGGGAGCCTGAGCAGAGCCAGTTCCGCGTTCCCCATGATCGCCATCAGGATGTTGTTGAAGTCGTGGGCGATCCCCCCCGCCAGGACCCCCAGGCTCTCCAGTTTCTGGACATGCAGCATCTGGGCTTCCATCTTTTTCTTGTCATCGGTCAGCCGCCTTTCATCGGTCACATCACGTCCGACCACGAGGAGATGCTTCTTCTCCTTGATCATGAGCCGGGAAAGCACGTACGACATGGCGATGTCCTTGCCGAAGCTCGTATGCAGCTCCACCTCGTGAACACGCGCGATACCGTCGCCGAGAACCGTTTCGGCCGCCTCCAACAAACCGCTTTCCCGCCAGGACTGCAAGGAGCGGAAGTTCTGCTGCTGCATCTGCTCCACGTCACCGCCCGCGATATCCGCAGTCGCCTGGTTCAGCAGGATACATTTGCCGGATTCACCGTCAAAGATGCGGATCCCCATGGGCGAGTACTGCAGGAGCGATTCGAAGAGCAGTAAGGTCTCCTGGCGCTGCTCCTCGCTCTTCATCTGCTCGGTGATGTCCCTGGTGATGCCGAGCAGCGACACGATCTCTCCGCGGTCGTCGCGGAAGGGGACCGCATGGGTGTCGAGCCAGACGCGCCTTCCTTTAAGCCCCGAGGTCTGAAAAACCAGGTTGCCGGGGATGCCACGGAACACGTTACGGGTCAGCTCCTTGAAAGGCTCTTTGAATTCAGGGGTGATCCTGTCAAAAACGCACTTCCCCTGTACCTGCGCAAAAGAGTCGGCATCTATCATGTTCAGACCCGCGCGGTTCATCATCTGCAGGCGCCCCTCCGAGTCGAGCATCTTTACGCATTCGGGTTCCGTCTCGATGATGGTGTTCATGAAGGCCTCGCTGCGCGCGAGCGCGTCCTCCCTGGCACGCAGCTGTTCCGCCATGAAGTCGAAGGTGCGGGCGAGCCCGCCAAGCTCCCCCCCATGCACCAGGTCGGATACCTTCATACCCGTCTCCCCATCGGCCAGCCGCCTGGAGGCTTCCTCGAGGATCTTGATGCGGTCGCCCAGACAGCGCTTGCCGATGAAGATGGCCGCGAGGCACGCAAGGAGCAGAAACGACGACAGCAAAGTCATGCTGTAGGCAAGCGAGCGGTCTGCGTTACGCGTGGCCGCCTCGATCGGTATTCCGGCGGTGACGTACATGTAAGGGGTGTTTTCGCCGGGAAGCCAAAGCTTGAGGTAGGAGATGATGCGCTTGTCCCCCTGGAGCCCGACTCTGATGTGGGTCCCACGGTCGGGGCCCTCCTGGAGTTTCTTGAAGGCATCTGCGGGGTAGGGTTTGCCGAGGTAGTGTTCCGGGTCTATCCCCCTGGCGAGAATGACCCCCTTGTGGTCCAGTATCACGAAGCTGGTCCCTACCGGCAGGTGCATCTGCTGCAGCAGGGACCGGTAGTTCTCGATATTGAGGGTGACGCTGATGACGCCGACCACCGCCCCTTTCTCGTCCTTGAGCGGGTAGCCGAGGTTGAAGATGGGCCTCGTCGTGATCCTGCTTACCACGTACTCGCCCGAGGAAAGTCTGCCACTGGCCAAGGCAGCTCTGAAAAAGCGGCGGTCTGAGGTGATCAGTTGCTGGCGCATCGGCATAGCGGTTGCCCAGACCCGTCCCTGCCGATCCGCAACGATGATGTTGCCGTACATCGGGTTCAACTTGCGCAGCTCTTTTAGGATCGGCTCCACCCGAGCCGCGTCACGCGCCTTTACCTCGGGGAGTTGCGCCAGCGAGGTCATGAGTTGCTCAGCCGCCACCACGAGGTTTCGCTGTTCGGCCCCGATCCTTTCGGTAACGCGCAGCGTCTCCTTCCCGGCATCGTCTATCATGGCGTTGCGGAACTGTATCCCGGAGTAAATGATGACGCCCGCAGCCGGCAGGGCTACGACGAAGGTGATAAGCAGCAGCAGGAAACGGGTGGAAAGTGTGGAAGAACGAGTCATGTGACTTCTCTCGGCGCACAGTGGTTACTATAAACATCGGCCAAATGCTGTGTCAGCTTAGCAGAAATTGCCTGGCTGCTGAACGTGACAATCCGAACATAGGATTGCCAGTTATCACATCTTCACGCTTTTGAGCAATTAGAGCCGTTGTGCCTACAGCACCAGAGGATTTGCCAGTGGCCAAGTCTTCACTAAAGACTTGAAGTGTAGCCGAAGATTAAGGGGGCTATTTTATCTAGTAACCGCGCGCGAGGGGCTCGACTTGCCGCGGGGATATCCTGTCTGTGCAACCAACCTGGCACCGCCCGCTTCCAATTTCTCCGCGATACCCTTCTCCTCCTTCGCCTTGTCCGTCCAACCTTTCATCGCATAGGCCTCGGCCAGGTTGTAGTGGTAGTCCGCATCGTAACGGTTCGCTCGCAGTCCAACCATCGCCCGAACGGACCACTCGAGCCTTTTTCCCCGAGCGGATACGCAGTTCCCGGCATGGGGTACCCCGTTAAAAGGCACCCAAATATATGGCAAATGTGATTAAGTGTAAATTAAATTTGCGCTATGAGCTGCGGTGAGGGGTGACATAAAATCTGCGTGTCACTGAAGAGATGTGGATTGTTCATAAATGAGCTGGAGAAACCATCGCCTGAAAGGGCTCTGATCTTCGGTCTATGCGAGTACTGCTCGCGGATGGCGGCTCTGCTGGGCCGAAGGGGCGCAACCTCCGATACTCCTCCCTGGCTTTTTTTACCTGCCTCATCACGCTCGCCGAACGCAGGGTGAAAACGGTGTCCATCGGTACCCCCCCGCTTTCCAGCACCTTGGCCGTCCAGGTGTTGCAGGTATTGGTGATGAGGTAATACCCTTCGGCCTTGAAAAACCTGTCTTCGCCGTGCGGTCCCGCCTTCAGGGGGTAGGGGCGTTGTCCCGCGTCGAATTGGAAACTGGTCCGCAACTTATCCTTCAAGTGTTTCAACCCGGCTTCCGAAAGCTTGAGTTCGACCACGTCGCCTCCTCGGTACTGCTCAGGCGGGGCGGCGGGCATGGAGAATACGTGCATGACGCTAGGATTTCTCCAGAACACCGCCTTCAAGAAGATGGTGGGGGTCACTTTGTCGGCCTGGTAGAAGTCCGCCTCCCCCCAGCCGAACTCGTAGTAGCGCCCCGGGCGAAGATATTCCCTCACGAACCCAAGCTCGCTCCCCAGGTCCTCGTTTGACAGCGCGATCCCCGCGTGCCATCCGTGTGCTATCACGTATATCGAGCGTTCCTCGCCTCTCGTCGCCGGCAGGTAGTTCCATTTCTTGCCTGCGGCGCATCCGGCTAACGCCGACACAAGCAGAACAAGCAGCATGAGCAGCCATTTTCGCCCTATCTCCCCGCGAAGCCTGGCAAGCACCGCTTGCATGCCCCCTCGCTTTTCCATGTGGACCTCCAAGAGCTCCCGTGCCCCGGAGATCTTACCAAGTCACCCCCATCCGTCAAAGCAGACGTACTACCATCACCGCGTCCCCGCTTTCTTGAAGACACCATGTCGCAGTTCAGTGATCATCCTAAAGAAGTTCCTGTTCTGCCTTTCCCTCCGATTGGTTACAGCTACAGGTATCGGGTAAACCTTTCTCAGCTCGCGCAACATCCACTCGCTCCGGAGGCAGAGCAGAAGCCCGGCGAAGGGGGCAGACAACAAGGCGGTCCCGAAGATGAGACCGACGACGCCGACGGCGTAATAGGAAAGGGCTGCGTGACTGGAGGCGAGGTTCACCCACTGGAGGAACTCAACGACTTCGTAGATTACCGCGACCGTGATACCGGACCAGGCCCCTTCAACCAACCGACGCAAGCCTCCCTTCTTGAGCTTCCAGAACTGGTAGGCGGCCCAGAGCAGATGGATGCCGGCGATGGTGACGGTCCACGGTATGAAGCCCAGATCGAAGAACACGGACAGTTTGGACACCGGGACCAGATACGGCTCCGACATTACCGCCTGCCAGTCCTTACCGTAATAGTTCATGAGCCCGGTGCCTCCATAGAGAAGAGCTGCCGCACCGACCGCCATCACGAGCCAGGCGGTTATCTCAACTATCTCCGGTGGAGGTGCTCCTTCTTCCAAGGTCAGAGACGGCGGTTCTGGTGTTGCCGGGATAGCTGAGGACTCTATGGGAGGATTGCCATAACCCTTTGGCGCGGCGAGGTCCTCCCGCTCTTCGACCAGTTCGCCGCGGTGTCTTTTTTCGTCGAGGATCCGCGAACCCTCCATGGCAAGAAACTGCGGATTGAGCCCCTGCAACAGCAGAAACTGCCCCGGATCCAGCTTTACGGCGACTCCTTCCGTCACCTCCTGCATCTCGAACTCGAAAGTTCCCTTGGTCCAGGCGAAGAGGGAGTAGACCACCTTCTCGATCTGGTCGCGCACCACGTTCTCGATCGCGTCGGCGCTCACCCCGAAGCGCTCGACCATGATGGTGCCGAGAAGCCGCCGGTACCCTTCATCCGCCTGTGCGCTCAGAGCGAGGTTGAGGGTGCTTCGGTCGATGACGCCCCTGCGGATCAGCAGCTCGCCCATGTTCTGTCGAAACACGGTTGAACTCGCCCTGGTGACGTAGCCATTCTGGAAAATGATGCTGGCCTCGCGCCCCAGGCTTTTCAGTGACAGCACGCCGGACTTTCGGCTCAAGCTGACGATCTGCATGATCTCGCCGAGTCCCAGATCGTCGATGTTGCCAACAAGACTCATGGTTGTAGCCTTTCATGCCCCAGACTCACATAGGGGATCATTTTTTAATTTCGTTGATCACGTTGTTCAGTTTGGCTCCTGCTTTGTCAATTTCCTTGCCGGCTTTTTCTACGGACTTGTCGATCTCCTTCCCCGCGCGCTCCGCCGGCCCCTCTTTTTTGCAGCCGGTAACGCCGGCGATCATGCTGCCCAATACAAGCGCTGCGACCATAACTTTGCTCAATTTCGTCATAGGACACCTCATAGATGGTTGTATCGTTCTCGAGCGTGAGACATAAAAAAAGCCGGGGCCGGAATATCTTGAGATATTTCGGCGACCCGGCTGTCTCGATGAGACCCTGTAGGCTTTCCGTCCCATCCTCGCGGATGGTTTAGTATTGTCGTTATCCGGCTTTAATTGTGTTGGCTTGCGGCGCACGATAGCCCAAGCAGCCTGCTTCGTCAAGAGTAAACGATGAGAACCTTGTATCAAGAAGTCCAAAGGCTGTTCTTTACCTTTTCACCATCCTGATGCAACAATTCCCGCAGTTCCCCCTCTCCCCACAGTCGTCGCGCTGCTGCGCGTCACGCTCCCCACGCTCACCCCTATTGACTTACGAAAAACTTACGAGTATTCTCGCTTTCCTGATCGGGCAGGAAAGAAGGATGCGGTGGAGGTGGAAATGACGCCTAAACAGAAGAGGGTTCTTGATTTCATTCTGGGCTTCGTCGAGGAGCACGGCTTCCAGCCCTCACAGATGGAGATCGCGCAGGGGTGCGGCTTTGAGTCGCTTGGGACGGTGCAGCATTACCTCCGCATCCTGGAGCGGCACGGACTCCTTGCACGACAGTCGAATGCGAAAAGGGGGCTGCAGTTGACGGCAAATCCCCCAGGCTCCCCCTTCGCAAAAGGGGGAACGCTTATGACACCCCCCCTCGCACAGGAAGGGGCTGTTCCCGCAGGGTCTTTTGCGCAGGGAGGGAATGTAACGTTCCTGGAACTGCCGCTGGTGGGGATCGTGGCGGCGGGTAAGCCGGTGCACGCTTTCGAACTCGCCGACGCCATCGAGGTCCCCTCCGCCATGGCGGGACCGGGGAACGTGGTCTACGAGGTGCGCGGGGATTCCATGGTGGAGATGGGGATCATGGACGGCGATTACGTGGCGGTGCACCCCCAGTCGGTCGCCGAAAACGGGCAGACGGTGATCGCCGAGGTGAACGGCTCGATCACCATCAAGAAGTATCAGCGCAAGGGAAACATTATCCAGCTCCTGCCGGCGAATGCGGCGATGAGCCCGATCACGGTGACGGAGGAGGACGAGTTTCACATCAGGGGCATCCTGGTGGGCTCGATGAGGTTTTATCGCAAGTGGACCGGGAAATCCTCCACATAACGGTTCCGGCCTTCCCCATCGCGCTCGCGCGGGTGGTGCACGCACACCTGCGCGGCCGACCGGTGGCGGTGGCTCCGCTAAACTCGGAGCGGGCGCTTTTACAGTGCATCTCTGCCGAGGCGGCGGCGGAAGGGGTGCACGTGGGGACGCCGATATACCATGCACGCAGGTCCTGTCCCTCGCTCATCGTCATCGCCCCCGATCCGTACCTGATGGCGAAAGGGAGCCATGCTCTCACGGAGCTTTCGGCTGAATTCACCCCGATCGTGGAACCGGGTGCCGGACGCGTTTTCCTCGACGTCACCGCCTCGCGTCGGCTTTTCGGACCGGCACGCGACGTGGCGGCGCGCCTTGAGAAGTCGATTTCCGCAGGGCTCGGCCTAGAGGCGATGGCCGGTGCGGGCGGGAACAAGATGGTTTCGCGGGTGGCCGCGGATGTCATGCAGGAGCCCGGCGTCTATGACGTCTTCCACGGCGCCGAAAAAAGCTTCCTCGCCCCCTTCCCTGTGTCGGTGCTTCCAGGCGTCGGGGAATCGCGGCAGACGCTTCTTTTCCAGGACCTGAACCTGCAGCGGGTCGAGCATGTGGCGGCGCTGTCGGTACCGCAGTTGCGGTTGGCCGTGGGAGCATTCGCTCCGTTGTTGCACGACCGGGCCTGCGGCATCGACCGCTCTCCGGTTCAACCGCCGCGGCTTTCAACGGAGATCGTCGAGGAGGGGCTTCTCGATCAGGAGGAGAACGACGACGCGGTCCTGCTCTCGGAACTATTGCGGCTCGTGGAGGGTTGCGGGCTGAGGCTAAGGCAGCTCAACAAGGGGGCGCGCAAGATCATGCTTTCGGTGATGTACGCAGACGGGGTGACGCAGCAAGGTAAGAAGCTCCTTCCGTCGGCCACCGCTCTCGACTTGGCGCTTATGGCTGCGGCGGAGGAGCTTTTCTTCTCCACATGCAAGAGACGGCAAAGGGTGAAGGGGCTGCGTCTCTCCTGCGACCAGGTGGCCGGGGAGGCGGGGCAGATGGATCTCTTCGCGCCTGCGGCTGCCGAGGTATCGAGAAGGGAGAACGACCTGCAGGAGACGCTGGACTTATTGCGGGAAAAGCACGGCAAGAACGCGGTGCGCTGGGGCAAGGGGCTCGCGGCGCGCCGGGAAGTCACCGTCGCCAGCGAGGCGCCCCCGCTTTGGGACCCGGAGCAGAACAGATATATGACTGTTACCAGGAATTAAACTCTTTCCGTTGACTGGGATAAACGGGACTCATGGGATAACTGTGAAGGCTGGGACTTCTGGTATCCCCTTTTCCCCCTCCATCACTGTCACTTTCATGGTCTCAGATGTTCGTCCATCTCCACGTACATAGTTCCCTATCCCCCGGTTGGGGAGTGCTCGCTCCGGAGGCGATTTGCGCCGAGGCGGCGCGCCTTGGCTTCGATACTCTCGCCATCACCGACAGAAACGGTCTCTACGGCGTGCCGCGCTTCCTGGACGCGGCACGGGAGGCGGGGATCGCCCCGATCATCGGAACGGAGGCGGTGACGGAGCAAAACCGCGCGTTGCTGCTTGCCTCGGACCAAGAGGGTTACGCCAACATCTCACGGCTTCTCTCCGACCTCCACTGCGAAAAGGGCTTCGACCTCTGCGGGGCGCTCACCCGTTACCGACGCGGGGTCGTCATCCTGAGCGACGACGCTCGCCTTCTCTCTAAACTGAAAGCGGCTTCCGCGGACCGGCTCTTCGTGGAGCTGTCGCCGGGGCACGACATGCACCGGGCGCTCGCGCTGTCGCGTGATCTCGGTCTGCCGCCGGTGGCTACGGCACGGGCGCTTGTACGCGCCCCACACCTCGAAGTGCAGTCCCCTGCGCGGGGCGGGGCGGATCTGTGCGACTTCCATCTGCACCGCGTACTACGGGCCATCCACCTCAACACGAAACTCTCAAGACTCACGCCGGACCTGACCGGCTCCGCATCGGACGCGCTATACGGCGCGACGCAGATGGCAGACTTCTTCCCGCACTGCCCGCACGCGCTGGAAAACTCGGCCCGCATCGCCGCCATGTGCCGCAGGGAGTGGGATTTCTCGACGACCATCTTCCCCGCCTTCCGGGAACTCAATAACGACGACGCCTTCGCGACCCTGAAGTCCCGCGCCCGCACCGGTGCCGTCTGGCGCTACGGCGTGATAGACGAAAAGGTAGAGGCCCGGCTCGGAAAGGAGCTCGCCATCATCCGGGACAAGGGGTTTGCGCACTACTTCCTCGTCGTCGAGGAGATCACCAAACAGTCCCAGCGCACCTGCGGACGCGGCAGCGCGGCGGCTTCTCTCGTCGCTTACTGCCTCGGCATCACCCACGTCGACCCGATCCGGCACAACCTCTTCTTCGAACGCTTCCTGAACGAGGGGCGCAGCGATCCCCCGGACATCGACGTCGACTTCCCGTGGGACGAGCGCGATGCGATCCTCGATTTCGCCTTCGCCCGTTACGGGGCGCGGCGCGCGGCGATGGTGGCGAACCAGGTGGGTTTCAAGGGGAGATCGGCGCTGCGCGAGGTGGCGAAGGTCTACGGCCTGCCGGACTGCGAGATCAAGGAGATGACCGAGCGCGTCTCCGGCTTCTGGCGGCCGGAACAGACGGCGGCGGCCATGTCGGAGCACCCGCTCTTCCAGGGGGAGAGCCTATCTCCGGACTGGCTGGAGATCGTGGCGACGGCAAGGAGGCTGAACGGGCAGTTGCGCCATCTCTCACTGCACTGCGGCGGGCTCGTCATCGTCCCGGACGAGATACGCCGGTACGTCCCGGTGGAGATCTCACACAAGGGGCTGCCGGTCATCCAGTGGGAGAAGGACCAAGCCGAGGATGCGGGGCTCGTCAAAATCGACATACTCGGGAACCGCTCGCTCGCCGTGATCCGCGACGCGATGGCGGCGGTGAAGGAACAGACTGGAGTCGAGATTGACTACGCGAGCTGGCGTCCGCTCGAGGACGAGCGCACCCGGAGCCTCATGCGGCGCGGCCTCACCATCGGCTGTTTCTACCTCGAATCCCCCTCGGTGCGCCTTCTGCTGCGCAAGATATGGAGTTCCACGGCGCCGCCGGAGACCTTCGACGCCGACCTCTTCGAGGTGCTGGTGCAGGCGTCGTCCATCATAAGGCCCGCGGCGAACAGCTTCATCCAGGAGTACGTGTCGCGCATGCAGGGGAAAAAGTGGGAGCATCTGCACCCGCTTCTTGAGGGGGTCCTCGGGGAGACGCTCGGCATCGCCATCTACCAGGAGCAGATCACCCAGATCGCCATGGAGCTCGCCGGTTTTTCCGCCAGCGAAGGTGACCAGTTGCGCAAGGTGATCACGAAAAAGCACAAGGAGAAGAGGCTCGCCGACTTCCGTGCGAAATTCGTCGCAGGCGGAACGGAGCGGGGCGTCTCCGCCCCGGTCCTCGCGGCGATCTGGGAGCAGATCCTCTCCTTCGCCGGCTACTCGTTCTGCAAGCCGCATTCGGCGAGCTACGCCCTTTTGAGCGCCAAGGCCGCCTACATGAAGGCGAACCATCCGGCCCAGTTCATGGCGGCGGTGATCTCCAACCAGGGGGGATACTACTCCCCCTTCGCCTACATCTCGGAAGGGCGCCGCCTGGGGCTCGCCATCCTGCCGCCGGACATCAACGAGAGCGAGTACCACTACCTGGGCAAGGAAAAGACGCTACGCATCGGCCTAATGCAGATCGACGGGCTCACCCGGGAAGGGGCAAAACGGCTCTTCAAGGAGCGGCGGGATGGGGGGTGCTACGCCTCCTTCGCCGATTTCCTGCGCCGAAGCGGCGTGCAGCGCGCCGATGCCGAGCGGCTCGTGAAGGCGGGATGCTTCGATGCGCTGGAAGGGGTGGAAAGGCGGCCTGCCCTTCTCTGGGAGCTGCTCCATTTCCAACAGCAGGACGCGGCGCTTCTCTTCGAACATAAGACGGCGCTCCCGAAGGCTCCTCCCTACGATGCGGAGACGGTGCTGCGGCAGGAGGTGGAGGCGCTCGGCTTTCTCGCCTCCCGGCACCCCCTTTCCCTCTATAAGGCGCAGTGGCAGCGGCACCGTCCCATCAGGGCGGCGGAACTCATCAAGCATTCGGGAAAATGGGTGACCATGGTGGGGTGGTGGATCACGACGAAGATGGTGGAGGACAAGCACGGGCGTCCCATGGAGTTCGTCTCCTTCGAGGACGTCACCGCCATCTTTGACGCGACCTTCTTCCCCGACGTCTACGCCCGTTTTTGCCGCAAACTTTCGCAGCGGCGCCCTTATCTCCTGAAGGGAGTTGTGGAGGAGGAGTTCGGGGTGGCGACGCTAAGGGTGAAGTGGGTTGGCTTCCTGGGGGAAAACGGCTAGAGCGCTGCGGGCTGGTCGGCGACGTCGATCCCCGCGGGAATGCCCCCTATGAGCGGCAGCAGGATCGTGAAGGTGGTCCCTTCGCCCGGCTTGCTGTCGACGACCAGATAGCCGTCGTGCTGCTTCACGATGCCGTACACGATGGCAAGCCCGAGCCCGCTCCCCTTCCCCACCTCCTTGGTGGTGAAGAAGGGCTCGAGCACGTGGGATTTCGTCACCTCGTCCATGCCGACCCCGGTATCGGTCACCGTTATCACGGCGTACGACCCGATGACGCCGAAGCCGTGCTCGTACACCCATTCCTCGGTGATCTCCATGGAACCGGTGCTGATGGTGAGGGTTCCCCCTTCGGGCATGGCATCGCGGGCGTTGTTGGCGAGATTGGTGAACAACTGGTCGATCTGGCTCGAGTCGGCGACCACTGCCAGCGTCGCGTCGCAGAGCTCGAAATTGAGGCGGATCTTGTTGGTGACCAGGCGGATTAGCAGCTTGCGCACGTTTTCCACCACCTGGTTCAGGTTGACCGGCTCGGGATGGTTGACCTGTTTGCGGCTGAAGGCGAGGAGCCCCTGGGTGAGCGAGGCGGCCTTCTCTGCGGCGCTCATCACCTGTTCCAGGAAGGGCTGGACGTCATTGTCCTCAGCCAGTTTCATCTGCGCTAGGGCGACAAACCCCATCATGCCGGTAAGCAGGTTGTTGAAGTCGTGGGCGATACCGCCGGCCAGCACCCCGACCGATTCCATCTTCTGCGACTGCCGGATCTGCTCCGCCATGCGTTGCTCGCGCTCCAGATAGATGGCGTTGCGCAGGCTCATGCCGATGACCGGGGCAATGCCGGTCAGAAGGCTCAGGTCGCTGTGCGTGAGCGGGCGCTTCGACGTGTTGTTGTCCACGGCGATGATTCCCAGCGACTCCCCTTCGCAGACGATGGGACAGCAGATGAAGGATTCCGCCTCCATCTCCCGGGACAAGGCCACGCTCTGCTCGGAATGTAGGTGCTCCAGTTCGGAGAAGTCCCCGACGAACTTGCTTTCCTTGTCCCGGAAGGCAGTCACGAAGACCCCTTGTGAGCCGGGAGAGGTGAGATCGAATGACTTGTTGAGCAGCGCCTCGAGTTGCTTGTCGCTATAGCCGAACCCGGTGCTGAACCTAAGACGCGACTTGCGGTCGTCGGCAAGCATGATGACGCCGCGGTCATAGCAAAGCCGCTTTTCGATTACCCCGATGACGTTGCGCAGCACCTCGTCGGTGCGGGTCTGCCGGCTCAAGGCCTGACCTACCTCGTTGACCATCCGGGCGTTGTTGTAGTTCATCCCGATCTGGTCGATGGTCCGCTCGGTCGATTCCTTCACGTTCGCCAGGGTGACCAGGATTTCCTGCTTCTCGAGCCGCTCCGCGACGTAAGAGGCGGCGAGGGCGGAGATGGCGATCCCCGCCAGCACCTCGGGCAGGTGCCCGATCCCGAAGCGATGCTGCAGCAGCGCGTAAACCGCGAGGCCGAGCGGAATCATGATGTTCCTCGCGCGGCGTATGGTCGCGAATCTCGTCTTCTTCCAGGTCACCACGTAACGGCAGCAGCTCCCACCATTGAAGATACATTCCGGATGCTCGACCTGGGGAATGTCGTAGTCGAACATGGTGACGATCGCCTCGAAGAAACCGATGCGGTTTTCGCACTGGTACGGCTTCTCTTGCACCCCCTCGTACGGGGTGACCGTGATCTCCGCCTTGTTTTCCGCGATCTTGCGTCCGACGAACCGGGAGGAACGGGTGAAGTGACTCGCGCATTTCCCTGCGGCGAGGAGCGTGTTGCCGGGACCGATGAGCCCGAGGGTGTACTTGGCGCTCGCGCTGAGTGCCTCCTTGGAGGTCGCAAAGCGGCCACCTTCCCTGGCGATGTCGGTACCGACCAGTTGCGTCATCCTGGCATGGAAACGGTCCACCTGAGTCTGGGTGAGCCAGTGACCTTCATCACTCAGTTCGTATGCTGTGATGCCCGCGTAGCACAGGATGTCGCGCACGTCGACGCCGGGATATTTCTTCTTCAGCAGCGTCACGAAGATGCTGATGATCTTGCTGTTGTAGAGGGGCTGTTCGCTCATTGACTGCAAATACTCCTGGTCGGACGGGTCCTGCACCACGCATCGGGGATATGCCATTCTCGCTTCATCGGATAAGACAGGGAATCCTTAAGGATAAAGTGGGCAGGCGGGGATAAAAGACCGCGCGAACGTTCATCTGTGAATTCCGCGGTGGTCGGAAAAATGGGTCCACGAAGCGTAGCAGGTGCCCACGCGCTTCCCCCTTTGCGAAGGGGGGACGGAGGGGATTTACTTTTGTTCCTCAGCTCCCGTTGGTTGAACAGGTTCCAGAACTTGCATTCTACCTGGACGAGAAGTGCGCAATCGTTGTCAGCAGGTGCTGGTATGGTCAGACCAAGGCAAATCCCCCCTGCCCCCCTTCGCAAAGGGGGGAACGCTTGGGCTTGTGCAGCGCGCGGGGAGCTGCAATTCCCTCCGAGCGGATTTGCCGGACGAAAAAGGCCCGGCTCCCTTTCGGGGGCCGGGCCTCGTTGCCTTGGCTGCGTCTGAAGCTAGTCTACGGACTTCCTGAGGAAGGTCGGGATGTCGTACTGGTCCTCGTCGTCCATCATGAAGGAGCGCTGCTGCCTGACGGTCTCGCGCTGATGCTTCTCGCGGATGAAGGTCGGGATCTCACGGTTGATCTCGGGCTGCGGCTTCACGAGCGAGCTCACGTTCTTCATCTCGTGGCGCCCCTTGTCGAGGTCGAAACGGTCGCCGAAACCGGTGGCGATCGCGGTGACCTTAATGGTCTCGCCCAGGGTCTCGTCGATGACAAGACCGACGATGATGTTGGCATCCTCGTGCACTTTCTCGTGGATCACCTTGCTGGCCGCGTCGAACTCGTCCATGGTCATGGCGGAGGAGCCGGAGATGTTGACCAGGACGCCTTTAGCGCCAGAGATGTCGATGTCTTCAAGCAGGGGGCTGGAGATCGCCTTGAGGGCTGCGTCGACGGCGCGGTTCTCGCCGTTGCCGAGGCCGATGCCCATCATGGCCATGCCGCGCTCGCTCATGATCGACTTCACGTCGGCGAAGTCGACGTTGATCAGACCGGACTGGGTGATCAGGTCGGAGATGCCCTGCACCGCCTGACGCAGCACATCGTCGGAAGGCTTGAACGCGTCGAGGATGGACATGGACTTGCCGGCAAGGCCGAGGAGCCTGTCGTTGGGGATTACGATCAGGGAGTCGACATGTTTCTTCAGTTCTTTGATGCCGTCCTCGCCCTTGGCGAGACGCTGACGACCTTCGCGGGTGAACGGCTTGGTCACGACGCCCACGGTGAGCGCGCCCTGCTCGCGGGCGATCTCAGCGATGATCGGGGCTGCACCGGTGCCGGTGCCGCCGCCCATGCCCGCGGCGACGAAGATCATGTCCGCGCCTTTGAGGGCCTCGGTCACCTTATCCTTATCCTCGAGGGCGGCCTCACGGCCGACGTTCGGGTTCGCCCCGGCCCCGAGCCCCTTGGTGAGCTGGGTGCCGATCTGTATCTTAACCGGCGCCTTGGACATCCTGAGCGCCTGGGCATCGGTATTGGCAACGATGAAGTCGACCCCGGTGACGCCCACTGCCATCATGGTGTTGACTGCGTTCCCGCCGGAACCACCAACGCCTATCACCTTTATCTTCGCACTCTGGTCGATGCTTTCATCGAATTGAAACATGAACTACCCCCCTTAGTAGCGCGCCCCCCGGCGGCGTTAAAATATTAGGCCGTTTTATACTACGTTTATGTAGAGAATGGAAGCCCAAAAGCACTACATATAGTGCTTTTTTAGAAGAATTCTCCGAACCAGTCCTTCATCCTGCGGCTCACCCTGCGGAACACGGTCTCGTCGCTTTGCTGGGTCGGGAACTCGTGTACCCCGACGTTCTTGGAACCGTAGACGACAAGGCCTACACCGGTCGCGTAAACGGGCGAATTGACGACATCTGTGAGACCGCCGATCCGCTGCGGCAGGCCGCGGCGCACCGGGAGGTTGAAGATCTGCTCGGCCAACTCCGGCATCCCCTCGAGGATGGTGGAGCCGCCGGTGATGACGACGCCCGAGGCGATCATGTCCTCAAGGCCGCTCTTAACGATCTCGCGGTTCACCAGGGTGAAGATCTCCTCGACGCGGGGTTCGAGGATCTCGCACAGAAGCTGCCGGGAGAGGATGCGCGGTTTTCTGCCGCCCACACTCGGCACCTCGATGGTCTCGTCCTTGCCGACCATGGAGGAGAGGCAGCAGCCGTACTTCTGCTTGATGCGCTCGGCCTCGGCCATCGGGGTCCTGAGACCTACCGCGATGTCGTTGGTCAGGTGGTTGCCGCCAAGGGAGAGCACCGAGGTGTGCTTGATGGCGCCGTCCACGAAGATGGCGATGTCGGTGGTGCCGCCGCCGATGTCGACGAGAGCTACGCCGAGCTCCTTCTCGTCCGCGGAAAGGACCGCCTCGGAGGAGGAGAGCTGTTCGAGGACGATGTCGGCAACCTCAAGACCTGCGCGGTTACAGGACTTGACGATGTTCTGCGCGCTCGCCACGGCGCCGGTTACGATATGCACCTTCGCCTCGAGCCTGACGCCGCTCATTCCGAGCGGTTCGCGGATGCCATCCTGGTCGTCGATGATGAATTCCTGGGGGAGGATGTGGATCACTTCGCGGTCCATCGGGATGGCGATCGCCTTGGCGGCCTCGATCACGCGCTTCACGTCCTCGGGAGAGACCTCGCGGTTCTTGATGGCGATGACACCCTGGGAGTTGAACCCCTTGATGTGCCCGCCTGCGATACCGGCGTAGACCGACTTGATCTCGCAACCCGCCATGAGCTCCGCCTCTTCGATCGCCTTCTTGATGGCGGAGACGGTGCTCTCGATGTTGATCACGACGCCTTTTCTCAGCCCCTTGGAAGGACTGGTACCGATGCCGACGATGTCGATGCCGTCTTCGGTGACGTTCCCGACGATGGCGCAGATCTTGGTTGTGCCTATGTCGAGGCCTACGATCAGGTTATCCCTTCTTGTTGCAGACATGCTCCCCCCCTTTTCCTACACTTTTTTAACTATGATTTTGTCTATGTAATCGAGGTCTATGTAATCCAAAGCCTGCATCTGCGTTTTCAGGTCGCCGTAGATGCGGGACAGGCGCGCCAGCTTGTCACCGAACTCGCCATTGCCGAGTTTCACAGGGATCCCCCCCTGCATGGTGAAGAGGGTGAATCCGTACCCCCTGCTGTAATGGATCTCCGAGATGTCGGCGAGGCTGAAGACGCTGCCGGATTTGAGCGTCCCGATGAGCTGCAGCGCGCTTTTGAGCGCCTCCTGGGTCCCCTTCGGGTCCTGAGCCAGTTCTTCCTCGGTAATCCCGGTTATGAGCGGGTAGTCGAGCCGGTCACCCTCCGTCAGCGATTTGAAGAGAACGCCCTTGTCGTCCAGGTAATAGAGGCAGCCGACGTTCGCCACCGCGACCGGTGTTCTCTCGGCAACGGTGATCGAGAGGGTGTGCGGGAAGTAGCGGCGCACCTGGATCTGCTCCAGCCAGGGGTTCTTCCCGAGGCGGGCCATGACCGTCTTGAGGTCGAGCCCGAGCATCGAGTCGCCTGGGCGGATCCCGGCCAAGGTGATGAGCTCGTCCCGGCTCACCCTCTTAAGCGGTGAGACCTCGATCGTTTCGAGACGCAGGAGCGTGGTGCGGGATACCACCCCATAGGCCTTCCAGCCACCGAAGCCAACGACCGCGCAGACGGCCGAAGCGCCGATCCCCCTGGAGAGCCATTTGAGGATGGGAGTCCAGTTGATCGGCTTGCGCTGTTTGGGCGGTTTCTTGACCCTGTTGTTGGGTATCCGCTGTTTTTTGGTATGAAGATCGCGCATGGCACAATTACCGTTCGAATTTAATTTCAATGCACTGCATAGCAACGGTTTGACTGACTGGTTTAAATCCCCCCTCGCCCCCCTTCGCAAAGGGGGGTAAAGGCAGCACTTTCCTTCTAAATCTTGAGCGACGCGGCGAGCAGGATGCGCGTCACCAATTGGTCGAAATCGATCCCGGAGCCGCGTGCGATCTCCGGCAAAAGGCTCAGGTCGGTCATCCCCGGCAGGGTGTTGACCTCGAGGAGATAGCACTCGCCCTGCTCGTTGACCAGGAAGTCAACGCGGCTGTAGCAGTCGCACCCGAGAGCGGCGTGCGCCTTCTCTCCTTCCTTCAGAACCGCCTGGTACACGTTCTCCGGCAGGCGTGCGGGGAGGATGTGCTCGGCGCCGCCGTCGGTGTATTTAGCCTCGTAGTCGTAGAACTCGTTTTTCGGAACGATCTCGATGGCGCCCATGGCACGGCCGTCCAGGATGCCGACCTGGACTTCCTTGCCGCTTATGAACGCTTCGATCAGGATCTCGGAGTCGTAGCGGAAGGCCTCTTCCAGCGCCTTCTCCATCTGCCCTGGCTCTTTCACGATGCTGACGCCGACCGACGACCCTTCCTTGGAGGGCTTCACCACGACCGGAAGCGGGTTCTCGAGCTTCAGCTCCTCGCCGCGGCGCAGTACTTGGTACGGAGCAAGCTTGAGCCCCGCCGCTGCGAACATCACCTTGGCCGCGACCTTGTCGATGGCCAGCGCCGAGGCGAGCACGCCGGAGCCGGTGTAGGGAACGCCCATCAGTTCGAGGAGCCCCTGGACCGAGCCGTCCTCTCCGAAGCGGCCATGCAGGGCGATGAAGGCCCGCTCCACCTTCTCCTCGGCGAGGCGCTGGGCGAGGTCGCGCCCGACGTCGATGCCGACGGCGTCATAACCCTGGCGCTGCAGGGAGGCGAGAACGGCCTTGCCGCTGTTGAGGGACACCTCGCGCTCGGCGGAAAGCCCCCCCAGCAGCACGGCGATCTTTTTGGTTTTCAGCTCATCTATGGTCATGCTCTGATTCCTTTTTCCTGTTCACTACCCTTCGCCGACGATCCTCACTTCTTCCTCGAGCTCGACGCCGCTCTCCTCCTTGACCCGGTGCTTTATGAAAGCGGCCAGAGTGAGAAAGTCGGCGGCCCGGGCGTCGCCGCGGTTCACCAGGAAGTTCGTGTGTACTTCGGAGACCTGTGCTCCCCCTACCGTCTTGCCGCGCAGCCCCGCCTGATCGATGAGACGCCAGGCGCTTTCGCCGGGAGGGTTCTTGAAGAAGGAGCCCGCGTTGGGAAAGCCGACGCGCTGTCCGCCGCGCTTCGCGTTGTACTCCTGCATGCGGGCCTCGATCAGGCGGCGCTCTTCCGGCTCCAGCCTGAGCCTCGCCCCGAGGACGATCTCACCCGGCTCCAGCTTCAGGAAGCGGTAGCCGTACCTCACCTCGCTCCCTTTTCTCACCAGGACCTCGCCGCCGCGCATCGTGGTCAGGTACTCGACCCGCAGGAAGGTCTCGCTGCCGTGTGCACC
Source organism: Geomonas ferrireducens (assembly GCF_004917065.1). Classification (NCBI taxonomy): domain Bacteria; kingdom Pseudomonadati; phylum Thermodesulfobacteriota; class Desulfuromonadia; order Geobacterales; family Geobacteraceae; genus Geomonas; species Geomonas ferrireducens. The sequence continues at coordinate 584,919 of NZ_SSYA01000001.1, forward strand.
GGCGTTCATGGTGAGCGCACCGCCGAAACTCCCGGGGATGCCGCAAAGAAACTCGATTCCTCCCAGGCAGTTCTCCGCAGCGAAGCGGGTAAGGGCCTGGTTGGTGACGCCGGCACCCGCATCGAGTCGGGCTCCGGGCATCTGGGTCATGGTGTCGAGGCGTTTCAGGGAGATGACACACCCCCTTATGCCCCCGTCGCGCACGAGCAGGTTGTAACCGCCGCCAACCACCATGGAAGGGATCCCAAGTCCCTGGAGCGCCTCCACTGCCGTTTTCAGATCATCCTGATCGGCGGGCTCTAGGAAGAGGTCGGCCGGTCCGCCCACCCTGAGCGAGCTGTGGCGGGACATCGGCTCGTCCCACAGGGCGCCGCCTCGGACCCTTTCCGCCACCCGCTCCAGATCGGCGCGCGACCAGGTCACTTGTCCCCCGTTGCCTTCAGACGCTCCAGCATCGCCTCACCTATCTGCCAGACGTTGCCGGCGCCCAAGGTGAGCAGAATGTCGCCCGGTGCGAGGACGCCTTCCAAGTGCGTACAGAGCTTGTCGCGATCCGAGATCCAGGTGACGTCCTTCTGGCCGTGACGCCTCACGCGCGCTGCAAGCGCCTCGGCGGTCACCCCCTCTATCGGGGCCTCGCCGGCAGCGTAGATGTCGGTGAGGATCAGGACGTCGGCATCGTGGAACGCCTTGACGAAGTCCTCGAAGAGCTCCTTCGTGCGCGAGTAGCGGTGCGGCTGGAATACGACCACCAGACGGTTCTCCGCAAAGCCTGCCTTGGCCGCGGCGAGCGTAGCTCGGATCTCGGTCGGGTGATGGCCGTAGTCGTCGACCACCTTGATTGAGTTCACCTCGCCCTTGAGCGAGAAGCGGCGCCCGACCCCACCGAAGGCCTTGAACCCTTCCTGAATGGTCTCGAACGGGATGTCCAGTTCCATGGCGACCGCGATGGATGCGAGCGCGTTCAGCACGTTGTGCGCGCCGGGCATCGAATAGGTGATCTCCCCGAGCCTCACCCCCTTGTGGTGTGCCACGAAGCTCGTGGAGAACCCGGAGAGGCGGACGTCGGTGGCGCGGAAATCGGCCTGGGCCGACAGGCCGTAGCTCGTGAAGCGTTTCTTCACGCGCGGCAGGACGTCGGCGATGTTGCCGTTATCGAGGCAGAGGACCGCGAGCCCGTAGAAGGGGATCTTGTTGATGAACTCGACGAAGGTGTCCTTGATCTCCTCGATGCCGCTGTAGAAGTCGAGGTGATCGGCGTCGATGTTGGTGACGACGGCGATGGTCGGGGAGAGGAGCAGGAAGGAGCCGTCGGACTCGTCCGCCTCGGCGACCAGGAACTGTCCCTGCCCGAGGCGCGCGTTGCTACCGAGCGAGTTGAGCCTGCCGCCGATCACCATGGTCGGGTCGATCCCCCCCTTGGAGAGGAGCGTCGCCACCATCGAGGTGGTGGTGGTCTTGCCGTGGGTGCCGGCCACTGCGATGCCGTACTTCATGCGCATCAGCTCCGCGAGCATCTCCGCGCGGGGGATGACCGGGATCAGTTTGAGGTGCGCCTCGATTACCTCGGGGTTGTCCTCGTGCACCGCGCTCGAGATGACCACGACGTCCGCCTGGGCCACGTTCTCGGCCGCATGGCCGATGAAGATCTCGCCGCCAAGGCTCTCAAGGCGCTGCGTCGTGTCCGAGCTTCTCAGGTCGGAGCCGGAGACCTTGTAACCCAGGTTCAAGAGCACCTCGGCGATGCCGCTCATGCCGATGCCGCCGATGCCGACGAAATGTATCCTCTCTATCTTTCCGTACACAGAAACTCCTTAAGGCCGTTCAACGTTCAGCGTTCAACGTTCGCCTTATTCATTTGCTTCGTTCGGCCGCCTGCTGACGGCCTGATCTTAACCTGGTCATTTAAAGTGATGCCGCTTCGACATCCTTTGCCGGAGGGACATCCAGTCTCGAACGTTGAACGCAGAACGCTGAACGGGTTCTAGCCTCTCCCCGTCATGGCCGCGACGATCGCCTGGGCGGCGTCTAACTGTGCCAGGGAGCGGGCGTTCTTCTCCAGCTCGGCCACCTTTTCCGGGTGCTCCATGAGATCGCTTATCTCGGCGGCGAGCCGCTCGCCGGAAAGGTCCTCTTCGACGATCATGCGCCCGGCGCCTTTGTGCACCAGCGACTCGGCGTTCTTCCTCTGGTGGTCATCGGCTGCGTACGGGTATGGGATGAAAACGCACCCCTTGCCGCAGGCGGTCACCTCGGCGATGGTGGTGGCCCCGGCCCGGCAGATGACCAGGTCGGCGGCACCGTAGGCCGCGGACATGTTGTCGATGAAGGAGAGTACCTGCGCCTGGACGCCCTGGCCCTGGTACCCCTCGCGCACCCGCGCGACGTCCTTGTCTCCGGTCTGGTGCGTGATGCGCAGCTTGTGCTTCACCGACTCGAGGAAGGGAAGCGCCTCCAGCATGGCGCTGTTGATCCGCTGCGCTCCCGCGCTGCCGCCGAAAACGAGGATGCTGAACACGTTGCCGGCCTCGCGCTCCCGCTGCTCCTGAAAGCCCCAGAGGATCTCCTTGCGGATCGGGTTGCCGGTCATCTGGGTGATCCCCTTCGGGAAGAACCCGGCCGCCTCCTCCATGGAGATGAAGATGCCGTCCACTACGCGACTCAGAACCTTGTTGGTGAGCCCCGGAAACGCGTTTTGCTCGTGGATGAAACGCCTGATCCCCATCCCCTTAGCGGCGAGAAGGATCGGGGCCGACGCGTAACCTCCCACCCCCAGCACCAGATCGGGGCGGAACTCCTTCAGGATCTTTCTGGACTGCGAGTAGCCGTAGAGCAGGCGCCCGGCGCTCATGAGCTTCTTGACGGTCCCCATCCCCTTCATGCCGCTTGCGGAGATGAGCTCCAGTTTGTAGCCTAGCTTCGGCAGAAGGCGCGCCTCGATGCCGCGCTCGGTCCCGACGAAGAGGACCTCGTTCTCCGGACTGCGGGAGAGGAATTCCTCTGCCACCGCTATCCCCGGGAAGAGATGCCCCCCGGTGCCGCCTCCTGCAATGATCAGCCTCATACCGTCCCCCTTGTCCTGGTGGAAACGTTAAGGAGAACGCCGACCGCGCAGAGCGTGATGATCAGCGAACTGCCGCCGTAACTTAAAAACGGCAGCGCAATCCCCTTGGTCGGGAGAAGGCCGGTAACGACTGCCATGTTGATGAACGCCTCAAGTCCCAAAAGCACCGAGATGCCGAAGGCGAGAAAACGCCCGAAGCTGTCTTCGGCGGCGATGGCTACCCGAATGCTTCTTTGCACCAGCAAAAGGAACATCGACGCGATCACGATCACGCCGATGAACCCCATCTCCTCGCCGAGCACGGAAAGGATGAAGTCGGTGTGCGCCTCGGGAAGGTAGAAGAGTTTTTGTTTTCCTTCGCCGAGCCCCTGCCCGAAGAAGCCGCCGGTGCCGAGGGCGAGCCAGCTCTGGATGATCTGGAAGCCGGCGTCGGTCGGGTCCTGCCAGGGGTCGAGAAAGGCGGTGATGCGCCGCATCCGGTACGCCTTGGTGAAGACGAGGTAGCAGACGCCGGGAAGTGCTACGAGCCCCATCCCGAGGATGTACTGCACCTTGGTTCCCGCGGCGAAGAGCATCATGATGGCGACCGCGAACATGGTGAGCGCGGCACCCATGTCGTGCTGCGCGAGCAGTACCACGATGAACATCCCCAGGATCAGCATGTAGGGAAGAAAACCGGCAGCGAACTGCTTCAGCTTGTCCTGGCGCTTCTCCAGCGAGTACGCCATGTACATGATGAGCGCCACCTTGGCGAGCTCCGAGGGCTGGAAGTTGAAACCCGGAAGCCGGATCCAGCGCGACGCACCCTTGGCGGTGCCGCCGATCCCCGGCACGAACACCAGAAGGAGAAGCACGAAGGTGCCGAGAAAGAGCGGCACGGCGTACTTCTTCCAGACGTGGTAGTCGACGTGCATGGCGAGCCCCATGCCGATGAAGCCGATCAGCGCGTAGAGGGACTGCCTTTTCAGGAAGAAGAAGCCGTCGTGAAACCTCTTGGCCGCCATAACGGAAGACGCGGAGTAGACCATGACCACACCGAAACAGGTGAGGATCACCGCCATCATAAGCACGATCATGTCGTACCCCTCCAGCTTCTTCACGCCCCGGACTCCTCCTTTTTAGCCGCGCGTACCGCCGCTTTGAAGCGTTCGGCGCGCTCCTCGTAATTCTTGAACATGTCGAAACTGGAACAGGCGGGCGAGAAGAGCACCACGCCGCCGGGCTCGGTCAGCCTGTGCGCCATGTCCACCGCCTCCTCCAGGGTATCGGCGAAGCGGGTGTCGGTCAGGTGGCCGAGCGCTTCCTTCATACGCTCCTTCGCCTCGCCGATCAGCACCAGGTGGCTGACCCGCTCCGAGACGAGCTTCGCGAGCGGCTCGTAGGAGCCTCCCTTGTCCTTGCCGCCGGCGATCAGGGTGATGCCGGAGTCGAAGCTCTCAAGCGACTTCACGACGCTCCCGACGTTGGTTCCCTTGCTGTCCTCGTAGTAGGCGACGCCGTTCACTTCCTCGACGAACTCCATGCGGTGCGGCAGCCCCTTGAAGTTCTTCACGGTCTGGTAGGCGCAGTCGCCGTCGCAGCGCATGAGGAGCGTTGAGGCCATGGCCGCCATGATGTTGTCGAGGTTGTGCACACCCTTCAGGCGGAACCCTTCGGTGCCGAAGCGGAGCACCTTGCCGTTGTGGGCGAAGGTGATGAAGCCGTCGCGGTAGCTGATCCCTTCCTCGAGTTCGTGGAAGCGGCTCATCGGGAAGAGTTTCGCCTTCAGTTTCCCGGCGCATGCCGCGACCAGCGGGTCGTCCATGTTCAGGACGGCATAGTCGTCGGCGCCCTGGTTCTCGAAGATGCGCAGCTTCGCGTCGATGTACTCCTGGAAGCTGTGATAGCGGTCCAGGTGGTCTTCGGTCAGGTTCAAAAGGACGGCGACGTGCGGGCGGAAGCTCTCGATCCCCTCGAGTTGGAAGGAGGAGAGTTCGACCACGACGCGATCCACTTCGGCGCCGCTCATGGCAAGTTCGATGAGCGGGTTGCCGATGTTCCCACCGACGAAGGTGTCGAAGCCGCACCCCTTGAAGATCTCGCCGGTCAGCGTGGTCGTGGTGGTCTTGCCGTTGGTCCCGGTGATGGCGACCATCGGGGCCTTGATGAACCAGGAGGCGAGCTCCACCTCGGAGACCACGCGGCGCCTCTGGGCACGTGCCATCTCGAGCGGCTTGATGTCCATCGGGACGCCGGGGGAGACGACAACCAGGTCGGCCATCAGGAAGCTGTAGGGGATGTGACGCCCGAGCTCCAGGCAAAGATCGAGGTCGGCGAGCTCGGCGAGGACGTCTTTCAAGGCCTCGTCGTCGCGCATGTCGGTGATGGTCACCTGCGCCCCGGCCTCGGCCAGGAAACGGGTCACGGCGACACCGGTCTTCGCGAGACCTACCACCAGTATTTTCTTGTCCTTTAAATCCATATGTCCTTCTTTATCTCCGGAAACCAAATCCCCCCTGTCCCCCCTTCGCAAAGGGGGGAACGCGAGGGCCGGTGCATTCCTTCGTTGTTATTTTTCTACGTTCCTCAGAACTCTTCGAAGAACGCGGTCGCGGCTAGCGCATCTTCAGGGTCGAGATGGCGACCAGCGCGAGGATGATGGTGATGATCCAGAACCTGACGATGATCTTCGGCTCGGCGACCCCCTTCAGCTCGAAGTGGTGGTGTATCGGGGCCATCCGGAAGATCCTCTTGCCGCGGTACTTGTACGACCCCACCTGGAAGATGACCGACAGCGCCTCTACCACGAAGACCCCCCCGACGATGACGAGGAGGATCTCCTGCTTCGTGAGGACGGCCAGGGTGCCGAGCGCGCCGCCCAGGGAGAGCGAGCCCACATCCCCCATGAAGACCTCGGCGGGATAGGCGTTGTACCAAAGGAAGCCAAGCCCCGCGCCTACCATTGCGCCGCAAAGAACGGCGAGTTCCCCTGCCCCCGGCACGTACGGGATCTGCAGGTAGCCGGAAAGCCGCGCGTTACCCGCGATGTAGCAGAAGAGGAGATAGGTGGCCGCGTTGATTGCGACTGGACCGATGGCAAGGCCGTCGAGTCCGTCGGTCAGGTTCACCGCATTACTCGCACCGACGATGACCAGGGTGACGAAAGGGATGTACAGGATGCCCAGTTCCGGGTGAAGCCTCTTGAAGAACGGGAAGTAGACTTCGGTGGAGAACCCGGGGAGGTAGTAGAGGAAGATGCCGACGCCGCCTGCGAGGATCACCTGCCAGAACATCTTCTGGCGCGGCGACAGCCCTTTCGGGTTTTTCTCGACGACCTTCTTGTAGTCGTCGACGAAGCCGAGCACGCCGTAGCCGCCCAGGATCAGCAGGGTGAGCCAGATGAAGATGTTGGTGAGGTCGGCCCACAACAGCGTCGGGACGACGATACAGACGAGGATCAACACCCCGCCCATGGTGGGGGTCCCCTGCTTCTTCAGGTGCGACTCGGGACCGTCGGTGCGGATCACCTGGCGCGCCTGCAGCCCTTCGAGTTTTCTGACCACCCAAGGCCCCACGATGAAGGAAAGCACCAGCGCGGTGATCATGGCGTAGATGGTGCGGAAGGTCAGGTATTTAAAAACGTTGAAAAGCTTGTAGTCCGTGGCGAGCGGATACAGCAGATGGTAAAGCATCAGTCATGCCCCCCTTGCGTCGTGGGTGCCAGCGCCTGTTTTACCGCTGCCGCCACCTTTTCCATCTTCATACCGCGGCTCCCCTTGAAAAGGACGCAGTCGCCGGGCTCGAGCCAGCTGAGAAGCTCCCCGGCAATTTCCTCGTGGCTTTGCGCATGCACGATGCGCTCGGCCGGGAGACCGGCCTCGAGGGCACCCTTCTTGATCTCGGCGGCAAGCTCGCCCAGCAGATAAAGGCGCTCCACTGCCGCCGCGGCCTTGGCGCCCAACTCGCGATGCGCCGCCTCGGTGCCGAGCCCAAGTTCCAGCATGTCGCCCAGCACTGCGGCGCACCGTCCCCCCGCAGCCAGCTCATGCAGAGTGGTGAGTGCCGCCGCCATGGAGGCGGGGTTCGCGTTGTAGCTGTCGTCGATCAAGGTGACGCCGGCCACATCCTCGAGCTGGAAACGCTTGTCGTAGGGGGTGAACTCCTCGAGCCCCCGGCAGATCACCTCGCCCGGGACGCCGAGCGCGTGCGCCGCAGCGGCCGCGGCAAGCGCGTTGTAGATGTTGTGGCGACCGAAGGCCTTCAGGGTCACCGGCAGCTCCGCGTCGGGGAGCCTCAGGGTGAAGCTTTCCCCAAACTTCCCGAGGCTCTTGATCTCGGCGGAGGAGACCTCCGCCCCCCTGAGGCCGAAGGTGAGCCGGGTGACGTTGAGATGGGTCGGGCAGGCAGAGACGAGGGGATCGTCGACGTTGTACACCGCGACGCTACCGGGCTTCAAACGCTGGAAAAGCTCACCCTTGGCCTTCGCCACCCCCTCGACGCTCCCCAGGGTCTCCAGGTGCGCGGGGAAGGCGTTGGTGATGATCCCCACCTGCGGGTCGGCGATCTCGGCCAGGCGGTCGATCTCGCCGAACTCGCTCATGCCGATCTCGACCACGGCCCAGCGTTCACGGCCGGTCAAGCGGAACAGGGTGAGCGGAAGGCCGATCAGGTTGTTCAGGTTCCCCTCGGTCCTAAGGCCAGGGCCGGTCTGGGCGAGGATGCGGGCGAGCATCTCCTTGGTGGTCGTCTTGCCGTTACTGCCGGTAACCGCGACCACCTTGAGATCAAAGCGGCGCCGGTGAAAGGCTGCCATGTCGCCCAGGGCGCGCAGGGTGTCCTTGACGGCAACCGCGCTGCAACCGGCGGGAAGCGGGTGGGCGGCAAGCCACGCCTCGGAGGCGAGGAAAGCGGTGACGCCGCGGGCGGCGGCGGGATTTATGAAGTCATGACCGTCGAAGCGCTCTCCTACGAGCGGCACGAACAGTTCCCCGGGAGCGACCTTGCGCGAGTCAGTGGAGACGGAGGAGACGTCCATGCCCCCCTCCCCGATCAGCCTGCCGCCGGTTGCCTCGGCTATTTCATACAGCGTGAATATCGACATCCGGATCCTGGTTTCCTTTTGCTGCCGGGCGTCATGCGCCCTTGATTCGCCCCTTTTCCAATGGTCCTCAGAGCTTACGCTTCCTGCACCGCGAACTGCTTTCCCTGGCGCGGGAAAACGACTAATGTGCCGCAAAATAAGGGAAAAGGGAACCTTTTTTTGCTCCTGCTACTTCCTGAGCCGCAGTGCAGCTGCGGCCTCCTCCCGGTCGTCGAAGTGGAACTTTTCCGTCCCGACGATCTGGTAATCCTCGTGCCCCTTGCCGGCCAGAAGAACGATGTCGCCGGGGTTTGCCGCGAGGATCGCGGCGCGCACCGCGGTGCGCCTGGATTCGATGGTGGCAAACCCCTTCTCGCGGAAGCCCCCCTCCAACTCCTCGAGGCTGTACTCCTTAAGGTGCAAAGGCGTGATCCCGGCCCTCACGTCGACGAGGATGGCCGCCGGGTCCTCGGTGCGCGGGTTGTCCGAGGTGACTACGGCCAAGTCGCTATAGCGTGCCGCGATCTCCCCCATCACCGGGCGCTTCCCCTTGTCGCGGTCGCCGCCGCATCCGAAGATGGTGATGATCCGGTCCGTCTTCAGTTCCGAGATGGTGGAAAGGACGTTCTCCAGGGCGTCGCCGGTGTGGGCGTAATCGACGAGCACGATGATCCCCTGATCGTTGGGGACCCGCTCGAGGCGCCCAGGCACCTTCTTGTGTGCGCGAATTCCCGCCTCGATCGCTTCTTTCGGGATGCCAAGGGCAAGACCCGCCCCGACCGCGCCCAGGATGTTGTACAGGTTGAAGCGCCCCAGGAGGTCGGACTCGATGTTGATCTCTCCCACCGGCGACTGGAGGCGACAGCGGATGCCGTGCACCGAAAAATCCACCTCGGCAACGGAGAGGTCGGCCGGGCCGTTCACCGAGTAGGTAAGGACCGGCGCGGTCGCCTCGGCGGCGATCCTGGGACCATAGGGGTCGTCCAGGTTCACCACGGCGCGCCTGAGCGGCTTGTGCGCGCTCGGGGCGAGGAGGTCTGTGAAGAGGCGCAGCTTGCTTTTGTAGTAGGACTCCATGTCGAGGTGGTAGTCCAGGTGGTCGCGGGTCAGGTTGGTGAAGATGGCGACGTCGAAGATGCAGCCGTCGGCGCGGTGCTGCTCCAGCGAATGGGAAGAGACCTCCATCACCGCCCCCTTCGCCCCCTGGTCCACCAGGTCGCGCAGGATCTTTTGCAGGTCGACCGACTCCGGCGTGGTGTTCGGTGCCGGGATGTCGGTCGCGCCGAAGCGGTAGCTGATGGTGCCGAGGACGGCCGCAGGGATCCCCGCCTCAGCCATGATCCCTTCCACGAGGTAGGTAGTGGTGGTCTTGCCGTTGGTGCCGGTGATGCCGACGACCGGGATGCCCCCGGTCGGGGTACCGTAGAAAATCGCGGCCATGAGGCTCATGGCGCGGCGGGCATCCGGGACCTCGACGCACACGACCCCGGCAACGGCGCAGGGGCGGTCCGCAATTATTGCGACCGCCCCCCCTTTTACAGCGGCTTCCACGAACTCCGTCCCGTCGCTCTTCACCCCGCGCAGGGCGAAGAAGGCGGCGCCCGGCGCCACCTGTCGCGAGTCGTAGCAAAGCGACGTTATCTCCATGGCGTCGTCCCCGGTCACCTTGGCTCCCGGAACACAGGCCAGCAATTCTTTCAGTTTCATGCTCCCCCCATGGTCAGGCCGACGGCACGAAGCGCACCCAGACCTGATCCTGCGTGGTGATGCGGGCGCCCGGTGGCGGGTTCTGCTCCACCGCCCGGCCGCTTCCCTGCAATTTTACGTTGAGTCCGCGCTGCTCCATCACCCTGAGCACCTGCCGCATGCTCATGCCGCGGAAGTTCGGCATGGCCCCGGCGTCCCCCCCCTCGATGGCGCCACCCTCCACCGCGGCCTGCTCCACCTGCGGGGACATCTTCTCGGGCACCGTCGCCGGCTTCTTCTTCACGTTCTTGTCCGGCGGGACGTTCAGGTAGCAGAGGGTCTGCTGCGCGATGGCGCTGAAAGCCGGAGCGGCGACCACACCGCCGTACACGTTGGCGGTCGGCTCGTCCACCATCACCATGATGGCCAGACGGGGTTTGTCCACCGGAACGAACCCTATGAAGGAGCCGATGCGCTTTTTTGCCGAGTAGCTGCGCCCTTCCACCTTCTGTGCCGTACCGGTCTTCCCCGCGACACGGTAGCCGTCCACCGCGGCACCGGTACCGGTCCCCCCCTCGGCGACGACGCCTTCCAGCATGCCGGCCACGGTTTTCGCCGTCGCGGGCGAGATCACCCTTCTTTTCAACTGCGGACCGAACTGCTGCAGCACGACACCCTCGTCGTCCACGATCCGGTCCACGAGGTACGGCTTCATGAGGTTGCCGCCGTTAGCCACCGCGGATACCGCCGCGGTCAGCTGCAATGCCGTTGCCGTCACCCCCTGACCGAAGGAGATGGTGGCGAGGTCGATGCCGTACCACTTGTCCTGCGGCCGGAGCATCCCCGACACCTCCCCCGGGAGGTCGACGCTGCTCTTCTCGCCGAACCCGAAACCGGTGAGCGCGGTGAACAGGCGCTGCGAGCCGAGCCTCTGGCCGATCTTGGCGGCGCCGATGTTGCTCGAGTATTTAAGGACCTGCGACACGTTCAGCGCGCCGTACTTGTGCGTGTCGTGGATGGTCCTGCCGTACATGTTGCAGGAGCCGTTCTCGCAATTGAAACTGTCGCCGGGCCTGATCACCCCCGCCTCGAGGGCTGCCGCCACCAGGAAGATCTTGAAGGTCGACCCGGGCTCGAAGCTGTCCGCGATGGCGCGGTTGCGGACCGACTCGTGGGTCAGTGCCGCGATGTTGTTCGGGTTGAAGGTGGGGTAGTTGGCCATGGCCAGGATGCGCCCCGTGTCCGGTTCCATGACGATCGCGATTCCGGCCTTGGCGCCGTTTTTCTCGATTGTCTTGACGAGTTCCTTCTCCGCTATGTACTGGATGTTCTTGTCCAGGGTGAGGACTACGTTGCTCCCTTTGGAGCCGCTTTTCCCCTCGCTCCCCTTCTTGAGGGCGATGTCCCGGCCGAGCGCGTCGCGTTCGGTGACGAGGAAGCCGGTGTTACCTAGGATGACGTTGTCGTACTTCTTCTCGATCCCTTCCAGGCCGGCCGGGTCGACACCGGTGAAGCCTATCACATGGGCTGCCACCCCTGAGTTCGGGTAGAAGCGCCGGTTCTCCTTTACGAAGCCGACCCCGTCGAGCTCGAGCTCCCTCACCTTCTTCGCCTGTTCCGGGGCCATGCGGCGCGCGATCCAGACGAAGTTCTTGGCACCTTTCAGCTTCGCCTCGAGCTCGCCCCTGTCGCACCCGAGGACACTTGCCAACTGCGCCGCCGCCTCCGGGATATTCTCCATGTTGCGGGTCTCGGCGTAGCAGGAGTCCATCTCTATGGAGACGGCGAAGGGGGCGTTGTTGCGGTCGTAGATGCCGCCCCGGCTCGGGGTGAGCGCCACGATCCTCTGGTGCTGCTTCTCGGCAAGCTTCACCAGGCGGTCGTTGTTCAAAACCTGCAGGTAGAAGGCGCGTCCTGCAGCGATGATGAAAACGATCACGAACAGCAGGGCCACGAAACGCATGCGGACCCTTGCCCATTTCTCCCGCTTCTCGATCACTTGACCAGGACCACCTGCTGGTCGTTGGGGAGCGCCATACCGAGCTCACCCTTGGCGAGCGCCTCGATGCGGGCCGGCGCCTTAAGCGAGGCGACCTCGACCCTCAGACGCTTGTTCTCCTGCTGCTGTTCCCTGAACTGCCGGTTCGCCTCCCCGATCCTCAGGTTCAGGTCGATCACCTCTACCCTGGACCAGACGTGGAAGATGGAAACCAGGGTAAGCAGGACCATGACCCCCGTGAGGTAACGGAAGCTGATCCAGTTTTCCCTTACCGCAACCCCGGGACGTGCCGGTGCGGCGACTTTGCCGTAGGCGACTTTGCTCTGTGCCATAGATCTACCCTCTTCTTTAAATCTTCTCGATGCCTCTAAGGCGTGCGCTGCGGGACCGCGGGTTCGCCTTCAGTTCCTCGTCCCCCGCCTTGATAGCCTTTTTGCTCAGCAGCCGGTACTGCGGTGTGCGGCTGCAGATGCAGATCGGGAGCTCCTTCGGGCAGGTGCAACCGGCACTCGCGCCCCGGAACGCTTCCTTGACGATGCGGTCCTCCAGCGAATGGAAGGAGATCACCGCACCGCGTCCACCCTTTTTCAGGAGCCTCAAAAGGTCGGCAAGGCCGTCCTCAAGGCTCTTCAACTCCTCGTTCACCGCGATGCGCAGCCCCTGGAAGGTCCTCGTCGCCGGGTGCAGCCGTTCCTCCCACTTCGCCTTCGGGATGGCCCCCTTGATGATGTCGACCAACTGCAGCGTGGTCTCGATCGGGTTCTCCTCGCGTGCCTTCACGATGAAGGAGGCGATCCGCTTCGCCCAGCGCTCCTCGCCGTACTCGGCGATGATGCGGTTCAGCTCCCCCTCGGGGAGGGTGTTCACCAGGTCCGCCGCGCTCGGGCCGGAGCTGCGGTCCATGCGCATGTCAAGCGGGGCGTCGGTCTGGAAGCTGAAACCACGCTCGTCCTTGTCGAGCTGATGGCTGGAGACCCCGAGGTCGAGCACGAAACCGTCGATGGCATCCACCCCGATCTCGGCCAGGGTGGCGGCGATGGAGGAGAAGTTCCTCTGGAAGATGCTGACCCGGTCGCCGAACTGGGAGAGGCGCTCCCTGGCCACCGCGATCGCCTCGGCGTCCCGGTCGAAGCCGATGAGCCTCCCCTCCGGGGAGCTCGCGGTGAGGATGAGTCCGGCGTGGCCTGCGCCACCGAGGGTCCCGTCCACGTACACCCCCCCGGTTTTCGGTTCGAGGAGCCCGAGCACCTCCTCCGGGAGGACCGATATGTGATGAAAATCCGGCATCTAGAGGCCGAGCTCCGCGAGCGCGGCCGAATCGACCGGGAAGTTCTGTTCGTCCTTCGCGCACACCTGTGCCCAGACGGACTGGCTGTAGATGTCGACCTTGTTCTGCATGCCGACGAAGTGAAGTTCGCGCTCCAACTGCGCGGTCTTTCTCAGGTCGTTGGGAACCAGGATGCGCCCGAGCTTGTCCGCGGTGCATTCGACCGCCGGGACCAGGATGGTGCGGCGCACAGCGGCGAGCGCCTCGACGGAGAGCCCGAGGCCGGCCCCGTTTTTGAGCCGCTCCTCAAGGGCGAGGAATTCGCGGTAGGGGTAGATGGTCAGTCCGTAGCACACCTGCCCCTCGCCGAGTCGAACCGGGCTCGACTTGGTGAGGAAAAAGCGCTCGTCGCCGAAGGCCTCCACCAGAACCTCGCGGAATTTCGCGGGAATGCTGGTGCGCCCCTTGGCGTCGATGGTTGTGTCGAACTTTCCTCTGAACATGGTTTCCCCGGCACTTGTTGCCACTTTATACCACTACATACCACTTTCGTGCACGAACTATACGGGAGGCAAGGACCTATGTCAAGGCAAAATTAGAGACAAATAGGGAATTTTTGGGAGGTTTTCCGATGGTTTAACGGGTGGGGTAAGAAGTGGTGGGAAGAAGTGGTAAGAAGTCGGCGTGAACCCGGTTCCATTAAAGGGCGTACGGAAGAGACGGAGGGAGAAACGCATCGGGCGGGGCCGTTATGGCCCCGCCCGGAATGGTGCGGCATTACTGGTTCTTTTTCCTGTCGAAGAGGGAGACCACGTTCCCCTTTTTCTCGCCCCCCCCCTTTTCCACGGGGTCGAGCGGTTTTTCCGGAGGCTCCGGGGAGACGATTTTTTCAAGCATGATCGGCGTACCGGACATGGTGAAGGGGGCGCCGTTCACCTGGCTTTCGTCGAGTATCCAGGTGTAGACCTGGAGCGGCACGGTGAGCACCAGGAGTTTCACCTGCCACCACCCCGGTTTGACGTCCTGGACGATGTCTTCGATGCGCGCGTAAAAGGCCGGCTTGTTCTCGATGTGCGCGAGCACGATGTCGTTGATGGTTGTCGCCATTTCTTCTCCTTCTCTTGGCTAAAGCAGAGGGCCGTCCATGCTCCGTGTCGGGAACAGGGAACGGATCTCCGTGTAGAGTTTTTTGAGTTCCCGCTCCATGCCGTAGAAGCGGGCAACCTCCTCCTGCGACAGCCGTTCCTCGATCAGGTCGCAGTTGAAGGTGATGCAGTTGAAGGGGCGGTATCCCGCCGGGATCAGGCACTGTCCCTCGCCCAGGAAGGGGCATAGGCCGTTTTCGAAGCGCGGAGCGAAGAGGGGGCGCTTCGTGGCGAGGTAGACGAGGAGGTCGGCGGCGCCGAAGTGGTACCTGCCGCTGACGCAGCAGGCCCCGCCGCATCCGGCGCAGGAGCCGGCGGCGTCGACCTGGGCGACGATTCTCTGCATCGCCTCCTTGTGTGCCACCATGCCGCGGGCGAGCCCCTTCATGGTCTTGCGTTCGGCGTCGGGGAGGCGCTCGAAGGCCGCCGTCACGCTACCTACCCTCTCCTGCCACTCATCGTTCCAGCAGCTCACCTTGAACCTCTTCCCCTGAATATAAAAAAAGCCGTCCGACGGTGCGGAAGGCCCTGCTTCTTTAACTGAATGTTCTACGTTCTAGGTTCTACGTTCTAGGTTCTACGTTCTACGTTCTACGTTTTCACCTCTAGGTCCACGCACCGCAAAAATGGCATCAACACAAGGAGCAAGCCCGATGTCGTTGGTTTTCACGTAGAACGTAGAACGCTGAACGTAGAACGTTTTTTAGGTTTTTTTGGCCGGAGCAGCCCGTAAGCCGGGTTCTGTTCCCGCAACCGGTTACCCGGAGACGGGCGATGGTCATTCATCTAGGAGCACCGTTGCCGGCGCCCTCAAGCAACCAACCCGGAAGCACGGACGGGCCGCCCTTAACGCTTCCCTATTTGGTCTTGCTCCTGGTGGGGTTTACCTGGCATCCGACGTCGCCGCCGAACCCGGTGAGCTCTTACCTCACCCTTTCACCCTTACCCCCCTTCGCCAAGGCTTCGGGGGGCTAGCCCCCTTAAGCTATGGTTTCAGATGGCGGACTTCTCTCTGTGGCACTATCCCTGGGGTTGCCCCCGCTGGACGTTATCCAGCACCATGCCCTGTGGAGCCCGGACTTTCCTCCCTCCACCTTCGCCGAAGCTACGGTGGACAGCGGCCATCTGGTCTGCTCCGGCCAAAATCTTTATTCCGTTCAACGTTCTGCGTTCAACGTTCGCCGGACTCTCCCCCTTGATCATCACTTGGGTGACGACGCCGCGCCTCCCCCGACGAACAAGGTACAGATCCCCATCGAACGTTGAACGTTGAACGCCGAACGGGTTTCTAGTCCTGCACTTCCTGCTTCATGATGAGGATGCGCTGGCAGTGCGGACAGGTGATGACGTCGTCAGCACGGAACAGGGTGTTGTAGAGCTGCGGCGGAAGATGCATGTTGCACCCCATGCAGTTACCTTCCTTGGCCTCAACCACGGCCACACCCTTGCGCTGGTCGCGCAGCTTGCTGTAACGCTTCATCACGTTCGCCGGGAGTACCTTCACGGTCGCCTCGCGGACGACTACGTCCTTGGAGATGCCCCCCTCGAGCGCCTCGACCTTCTGCTGCAGCTCAGCCTGCTGTGTGGCGACGTTCCCCTCCAGCTCGACCAGTTCGGCCTCGCGCTTGGTTATCTCACCGTTTGTCTCGTCGATGGCGTTGATCTTCTGAAGGATCTGCTCTTCGAGCTCGGTGATCTGCTTTTTAGCGGTGGAGATTTCCTTGGAGACCGCCTGGTACTCCTTCTGCGTCTTGATCTCCTTGAGGTGCGTCTCGGAACGGGTGATGTTCTCGTTCTCGGAGGCAAGGTTGGCGTCGAGCGCCCCCTTCTCCTCCTCAAGCGCCTGTACCTCCTCGCGCTTGGCTGCGATCTTCTCGCGTGCCTCGGCCAGCTTCGCCTCAAGGGCCTGCGCCTCGCTCAAAAGCTGGGCCTTCTCCCCGTCCAGCCCGTCGATCCTCAGGTCGATCTCCTGCAGTTCGTATAACGCCTTCAGTTTGTTACGCAAATTCCGCCTCCCCAACTACCTTTTTATGTGCTAAAGAGCGACGCCTTCAGTAAAACGCGAAAGGCTCCCGCTCTCCTTGGTACTCGATTACCTCTGCCTCCAGGCGACGCGCGGCAAGCGCCCCCCTCAACTGCGCGGCAAATCCCTCGACCATGATCCGCTCGGTGGCGAAATGTCCCGCGTCGAGCAGCGCCACGCCGAGCGCCTCGGCCTCGCGCGCCTCGTGATACTTGACGTCGCCGGTCACCAGGATGTCGGCTCCCTTGCGCGCCGCTTCGTGCAGCAGCGAAACGCCGGACCCGCCGCA
Source organism: Geomonas ferrireducens (assembly GCF_004917065.1). Taxonomy (NCBI): domain Bacteria; kingdom Pseudomonadati; phylum Thermodesulfobacteriota; class Desulfuromonadia; order Geobacterales; family Geobacteraceae; genus Geomonas; species Geomonas ferrireducens. The sequence goes on from NZ_SSYA01000001.1 coordinate 601,451, forward strand.
GACGGCGACCTTCTTCACCTGCCGCCCGGCTTCCCCCACCAGGCGGACGCCGGCGGCGCCGAGACGCTCCCGCACGAAGCCCGCGAACACTCCCGCCTCAACCGGCTCGGGAAGGGTTCCGATGCGCCCAAGTCCCCGCGGCGCTCCCTGGTTCAGCACCGGATACAGGTCGTATGCCGGCTCCTCGTAGGGGTGCGCCTTCTTCAGCGCGGCCACGGCGGCGCTTATCTTATCCTTCATGATCAGGAACTCGAGACGGCTCTCCGGCTCGACGTGTCCCGCCCCCACCTCCCCTACGTAGGGGTTCGCCCCGTCAAGCGGGGTGAAGCGCCCGGCCCCCTCGCTCTGGTACGAGCAGTCGCGGTAGTTTCCGACAAGGGGCATGAACGGGGCAAGCGCCTGCAGCAGCTTATCCTCGAAACCTTTCGGCACGAACAGCACCATCTTCGCGTGCTCCTCGACTCCCGTGATCTTGAGCGGCTGCGCCCCTACGATGCCGAGACGGGCGGCGAGGAGATCGTTGACGCCCCCTTGGGCGATGTCGAGGTTCGTGTGCAGGGAGATGATGGAGAGGTCGTTCTTGAGGGCCAGCATGGTGAGACGACCGGTTTCGTCGGCCGCCGTGATCTTTTTCAGAGGGGAGAAGATGAAAGGGTGATGCGTGATGAGGAGCGGGCAGCGGGCTTCGATGGCTGCTTCGATGGCGGGGCGACCGGGATCCAGCGCCACCATGATCCGGGAAACCTGGGAGACCGGGTCCCCCAGCTGCAGGCCTACGTTGTCCCAGGATTCCGCGAAGTGCGCTGGAGCAATTTTGCCTGTAATTCCAACAAGATCTGAAACTTTCGGAGTTATCATCGCGCTCAAAAGAAAAAGAGTGCAACCGCTTGGTGTGCACTCTTTCTCCCCACTTGAAGTGTATTTTTTCGTCTGACCAGGTGCTTTAAGGGCATCCCCACATCATCCTAATTTGTAAGGTGGTGGGCCCACCAGGACTCGAACCTGGGACCGACCGGTTATGAGCCGGTAGCTCTAACCAACTGAGCTATAGGCCCGAAAAGCGAAATTAAAACATATAGTAAAAGGATTAGCGTGTCAAGCTTCTATTTTAATGACAGTGGGGCACTCCCCTCGTACATCTCATACTTTAGAAGCCGGCACTCGATCGGCCCGTTGTACAGCACCATCCGCCGCGATGCCTTGAGTCCGACCCCCTTGGCGAGGTCGAGGTTCCCGGTGAAGAGGTAGGCGGTGTACCCCTGGCAGCGTTTCTTCAGCGTGTCGCCGATCTCACGGTACAGGGGACGCAGCGCCTCCTGCTCGCCGAGCCTCTTGCCGTAGGGCGGGTTCATGATCAGCACGCCCGGGCCGGGAGGGGGCGACAGCTCCGCCATGGGGAGCTGTCCCAGGGTGAGATGTTCGAGCACCCCGGCGCGCCGCGCGTTCTGGATTGCCATGTTGACCGCGGAGTGGGAGAGGTCGCTCGCCTGGATCGGCGCCGGGAGCCGCTCCAGGATGCTGTTTTTCGCCTCGTCCACTATGGCGCGCCAGGCCGCACGGTCGAACCCCTGCCAACGCTCAAAACCGAAACGGCGGTTCAGCCCCGGCGGGATGCGGAGCGCCTTCATGGCCGCCTCGATGGCGATGGTGCCGGTCCCGCACATCGGATCGACGAACGGGGTGCTGCCGTCCCAGCCGGAGAGTTCGACGAGGGCGGCGGCCAGGTTCTCCTTCAGCGGCGCCTCGTGCCGATCCAGCCGGTAGCCGCGACGATCCAGCGGCTCCCCGGAAAGGTCGAGGCTCACCGTGCAGCGGTCCTTGAAAAGCCGGACGTTGACGCGCAGGTCGGGATCCTTGGTGTCGACGCTTGGACGGCTGCCGAAGCTCTCCCTCTGCGCATCGACGATGGCGTCCTTGGTCTTCAGCGCCACGAACCCGGAGTGGGTCATCGTCGAGTCCCTGAGGTTGCAGTCGACGGCGAGGGTCTGGGCGGGGGTCAGGAAGCGTTCCCACGGGAGGGAGCGCACGCCGCGGTAGAGCTCCTCGGGTGTCTGGCAGGGGAATTCCGCCAGGGTCATGAGGACCCGGCTTGCCGTACGCAGCCAGAGGTTCGCCCGGTAGGCCCCCTCCATGCCGCCGCCGAAACTGACGCCGCCGCTCTCGACACGCACATCGGGGAGACCCAGGCGGACGAGCTCGCCTCCTAGGGCTTCTTCAACCCCCTTCGCCGTAGTAGCGAAAAAAAAATGCTTCATCACCTGCTCCTTTAGAAACGGTCGCCTGCCGCCATAATGAGAAACGGCGTGGCCTCGATCCGCGTGACGACCGCGGCGGCAGATCTTCTCATTGGGACTTTCCGGGCAACCACCTGCGGCGACGATGACCCCGCGCAAAATTAATTACCGTGAGAGGTTGCGTCACACAAAAATAATGATAAAAAATTAATTTCTTTAGTCGCGACCGTTCCTGCCGATGCGATCTTCATGAGCAGCGCGCAGAGCGCGCGACGCCCACCTTCCCGCTCACATGGGGACGTTCTCACCATCCGGCACGGGACTTGCCTTTGCGCCGCCATAGTTTACACTTCCAGGGTGCCCGGCGACCCAATCCCCTGTTTTATCGGAGAAAAAGGTTATGAAGAGACTGCTCAGGGTCCTGATCGTAGAAGACGCACCGGACGACGCCCAGCTAATCGTGATACAGCTCGAGCAGGGAGGCTTCGACGTGCACTCCCGGCGCGTGGACAACGCGCAAGGACTCATCGAGGCCCTCGAGAGTGCGTCCTGGGACGTGGTCGTTTGCGACTACGTCATGCCCGGCTTTTCCGGGCTGCAGGCGCTGCAGATCCTCAAGGAAAAGGGCTCCGACATCCCCTTCCTGATGATCTCCGGGAAGGTCGGGGAGGAGGCCGCCGCTGCCGCCATCCGCGCCGGCGCCGACGACTTCGTGCTCAAGGGGAACCTGACCCGCCTGGTCCCGGCGGTGCAGCGCTCGATAGCGGAAGCGGCCCTGCGCCAGCAGAGCCGGCGTCACGAGGAGGAGCTGAAGGAGAAGCTGGACTTCATCCAGGTCCTCATCGATACCCTACCCACCCCGATCTTCTACAACGACCCCAACGGCCTCTACCTCGGCTGCAACAAGGCCTTCGAGGAGCAGATCGGCATCAAGCGGGGTGAAAACGTCAACAAGAGCATCTACGACATCCTCCCGCCGGACCTGGCCGCCCTGTACAACAGGGGCGAGGAGGCCGCCGAAGCAGGAAGCGGCCCGCGCAGCTTCGAAGGGACCATCACCTGCGCCGACGGCGAGCACCGGGACGTCATCTTCTACAGTGCAAGCTTCAAAAAGCCGGGAACCAGCTCCGGTGGTGTGGTCGGGGCGCTCCTCGACATCTCGGAAAGAAAACAGGCCGAGCTGAAGCTGCGTTACCTGAGCAGTCACGACATCCTGACTGGCATCTACAACCGCGCCTATTTCGATGAAGAACTGGAGCGGCTGAAGAAAGGGAGGAAGTTCCCGGTGAGCATCGTCATGGCCGACGTCGACCGTCTCAAGGAGACCAACGACCAGCAGGGGCACGCGGCCGGGGACGAACTCCTGAAACACGCCGCCGAGGTGCTGAAAAACGCCTTCCGGCGCGAGGATGTGGTGGCGCGTGTTGGGGGCGACGAGTTCGCGGCCCTGCTCCCGAACACCGATGAGACGGCCCTGCGCGAGGCTATGGAGCGGCTCCAGCAGCAGCTGGCCCAGAGTAACGAAGGGCACGCTCCGCATCCGCTCAGCCTCTCCATTGGTGCTGCCACCGCACAAAACGGCGATGAACTCATGGCGTCATGGCGCCTCGCCGACCAGAGGATGTACCGCCAGAAAAAAGGGCGCAAAAATGGCGGTGCCGGCAACAAGCAGCACCAGTTGGTGGCCTGAGCCGGCGCCCAGAAACAGGGTGCGCCCTCCGCACGGAAGGCGCGCCTCATCTCCCTTCTTACTTCGCGTCCTTGAAGATGATCATGGGGAGCTCTTCGCCCCGGTCACCCTTACTCGACTTCCCTGCCCCCTTCGCCTCGCGCAGCCGCGCGGGGTACTCGGTGTCAAGACGTTTCTGTATCTCCTCCGCCTTCGCCGTATCTCCCGATTTCCGGTACGCCTGCTCGAGGTTGACCAAGGTGTCGGCCAGCCCCGGCTCTCCGGAGAAACGCTGCAGCGCCTCGTTGAGACGCTTGATCGCCGAGGCGTACTTCTTCGTCCTCACGTAGAAATTCCCGACGTAGTTCTCGTAGGCAAGCTGCTTCGCACGGCAGTCGGCCAGCTTCTCCTTGGCCTGCGGCACGTACTCGGAAGCGGGGTACTGGGCCAGGAACTCCTGGAAGTAGTGCACCGCGTTCTTCACGGCGGTCTGGTCGGTGTCGATCCCGGTGATCTCGTTGTAGTTGCTGAGGGCTAGCCGGAACAGCGCGTAGGGCGCCTTCTCGTTGCCGGGATGGAGCTTGCGGAAGTCTTCGTAGGCCGCGGCAGCCTCGATGAACGCGCCGTTTTCGAAGTGGGCGTCGGCGATCTTCAGCTCGGCCTTTGCCGAAAGCTCGGGGGAGCTGTAGCTCTCCTTCACCTTCTTGAACTGGTTGATGGCCTCCTCGTAGTTGCGGGACGCGTAAGCGGTCTCCCCTTCCTTGAAGTAGGTCTCGGGCGTCTTCACCGGCGCCGGGGTCGAGGCGCAGGCACTGATCAGGGAGAGCGCGGCGAAAAGGCCCAGGTAACGCAGGGAACGAGAGTGCATGGTGTCTCCTCCGGTCGGTGAATTCGTGAAAGCCCCGCAGCCGTGGTCCGGCTGCGGGGGTGCTTGGATCAGGCCCTGCCGGCGCGCTTGCGCTTGGTGGGATCGAGTTCCTTTTTCCTCAGGCGGATGGAGACAGGGGTCACCTCTACCAGTTCGTCCTCGTCGATGAACTCCAGCGCCTGCTCCAGGGTGAGGTTGCGCGGCGGCGTGAGCTTGATGGCATCGTCGCTGCCGGAGGCGCGCACGTTGGTGAGCTTCTTACCCTTGCAGGGGTTGACCTCGAGGTCGTTGTCTTTCGCGTGCTGCCCGATGATCATGCCGCCGTACACCTCGACACCCGCACCGAGGAAGAGGATGCCGCGCGGCTGCAGCGCGTCGAGCGAGTAGGCCGTGGTCTCACCCTGCTCCATGGCGATGAGGACGCCGTTCTTGCGGCCCGGGATCTCACCCTTGTAGGGGGCGTAGTTGTGGAAGGTATGGGTGATCACAGCGGTGCCGCGGGTCTCGGTCAGGAACTCGCCCCTGATGCCGATCAGGCCGCGAGCGGGGACGATGAATTCGAGGCGCACCGTCTCCCCCATCGGGTTCATGGAGACCATCTCGCCCTTCCTGGGACCCATCCTTTCGATGATGGCACCTTGGTACTCGGAGGGGACGTCCACCACGAGGTATTCCATCGGCTCGTGCCTCACGCCCTCCACCATGCGCATGATGACCTCGGGCTTGGAGACCGCCATCTCGAAGCCTTCGCGGCGCATGTTCTCGATCAGGATGGAGAGGTGCAGCTCGCCGCGCCCGGAGACCTGGAAGGTGTCTGCGTTCGCGGTGTTGGCGACCCTCAGCGAGACGTTGGTCCTAAGCTCGCGGTCCAGACGCTCGCGGATGTTCCTCGAGGTCACCAGCTTACCCTCGCGGCCGGCGAAGGGGGAGGAGTTGACGATGAAGTTCATGGAGAGGGTCGGCTCGTCGATCGCCACGTAGGGAAGCGGCATCGGGTTGTCGGCAGCGGCGAGGGTCTCGCCGATCCCCACCTCGGTGAAGCCCGCGATGGTGACGATGTCGCCGGTGAAGGCCTCCGCGATTTCAACCTGTTTCAGCCCTTCGTAACCCAGAAGCTTGGTGACGCGCCCCTTGGAGATGGTGCCGTCGCGCTTGATGAGGGCGACGGTTTCACCGGAGGCCACCTTGCCGTTGAAGATCTTGCCGGTGGCGATGCGCCCGATGTAGTCGTTGTAGTCGATGTTGGTGACGAGGAGCTGGAAGGGTGCGTCCGGGTTCCCCTCGGGGGGATGAACGTTGTCCTTGATGAGCTCGAAGAGCGGCTCCATGTTGTCGGAGGGATGCTCCATCTCGCGCATCGCGTAACCCATCTTGGCGCTCGTGTAGCAGATTGCGAAGTCGAGCTGGGCGTCGGAGGCCTGCAGTTCGCAGAAGAGGTCGAACACCATGTCGACGACCTCGGCAGGACGCGCGCCAGGGCGGTCGACCTTGTTGATGACGACGATCGGCTTGAGGCCGAGGTCGAGGGATTTCTTCAGTACGAAGCGGGTCTGCGGCATCGGCCCGTCGAGGGCGTCCACCAGAAGCAGCACGGAGTCGACCATCTTCAGTACACGCTCAACCTCGCCGCCGAAGTCGGCATGGCCCGGAGTGTCGACGATGTTGATCTTGTAGTCGCCGTGGTGGATGGAGAGGTTCTTGGCGAGGATGGTGATGCCGCGCTCCTTCTCCAGGTCGTTGGAATCCATCACGCGCTCGGTGATCGCCTCATTCTCCCTGAACACCCCGGACTGTTTCAGCATGGCGTCCACGAGGGTGGTCTTGCCGTGGTCGACGTGGGCGATGATGGCGATGTTTCTGATCTTCTCCTGCATGTTTTACTGCTCCTTTATCTTTGGCTCGTCACAAATAAAAAGACGAGCAGAGAAGCCCGTCTTAAAAAAACAGCCCAATATTGCATTTTTCGGATATCTTTACAAGCTATTTTCTGATGATACGGCGCCGGCCGCCCATGGCGGCCATCTGCTGTTTCTGGATCGCGGCCAGGCTCTCCAGGTGGAACTGAAGCCACATCTCGCCGTACCCCTTCATCTTCATCTTCTTACCTTCGCGCAGAAGCTCCAGGTTGAGCTTCAGGTTCTCGTCGCCGGGGAGCTTCGACAAGCCCTTGGCGGCGATCTCGCACGCCTTCACGTTCTCGCCGATCTCGTTCAAGCAGTAGGCGTAGAGGGCGTAGAGGAGCGACTCCTTGGGGGTCGCCATGATCGCCTTGTCGAAGGTCTCCTTCATCTTGTCGTGCTTGTTGCGCTTCATGTAGGTGACGCCGAGCATCCCCATGGTGACCCAGTTTTTGAAGAACCCTTTCTCCAGGTACGGGAACGCGGTGGCGAACTCGCGGCGCACGAAGTAGACCATGCCGATGGAGGAGTTGATCTGGCTCTCCACGTAGATCTGCCACTTCGCGTAGCGCAGGGCGGACTTCAGGTCGCGAATACCCTTCTCGAAGCGCTGCGCCTGGATATCCTTCATGGCCCCCTCCATGAGAACCTCGAGCTTTTTCGTCACGCTGCGGGCGATGAGGACGAAGCAGGCGGTGAAGACGATCATGGCGCCCAAAAGCGCGGCCCACCAGTACTGGAAGCCGGCGGCGAGGGAAACGATGAGGAAAACTGCGACAGCTGCGCCTGCGGAAATGAGAAGGTTGTACATCGGCTGATTTATCCTTTCGTGGTGCGGGTCAGGTGGTTGTAGGTGCTGCAGTGCGACGGACTGGGCCTATCCCTCGTCCTTGGCCAGGCTCCCCTTCTTCTGGTACTTGGCCACGATGATGCGCTTGCCCGGCTTGAGGGCGACCCTGGTCTTCAGGTTGTTCCAGGCCGAGAGCAGGCGGGCCGTGACGTTGAACCTCCTGGCGAGCGAGGTCAGGGTGTCTCCCTTTTTCACGGTGTAGTACTTGTGGACTTCCTTCACCTCGGCCTTGAGCTCGGCCTTCGCCTCGGCCTTTACTTCAGCCTTAGCCTCGACATGGGGCGGCTTCGCGGCATGGGAGGCAACGTCGGCCGAGGCCAGCTGCACCGGCACGGTCAGCACCTTGCCGTGCAACTTGAGTTTCTTCTTGCCCAGGTTGTTCAGCTCGGCGATGGCCTGCGGCGTGGTCTTGAAGCGTTTTGCTATGGAATCCAGGGTGTCGCGCTTCTTCGCCCGGTACTGGACGTTCTTCACGCGCTCGACAAAGCGCTCCCCCTCGGGGATCTTGGCGTACGCCTCCTGGCAGGTGGCGCCGCTCCCCTTTGGGACCTTCAGAAGGTACCCCGGGTAGTCCGGCGGCGTGGTGCCGCGGCGCAGTTCCGGGTTCAGCTCCCGGAGGTTCTGCATCGGCACGTTGCAGACCTTGGACATCACGTCGAGGTCGGTGCGCGTGGGGACGGAAACCTGGTCGAAGTCGATGGGGGGGAGATAGGCGACGTCGGCGAAACCGTATTTCGCCGGCTCCTTGGCGATGATCGCGGCGGCCAGAAGCTTCGGCACGTAGTCCTTGGTCTCCCGGGCCAGGTAGCTCCCCTTGGAGATTTCCCAGAAGTCCCGGGTGTTGTACATGTTGATGGCGCGCAGGATCTTGTTCTCGCCCGCGTTGTACCCGGCTGCGGCGAGGTACCAGTCGTTGTTGAAGAGGGCGTAAAGTTCTTTCAGATAGAGCGCCGCGGCGACGGTCGCCTTCAGGGGGTCGCGCCTTTCGTCCATCCAGTAGTCGATGCGCAGGGAATAACGCTTGCCGGTGGCCGGCATGAACTGCCAGGGGCCCACCGCGGCCGCCACGGAGACCGCGTGCGGCAGGAAGCCGCTTTCGATCATGGCAAGGTAGACCAGGTCCTCGGGAAGCCCCTCCTTCTTGAGCACCGTCTTCATCATCGGGATGTAGCGCTCGCTCCTGGAAAGCCACTTGGCGAAGGCGCCCCGACCGGGTCCCTGGAAGTAACGGGTGAAATATTCGACCTTGGAATTGAAGGTAAGGGGGATGTCGGAATCCGGCAGCTCCATCTCGGGGAGCTTCAGCTCGAAGTCGTCCGGGTCATCGGTAAGATCGTCATCATCCTGGAAATCGGCGGCGGTGAGGCCGAGCCCCTTGGAAAGGGCGAGGTCGGCGGAGGCGAGTTGCTGCGTCTGAAGTTCCGCACGCCCGGAACCCGGCGCCGGTAGCGCGGGTGCCGCAAGGGCGGTGCAAGGCAACAAAAGTGCGAGTATGAGCAGGGTGACTTTAATCATTCAATACCTTTAGCTGGGGTAGCGGGCGTACGCACAGGTGCGCAGAATAGCGGAATTCTCCACACTTGTCAATCCAAAGGGCACCTTTGGCGGCTTTGCAGGAAGGGGCGCCCTCCCCGCCACTGCATATCGGGCCGGGGAGCCTAGTGTTTAGCGCGGCGGGATGAAGGCCGGGCAAACAAAAAGCCCCCCGTGTGATTACCGGGGGGCTTTTCCGTGTGCGATCCGCCCGCCGCTTTTACCCGGCGGGCCAACTAGGGCAGCCTTCCTTGCAGTGGGTCACCGGACGGATCATGTAGAAATTGGTCCACATATGCGTGATCTCCTTTTCCCTGTTGGATTTGCATCCCTCGCTGTGTGCATCCCGGAGGATGGCAAAAATATAATGGTGCCCCCCTCCCCTGTCAACCCGCCCCCTAGAGGGAGCGCCCCGACTTCTTCATGAGCCGAAGGAGGAAGCCGTCTTTCAAGGTGAGCGCGGCATGGGGGCAGAGTTCTCGGCAGCAGAAACAGCGGATGCAGCGCTGGTAGTCAAAGCGCAGCCGTCCCCCCTGCACCCGGATCGCCTCCGGGGGGCACGCCTTGACGCAGATGCCGCAGAGTTCGCACTTCTCAGGCGCCACCTCGGGCCGCGAGGTGAACTGGTGACGCAGCCGGTTTTTCAAAAACCGGGGCAGGCCGAACTGGACGTCGGAGAGATGGGGAAGGCGCAAGGGGCGCGCGAGCGCAGTCGCGGGGTCCGCACCGGTGACGGCGACCTCCTCCCGCTTGGATCCCGGGAGCCCCATGTTGCGCGCGGCGCTCTCCAGGTAGAGGAGCTTCTTCGGGATCCCCGCAACCTCGGCGGCGACCTGGTCCACGGCCACCGCGTTGTCCCCCGCCATCAAAAGCCCCACCTCGCAGGGGTCCCCGCTACCCGGCCCGTCCCCCTCCATCGCCACCACCGCGTCGACGATGTTCAGGTCCGGCTCGCGCAGCATATATACCTCGATAAGCATCCGCGCGAAGAGTTCCTTGTCCGCCCCCGCCTTCAGGTGCCAGGCCGCCTTCCGGGTCCCGACCACGGCGCCGAAAAGGTTCTTCACGCAGCAGGTCATGGTCATCATCTCGTGCGTCTTCAGCTTCGGGAGGTTGATCAGGCGGTCCGCTTCGAGGTAGGGGCGGGCGAGTTCGAACTCCCGGAAGGTCCCCGTTCCGCCGACCGTCGCGCTTTCCTCGAAGGGAACGAACTCCGCCCCGGTCTCCTCGATGACGCGCATCATGCCGGAGCGCTCGGCGACGCGCCTGCCGCTTCCCACGCCGGGTGAATCACCGACGAGCGCGATGCCGCCTGCATGCTGCACGGCGAGGATGACGGCGCGCAGCACCTCGGGGTGGGTGGTGACCGCCGCCTCAGGGGGCTTCGCCGAGAGGAGGTTCGGCTTGATCAGTACCCGCTCGCCCGGCTTCACGTAACGCTCCATCCCCCCTAACGGTTCGAGCAGGCGCGCGAGTCCTTCTTCCACCTCTTCCCGTTCATACCGCGCCACCCTTTGCAGCGACACCTGGTACATGCCCCCTCCCCGTCAAAAGCTGTTGTAAAGTTCCACCGCACTGAGGTAGATTCCCATACCATGAAACGGGCCATCGAGCAATTCTGCAGCTACCTCGAAAACGAGCGCAACGTCTCGCAGCACACCCTCGCCGCCTACCGAAGCGACCTCCACCAGTTCGCCCTTTTCCTAGATCCGCACGGCACCTTTTCCCTCGCGGAGGTGAATCACCTCGCCATCCGGCGCTACCTCGCCCATCTGCACAAGGGGCACGCGAAGAGTTCCATCGGCAGAAAGCTCTCCGCCATCAGGGCCCTCTTCCGTTACCTTTTGCGCGAGGGGCAGGTGGAGAAAAACCCCGCCGAGTTGGTCAGTACGCCGAAGAAGGAAAAGCGCCTCCCCTTTCACCTGAACATCGACCAGGTCGAGGCGCTCGTCGAGGCACCGCGCGGAGCGGACGTCCTCTCGCTCCGGGACCGTGCCGTACTGGAGACGCTCTACTCCTGCGGGCTCAGGGTGAGCGAACTCACCGGGATGAACGTCGGCGACCTGGACCTTCCCGGGGCGCTGGTACGGGTGCTGGGCAAGGGGGGGAAGGAGCGCATCGTGCCGGTCGGGTCCTGCGCCCGGGAAGCGCTCACCGCCTACCTCGAGGAGCGCGGCAACCCGCAACCTTCCGAGCCGCTCATCCTGAACGCCCGCGGCGGCCGTCTGACGAGAAGGAGCGTAGCGCGCATCGTCGACGCCCACATGCTGCTGATCGCCACCATGCGCAAGGTCTCCCCCCACACGCTGCGCCACACTTTCGCCACCCATCTCCTCGAAGGGGGCGCCGACCTGCGGGCGATCCAGGAGCTGTTAGGACACGCCTCGCTCTCCACCACCCAAAAGTACACCCACGTCAGCATCGACAAGCTGATGGAGGTCTACGACAAGGCCCACCCGAAGGCACGCTCCTAGTTTCTCGCCCCCCTCTACACATCCCCCCAGCCCCCCAGCCCCCCAGCCCCCCAGCCGCCCAGCCGCCCACCGCCCAGCCGCCCCAGCCGCCCCAGCCGCCCCAGTCGGACTAGTCGGACTAGTCGGGCTTGGCGGGCTTGGCGAACTAATAAAAAAACGCCCCGCCGGTTTCCCGGCGGGGCGCTCTTGCTGCGGTAACGATCTGCCGCGGACTCTTAGTCCTCGCAGAGGTCGATCTTCACGTCCCAGTTCTTCAGCTTCATGGTGCCGTTCTTCTCGAGGTTGAGGTGCATCTTGAAGGCGCGATCCCAAAGCTGCGGCTCGTGGCCGACCTTCCTCGCGAGGCAATCCTTCTCGGCGATGTTGAGGTACTCGGTGAGCTGTGCCTTGTAATCCGGGTGGGCACACTTCTCGATGATGCGACGGGCACGCTCTTTCGGAGCGAGGCCGCGCAGGTCGGCGAGACCCTGCTCGGTGATGACGCAGTCGAGGTCGTGCTCGGTGTGGTCGATGTGCGAGCAGTGCGGCACGACGCATGAGATACCGGTCGGGTCGGTCTTGCTCGGACGGGAAGACGGGGTGTGCATCATCTTCAGGAAGCCGTTCCTCAAGAAGTCGCCGGAGCCGCCCAGGCCGTTGATCATACGGGTACCGCCGACCAGGGTGGAGTTGGCGTGTGCGAAGATGTCGATCTCGACCGGGGTGTTCATGGCTATGCAACCCAGACGGCGGATCGGCTCAGGTGCGTTGGAGATCGAGAGCGGACGCAGGGTGATCTTGTCGAAGTACTTGTCCATGTTCTCGAAGAAGCGCGGGAAGCCCGGGCTGGCCGAGAGAGACAGCGAGCAGGAGGAGGCCGCGTCGAGCTTGCCGGAGTCGAACAGGTCAAGCATGGTGTCCTGGAGTACCTCGGTGTAGACGGTCAGGTTCTTGAAGGGGCCCTTGGCCAGGCCGCCGATGACGGCGTTGGCGATGGAGCCGACGCCCGACTGGATCGGGAGCAGGTTCTTCGGCAGACGGCCCGCCTTCACCTCGGTGGTGAAGAAGTCGATGATGTGGTTCGCGATCGCCTCGGAGGTGTCGTCCTGCTCGGCGAAGGCACGTCCCTGGTCACGCAGCTTGGACTCGACCACGGCCACGACCTTGCTCGGATCGCAGGGGATCGAGGTGGAACCGATCCTCTCGCCGGCATGGGTGATGCCGAAGATCTGGCGGTTCGGCGGGGTGAGCGGGGTCAGGAGGTCATGGATGCCTTCGAAGGATGGCTGTCCGGTGTTCACCTCCAGGATGATCTTGTCGCAGATCATCAGGATCTCGGGGATGACGCCGCAGGAAGAGGTCGGAACCAGGGAGCCGTCTTCCTTGATGGCGGAAACCTCGATGATGGCGAGGTCAAGCTTGCCGCTCTCGGAGTCCTTGGTGTAGAAGCCGTAGCCCAGGTCCTGTGCGAACAGGGAGAGGTGCTTGTCGCCCATGCGGATGCGGCCGGCGTTGATGCCCGCTGCGATGTTTTTGCCGGTCTGGTACGGCCAGCGGCGGTCGATCATGTCCAGAGTCGCCCAACGGTCTTCGGTTTCCGCACCGACGGAAGCGCCGATGAAGAGGTTGAACTTCAGCTTGCCCTGCAGGTTGTTCTTCTCTACGTGGTCAGCCAGGGCGATGGGCACCACTTTCGGGTAGCCTGCCGGGGTGAAGCCGGACCAGCCAAGGTTCATCCCGTTCTTGAAGAACTCAATGGTCTGCTCGGGAGCCATGACCTTGTTCAAAAGTTGTTTGCATTGTACCCGGTCTTGAAGTGTGCCGTACTCGGACATATCTGCCTCCTGTTTTGTTTTGTTGTCTACAACTAAATCAGCTGAATGCTGACAGATAACAAGGTGTTGCAATCAAGTTCGCCACCGCGCAAGCTCCTTATCCAGCGGCGCTTTTGCCTTTTCCCCCGGAAAAGTAGAACCGGATTCTACTCAAGAGGGCCCAGCGAGTCAACTAAAAACCCGTATAACTCTATTTTAGATCTTCGAACGTTCGTTCGATCGATACGTACCCACAAGAAGCATTGTATACAGTATGCAATCTAATCTCAAGTTGCCGTTCACGTCAACAATAAAAAATCGTTTCGCCTCTGAAAGCACAACAAACACGGCGTATGACGGAGAGTTTGCCCGCGCCGTGGTCGATATTTGAAGAGTGACGCGACCTCAAGTCTTGACGCTGATTTCTCTTTCTATTCTGCCCACTAGGCTGAGTTGTGCGTTACGGCGGCAGCTATGGCGCAGGAAAAAGTAGAGGGTAGTCTCGCCATGAAAACGGGCTGCGAAGCGGGCAAAGCGATGGGAGGTAGCGGGAGCGCGTCTTACGCCAAAATAAAACAAACGAAGGGAGGTGTGAAAAGCGACAGGCCGCCCCGATGCACCGGAGACGGCCTGTGAATGGAATCAAGGAGTGAGATTGGACCTTATTCGGCGCGGTAACCGATGCGCACGGCACCCCAATGGCGGTTGTTCAGGATGATGGGGGTCGAGATGTCGTTCATGATCTCGCCGGTGTCCCTCATGTAGGTCTGCAGCAGGAACGGCTCGGTGTTCTGCGCCGCCTTGAGGCCGGTCTTGTCGTCGAAGATGCGCTTGGTCCGGTTGTTCACCTTGTCCACTTCCGCGTCCCCGGTGAGCGGCTTGGAGTAGCGCAGGTTGTGGCTCGCCACGTAGCCGTGGTCGTCCACGCAGATGGCGAAGAAGATGGATTCCTTGCGGCCGAGGATCGCCTCCTGCACCGGCGAGATGTAACGATCGAAGAAGCCGTCGAACGCCGTGGCGAACTTCTGCGGTGTGGTGTTCGGTATCGGCTTGTAGTTACGGTCGAACAGGTCGGTCATGCTGATCCTCCCTGCGGCGACTCCCTCGCCGATGACCGCGATGAAGCTGTCCCTGAGTTCCGCCGCCATGCGCTTCATCTCGTCGTGCCTGTTGCCGACGCTGAATTTCCCTACCGTCGAGAAGATCTGTTCGGCAACACGGGTGAGCTCCGTGAACGCCTTGTCGCTCTCCAGCATGTCCTTGTGCACCGCCGACGCCGACCCTGAAACACCGTGGATCTTTTCGGCGATCTCGTTGGTGGTGGCGCTTTGCTCCTCGGTCGCCGAGGCGATCTGGTTGATGAGCTGCGCCGTCTCCCCGGCGAGCCCAAGGATCCGCTCCAGGCACTCCTTGGCTGCCATGGACTTCGCCACCCCGTCCTCGACCCGCTCCTGTTCCTCGGCGATCGACCTTGCCGCCTCGCGGCTTTCGGACTGGATGTTTGTGATGATCTTGGCGATCTCCTTCGTCGACGTTGCCGTCTTCTCCGAGAGCATCTTGACCTCGTCGGCGACCACCGCGAACCCGCGGCCATGTTCACCGGCCCGCGCCGCCTCTATGGCAGCGTTCAACGCGAGGAGCTTGGTCTGGTCCGCGATGTCCTCGATGAGGTTTATGATGTCGCCGATCTGCGCGGAGGAGGCCTCCAGCCTCCCTACCGTGTCGAGGGTCTGGGTCACGTTCTCCCTCACGAGGACGATGGAGTTGCACGCCCCGTCCACGACGCCCATCCCCTGACTTGCCGCCTCGTCCACCTCGGAGGAGAAGCCTGCCGCCTGATGGGTGTTCCCGGCCACCACGTTTAGGGTCGCCGCCATCTCCTCCGTGGCGACCGCCACCGACTCCGAGCGGTCCTTCTGCTCGGCCGACGACGCCACGGTGTTCCTGGCACGGCTCGAGACGTGGCAAAGCGAGATAGAGATGTGCTCGGCCAGTTCGTAAAGAACCGTGATCGTTTCGCGCAGTTTGTTGACGAGGTGGTTTATGTGCCGGGCGAGGTCGCCGATCTCGTCGTTCGAACGGACCGGGATCTCCTTGGTGAGGTCCCCTTCCCCCTGGGCTATATCTTTCAGCTTGTCGGAGAAGAAGAGCAGGTCGCGCATGACTGTTTTCTGGAAGAAGACGTACATGCAGAGCATCATGCAGACGAAGAAGAGGCAGCCTGCGGCAACCAGTATGGTGATCATCTTTATGGCGCTGCGGTAGCCGTCCTCGAGCGAGGAGGTGAGCTGCACCGCGCCGAGGTACTTGTCCCCCGCGTCGTGGCACTGCTTGCAGCGCTCTTCGTTACGGAGGGGAACCGCCATCCTCAGGGTGTGGATCCCCCCGGTCGACTCTCTGATTTCAACCGGCTTCCCGTCGGCGAGGCTTCGGGTGACGTCCTTGTTGATCGCTCCGGTCTCGGAATCCTTGCCGTCCTTGTCGAAGATCTTGATGTCGAAGCCGAAGTTCTGCTCCTTGGCGACCTTGGCGAGGTTCTTCACCGACTTCGCGTCGTCCTTCATCATGAAGGCCGAAATCTCGTCCACGATAACGGCGGACATGGTCCGGCTGTTCTTCTCCTGCAGCTTCATGCTGGAGCTGTACTGGAGCCAGATCGCCAGGCAGCCGACAATGGTGATCCCTACCAGCAGGTTGATCCCAATGATCGCCAGAATCTTGTGTATTAGTTTGTTAGTGAACATTGCTCCTCCCGGACAGAACAGCGTTCGCTGTCGGTGAGGATTCTATCGGACGATGATCACGGTACTTTAGGGTGCGTATTCAATATTACTGATATTTAATATTCAAACTGAAGGTTCTCCAATGGTTTCTTTTTATGCGGCAAAAGGTTCGTCTGTTTGATTCAAGTCAAAACGACGGTAGGCTTGGGTATGCTAGTATGGCTGAAAGTCTTACTACCACGGAGGTCGACATGACACAGCTTGGCGATCAGGAACTGCACCGGCAGCTGGTTCAGAATTGCAACGATGCAATCATATTTTCAGACAGGGAAGGGGTGATCAGGCTCTGGAACAAGGGAGCGGAGGAGATGCTCGGCTTCAGCGCTGAGGAAGCCATCGGGCAGTCGCTCGACATCTTCATCCCGGAGAACCAGCGCGCGCGGCATTGGGAGGGATATTTCCGGGTCATGGAAACCGGTTCCACGCGCTATGCGAAAGAGCTCCTGGCCGCCCCCGCGCTGCGCAAGGACGGCACCCGCATCTCGACCGAATTCTCCATGACCATCATCAGGGATGCCGAGGGGAATATCGCCGGAACCGTGGCGGTGATGCGCGACGTATCGGCGCGATGGCAGAAGGAAAAGGCGCTCCGGGGGCGGCTCGCCGAGCTGGAAAAGGGGGCGACGCCGGCCTGACGCTGCTTCGCATGAAAAAGGGCGCCTGGACTCTTCCAGGCGCCCCCTCCCGCTGCGCTACCCCCGCGTGAAATCATCCCACCTGATCCACCAGGTAGTTCTGCACCCCCATCTGGGCGATCTGGTCCAGTTGCGCCTCGATGTCGTCGATATGGCTCTCCTCTTGGTCCAGGATCGACTGCAGCAGTTCCCGCGTCCCGTTGTCGCCAAGCTCTACGGCGAGCTTGATGCTCTCGTTGTACCCGCGGATCGCCGTTTCCTCCAGGGCGTGGTCGAACTGGTGCATCTTCGGGATCTCGCCGCCGATGTGGATCGGGTCGAGCCGGCTCACGATCGGCCGTCCCTCCAGAAAGAGGATCCTCTCGATCAGCTTCTCGGCATGCTTCATCTCGTTGATGGCGCGCTCACGGATCGCGGCATGGAGCCGCTTGTAGCCCCAGTTTTCGCACATCTCCGCGTGCACCATGTACTGGTTGGTGGCGGTGAGCTCCTCGGCCAGGCGCACGTTCAACTGTTCGATCACCCTTTCGTTCCCCTTCATAGACGACCTCCTTTTTTGATGAGGCCCGGCTGACGCCGGGTCCGCTTCCTTCCGGCGGAAAGGCGCGCCGGCCACCAAATTAGTTTATCCTAATTCAAGCGACTGAGAGTATACCCGGCCTCGCGGCGTTGGCAATCTCCTGATGACGCACGGGAAAAGGGGAATGCGGCGCAAAAAAAGCGCCGGCCCCTCATGCAGGGACCGGCGCTCGCAGTTACACATTTTCCGGAAGCCTAGACCGCGGTCTCCGGCTCCTCCTCGTCGGCGTCGCCCCCCATGGGGACCGCCTCACCTTTCGGCAGGAGCAGGTTCAGCAGGATGGCCGCTATGCCGCAGAGGCTCACACCGTGCAGGTGCTGACCGGCCACATTGATGGACAGCCCGCCGATGCCGAAGACCAGCACGAGCGAGACGATGATCAGGTTGCGCGGGCGGTGCATGTCGACTTGGGCGTGGATGAGGGTGTTGAGACCGACCGAGGCGATGGAGCCGAACAACAGCATCATGATGCCCCCCATGACCGGTGCCGGGATCGACTGCAGGATGGCGTTGAACTTTCCGAAGAAGGCCATCACGACGGCGAAGCCTGCGGCCCAGGTCATGATGACCGGGTTGTAGCAGCGGGTGATCATGACGGCGCCGGTAACCTCGGCGTAGGTGGTGACCGGGGGGCCGCCTACGAGGGCCGCGGTGCAGACCGCGAGGCCGTCGCCCAGCATGGTGCGGTGCAGGCCCGGCTTTACGGTGTAGTCCTTGCCGGTGACCGCGCCGATGGCGACGATGTCTCCCACGTGCTCGATGGCTGGCGCGAGGGCGACCGGCACCATGAAGAGGACGGCGGACCAGTTCCACTGCGGCGTCACGAAGGTGGGGACCTGGATCCAGGGGGCCGCCGCGACCTTGGCGAAGTCGACGAGCCCCAGGAAGATGGAAAGGACGTACCCTACCGCTACGCCGGAGAGAACCGGCAGCAGCCGGAAGATACCGCGGGCGCGCACGGCGACGAGGGCGGTGGTGAGAAGCGAGACGCCTGCGACCAAGAGCGCAGTGTCATAGTCGACGAGAACGGCGCTGCCGTCGCCGGTCTTGCCCATGGCCATGTTGACCGCGACGTTGGCAAGGCCAAGGCCGATGATCATGATGATCGGGCCGACCACCACCGGCGGCATGATGCGGTGGATGAATTCCGCGCCGCGCAGGTAAATGGCGGCCGAGAAAGCAAGATAGAGAAAGCCCGCGGCGAAGAGCCCACCCATGGTGGCGGGAAGCCCCCAGGTCTGCACGCTGTAGATGATCGGCGCGATGAAGGCGAAGGAAGAACCGAGGAAGATGGGGACCTCACGCCCGGTGCAGAGCTGGAAGATGATAGTGCCGACCCCGGCGCCCAGAAGCGCCATGCTGGGGTTGAGGCCGGTAAGGATCGGCACGAGCACCAGCGCGCCAAAGGCGACAAAAAGGATCTGCGCTCCGGAAAGCGCCTGGCGCCAGACCGGTTCTTTTACTTCGGACATGCAAAAACCTCACTTGGAATGGAAGATACGGAGGGGATACCCCCGCTCGATGACAGCAGGGGTGCTACTTGGTGCCGAAGATCTTGTCCCCGGCGTCGCCGAGCCCGGGGAGGATGTAGCCGTGCTCGTTCAGGCGCTCGTCGATGGCCGCCACGTAGATGTCGATCTCGGGGTACGCATCGGCGATCTTTTTCAGCCCCTCGGGTGCGGCGACGAGGCAGAGCACGCGGATCTGGAGGCAGCCGTTCTTCTTGAGCATCTCGATGGTCGCCGCCATCGAGCCGCCGGTGGCGAGCATCGGGTCGATGATGAGGGCGAGGCGCTCGTCGAGTTTAGTCACGAAGCGTTCGAAGTAGGTGTGCGCCTCCAGGGTTTCCTCGTTCCTGGCGAGTCCCACCACGCTCACCTTGGCGTTGGGGATCATGTCGAGCACGCCGTCCAGCATACCGATGCCGGCGCGCAGGATGGGGACCACGGTGACCTTCTTCCCCTTGATCTGCTGGATCTCGAACTTACTGCCGTCCCAACCGGTAATGGTCCGCGGCTCCAGCTGAAAGTCTCTCGTGGCCTCGTAGGCGAGCAGGCAGGCGATCTCGGAGGTGAGTTCCCGGAACTTCTTCGTGCTGATGCCGCTCTCGCGCATCAGGCCAATCTTGTGCTTCACCAGGGGGTGGTTTACTTCGTGGACGCTCATAGCCTCTCCCGTCGAAAAATTTGGTCATACCATACCGGATTTTATCCATGCAAACAAGCAGTTACGCATTAGACAGATCCAATCGACACGGCAGATCAAGCGACGATAAACGGCTGTCGCCGACTGGGTGGAAGGACGGGCTAGAGGAAGCGGTAGGCGAGGGAGAGGAAGGCGGCCCAGGCGAGAACGGCAAGGGTCGCGATAAGGCAGGCGATGGCGATGGCGTGGTGGGCGGCGCTTTCCCGGCTCCGCTCGCGGTACCCAAGTATCTTCGCGGCGACGATGCCCCCCACGATGCCGCCGCCGTGGCCCCAGTTGTTGATGCCCGGCATGATGAGGCCGAACACGACGAGGCTTATGAGCCAGCCGCTCACCTCGCGGGAGACCGCGGCGCCGTAGTTGCCGCCACGGCTCTTGCCGAAATAAAAGAGTGCTCCGATGAGACCGCAGACCGAGGCGGAGGCCCCGATGGTGAAGGGAATACCGGCAAAGCAGGAGGCCACGTAGCCGGCGACGCCGCTTAGCGTGTAGATGACGAACATGCGGCTCGTGCCGAACTCGGCGCTCACCCAGGGGCCGATCTGTCTTAACGCCATCATGTTGAAGAGGATGTGCAAAAGACCGCCGTGGAGGTAACTGGCGGAGATGAGGGTCCAGAGGCGTCCCATCTCGAAAACCGGAACGGTACCGGTTGCCCCCAAAAGGAACAGGCTGTTCTGGTCCGGGGAGAGAAAGCCGAAGAGCCCTCCCTCGAGGCCGGTTCTTTTACTCAGGAAAAGCGACAGGAGGTAGAAGACGACGTTCGCCGCGATGATGCCGTTGATGACAGAACCGGGACCGGAAGCGCCAGACAGCACCCGACGCACCGCGCCTCCCGGACGGGAGAGGGCGGCGCCGCACCAAAGGCATGAGCCGTAACGGGCGTCGGTGGGTTGCCCGCAGTTCGGGCAGGTTATGGAGGGGTGGGCCATTCCCGGGGACCTCTGAGTAAGATTGCGCCTCACTGTACCATTTTCACTGAATAAAACAACCACAGAGCGAAGGTCGCGGCAGGAACAGAAAGTGACAGATCCAAGGGGTCGTTTCCGATATGACAACACGCGCCAGCGTCGTTGCGCCGTCCGCCGCACGTGATAGATTATCAGCGTCACTTCTTCCTCCATCACATGCCCGTCCGATATCCTACGAGGTGCGCTATGACAGAAACAGCATGCGACGAATTCGGCCCCTGCCGTGTCATCCAGCTCTACTCTCCCAAGGAGGAGCTACGGGCCTTCGTGGTCGTCGACAACACGGCACTAGGCCCCGCGGTGGGAGGCGTCCGCATGTCGCCTACGGTGAGCCTCGACGAGGTGCGCCGCCTGGCCCGGACCATGACCCTGAAGAATGCAGCGGCGGGACTGCCGCACGGCGGGGCCAAGGCCGGTATCCTGGCTTCCCCCGCTGCCCCGGACAAGGAAAGGATCTTCCGCGTCTTCGCCCGGATGATCAGGGACATCGCGGACTACATACCCGGCCCCGACATGGGGTGCGACGAGACGGCCATGGCTTGGATACGCGACGAGACGGGTCGCTCGGTCGGGCTGCCCGAAGAGATCGGCGGACTCCCGTTGGACCGGCTCGGCGCCACCGGGTTCGGCATCGCCGAATGTGCCGAGGTGGCCGCGGGCTTCGCGGGGTTCGATCTCGAGGGGGCACGGGTCGCAATCGAGGGTTTCGGCAGCGTGGGCAAGGCGGCCGCCCGGTTCCTGGCCGAGAAGGGGGCGGTTCTGGTGGCGGTATCGGACTCGAGGGGCGGGGTATACCACCCTGCGGGGTTCGATCACGCCGCGCTCACCGAGGTGAAGCGGCAAGGGGGGAGCGTAGCCGACTGCGGCAAGGGTGAGGCGCTACCGCGCGACGGGATATTCGCCGTCCCCTGCGACATCTTGGTGCCGGCGGCCACCCCCGACGTGATCCACGCGGGAAACGTCGGGAAGATCCAGGCCCGTCTCGTCCTGGAAGGGGCCAACATCCCGGCAACACCAGAAGCAGAAAGGGAGCTGCAGGCTCGCGGCGTCCTGGTACTGCCGGACTTCATCGCCAATGCCGGAGGGGTAATCATGGCGGCCATGGAGTACGCCGGCAGGAGCGAGCAGGATGCCTTCACCGCAATAAGCGAGCGGATCAGGAGGAATACGAGGCTTACCCTCGAAAGGGCGGCGGGAGATAAGGTCCTGCCCCGCACGGCGGCCGATCTGCTGGCGCGAGAGCGGGTGAGGCGGGCAATGAGTTACCGGGACTACTGAAAGAAGAGTGGAGGTTACACGTCCCGCTTCGGGATGTCGGTGCCCCCCAGTAATCGCTCCTAACCGCAGTCGAGAAACAAAAGAGCGGGGTCTTCCAGGTACCGGAGCACCTTGCCGAGAAAACGGGCGGCGTCGGCCCCGTCGGTGGCGCGGTGATCGAAGGTGAGTGACAAGGGAAGGATCTTCCTGATGGTGATCTCCCCGCGGTGCACCCAGGGGCGTTCCACGATGCGGCCGAACCCCATGATGGCGACGTCGGGCCAGTTGATGATGGGTGTCGCGAAGGTGCCGCCGAAATGCCCGTAGTTGGTGATGGTGAAGCTGCTCCCCTTCAGTTCCTCAAGCGTTATGCTCCGCTCGCGCGCCTTGCGCCCCAGCTCCTGAACCGCCTGGGCGAGCTCGACGATGCTCTTTTTGTCCACGTCCCGGATCACCGGGACCATGAGTCCTTCGGGGGTATCCACCGCGAGACCGAAATGGTAGTGCCGTTTTAGGACCAGCTCCTGAGTCTCGTCATCGATCGAGGCGTTCAGGAGGGGATGTTCCTTAAGGGCGTGCTGCACCGCCTTGATGAAGAAGGGAAGAAAGGTAAGGTGCGTGCCGCGGGATTCCACCTCTCCCTGCTCCCGCGTCCGCATCTCAAAGATCTCGGTGATGTCCACCTCCTCCATGCTGGTCACGAAAGCGGTGGTCCGCTGCGAGGCGGTCACGTTTCGGGCGATGGTCCGGCGCAGTCCGCGCAGCGGTACCCGCTCCTCCGGCCCCGCCCCACTAGGCGCGGCGGCAGCGACCGTCTCCAGGTCCTCGGGCCTTATGCAGCCGCGCGGCCCACTCCCCTTGATGGTTCCAAGATCGATGCCGCGCTCCCGCGCCATCCTGCGCACCATGGGGGTGGCGAGCACCTCGACGGAAGCCGGTGAGGCGGAAGGAGCAGCCTCTCTGGCTGCCTCGGCAGGCTCTTCCTCGGCCTCGGGAAGCGAGCCCACGATGCCAACCGATGCCGGGCGCTGTGGGGACTGCTGTTGCGGCTGTGTGGGTTGCTGCTGCAGCTCGGGCTTGCCTTCAGCTATGGAGAGAAGTACCTCCCCGACCTGAACCGTCTCACCTTCCTTCCGGTGCAGGCGCTCGACGACACCTTCCCGGGGCGACGGGACCTCGACCACCGCCTTGTCGGTCTCCACCTCCAACAGTGGCTGGTGTTCACGAACCGTGTCACCTGCCGAGACCAGCCAGCGGCGCAGTTCCACCTCGGTGATCCCCTCGCCCAAATCCGGAAGTTTGAAATCGAAAGACATGCTCTCTCCTTGTCGTTGCCGTCCCTGAATGCTCCTGAGGAATGAATCAGTATTGAAGCACTTGGTCTAACGCCGCCCTGATCTGCTTAGGACCGGGTAGGTAGTGATCGATCAGCTTCGCCAGCGGAACCGGGACGTCGGGCGCGGTGACCCGGAGGATGGGGCCCCGCAGGTGCAAGATCGCCTCCTCGGCCACGGTGGCCGCGATCTCGGCGCCGAAACCGCAACTCTTCGCCGCCTCGTGCACGATAACGAGTCGCCCGGTCTTTCGCACCGAGGCGAGCACCGCCCCGATATCGAAGGGGCTCAGGGTGAGGAGATCCAGCACTTCGGCGTCGTAGCCATCCACCGCTTTCAGCACCCGCTCGAGCATGCTCCCCCACGCGACCACGGTGACCGCGCCACCGGCCCGCGCCACCCGCGCCTTCCCAAGCTCCACCACGTATTCCCCTTCCGGCACCTCCTCGCGGATCAGGCGGTAAAGCCTGGTCGGCTCCAGAAAGAGCACGGGGTCGGGGTCGCGCAGTGCCGACAACAAGAGCCCTTTGGCCATGTAGGGGCCGGAGGGGACGACCACCTTAAGTCCCGGCACCTGGCAAAAGAGCGCCTCGGTGCTCTCCTCGTGCAGCTCGGGTGCCTTGATGCCGCCTCCATAGGGGGTGCGTACCACGAGGGGACAGGTGAACCGGCCGCGGGAGCGGGAACGGATGCGCGCGGCGTGGGCGAAGAGCTGTTCGAAGGCGGAGTAGGTGAACCCCATGAACTGTATTTCCGGCACCGGGCACAGACCGTAAGCAGCCATGCCGATGGCCGCCCCCATGATTCCCGACTCGCAAAGCGGCGTATCCAGGACGCGCTCGGAGCCGAAACGCTCCAGGAGCCCCTCGGTCACCCGGAAGACCCCGCCGTCGCGCCCCACGTCCTCGCCTAAAAGGACCACCCGGTCGTCGCGCTCCATCTCGTAGGCGAGCGCCTGGTTTATCGCCTGCACCATCTTCAGTTGCGCCATGTCAAAGTCCCTTTTTCTGCTCGGCCTGGCGCGGGGTGAGCGCGGCGAGCACGCCGTCGAAAAGCTCCGCCGGGGCCGGAGAAAGCACATTCTCCATCTCCCGGATCGCATCGTCGATGATACGCGCCGCTTTTTCCGTCGCCTCGACCCGCCGCTGCGGCGTCCACGCCCCGCGCGCCTCGAGGAAGCGTTCGAGCCTCGTTATCGGGTCGCGTTCGCGCCAGAGCGCCACCTCCTCGGGCGGACGGTAGCGACCGGCATCGTCGGCGGTTGTGTGGTCGGCCATGCGGTAAGTGAGGCATTCGATGAAGGTGGGGCCGCCCCCTCCCCTCGCCTTCTCCACCGCCTCGCGCGTCGCCCGGTACACGGCAAAGACGTCGTTGCCGTCCACCTGCACCCCTTCGAAACCGTAAGCGACCGCCTTCTGGGCGAGGGAGGTGGTGGCGGTTTGCGTTCTGAGCGGCACCGAGATGGCCCACTGGTTGTTCTGGCAGATGAAGACCATGGGGAGGTTGAAGACCCCTGCCATGTTCATCCCTTCGTGGAAGTCTCCCTTCGAGGTCGCGCCGTCGCCGAAGTAGGTGACTACCACCGCCGGGTCGCGGCGGTAGCGGACGGCGAGGGCGGCGCCGACAGCATGGGGTATCTGGCTTGCCACCGCGACACAGAAGGGAAAGATATTCAGCCCGTCGGGGGCTTTCTGGGCGCGCTCGTCACCGCCCCAGTATTGCAGGAGCTGAGCTATGGGAAAGCCGAGGGTGAGGTGCGCCCCCATCTCGCGGAAGGAGGGAAAGACCCAGTCGCCCGGAGAAAGGGCGAAGGCGCTTCCCACCTGGGCCGCCTCCTGCCCGAGAATGGGGGGATAGGTGCCGATGCGCCCCTCCCGCTGCAGCGCGACGGCGCGTTCGTCGAAGACGCGGGCGAGCAGCATGAACTCGTACATGCGCCGGATCTCCTCTTCCGATAATTGCGGCATGAGATCCGGGTCCGCTTCCCCGCGCTCGTTCAGCACGCCAAGGCGCTTCGTCTCGAATTTTCCGATCGACTCTAACGGCATGATCCACTCTCTTATTAAAATTGGAGCCCGACGAGTATGAGAGTGTAAACGGACACTTGGGGGATGTCAAAAGTCGGCAGGGGAAAGGGGGGGCGTAGCATTTCTTCTAAGTGGGAGCCGAAGGGAGAGCCTGCCCCCCCGTAGCTTTATGCGAAGGGGGTAGCTTTATGCGAAGGGGCGGAGGGGGAGCCTGCCCCCCGTAGCCCCAACGGGGCGGAGGGGGGTCATCGCACGCTCTTTCCCCGCGTGATCCTGCCGTAGAGCACCGGCAGCAGCGCAAAAAGCCCCAAGAGGGCGAAAGAGCCGAGCACGCGGGGGGATGCGACGTCGGAGAGGGAGTTGATGGTGGCAAGGCTCGCCCCGGCGTTCACGAAGACGAAGCCGCCAGGGATGATGCCTATGAAGGTGCCGAGCACGAAGACCCGCAAGGGGAGCCTGGTGAGCCCGGCGGCCAAGTTGATCAGAAAGAAGGGAAAGAGCGGCACAAGACGCAGAAACAAAAGGTAGTTCCAGCCGCGCTCCTCGAGTTCGCGATTTATCCCCTCCAGACGCGCACCGAAACGGGAAAGGATCGCGTCGCGCAGCAGGTAGCGCGTGGCGAGAAAGGCGAGCGTCGCCCCGATGGTGGCCGCCGCCACGGCGTACACCGTACCGGCCAGCGGGCCGAAGACGGCGCCTGCGGCAAGCGACAGCACCGCAGCGCCGGGAAGCGAGAACGCGGTCTGCAGGATGTAGATCGCCATGAAAAGTGCGACGGCGCCGACGGTATGGGAGGCATAGTAGTCCGCCAGCAATTGGCGGTTCGCCTTGAGAGCCTCGAGGGTCAGTAAGCGCTGCAGGTCGAAATAAAAGAAAAGGGCCACCGCCACGCACGCGGTGAGAACGATGAGGATCTTTTTCGGGTTCATGTGAAATTCGGCTCCCATTCGGCTTGGCAATATGCGATTTCTAGCATATAAACCGCGCCGGGGGTTACCATTTTCTTCGCCAGGAGAGCCAGGCGCGCAGAAGCCTCTGTACGAATGGGGTGAGCCGGCGGCGCTGGTGGAGGTCGGCGAGCTTTTTGAGCACCTCGGCCTGGGTGGGATAGGGGTGGATGGTGTTGCCGATGGCGGTAAGCCCCAGACCGGAGGAGATGGCGAGGGTGACCTCGCCGATCATCTCCCCGGCGTGCCTCGCCACGATGGTCGCGCCGAGGATGGCGTCGCTCCCCTTCTTCAGGTGCACCCGTGCGAACCCTTCCTCTTCGCCGTCCAAAACCGCCCGGTCCACATCGGAAAGCGGGACAGTGAGGGTGTCGATCGCCACGCCGCGAGCAAGGGCGTCCGCCTCGGTTACCCCCACGTGCGCCACCTCCGGATCGGTGTAGGTGCACCACGGGACGGTAAGGGCGGAGTTGCGGCGCCTTCCCATGAAGAGCGCGTTTGCGATGACGATGCGCGCCTGGGCATCCGCCGTGTGGGTGAACCTGAGGCGGGAGCAGACGTCCCCGGCGGCGTAGATGCGCGGGTTGGAGGTGCGCAGCGTGTCGTCCACCCGCACCCCCTCACGGTCATAGCCAACCCCGGCAAGATCGAGCCCAAGCCCCTCGACGTTGGGGGCGCGCCCGGCGCCGACCAGGATGGCGTCCACCTCGAGCTCGAAGGGCCGCCCCGCACGCTCCAGATGCAGGATCTTCCCGTTCGCCCGTGCCTCGACCGATGTGACCCCGGTCTCAAGGTGCACCTCGATTCCTTCGCGCAGGAAAGCCCGGAGCATCAGTGAGGAGGCGTCGGCCTCGTCGCGCGCGAGGAGCCGCCCGCCGTGCTCTATGAGATGGACCCGCGCACCGAAGCGGGCAAAGCCCTGGGCGAGCTCGCAGCCGATCGGGCCGCCCCCGATCACCGCCAGCCGCCGCGGCATTTCGGTGAGCGAGAAGACGGTCTCGTTGGTGAGGTATCCCACCTCGGTGAGGCCGTGTATGGCCGGGGCCGCGGCCCTGGCACCGGTGCAGACGGCGGCTCTCGCGAAGGAAAGCGTCGCGCCGGCGACCTCGATGCGGTCGGGCCCGGTGAAGCGCCCCGCCCCGAAGAAGACATCGACGCCCAGCTCGTCCCGAAAGCGCCTGGCGGAGTCGTGCCCGCTGAGCCCCGCCCTCAGCCTGCGCAGTCGCTCCATGGCCGCGCCGAAGTTCCCTGCCGTCCCCTCCCCCCCGGTCACGCCGAAGGGCGCGCCGCTGCGGGCGTCGAAGACGGCGCGCGCCGCCTTAAGGAACGCTTTCGAGGGTACGCAGCCGACGTTCAGGCAGTCTCCACCCATGAAACCGCGCTCGATCAGGGCTACCTTTCCCCCCAAAGCGGCCGCACCCGCGGCGCAGACGAGACCGGCGGTGCCGGCGCCTATGACGACCAGGTTGTAGCGCCCGGCAGGCTCGGGGTTCACCCAGTCCGCTGGATGTACGTTGTCAGCGAGCAGACGATTTTCCTCTGTATCGGGTTCCATCCCGTGACGCGTGCTCATACCGTTTCCCCTCGCTGGCTCAGCGCCCTCCCCTGCAGGAACTCCCGGTAAAACCGAAACAATGTGCCGCTTCGCATGAAGCTTCGCTTCGATAATTCCCGGTGCAGTTTTACCATAATTACCTTATCATTTTCCTCAGAATGACGAAGTTATACAAGGAGCCTTTTCCCACCCTGCTGCCAGCGAGTGTGACGACATCGCTGATCTGCAGCGTAAGCTAAAGCCCCCCGGGGCTGAGAGCACGGAGGAACCCATGAGCGGTGCAGATTCAGACACCAACAGCTCCGGGACCAGTTACGACAGCAGAAAAGAGGCGAAAAGGATGAGTTTCAAGGCGAACCACCTTCCCCGCAAGGCGCTCGCCGCCGAATTGGAGCTTTACAACGACCTCTACGAGTCCACCCCCATCGCCCACTTCACCCTGGACCGCTTCGGCGTGATCCGCGGCACGAACCAGACGAGCGCCGACCTCCTTCGCACGGAGAGGGAAACCCTTCTGGGTCGCAGCTTCGAGGACCTGGTCGACGACTCCTCGCGCCCTACCATCGCTTCCCTTTTAAGCAGGCTCTCCGGTGCAGACGCCCGGGCAAGCTGCGAGGTGAGCCTCCTCGTGGAGGGCGCCCAGGCGCCGCGGGTGCGCATCGAGGCGCGTTCCTGCCGCGAAGGGTGGGAGTACCGGCTGGCCCTTGTGGACATCACGGAGAGCAGGCGGGCCGCCGAGGCGCTCGAAGTTTCCGAGGCGCGCTACCGCGGGCTGTTCGAGGCCGCCAAGGACGGCATCATGATCGTTGATGCGGCCAGCGGCGAGATCACCGACGTGAACCCCTCCATGATCCGCATGCTCGGGTGCGGCAGGGAGCAACTCGTCGGGCACAAGCTGTGGAACGTCCCCTCCCTGAGCGCCATCGCCGCGAACCAGACCGAGTTCGCCATGCTGCACTACAACGATTTCATGCACAACATCGACCAGCACCTGGAAACCTACGACGGGCGCAGCATCGCGGTCGAGGTGATCAGCAACAGCTACCGCGTCAACGAGACCACCGTGCTGCAGTTCAATATCCGCGACATCACCATCAGGAAGAATGCGGAGGATGCTCTGCTCAAGAGCGAGGAGCAGTGCCGCACCATCGTAAGCAACATAAACGAGTACGTCTACAGCGTCCGCTTCGAAAACGGCGACATCAAGTCGGTCTACCACAGCCCCAAGTGCCTCGACATCACAGGCTACACCCCCGAGGAGTACTACAAGGACCCGCTTTTGTGGTTCACCATGATCCACGAGGAAGACCGAAACCAGGTGGTGCAGTTCCTGAACAGCATCTTCGCCGGCGAGGACCAGGAACCGATCAGGCACCGCATCGTGCACAAGGACGGCTCGGTGCGCTGGATCCTGAACAACTGCGCCGTGCAGCGGGCCAGGAGAGGGGAAAAGGTCAGCATCTCGCGTCTGGACGGCTTCATCCTGGACATCACCGACATCAAAAGGGCAGAGGAGAACATCTTTTTCCTGGCGCACCACGACCCGCTCACAAAGCTACCCAACCGCAGCACCCTCTACGCTAAGATCGAGCAGGTCATCTCGGTCGCGCTGAGGAACAGGCGCAACGTGGCACTTTTGTTTCTCGACATCGACGGGTTCAAGCAGATCAACGACTCGATGGGGCACGACGTTGGGGACCGGCTGCTGCAGACCGTGGCGCGAAAACTAAGCGACTGCACCCGCTCCTGCGACGTGGTTGCGCGGCTTGGGGGGGACGAGTTCGTCGTCGTGCTTTGGGACTGCGGCGTCACCGAAACCACGCTGGTCGCCGAGAAGATCATCAACGCAGGGTTCCCGCTGCAGGGGACCAACATCATGGTCACCCCTAGCATCGGCATCAGCATCTTCCCGGAGGACGGCAAGGACTACCTCGCCCTTTTGAAGCACGCCGACATAGCCATGTACCACGCCAAGAAAACGGGTGGGAACAATTTCCAGTTCTTCACCCCGCGCCTGAACCAGATGGCCCACGAGCGGTTCGCCGTGGAGGCGGAGCTGCGCCGGGCGCTCGAGCATGAGGAGTTCGTGCTGCACTACCAGCCGAAGGTGGACCTGGTGACCGGGCACTTCAGCGGAATGGAGGCGCTGATCCGTTGGCAGCACCCGGTGCGCGGCCTCATCATGCCCGAGGAGTTCATCACCATCGCCGAGGAGAGCGGCCTTTTACATCAGATCAGCAAGTGGATCATCCCGACAGTCTGCCGTCAGATCCAGCAGTGGCAGCAACAGGGGATCGACAAGATCTCCGCGGCGGTCAACCTCTCGGCGAGCTTCTTCCAGCACCGCGACTTCGAGGAGACCGTCGAGGCATCCCTTCTGGAGACCGGCATCCCGCCGGAATGCCTGGAACTCGAGCTCACCGAGGCGACCATCATGAGCGACCCGCAACGGGTCCTCGGGAGCATGGCGGCGATGAAGGCGCTCGGGCTGCAGCTCTCCATAGACGACTTCGGCATCGGCTACTCGAGCCTCAGCTATCTTAAGAAGCTTCCTGTGGACAAGCTGAAGATCGACCAGTCCTTCATACGGAACATCGCACGGGACCAGGACAACGCCGCCGTCGTACGCGCCGTGATTTCGATCGGTCGCAGCATGCAGCTCAAGGTGATCGCGGAGGGGGTCGAAAACGCTTCACAGCTCGCCTGGCTGCAGGCCGAGGGGAGCGAAGAGGCGCAGGGGTACTACTTCAGCCGCCCGCTGCCGGTACCTAAGATGACGGCGCTTCTGAAGCAGAACGCGAACTTCCTCCACAACCCGCGCGGCCGGGAACAGATGAAGCAGCATTGAAAAGTCAAGAGGCCGGCAGGGTGATCCCCGCCGGCCTCTTTTTATCCTTCCGGCACACCTGATCGGTACCGGCCTAATCCTCGTCCTCTTCGCCCCCGCTATCTTCTTCGTCATCGCTCCCATTCATGGCAGGGGCGCCCGGCTGAAGCATCCTCATCATCTCCTCGTGGTTACGCTCCATCTCCTCGGTCATCTCGGCACGTTGCTGCGCCATCCTCTTGACCGTCTCCACCACGAGGTCGAGCTTCTTGTCGGCGGGAGCCTGATCGAGCTCCAGCAGGAGCTCCTCGAGGTCCTCGTCCTGCTCCTTCGCCCTATCCAGCATCCTTTCCATCATCATGCCGTGCATGCCGGGGGCACCACCACGCGGCCCCATCCCCTGAGGGGAGCGTCCCGGCATCAGGCCGCAACCGGCCTGGCGGTACCCGGCCAGGAGCGGTTCGAGATGGCTCTTCACCTGGGCCGCATCGATACGGTCGGCGCGCACCAGATCCTCCAACGCCCTCAGGTGCATCTTCACGTCGATCAGGTGCTGTTCCATCATCTTCTGCCGCTGCGGCGGAAGCTGCATTCCGGCGCGGTACTTTTCCATCTCTTCCACGCTGCGCCGCATCTCCGCGACGGCAACCCGCGCGAGCTGCGGTGCCACTGGCGCCCCCGCATCGGCGGCTGCATAGAGCAGCTGAGCGAAGTTGGCCACGTTCCTGTGGTAGGCCATCATGAGCAGGTGCTCCGGAGTACGCGTCATCTCCCGCCGCATGGAGCCTTTCATGATGTAGCCCGGCGACCCGGGCACCGCATCTTTCATCTGGGGCATATCCGCGTAGGCCGGGGCGGGTTTGTCGGCGGCAAAGGCCGGCAGGGCTGCGAGGAGAAGAATTGCTACTGCTGCTGACATGCGTTTCACGGTTTGTCCTCCTTTCAAAAAAAGGCCGGGTTGACCCGGCTCAATGGATGTCGATGACGGTAGTTAAAACAGTCACAGTGGCCGTTGTTTCTGGATCAGGTTCAGTATAACAAGTATCCCGGCAATCCCAAGCAGCAGATGGAGGTATCCGCCGAAGGTATAGTGGGTCACCAGACCGATCAGCCACACAACGAGCAATACCACGATGATTGCCTTGAGCATGCCCACCTCCGCCGGAAAGCTTCCGGCCCGCCCTATCAAGGGGCGTCAGCCGCTGTTACTTCCCGACCCTAAGCCTGGTGAGATTTTCCATCAGGCCGAACACGTTCAAAAGCCAAAGGACCACGACGATGACAACGACGGCGTTGAGAATGGACTTGATCGAGCCTGCCATGGGGATGAAGGTATTGACGAGCCACAGCAGGACGCCGACCACGATGAGAACGAGCAGCACGTGCACCAAGGGCATGACGAACACCTCCTCTTTCGGTCCGGCTGACCTTCGCCCTTTGCAGGGCATCCCAGATCGCCAGCAGAGCGACCGCAGCCACCGCCGCCTGGAGAGCGGCGGCCAGCGCCCCGGCACTGTTTCCACCCGGTGGCAGGCCAGGTGTGGCGCTATTTCTCCAGATCCTTCTCCGCCTTACCGACGTCTTTCTGAATCTTGCCGGTTATCTTCTCCCCCCTGCCTTGATGTTCCATGGAGACATTACGGGTGGTCTTACCGACCGTTTCCTTTGCTTGACCCTTCAGTTCCTGCAGTTTTCCTTTGCTCTGGTCTTTCGTGCTTGCTTTCATGGTGTACCTCCTGAGCGATACCTCTTGGCCGGAAGATGCTGGCTAATCAGTGACTGCGGTCGCTCTGCTGGCGATCGACGCGCCGGCGGCTGTGGAATCGCGCAAAGACATCATTAAATAGCACCAATCAAACCCGACAAAGTGTATAGTGCCGACTTTTGCTGTCAAGCGGGAACAAGGGGTGAAAAGCGGAGCAGCCGGCAGTGCCGGCTCTTTCTTGAAAGGGAAGACGGGGGGAGGTTACTTCTTCTTTTTTGGGGAAACGGTGAATTTGGCGTGGTGCGGGTGACGGCACAGGAACTGATGTCCGAAGGCGAGCGCATGCTCACAGAAACGGTTCTTCACAAGACAGATGGAGAAGCTGTCAACGAGCGCATTGGTGCGGCAAGTTGTGCGGCACTCCTCCAAAGCCTCGGCATCGGTAGCCTGGCTTTCGTCCTTTTCCTTTTCTTGTTCCTGATCGGGCATGCTTCACTCCTGGCACAGTGGTAACTAAGCCATGACAAAGCCAGTATTAAGGGAAGCGCCCGCACAAATAAATAGGTCAATAAGCAGAGAAGGATGCCAGTACTCACATCACTTCAACGAGGTCAGCCCCTGCCTTACCGCGTACTTGGTGAGTTCCGCTATGCTGAAGAGGTCCAGCTTCTTCATGATGCTGTGCCGCTGGTTCTCGACGGTCTTGACACTTACGCCGAAGGCGAAGGCGATCTCCTTGGCGTTGCTGCCGTTGGCTATCAGTTGCAGGATCTCCCTTTCGCGCGCGGAGAGGTTCTCATAGGTAGCAGGCACCTCGTCCGGGATGCGCTGCAAGTACTCCTTGATGAGGAGGGTGGTCACCCTCGGGGGGAGGTAGGTCTCCCCGGCGGCGACGGCCCTAATCGCGCTCGCCAGCTCGGCGAAGGCCGCATCCTTCAGGACATAGCCGTTCGCACCCGCCTTAAGGACCTCCACCACGAAACGGCGGTCGGACTCCATGGAGAGCGCCAGCACCTTCACCTCTGGGAACTCGGCCATGATGCTGCGCGTGGCATCGATGCCGTTCACGTCCGGCATGGATATGTCCATCACAATGACGTCGGGGCGCTCCTTGCGCGTCAGGCCGATCGCCTCGGCGCCGGTCCCGGCTTCCGCGCTCACCATCATATCCTCTTCCTTGTCGATCAATGCGCGCAGCCCCTGCCGGACGATGGCATGGTCATCGGCGATCAAAATCTTCATCTTCATTTGTCTCCTCCTCTAAAAACCGTCAAGCGGCACCGTTACCGTGGCCAGGGTCCCACCGGCAGCCTTGCCCACGATGGAAAAGGCCCCGCCCAAATGTTCTATTTTCTGCCTTACGTTCAAAAGCCCGAAGCCCCCTTCTCTGGTAGCACCCTTTGCGACCGCGTCCCCATTCAGCCCGATGCCGTCGTCGTCCACCTGGACCACGAGGAAGCCGTTGGAGCGCAGGACCGCCACGCGGCACTGCATGGTCCCGGCATGCTTGGCGACGTTGAGCATCAGCTCCCTGACCGCCTGGAACACCGTCGAGCGGATCTCGTAGCGCAGGGGCTTCTCCTTGCCGTCATCGCTGAATTCGACCTGCAACCCGAAGTCGGCGTAGAGTTCCTCGCCCAGCCAGCGCAGCGCAGCTTCGAGCCCGGCGCTCGCCAGAAGCGGGGGTCTCAGTTGGAAGGTGAGCGACCTGATGTCCTGCAGGGTCTGCTCGATTAGCCCCCCGATCCCGTCGGCCTCGGACTCGCACTCCCCAGTCGGCACGCTGCTCGCGAGGGCGTCGAGCTTGATCTTCGCCAGGATGAGCCGCTGCCCCACTTGGTCGTGCAGCTCGCTTGCGATCCGGTCGCGCTCCCGTTCCTCGGCCATGGCGAGATCGAGCGCCATATCCTGGAGTTTTTGCTGTTGGGTGAGGAGTTCGACCTCGATCTTCTTCCTGATCTTTATCTCTTGCAGCAGGTGTTTGTTGGTGAGCTGCAGTTTCGCGGTGCGCTGATGCACCTCTTCCTCGAGCTGCTGGCGCGCCCCGGCCATCACCTCTTCGGCCGCTTTGCGTTCCGTAATGTCCAGCACGACCCCCATAAGACCGGTCACCTCCCCTCCCGTGGAGAGAATCGGCTGGTAGTTGGCCAGCCAGTGGCGCGGCTGCTTTTGGGAAGCATCTGCCCTTCCGTGCAACTCGACGTTCCGGATACACTCGCCACCCTCAAGCACCGGCCGCCAGATTTCCTTGAGCTGGGTGGTGATCTCCGGCGCGAGCACCTCGTCGATGGTGCGCCCCACGTGCTCGCAGATGCTCTTGCAGTTCATCTCCGCCAGGCGCTCGTTAAGGCGCAGGAACCTGAGGTCCCGGTCCACGACGAAAAGGCCGACCGGGGTGTGCGTGTAGACGTTGGCCAGTTCCTGCAACTGCATCCGGTAGCGCTGCTCGCTGTCGTGCAGCGCCTTGGTGTAGTCCTGCACCTGCTGCGTCACGTTGTTGAAGACCCGGCTCATCTCGGCCAGCTCGTCGGTCCCCTCCGCCGAGATGCGGTGGTCCAGGTTCCCCGCGGCGACCTGGTCGGCGGCCTCCTTGACCGCCATCATGCGGCGGTGCAGCACGGCGTTCAGATAAATGGAATTCACAATGGTCCCGAGCGCCATAAGGAACACCAGCACCAGGGTCAGGGTGATCATCCGGTTCGTCGCCTGCTCGAACCTCTCGCGTGCCGACTTCTGCAGGCTCACCGCTTCCTGCTGCAGCGCCGAATCCTTGAGCATGATCTGACTGTACAGACGGCTCGCGAACTCGTCGTGGTGCACGTAGGCAGGATCTACCCCGGCAACCCCGCGCATCCGCTCTACAAGGCGCTGCGATATGAGCTGCGATTCAGCCAGTTCGCGCATCACCCGTTCCAGCGCCTCACGCGACGGCCGGTCGCCGAACTCCGTATGCCCCACACCTGCCAGGTGCGCGGTCTTCTCCGTGAGCGAGAACCACTGCAGCCTCGCCCGCTCTACACCGTACAGGAAGTACTCATCGCGCAGCGTGGCACGCTGGAACACCACCGATTGGATACGGTCGGCCAGGGCGTGCTTCTCCCCGGCCAGGTGCAGCTCTCTGCTCGTCCACGCAAGCAGAGAGGCCACGATCAGCAACAGCGTGAGGGACAGGAGCGCGCTTACTTTGAGCCTGCGGGCAAAGGTCACGGTCTTAGCACCTGCGGGTCCACGGCTTCCGGTTTCACCGACAGCAGCGGGCGCGGATCAATGACTTCCAGGAAGTTCGGCATCCTGACGTTGCGCGCCAGGCGGTGCTTCGCCGCCCAGCGGGTTTCCTCCTCGAGAGCCAGGAGCAGGGCGTGGTCCAGGGCGACGGTGCACGAGCCTTCCTCCCACAATTCGGCAACCAGTGCCGGTGGAAGCTTGAGGTCCGCAAAGACGATCGCCTGAGCCTCCTGCGGGTGACGCAACGCGAACTCTTCGGCCCGGAGCAGGGCACGCAACATGCGCCGCATCGCCTCCTGGTTGCCGTTCACAAACGAGGCGTGCCCTGCAATAACGAAGGTTTCCGTATAGATGTGAGGGTCGTTCAACACCACCCCGTCGGCCCCCATCCTCTCGGCGATGATCTTGCCGGTGGGGTCCCAGGTGGAAACTGCGTCCACCCTCCCAGAAAGAAGGGCTTCCTGCATCTGTTCCGGCGGCAAGTCAACCAGCCTCACCTCATCCATGGCCAAGTGGTTGGCGGTCAGGAAAGAGGAGAGAAATATGTGGGAGGTGGTTCCCTGCGTGAAGGCGATGCGCTTGTTCTTCAAATCTCCGGGGGCGGAGATGCCGCTTTTCCTGCGTGCGACGATGCCGTTTTTCTTGTTCGAGGTATAGATGCTGCCGATCACGGAGAGTTTCTGCCCACCAAGAACGGCAAACATGAGCGGAGTTTCGGCGACGGTGGCGAGGTCGGCCTTCCCATCCAGCACCGCCTGCAACGCCGCCTTGCCGTAGCCGCAAGGCTGCACTTGGACGGCGAGCCCCGCATCTTTGAAGAACCCCTTGGCAGCGGCAAGCTGCACCAGCGAACAATCGTGCAAGTTGGCCCAAGCGAGGCGCAAGGGAATGGGCGGGCCGGCTTCTTGCGCACGCTGACCTTTGCAACCTGAAACTAGCAGACACAGTATCAGTATCAGCGCAACTCTCAGTATCCACTCCTCATGATCGGCGCATGCTTACACGGCTGCAGGGAGGTCGCTCCGTTCTTTCACAGGACGCGGCCGCAATGTGTCTGCACGGCCTTATCCATGTCAAAGCCCGGCAAAGTACCGGTGAATAATATGACGAGTAGCTAACAAAGTGCAATTAATTTTAGCACTCCCCGCACCAAATACAGCAAATTGCATAAAATAGCGCCGCAGAATGAAAAAAGGGCAGGCCAAGGCCTGCCCTTCTCTTTGGTGTTGCCGGTATCAAAGCATGTTCTCATAAACTTTGACAGTCGACCGTCACTTTGTCGTTTTGGAAGCCTTCCCCCCCTTGGCGAACTTCGCGAAACGCGTCGGCAGCTTGGCAAGCGACGCCCGGTCCGGGTACTTCTTAAGCCCGGCGGCCACCCGCGCCAGGCGCTCGTCCAGCGGCGGGTGGGTCGAGAACCAGGAGCCGTTCTTCGTCGCGGTCGCCTCCTGGCGCTTGAGCTTTTCCAGCACTGTCGTCATGGCGGAGGGATCGTAGCCGGTCCGGTAGGTGGTCTCCAGGGCCGCCTGGTCCGCCTCGAACTCCATCCCCTGGTCGAGACCCTTGTCGAAGAGGGTCGACTGCATGTCGCCGATCATCGACTCGAACTGCTGCCCCTTGCTCCCCTTCATGGTCGCGGCGGTGATGCTCGCCGCCCCCTGCAGGAACTGGGCGCGCCGGATGCTTTTCAGGGCGTGCTTCTCCGCCACATGCCCCACCTCGTGGGCGAGGACCGCGGCAAGCTCCGCCTCGTTGTCCAAGATGTTCAAAAGGCCTCGGCTGATGAAGACGATGCCGCCGGGGGCGGCGAAGGCATTTTGCACCGGGCTGTCCAGCACCACGAAACGGTACGGGATGGTGGAGCGGCGGCTGTTGCGCGCCACGGCGTTGCCGACCAGGTTCACGTATTTCTGCAACGCCTCGTTGTTCACCGGCTTGCCGAAGCGCTGCATGCTGTCAAGCGCAAGGCTCTCGCCGACGGTGCACTCGGTCTGGTAGGTCATCTCCTGCGACGAGGAGAGCACCTGGGTAGCACCGGAGAGGATTTTCCCCTCCTTGGACTCGGGGTTCATCAGGTTGTTCAGCTTGTCCTGCCATCCGGCGTGGGCCGGTAGCGCGGCGAGGCAGGAGAGAGCCGCAAGGGAAACGATCAGTCTTTTCATGGGCATCCTCCTTTAGCGGGCGTACTCGCCGATTTTTCCTTCCTTGAGGAAGGTCTTAACTTCTTTGTCGGAAACCTTGCGGGCGAGGATCCGGTCCAGCTCCTTCTTGAGCCCTTCCGGCGTACCGTGCTGTTTCGCGTATGCGGCAGTCTCCGGGGAAAGGCCGCGGATGCTGCGGGCGCTGTCCGACTTCGCCGTGTTGATCTGGCTTTGCTGCATGGTGCCACCTAAAAGGCCGTCGCCTCCCCCCACCTCGGCGACCGGTGCCGCGTCGGCGACCCGCCCCGCGTAAACCCACCCTTCCTTGCCGTCGGCGGTTTGCACCTTGAGCCAACGCCCCCCGTCCTCGACCAGGGTGAGCTCAGCCCCCACCGGCAGGTCCGCCAGGTTCGCAGCACTTACCGACTGCTCGCTCTTCAACGTGGTCCCTTCGCTTACCACCCAGCGCTTCTCGGCGCCGAACGCCGTGGCCGCCGCCAGCATCAAGAGGGCGGCGAAAACCGTTTTCTTCATGGTCACCTCCGTTATGGCCGGAATGGCTCCGGCGCTTCGTTACTTGTAATCACCCGTTAGTACGAACGCCCCCCAGTAGCCGGGGTGCGGGTAGCGCTTTCTCACGTGCTGCATGGCGAGACCGAGCGCCTGCGCCTTGTCGGTGCCGGCGTAGTCCCGGTAGAACTGCTTCATCAGGATGGCGCTCGATACGTCGGAAACGCGCCACAGGCTCGAGACCAGGGCGTGGGTCCCGGCGAAGATGAAGGCGCGGTTCATGCCGATCACGTCGTCGCCGCTCTTCACGTCGCCCAGGCCGGTCTGGCAGGCGGAGAGGACCACGAGGTCCGCCTTGATGTCGAGCCCGAACACCTCCTCGGCCTGCAGCCTGCCATCGTTTCCAGCGTCCTTGGCGAGCCTGATCGAGGAGAAGAGCGGGTTCACCGGGTCGAACTCGCCGTGCGAGGCGAGGTGAATGATACCGAACCGTGAGATATTCTCACGCACCCAACTCTCGGTGGCGCGCTCGCGGGTCAGCATGGTCACGTCGGCGTAGTTCCAGCGCAGCGTCCCGGCCTCCTTCTCGGCAAACGGGAGGTCGAGTGAGGCGTTCCCCAGGTCGGGGTTGCCGATGGCTAAGATGCGCAGGTTCTTCGCCGCCTGGCGCCGGGCCAGGGTGTTGCGGTACACCGAGGCGGCCGGGAGATGGAACAGGTTATGCCGGTCCACCAGGTAATCGCGCCCGTCGTAGAGGGTCGCGAAGGAGAGGTAGTGGAGGCTGCCGTGCGGCACGATCCCGACCGTGTTCCCCTGCGCCACGCCGGACAGGGGGGCGGAGAGGAGCAGCCGGTAGAGTTCCCGGGAGTTCTCCTCCAAGGGCTCCAGGTTCTGCAGCATGCGCCGGTAGGTGGCGATCTTCCCGGAAAGCTCGGCGGCCGGGACCGGGAGGACGAAGAGGCGGCTTCCCTCCCGCTCCAGACGCCAGCACAGGAGCCGGTCCGGGAGCTGGTAGTAGGAGAGCAGGGTCACCCCCGGCTCCAAGAGCGAGCGCACCTCCGGCACGGTGACCGGCGCCACCTTGACGAGCGACAACAGTTCCGGTCGGCGCCGTTCTATGTCGATCAGAAGGTCATGGTAGGAGCCGCGCAGCCGCTCGAGTGCCGCCTGGTACATGGCGCGCTCCGCCGGGTTCGCCGCCTGCTGCGCCAACTGCTCCTGCTCGACGATCTGCTCGCGCAGCCGGTTCTGACGCTCGTAGAGATCGCGGTCGGCGCCGCCGGCAAGCGAGAGGCGCTGGCGACCGAGGATGTCGATCAGGTTCCTGGCGCGGGAGCGCTCGGCGACGGCGAAGGCCTCATCGTCGCGCCCCATTTCCACCAGGAGTCCGACCAGCCCCTGGTAAACGTCCATCTTGTCGGCGAGGAAGCCGTCCTTCAGCTGGTCCAGTTTGATCTCGGCACGGAGCTCCTCGATGGTGGCTAGCGCGTCGCGGTAGGAGGAGACGGCACCTTCCCGGTCCCCGGCACCCTCTTTCAGACGGGCGAGCCCCAGAAGGGCGCGCCAGCGCACCTCGCGCAGCAGCATGAGGTCGGCGAGCTCGAGCGCCTTCTTGTAGCTCCCCTGCGCCTCGCCTTTCATACCGCTTTTGGCCCGGGCGTCCCCGAGGGAGAGGTGGATCTTCGCCTGGTTCACCCGGTCGCCGGTGCCGTCGGCAAGCGTCGCCGCTTCGTCGAGGAGCTTCAGCGCCCCGGCAGGGTCTCCCATCCGGAGGCGGGTTTGTCCCAGGTTTCTCAGGTCATAGGCGATGGCCCAGCGCGAGCCTAGGACGCGGTCGATGGCAAGCGCCTCACCAAGAGTCTGAAGCGCCCCCTGGTAGTCTCCCGACTCGCGCCGCACGAGCCCTATGTTGTTCAGCGTGGTCGCCCTCTCG
Organism: Geomonas ferrireducens; assembly: GCF_004917065.1. Classification (NCBI taxonomy): domain Bacteria; kingdom Pseudomonadati; phylum Thermodesulfobacteriota; class Desulfuromonadia; order Geobacterales; family Geobacteraceae; genus Geomonas; species Geomonas ferrireducens. Next base: position 641,405 of record NZ_SSYA01000001.1, read on the forward strand.
TCCCGGCGCGCCTCCAACTTGCCGGTGAGATCCAGCGCCTGTTTGAGTTCCACAAGCGCCCGCCTTGAGTCCCCCAGGGTCCACCAGATGAGGCCGCCGGTGTTCTTCGCCATCACCTCTTCCAGGGGCCAGTTTTCCCTCTGCGCGGCCCGCTCCACCTGTTCACGCATATCGAAGGCGTCCTGGTAGCGCCCCTGGAACCAGGCGTTGTTCCCCTGCTCCAAGACGATCCTCATACGGGTCTTGAGCGCGGCGTCACCCACCTTTGCGAGCGCCTCGCGGTAGAGGAGGTCCGCATCCGCGAAGTTCCCGAGCAGGCGACGGCAGCGCCCCCGCTCCAGGATGGTCTCGGCTTCCAGCGCCCGGTTGCCGTTTTTCGCGTAGAGTTCCTGGGCCTTCGCGTAGTAGCGCTCGGCGGCGGCGAACTGGTTCAGGCGCAGGTCGAGGATACGCCCGAGGTTCCGGTACTGGTCGGCCAGGTTCAGTTCGTCCTTCAACTGGGCGTTCAGCCCCGCGGCCTCCTCGAAAAGCGAACGGGCCGCCGGGTAGTCCACCGCGTTCTCCATCACCGCGCCGAAATCGGAGAGCGCCGCGGCCTGTTCTTTCGCCAGCCCCAGTTCGGCGAAGATGGAGACACCCTCCTTGAGCGATGCGGCTGCCTCGGAGAAGCGCTCCAGGCGTCCCTGCAGAAGACCCAGCCTGAAGAGCGCATCGGCGTGCTCGGCGGAGTACGGCTTTTCCTTCGCCAGGCGTTTCACCAGGGCATCCGCGTGTAGGACGGCGCGTTCGGTGAGCCCGGCGCCGAAGGCGCTCTCACGCGCATGGCGGTGCAGGGGAGCGCGCTGTTTGGCAAGCTCCGGGGTCGCGTCCGCCACGACGAGCGCGTTGTCGAAAAGCGCCAGGGCCTGCGCGTAGCGCCCCTCGTTGTGCGCCGTCACCGCGCGCTTCACCACGTCGTTGAACTGCTTCTTGGCGAGCTGCGCGCTCTCGGCGGCGTTGCCACCCCAGTCGCCGATCAGGAGCCAACCCGGAGGGAGTTCACGCCGCGCCGTGGCGAGCGAGGCGTCCGCGTAGCTTTTCGCGAAGGGGGAGAGATCGGCACCGCTCCCTTCGGAAAGAAGCAGGCTCGGCACCCCGGCGAGCGAAGCGAGCTGCCCGAGATAATAGGCTTCGTCCCTCCCCCCGCGCGGAGCGACTATCAGCGAGACCGACTCGCCCGCAGCCAGCGCGAGAAGGTCGCGGCGCGCCCCAGTGGCGTCCTCGAAGAGGGGATCGAGCCCCCCTCCCCCGCCGGGACGGGCGGGTACCGTCGGGAGAAGCCCTGCGGCGCCGGGGAGGGTCAGTGTGTGGGCGTCGGGCAGCCGCTCCGGCAACCCGTCGGGAGGAAGCTTTGTGAAGGGGGGAAGCGACGGCCATACCCCGGCCGGGTCGAGCACCTGCGTCCTGAGCGGCCTGCGCTGCTCTATGCTCTGCAAGAGCTGGCTGGCACTCACCCCCCAGGTGAGGACGCGAGCGTCGGCGAAGGCGCCGGGCTCCTCGTAGATGGCGACGAGCGCAGGATCGTTCAGGCGCGAGGCGGCTGCGGCGCGCGTCACGGTTTCGGCGCGGACACCATCCTTGCCACCCAAGGTGAAGAGGAGGAAGCGGTCGCCGGGAAGCGCCACCAGGCGGAGCACGCTCCGGCCCGGGAGCCGTTCCAGGACGTCGATCGCCTCGGCGGGCTGCGGTGTGAGCGCCCGACAAAGACGCGGCGCCTTTCCGGAGGCGCACCCCTTGCGGAAGGAGGCGAGGCGGGCCCGGAAGCCCTCTTCCTTCTCGCCCCCCGGAAGGGCTGCCGCCGAGGCGGCGAGACGCAGGGCGGCGGGACCAGCCGCGGCGTAGTAAGGGGGAAGTAGCCCCAACTCCTTGCCGAGCATGGCGTCGAGAACCGCCTGTTCCTGCTCGGCGCGCAGCTTAAGGTACGCGGGGTCCGCCGGCGCCGGGCCAGCAAGCTCGGCGCGAACCCGGTCCAGCTCGAAGAGGTGCGGTGCGGCCCTTTGCAGGAGGGCGAGCACGGCGGGGTCGTCCATGCCGAGGAGGCTTTTCCCGAGAATCTGGACCCGCTCCAGCTCGGAGAGGCGCTCAACGAGGGCGAAGCCCTGTTCCGGGTCCTTCGCGGTCAGCGCCTCGATGCGGGGGGCGAAGCGCTCAGTGAGCTCGCCTAAGTGCAGGTCGTATTGCGTGGGGGGGAGCCGGTCGAGGAGTTTCAGCGCCTCGTCGAAGTCGCCAAGTCCCGCGAGCGCACGCCAGGCCATGGCACCGTTACCGGCGGTGCGCGCCTCGGCGAGAGCATCGCGGTAACCGGCAGCCGCCGCGTCAGGGAGGCCGAGCGAGGAGAGCGCCGCCGCACGGTTCAGGCTCGCCGCGAGGCCCAAGGTGCTATTCGCCGAAGAACCGGCTTCCCCCTTCGCGGGTGAACCCGCTACGGGGGACAAGACGGGGGACACGGGGGACGGCGACAGCCGCAGCACGCGGTCCCACATCCCGATGGCGCGGTAGACGAGGGCCTGACGGCTGCCGTCATCGGGACGGCCGGAGGCGAGACGTGCCAGGAGGGCGGCGGAGTCGTTGCCGTAGCGCGCCAAAGCATCGGCGGGAAGGGCGCCGCGGTAGGAGTCGGCAAGGGCGGAGACGCGGGCCTGCGCCGCCAGGAACTCGGCCACTGTCTCCGGCGCGGCGTCGGCCGGGATGAGCATCCCCCAGTTCACCAGGTTCAACATGGCGCCGACAGCGTTGCTGCTTCGAAGCGCGATCTCGGTCCCTTTCCGGAAACCTTCCGCGGCCCCGGCGCGGTCGCCGCGCGCGTAGTCGAGCTGGGCGGCACGGTGGCTCAGGAGCCCGACGCCAAAGAGGTCCCCCTCGGTGAGCTGATCGACCCGAACGGGGTAGCGGCCGAGAAGCTCCTTGAAGAGCCGCGCCGCAGCTTGGTTATCGCCAAGCTCGGAGGCGATGCGGGCGAGATAGCTCTGCGCGAGACGCCGCTCCTGCTCGGTAGAGAAACCGAAGGCGGCCTCGGTGGCGTCACCCTTGTTCAGGGCGACGTCGGCGCCCACCTTGATCAGCCCGCCGCCTCGCTTCGGCGCCGCTTTCTTCGCAGAGGGGTAGCGGTCCAGTAGCGTCAGCACCTCGTTGAAGCCGTCCCGGGCGAGGTCGAGGAGCTGACGCCTGTCGCCGCCCGAGGCGCTCTCGGCCTGGCGGTAGAGAGCGATGCTCGCGGAACGGCGGTTCGCGGCCAGGTTCGCCGTCCTGCCCAGGTCGCGGTTCAGGCGGTAGGCGACATCGAATCGCTCCGCCGCCTCCTTGAAGCGCTCGGCGTCGAAGAGCGCAAGCCCCAGCCGATCGCTTAGTTTCGCCTGCGTCTCCACCAGGCGCGGCACGGCGGCGAGCTCGCGTTCCACGGCGGCCGCCATGGCAGTAAGTTCCAGAACGTACTTCTCCCCCTGCGGGGTACCGGCGCCGGCTGCGGCGACCAACTCCTTTTCACGGGAGAGCAGCTTTTTCAACGCCTCCTCGAAGCGCTCCCACGCGGGGGACGGCGGAGGCTCCACGCGCTCCGCGCCGAGAAATTCCAGTTCCGCGTTGATCTCGCGCTGCCGGGCAAGCAAATGCTCCCGCTCAGGAGAGAGCTTTTCCCCGGCGAAGAGACGCTCGTTCGCCCGGCGCGTCAGGCGGCCGAACTGCTCGAGCGCCCGCGCCGGATCGAGCCGAGACTGGGCAAGGGAAAGCGCACGGCCGTACCCTTCGATGGCAGCGTCCTTCTCACCCACCTGGAACGCGGCCGCGGCGTAGCGCTCGTGGAAGAGAAGCTCGGTCTCCGGGTTGTCGAAGGGTACCTTGGAGCCTAAGCGCTGGCGGTAGAAGCTCCATGCCGTTGCGTTCCTCCCGAGCAAGAAGGCGACGTTGCCAATGTTCAAGGAGAGGTTGGCGGCGTTCTCCGGGTTCACCTCGGGACGGTTCAAAAGCTTCGCCCTTCGGTAGAGGTTCAGGGCGCGCTCGAGCCCTCCCGCCTCTCCTTGCACCGTCTCGAGCACCTCTGCGATGTAGCCGCGGGTCTGGAAGGGGTACTCGGAGCCGGGAAGGCGCTCGGCGGAGCGCGCGATGAGACGGTCTCCCTCCTTGAGCGCATCCTTGCCGGGGAGGTAGGTGAGGCAGAGCCCGGCAGCGTAGAGGAGCACCGGGTCGTCCGGGTACTTCTTCAGCATCTCTCGGTAGAGCGCCAGGAGCTCCGGGGCCTGCCCCTGGGCGGCGACCGACTTCACGTAACCGCGGTGTGCCTCGAGGCTGCGCCCATCGTAGCGGATCAGGTCGAGGAAGGCGGCGCGGGCCGCGGCGATCTCGCCCAGGCGGTACAGGCTCTCCCCGGCGGCGAGGCTCTTTCTGATGTAGGCGGCACGGGCCAACTGGTAGAGCGGCGCGTCCTCGGGGTGCAGCGCCATTTCCTTCTCGTACAGGGCGGTCGCCTCGCCGAAGCGTTCCTCGCGATACAGGATCTCGGCGAGCGCGAAACGGGCCGCCGCCGTCGGCGTCGCAAGCGGCGGGAACTGCTCCAGCACGGTGCGGTAGGCGTCCTTCGCACGCACCCAGTCGCCGCCGCGGTAGGCAAGATCGCCGCTTCGGTTCCAGGCGCCCATGGCGAGGCGCGGCAGGGTGGTGCGGTACTGCTCGGCCAAGGCCGCCAGACGCTCACGCGGCTCGGTCGAACCCGCGGTCAGCTGGTCCAGGATGCCGGCAATGGCCGCCTCGGCCCAGCGCTCCTGCCGGTCGTAACGCTTGGCCACTTCGACGAGCGCGGCAACTGACCCCTCCCCTCCCTCGATTGCCGAGAGGAGACGGGCGCGGCGGTAGGCAGCTTCCCCCCGGAGCGCCTCGTCCACGGCGGGGTCGGCGGCGGCCTTTTCGAGGAGTGCTATGGCGGCCAACTGGTCCCCCGCGCCGGAGCCATACTCGGCCTGCAGGCGCGCGGCATCGATGAGCGCCCGCGCCGCAGCGTCGCGCCCCTTGTTCCCGGCCGCGGCGACCATCTCACGCTGCGCCTCGGCGATCACCTCGCTGCGCCTCCCGGCCACTACGACCTCCTCGCAGCGCAGGGCGGCCCGCAGCCGCACCCCTGCCACCTGCGCGAGAGCGGCCTCGGCCGGGAACGCGGCGTAGCGACGCGACGCCTCGTGGTAGCGCTCCAGGGCGCCCGGATAATCCTTCGCCTCTTCCATGAGCCCGGCAAGCGCCAGCGAGGCGAGCGCTCCCTCGCGGGTGGGCTTATCCTCCCGCGCCAGGACGCGCAAGAGGGCGAGCCTTGCCGTCGCCGGATCGGCGGGCTGGCGCTCGAGGATCAGGCGCGCGAGGTCCCACTGGGAGGCGAGGTCGGGCCGGTCCGGGATTTCGCCGGAAAGGGGAAGCGACACCACCTGTCCCCCGGCTGCCCCTCCGGCGACGAAGAGCACGGAGTCAGGGGCGGGAACCGGCGCAACGGTGGAGAGAAGGCCCGAGGTGAGGGGGAAGGCGGCGGGGAGCCCCCCCTCACCGGCACGCTTTAGTTGCAGCCGGAAGACGGCGCCCCCTTCCGGTCCGGTGGCGGAGTCCCCGGCGGGAGGGGCGAAGCGGGTGAAGAGGATGGTGTCGTCGTCCTGCCAGGCGGGGTAGAGGTCGCGCTCCCCCCCGGCGGTGAGCGGGCTCAGGCGCCGGGCGCGCAGGTCCCAGAGCCAGAGGTCGCCGCCGGGGTCCTTTTCCCGCGAGACGAAGGCTAGGCGCCCGCCGTCCGGCGAGGGGACCGCGAAGGCGGCGTCGATGCCTATGGGGATGGTCTCCCCCCTGCCGGAGGTGAGGTCGAAGCGGACGATCTCGCGGCGCCCGGAACCGGGGAGCTCACGCTGGTAGAAGAGAACGTTCCCGTCCCTTGCGAAGGAGGGGGCGTCCTCGCCGGCGTCGTTACCGGTCAGGCGCACCGGTTCGGCGTCCGGCCGGGTGAGGTCCAGAAGCCAGACGTCCCCCTTCAGGTCGTCGCGCTCGTCGGTGAAGGCAAGCCGGGTCGCGCCGGCGTCGAAGGCGGGGGCGGCTAAGCGCACCGGGCTCTTGCGCAGAAGGCGCGGCAGCTTTTCCGTGGCGCCGGCCGGGTGCAACCAGAGCTCGTACCCCGCGTCACCTTTTTCCACCGTCGCCATCCACTTGCCGTCCAGGGAACGCGTGGCATAGAGCACCGACTGCGGCGTGTAGAGCGCGGCGGCAGGCGCCGTTTCCGGCCGCGAACGCGGAGCCGGGCGGGGTGCCGCGGGGGCTAAGAGTTCCTCACCGAGCGGCACCGCTTCCGCGACGCCCGCGGCAAGGAGCGAGGCTAAGGCCAGGAAGAGGGCTGTTTTTCTTGCCGACGCCTTCATCGGGCGCCCCACGCCCCGTCGTCCTGCTGCACCCTGGTCCCCGGTGCGCTGTTCTGACGGTTGATCCGGGCGAAGACCTTGCGGATCGCCGGGAGGTCGCCCGCGGTGAAGTTCTCGTTGGTGCGCACCACCCGGTTCATCAGCAACTCGCGGGAGCGGTTCACCTCGCCGACCACCTGGCGGAACTCACCCTCGCTGTAGCGCGCCGCGAACGCCTTCAGGTCGGCGGGGGCCTTTTCCGGAACCTCGCGTGCGAAGGGGGTCAGCGTCCCATCCAAGTTCTCCCCTACCCAGCCGAGCCGCTTAAGGGTGTCCACGTCATCGGCGTGGAAGGCGATGGTTTCCAGGGCCTGCGCCGCCTCCTGCTGTTCCGGGGAGTGTTTCGGGGGCGTTTCCACCTTCCCGGTCGGCGAGACACCGCGCACCGAGGCGACGAGCAGCACGTCATCGGAGAGGGCGTTGTAGGTACCGAGCACCTGGTTCTCCAGCGAGGTCCGCTCGCTCACCACGTTCACGTCGACTTTGGCGAGGGTGCAGCCGGAAGCAAGAAGAAGGGCGAGGGCAAGTCCGATGGACAATTGACGATGGACAATTGACAACGAGAAGACGCCCCTCCCCCTTTGGGGGCGGGGATGCCACGGCGACTTGTTCGAAAGCAGCGAAGGTTTCAACGTAGAACGTAGATCGCAGAACGTAGAACGTGTTTCATTCCGCATGTTTTCTCCTTTTCAGGGACAGCTTCCCCTTCTCGTCGACGACAAGGGTGTCGGAGCGGACCAGGTCGAGGAGCAGTTGGGAGCTCCTTATCGCCTGGATCAGGCTTTTCAGCTCGTTGTCTATCGGGAGCTCGGAAAGACGCAGACGGTCGATCCTCGGGATGGCAACGTCCACCCCCTTCACGGCAAGCTCCCCTTCGCAGTCGAGGGCGCCGTCCACGGCGCTCACCCGGAGCCCCTTCAGATCGGCCATCTTGAGCGCCTTTCGCTGCGCCACGATCTTCTCGTTTCTCTGGTACGGGTCGACGGCGAAAAGGGCGCGGTCCAAGACCCGAGAGCTGAAGCGGCGCAGGTTCAGGTTCATACGCATCCCTTCCAGAAGCGCCCTCTTCTCGGTGGCAAGCGGCGCGGAAAGGCTCAACTCGCCGGTCAGCTCTCCCTCGCCTCCGGGACGAAGGGACCCGGCAGCCGGGAAGAGAAGCACCGGATCGAGGCGCGAGAAGTTGCAGTAGGTGGAAAGCACCGGGGTCGCTCCGGTGAGGTCTATCATGCCCCGGGCGCGCACCGTCCCCCCGGCGAACTCGGCCTGGAAGAAGGAGAGGCCGAGCGATTCGGGCTCCAGGAGGAGGTCGGCCTCCAGGGCGCTCGCGGCAAGCGGCAGGGCGCCGGACCTGAAGGAGGCGCTGCGGACGCCGATCTTACGCGGACCGCTGCTTTCGCCGCGCAGGTCCTGGTAGATCCGGTTCGCGAGATCGGAGTTCGCCACGGCGAACGGGGCAACCGGAGCGGGACGCACGAGTGCTGTGGAGAGCGGCTCCCACGACTCCCCCTTTCCTTGCGCCAGCGCATAGGTCCGGTCGAGCACGAGGTCGGCACGCATGCCGTCCGCCCCCACCCCCTTGCCGTCGGCAACACCCAAGTCGCGGCACTTGCCGTAGCCGCGCACCTTGAGCTCCTTGGCCGCGGTCAGATCGACGCGCGCGCCTGCGGCGACGTTGCCGGCTAGGCGCCATCCAGCGATGACCTGCTTCGCCTCGGGGGGGAAGTTCCCCTCCAGGTGGGCGAACATGGTGGCGTCGAGGCGCTTCAAAAGGGTCGCCGTGTCGAGCTTCAACTCGCGCTCATCCATGAGGGCGTCGAGGCGCCCAACGGTGAGTTCGGCCACCTGGGAAAGGCCGAGCGACGCCACGGTCAGCTCCTCGGTCAGGCGAAGCTCCTTCCAACCGGAAAGCTCCCCCTGCAGCTTGAGCGCACCGGATTGCAAAGGGAGCGTCGCCGCCGCGCCGGTAAGCCCCTCTAGTGCGGCGAAGCGCACCCCGCCATCAATGGCGAGGGGAAGATCGGCGCGCGGCACGGAAAAGCGCAGCTGCGGCGCCGTGCTTAACCCCTTGATCCGGTACCCTCCCTGGGCGGCTGGAAGCTTCAGGTCCATGTCGTTCAGCTTCACGGTCAGCTCGCCGCGCTCCAGCAGGGCGACGCCCCCCTTCGCCTTGCGCAGCGGGTTCGTCTCCGCGGGAGCCTGCGCCAACGGCAGCGGCAGGGAGAGGTCCCACGCGGCGGAGGCGAGCCCGGCAGCGTCGAAGCCGGCGGGGAGGAAGGGGGCGGCAACCGGCATGAGGCGGCGCAGGTCGATGTGCGCCTCTCCCTTGGTCGCCGCGAGCTGCCTCCCCTCTCCGGTGAGCGCCCCTTGGGCGGTGAGGGTAAGCGCGTCGGACGCGGCCAGGGTGAAGTGCGCCTGCGCCACCGTCGGGCTCCCCTTACCCTTGGCCGGCAGATGCACCCCTTCCGCGGCGAGACGCGCAGCGAAGGGACGCAGCGTCACGACCCGCGCCCCCTGGCGCGCCCGCAGCGACGCGGCCTCAAGATTTAAAAGCGGAAGCGACGCGTCCACGGCGCCGCCGGAAAGCACGCGCCCCTTGAGCGAGACCTCCTCGCGCAGCTTCTCGAACGCCAGGTCCTCCCCAACGGCCAGCCGCTCGATGCCCAGGCTCTGGGTGGCGTCGGCGACGGCGCGCTTTCCCTTAAGGTCGATGCCGGAGAGGTTCAGGGCCACCCGCCCCCGCACCCCCTGCGCACGCAGAAGCTTCTTCCCCGCCGCCTCGAGTGTTGCAGCCGAAAGGGATAGTTCTGCAGTCGCCCGCACCGGCGTCATCTTTTTAAGCGGCAGAACGGCCCGGTCGAGGGAAAGCACGATTTTCTCCCCCTGCACCGCACCGGCGGGGCGCTTCAGAGAAAGCCGCGGCAGGGCCAGAGCCAGCCCGGACACCGCCACCTCGCCGTCGTTCTCCGGCCCCTTGAAGCGCGCGGTAAGCTTCGCAAGTGTCGCGTTCCCGGTCAGATCCTTGAGCGGCAGAGCCTTCCCGAGGAAAGGTGCGGCGAGTGCGGCGGCGCGGGAAAGCTCGAGGCGCACCCCGGAAAGCTCGACGGAAACGGCGCGGGACTTCTCGGTGGGACGGTCGACGACGGCACTCCAGGAGGCGGTGAGCAATCCCGGGCTCGCGAGGCTTCCCTCGCTGAAGGTCACCTGCTGCCTTTTGTGATCACTCTTCAGCTTCTGGCGCAAGCGAAGGTCGAGGGGCGCCACCTTCCCCCTTTTCCCCGGGAGCTTGCTTACGGACAGGCGCTCGCCGTCGAGCGCCAGTGCCAGGCGCAGGTCCCCCGCCTGATCGGTCTCCCCATCGAGGGCCACCTGGAGGGCTCCTCCAAGCTCCGGCAGAGGCTTCTTCGCCAAAGGCGCCGCCAGTTTCATCACCTCGGCAAGGGAGAGCTGCAGCCGCGCCTTCAGCCCTTCCGGGCGCGACACGCCCCCTTTCACGTCGAAATCGGCGCCGGGAAGGCCCGCCTGCACCGCGAACAGCGCCCGGGACGGCTTGATGCGATGCGCCGCGGTAACGAGATCGGCGACCCGCACCTTGAGGCGAACCGGCTGGGCTTTGCCGCCGTCGACAGCCACCTCTCCGGTGAGCGACGCCGTGACCGGCAGCGTGGAAAGCGAGGGGACCGCGAGCCCGAAGGCGAAGTTATTCATGAGGAGCTCGCGCTTGGACTCCGGATCGGCGTAACGCAGCGTCATCGGGGCCGCCTCGACCATCGCCCGCACCTCGACCGGGAGCGGCCACTCCATGGTGTGGAACTTCTGCACCCCTTCCGCGATCCGCGTGAGCGGGTCCGGCAGCTTCTCCTTAGGCTTTTGCGGCCCAGGGGCGAGGTCCGCATCGAGCTTCGCGAGCTTCACCTCCAGGCTCACGCGCCAGCGCCCGGAGCTCTCCTCGCGGGAAAGGCCGGGAACGATCTTCAGCTCTTTGAGTGCGGCATGCAGCAGCGGGGGCGGCCCTTCACCGAGGTTAAGGCCGGAGATCGCGATGCCGCGGGACCAGGAAGCGGTGAGATCATCCCAGGATATGGGACGTTTGAGGGCCTTCGAGATACCGAGTCTCAGCAGTGATTGCACCGGGGAGGTGGAGATGAGGGTCGGCAGGGACACCAGGAGCAGCGCCAAAAGGAGGAGTCCGGCCAGTGCCACTGCACTCCCGACAAGGAGTACGCGTCTGAGGCGGATTGTGCTGATGTAGGCGAGGAGACGAGGGCGCATCGGTCAGGGTCCCGGGAGGTCCAGCGGAAGTTGCGAGGCAATTTCTCTTATCATCTCCAACTTTTAAAGTCAAACGGCGCGGCCCTCAGCGCAGCAGCCTGTGGCAGATGCCGCAGAGCTGGTCGCCCGCCCGTATCAGGTGTGGCGCGGGTTGCGTGAGATCATGGCAGGAGAGGCAGGTGATCTTGCCGTCCTCGAGAATGCATCCCGCGGCAAGGACCTCGGCGGCCGACGCGTACTCCATCTCTTTGCCAAGCGGGGGGTAGCGGTGCATGAGGGAATGGTCGTTGGTGTAGAGACAGTGGTCATCGAGACATATGGCCACCGGATGCGTCGACCCTTCAGAGTGACAGGCGATGCACTCCTGCATGGTGAGGATGCCGCTGGCGCTGGTCAGGTGGTCGATGTTCGCCTCCCCCATGCGCAAGAAGAGGAAGGCACCCAAAGCAACAGCGAGCAGTGCTGCCAGCCATAAACGGATCTTCCCTGATTCAGGCATGAGGCCTCCAGTTCATGGAAGTCTTCAACTCAATCAGCGGCTCCGATTCGCTGTCTGCCGCTTTGCTACTTTGGGGTGATAAAAAGTCTAGCACGGCAGCTATGACAGACAACGGGACCTCGATTATATTCGCCTCATTGGCCAGTGTCAGCTGCGCCTAAACTTGAGAGTCCGTTCATAATTTCTTTGACCGTCGCCCCACTTCTGCTAAAGTGGGCGTTCCGTAAACAGAACAGGCAAGCCTCATCCAAGGAGGAACCTTTCGTGTTGCAGCTTCGCGACGTGGTGAAGTCTTACGAGGGCAAATCGATGGTGACGGCGCTGGCGGGGGTCTCCTTCTCCATCGCCGCTGGGGAGATGGTTGCCATCATGGGGCCGTCTGGGTCGGGGAAATCGACCCTTTTGAACCTGATGGGGGGGCTCGACGTGCCGACCTCCGGACAGGTGCTGGTGGCGGGGAGTGACCTTGCCCTGGAAAGCGAAAAAGGGCGCTCGCTCTTCAGGCGCACGCACGTCTCGTACATCTTCCAGGCCTACCATCTGATGCCGACGCTCAGGGTGCGGCAAAACGTGGCGCTACCCCTGAGGCTGGCCGGCATGGGGGCGAAGGAGGCGGAACTCAGGGTCGAGCGCGCCCTGGCCGAGGTCGGCCTGGAAAAGCGGGGCGACCACCTCCCGGACGAACTCTCCGGCGGCGAGCGCCAGCGCGTCGCCATCGCCCGCGCCCTGGTCACCGAGGCTCCGCTTCTGCTCGCCGATGAGCCGACCGGCAACCTGGACAGCGCCCGCGGCAGGGAGATCCTCGCCCTGCTCCGCTCCATCCACGCCCGGCGCGGCACCACCATCGTCATGGTGACCCACGACCGCGACGCCGCCTCCGCCTGCGACCGCCTCATCCTGCTGCGGGACGGACGCGTCGAGGAGGACGGCGCGGTCCCGGGAGTCACCCGATGAGATACCTGCTGCGCCACCTCTCCCTTTCCTATGCCCGCCGCCACCTAGCGAAGACCGTCCTCACCCTTTTGGGCGTGGTGGTCGGCGTCACCACCTTCAGCTCAATCAGGACCGCACAGGACGCCCTCGTCGCCGGGATCGGTTCCACCGTGGACCGGGTCGCCGGGAAGGCGCACCTGCAGGTCACCATGGAGGGGGGCGTCCCCGAGGGGGTGCAGGAGCAGCTCAGAAACCTCCCCGGTGTCCGCGCCACCTCCCCGGTGATAGAACAGATCGTGGTCCCGGAAAAAGGGGAGCTCGGCAGTCTCATGGTGATCGGCGTCGACCTCTTGGGCGACCGGGAGATGCGCGACTACGGCTTCGAGGGTGACGACGCCGACCTCGACGACCCGCTCCTGTTCCTGGCCCAGCCCGACTCCGCCCTTTTCACCCGCGACTTCGCCAAACGTGCCGGCCTCACCACCGGGGGGACGCTGGCGGTCAGGGTCCCGACCGGCACGAGGAAAGTCACCGCGCGCGGCCTCATGAGCCCGAAGGGGTTCGCACAGGCCTTCGGCGGCAACCTCATGGTGGTGGACGTCTACGCCGCGCAGGAGCTCTTCGGCCGTGGGCGCCGCTTCGACCGCATCGACGTCCGGCTGGCCGAGGGGGTGACCGTGGCGCAAGGGACCGAGATGCTCAAAAAGGCGCTCGGCCCGGCGTACCGGGTGGAAACCCCGGCCCGGCGCGGCGAGCAGATGGAGCGCCTCGTGGCGAACTTCACCGCCGGGTTCAACGTCTCCAGCGCCTTCGCCCTCTCCATCGGCATCTTCCTCATCTTCAACGCCTTCAACGTCGCGGTGAACCGCAGGCGGCGCGACATCGGCACCCTGCGCGCCCTGGGCGCCACGCCGCGCCAGGTGCAGCTCCTGTTCCTGGTCGAGGCCCTCATCATCGGCCTTGCCGGCGGGGCGATCGGCTGCGTCGCCGGGACCGCATTCTCGCAGGCGCTCCTCGTGAGCATGGGGCAGAGCACCGAGATGGTGTACGGCATCAGCGGCTCCGGCATCGTGCACCTCACCCCGGCGGTCGTGTTCCACTCCATGCTGCTTGGGCTCATCGCCTCGCTCGCCGGGGCCTGGGGGCCAGCCCTCGCCGCCTCGCGCATCTCCCCCACGGAGGCCTTCGCCAAAGGGAGTTTCCAGGCGCGGGTCCAGCGTAGGGCGACCCCGAGGCTCGTTTTCGGTGTGCTCTTGGTCGCGGCCGCAGCGGGACTAGCCCTGAGCCGGGTCATGAAGGGAGACGGACTCGTGCTTTCGGTGCTCCTTCTGGGCGGCGTGGGGCTCGTGCTTCTGATCGGCCCGGTCTCGCGGGGGATCCTCCTCGCCCTCGCCCCGCCGCTTGGGCGCCTTTTTCCCTCCGCCGGACCGCTCTCGTGCGACGCCCTTTTGGGGAACCCGCGCCGCAGTGCGGGCACCATCATGGCCATGGCCCTCTCGCTCACCTTCGTACTCGGCCTGGGGGGCTACATGGGATCGACGCGGCTCACCATCGAGCGCTGGATGGACGACATCCTCACCTGCGATCTCTTCGTGCGCGCCTCGGCGAACTTCTCGCGCCCCGACTTTCTCTACCCCGGAAAACTGAAGGACGAGATCCTCTCCCTCCCCGGGGTACGCACCGTGGAAAGCTACCGGGCGATAAGACCGCAGTTTCGCGGGAGGCAGATCCTGGTGGGGTCGGTGGAGATGGATACCCTCACCAAAAGGGTGCGCTACGAGTTCGCCCAGGGGGATCTCGCCGGGCTGCGCGACGGCCTCATCAACCGGGGGATGTGCGCGGTCACCGAGAATTTCTACGACCGCTTCGGCCTGGGCAAGGGTGACACCGTCGAGCTCACGACCCCGGGGGGCGTGATGCGCTTCCCCATCGCCGCGGTGATAAGGGACTACAGCTCCGACCAGGGGGCGGTCTTCCTGGACCGCAACGTGTTTTTGAAGCACTGGCAGGACGACCGCGTCGACATCTACGACGTCTCGGTCACCCCCGGCACCGATCCCGGCAAGGTGCGCGACACGATCCGCGCGCGGCTCTCCGGCCGCTACCCGGCGCTCATCTCGACCCAGCGCGAGTTCAAGGAGGAGATCGGCAAGGCGATCGACGCCTTCTACGCCGTCATGCGCATCACCGTCTTCCTCGCCCTCGGGGTCGCCTTCTTAGGCATCGTCACATCGCTTCTCATCTCGGTGGCGGAGCGCACGCGCGAGATCGGCATCCTGAAGGCGCTGGGGGCGCTCCCCGGCCAGATCGCGCGCAGCGTGGTGCTGGAGGCGCTGGTGCTCGCCCTGGTCGGGCTCGTCGTCGCCCTCCCGGCCGGGAACCTCTTCGCCTCCTTCATGGAGGGACCGGTGGCGCGGGCCTTCACCGGCTGGGCCATGCCGCACCACTACCCGTGGGAGGTGCTCGGGCAGCTCCTTGTCCTTTTGCCGCTGGTGTCCTTCCTCGCCGCCGGGATCCCCGCACGACAGGCCGCAACGGTCAAGGTGACCGAGGCGGTCGGGTACGAGTAGGGCGGCCCCTCCCCGGCCCTCCCAACCTCCCCCCTCCGGGGGGAGGAGAAGATGATGAATACATCGAATTACTGGAGGATTCCGCACGATGACCCTAAAAAACATCAAACAGCTTCTCTGGTTGGCCGTAGCCGTTGTGATCATCCCTTTTTATCCAGCCGCAGCCCTCGCCGCGCCGGACGCGCGCGCCCTTTTAAGAGATTCGGAAAGCCGGCACCGCACCAAGACCCAGCAGTACTCGGGCGACCTCACCGTGGTGAACAAGGAGGGGAAGGTCCGGAAGAAGGGGTGGAACAGCTACCGGCAGGGGTACGCCGGGGACTCGAAGAACCTGATCCGCTTTACCGATCCCCCCGAGGTGAAGGGGGTCGGCTTTCTCTCCCTGCCGCGCGCAGGCTCGGACAACCCGGACCAGTGGCTCTACCTACCCTCCATGAAGCGCGAACGCAGGATCGCCCCCCAGGACCGCGACGCCTCCTTCGTCGGGACCGACTTCAACTACGAGGACATGGAGGAGTTCGACCACGAGAAATACAAGGTGTCACTGGAGGGTGAGGAAACCGTGGAGGGGCACCCCTGCTATGTGATCAAGGCGATCCCGCTCGAGAAGGGGAGCAAGTCCATCTACCAGAAGCTCACCCTCTACCTGAGAAAGGACATCCTCTACCTGGTGCGCGAGGACCTCTACCGCAAGGGGGAGAGCCAGCCGGCGAAGCGCCTGATCCTCTCCGATATCAAGAACGTCGAGGGGCACTGGATAGCGGCGCGCATGGAGATGACCGACCTGAAAAAGGGAAGCCGCACCACGGTGACCCTCAAGCAGATCTCCTTCAACCGGCCGCAGCCCGCGAGCCGCTTCACGCTGCAGAACCTGACCCGCGAGGGGGGCGATTGAGGGTCTTCGCACTCCTTCTTTTCTTCCTGCTCGTTCTCCCCTGCGCCGCTCTCGCCGAAGGGTTTTCCGGCTATGCCGAGTTGAAGGGTATGGCCTACAGCGAGCGCTCGCCGGGTGATCCCTACGCGGCCGGCTGGGGCACCGTCTACGGCAAGTGGGAAGAGCGCCTAGCCGAGAGCCAGCTCACCGCGTCCCTGCGCGCGGAGTGGCTCACCTCGCCGCAGACGAGCCCGCTTGTCTTCGACCCGGCGGACCGGAAGTTGAGGCGTCCCCCCTTGAGCATCCCAGAGCTCTGGCTGCGCGTCCCGCTCGCCTCCTCGCACGACCTCGAGCTCGGGCGCTTCCAGCTCGGCTGGGGCAAGACAGACGGCTACTCTCCGGCCGACGCCTTTCTCCCCCGCGACCTGACCGACCCTTTCGCCGACGAGAAGCTACCGCTCTGGGGGGTGCGCGCAAGCGGGCAGGAGGAGAACCTCCGCTACCAGGCCGTGCTGGTGCCGGTGACCACGCCGTGGCGCATCCCACCGCTTGGAAGCCGTAACGCCCCCATCGCCTCCGGCGCCCTCCCGCATGGGACGGTTCTGCGCGAGGCGGACGACGCGCCTCCCCTACCCGGTTTTGCCGCGCTGCGCCTCCTCGCCACGCACGGCGACTGGGACCTCGGCGTCTGGGCAAGGACCGGCGTGCGACCGGCACCGATCCTTCGCTTCACCGCGGACCCTGCCCTGCAGGACGGGCCGGTCCCGGTGGTGACGGTCACCCGGCGCTATCCGCGCGAGCACGCGGCCGGGGTCGAGGTCTCCAGGGTCGCCGGTCCCTATGTCCTGCGGGGGGAGTTGGCCGCCCTTTTCTCGGGCGACGCCGAACTGGGCGACGCCGTCATCGCCACCTTGAGCCTCGAGCGGGGCTTCGGCGACGGTACGCTTCTGGTCACCCTGGCCGGCAACGCCATCGATCCGCCCGTCGACCCCACCCTGCTCTTCGACCGGGGCACCCTCCCCGCCCTCATCGTCGCCTGGAACCGCACCGAGGAGTGGGGCGCGTGGAAGGCGGTCTGGGACTGCGGCCTCGAGCGCGGCGACGGCATCCTGAAGGGTGAGGTCGCCTACAACGTCACCGACACCTGGAAGGTCACCGTCGGAGGCGATCTCCCGTATGGCTCACGCCAGGGTGCGCTCGGCGCCCTGCACGACGCGCGCCGTCTCGTCGCCGCCGTCCGCCGCAGCTGGTGACCCGCACGCCCCCCTAGACCCTACTCCGCCGGAAAGCTCCCCGGATGTATACGCGTCTGCAACACCGCGGGCGGTATACGTTTTAGACAGCCCCCCACCTTTTAAGCTACCATCGAACCCTCTCCGGCAGCTCCCCGCGCCGCGGCGCATCCTTTCGCGCTGTCCGCGACATCCTTCTGCCGGAGCAGGAGAGCGATGGGCACCATCAGTTGCGAAACCATTTCCGGGATCCGTCTCTTTAACTGCCTCGCCCCGGACGACCTCCGGCAGGTGGCCGGGCGCCTCGAGTTGCGCCAGTTCGCCGCGGACGCGATCATCCTCGCAAGGAACGAGCCGGCGATGGAGCTCTACGTGATCCTCTCGGGGCGCATCCGGGTGGAGCTTTTGGACCGCTCAGGGCAGATCCTGAACCTCACCGAACTTGGGATCGGCAACGTGATCGGCGAACGCGCCATCCTGACCGACGAGAAGCGCTCCGCCGACGTGCGCGCCATCACCGAGGTGCAGGCGGCACGGCTCACCCGGCAGGACTTCGAGGAGCTCCTCGAGCGCATGCCGATACTCTACGCCAACATGAGCCGCATCCTCGCGGCGCAGCTCGGGAGCTGGGCGCACCGCCACCAGCGCGAGGAGAGCGAGCACCGCGAGGTGATCACCAACATCATCGGCTGGCAGCTCCTCCCGGAGTTCGGGGAGTTCCCCGGCATCTCCCCCTGGGTACGCCTGCTCAACAAGCGCCTCGAGCACCTGGCCGGCACCAGGAGCCACGTCCTCATCCTCGGCGAGCCCGGCACCTGGAAGGACCTGGCCGCCCGCCTGATCCATTTCCACAGCGACGACAACCGCCCCGTACTCTTCCTCGACTGCGCCGCGCCGCCGCCGGTTCTGGGGGAGGAATGCGCCGCAAGCGAGTCGGCGGCACAGAGCTCGCTCCTGCTCGGTCTCGCCCAGGAGGCCGCGCTCTTCGGCCACGCCCCGGAGGGGACGATGTACGCGCGCCGGGTGCGGCGCGGCATGATCGAGCTTGCCGCCGGCGGCGACATGATCCTCAGAAACATCGACTGTCTCACCCCGGCGGTGCAGGAGGAACTGGTCGAGTTCATGGAATCCGGCCACTTCACGCGCCGCGGCGAGACGAAGCTTAGAAGCGCCCAGGTGCGCATCATCGCGACGAGCGGCAAGCCGCTCGCCCCCATGGTCGACAGCGGCAAGTTCAACGCGGTCCTCTTCAAGAAGCTGTCGGGGGAAACACTTGAGTTGGCGCCGCTAAGGGAGCGCAAGAAGGACATCCCGGTCATCGCGAGGAGCCTCCTCAAGTCCCTCAACGCGAAGCACCACAAAAACGTGCGCCGCCTCTCCCAGGACGCGCTGAACCGCCTGGTGGACCACGACTGGCCCCTGAACGCGAGCGAGCTGTACCAGGTCGTCTCGCGCGCCGTGGTGGTGTGCAACGACGACGAGATCCACCCCGAGCACATCTCCCTGCAGGGGCACCCCTTCGGGGACGGCCACTTCGACCTCCTTACCCTCCCGGCGGTGGAGCGCCTCGCGCGCAACCCGCGCTTCCCGCGCCTTTTGCGCTACGTCACCGTGCCGCTCTTTCTGGCGGTGACGCTCTACACCCTCTTCGGGCCCCGCCTGAACAACGCCGCGAACCTCGCCGCCTGGACCATAGGATGGCCGGCACTTCTCGTGACCGCCTTTCTCTTCGCCCGCGGCTGGTGCAGCTTCTGCCCCATGGAGGCGATCGGCGAGTATATCGGGGTGTCGAGCCGGGTGGTGCGCGACCCGGCCCCCTGGCTGCGCCGCTGGGGCCCCACCCTCTCCTTCGTCGCGCTCGTGCTGATCCTTCTGGCCGAGCAGGCGACCGGTATGTTCACCTACGCCGGGGCGACCGGGCTTCTGCTTTTCGGCATCCTCGGCGCCACGGTGAGCGCCGACCTCGTCATCGGGCGCCGCGGCTGGTGCAAGTTCCTCTGTCCGCTCGGGCGCATCGTGAGCCTCGTCTCGCGCATCTCGCCGCTCGAGATGCACAGTAACCACAACGTCTGCCTGAGCCGCTGCCGGGTCGACGACTGCATCAAGGAAAAGGGTTGCCCCATGGGGCTCCACCCTTCCGGGGTCGACAGCTCGGACCATTGCGTCCTCTGCCTGAACTGCGTGAGGAGCTGCCCGCACCACTCCATGCAGCTAGACCTCAGAAACCCGACCTGGGGCGGGTTCAACCGCGCCCGGCGCGGCCTGCGCGAGGCCTTCTTCAGCACCACCCTGGTCGGCGTGGTCATCGCCGCCAAGGGAACTCCGCTCGTCGCAGGCCGCCACATCGAGATCTTCTCGCGCACCCTCTGGAGCGTCACCGATTACCTGGTCGCCCTCACCATCGTGGCCGGCTTCACCCTCCTCACCATGCTCGCCTCGGCGACAGTGCGCGGGACTGGGTGGCGCCAGGTCTTCACCACGAGCGGCCTCGCCTACCTGCCGCTTGCCGCGGCCGGGCTCTTCCTCATCTTCTTCCGCGCCCTGGTTGAGGGAGGTGCTGCGCTCGTGCCGCTCATGATCGACGCCATAGGGCTCGACGGCCGGCTCGACGCAGCGCGGCTCACCCCCGAGTTCGGCACGCTGCGCCTGCTCATCTACCCGCTCATCGTGCTCGCGGCGCTCTTCTCACTCAAGATCCTCGGCAAGCTGCAGCGCCAGGACGGTCTCCCCGGCGGCGCTCTCGCCGGTCACCGCTTCCTGATCGTCGCTGCGGCGACGGTTTTCGTGGTGATCCTCTAGCGCTTCCAGCCCTCCCCCGAGGTTCTTCAGGCAATGTTTCGAAGCGGTGAGCATGGCGTCACGTTCCCCCCTTCGCAAAGGGGGGAGCTTTAAGGCCACCGTTCTCAGCGATAGTGGACACGGGCTGCAACCGGACCCCTCTGGGGTGAAAGGCGGTAACTGTCGCCATTTCCGACGATAACGGGTTGACAATTTTTCCGACAGGGTATAAACAGACAGGGTTCCTCGTTAAGATGAGGCGTTTGCACAAACACAGGCTACTGCCCGGAAACGTCGAAAGACGCCAATGGGTAGACCAGGTATTGCCGGATTAAGGCTCTACTTAAGGTAGCTGGTCCCTTGCGACCTACGTTGTGCACTGCCGAAAACCGACGAGTGGGGAACCGTGAGGCACATTCAGGCCCGGGTTCTCCCGTGGCCTTTTTTCGTTTCCGCACATCACACAGAAAGGTGGTGGTTTTTCACATTGGACAGTCATAGTAGCGAATATCCGTTACCCATCCCGTTCCCGCGGCGATAACCCCCTTCAAAGCCTTCCTCCTTCCCTGCCCGCTTTGATCCGGTTCCGCCCCCAGGAACGGGACTCGATAAGCAGCGGGGAGTCTTCCACACGAACTCCCTTTTGATGCAAGCACCGACCGGCTTACGCAGGGCGCTCTACGCCCGTGGCGCATCCGGCGTCGTATTGCGGTCACACGCGCCGTCGCAGCACCGGTCCGTCCGGCTGCGGATGTGGTACGCTTTGGCCGCACGCAAGGTTGCCGTACAGGAGAAGGCAGGATGTTCATCGTTTCCAATATACCGGGAGGGCGTTCGACAAAGCAGACGCCCGCCCAGCGCCATCAGGCGCACAAAACGGCGTCGCAAGGGGAAAGCGAGCGCCGCCTGGTGGAGCTCTGCTCCATCTCGGTGCGCGACGCGCTGAAAGAGCTCGACACGAAGGCGAAGGAGGGGCTCTCCGCCGAGGAGGCCGAAAAACGCCTCGACGAGTACGGCGCCAACGAACTCGCCCACGCAAGACGCCTCACCGTGCTCGCCGACCTCCTCGAGCGCTGCAAGAGCCCGCTCGTAATCCAGCTCCTCATCATCGCCATCATCTCCGGCATCGTCGGCGAGACCAAGTCGGCCCTCATCGTGAGCGCCATGATCATCTTGAGCGTCGGACTATCCTTCATCCTGGACCGCCGCTCCGGCCAGGCGGTCGAGGCGCTCGGCAAGAGGGTCCAGTCGCGTACCCTCGTGCTGCGTGACGGCGAGGAGACCGAGATCCGCATAAGCGACGTGGTCCCAGGCGACATCGTGCTCCTCATGGCGGGCTCCATCATCCCCGCCGACGTGAGGCTCCTCTCCGCCAAGGACTTCTTCGTGAGCCAGTCCGCGCTCACCGGCGAGTCGATGCCGGTGGAAAAAAGCGCCATGGTCGACAAGGAGCACGATACCGGGCTCTCCGCCTGGGAACTCCCGAACGCCTGCTACTTGGGCTCCAGCGTGAACAGCGGCTCGGCGCGCGCCGTCGTCGTCAACACAGGCGTCAGGACCCTCTTCGGCTCCATCTCCGCCTCGCTTGCCGAAAAGCCGGAGGATACGAGCTTCGACAAGGGGACCCGCTCCTTCACCTGGCTCATGATCCGCTTCATGCTGGTGATGACCGCGGCGGTCTTCATGATCGTCGGCATGACCAAGGGGAACTGGGTCGATGCCCTCCTTTTCGGCCTCTCCATCGCCGTCGGCCTCACCCCCGAGATGCTCCCGATGATCGTCACGGTGAACCTCGCCAAGGGCGCGCTCACCATGGCGGCCAAGAAGGTGATCATCAAGCGGCTCCCCTCGATCCAGAATTTCGGCGCCATCGACATCCTCTGCACCGACAAGACCGGCACGCTGACCCAGGACCAGGTCGTCCTCGAGAAGTACGTCGACCTGACCGGTCGCACCAGCGAAGACGTCCTCACCTACGCCTACCTGAACAGCCACTACCAGACGGGGCTTAGAAACCTGATCGACCGCGCCATCCTCGACCACACCGAGATGAACGTCCAGCTCTGCCGCCTGGTGGACGAGCTCCCCTTCGACTTCCAGCGCCGCCGCATGTCGGTCGTCGTCGACTTCGAGGGTGACCACGTGCTCATCTGCAAGGGGGCGGTGGAGGAGATCTACGAGTGCTGCAGCCACTACCAGATCGGCGAGGAGGTCTTCCCCCTCTTCGACATGATCCGGGACAACCTCTTCGAGGAGGTGGAAAGGCACAACCGCGACGGTTTCCGCGTACTCGCCATCGCCTACCGCGAGTTCCCGCGCGAGAAGACCCAGTTCGAGGTGAAGGACGAGTCGCGCATGATCCTCTTGGGGTTCATCGCCTTCTTCGATCCCCCGAAGGCGCAGGCGAGCGAGGCGCTCGCCCTCTTGCAGGAGGCGGGTGTGCGCGTGAAGGTGCTCACCGGCGACAACGGGCTCGTGACGAAGAAGGTCTGCAGCAACGTGGGACTGAAGGCGGAGGGGATGCTGACCGGTGCGGAGCTCGCGCGCCTGGACGACGAGGAGTTCGCGCGGGTGGTCCGCGAGGTGGACGTCTTCGTGAAGCTCTCCCCGGCCCAGAAGGAACAGATCGTGCGCAGCCTGCGCGACAGCGGCCACGTGGTCGGCTTTTTGGGGGACGGCATCAACGACGCCCCGGCGCTGAAGGCCGCCGACGTCGGCATCTCGGTCGACTCCGGGGTCGACGTCGCCAAGGAGACCGCCGACATCGTGCTCCTGGAGAAGAGCCTTCTCGTCCTCGAAGAGGGGATCATGGAAGGGCGCCGCGTCTTCGCGAACATCATCAAGTACATCCGGATGGGGTCCTCCTCCAACTTCGGCAACATGTTCTCGGTGATCGGGGCGAGCTACCTGCTCCCCTTCCTCCCGATGCTGCCGGTGCAGATCCTCGCCAACAACCTCCTCTACGACTTCTCCCAGACCGGGATACCGACCGACCGGGTCGACGAGGAACTGGTGGCGAAGCCGCTTAAGTGGAACATCGGCAACATCAAGCGCTTCATGTTCTGCATAGGCCCCATAAGCTCGCTCTTCGACTACGCGACCTTCGCGCTCATGTGGTATGTCTTCGGCTGCGCCGCCTACAACGCCCCCGGCGTCACCGCGCTGCAGCAGGACGGGCTTGCGCGGCTCTTCCAGACCGGCTGGTTCGTGGAGTCGCTGCTCACCCAGACCCTGATCGTGCACATCATAAGGACCCGGCGCATACCGTTCTTCGGCAGCTCGGCCTCGCTTCCGATGACCCTCACCACGCTGGCGATCATGGGGATCGGCGCCTGGCTCCCCTACTCCCCCTTCGCGGGGGCGCTGAGCCTCGTGCCGTTGCCGCCGGTGTACTGGGTCTATATCGTCGCGTTCCTTTTGACCTATTCCATCCTTACCCACTTCGTGAAGACCTGGTTCTTCAAACGCTTTGGAGGTGACTGATCATGGACAGCCTGCTCGACGCACTACAGGAAGGGCGTCTCCTCGAGATCCCCGACGATTACGACAAGGAGGACGCGCTCCGCTTCCTCGCCCACATACTGGAGGCGGTGCCGTCGCTTCCCGCCGACACCGACGTGGCCGGGCTCATCCTCGCCAAGGAGGCGGCCTCGAAGACCGCCCTCGGCAAGGGGTGGGCCTGCCCCGACGCCCGCGTTCCCTTCGACGAGGACCTGATCTGCGTCGTCGGCTGGAGTCCCAAGGGGATCGACTACGGCACGCCGGACGGGAAACCGGTGAAGGTGATCGCCATGTACCTCGTCCCTGAGAACCAGCGCAGCAACTACCTGCGCGAGATCTCCCTCCTGGCGAAGGCGCTCGAGATCTACCCGGAGATCGAGCGGCTGAACGCGGCCGACAGCCTGAACGACATCCGCGACCACCTGCTCGACCTGATCAGCACCACGAGGGGGACGGTCGGCCCCGACTCCCGCGCCAGGATGATCCGCCTGCAGGGGAAAGCGGCCGCCGTTGAGCCGGTCCCCCAGGACCTCGCGAACCTGCTCGTCGAGCCCGTCACCATCCTCGTGGGCGCCCGGCTCTCCCCGGTGGTGCTCGGACACGACCAGGCGCTCGTTGAGCTCCTTGAGGGGCATCCCGGGCTCGCCGAGGAGGTGACGGCGCACAGCTCCTTCAACGTCGGCGGCTGGCGCATCGTCAAGCGCAAGGACGCCTCCTTCACCGGCGAGCGCCTGCTCATCGATTGCCTGGCATTGAGGACTTCGGGCGGGAAGTAAACGGGAGGGTTGCCATGACGGAAGCAAACGATCTGCAGCAGCGCCTCGACTCGTCAGAGGAGAAAAACGCGCTCAACAACAAGGTCGCCGTGGCGGTCGCCATCATCTCGGTCTTCATGGCGGTGTCCAAGGTGAAGGACGACAACATCGTCCAGGCAATGCTGCAGGCTAAATCGGACCAGGTGGACACCTGGAACGAATACCAGGCGAAGAAGCTCAAACAGCACCTTGCCGAGCTCGGGCTGAACCAGGTGACGGCGATAAGCGCGCTGGCGCCGCGGGAGAGCTCTCCCGCGCTCGAGCGGCAGAAGAAGGAGTACGGCGACAACATCGCGCGCTACAAGGGTGAAGAGGAAAAGCTCGCCGCCCGGGCGAACGGACTCGGCAAGCAGTACGACGACTTGAACTACCGGGACGACCAGTTCGACCTCTCCGACGCGACACTCGCGGTATCGCTCGCCATGCTCGCCATCGCCTCGCTCACCGGGAAGAAAAAGCTCCTGTACCTGGCGCTCGCCTTGGCGGGGTTCGGGATCGTCATGGGTGTCGCAGGCTTGGCCGGCCTGCCGCTGCATCCTACCGCGCTGGTGCGCGCCCTCTCCTAGCTCCGTCCCCCTCGATCGCGGCGAAGAGCTCCGACACTACCTTGGAGAGGTGGCACCCCGACAGTAGTGCCGCGTAGGACGCGTCGTCGGTGATGATCCGCTTCCTGAGCGGGCGGTGCTCACTCTCCGCCAGCAATTCCTCGAGCGTCGCCTTGATGCTTTTGCCCCGCGGCCGGACCTCGATGCCGCGCCCGCAGCCGGAGTCGTCCAGGGCGGTCACGTACCAGAGCCTTAGCGGGGCGAGGCTCGGGTCCGCCTCGATGTGGCCGCTCGCCCTCACGTATTCGAGCACCTTTTGCGCGAGCTGCAGCTTCGCCATCTCGTAGCACGACTCGTCGACGATGTTGCCGTGCTCGAAGAAGGGGATCACGTGCAGCCACGGCTCGCTGCGCACCTGCGCCGTCCCCGGTTTTTGCTCCCGCCCCACCACGAAGAGCGCCCATACGTACGCGGTGTAGAAGAGCCGCGAGCTCGCCGGGTTTCCCACCACGCTGTGCCCCTCGTACTCAAGGATGAAGGCCTCGCGGTCCGTGTTCAAAAGCTCCTGCTGCGCTCCGCAGATCTCCCCCTGGAAAAAGCTGCTCGGGGGCCAGAGCTTGCCGGTTACGCTCGCATGCAGGGCCGGGTGTGCCGCCCCTGTTTGTGCTGCCGCCTTTCTCAGGTCGGAGAGAAGCTGGTCCTTCCTCTCGTCCCTCACCCTCACGCGCACCGAGTTGTTCTCGTCGCCGAAGCCGTACTGCAGCGTGATGGGACCCTGCCACTGCTCGCAACTGCAGATCGGGACGCTCGGTCCCCACAAGAGCCAGAGGTTGAAAATGGTCATCTGCTGCGCCGAAAAGCCGCGGTGCGACATACGGTCGTACGAGGAGATGATGGGGTCCCAGTCGTCGGAGAAGCGCGACATGAGCCCGGCCAAGAGGTTCAAAGGCAGAAGAAAGCCGTGCTCGATCTTCACGCTGCAGAGAAAGGAGGCCTCCTCGTCGAGCGATAGGCGCAGTTGCGACACGGCGAGCAGGTACTGCTTGATCCCGTTCTTGGTGCTTTCATCGTTCAACCTGAAGACATCCACCACCTCGATCACCGGCTCGCGCTCCTTGATCTTCAAGGCGCCGAACTTGGCCCGGTTCGCCCGCCGCCACTCGGCAAGCTCGCGTCGGTAGGCCTCATCGTCGAACTGCAGCTGGTACCTCTTGGTCTTCGCGTCGAGGTACCAGGCGGGCTCCTTGCACGGCTTCGGGTGCAAAAGCCTGAGCTCCAGCCAAAGCCGCATCTGCCTTCTGAACATTGCCGGTTTGAAGGGCCAGGCGGAGTCCCAGCAGGCCTTCAGCGTGTTCATCACGGGGAGGTTTTCCTCGGTGGAGAGGCAGCGCCAGACCAGGCGGACGGGGGGGAGGAAGAACCACAGCAGGTAGAAAAAGGCGGTGGCAGCCGCGACGACAAAGGCGGCGATCTCCTGGTAGCTTTTCATGGGCGCCTCCCTTTGGTGTATTAAAAAGCACCAACGAATTGTATCTGCGGCACTCGCTTTTGCAATGGCACTGCGTTAAACCAGTGCCGGCTCCCCCTCCGGTTCGTTTTTTCCCTCACAGTTTCCCGTGCAACGGTCGATAAGAGTGATGTAGCTGTGCACCGCACATACCCCGCCCATGCGGCGGCCATGGTCTTCACTATGATGCAGAGGTTCATACAGAAAAGGGCGCTCGCCCTGCTGGTCGTTGTCGCCACAATCGTGTGCGGGCTCATCTTCACACTCTCCTA
Source organism: Geomonas ferrireducens (assembly GCF_004917065.1). Classification (NCBI taxonomy): domain Bacteria; kingdom Pseudomonadati; phylum Thermodesulfobacteriota; class Desulfuromonadia; order Geobacterales; family Geobacteraceae; genus Geomonas; species Geomonas ferrireducens. The sequence continues at coordinate 667,649 of NZ_SSYA01000001.1, forward strand.
TGACAAGGCGAAAGATGCGGCCATCTCCAGGCTGCATGACGAGCAGATGATCCACGCCAGACAGGCGGCCCAGGGTATCGAGGAATATTTCGCCACCTGGACCGGCATCCTCGGTTCCCTGGCACGGATGAAGGAGATCGCCGTTCTCGACGCTCCCGGGCGGCAGCAGATGGAGTTCTTCTACGACGCCCACAAGGAGCAGATCCGATCTTTCACCCGCGTGGACGAAAACGGGGTCATTCTCTTCACCGTTCCGCAGCGGGAAGCCGAAGGGAAAAACATCGCGGATCAAAAGCATATCCGCGAACTTTTGCGAACGCACCAGCCGGTTGTGAGCGACGTATTCCGGGCGGTGCAGGGATACGACGCGGTAGCCCTCCATGTCCCGGTTTTCGACGGGACACGCTTCAAGGGGAGCATCGCCATCGTCATCAACTTCCAGAACCTCGCGCACCGCTACTTCGACGTGATCAGGATCGGCAAGACCGGGTACACCTGGGTGGTCAGCCGCGACGGAACCGAGCTGTACTGCCCCGTGCCCGGGCACAGTGGCAGGAGCGTTTTCGAGAACGCCAAAGAGTCCCCTTCCCGTCAAGCCATGGCGCGCGAGATGCTGAAGGGGCGCCCCGGTACGGGGAGCTACACGGCAAGAGTGGACGCGCGGGAGAGCAAGCCGACGAAACAGCTCGCGGTCTACTACCCGGTGGCGCTTGGAAACACCTTCTGGTCCATCGCGGTCACCTCGTCGGAAAAGGAGATCCTCGCCTCCCTTACCTCGTACCGCAACCGCCTGATCGCGCTGCTCGCTTTCCTTCTGGCGGCGGGCATCGCCGTCTCCGGCTTCATCGTCCGCGCCATGCTGATCTTCAAGGAGGAGGCGGCCCGCAAGGAAACCGAGGCCGAACTGCGCGCGAGCGAGCAGAGATACCGCGACCTCTTCGAGCACAACCCGGCTCCCATGCTGATCTACGAGCGCGGGAGCATGGAGATGGTCGCGGTGAACGAGGCGTTCGTCATCGCCTACGGCTACGCGCGCGAGGAGGCGCTGGCACTCCACCTGACCGACCTCTACCCGGATTACGAGAAAAGCAGGATCAGCGATGTCGCGGCAAAGCTCACCGGGCACACCTACGTGGGGGAGTGGCACCACCGCAGAAAGGACGGCTCGGTCTTCCCCATCGTGGTCACCTCGCACGATATCGTCTACAAGGGGCGCACCAGCCGCATCGCCGTCATCACCGACATCACCGATCGCAAGAAAATGGAGCGGGTCATCGAGGAGGAGTCGAAGCTGAACCGGGTCCTCCTCGAGCAATCTCCCGACGGCATCGTCATCATCGACCCGGAGACGGCGCGTTTTCTCAACTTCAACGGCGCGGTTTGCAGGCAGTTGGGATACAGCCGCGAGGAGTTCGCGGAGCTCACCATCTTCGACGTTGAGGCCCAGGAGACGCAGGAGGAGACGCGCGAGCGGATAGCGGAGATCGTCAGGGAGGGGCGTGGGAGTTTCGAGACGGTGCAGCGCACCAAGAGCGGTGAGCTCAGAAACGTCGAGGTCAACGCGCAGATCGTCAACATCCAGGACCGCCGGGTCTACTACTGCATCTGGCGGGACGTGACCGAGCACAAGAGGCTCGAGGAGCAGCTAAGACAGTCCCAGAAGATGGAGTCGGTCGGAAGACTCGCCGGCGGCGTCGCCCACGACTTCAACAACATGCTCGGCGTCATCATCGGCGCCGCGGAGCTTTGCCGGCACCGCATCCCCGACGACGCGCCGGAGCAGAAGTTCCTCGAACACATCCTGAAGGCGGCGCAGCGCTCCAGCGAGATCACGCGGCAGTTGCTCGCCTTCTCGCGCAAGGAGATCGTTTCCCCCAAGGCGGTGAACCTGAACAGCCAGGTCCTCGCCGCGGAGAGCATGCTCTGCCGCCTGATCGGCGAGGACGTGAAGCTCACCTTCAAGCCCGCGACGCCGCTTTGGACCGTCCTCATCGATCCCTCGCAGTTCGACCAGATCCTCATGAACCTCTCGGCGAATTCCCGGGACGCCATGCCCGACGGCGGCAACCTGAACATCGATACCGCCAACATCCGCCTCAACGCGGATTACTGCCGCCACCACGCCGGCTGCGTCCCCGGCGACTACGTGAAGGTCACCGTGAGCGACACCGGCACCGGGATGGACCGGGAGACGCGGGAGCACATCTTCGAGCCGTTCTTCACGACGAAGGGGGTGGGGGTCGGCACAGGACTCGGGCTCGCCACGGTGTACGGCATCGTCACCCAGAACAACGGCTTCATCAACGTCTACAGCGAGCCGGGACAGGGCACCGTGTTCAACATCTACCTGCCGCGTCACCACGAGGAGGCGCGCGAGGAGGAGGTCGATGCCGCCCTGCCGAAAAGCGGCAGCGGCACCATCCTGCTCGTCGAGGACGAGGAGATGCTCCTTTGCACCACGACCATGATGCTCGAGGAGATGGGATACACGGTGATCCAGGCGGGGACGCCGGAAAGCGCCATCGACATCTGCGCGCAGGGGGGTGAGATCGACATGGTCCTGACCGACGTGGTGATGCCGGGGATGAACGGCAGAGAGATGGCCGAGCGCATCAGGGGGATCCGGCCCGGGATGAGGGTGCTCTTCATGTCCGGCTACACCGCCGACATCGTCGCCCAGCGCGGCATCGTGGAGGAAGGGATGCACTACATCTCGAAGCCGCTCGACTCCCGGCAGCTCCACGAAAAGATCGCCCAGTTGCTGGCACGTTGAGCCCGGCGCCCCTTAGTCTTTCCACGGCAGCTGCTGGGTGCAGTGCCTCCGGGAGGGAGCCCACCCGAAACCTTCATGCGGCCGGTGTCGTCGAACGGTCGAGGATGTCCCGTACCTTCCGCAGCAACTCCGTAGGCTGAACCGGTTTCATGATGAGCTCGGTCTCCTCGGCCAGGGCGTCGCGGATGTCGATGAACTCCCTGGTGTAGCCGCTCGTGAACGCCACGCGCATCGCCGGGTCGACCTTCCTGATCTCCTCACAGGCCTCCTTGCCGTTCATCCTGGGCATGATGAGGTCCATAAGCACAAGCGCGATGGTTCCCGGCGGCGCCCCCTGAAACTTCTCGATGGCATCCTCCCCGTCCTGCGCCAGGATGACCCGATACCCGTGGCCGGTCAGGATGCTGTCCAGGAGCTGACGCAGCGAGGGCTCGTCCTCCACGACCATGATCGTTTCCGTTCCCCGTCCGGGAGCATCCGGCTCCGCGGCGCTTTCCTCGGCAGCCCCTCCGATCCGGTACAGCGGCAGGTAGATCCTGAAGGTGGTCCCTACTCCCGGTTCGCTGTACACGTTGATGAAACCGTTATGCTGCTTGATGATGCCGTACACGATGGACATGCCGAGGCCGGTCCCCTTGCCGGGCTCCTTGGTGGTGAAGAAGGGCTCGAAGATCCTGGTCCTCGTCGTCTCGTCCATCCCGGCCCCGGTGTCCGAGACGGAAACGACCGCGTAAGGACCGGGCGCGGGGTGCTCACCGGCCGATGTTCCGCTCTCCTCGATCATCTGCCGGTGGGTCTCGATGGTGACCACGCCGCCCCCCGGCATGGCGTCACGGGCGTTGGTGACCAGGTTCATCAGGACCTGGTCGATCTGGCCGCTGTCGACCCTGACCGGCAGCGGCTCCGCGTTTACCGACGATCTGAGCTGGACATCCTCCCCGATGACCCGCGCCAGGAACTTCTGCACCTGCAGGATGATGTCGTTCAGGTTGGCAGGCTGCAGCCTCATCACCTGCTTGCGGCTGAAGGCGAGCAGGCTTGAGGTGAGCTGGGCGGCCCGGTCGGCGTACTCGAGGATGTGTTCGACCTTCTCCTTCTGCTCGGGAGCGAGGAGGCTGTCCCCTTTCAGCATGGCGCCGTACCCCATGATGACCATGAGGATGTTGTTGAAATCGTGGGCCACGCCCCCTGCGAGCTGCCCGATCGCCTCCATCTTCTGCGATTGCAGCAGCTGCTCCTCCAGCCGGTGCCGCTCCGTTATGTCTTCCTTGATGGTCACGTAGTGGGTGACGACCCCGTCCCTGGTGCGGACCGGCGAAACGGTGACGCGCGTCCAGAGAAGCCGGCCGTCCCTGGTGCGGCTCGGCATCTCTCCCTGCCAGACCGTCCCCGAGGTGATGCAATCCCAGAGGGTCTGGTGGTCCGCCTCCTGCGCCTGCTCCGACAGCAGGATGTCCGCCTGCTTCCCTACCATCTCCTCCGCCGTATAGCCGCTCATCCGTGTGAAGCTCGGGTTCACGAACTCGACGACCCCGTTCTTCGCCGTGATGCGGATGGAAAGCGGGCTCTGCTCCACGACGTGATACAGCTTCTGTACCAGCTCCTCGGTCTGCCGGCGCTCCGTGAGGTCGTCGACGAGGGTGATCAGGTAATCCGGCTTTCCATGACCGTCGAGCGAAACCGAGGAGGTGAGCCGGCTCCAGCGCTCCCCCTGCGGCGTCGCCACCGGGGCCTCCCGGACCACGAGCTGCCCGGGGTGGCCGAGCGGCTCGGCCGGGTCGAACCCGGGCAACCAGTCGCTCAGTTGCGCTCCCAGGAGCTCCGCTTCCGTTGCCCCCAGGAATTCCTGCAGTTTGCCGTTGGCCCGCAGTATGCGCCCCTCCAGTTCGAGGTGTGCAAGCCCAAGCCCCGCCTGCTCGAAGGTGCTCCGGAAGCGCCGCTCGCTCTCCACCAGCCGGCGCTGCGTCATGATCGATTCCAGCGCGTTGGAGAGCGTCAGGCGGATCTCGGTCTCGTTCCACGGCTTCTTGAAGTAGTAGTAGATCTGGCTGCGGTTGATGGCGTTGATGACGGCGTCGATGTCCGAATACCCGGTGAGGATCATGCGGATGCAGTCCGGATAGGCCGCCGCGACCTTCTCCAGGAACTCGGTCCCCGTCATGCCTGGCATGCGCTGGTCGGAAACCACAAGGGGGATGTCGTGCCCGGAAAGGAGCGCGAACGCCTCGTCGGTGGTCTCGGCGATGAACACCTCGTAGGTGTCGCGCAAAAGAGCACGCAGCGCCACGAGATTCGGCCGTTCGTCGTCGACGTAGAGGAGTCTCGGTTTGGCTGCAGGAGGTTTTTCGCTCATGGCGGCTCCTTTCTCAGGTTTCGAGCTGCGGCAGGATCACGCGGAATGCGCTCCCCTGCCCGGCGCGGCTCTCCACCTCGATGACGCCCTGGTGGTCGCGGACGATGCCGTGCGAGATGGAAAGCCCGAGGCCGACCCCCTTGCCGACTTCCTTGGTGGTGAAGAACGGTTCGAACAGGTGCGTCAGCACTGCGTCCGTCATGCCTGTCCCGCTGTCCGCGATCTCCACCACGGCGCAGCAACGTCCGTCGCGCTCCTCCATCCGGGTGCTGACGCGGATGGTCTCGTCAACTTTTTCCGGTTTGGCAAGGATCGCGTCAACGGCGTTTGCCAGCAAATTCATGAACACCTGGTTCAGCCTGCCGGGCTGGCACAGCCAGGGGGGGAGATCGTCGTAGTGCCGTTCGATGCGGATGCGGTCCTTGTAGGAGCCGTGCAAAAGCAGCAGGGCGGCGTCGAGGCACTCGTGCAGGTTCACGCTCTTTCGCTCCGCCTCATCCATACGGGAGAAGATCCTCAGGCTGCTCACGATCTCGGCGGCCCGGTTCGCGCCATAACAGGCGTTGTTCACGAGCTCATTCATGCTCTCGCGCAGTTCACCAAGCTCGTTGTCCCGGCACCACGTCTCGATGCGGCCGGTCACCTCATCGCATACCCCGCCCGGTAGGGCCTGGCAGAGCGCCATCAGCTCGTCGATCGGCGCCACGGTCTTTTTCAGCCCCTGTACGCTGGCGGCGATGAAGTTAAGGGGGTTGTTGAGTTCGTGTGCGACCCCCGCGGTCAGAAGCCCCAGGGCCGCCATCTTCTCCGACTGCACCAGGTGCACCTGGGCGCGGGTCAGGTTCTCCAGAGTCCGCGCGAGTTCGGCATTTTGCCTTTGCAGCTCTCCACGCACCCGGGAGAGCTCGAGATGGGTCTCCACCCGGGCGAGCACTTCCTGCGCCTGGAACGGCTTGGTCACGTAATCAACGCCCCCCTCGTCGAAGGCACGCAGCTTGTCCGCAGTCTCCACCGCGGCGGAGACGAAGATCACCGGGATGGAGGCGAGTGCCGGGTCCCCTTTCAACGCGCGGCAGACCTCGAAACCGTTCATCTCCGGCATGTTTATGTCGAGCATGACCAAGTCCGGGGGCTGCAGCCGCGCCGCCTTGAGGGCCATGGAACCGTTGATGGCCCCCCGCACCTCGTACCCCTTCTCCTTCAGGATCGATTCCAGCAGCTGCAGGTTGGCCGGGGTGTCGTCGACGATCAGGATCATTGCCGTTTTTTCCGTCATACCGTGTCCGCCTCTCTACCCGAAACCGCAGGTTCCCCGACCTGCCCCGGCGTTTGCAGGAGCACCTCCTCGATCAGATCGAAACGGTACCCTTCAGCATGGTCGCGCAGGCGGTCGGCCACCCCGGGCGCGCTCTCGCTGATGCATCCAAGCAGGGAAAGGATGCGCCCGCGGTCCAGCTCCCGCGCCGCGGCGATCAGTTCGGAGCGCACCTCATTGGGAAGGAGCGCCACCGCCTCGGCCATCCCCGCATCCGACAAGACGCCTTCCCCGCTTGCGACCGGGGCGCCCTCCTCGTCTTCATACTCGAACTCGACCGGAAGCAGCCGGCCCACCTTCTCGAAAAGCTCCTCCTCGCGAAACGGCTTGCGCAGGAAATCGTCGACCCCCGCCGCCATGACTTCCCGCAACTGCTCCTCGAAGACGCTGGCCGAAACGGCTATGATGGGGACGTCCTTCCCCTCGGGCAGGGCGCGTATGCGCCTGGTCGCCTCGCGCCCGTCCATGACCGGCATCACCACGTCCATGAAAACGAGGTCCGGCGTATGGGAGGCGAACGCTTCGATGCCGCTTTGCCCGTCCTTCGCCTCGATGACGCTGAACCCCGCCGGGGTGAGCATCTTCACCAGGATCTCCCGGTTCGTTTCGCGGTCGTCCACCACTAAAAGCAGCCAGGTCCGCTTTCCCGGCTTCAGGCGCAGCACCCGGCGCGGCTGCCCGGCAGGCACCGGAGCGGGCGCCTGCTCCGCCTCGACCACGGGAAGGGTCACGCGGAAACATGCGCCGTGCCCCGCTTCGCTGGAAACCGACAACTCCCCTCCCATGAGCCGTGCGTACTCGCGGCTGATCGGGAGTCCGAGCCCGGTCCCTCCCTGGGTCCTCCGGCCGACGTCCGCCTGCTCGAAGAGGCCGAAGACGTGCTGGATGTCCTCCGGAGCCACGCCGGGTCCGGTATCTTCCACCTCCACTTCCACGAACTGGCGGCCGTCACGCATGCCCCCCCGCGTGCGCAGCGCGACCCACCCCTGGTCGGTGAACTTCACCGCGTTTCCCACCAGGTTGATGACGATCTGGCGCAGCTTCCCCGCATCCCCAAGCACGTAGCGCGGCGTATCCGGATGTACGTCGAGCATGAGCTGCAACTCCTTGGAAGCCGCCTTGGGAGAGAAAACCTCCACCACATCCTGCAGCACTCCGGGCAGATCGAAAGGGAGCGCCTCAACGCTCATGCGCCCCGATTCGATCTTGGCCATATCGAGCACGTCGTTGATCAGGGCCAGGAGGTGCTCGCCGGAGCGGTTGACCGTCTTTAGGTTGCGCCGGTTCGCCGGCGAGAGGTTGGGGTCGTGCAGGACGATCTGGCTGAACCCGAGTACCGCGTTCAGCGGAGTTCTGATTTCATGGCTCATGTTGGCGAGGAACAGCGACTTCGCGCGGTTGGCCGCCTCGGCCCCCTCCTTGGCAAGGGCCAGTTCGTCCAGGGCGTTACACAGCTGCTGGTTCGCCTGCCGCAACGAACTGGTACGCTCGTCGATGCGCTGCTCCATCTCCCGGTTGATCTGTTGCAGCTCCCTGGTCCGTACGTTCACCTGCTGTTTCAGGACGACCCCGCCAACCAGGCTCATGATCAGTGCGGCGCCCAGCACCCCTCCGAGGAGCGGCAGCCAGGCCGGGAGGTTGAAGTGCACCTCTTCCGAGGTCCACCGCTTCAGCGTGGCGTAGTACGCGGACTGCGGATCCTTTTTCATCGCGGTCAGGTGGCCGTCGATGACCTCCAAAAGCTGCAGCGGCCCTGCGGCGTCCTTTCGGGCCGCGAAGCAGTAAGGGGCCGGGTCGAACATGATCGGGGTATCCTCCAATCCCGATTTCCTGGCGAACATCAACCCGTAATAGCGGTTGGTGACCCCGGCATCGACCTTGCCCGAGGCGATCATCTCGAATTCCGTCTTGTAGTTCGAGACCGGCACCTGGGTGATCTTCAAGCCGAAGCTCTTCGCCTGCCGGTCCAGGGTTTCCAGCTGGATGGTCTTCTCAAGGCCCGCCACGCGCTTGCCGTTCAGGTCCAGTATCGACTGGATGCCGCTTCCCTTGCGGGCATAGACCTGCGACCAACCGGAAAGGACGGCTACCTTGTTGAAGGAATAGACCTTCTCGCGCTCCGCCGTGTATGCGACATCCGGCATCAGGTCTATTTCGCCTTTTTGCAGGCGCTCGAGCCCTTGGCTCCAAGACCCGGTCACGTACTTAAGCTGCCACCCCTCCCTTGCGGCTATGTGCTCGATGATGTCGACGAAGATCCCCGCAGGCTTACCGGCGGCCGAGACGAAAATCTTCGGGGGGTTATCGTAGATGCCGACGGAGACGGTTCTGGAAGAGGCGAGGACGGCGGTAGGGACAAGGCAAGACAACAGCAAGACGAGACTGAAGATAAGGAGCGGGAAAACGAAGATGAAGAAGCGGGCAAAGGATGAAGGCAGGTGTCCCTGGTCATGCCAGGATCCCTTCGAGTTCATGGGTAACCTCATAGCAGCACAGGTTCCGAAGTCTGCCGCATGACGGCCCACGCGTCGGGCGGGCAGCTATTTTGACAGTACTTCCTGTGACAACACAGTTCCGCAGCCTCTCTTAAAGAGCCGTTAATATAGTGCAATCCTCGAGACAATACAATGAAGTAGCTATTGCGATAAACGCAGGTAAGAATTCGATTTCCCTTACCGTGACCGATTTAAAGCAGGGACTCCAGCACTGACGCCATCGCCTGCGCGTCGAAAGGCTTGTGCAGGGCCTTCAAGAAACCGTAGTCGCGGAAGTTCGCCATGACCGGGTCGTTGGAGTAGCCGCTCATCACGACCAGGCGCGCTTTCGGATCGAGGGAGAGGATCTGCTGCGCCGCGTCCTTCCCCCCCATCCCACCGGGTATGGTGAGGTCCACCAGCACCGCAGAGAAGGGAGCCCCCTCCTGCAGCGCCGCCCGGTACAATTCCACCGCGTCGCCGCCGTCGGCGCAGGTCACCACCCGGTGCCCTAGATGCCCTAGCATCCCCGCCGCCAACTGCCGGATCACCTCCTCGTCGTCCATCACCAGCAGGGAAAGCGCGGCGGGAGGCACCTGGCTGACGCGCGTCACCTCGGGTGCTTGTTCCTCACCGCTCGCCCCCAACGAGGGCAGATAGACGGTGAAGGTCGTACCATCGCCTTTTTGAGAATCGACGCTCACGCTGCCGCCGTGCCTTTTGACGATGGAGTAGACCGAGGCGAGCCCCAGCCCCTTCCCCTGCGGTTTGGTGGTGAAGTAGGGATCGAAAACCTTCTGGAGGTCCTCCTGCGGGATGCCGCCCCCCTCATCGGAGAACGCGATGCTCACGTACGGCCCGGGCGGGAGCTTCTGCCAGTTGTTCGCCTCGAGAAGGTGGTCGCGGGCGGTGATGACGAGCAGCCCCCCCTCGGGCATCGCCTGCACGGCGTTCATGATGATGTTGCTGAAAGCCTGGCACATCTGTCCCGCATCGGCCTCCACGGCGCTCAGCGCCGCCGGGACGTCGACGATCCCTTTCACGTTGGAACCGCTCAGGGTGAGCGAGACGGCCTCGTCCACCAGCACGCCCACCGAGGTGACCGCCCGGACCGGCGCTCCGCCGCGTGCGAAGGTGAGCAGTTGCTTGGCAAGGTCTCCCGCACGCAGCGACGCGCGCTCCGCCGCCTCTAAAAGGGGCTGGGAGCGGTGCTCCGGCTCCAGTTGCATCCTCGCAAAGGAGAGGTTACCCATGATGCCGGTCAGGATGTTGTTGAAATCATGCGCGATGCCGCCGGCTAAGATGCCGAGGGATTCCAGTTTCTCCATCTTGAGCCGCTCGTCCTCCATCGCCTTCAGCGCCTGCTCCGCCTCCCTGCTGCGGTCCCACTCGCGGTTGAAAACCTGCGTGAGCGTCGTCGTCATGATCATGAAGACAAGCACGAAGAGGACCCCGCGATAGAGGTCGTTGTACCAGTTGGCAAGGTAATCGGCCGTGGACATGGCGACGAAGACGTAGAGCGGCTGCGGTAGCGCGATCTTTCGGAAGGAGAAGACCCGCTCCACCCCGTCCACGCTGCTCTTCGTGCGGTAGGTCCCCATGCTCTCCCCCTTGGCGAGCAGCGACCTGAACCGGTTGGAAGTGACCTTGATCTCGGAGCCGCCGGGGGAGCGGTTCAATTTGGGGTAGCGCGCCACGACGCTCAAGTCCGACGCCACCAGCGACAACAGCCCCTGTTTGCCGATATTGAGCTTGGAGAAAGTATGGGACAGGTAGTCGAGGGACACCCCGGCATAGGCAAGCCCTGCGAAGGAGCCGTCCGGAGCGTTCACGCGCCGGGCAAGGACGATCATCCATTTACCGGAGATGCCGCCGATGAGCGGCTTGGAGATGACGAGCCCCGCGTCGGGGGTCTGGCGCAGGTATATGAAGTAGTCGCGATGGGCGAGGCTTTTCGTGGTTGCCGGCGTGACATTGGGACCGTATAAAGCGACCCCCGCCACATCGCTAGCTCGGAGCGAAACCAGTTCCGGGAGCCGGGCCTGCTGCCGAACTATGAAGCGGCTGAGGGCAGCGGAATCCACCCGCCCGGCCCCGAGCTGCCGTTCGTACTCGTCGCAGACCGCCTGCAACGATATGTCTATCTTGGAGAAGATGCCGGAGATGTTCTCGTCGAGCACCCGGGCAAGGTTCTGCGTCGTGACGCTTGCCCGCTCCGTGTACACGTCGCGGCTTTTCATCAAGGCGAACGAGACCATCCCGGCAACGACTATGTTCAGCACCACCACCCCGGCGAACAGGTGCCGTTTCAGAACATTGACCGATCTGCCGAGTGCTGTGTCAGTCTTAGCTTTTCCCTTTGCCATTAACATGGAGGCGGATGTCAGCTCCTATGATATTGGTTCCGTATATGTTCCAGACAGTTTGCTTCATTTTGTCAGTATGGCAATAGCTGGAATTAAAATTCTCGGGTAAAACATGCGCTCTGTAGTATGTCGATCCGGCTCAAGAAAGCACACAGAGATAAAACATGTGACGGGTCGGCGTCGGGGCGCAAAACCTTTGACTGATTTAGCTGCACTCCGGGAAAGGACTGCTATATTGAGTAAGGTTTTTTAATTCCAATCTCCGCGGACATGAGGCTTCATGGCCCCCTACCTCAACCACTTACAGCCTACGGAACAACACCTGCGACGCGGCGCGGCCCTAAGCGGCATCGTCGCGGCCGTGATCGGAGCGATACATCTCGTCTTCTGGCTCTCCGGCCTCCTTACCTCAAGCGGTTTGCACCATTTCGTGATGAAGACGAACGCCTCGTTGTGCCTCCTTCTCTGCGGCCTTGCCGTTGCCGTAGTTGCGGAAGGGCCAAGGGGCGCCAGGAGTTTGGCGGCCGTCCTGGCGGCACCCGCAGCGGTGATCGCTGCGCTCACCCTGCTCGAGCACCTCCTCGACGTCGATTTCGGCATCGACCAACTCGTGGCGTATGAACAGCCGGGTGCACTGGGGGTCCTGCACCCGAACCGGATGGGTCCCCCCGGTGCCACCGCATTCACCCTCTGCGGCATCGGCATCTTTTTGCTGCTGCAAGGAAAAAGGGTGGCGACCCAGGTGGCCCAGTTGCTGGGGGGCGTCCTTTGCCTGCTGGGTCTGATGGGGTTTCTCGGGTACCTTTACCACGTCGAAGGGCTCTATGCGGCCCCGCGCGTGACCGGCATCGCCTGGCCTACGACCTTATCGCTCATTCTCCTCGGTATCGGGCTTCTCCTCGCAAGGCCGCGAGATGCGTTCATGGCGGTATTCACGTCACCCACGCCAGGCGGCTTCGTATCGCGAGCCCTGCTGCTGCCGGCGGTTACCCTCCCCATCCTGCTCGGGTGGCTCGTCCTCACCGGCGAGGCTTACGGCCTCTACAGCATCACCTTCAGCATAAGCCTCCTCATGCTCTCCTGGATCGTCATCTTCTCGGTGATCGTCTACCAAATAGGAAAACGCGCGGAGATCCATGTGCAGGCGGTGGAAGGCCAGAAGACCCGCGAAGCGCTGCGCCAAAGCGAGGAAAAGCTGCGGGACATCATCGACAACATGGCGGAGGGACTCATCGTCATCGACGTGGAGACCGCGGGGCTCTACTGGAACCGCCGGGCCCTGGAGATGTACGACTTCGAAGAAGAGTCGGACGAAATCAAGACCTTCGAGAGCGCGGTCCGAACCATTGAGCTGAGAACGATGGAAGGGGAACTCCTGCCTCTGGAACAGTGGCCGGTTCGTCGGATTATGAGGGGCGAGGAGCTGCACGACGTCGAGCTTTTGGTAAGGCATCGGGAGCGGACATGGCAGAGGATCTACAGCTATCGGGGTACGGCGATCCGTAATACGCAAGGAAAACTGCACATGGGAGTCCTGACGATTCGGGACATTACCATCAAAAGGCAGGCCCAGGAGGCGCTCAGGGAAAGCGAGGAACTGCTGAGCACCGTGCTTGAGACGCTTCCCGTCGGGGTATGGGTGATTACCGCGAGCGGCGACATCCTGCATGCCAACAGGGCTGCTGAAGAGATATGGGGCGGCGCGCCAAAGGTCGGGATCGCCGGATACGAAAGGTACAAGGGGTGGCGGACCGATTCCGGAGAAGCGATTGCCGCAGAAGAGTGGGGAGGCGCGCGGGCCATCCTGAAAGGGGAGACCATCCTCAACGAAGAAGTGGAGATTGAAGCGTTTGACGGCAGCCGAAAGGTCATCCTTCTTTCCGCGGTCCCCATCAGGAATGACAAAGGCGAGATCACCGGGGCCGTCGCGGTAAACCAGGAAATAACGGTGCGCAAGCGGATAGAGACCGCCCTTCGGGAGAGTGAGGAGAAGTTCCGTGCCGTCTTCGAGCAGGCGGCGGTCGGGATGGGACGGGTCTCCTTTGAAGATGCGCGCTGGATCGATGTCAATGCGGCATTCTGCAACATGTTGGGCTACAGCCGCGAGGAGATGCTGACGATTCCCTGGCCCGACATCACTCACCCTGAGGACCTGGACCTTGACCTTGCGCCGTTCAGGAAGATGGCAGCGGGCGAGTTGGACAGCTACAGCGTGGAGAAGCGCTTCATCCACAAAACGGGGGACCAGGTATGGGCGCGGCTCACCCTGTCGTTGGTGCGCGATTTCGGCGGCAGGCCAAAATTCGAAGTGGCGATCATCGAGGACATCACACGCCGGAAAGAAGCGGAGGAGGCCCTGCGCAAGGCGAAGGACGAACTCGAGCTGCGGGTAAGAGAGCGGACGGCGGAGCTGGAGCAGGCGTACCTTGCGCTGCAGCGGGAAACCGACCAGCGCCTTGCCGCTGTGGAAGACTTACGGGAAAAGGAGCAGCTCCTCGTTCGGCAGAGCCGGCTGGCGACCATGGGGGAGATGCTGGCCAACATCGCCCACCAGTGGCGGCAGCCGTTGAATGTCCTCGGGCTCGTCGTCCAGCAGTTGCAGCTGACCTACGAATTGGGGCAGTTCAGCGGCGAGTTCCTGAAGGGGGAGGTCGACAGGGTGATGGCGCTCATCCAGCACATGTCGAACACCATCAATGACTTCAAGGATTTTCTGAAAGAGGAAAAAGAGCCGCAGCCGTTTGATGTAAATTCCGCCGTGGACGCCACGGTGAAACTTCTGGAAGCGCCTCTTAAAGCGTTGAGCGTCGATCTGCGTATCGAGGAGGTGGACAAGCTCGTCGTGACCGGGCACCGAAACGAGTTCTCCCACGTCATCATGAATCTGGTGAACAACGCTACGGAAGCGCTCAAGGAGCGGGGGGTGGCAACGCCGCGGATATCGATCCGCATTTTCAGGGATGGGGGGATTTCTGTGGTCACTGTCGCGGATAACGCCGGGGGCATTCCTGAGGAGATATTGCCGCGCATCTTCGAGCCGTACTTCACGACGAAAGGGCCGGAAAAGGGAACCGGGATCGGGCTCTACATGTCCAGGAACATCATCGAGAAGGGCGCGGGCGGGCGGCTCAGCGTACGGAACACCGAAGACGGTGCGGAATTCAGGATCGAGTTTCCCTGCTAGCGGTGACAGGTCCGGATGACGAGATTCAAACTAAGGACGCTGTGACGCGGTTACCGGAGGCCTCTGCAGGACAACCTTCTCGCCGCGCGCTATCTCACGCTGAAAGCTCTCGGGAATGCGAGCCCAGTCCAAGACGTCGACCAGTATCGGTAGCCCGCTTTCGCGGAGCGCCTCCCGCAGGGAATAAAGGTCGGCTTGCGGCGTCCCGATCTCCAAAGGATTCCTGACCACCAGGTCGAGATCGCTCCCGTCGTGGGACGTCCCCTGGACCCGGCTGCCGTAGGCCCATACTTCCGCATCGGGGACATGAACGGCAAGAAGCTCGCGTACGATCTCCAGCCATTCCGGGCGAATATCAAGCATCGTGCCCGCCGTTTCCCAATCGCTCACGCAAGGTTGCCTCCAGAGCGCGGGCATCCGTGAGGAATCCCGGCAGCAGCTTAAGAGTATCTTCGGCGAAACCGACGCCGTAGTCATGGGCGGTGCTGTTTCTGTTGTCGCGATAGATGAACCAGCGTGCCACAGTGTCTGTATCGAGCAGGCCGTGCTTGGCTGCGTGCCGCAGCACATCTTTGTAGGTGAGGGCATCGACTTCCCTTGGGCTGCCGGTGAACGCCTTCAGAGCCTTACGCAGGAGTTTTCCACCCGTCTCAAGAGTCAGTTCGAAACCTTTCACCACTGCGTTTCGAAAAATCTCGTAGTCGATGCTTTCAGGGTCGGATTTGCCGAGGAGGGTCAGGGATGTTTCGAGGGTCTTGATGCAGCGAGCAAAGTGATCGGTGTTGAGGTACATGGCACCTCCGGATCGAAGCTGGGAGGATGAGCTCCCATAGAGTTTGTAAAAAAAGAGGTCAGCTATTCCTAGCTGACCTTCTTTATTTTTGGGTGGTGCCCAGAGACGGAATCGAACCGCCGACACGAGGATTTTCAATCCTCTGCTCTACCGACTGAGCTATCTGGGCAAGAGACCAACTTTATACTTTGAATCGCCGATTGTGTCAACCCTTTTCTTCTAATTTTTACAGCCAGTCTTCAATGTCCTTCACTTCAGACACACAGCCGCTTTGCTGACAAAGAGAAACGTCCCTTCCTCACCCTATCCCCTCCCGCCTGCGGACTGAAGCTCTACGGGTGGGCTAGGGGACGCGGGAGACGGGCTCCAGCTGAAACCGACCGCAAATGACGCTAGGCGCGGGAGATGAAACGACCGTCGCGGGTATCCACTTTGATTTTCTCGCCGGTTTCGAGGTACGGCGGCACCTGCAGACGCAGGCCGGTCTCGAGGAGCGCTTCCTTGGTCTGTGCCGTGGCGGTGGCGTTCTTCAGCGCGGGGGCGGTCTCGGTGACGATGAGTTCGACGACCATGGGGAGGTCGACGCTCACCATGCGCTCCTGAAAGATGCCGAGCTGCACTTCGGTACCGTCCAGAAGGAAGGGGGCGATGGCTTCGAAGTTGTCTTCTTCCATCTCGAACTGCTCGTAGTTTTCGAGGTCCATGAAGACGCCGCGGCCGCCGTCGGCGTAGAGGAACTGCCCCTTGTGACGCTCGAAGTCCGCCTCGTCGACCTTGTCGCCGGAACGGAAGGTCTTTTCGAGCACCTGCGCGGTGAGCAGGTTGCGGTACTTGGTCTTCACCATGGTGTTGGCGCCGCGGGCGGAGGGGGACTGGAAGGCAACATCGAGGAGTACGCAGGGGGCGCCGTCAAGCTTGATGACGAGGCCCTTCTTGAAGTCGTTAGTGGTATACATGCTCAATCTCCTTTACGAAATGTCCCTTTTTAGCAGAATTCTGTGATAAGTTCAACCGCGCCATAAGGCGGCAGTGACAGTTAAATGGAGGCAGAGTGAAGATAGATACTGAGTTTATAAAGCTGGACAGTTTTCTGAAGGCGGTGGATGCGGTTTGCTCGGGCGGCGAGGCGAAGATCATCATAGGCGAGGGGATGGTATCGGTGAACGGCGAAGTGGAACTGCGCCGCGGCAGGAAACTGCGTCCAGGCGACAAGGTGGAGCTTGGGGGAAAAAGCTTCCTCGTGGAGTAGCCTCATCCCCCGGCGCGCTTTGCCTTGTAGCCGCGTTTCAGGAGTTCGGCAAGAAGTACCTCGGCATGGTCGCCCTGGATCTCGATCACGCCGTCTTTCGCGGTACCGCCGCAGCCGCAGCGCTTCTTCAGTTCAGCGGCCAGTGTGGTGAGCGCCGCGGCGTCGAGAGGAAGTCCGGTGATGACGATGACAGTCTTGCCGCCGCGCCCCTTGGTCTCCCGCCTGAGCCGCACGGTGCCGTCGCCGGCGGGTGCTGCGGACTTCTTGCAGATGCAGGATTTGGCGGGCTTGCCGCAGCCGGGGCACATGCGGCCGAATTCGGATGAGTAGACTACCGGGGCGTCATTCGAGCTGGTCTTTTTCATGCGTCGTTTGTAGCAGAAAAGGCGCGGCAGATTCAAGACAAGAAAAACAAAGGCTTTAACGCAAAGACGCCAAGAGAGAACCAAAAGGAAGGTTTCCCCCCCCAAATCTTTCCTTTGCGCCTTGGCGGCTTTGCGTCTTTGCGTTAAAGCCTTTTGCTTTTAAATCTCCACCGGCCTGGGCACCTCGCTCTCCATGATGGGGCGCGGCGTGAGCCGGTCGGGGATCTTCAATACGGTGGTCCCGGCCGGCGGTTCGATCTCCTGGTAGAGCGGCTCGCTGCCACGCTGGTTCGTCTTCGAGAAATGCATGGGGAGCACGTACCTCGGGCGCAACCGGTCCAAGAGCATGTTGAATTCGGTGGTGCAGAGGTGCCGCGACAACTGCGCCTTTTGTTGCTGCGATGCAAGGAAGGCGCACTCGCATACCAGCAGTGTCACCCCCTCCAGAAGCCCGGCCAACTGCTCCAAGTTGTCCTTGGAGTAGCCGATGTCGGTGCAGTAACCGATGCTGGCCGGCTCCTCGATCTTCCGGATACGCCGGTACAGTGACGCAGCATCGGGCTCCCACCTCTCTTCCACCCCGCCGTCACCTCCATGCAGGTAACTGATGCGCTGGCCCTCCATCGCCCCGTCGCGAAACAAGCGCTCCATCTCCTTCAGCCAGTTTCCCCTCACCACCCCTTCCGCTGCCATACGTGCTTCATCGACCACGAAGGCGGCCCCCTCGTCCACACGATAGGCCATTACCGGAATGCGGTGCTCGCATTGCGTCGAGGTTACCTTGAGGTGCCGGTTCTCATAGAGGATCCCGTTGCGCTCCCCTTCCCTGCTCGCCGCGAAGGCCTCTGCCCCGCGGTAGAGCGTGCTGCTGACGCGCCCGTTTCCATCCACCTCGTTCACCCTGAAGTTTCCCCAGAAGGTGTCGGCGAGGTTCCAGTCGTAGCAGGCGAACTTGCTTGCCATACGGCTTGAGAGCCCTGCCGGACCGAAGACGTCGATGGTGCGGGGCGAGGCGTGGCTGTGGCGGATGACGCTGTCCATCCCCATGAAGTGGTCCATGTGGGCGTGGCTTATGAAGATGGCATCGATGGAGGTGTAAACCCTTTTGGCGAGATGATGCATCTTGCCGCAGTCGAAGAGAATGGCGCGCCCGGTTGGTCTCACCCGGACCAGGAGCAGCGGATCATCAAAGAGACCGGCGAAGAAGGTCGGTTCGAGGTAGCGGAACGGTTTCGGCATGCGCAGAATTTTACCATTAGATTGACCTGCATCAATTGCAACACACTCTCTGCGGGTTACAGTTCCTATCAAGAACGCACATCACTGACAAGGAGTAACGACATGGCAGAGAAAAAAGGCGTGGCACTAGGCGAGGCATTGAATCTGGCGAATCTGGCGGGCTATCAGGACGGCGCGGTAGTCAGCAGGACGGTCATAGACAAGCCGGTAGGCACCATCACCGCCTTCGCCTTCGATGCTGGTGAAGGGCTGAGTGAACACACCGCTCCCTACGATGCCTTCGTGCAGGTGATCGACGGCGAAGCGGAAATCAACATAGACGGGAAGGCCCACAACGTGACGGCCGGAGAAATCATCATCATGCCGGCGAACAGACCGCACTCGCTGCGCGCGGTGAAACGCTTCAAGATGCTTTTGGTGATGATCAGGGCTTAAAATCTAAAAGCGGATCACAGAGGCCACGGAGGAAAGGCCACGGCCCACGCAGAGGGAATCCAGGGTAAAGACAAAACGTTTCTGTTTTTCCTCTGTGCCTTCTGTGGACCTCAGTGACCTCTGTTGTAACGCTTTTGTTTGACCCTTTTTCAACCATGGGCTATGCTCCGATTCGTTGCAGCAACAGCAATTTGTCGGAGCGGGATTATGGTTTTTTTCAATGTCGAGCAGTGGCGGCAGCACGTCGCCCTTGATGTCGGAACGGCAACCACTCGTATCGCCACCGGTAACTCACAGCTCTTCGAGCTCCCTTCAAAAATCGGCGCCACCAAGGCGCTGCGCAACGGGGTCGTCGTGGACGGCGACGCCGCATACCGAATCCTGCACCCCATCCTGGAATGCCGCCGGGTCTTCGGCATCGTCAAGCCGAGCATCCTCGGCTGCGCCCCGACTGACGCGAGCGAGCAAGAAAGGGGGCTGCTGGAGGAGTGCATCATGAAGGCGGGCGCGGCCTCGGTGTCCATAATTCCGGAACCGTTAGCCGCCGCGGTCGGAGCCGGCCTGGACGTCTCATCTCCCTATGCCCAGATGGTGGTCGACATCGGGGAGGGGGTAACCGATTGCGCGGTGATCCGCTCCGGAAGGCTCGTCGCAAGCTACGCCCTAAGGGGCGGGTGCTGCCGGATGCGTGAGGCCATCGCAGCCCGCCATTGCATGAGCGAGGACGCGGCTGACCTGCTCCTGCGCGACTGCGGCATCAAGGCACCTGAGGATGTCTTGGGAAGCATGGCGGTCGCGGCTGCCGTCAAGCCGGTCCTGGAAGAAATCGCCGATGGCGTCGACTCCTTCCTGAGGGACCTGCCCGACGAATACGGATGCGACATCATCTACGGCGGCATCTGCCTTACCGGCGGCGGCGCGCTCATCCCCGGGGTGCGCAGGCTGCTCGAAGACCGCACCGGCGTCAACATCACCCGTGCAAGAAATCCGCGTCGCGCAGTAGTCGAGGGTGCGCGCGCCATCCTCCCGGTCGTCGTCATGCTGAACCGGTGGAAGTAGCACCCGCCCAGCCTCCCCTCGTCCCGTCCGGTATCCGCTAAAAATCTCGTATTACAGGAACAAAAAAGCCCCTGCCGGATCCCGGCAGGGGCTTTTGTTTTTCAGGTCGGCAAAGAGCGCGGCCCGCTCTTTACTTGCAGCCGCAACCGCAACGCTCGCGCAGGTCCGCCTCGTACCCTTTCTTCAGGAGCTTCGCCACCTCTTTCGAGTGGTAAGTCAGGATCAGGTCGGCGCCGGCGCGTTTGAAGGACATCATGGTCTCCATGACGACGCGGTCCTCGTCGATCCACCCCATGTTGGCGGCGGCCTTCACCATGCTGTACTCGCCGGAAACGTTGTACACGGCGGTCGGGAGGTTGAACTCGTTTCTCACCTCGCGCACGATGTCGAGGTAGGGAAGGCCGGGCTTGACCATCAGGATGTCGGCCCCTTCCTCCACGTCCATGCGCGCCTCGCGGATCGCCTCGAGACGGTTCGCCGGGTCCATCTGGTAGGAACGGCGGTCACCGAACTGCGGGGTGGACTCGGCGGCCTCGCGGAACGGGCCGTAGTAGCCGGAGGCATATTTCACCGCGTAGCTCATCAGCGGGATATTGTTGTAGCCGTTGTTGTCGAGCGCCTCGCGGATCGCGGCCACACGGCCGTCCATCATGTCGGAGGGGGCGACCATGTCGGCGCCTGCCCTGGCGTGGGAGAGCGCCTCACGTGCCAGAAGCTCGAGGGTCTCGTCGTTGTCCACGTCGCCGTTTTTGATCACGCCGCAGTGCCCGTGGTCGGTGTACTCGCACATGCAGACGTCAGTGATGACGGCAAGCTTCGGGACCTCTTTCTTGATGGCGCGGATGGTCTCCTGGATGATGCCGGTATCGGAGTAGGCGTCGCTACCCATGGCATCCTTTTGCTCGGGAATGCCGAACAGGATCACCGCCGGAACGCCCAGCTCGTACACCTCCTGGGCCTCCTCAACGATGTTCTCGATGGACTGCTGGTAGATGCCGGGCATGGAGGAGATCTCCTTCTTGATCCCCTTGCCGAAGGCAGAAAACATCGGGTATATGAGGTCGTTGGCGGAGACGGAGGTCTCACGGACCATGTTTCTGAAAACTTCCTTGCCCCGAATCCTTCTCGCTCTGTACAACGGGTAGAACATAGGTCTCTCCTTTGCGTGTCTGCGTTGCGTTTCTGTTACTCATCAAGTGATGCGGGAAATACTTCTTAGCTCTGCCGGAAATAGGAGACCATCTCCCGGGCGAGCGCGTCGAGCGTGTACTCTGCCGGCTCCATGTGCACTTCAAGCCCCAGGTCACGGCAGGTCTTGGAGGTGATGGGGCCGATGGAGGCGACTTTCACCCCTTCCATCAGGTGCAGGAAACGGTTCTCGCCAAGGATCGCGGCGAGGTTCTGCACCGTGGAGGAGGAAGTGAAGCTCACGCAGTCCAGGCGCTTCTCCTCGAGGGCGGCAAGCGCCTCGGCCGGGATCTCCACAGGGGTGCGATTCGCGTAGGCGACCGGCGCGATGACCTGCGCTCCCAGCCGTCCCAACTCTTCCGGAATTACGTCGCGGGCACGGTCCCCTTTCGGGAAAAGGACCCACTTCCCTTCCATGTCCATCTCGGCAAACGCCGCCACGACTCCCTCCGCCTTGTAGTCGGCGGGAATCAGGTCGGGGCGGATGCCGTACGCCTCCAGGGCGGCGCCGGTCTTGGGGCCGACGGCGCAGACGCGGCAGCGCCCGAGCGCCCGGGAATCCAAGCCGTGCTCGCGGAGCCGGTTGAAGAAGTATTGGACCGCGTTGTACGAGGTGAAGATGATCCAGTGAAAGCTGTCGAGGGCGCTGATCGCCTCGTCGAGCGCCGCGTAACTTTCCGGCGGCACGATCTCGATGGTCGGACAGCAGTGCGTCCGGGCTCCCAACTGCTCCAGCTTCGAGGCGAACTCACCTGCCTGATCGGCTCCGCGGGTGACCATGACCGAGCGTCCGAAGAGCGGGCGATTGTCGAACCAGCGCAGCGTTTCTCTCAGACTCACCACCTCGCCGACCACCGTGATGGCGGGCGCCTTGAACCCCGCAGTTCTGGCCTTCTCGGCGATATCGGCGAGTGTCCCGACCAGCACCTCCTGCTCCGGGCGCGTTCCCCATCTGATCAGGGCAACCGGTGTCTCCGGTGCGCGGCCGTGATCCATGAGGCTTTGGGCTATGTGCGGCAGGTTGGTGACCCCCATGTAGAAGACCACGGTGCCGCTTCCGAGCGAAAGCCCTTCCCAGTCGATCTCCGACGAAGCCTTCCCCTTCTTTTCGTGACCGGTGACGAAGGCGACCGACGTGGTGACGCCGCGGTGGGTGAGCGGGATGCCGGCGTAGCTCGTGGCGCCGACTGCAGCGGTGATGCCCGGTACGATCTCGAACGGGATTCCCGCCTCGACCAGCGCTTCGCACTCCTCGCCGCCGCGCCCGAAGATGAAAGAGTCGCCACCCTTGAGACGTGCCACCACCTTTCCGGAGAGCGCCTTCTGCACGAGCATCTCGTTGATCTGGCTCTGCTCGCGGTTGTGCTCGCCGCCGACCTTCCCAGCGTAGATGAGCTCCGCCCCTTTCGGCGCGCAGTGCAGCAGTTCGTCGTTGGCCAGGTAGTCGTACATCACCACCTGGGCCTTCGCCAGGCAGTCGCGTCCCTTGACCGTGATGAGCCCCGGGTCGCCCGGCCCCGCGCCGATCAGGTAGACGTAGCCTTTGTTAGTAGTTTGAACGGTCATCTCGCACCAGGAAAAGGCAAAAGGCTAAGGTAGAACCGTTAGCCTTGAGCGAAAAAGCGAAAGCGTTAACCACAGAGGTCACAGAGAGTCACAGAGGAAAACCAAAGTCTAACGTTTGCTTTTCCTCGGTGTCCT
This sequence comes from Geomonas ferrireducens, assembly GCF_004917065.1. NCBI lineage: Bacteria > Pseudomonadati > Thermodesulfobacteriota > Desulfuromonadia > Geobacterales > Geobacteraceae > Geomonas > Geomonas ferrireducens. Next base: position 690,143 of record NZ_SSYA01000001.1, read on the forward strand.
CTGTGGACCTCCGCGCCCTCTGTGGTAATGCTTTTTGGTTTCTATACCGGGATTTCCTTCTCCCGGGAGACTTCGCGCTGGTAGACCTCGGCGAGGATGGCGTGCCCCCCCTCGTTGAGGAGCTGCTCGGCGAGTTTCACGCCCAGCTTCTCGCAGTCGTCGGCCGGACCGGTCACGGTCCCCTTCACGGAGACCTTGCCGTCAACGCTTGCGATGAAGCCGGTGAGCTTCAGCTCGTCGCCGGTCACTTCGCCGTAAGCCGCGATGGGAACCTGGCAGCCGCCCTCGCAGCGCCAGAGGAGGGCGCGCTCGGCACGCACCGCACGGCTTGTGTCGGGGTCGTTGAAGAAGGAAATCGCGTCCTTCACCGCCTCGTTGGAGAGGTTGCACTCGATGCCGAGGGCGCCCTGGCCGATGGCGGGCAGGGAGAGGTCGGCCGGAAGGAGCTCGGTGACGCGATCGGCGAAGCCGAGACGGTTCAGGCCGGCGGCGGCGAGGATGACTGCGTCAAGCCCCTCGGTCTCCAGCTTGTTCATACGGGTCTCGACGTTGCCGCGGATGATGACCATCTCGAGGTCCGGACGGACCTTCAGGAGCTGCGCCTGGCGACGGAGCGCGGAGGTGCCGATGCGGGCGCCCTGCGGCAGGTCGGCGAACTTGACGCCTTTGGAGATCACCGCGTCGCGCGGGTCCTCACGCTTGGTGATGCAGTAAAGGCCGAGCCCTTCCGGGAACTCGGTCGGGACGTCCTTCATGCTGTGCACCGCGATGTCGATCTCGCCGCGCAGCATCGCCTCTTCGATCTCCTTCACGAAGAGTCCCTTGCCGCCTACCTGTGCCAGCGGTACGTCGAGGATCTTGTCGCCGATGGTCTTGATCTTCTTCAGGGTCACCGTCATGTCCGGGTAGCGTTTTTCCAGCTCGGACTTCACCCAGTTTGCCTGCCAGAGTGCGAGCTGGCTCGCGCGGGTTCCTATTCTCAGCTCCTTCAGCGCCATTTTGTCCGTTTCTCCTTTATCTGTATGTGTGCCTGTTTCTTTATCCGGTTAGTCTTCCAGCTCCATCAGGTTCTCCTGCTCCGTTTCCGTCTGCAGGTCGAACAGGCTGCGCAGTGCGTCGACGTAGAGGTCGTTGCGGCTTCCCTGGTCGGTCCTTTTCAGGGTGCTCGTCGGCTGGTGCAGCAGTTTGTTCATGATGGCGTTGGTTAGGGCCTCCAGCTTCTTCTCCGCACCGGGGGGAAGGTCCTTCCAGTTCGACAGGGTCTTCGCGAGCTCCGCCTTCCTGATCTCGTCGAAATGGCTTCTGAGCGCCACGATGGTCGGTGTCACGTCGAGGGAGGCGAGCCACTTGAAGAACTGGCCGATTTCCTGCTCGACGATTGCCTCGGCCTTGGCAGCCTCGATTTTGCGCTGCTCCAGGTTCGTGGCGACGACACCGTTCAGGTCGTCGACGGTGTAGAGGTAACAGTTCTCTACGTCGTTCACCTTGGGATCGATGTCGCGCGGCACGGCGATGTCGATGAAGAACATCGGCTTATGCTTGCGGCGACGCAGCACCTCCTCCATGTCGTTTTCACGGATGATGAAGTGAGGAGCGCCGGTCGAGGAGAGGATGATGTCCGCCTTCGGGAGATGATCCATCAGGTCTTCGAAACGGACCGGTTTGGCGTCGAACTCCTCGGCGAGTTTCTCGGCGCGCTCGTAGGTCCGGTTGGTGACCATGACGCCGCGCACGCCGACGTTGATGAAGTGTTTCGCAGCCAGCTCGCACATCTCGCCTGCGCCGATGAGCAGAACGGTCTTGTCGCCGAGCTCGCCGAAGATCTTCTTGGCGAGTTCCACTGCGGCAAAGGCGACGGAAACGGCGGAGGAGGCGATCTTCGTCTCGGTCCTCACGCGTTTCGCCACGGAGAACGCCTTGTGGAGGAAACGGTTCAGGATGATGCCGGAGCTCTTGAACTCGGCGGCATAACCATAGGAGGTCTTGATCTGCCCGAGGATCTGCGGCTCGCCCACCACCATGGAGTCGAGGCTCGAGGCGACGCGGAACACGTGACGGGTGGCGTCCTCACCGTGGTAGCTGTAGAGGTGCTTCTCCAGCGTCTCCAGAGGGAAGTTGTGATAATCAGCAAGGAAACGCTTCAGGCGCGCCATCCCGCCTGCAACGTCGCGGGTGGTGGCGTAAATCTCGACGCGGTTGCAGGTGGAGACGATCACCGCCTCGGTTATGTCCGGCAGCTCTACGAGGGTCTTGAGCGGTTTCTCCATCTGGGTGGGAGAAAAGGCGATTTTTTCCCTTATTTCAACGCCGGCAGTTTTATGCGAAAGGCCTACCACAATAATGTTCATAACAATGCCTGCCCCTTGGGGAAATCCCTTACTTGTAGCTGTGCAGTCCCGGCAGCAACAGGTTTACGCCGAGGAAGGTGAAGAGCATGATGACAAAGCCGAAGATGGAGAGCATGGCGGCCTTCCTGCCGCGCCAACCGGTGGTCAGTCTGCCGTGCAAGAGAGCGGCGTAGATGAACCAAGTGATGAGCGACCAGGTCTCCTTGGGATCCCAGCTCCAGTAAGTCCCCCACGCAGTCTCGGCCCAGATGGCGCCGGAGATGATCGCGAAGGTGAGCAGTGGGAAACCGAAGGTGAGGCAGCGGTAGCTGATGTCGTCAAGAAGGTCGAGCGCGGGAAGCTTCTGGAACATGGGCCCGAGTCGGCGCGTCTTCAGGAAGTGCGACTGGATCAGGTACATGATGCTGACGCCGAAGGAGATGGCGAAAGCAGCGTAGCCCAGGAAGGCCATGATGGTGTGAACGGCGAGCCACTTGCTCTTAAGCGCCGGGTTGAGCGGCGGTATGACGCTGGAGAACGAGGCGGAGATAGCCATGACCAAAAGCGCAAGCGGCATCATGAAGGAGCCGAGGATGCTGATCTTGTAGCGCCTTTCGAAAAGAATGAAGATGCCGACGATGGCGAGGCTGAAGAAGGAAAGCGATTCGTGCAGGTTGGTGATCGGTGTGTGCCCGGCCTCGAGGTAGCGATTGACCGTGAAGCCGCAGTGCACGACGAAGCCCGCGAGGGTGAGCCACAGGCCTGTTTTGCCCAGCGAATCCTTCGGCTTGAGCAAGTACAGGAGGTAGATGGCGGTGACAACCGCGTAGATGACCAGGGTGCTGTTGAAGAGCAAGGCGTTCATGAAGGGTCCTTTTTTCCTGCTCCTACCGAGCCCGATGTGGCCCCGGTAGCTGAGAGCTTCTGGAGTATCTGGTCTATGGCATCTCTCTGCCCGGTCCTGATCAGCGCGGGTAGATCCAGCGCGGCAAGCGCTGCAAAAACCGGGTCATTGTATGCGTTCCCCACCTTTTCAGTCAATAGCTTTTCACGGACCGTTCCTAAAAGAGATACTGCTTCACTGTATTCAGGACCGAAGAGAGGCTCAAGCTGTTCGACGATACGCCGTGCCAGTGCTGGGCTGGCGCCACCGGTCGAAACAGTTATGAGCAGTTCTCCCTGTTGTAAAACGGCCGGGGTGGCGAAGTCGCTTTCACGCGGCGCATCGACACTATCTATAAGTGCGTTGAGGGCCCGCGCCTCTTCCACGACCATGCGGTTGACACCCGGGTCGTCGGTGGCGGCGAAGGTGAGCACGGCGCCGGTCAGGTCGCCGGGCTGGTAGGCGCGGCAAAGGTGCAGCAGCTTTCCCTCTGCGGCAAGAAGGGCAAGCGGCCCGGTAAGGACCGGGGACACAACGACAAGCTTCGCGCCTGCTCCCACCAGCCGTTTAGCCTTACGTTCCGCCACCCTGCCGCCGCCTACGATCACCACGAGCCGGCCCTCGAGGTTCATGTTGATAGGATAGTGGCGCACCATGTTTCTCCAGTGTGGAAATAAAGAGCCATGACAACCTCAACCGGCGCTAATATGGCCCGAACCGGAAAGAGTGTCAATGCTGAATACATGAACGATGCAGCGGGTTTCACTGGTATTCTTTCCCGCTCTCCGCGCGGGCAATTACTCCTTGCTTTTTTCATCCGCTCATTTATAGTAGAAACCACTTTTTTAATAAAGGAGAAGGTCAATGGCCAGCGAAAACGTACAAACCTTTACCGATGACAATTTTGAGAAAGAAGTACTGCAGTCCGACATCCCGGTACTGGTAGACTTCTGGGCCACCTGGTGCGCCCCCTGCAAAGCCATCGCGCCCCTCATCGATACGGTAGCGTCCGAATACGAAGGACGCGTCAAAGTAGGCAAGGTCAACGTGGACGACAACCCGGCGACACCCGGCAAATACGGCGTGCGCGGCATCCCCACCGTGATCCTCATCAAAGACGGCAAGGTAGTAGACCAGGTTGTCGGCGCTATTCCCAAGGCACAGCTCGACGCCCTGATCAAGAAAGCTCTCTAAAAAAGGAAAAAGCTGATGTTGTTCAAGAAGTTCGCGATGAAAGCCGTCCCCCTGGCACTCGCAGGGCTTTTGCTCTCCAGCCAGCCTGCAGCAGCCATCTTGCAGAAAGGGGATCCCGCCCCCCCGATCAAGCTGACCACCACCATAGGACAGCAGATCACGCTCAACAACTACAAGGGCTACGTCCTGGTAATGGATTTCTTCGCTACCTGGTGCATCCCCTGCAAGGAAGCGATCCCGCACCTGAACTCGCTGCGTGCCAAATACGGCAAGCAGGGGCTACAGGTACTCGGTGTAAGCGTCGATGAGGGGAGCGATCGTGACGTCAAGAACTTCATCGCGGAGAGAAAGGTCAGTTACCCGGTTGCCATTGCCGGTGAGGACCTGCAGACCGAATACGGGCTGCGCTCCATCCCCACCCTGTTCGTGATCAACAAAAAGGGCATCGTGGTGGAAAGGTTCCAGGGTTTCTCGGACCAGACCGCAAGGGGACTGGAAGAGACCGTAAAAAGGCTTCTCGCCGAATAGGCCAAGCCGGACCTGAAAAACGAAAAGAGCGGCGTCTGCTGCGACACCTCAAAGTGTCGCAGCACAGGCGACCGCTCTTTTTTTATTCTGCCGCTCCCTTTCCCCTTACCGAAGCTCTCTCCCCAATCGTCCCGCGGATCGCCATTGACTTTTTCTAATCAGATGGCAGGATTCGTTGGTGCTCGAACGGTGAAACGTCAGGATAAGGGGAGGTAGCCATGGAACTGAGAACAAAGGGTGTCATAGGGCTGGACCAGGTAGGTCACACGATCCTTGAGCTGAAAAGCGGCGATGAAGCCCGGAAGATCAGATCCCATGTAGGCGAAGACGTGGAACTGGTTATCGTGACCAAAGACAGATCAGCAACTCTGCAGGACGCCTCTCCACAGTGGAACGTCGAAGACCAGCAATAACGTTTTTGCAGGGACTTGAATAGAATTGACTGATTTGGGGAAAGACTGGGTAGTTTGTCCAAAAACTTGAGTGGTTGGTCCGAAAACTTGAGTGGTTGGTCCGAAGACTTGGGTGGTTTGTCCGAAGACCTGGGTGGTTTGTCCGAAGACTTGGGTGGTTGGTCCGAAGACTTGGGTGGTTTGTCCGAAGACTTGGGCGGTTGGTCCGAAGACTTGGGTGGTTGGTCCGAAGACTTGGGCGGTTGGTCCGAAGACTTGGGTGGTTGGTCCGAAGACTCGGACGATGGTCCTAAAAGTTGCGCGATTTGTCTGGAGACCGGGGTGGTTTATTGGGAGACGCGAGTGATTCTTCCCAAAATTTGGGCAGATTAGGCTGAAACCGAGATTGGAATGTCACCGGTAGCCATTCGGCGCAGATGGTTAATGTCACGCAAAGGGGGCGCTCCGAACAGCCGACCATACTCCCGGCTGAACTGGGAGGCGCTCTCGTAACCGACGGTGAATGCGGCAGTGGTGGCGTCGACACGCTCGGCAAGCATCAGGCGCCGGGCTTCGTTGAGGCGCAGCATCTTCTGGTACTGCAACGGGCTCATCGCCGTCAGGGTCCGGAAATGGTGGTGGAAGGTCGACGTGCTCATGTTGACCCGTGTCGCCAGGTCGTCGATACGCAGCGGGGTGGTGAAGTTCCCTTTCAGCCAGTCGATGGCCCGCGCGATCTGCCGGCTCTGGCTCCCTGCCGAAGCCATCTGACGCAGACGTGCCCCCTGGTCTCCCACCAAGAGGCGGTAAATGATTTCCCGCTGGATCATCGGTGCGAGTATGGGGATGTCGTTTTGATCCTCCAAAAGGTCGACCAGCCGTTCAAAGGCGCTGACGAGAGGATGAGTCACTTCGCCGACCGCCATGCCGCGACTCGACTGCTGCGCGCGCGGTTGCGGAAGGTTGCTGTCGAGCATCAGCTGCGAGACCTCGCGCAGATCGAGCATCAGCCGCAACCCGAGATACGGCTTTTCGGGGCTCGCCTCGATGACCTGGACCACCGTGGGGAGATGCACCGAGGTGATCAGGAAATGCCTGGCGTCATAAACGAGGGTTTCTTCTCCAAGCTTCACACGCTTGGCCCCCTGCACGACGAGACAGACACTCGGCTCGTACATGCCGCTCACCGGCTCGGTCACTTCCTCCCGCTTGAAGAGGGACAGTCCAGGGATCGCAGTATCAAAAAGCTCCCCTGCTTCGGTCCATCGTGCAATATTAAGTTTCAAATTCTCGATCGCTGTGTCCATCTTGCAGCCCCTCATCACCTGCGTAACCAGTCGTTTTACTTGCAACTCCCCTGAAGGCATACTACTCACCCTCCACCGGCTTGACAACTTTTTTCGCAGCATTCGCAGGATCAGGCAAAAAATAGGCAGGATCGGTCTACCTCCCTTCTCTTTCTCGGTAGTAGGATCTGATCATCCTCAAAAGGGGATTATCCGGCGTTGCGGGATGGAGCATAACGCGCACTGCGGTAGAATTTGCGGATGTGCCGGGCGCCCTCCGGCACCCGACGGTTTTGAGTCCGACAAAAGGAGAAACGAATGCAAAAGAGAAAATTGGGTAAAAGCGGCCTCGAGGTTTCGGCGCTCGGCCTCGGGTGCATGGGAATGAGCTTCTCGTACGGCCCCCCGAAGGACAAACAGGAGATGATCACCCTGCTGCGGACAGCAGTGGAGCGCGGCATAGACTTCTTCGACACGGCCGAGGTGTACGGCCCCTTCATCAACGAGGAGCTGGTGGGCGAGGCGCTAGCCCCGCTGCGCGACAAGGTGGTGATCGCCACCAAGTTCGGCTTCGACATAGCACCGGGTAAGGACCCGAGGGGGATGAAGGGGGCGACGCCCGCGCTGAACAGCCGTCCCGAACACATCAGGGAGGTTGCTGAGGCCTCGCTGAAGCGGCTCAGGATCGATACCATCGACCTCTTCTACCAGCACCGCGTCGACCCGGATGTCCCCATCGAAGAGGTGGCGGGCGCGGTGAAGGAACTGATCCAGGAAGGTAAGGTTAAGTACTTCGGGCTCTCCGAGGCCGGGGTCCAGACCATCCGTCGCGCCCATGCGGTACAGCCGGTTGCGGCGCTGCAAAACGAGTACTCGCTCTGGTGGAGGCGCCCCGAGGAGGAGATCCTTCCCACCCTTGAAGAACTCGGCATCGGCCTTGTCGCCTACAGCCCGCTCGGCAAGGGGTTCCTCACCGGCAAAATCGATGCGAGCACCACCTTCGACAGCACCGACTTCCGCACCACCCTCCCCCGCTTCACGCCGGAAGCACGCCAGGCGAACCAGGCGCTGGTCGACCTGCTAGGCACCATCGCCGCGAAGAAGCAGGCCACCCCGGCGCAGATCGCCCTCGCCTGGCTGCTGGCACAGAAACCGTGGATCGTCCCAATCCCGGGTACCACGAAGCTCGAGCGCCTGGAGGAGAACATCGGCGCCACCCAAATCAGCCTGAGCGCCGACGATCTAAGTGAAATCAACGGTGCGGCGGCGAAGATCCACGTGGAAGGCGGCCGCTATCCCGAGATGCTGGAAAAGCTGACCAACCGCTAACGCAAAGAGAAAGAACAGGAGGATAAACCATGTACAAAGCAAAAGCCTACTCCGCCGCAAGCGCGACCGCACCGCTGGCATCCACGGTCATTCAGCGCCGGGAACCGACCGAGCGCGACGTCCAGATCGAAATCCTTTACTGCGGCATCTGCCACTCCGACCTGCACACGGTGCGCGACGAGTGGAACAGCGTCATGCCCACCATCTATCCCTGCGTTCCGGGACACGAGATCGTAGGGCGCGTAACCAAGGTCGGCTCCGCGGTCACAAAATTCAAACCCGGAGACCTCGCGGGCGTCGGCTGCCTGGTCGACTCCGACCACACCTGCCCCAGTTGCAAGGCGGACCTCGAGCAGTTCTGCGGCAACGCGACCTTCACCTACAACTCCCCCGACAAGCACCTAGGCGGCGTCACCTACGGCGGCTACTCGGACAGCATCGTCGTAGACGAGCACTTCGTACTGCACGTCCCGGCGAACCTGGAGCTCGCCGGAGTCGCACCGCTACTTTGCGCCGGGATCACCACCTATTCCCCGATCCACCGCTGGGGCGACATCAAGGGGAAAAAGGTCGGCGTGGTCGGTCTTGGCGGCCTGGGGCACATGGGGGTCAAGTTCGCCAAGGCCTTCGGCGCCCACGTCGTGGTATTCACCACCTCCCCCGGCAAGAAGGAGGATGCGCTGCGCCTGGGTGCCGACGAGGTGATCATCTCCACCGACGCCGAGCAGATGAAACAGCACGCGGGGACCTTCAACTTCATCCTGGACACCGTCGCGGCAGATCATGACTTGAACGCGTACATCAACATGCTCGGACTTGAAGGGAACATCACCCTGGTCGGCGCGCCGGACAAACCGCTCGCGCTCTCCTCCTTCGCCCTTCTGTTCGGTAGGCGCAGCGTCTCAGGTTCGCTGATCGGTGGGCTTGCCGAGACCCAGGAAATGCTCGATTTCTGCGGCAAGCACAACATCACCTCCGACGTGGAGATCATCCCGATCCAGCGGGTCAACGAGGCGTACGAGAGGCTGGTGAAGTCGGACGTGAAGTACCGTTTCTCCATCGACATGGCCTCCCTCAAATCCGAATAATCCCCATGTGGTTACTGCACGCAGTGAGGCGCCGGGTCCGCCAATGGCCCCGGCGCCGCCCCCATCTTCTTCCCGCCCGGACCGATCCCGGCTCCCTGGCGGGAAGATACGTCTTCACCGTATTGTGTATTGGAGGCCTAACCGCCATGGCGGCAGCATCTATCAACGACAGCAGCGCATCCGGGCAGAAAAGCCCGAACCACTCTCCGCAACAGAACGCGGCGGTGATGTCGACGGGGAGCTTCATTGAAAGCGCCCGGGTGATGTGGAACTTCTTCTTCAACAAGCCCGCCGGCACCGTTCCCACCGGGGAAATTCCGGTCCGTAAGATGTCCCGTGAGCAGTTGCTCGCGGCACCCGACAACACGGTCTTCCGTCTCGGTCACTCGACCGTTCTTTTGAAGCTTCAGAACGCGTTCTGGCTCACCGATCCGGTATTTTCCGACCGCGCATCGCCGATTCCCTTCGCCGGGCCGCTCAGGTTTCACAAGCCGCCGATCAGCATCGAAGAGCTCCCCCCGATAAAAGGTGTGATCATCTCCCACGATCACTACGACCACCTGGACCGGCGCTCCATCGTTGCACTGGCCGAGAAAACGGAATACTTCATGACGCCGCCCGGAGTGGGCGACATCATAACCGAGTGGGGCGTCCCCTCCGTCAAGATCAGGCAGCTGGACTGGTGGCAGTCGATCAAGATCGGCGGCGTCCTTTTCGCCGCAACACCTTCGCAGCACTTCTCCGGCCGCGGCCTCTTCGGCAGAAACAAAACCCAGTGGGGTTCCTGGGTGATGCTCGCCCCCGGCTTCCGGGTCTTTTTCAGCGGGGATTCCGGCTACTTCTCAGGATTCAAAAGGATCGGCGACGAATACGGCCCCTTCGACCTGACCATGCTGGAGGCGGGCGCCTACAACGAGCACTGGGCCGGCGTCCACATGATGCCTGAGGAGACGGTACAGGCGCACATCGATCTGAAGGGGAAGGTCCTGCTCCCGATCCACAACGGCACCTTCGACCTATCCATGCACCGTTGGCAGGAACCGTTCGAGCGCATCCTTCATCTGGCACAGGCGCGCAGCGTTCGCGTCTCGATGCCGTTGATGGGAGAGCCTGTTTATGCACGGGAGTCGGACGGCACGAGGCAGTGGTGGACCGGCGTCGATCCGGCCGGTGGGACCGGCCACGTTCTAGTGAAAGGCCATGACCCGGTTCCCGAGCAGCAATGACCGGTGTAGGGTGGTGGCGGCAAAACACCAGTCACCGAGAGCATGATCTTCCCGCCGGACACGTCCACATCCCCTCCCCCGGAGGGGGAGGGTCAGGGAGGGGGAGCGCGCAGCTTAGTCCGGCGGGGGGGGGGGCCCCCCCCCCCCCCCCNNNGGGGGTGGGTCGGGGGGGGGCCGCGCGCAGCTTAGTCCGGCTTCCCCCCTCCCAACCTCCCCCCTCCGGGGGGAGGCGCTTTCTCTCTGATAGACACAGCTTTAGACTTCTGCAGCTAAAGTAATTTCCACTTTTACGGGAGGTTCGCATGAACAGTGAGAAGAACGAAACCGGCCGGCACGGCAACGGAACGAACCTCACCCGGCGTGACTTCATCAAGGGAGTCGGCATAGGTGGCGGTGCGCTGGTACTCTTCGGGCAGTTCGGGGTGCACTCGGCCGCGTGGGCCCTTTCCGGCGAACCGGCCCTCAAGATGGTCGTGGTGGATTACGGCAAGTGCACGGGGTGCCGGACCTGTGAGACGGCCTGCGCCTCACGAAACCGTCCGGCATCGGTCAAGGGGAAGGAACTCCCGGGACTGGGCAATCCTATCTACGCGAACATCCGGGTGCACAGCTTCAACCCTGATGTGGACGTGGCCGGCGTCTGCGCCATGTGCGCCGACACTCCGTGTGCCAAGGCGTGCCCGGTCGAGCCGGACTCGCGCGGCCGCCGCGCCTTTTACCGCGACGACGTGACGCACACCATGCGTAACGATGAAAAGCGCTGCATCAGTTGCCAAAGCTGCGCCAAGGCCTGTGCATCGCAACGCACCGGCGTCATTCATCCCAACCCGGCGACGGGACGCCCGGAAGGGATGTGCACGCTGTGCGGCGGCGACCCGCAGTGCGTGAAGCGCTGTCCCTTCGGCGCTCTCTCCTACGTCGAAGTAAGGCGTGACAGGAAGTTCTACGGCCTCGGGCCGGAAAAAATTGCAGCGGAGCTGGCCAGGAACTGGTACGGCACGACCAGCTTCGGAGGTGCCAAATGAGCGCGAAACCTGGATACTACGGCAAGATATTGAACATTGACCTCTCCACCGGGAAAAGCGAGACGGTCCCCGTTTCCCACCGCGATCTGGACCTGTTCGTCGGCGGTCAGGGGCTCGGCATGAAGCTCCTTTGGGACCGTCTGAAGAAACCGGGAGTCGATGCGCTTTCCCCCGAAAACCCGCTCATGTTCATCCCGGGACCGTTCTCCGGGCTACCAGTGCCGTCGTCGTCGAGGACCTGCGTCGTCACCAAGTCCCCCATCACCGCACCGTTGGCTTCCGATCACCCTCACGCCTCTACGGTCACCTATTCCAACATGGGCGGGTTCTTCGGGCCCGAGCTCCGTTTCGCGGGATACGACGGCCTGGTGATCACGGGAAAGGCCAGGGAACTCAGCTACATCGTCATCGACGACGGCAAGGTGGAGATCCGGGATGCCCGGAAGTTCAGGGGGATGCGGACCGACGCATTCGACAAGGCTTTCCTCGAAGAGCTCGGCGACCGCAAATTCAAGACCGTCTACATCGGCCCCGCCGGTGAAAAGCTCGTCCCCTACTCCAGCATCATCCACACCGCCGGAAGGGCGGCAGGACGCGGCGGCTCAGGCTGCGTCATGGGCTCCAAGAACCTGAAAGGGATCGCGGTCAAGGGAACGGGGCAGCCGAGCGTCGCCGATCACGAACGTTTTCTCGCGGCATTGGATAAGGCGAGAAAGGCCCTCTACGGCACAGCCTACGCCAAGTCGTGGGCCGAGCAGGGAACCGCCCGGGCCATCGTAGGCAACAGCAACGCCGGGACCGAGTCGGTGCGCAACTACCGCGAAGGGACCTTCACCGAGGCGGACAAAATCGGCGGGGACGCTGCACGGCGCGACGTATGGGTAAGGGACATAGCCTGTTTCTGCTGTCCTCTCGCCTGCAAGAAAAGCGGCGTCACCAAGGGAAAGTACGGCGGCGTGGTCCATGACGGGCCTGAGTACGAGACGGGCGTCATGCTCGGCTCCAACCTGATGATCTCCGACATGCCGGGACTTCTCAAAGCCATCACCGTCATCGACGACCTCGGGTTGGACCAGATCTCCACCGGAAACGTGATCGGCTTCCTGATGGAGGCCTACGAGAAGGGGATGATAGACCGCAAATTCCTGGACGGCATCGACCTCAAGTGGGGGAGCGTCGACGCGACGCTCGCCATGATCGAGAAGATCGCCGCCCGCGACGGCGTGGGGGAACTTGCCGGCAAAGGGGTGGCGGGTCTCGCGCGACACATCGGGCAGGGGAGCGAGAAGTTCGCGATCCACGTGAAGGGGCTCGAGCTCGCCGCGCACAACATCCAGGCGAACCAGCCGAGGGGGCTCTCCTACGCCACCGCCTCGCGGGGTGCCTGTCACATGAGCGGCGATAACATCGCCATGCAGAACAGGCGCGCCATGCTCGACTCCACCGGGATGTGCTTTTTCCCGACCTTCGAGCCCGCACTTGAGGAGCCCATGCTGGAGCTTTTGAGCGCGATCACCGGGCACGAGTACAACAAGAAGGAGTTCGAGAAGGCAGGAGAGCGCATCTTCAACCTGGAGAAGGTGTTCAACTACCGGGAGGGATTCCGCCGCGCCGACGACAGGCTCCCCGACCGTTTCTTCGAGGACGCCTTCACCATCGGCGCAAAGAAGGGAGCCGTACTCGACCGGAAGGAGTTCGAGGCGATGCTCACCCGTTACTACAAGGACCGGGGATGGGATCCCGAGAGCACGAAGCCGGGGACGGCGAAGCTCAAGGAACTGGGACTGGATTTTATTTGAAAGGATTTTCGATGAGCAAGAACAGCAGCAAGGAAAACATAGGAAGCTGGAAGGCACTGACCGTCTATTTCTCTCATTCCGGCAATACGCGGGAATGCGCCAGACAGATCAACGAAAGGGTTGGGGGCGACCTGCTGGAACTGATCCCGGCCCGCCCCTATCCGCAAGATTACGACACAGTCGTCACCCAGGCTAAGCGGGAAATGCAGTCGCGTCACCGGCCCGAACTGAAGGCAACGGCAGCGGACCCGGCCGATTACGACATCATCTTCGTGGGCTCTCCGAACTGGTGGAATACGGTGGCGCCGCCGGTGATGACCTTTCTCGCAGGACACGACCTGACGGACAAGGCCATCTTCCCGTTCATCACCCATGAAGGGACTGGTCTCGGGCGAAGCGCAAAGGAGATCGCGGAGCTCTGCCCGGGCGCGACGGTGCTCGACGGCATCGCCATTCGCGGGGGAGAGGTCAAAAGAGCCGGACAGAAACTGTCGGAGTGGCTGCAGAAGCTAGGCATAACAGAGGCGGCTTGAGATAAACACGGAGGCGACGATGTCAAAGCAAGAAGAAGGTAAAGGGATGAGCGATCTGGAGGCGGTTGCACCGGAGTTCGCGAGACTGACCAAGGATTTCCTTTTCGGCGAAATATGGGAGCGCCCGGAACTCTCGCCGCGGGATAAGAGCCTGATCACGGTCACCTGTCTCGTGGCGCTGAACCGGATCGAACAGGTGGAGTTCCACCTCAAAAAGGGATTGGAAAACGGGCTGACAAAGGAAGAGCTGGTGGCAGCCATAACGCACATCGCCTTCTACGCAGGCTGGCCTACGGCAGCCTCTGGGTTCGCCCACCTAAAGCATGTGATCGACAGCATGCAGGAGTGATGACAAAAAAAGCCACTGGCCTTGGCCAGTGGCTGCTCCCTTTAGAGCGGAACTTGGAGCAAAAGGAGAGGAAACGCGTGCTACTAACAAGCTGCGACAGCCACCGCTGCACAGCTGGAAATCGCTATAAAGACTTCACGTTACTGCCACCACCGCACTGCATTTTGCCCGGCTGCCGAGGCGGCGGCCCGCGCCGAAAGGGTACGAAAACTGGACCAGACCCCACGGCTGAATCCTATGGCGGAAAGGAGTCCCACCTTATCGAACGGCGTCGCGTTGTGGAAGATGAACTGGTCGCCCAGGAACTCGAGGGCGACCCGATCCTCCCCGACACGGTCGTGAAAGACACAAAAGACGGTGCGCGGCGAGATTTTCTCTTCGGGCCAGTATTTTTCTAAGCGGCGGATCTTTTTTACCAGGTCAGTCCCGCCCATTCCGGAAAGTGCAACGGCGGTACAGACTATGGCAAACGGATCGGCGCTCTGGTAGCTCACGATAAACTTCCGCAATCCCTCCTCTGCGTCCCTCGCAGATTCCACTGCGCAATGAGGCGCCAGCATCTTCTCCAACAAGACCCGTTTCGCCTCGCTCCCCTCGATAATCAATGCACGCATATTCCCCCCTGGAGGCGGTCAGCTGCCAATTCATTACAGTGCCCATGGTCGCAGGATATGCGGGAAAGGGAATCGGGAATAGCGGGATGCAGATGATTTTATTGTAGGAATGCTGCCGATAGGGACTGTCGGGGAGAATGATTATTCGCCGAGGCCTTCACGTTCCCCACGTGGTTTTGATGAACCAACTGCAAATCCCCCTAAATCCCCCTTCGCAAAGGGGGACTTTCAAAACGTCTCAATGGGCGGGAAGTCTATTGTCCCTCAGCGGGAAGCTGATGGAGTGGCGGCGAGATAACGCTCGGCAAGGTAGGAACTGCGCACGTACGGGGCACTTTCGACATGGGTGAGACCGGCGATAAGCGCCTTTTCCTTCAGCGCCTCGAAGCGTTCCGGCTCGACGAAACGCTGCACCGGGTAATGCTGCCGACTGGGGGCGAGATACTGACCAAGGCTCAAATAGCTGCAACCCGCGGCAACCAGATCCTCGAAGACGGCTACGAGTTCGTCTTCCTCCTCGCCAAGCCCGAGCATGAGCCCCGACTTCGTCTTGAGATCCGGCCTCAGCCGGTGCGCATCGGCCAGCAGTTTCAGGGACCTCTGATAATCGGCGCCGGAACGGATCGCGTAAAGCCGGGGAACGGTCTCCAGGTTGTGCCCGAGGATGTCCGGCTCGCTTGCCAGCACCACCTTGAGGGCCTCCAGATCGCCGCGCAGGTCGGGGATCAACAGTTCTATTTTGGTCGCGGGAGAGGCCTTGCGGATTTCCGCAACGGTCTCGGCGTAATGGCGGGCGCCGCCGTCCGGAAGATCGTCGCGGGTGGGGCTCGTGATGACGACGTGGGAGAGTTTCAGGCGGCAGACCGCCTCAGCCACCGCGGCCGGCTCCCCCTGTTCCGCGGGAAGCGGCGTTTCCTTCGAGACCGAGCAGAAGGAACAAAGCCTCGTGCAGGCGCGCCCTAGGATCAGGAAGGTCGCCTGCCGCTGGCGGAAGCACTCCGTTATGTTCGGGCAGCGCGCCTGCTGGCAGACCGTGTTCAGGTTGAGCTCCTTCAAAAGCCCTTCCATCTCCGCGTGGGCCGTAGGAGTAATCTTTTTCTGCAGCCATTCAGGCTTTCGCAACTGATTCACCACTTCCACCCTATCCCTCTTTTCCTGCATCAGCAGCGTCCCTCTAGGGTCCACTGCCGGCAACGGTACTTGTGCTCTTCAAGCTTCTTCGCCACAACCGCCTCTTCAGGGGTGAGCCCTTGCGCCGCGAGCTCAACGCCCAGGCGCTCCTCAAACGATGCCACGAGGAGTTTTTTCAGTTCCTCCGGTTCCGGCCTTCGCCCAAGCTCCGCGAGGCTCACCGAACGTGCGGCCCCCGGGGCCGGCTCCTTCAGGTAGCGCAGTCCCTCCTGCACCCGGCTTTCCAGCGGAATGGAGCCGTGTTGCAGGATGGCGCCCGAGAGCCTGCGCTGGGCGTTGCCGCCGATCTTGCGGTCATTCACCACCACGTCGAACTCCTCTTTCCCGGCGAAGCAGAAGGCGGTCCGCTCGCCGAGGCGTTCCTCGGAGGGGTTCAGGTCGACGGCGAAGCGGGCATCGAGCCCGAGCCGTTCATAGGTGCCGAGCAGGAATCCGCAGAGTTTTCGGAATCCGTCCTTCACCCCGGCGCTCCCCAGGTGGTCGGGGGCGCATACGATGCTGTAAGTGACCTCGGCGGCGTGGTAGATGATGCCGCCGCCGGTCATGCGGCGCACCACGGGGACGCCTTCTTTCCGGCAGAGATCGAGGTCGAGCGCCGCGGCCGCGTCCTGGAAGCGCCCGACGGAAAGTGCGGCGGGGCTCCAGCCGTAAAGGCGCAGTACCGGACGCGCCGGGTCCTGCTGGAAACAGTTGAGAAGCGCCTCGTCCAGGGCCATGTTGCCCGGGCCGTCCAGGGGGCCGGTATCGATAAGTCGCCATGTAGCTCTAGGTTCGAACATCAATTAAAACCTCACAAACTTAACGCAAAGACGCAAAGCCGCGGAGACGCAAAGAAAACTGAAACTTGGGGGGAAACAGGCAAAACTTTCATGCAACTAACCTCACCATGAGCATCTAGCCTGTCGTCTCCCTCTCCCGGCGGGAGAGGGGACGAAAATATATCCGAAAAGGTTTTCCTTTGCGCCTTTGCGGCTCCGCGTCTTTGCGTTGAGTTTTTCATCTCACTCGCAGCAAACCTGCTGAGCCCTTGCGGCGCGCGTCTCGTCCAGGCGCCCTACCGGTGTCGTGACCGGGGCCTCGTGCAGCCGCTCGGGGTTTTCCCTCGCAAGCCTTGCCGCCTCTAGCATCACCTCGATGAAGGCGTCCATTGTCTGCCTGCTCTCGGTCTCGGTGGGCTCGATCATGATCGCCTCTTTCACGTTGAGCGGGAAATAGACCGTGGGGGGATGGAAGCCTCGGTCGACCAGGTACTTCGCCACGTCGATGGCGTGCACGCCGTGTTCCACCTGGCGGGCAGCCGAAAAGACGCACTCGTGCATGCAGGTCTGGTCGAAGGGGAGCTCGTACTCCTCCTTGAGCCGCGCCATCATGTAGTTCGCGTTCAACACCGCCTGCTCGCTCACCTCGATGAGTCCCTCGCGCCCGAGCATGGTGATGTAGGCATAGGCGCGCGCCATGATCCCGAAGTTTCCGAAGAAGTCGGAGACCCGCCCGATCCCCTCGGGATGGTCTTCGACGGTGAAACTGCCGTCCTCCCGGCGCACCACCCTCGGGGTGGGAAGGTAACGCACCAGGTCTCCGCGTACCCCGATCGGTCCGCTCCCCGGCCCACCGCCGCCGTGCGGCGTGCTGAAGGTTTTGTGCAGGTTCACGTGGATTACGTCGAAGCCGACGTCGCCTGGGCGCACCTTGCCAAGGATAGCGTTCAGGTTCGCGCCGTCGTAGTAGGTGAGCGCGCCCGCCTCGTGGGCTATGGCGCAGATCTCGGCGATGTGCGGGTTGAAGAGCCCGAGGGTGTTCGGGCAGGTGAGCATCACCGCCGCCACCTCTTCGTTCATCGCCTTACGGTACAGGTCGAGGTCCATGTCGCCGTAGGGGGCGGTCGGGACGGTGACGATCTCGTAGCCCGCCATGGCGGCACTTGCCGGGTTGGTGCCGTGGGAGGAATCTGGGACGATGACGTACTTCCGCTTGTTGTCGCCGCGCGCCTTGTGGTAGGCGGCGATCACCATGATGCCGGTCATCTCTCCGTGGGCGCCGGCAAGCGGCTGGGTGGTCACCTCGTCCATCCCGGTGATCTCGGCTAGTTGGCGCTCGAGGCCGTGGATGAGGGAGAGCGGCCCCTGCACCAGGCTCTCCCCGCCGGGAATGAGGGCCAGCACCGGATGACAGCCCGCGAAGAGCCCACCCACGTTCTCGTTAATCTTGCTGTTGTATTTCATGGTGCAGGAACCAAGCGGATAGAAATTGGTATCCACGGAGAAGTTCATGCGCGAAAGGTTCGTATAGTGCCGCACGAGGTCGAGCTCGCTCACCTCGGGAAGGCGTACCGGCTCCTTTCGCCTGAGCGCTTCGGAAAGGGGGGGCGCCTTGGGAACGTCGCTCAACGGGACCCGGACGCCGCAACGGCCGGAGACGGATCTCTCGAATATCAGCTCCATAAGGCCTCCTCGAGCAGGACCGCCAAGCGGTCGATCTCATCCTTGCTCCGCTTTTCGGTGACGGTGACCAACAGCGCCTTTTCCATTCCCTGGTAGTACCGGCCGAGCGGAACACCCGCCGCCACCCCTTTTTCGAGGATCCTTTGTACCACTTCGGAGGCGTCCGTGGGAAGGGACAAGGTGAACTCGTTGAAGGTGGCGCATTTGGTGAGAAGATCCACTCCCTTCACCGAGCCGAGCACCGACTTCGCGTACTGCGCCTTGTCGTAGTTCAAAAGGGCCAGCTCCTCGAACCCCTTTTTACCGAGCGCCGCGCAGAAGATCAGGCCGCGCAGGGCGCACAGGCTCTGGTTGCTGCAGATGTTGGAGGTCGCCTTGTGCCTTTTTATGTGCTGTTCGCGCGCCTGCAAGGTGAGGACGAAACCGCGCCTGGCCTGGTGATCGATGGTTTCGCCTACGATGCGTCCGGGGAGGTTTCGGATGAAACGCTTTCGGGTGGCGATGAAACCGAAGTACGGACCGCCGAAGGAGACCGGGTTCCCGAGGCTCTGCCCCTCGCCGACCGCGATGTCCGCCCCCATCTCCCCGGGGCTCGCTACGAGTCCGAGGGCGATCGGGTAGCAGGAGACGATGAGGAGCGCCTCGTGCTCGTGCGCCTTCTGCGCCAGCGAACGGAAATCCTGGACGTTGCCGAAGAAGTCGGGGCTTTGCACGATGACCGCGGCGGTTTCGCCATCGATGGCGGCCATGAGGCGGTCAAGGTCGGAGGCGCAACCCTTCGGCTCCACCTGCACCGCTTCCGCGGAGAGGCCGTGCAGGTATCCCGTGACGATCTCGCGGTGCAGCGGGTTCACTGATGCGTCAAGGATCACCTTGTGCCGCTCCGTTATGCGCAGCGACATGAGCGCCGCCTCGGCGACCGCGGTGCCGCCGTCGTAGAGCGAGGCGTTGGAGGCCTCCATGCCGGTCAGGCGGCAGATGGTGCTCTGGTATTCGTAGAGCGCCTGCAAGGTTCCCTGTGCGCACTCGGGCTGGTACGGCGTATAGGCGGTGTAGAACTCGGCGCGCGAGGCCAAGTGGTCTACGGCGGCGGGGATGAAATGGTCGTAGATGCCGCCGCCGATGAAGGGGACGACGTCGGCGCCGCAGGCGGCCGCCTTCTCCTTCATGTGGCGCGTCAGTTCGAGCTCCGACATCCCGGGTGGAAGATCGAAGGATCTCGCCCTGAGGTCGGCGGGTATGGACGAGAAGAGTTCCTCGACACTCCCCGCGCCGATCACGGCAAGCATCTCCCGGATGTCATCCGGCGTGTTCGGACAGTATCCCATCTCTAGAGTCCTCTGAGGTATGTGCGGTAGGTCTCGGCGTCCATGAGGGAGGCGAGTTCCCCCTCGTCCACCCCTTCGAGCCTGCAGATCCATCCTTGGGCTTCCGCCCCCTGGTTCACCAGTTCCGGAGCCTCGTCGAGCGCCTGGTTCACCTCGACCACCTTGCCGGATATCGGCGCGTAGATGTCGCTTGCCGCCTTCACCGACTCGATCCCGGCGAGGGTGTCGAACTGCTTTACGCTCCTGCCGATCTTAGGAAGCTCGACGTAGGTTATGTCGCCCAGTTCATGCGCGGCGTGCTCGCTGATCCCCACTGTGGCCTGCCCACCCGCCACCTCTACCCACTCGTGCTCCTTCGTGAAGAACTTTGCCATTTTGGTTATCCTCCGTTGTCATGGATTTCAGCAAACAGACCCATCCCCTTTTACGCCCTTAACGACCCGCCGGTGTAGAAAGGAAGCTCGACCACCTCCGCCTCCATCTCCACCCGCTCGTGACGGATGACGAGCCTCGTCCCCAGGGCGGCGGCCGATGGTTTCACGAGCCCCAGACCGATGCCGCAGGAAAGCATCGGGGAGAAGGCGCCGCTCGTGACGCTGCCCACCTTTTCCCCTTCGTGCAGGATCTCGTAATGGTGGCGCGGGGCGCGCCGCGAATCGACCCGAAAGGCGACCTTCGCCAGGGGAGAACCCTGCGCCAGCTCGCGCTGCAGCGCCCCCTTGCCGACGAACTCCTTCTCCATGTTCACGAAAGTGGAAAGGCCGGCGGTAAGCGGCGTGATCCCCTCGTCTAGGTCGCTGCCGTAAAGGGAGTACCCCATCTCCAGGCGCAACAGGTCGCGCGCCCCGAGCCCCGCCGGTGATACATCCGGCTCCTCCAGCAGGAGCTCCCAAAGCCGGGCCACCTTGTCGGCGGAAAGGAAAATCTCGTAGCCTAGTTCGCCGGTGTAACCGGTGCGGCTCACGATAGCGTCGACATCGAGGATGCGGGTCCTGATGAATTTGAAGAAGGGTATGTCCAGGATCTGCGGGCCGAAGTGCCGGACCATGATCTCGCGCGACAGCGGACCCTGCAGGTCGACCTTGCCGGTCCGGGAAGAGATGTCGGTCAGCACGGCGGGATTTTTCAGGCGGGAGCGGATCACGGAAAGGTCGTTTTCGGTGGTCGCCGCGTTCACGACGATCATCGCCTCGTCCTCGGCGAGCCGGAAGACGATGAGATCGTCGATCACGCCTCCGTCCTCGTTCAAGAGGAAGCCGTAGCGAGAGCGCCCGACCGGGATCCCCTTTACCGAAAAGGTGAAGACCCCTTCCAGCCCGTCCGCGACGATGTCCCCTTTGTAGAGAAACTCGCCCATGTGGCAGATATCGAAAAGGGCCGCCTTCTCCCGGCACCACCTGTGCTCCGCGATGATCCCTGCGTACTGGATCGGCATGAGCCATCCCCCGAAGGGAGCCATGAGCGCCTTGAGGCCCTCGTGAGCTGCACGCAGAGGGGTCGACTTGAGATCTTCCATAGGTGAACTCCTTTCCAACCGTCCGACTTTCCGGTCGGCAGCCTCGGTTGATACGTCAACGGCGCCTCAAGGCCACCGGAGGCGCTACCGGTTTAACTTCTTGCCAAATTACTCGATATGCATATAATCTAGCGGAGCTAGGAGAAGAAATGGACAAATCAGCCTTCTTACAAGACCTTGCACAAAAGCTAACCCCCTTTGAAACGGCAAACATGGTCGATTTCATGCGGCACCTGACCGTGAAGAGCGCGCTCGCGAACCCATGGTTCGTCTTCGGCTTCCTGATCATCACCTTCTATGCCGTGGTCCGCAAATCTAAATTTGTGCTCGCCGCGTTGTTCACCAGTTGCTCTCTGCTGCTCCTGGTCCGCTACACCATGCCGGCGGAAGGGGACTCGCTGAACCTTTCCACGACCCTTCCATTCGCCTTCGGCGGGCTCGCCATCGGCGCGTTCCTCATCTATTTATTCTTCATCAAGACGGAGTAGAACTTTTGCGCAGAGTAGGCTTTACCACCACCATTCCGCTGGAAGTCCTGGTCGCGGCGGGGGTGGCACCCATCGACCTGAACAACATCTTCATCACCCATCCCGAAAAAGCCTCGCTGATAGAAGATGCCGAGCTGACCGGCTTCCCCAGAAACGTATGCGCCTGGATCAAGGGTATCTACGGCTCCGTGGTTGCAAGCGGCATCACCGAGATGGTCGCCGTGACCGAAGGTGACTGCAGCTATACGAAGGCCCTCATGGAGGTGCTCTCGCTGAACGGCGTGCGCGTCTACCCCTTTGCCTACCCCGGCACCCGGGAGGCAGCCCCGCTCAAGGCCGAGATCGAGAAGCTCATGTCTTATTTCGGCGTCGGCTGGGACGAGGTGAACGCCGCCAAGAAGCGTCTGGACCGGATCAGGGTCAAGGTGCATGAGATCGACCGCCTTACCTGGCAGGAGAACCGGGTCACCGGCGAGGAGAACCACTACTTCCAGGTCTGCACCTCCGACATGAACGGCGACCTCGACGCCTTCGAAGCCGAGGTTGATGCCTTTCTGGCCGAGGCGGTGCAGCGGCCCGAAAGAAAGGAGCCCATCAGGCTGGCCTTCCTCGGCGTCCCCCCCATCGTCTCCGGGCTCTACGACTTCCTCGAGGAAATCGGCGCGAGAGTCGTCTTCAACGAGACCCAGCGGCAGTTCAGCATGCCATACGGCATAGAGGACCTGGTGGAGCAGTACCGCGCCTACAGCTACCCCTACGATATCTTCCACCGCATCGACGACATCGGCCGTGAGCTGCAAAAGAGGAAGGTGGACGGGGTGATCCACTATGTGCAGTCCTTCTGCTTCAGGCAGATCGAGGACATGGTGCTCAGAAAGAGCATCAAGCTCCCGGTAATGACGCTGGAAGGTGACAAGCCCGGCAACGTCGACGCAAGGACGAAGATCAGGCTGGAAGGTTTTCTGGAATTGCTCGAGGATCGAAACTGAAGCGGACCTCCTGCGATGGCAAGTCCGTGACCAAATATACAATGACGTCCCGAATTGGCAAGCAAACGGGGACGAGAAAAGAGACGGCCGCTCAACTCAGATAGAGTGGCCCAGCAGGTAGTGACAGGAGAACCGTTCAGGTGTCAGAAGCTTTGAGAATAGGAATAGATCTGGGGAGCAGGAAGGCCAAGTTCGCGCTCATGCGCGGCGGCGAGATCCTGCGCCTCGCCGATCTCGATACCATTGCCTTTTACAAGAAGTACGGCCGCATAGTCGACGACGAGCTCTCCCTGGACCTTGAAGGAAGTGGCATCTTCAGCGCCGAAGAACTGCGCGAGGCGCAGATCACGGTGACCGGCTACGGCCGCAACAGCATCAACCTGCACGGGGCGCGCGTCATCTCGGAAATAAAGGCGCACGTTGCCGGGGCACGCACCCAGACGGGGCTTAGCGATTTCACCCTGCTCGACATGGGTGGACAGGACACCAAGGTCGCCCAGGTGGTGGCGGGCCGCCTTACCGACTTCGTCATGAACGACAAGTGCGCCGCCTCGAGCGGCCGCTACCTGGAGAACATGGCCTCGGTGCTCGAGGTGAGCCTCGATGAGCTTTCCTCCCACTGCGACGAGCCGGTGGCGCTGGACGCAACCTGCGGCATCTTCGGCGAGAGCGAGTTGATTGGCCAGATCCTGCGCGGTTACCCGGTAGCGCGGCTGTGCGCCGGTGTGAACCTCACCTTGGTGAAGCGGGTCATGCCGATGCTGAAGCGCTTCCCTTCCGACACCCTGGTCATCACCGGCGGGGTCGCCCTGAACGGCGCCATGATCACCCTTTTGCGGGCACAGTGCGGCATGGAGATCATCATCCCGAAACATCCCCAACACAACGGGGCCATCGGCTGCGCCTCGAACGGCTGAGCAAAGGCTTCAAGGCTTTAACGCAAAGACGCGAAGGCGCCAAGACGCTAAGAAGGCATGAAAAGCCTCAGGATTTAAAACCTTCAAAAGGTTCTCTTTGCGTCTCCGCGGCTTTGCGTCTTTGCGTTAGGCCGTTTGTTTTTGCTTGAATTTTCGAAGCGGCCCGTTTAACCTCGCCGCTACATTCAATCCCCGGAGGGTACATGCGTATCGGCAAGAAAGACATGATCTTCATCGGCTTGGTAGCCGTCGTTTTTCTCGTTTTCTATCTCATTTCCGGCGAGGAGAAGACCAAGCGGGTCCCCCTCGACGATGCCCACAAAGCGTCCTATGAGCTGTTCAAAAAGACCGGCAGCAAGATGGAAGCGGACAAGGGTTGCCCGGCCTGCCACAACACCGAACCCGGCGGCATCCCGTTCCCGGCCAAACACCCGGTTAAACCGAAGGACGGACCGATGCGCTGCCTCTTCTGCCACAAACTGAAACTGTCCGGAGTGCAATGACCACGCTGAACCTGACCGGGGAGCTGGAGCGGCTGATCTGCGATATAGTCGCCCGCACCCCGGAGCTGCAACACATCGCCCCGGAGAAACTCCTGGTCTGCGTCTCCAGCGGCAGGGCCAGCCGCGGCGGGAGCCTGGCTAAGATCCACCCCTTGCGCTTTGAAGGGGGGGAGCGCTCCGTCAAGGCGCGGCGCGGCCGGCGCAGCGTGCTGTGCACCATGCCGAGCATCACCCACCGCGGCGAAGAGATGCTCTACGTCATCTACTTCCTGGTCCCCCGCTTTCTCGAGCTTCCTTTCCGGGAGAAGCTGATCACCATCTTCCACGAGCTGTACCACATCTCCCCCGCATGCAACGGCGACATCCGCCGTTTTCCCGGCAGGAACTACGCACACGGCTCTTCCACCAGGAGCTACAACCTTTTCATGGGGCAGCTGGTCGACCGTTACCTGGAGGCGACCCCGGACCGCAGCGGGCTCGCCTTTCTCGAGGGGGACCTGGCTGAACTCCGCTCCCGGCACAGCGCCATCGTGGGGCGCAGGCTGCAGGCTCCCCGCATCAGCG
This sequence comes from Geomonas ferrireducens, assembly GCF_004917065.1. Lineage (NCBI taxonomy): Bacteria > Pseudomonadati > Thermodesulfobacteriota > Desulfuromonadia > Geobacterales > Geobacteraceae > Geomonas > Geomonas ferrireducens. The sequence goes on from NZ_SSYA01000001.1 coordinate 714,653, forward strand.
TCTCCCCGGCATGAAGCCGGGCATCGCCCGTTGACTTTTCTCCGTCAAAACTATAAGTTATGTGGCGTTCACGGACCGCAACCCCAGAGGGGAGCAAGACCGCATGCTTAAGCTCGATTACACCATCAGCAGAAAATTCGACGAACTCGCGGAAAAGGCCAAAAAGGTCAGTTCCTCGCAGCTCATAAACGACATCGCCGCCACCGTCGACTCCAAGCTTTTCCAAGACTGGGCCAACTCCGCCCTGAGCCTTTTGCAGCAGGTCTTCGGCGAGGAAAGCGCCTATTACCGCAACTTCCAGTCGATCTACGCGAAGATCATCAACATCACCTACAAGGAAAGCTTCGACAACTGCCGTGCCATCGTGCAGTCGGCGAGGGCCGAGTTCGAGCAGGGGGGACTCACCGAGATCCGCCTTTTCCTGGACCATGCCGTGTTGGAGTACCTGAGCGGCAGGACCTCCGACTTCCTGAAGCGTGGGGACAAACACACCGCCTGCATCCTTGCCTCGGTTCTCCTTGAACAATTCCTGATGCTCATCTGCAGCAGCAAGGGGGTTCCCGTCGGCAGCACCGAGGAGATGAACGAGGCGCTTTACCAGGCGAAGGCCTACCAGGTGGGGACCTACCAGCGGGTGAAGGACTGGTGCTACATGAAGGCCGACTTCATCAGCGGGCAGGGAGAACGCTACCGCACCGCCGACGTCGACGAGATGCTCCGCGCAGTGCAGCGCCTGATCACCAAGGAGATCGGCTAAGGGAAAGCAGCTAGGGCGGGGCGCGTTCCCGATGTCAGCCCCCTCCGCAGACTTGCGGCCAGCGGCTAATCAAAGAAAGGAAAAGGGGAAGCCACCAACGGCTTCCCCTTTTTTATTTCGCTCCGGTTTCAGATTTTTCCACCCGGGCTCATTTCTTCACCACGCAGTCGATGACTGCGTTGATCCTGCGGTTCTTGGCCCGCCCCTCGGCAGTGTTGTTGTAGGCGATGCGCCGCGTGTAGCCGTACCCCTTCGCGGAAAGCCGGCTCTTCTCGATACCGAAGTTGTCCACGAGGTAGCGCACCGTATTCTCGGCACGCTCGAGCGAGAGCTTCATGTTGTAGTCATAGCCACCCACGTTGTCGGTGTGCCCTTCGATGACCGCCGTCGTAGTCGGGTACTTCTTCATGTAGTCGGCGACCTTAGCCAGTTCGTCCCGGTACTGCGGCTTGATATCCGCCTTGGCGGTATCGAAGTCGACAACGAGCCCCATGCAGAGCCGCTCGGGAGGCTTGACCTCTTTCACGTCGAAGGCACAGTCGATGATGGCCTCGACGCGGCGGTTGGCCTGGCGTCCCTCGTCGGTGGTGTTAGGTGCCACCGGACGAGACATGCCGTACCCCCGCGCCTCGAGCCGGGAGCGGTCTATGCCGTAGTTTTTGACGAGGTAATCGACTACCGACTCGGCGCGGCGCTTGGAGAGCTCGAGGTTGTACTCGGGAGCCCCTACGTTGTCGGTGTGCCCCTCGAGGACCGCGGTAGTCGTGGGATATTTCTTCATGAACTCACCGACGACGGCTATCTCTTCCTTGTCCTCCTCGCGGACCACGGCCCGGTTGATGTCATATTCGCCGTGCAGGGTGACGCAGTACTTGTAGCGGCCCGGTGCAGGCTCGGCGGCCGGAACCGGCTCGAGCGGAGGTTCCTCGGCGACCGGAGCCGGAGCCGGAGCCGCCTCGGCGGCGGCAGAGGCCTCTTTTACCCCACCAAAGACGAAGTCCACCCCTACGGTGTACTCGAGGTTGTGGTACGTCTCGCCATCGTCCCTCAGGATCAGGTGCCGCACATCCCCCCTAAGGGCCATCGCTTCGGTCAGGAAGTACTTCGCACCGACTCCGTAATTGAAGGCGGGACGCGACATGTCGGCGCCTCCCTCGTACTCCCTTGAGTGACCGCCGAAGCCGGCGGCGACGTATGGGACAAGTCGCGCCTCCGGCATGAAGTGGTAGAGCATATCGAGATGGTAGTTGTAGGCGTCGACATCGCCGATACCGCTGTTGCGCTTTCCTTCCGTCGAGATGTAGTCGAAGACCGCCTCAAGGCCGAAATGCCGCGTGAAGTTGTACCCCGCGCGCAGGCCGTAAACCGGCATGGTCTCCAGGTGCTCCTTGCCTATGAAGGTGTAGCCGCCGATGTAGGGGGAGAGCGAAAAACTTTCAGCCTTCACTTCTGCGTGAGCCTTTGGAAGCATGGTGAACAACAGCGCCGGAACCAGAACAAACAGCAGGTACTTTTTCATCTGACACCTCCTATGTTGTTAGGCTTTGATTTCGCCTTCCTCCTCTATTTCACCCCTGGAAAAAGACATGGGATAGGCTATCACCCTTTGCGCGACGTGCAACAAAGAACCGGCACAGACTCCGCACGAAAGGCTAAGCGGCAAGGGCGCCTTTATCCCGCACCTCACATGCTTCGTCAACGTGCACTGCCAGTCTGCGCATGTTGCTCTTCCATCAAATCCGCGGTATTGATCCAATAAAAAAGGCGCCCCTTGCCGGCAAGGGGCGCCTTTTTACGTATTCAGCCGCTGCCGTCTAGTCGCAGCGGAAGTTGGACTCGATGCGGCGGTTCTGCTGCTTTCCTGCCGCGCTCTTGTTGCTGGCTGCCGGTTTGGTCGGGCCGTAACCAACGGCCTTAACCCTATCCGGTGCGATGCCGAAATTCTTGATCAGGTAGTTGCGCACGCTCTCCGCCCTGCGCTGCGAGAGCTTCATGTTGGCCGCCTTGTCCCCTACGTTGTCGGTGTGACCTTCTATAGTCCCTTTCGCATTGGGGAATTCCTTAAGGAAGTCGGCCAGCGCCTTCAGTTCGTCATGATACTGCGGCTTGATATCGGCCTTGTTGGTATCGAAGTGGATGTTGATCACCGTCGGCTTGCACAGCTTGGCCGGTTCCGGTGCGGGAGCCACGACCGGCGGGGGCACGACGACAGGGGCCGGTACAGGTGCAGGCGGCGGAGCGACCACGTCTACGTTGGCGAGGCTCTTGGCGGTGCCGCCGGCCCCGTCGCAAACGAGGCTGTAGGACACCGTCGAGTCCGGAGTCACGGTCATGGTCCCGGAAACCGGTACCGGACCGATCCCCGGCTCGATGACGCACTTGGTAGCGTTTTCCGAGTTCCAGGAAAGGGTTGCCGTCTCTCCCTTGGTGACCGAAGCCGGGGAGATGGTCAATCGGTCGGTAGGCGCCGCCGGGGGCGGAGGCACGACTACAGGAGCGGGTGCGGGAGCGGGAGCCGGGGCTGCGACAGGAGCAGGGGCTTCTTTGACACCGCCGAAGATGAAGTCCATCCCCACGGTGTATTCCAGGTTGTGGAACGCCTCTCCGTCATCCCTGAGCACTAAGTGGCGCACATCCCCCCTAAGAGCCATCGCGTCGCTCAGGAAGTATTTGGCGCCCAGGCCGTAGTTGAAGGAAGTGCGGTCGGTGTGCGCAGGTCCCGGATAATTCCTCGACTGCCCGCCAAAGCCCGCGGCGACATATGGCACGAACTGGGAGTCGGGCATGAAATGGTACAGGGCGTCGAGGTGGTAGTTGTACACGTCTACGCCATCCCCTATGCCGCTGTTTTTCTTGCCCTCAGTGCTGCCGTAATCGAAAACGGCTTCCAGGCCGAGGCTCTTGGTGAAGTTGTAGCCGGCACGCAGACCGTAAACAGGCATCGTCTCCAGATGCTCTTTACCGATGAAGGTAAAGCCGCCAACGTAGGGAGAGAGGGAGAAAGATTCCGCCTTGACCGCGGCACGGGCCTCAGTGTGGACCCCCAGCATCAAAGCCGGAGCAAGAAGAAGCAGCAAAGTTTTTTTCATCAGGGACCTCCTTGGTATTTTCCAGGTAACGCAGGCTAAAGCGTCAGTCCTGGTTCGATGTGCAGTTGGGGCAGCGGGTAGCTTTCACCGGGATCATCGTGCAGCAGTGCGGGCACTCCTTGGTGGTCACCGGGGGAGGAGGAGCCGGCATCATCCTGTTTATCTGGCGCACGACGAGAAAAAGGGCGAAAGCGATGATGATAAAATCGAAAATGGAGTTTAGGAAAAGGCCATAGGCGATGACCGGGACACCGGCAGCCTTTGCTTCCGCAACGGAGCGGACCGGCGTGGAGGAGAGGTTTAGGAACAGGGAGGAGAAATCCATGTTGCCCAGAAGCTTTCCGATGGGGGGAGTAATGATGTCTGCAACGAAAGAACTGACGATCTTGCCGAAGGCCGCGCCGATGACAACGGCAATGGCGAGATCAAGGACGTTTCCCTTAAGCGCGAACTTCTTGAACTCCTCAAGCATATGGTGCCCCTCCTTTTGTTAAAAACAAAAACATCAGTTTCACATTAAAAAAGAGTAGCACCCTTTCTCATGACCTGCAAGAGTGGTCGTTTTTTTTCTGACAACACGGCTACTGCCAACAACTCTGGATCCAGGTTAGCCACCGGCTAACCAGCACTGCTTCAACTGCATGAGCATGGGATGCCTTTCGCCTTGTCGAAAGCCTCCTTTCCCTCCTTTAAGCAGAACCAGCCGATGCCCAAGGCGCCGGCCGAGTCGAGCCAGCCGATGCCGGTTAGTTGGTAGCCTACGCTAGAGACGAGCAGGATCACGGAGAGGAGTAGGCAGACGCGGGTGCAGCCAGCGTCGGCAAGTATGGCCTGTGAACCAAGGGCATTGCCTACCCTCACCTTTTGCCGGATCAGCAGCCACATCGAGGCGATGGAAACGCAGGAGACGATCACCCCCCAGAAGGTGGTGGTGGGAGCATGCAGCTTTAGCGTATCGTAGGCGGCGGTGACGAGTAGCCCGACCGCCAGCACGTAGAAGCTGAAGCCGGTGATCCTGAGCGCCCGTTGCTCAAACTCGTCCGGATTTCGATCCGGGTTGTTCCTCTGGCGGCGCACCATGTGCCAGATCCCGGCGCCCGAGACGACCTCTACGAAGGAGTCCAGTCCGAAGCCGAAAAGCGCGAGGGACTCGTCCTCGAAGCCAAACCACGCCGACACGACCCCTTCAAGGATGTTGTAGAAAATGGTGATGAGGGCGAGGACAGCGGCGGTGCGGTAGAGTCGTTCTGTTTGCGAGGTCATGGGAATCCTTGTGAAAGTCAGTCATCGGTGATGCATAACAGAACCTGAATATATCTTGTTGGCCCGCTTGAAGTCAACAGGGGTGCGGTTAACTTCCTTCGACACTATTTGAGTCATCCGAGGGAGCCGCGCTATGCAACCAGCCCCTTCGCCGCGGCTCCCAGAGAGGTGTTTGTTGTATTCAAAAAAAGTTGCCGGTTGGATGGAAAGAGCAGCAGAAATATTATTGACAGCCAAAAACCACTATGCTATACACGTAATCTCTTCGCGGCACAGGGCGAAGAACCCAATATTCCCGAGTAGATCAGTCGGTAGATCAGCGGACTGTTAATCCGTGTGTCGTAGGTTCGAGTCCTACCTCGGGAGCCACCAAATTCAAGGGCTTACAGCTAATCACTGTAAGCCCTTTTCGCTTTCTGCCTAGCGACACCATCCGCTGAGTCCTCTCTCCTCCCGGCCTGTACGGAAAAGCGCTTCTCTCTGCGATCGATCACACACGTCCTGGTTTCTCTTTTTTCGTTCTCCCCTGCTCTTCCAAATGCCACGCGCGTTCCCCAGTTCCGTCTCTGCCGCAACCTCACTGCAATTTTTTTCCCGACTGCTTGACAAAGGGCCAAACATGACCTACAGTCATTCCTGACCGATGGTCATTTTTAAACAAGGAGACCGCAATGACTCACAATGTGGAACAGGTGACTCCTTCCAACCCGGCCCAGCCCGGGCGCAGGGCCAAGAGGAGCGAGCAGACCAGGGAGAAGATCTTTCGGGCCGCGCTCAAACTCTTCGCAGAGCGCGGCTTCAACGCCACCACCATCGAGGCGATCACCGCCGCCGCCGACGTCGGCAAGGGTACTTTCTTCAACTATTTCGAAAACAAAGAAAGCGTGCTCCTCAACTACCGCGAGCTGCAGATGGAGAGGGTGGCCGCTTTCGTGGCAGCGAACCGCAAGTCGGACCGCCCGCTTGCCCCACTTCTGCTGGAGCTCGCCCTCACGCTGACCATCGAACAGGGGCAGAGTCCGGGCCTGATCCAAAGCCTGCTGACCGCGGTGTTTGCGAGCGACACGGTACAAAAACGGATGGCGGAGGCGATCGAAGGCAACGTTCGACAGCTCGCGCTGCTGGTCGGGCACCGTCAGGAGCGTGGAGAGTTGCGCAGCGACCTCTCCGCTTTCGACATCGCCCAAGGGTTCCAGCGCATGATCTTCGGCACCATGATCACCTGGTCTCTCGCTCCGGTCGACCCGCTGGAAGAGAGCATGAAAAGAAGCATCGAACTGTTCGTGAACGGAGTCCTGCCCAAGTAGCGACAGGCAACAAAGGATACGCCATGACTGCAAAGATCATGAAAGTGTTGGCCGTCTCCCTGGCGCTCTGGTCGGCTGCCAAGGCCGCGCACGCCGAGAGCCCCCCTCCCCTCCCCCTGTCGCTGGACCAGGCGATCACCCGGGGACTCGATAGTAACCTCAATGCGCTCCTCGCGAAGACACGGGCGGACGAAGCCGAGGGGACGCGCGAACGCAGGCTCGCCAACTATCTGCCGCACCTGCGCCTGGAGACCCCGTTCGCCTGGCAGACCAGGAACCTCAGCGCGCAGGGGATCACCCTCCCCAACGCCCGCGCCGTGGTCGGCCCCTTCACGAGCTACGACTTCCGCATCTACGCGGACCAGAACATCCTCGACCTGCAGAGCTACCACGCCATCAAGGCGGCCGAGCAGGAGCAAAAGGCGAGGCAGCTTGATTACCGGGACGTGCGCGGCCAGGTGATCCGCCAGGTCGCCGTGCAGTACATCAACGCGGCGTACGCCGAGGCGCGGGTCGTGACCGCCAAGAGCCGGGTGGAGACCTCGGAGGTGCTGGAAAAGCTTGCCTCCGACCAGCGAGCCGCGGGAATCGCCGACGGGCTCGACGTGCTGCGCGCCCAGGTGCAGCTAGCCAACGACCGCCAGTACCTCCTCGTCACCCGCAATAACGCGGAACTCGCCCGCCTCTCCCTTGCCCGCGGCATCGGCCTCGATCTCGGCACCCCCATCGCCCTCACCGACACGCTCGCCTTCAAGAAACTGGAGGGGCCGCAGCTCGAGCAGGCGGTGCAGGCGGCACTCGAGAGCCGCCCCGATTACCGCGCCCTTTTCGCCCAACGCGCCTCCCTGGATGAGCAGATGAAGGCGTCGCGCTCCCGCTACCTCCCGAGGATCGTCCTGAGCGGCAACTACGGCACGAGCGGCCAGGAGATGAGCAAGCTCGACCCCTCCGGCATGATCCAGGTGAACATGGTGATGAACCTTTTCGACCACGACCGCAAGGGTGAGCGGATGGAGCTCGACAGCCGGCTCAAACGGAACGAGGAGCAGATCGCCGACCTGAAGCTCGGGGTGGAGCAGGATATCCGCGAGGCGCTTTTAAACCTGAACTCCGCCGACGACCAGGTGCTCACTGCACGGCAGGGGCTCGCGCTCGCCGAGAAGGAACTGCAGTACGCGAGCGACCGTTTCAAAAACGGCGTGGCCAACAACATCGAGGTGGTGACGGCGCAGGACGCGCTGGCGCGGGCACGGGACAACGAGCTGAACGCCCTCGCGCAGCACGTCGAGGCGAAGATCGCGCTCGCCCGTGCCCTGGGCGACACCGAAAAGGCGTACCGGCTCTTCCTGGGCATCGAACCATAACGAGGACATGAACCGATGAAACGAAAACTGATCCCGATCGTCATTCTGGCAGCGGCCGTCGCCGCGGCAGTCTTTTTCGTCAGCCGCAACCGGAACCGGGCGGACGCCAACACCATCACCCTTTCCGGCAACATCGAGGCGCACGAGAGCGTGGTCGGCTTCAAGGTGCCGGGGCGCGTGGCCGAGCTCCCCGTGGAGGAGGGGCAACTGGTCCGGGCCGGGGAGATCATCGCCAGGCTGGACCAGGGGGACTACCAGCAGCAGTTGCGCATCGACGAGGCGAACCTCGGCACCCGGCGCGCCGAGCTGGGGCTTGCCACGGCAGGGAGCCGTCCCCAGGAGAAGCAGGCGGCCCACCAGTCGGTGCTCGACGCCCAGGCGGACTTTGAGCTGAAAAAGCACGACCTCGCGCGCTACCAGGCGCTCTACGAGAAGGACGAGGTTTCGGCCCAGGTAAGGGACACCGCGGCGGCCGCGCTGAAGCGAAGCAGCGCCGCGCTTGAGCGGGCGAAGCAGAACTACGACCAGGTCAAGGAAGGGGTGCGCAGGGAACAGGTCGACATCAACCGGGCCGGGGTCCGCACGGCCGAGCAGGCGCTCGAGATGTCGCGCATCAAGCTCGGCTACGCGACGCTCAAGGCCCCCATCACCGGCGTCGTGCTGGTGCGGCACGCGGAACTTGGCGAGGTGGTATCTGCCGGCACGCCGGTGGTCACCATCGCCGATCTCGACCACCTCTGGCTGCGCGGGTACCTGAGCGAGACCGACCTCGGGCGGGTCAAACTCGGACAGGTCGCCACGGTGAAAACGGACACCTACCCCGGCAAGAGCTACAAGGGGCGCGTCTCCTTCATCTCATCACAGGCTGAGTTCACCCCGAAGAGCGTCGAGACGCACAAGGAGCGGGTCACCCTCGTGTACCGCATCAAGATCGATCTGGAAAACCAGGCGCACGAGCTGAAGCCGGGCATGCCGGCGGACGCGCTCTTAGACGTGGCGGCCAAGTGACATGAGCGCCGACGATTTCACCATAGAGCTCGACGGGCTCACCAAGTCCTTTCCCGACGTGCGCGCCGTGGACGGGCTCAGCTTCAAGGTCGCGCGCGGCGAGATCTTCGGTCTCGTCGGTCCGGACGGCGCCGGCAAGACGACCACCATGCGCATGCTGGCAGGCGTCCTCGCCCCGGACGCGGGGAGCGCCCGCGTGGCGGGCTACGACATGACGCGCGACCCGGAGGGGGCCAAGCAGCATATAAGCTACATGCCGCAGCGTTTCGGGCTTTACGAGGAACTCACCGTGGACGAGAACATCCGCTTCTACGCCGACCTCTTCGGCGTGCCACGCTCCGAGAGGGAGACGCGCGCGGCGGAACTGTTGCAGGCGGCGGGGATGGCGGAGTTCCGCTCGCGGCTCGCAGGGAAACTCTCCGGCGGCATGAAGCAGAAACTGGGTCTCGTCTGCGCCCTCATCCACACCCCGGAAGTGATCCTCCTCGATGAGCCGACCAACGGGGTCGACCCGGTGTCGCGCCGCGACTTCTGGCGCATCCTCTACACGCTCCTCGACCAGGGGGTCACCATCCTCACCAGCACCGCCTACCTGGACGAAGCGGAGCGCTGCCACCGCGTGGCGCTCTTGCACGAGGGGCGCATGCTCTTTTGCGACACGCCCGAGAATCTGAAAGGGAACCTCGACGGCGCCGTGGTCTCCATCGTCTGCGCCGAACCGCGCCCGGTGAAGGAGCTCATCTCCGGCATGGAAGGGATCTCGACCATGATGATCGTCGGGGACGGGCTGCACCTGGTCGTCAGGGAACCCGAGCGCCTGATCCCGGAACTGCGTTCCCGCATCGCCGCGGCGGGGCTCAAAGTCGACTCCGTCGAGAAGGTCGCGCCCAGCATCGAGGACCTTTTCGTGGAGGCGGTGCAAAAGAGCAAGGGGGAGAAGCCATGAACGGTCAGCCCCAGGCGGTCGTGGTGCAGGACCTCGTGAAACGCTTCGGCGACTTCACCGCGGTCGACAACATCTCCTTCGAGGCCTCGCGCGGCGAGATCTTCGGTTTTCTCGGTCCCAACGGCGCCGGGAAATCCACCACCATCAGGATACTCTGCGGCCTTCTGCACCCCACCTCGGGCAAAGCGCTGGTCGCCGGGGTCGACGTCGCGCGCGAACCGGAACGGGTGCGCCAGAATATCGGCTACATGTCGCAGAAGTTCTCCCTATACAACGACCTGAAGGTAATCGAGAACCTCCGCTTCTTCGCGGGGATGTACGGCGTCAACCAGGCCGACGCGGCCGAGCGTATTGCCTGGGCCATCGACATGGCCGGACTCACCGGCCGGGAGCACCTCCTCACCGGGACGCTCGCCGCCGGGTGGAAGCAGCGCCTGGCCCTTGGCTGCGCGGTGCTACACCGCCCCCCCATCGTCTTTCTCGACGAGCCGACCTCCGGCGTCGATCCCATTTCGCGCCGGCTCTTCTGGGAGCTGATCCACCGCATGGCGGACGAAGGGGTTACCGTCTTCGTGACCACGCACTACATGGACGAGGCGGAGTACTGCAACCGGCTCGTGCTCATCGACCGCGGCAGGATCGTCGCCTCCGGCTCGCCGCTGGAGCTTAAACTCAAGAGCATGGAGGGGGAGTTGCTCCTCGTCGAATGCGACCAGGTTGGGAAAGCGCTCGAAGCGCTTCAGGAGGCGCCGGGGGTCACCGACGCCGCCATCTTCGGCCATGCGCTTCACCTCGTTGTGCCCGATGCCGAGCGGGCCATCCCGGAGGTGCGGAATTATCTCGGGGAACGCGGCATCACCGTCTCCCGCATCGAGCAGATCCGCCCGACCCTCGAGGACGTCTTCGTCTCGCTCACGAGCTTGAAAGGGCGCAGGGAAAAGGAGCAGGCATGAACTGGAACCGGCTGTGCGCCATGGCGCGCAAGGAGATGATCCAGATCCGGCGCGACGCCCGCAGCATCGGCATCGTCATCGCGATGCCCATCGTGATGCTCTTCGCCTTCGGCTACGGCGTCAGCTTCGACACGAAGCACATACCGGTCTACGTCTACGACCAGGAGCAGAGCCAAGCCTCCCGGGACTTCCTGAAGCGCTTTCAGTCTTCCCGCTACTTCAACGTGGTGCGCTCGGTCGGCAACTACCCGGAACTGGTGCATGCCGTCGACGCCGGGACCTGCCAGATCGGCATCGTGATCCCGCCGGACTTCTCCGCGAAGCTCAGCTCCGGAGAGCGAGTCAGCATCCAGGCGATCTTCGACGGCACCGACAGCAACAGCGCAAGCCTCGGCATGAGCTACACCGAGGCGGTGGCGCAGGCGCACTCACAAAAGCTACAGCTCGATTGGCTGCGCGCCCGCGGTCAGGGAAGCGTGCGCCCCCCCTTGAGCGTCGACTCCCGGACCTGGTTCAACGAGAACCTGGAGAGCATGGTGACCATCGTCCCCGGGGTGGTCGCCATGGTCATGGCGGTGGTGGGGACTTTTCTCACCTCGCTCACCGTCGCGCGCGAGTGGGAGCGAGGCACCATGGAGCAGCTCATCTCCACGCCGGTGACCCCCTTGGAGATCATGCTCGGCAAGCTCCTCCCCTACGTCGCCATCGGCCTCATCGACACCAGCGTCTGCGCGATCATGGCGGTGTGGTGGTTCGAGGTCCCCTTCCGCGGGCACATCTGGGTCTTTTTGCTGAGCACCACCCTCTTTCTCACCGTGGTGCTGTCGCTTGGCTACTTCTTCTCCGTGGTTGCGAAGACCCAGCTCGCGGCAAGCCAGATCTCGCTCATCGCCACCTTCCTGCCCGCCTTTCTCCTCTCCGGGTTCGTCTATCCCATCGACCAGATGCCGGCGGTGGTGCAGGGGATCACCCACATCGTGCCGGCCCGCTACTACATGGCCATCCTGCGCAACGTCTTTTTGAAGGGGTCGTCGGTCTTCAACATGTGGCAGGACTTTTTCGGGCTTGCGCTCTTCGCCGCCATTTTGGGGCTTGCGGCGACGCGCATCTTCCGCAAGAAGCTGACCTAGGGGGAAATCATGCTCGGCCGCCTGCGCCAGATGCTCATAAAGGAATTCCTGCACGTGATCCGCGACAAGAGGGCGAGGTTCTTCCTCTTCGCGCCGCCGGTCATCCAGACGCTCGTCTTCGGCTATGCCGCCACGCTCGAGATCAAGCACGTCCCGGTCGCCATCGTCGATTACGACAACAGCCAGGTGAGCCGCGACCTCGTCTCACGCTTCCAGGCAAGCCGCTACTTCGAGGTGCGGCACCTCTCGGACCGGCGCGAAATCCCCGAGCTCATCGACCGGGACGAGGCGATCATGGCGCTCCAGATCAATTCCGGCTTCGCCCGCGACTTAGGCAAAGGGGAGACCGCCCATCTCCAGGTGGTCGTCGACGCGAGCAACTCCAACACCGCGCTCGTGGGGCTTGGCTACGTGAACCAGGTGGCCCAGGGGTTCGCCCGGGAGTACCGGCTCAAAACGCTTGCAAGGCAGGCGCCAGCAGTGGCCGGGGGGCTCCCGGAGATCGTCGTGGAAAGACGCCCCTGGTACAACCCGGACATGTCCAGCCAGTGGTTCTTCGTCCCCGGCGTCATCGGCAACCTCGTCCTCGTGATCGTGGTGACGCTGACCGCGTTCGCCGTGGTGCGCGAGCGGGAGATCGGCACCCTGGAGCAGATCATGGTGACACCGATCCGGCGCGTCGAATTCATCCTCGGAAAAACCATCCCCTTCTTCCTGATCGGCCTTTTGGACACCGCGCTCATCAGCGCCGCCGGAACGCTCTGGTTCCACGTGCCGCTGAACGGGAGCTTTCTCGTCCTCGGCGCCGGGACCGTCTTCTTCATCCTCTGCATGCTGGGGGTGGGGCTTTTCATCTCCACCGTCTCCGCGACCCAGCAGCAGGCCATGGTGACGAGCTTCTTCTTCATCATGCCCGCGGTCATCTTCTCCGGTTTCGGCTCCCCCATCAGCAGCATGCCCGAGATCCTGCAGCACCTCACCTACCTGAACCCGCTGCGCTACTACGAGGTGGTGCTAAGAAGCGTCTACCTGAAAGGTGGCGGCTTCGGCCTTCTCTGGCCCCAGATGGCGGCCATGGCCGCAATCGCACTTGTCATGCTGACCGTGAGCGTGCTGCGCTTCCAGAAATCCCTCGAGTAGCCCTGCCCCGCACAACGCACTTAATCTTTCTTTCATGCAAATATTATGATATTGCTACTATTAATTTATTCGCACGGGTGGCGTAACGGCCTCCCTGTACTCCGGAGGGTTGTCATGAAAAAGGAAGAAGTTAACGCACCGATCAGCAGGCGCGCCATGCTGAAGGGATCGCTATGTCTGGGGGTGTGCCTTGCCGCGCAGGGGACACTGAACGTCGAGGCCTCCGCGGAGGCGGCGCAGGTGGCCGACCGCCCGGAGGCGGCGCGGAAGCACTTTCTGAAGTCGACGAACTGCTCGCAAGCGATTCTCGAAAACTACGCCCCCGCCTACGGCATCAAGCCCGAACTCGCCTGCCGTCTCGCCACCGGCTTCGCCGGCGGCATGACCACCGGTCACGAGTGCGGTGCGGTGACCGCCGCCTACATGGTGCTGGGGCTCGCCCACGGCCCGCAGGAGTGGAAGGTCTTTCCAAAGGTCGAGGCGTTCAACAAGGAATTCAAGGCGCGGCACGGCGAGCTTGGATGCTCGCAGCTTCTCGGCGTGAACATGGCGGCGAAGGACGGGATGAAGGAAGCAAAACGGAAGGGGCTTTTCAAGACGCGCTGCCCCAACTACGTGAAGAGCGCCGGAGAGATCCTTGAGAAGATGATCTAGCTACGCGTCGGTCCATATGAAGTCCAATTCGTGGTCGATAATCCGCGGCGCAAGGTTCCCGCTGGGGATTATCGACCCCACCCCACCCACATCATCGCTAAATCATTGACGTAACGTAAACGGCATGTATAGAATGCGGCGCCGGAATTAATCTGACGAGCCTGCGTGAAGAATTCCTACCTTCAGCAGGACGTTTCCTTTCGGGCCGGAGATACGTCGATGCCGCAGCAGAGATACCACTCGAAAACCCGGGCGGAATACCTGATCGCCAGTGGGCGCGTCATCCTGGCGGCATTCTTTCTCCTCGCCGTGTGGCTCGACCCTTCAGAACCCTCCCGCTTCGCGCGATTCACCTACGGCATCCTCGCAGGCTACCTCCTTTATTCGATCATCATCGGGTTCGTCATCCAGCGCAGGGGGTTCGGCTGGAAGACGCTGCACCTCGTAACGCACGGCATCGACCTCCTTGTCTTCGCAGGCCTCATGTTCCTCACCACCGGGCCCAACAGCCCGTTCTTCGTCTATTTCATCTTCGTACTCGTCTGCGCCACCTTTCGCTGGCAGTGGCGCGGCACGCTCTGGACCGCGGTCACCGCCATGGCCGTCACCTTGCTGCTCGCATGGTACCCGTCCAACCTTCTCCTGCAGCAGAGCTTCGAGCTGAACCGCTTCATCATCCGCATCGCTTATCTCGCCGTTGTCGCAGGTTTGCTCGGTTACCTAGGCGCCTACGAGGAGTCGATGCGCGAGGTCCTTTACATGCTGTCGCAGTGGCCCGGGGCGGCGCTGCCGGAGGAGCCGGGGCCCGACGGAGCGGGGATGCTCGGTCACGCAGCCGCCATCCTGCATGCGCCGCGCGTGGTGCTCTGCTGGGAAGAGGCGGAGGAGCCCTGGCTGCATGTTCTGACCTGGTCTGCGGAAGGATCGCGCTACGACCGGGAGGAGCCGGGAACCTTCGGCAACATCGTCGCGGAGGAACTTGCCGAGGCATGCTTTTTCTGCCGCCGCACGGGAGAGGCACAGGCGCAGGTGGTCTACAACAGCGCCGGCGGACTGCAGCAGTGGCAAGGAGTTCCCTTCGATGCTGAGTTCGCGAGACATTTCGAGATCACCTCCGCCGTGGTTTCCCGGATCGCCGGCGACAAGATCTCCGGGTACCTCGTCGCCCTGGACAAGAGACACCCGACCCCGGACGACCTGGTACTGGGGGGTATCGTGGCCCGAGAGGTCGCGGCGCGGCTTTCCCATGGACTGCTGCTGAAACAGCTACAACAGGCCGCCGCCGACGAAGAACGCCTGCGCCTCGCCCATGACCTGCACGACGGCCTGCTGCAGTCGCTGGCAGGGGCCAGCCTGCAGCTGGAAACAGCCGCCCGCCTCATCAAGCACGACACGGCCGCGCGGGAGAGCATCCAGCAGGTCCAGCACCTGCTCGCCTCCGAGCAGCGCGACCTAAGGAACCAGATCAACGCGCTGAAGCGCTTCTTCTCGCGCCGCACGCCCGAGGAATTCGGCCTGATGAAGCGCCTGGAAGACCTCTCTGCCCGCGTCCGGCGGCAGTGGGAAATCACCTGTTCGATCAACTGCAGCACGCCTCAGCCGCCGCTTGAGCGGGGCATCGCCAGGGAGATCTATTTCGTCATTCACGAAGCCGTCATCAACGCGGTACGCCACGCCGGCGCGGCGACCCTCAAGGTCAACCTCGCCTTCAACGCCCAATGGGTCCTGATCACGGTCACTGACGACGGACACGGCTTCTCCTTCCACGGGCGCTATGACCAGGACCAGCTAAGCGACATGAAGCGCGGGCCGGTGATGCTCAGGGAGCGGATCGACGCCCTGAACGGCGAACTCACCATCGACTCGAGCGACCGCGGCACCCGCATCGACATCACCCTTCCCCTTGTGGAACAAGGAGCATGACATGGCCATACGACTGGTGCTTGCCGACGACCACCCCCTGATCCTGAACGGGCTGACGAGCCTCTTCAATTTCGAGCCGGACTTCGAGGTGCTGGAAAGCTGCACCGACGGCGCCGCTGCCCTGGAGGCGATCCGGCGCGAGCGCCCCGACGTCGCGGTACTGGACATACGGATGCCTGGTCTCACCGGCATCGAGGTGGCCCGCAAGGTGAACGAGGAGAAGCTCGGCGCACGACTCGTGCTCTTGACCGCCGCCCTCGAGGACGAGGACATGCTCGACGCCGTCATGCTCGGCATCCAGGGGGTGGTGCTGAAGGAGATGGCGCCGCAGTTCCTGGTACAGTGCATCCGCAAGGTTCACAACGGGGAGCAGTGGCTGGAGAGGCGCTCGACCAAGCAGGCCCTGGAGAAGCTTTTGAAGCGCGAGGCGGGGGCGCGCGAGATGGCAGCCCTGCTCACCCAGCGGGAGATCGAGCTGGTGCGCATGGTGGCGGGGGGGCTGCGCAACAAGGAGATCGCCGGCCAGCTCTGCATAAGCGAGGGGACGGTGAAGGTCCACCTGCACAACATCTACCAGAAGGTCAACGTCGACGGGCGCGTGGCACTTCTGCGCTACGCACAGGAAAAGGGACTGGTTTAGCAGCTGTCACGGCCATTCTCGTTGCTGTCAGGCGCATTTGCCTCTGCCACCCCGCGCTGAAATCCCCCTAAATCCCCCTTCGCAAAGGGGGACTTTAAACCGCCCCCTCTTCTCAAAGGTAAAGACCTCGCAGGTCGCAACCATTCTGAGGGGGTGGACTACATATCCACTGTCACAATTCCCGTTTTACTGTCAACCTCCCATAGCTATGGGAATTTTTTTCTCATAGGCCGCACATTCCCCTCTTGCAATAAAACATCTTTCTACTACAATCATAATTCAGTCAGTTCGGGTTCGCGCCCCAAAGAGTCCATCGTTGCGCCGTGAGCAAAAGGGAGGCCGGGATGAGCAAGACGAGAACAGAGGGAAGAGACGACACTGAATTCTCCATCAGCAGGATACTGAAGGAACGCGGCGTTTCCCGGCGCGACTTCCTGAAGTTCTGCTCCACGATGACCGCCGCGCTGGCACTCCCCCCTTCCTTCGCCCCCTCGGTGGCGCGTGCCCTTGATGAAGTGAAGCGCCCCACCCTGGTATGGCTCGAGTTCCAGGGATGTACCGGCGACAGCGAGGCGCTTTTGCGGGCGGCAAACCCGACCGTCGGCGAGATCGTCCTCGACATCCTCTCGGTCGACTACCACGAGACCATCATGGCCGCCGCCGGGCACCAGGCGGAGGCGGCCCTCGACAAGGCGATCACCGAGCACAAGGGCAAATACATCGCGGTCATCGAGGGGTCCATCCCGATGAAGGACGGCGGGGTCTACGGCTGCGTCGGTGGAAAATCAAACCTCGCGCGCGCCCGGGAGGTGTGCGGCAACGCCGCGGCTACCATCGCCATCGGCACCTGCGCCTCATACGGCGGCATTCCGGCGGCGGCCCCTAACCCCACCGGCGCAGTCGGCGTCAAGGAGGCTGTTCCCGGCGCCACCGTGATCAACCTCCCCGGATGCCCCTGCAACGCGGACAACCTCACCGCCACCATCGTCCACTACCTCGTCTTCAACAAGATCCCCGCGCTCGACGGCCACGGTCGCCCCCTCTTCGCCTACGGCAAGCGCATCCACGACAACTGCGAGAGACGCCCGCACTTCGACGCCGGCCAGTACGTAGAGGCATGGGGGGACGACGGGCACCGCAGGGGTTACTGCCTCTACAAGATGGGTTGCAAGGGACCGGCGACCTTCCACAACTGCCCCACCCAACGCTACAACGAGAAGACCGCTTGGCCCATCGGCTCGGGTCACC
Organism: Geomonas ferrireducens; assembly: GCF_004917065.1. Taxonomy (NCBI): domain Bacteria; kingdom Pseudomonadati; phylum Thermodesulfobacteriota; class Desulfuromonadia; order Geobacterales; family Geobacteraceae; genus Geomonas; species Geomonas ferrireducens. The sequence goes on from NZ_SSYA01000001.1 coordinate 732,075, forward strand.
CCTGCGTCGGCTGCGCGGAGCCGCAGTTCTGGGACGTGATGTCCCCCATGTATGGCAGGCTCCCGAACGTGCCGGGCTTCGGCATCGAGCACACCGCGGACGCCATCGGCCTCGGGCTTGCCGCCGGGGCCGCGGGCGCCTTCGTGGTGCACGGAGCGCTCAACGCGATGAGAAAGGACAAGGAACCGGGCGAAGACACCAAGGAGGATTGAGATGACCAAGATCGTTGTCGACCCGATCACCAGAATTGAAGGGCACCTGCGCGTCGAGGCGGAGGTCTCCGGCGGCAAGATCAGCAACGCCTGGGTCTCCGGCACCATGTTCCGCGGCATCGAGAAGATCCTTAAGGATCGCGACCCGCGCGACGCCTGGTACTGGACCCAGCGCTTCTGCGGCGTCTGCACCACGGTGCACTCGATCGCATCGATCCGCGCCGTCGAGGACGCTTTGAAGATCCCGGTCCCCCCAAACGCGCAGCTGATCCGGAACATCATCATCGCCATCCAGAACACCCAGGATCACGTGATCCACTTCTACCACCTGCACGCGCTCGACTGGGTGGACATAACCTCGGCGCTGAAGGCCGACCCGGTGAAGACCGCCCAGCTCGCCGCATCGCTCTCGGAATGGCCCAACAACTCGGCCACCCACTTCAAGGCGGTGCAGGAGAAGCTGAAGGCGTTTGTCGCCTCCGGTCGCCTCGGCCCCTTCGCCAACGCCTACTGGGGGCACCCCGCCTACAAGCTCCCCCCCGAGGCGAACCTGATGGCAACGGCCCACTACCTCGAGGCGCTCGAGTGGCAAAAAGATATCATCAAGATCCACGCGATCCTCGGGAGCAAGAACCCGCACCCGCAGACCTTCCTCGTCGGGGGGATGTCCATCCCGATCGACCCGGACTCGCAGAACGCGCTGAACGCGGACAAGCTGATCGAGGTAAAGCGCCTGCTCGCCAAAGCCCAGGAGTTCGTCGAAAAGGTCTACATCCCGGATCTTCTCGCCATCGCCTCTTTCTACAAGGAGTGGGCAGGCATCGGTGCCGGGGTCGGCAACTACATGTGCTACCCCGAGTTCCCTGATGCGGCTGGCAACAACTGGCTTCCCGGTGGGGCGATCCTGAACCGGGACCTCTCGAAGGTGGTGGCGCTCGACCAGAAGAAGATCACCGAGCACGTGGAGCATTCCTGGTACCAGGACGCCGGGAGCGACGGAAAGGGGCTGCACCCCTATGAGGGCTCCACCGAACCGAACTACACCGGCCCCAATCCTCCCTACCAGTACCTCGACACGGACAAGAAGTACTCCTGGGTCAAGGCGCCGCGCTACGAGGAGAAACCGATGGAGGTGGGGCCGCTCGCCCGCGTGCTGGTCGCCTACGCCTCAGGGCACAAGGAGACCAAGGGTGCGGTGGACCTGGTACTCGGGAAACTGAACGTTCCCCCCGAGGCACTCTTCTCCACTCTCGGCCGCACCGGCGCCCGCGGCGTCGACTGTCTGGTCATCGCGCGCCAGGCGCCCAAATGGCTCGACGAGCTGATCGGCAACATCGCCAAGGGGGACCTCAGAATCCACTCGAACGAGAAGTGGGACCCCGCCACCTGGCCCGCCGAGGCGCACGGCTACGGCTGGCACGAGGCGCCGCGCGGCGGGCTCGGGCACTGGATCAAGATCAAGGACCAGAAGATCCTCAACTACCAGGCCGTGGTCCCCTCCACCTGGAACGCGTCGCCGCGCGACGCGAAGGGACAGGCGGGTCCCTACGAGGCAGCGCTTCTTGGGACGCCGGTCGCCGACCCGGAAAAGCCGCTCGAGATCCTGCGCACCATCCACTCCTTCGATCCTTGCCTCGCCTGCGCGGTGCACGTCCTCGACGCGACCGGGCGGGAGATGGTGCGCGTGAAGGCTTCCTAGACAAGGAGGTGGGCCATGTCGGACCGTTGCAAGTTCAAGCAGTACGTCTGGGAACTGCCGCTGCGCTGGTTTCACTGGATCAACGTGCTCGCCATCGTGGTTCTCTCCGGGACCGGCTTCCTGATCGGCCATCCTGTTTCGCTCGGAAGCTCGCCTTCTGATTACGCCATGGGGTGGATCCGCTTCGTGCACTTCGTCGCGGCCTACGCCTTCACGGTGAGCGTCGCCTCGCGCGTCGTCTGGGCCTTCATCGGCAACGAGCACGCGAGTTGGCGCGCCTTCTTCCCGATGTTCAGCGCGAAGGGAAGGGAAAAGCTCAAAAAGATGCTGAACTACTACCTGCTCCGCTCCCACGAGGTCCCCGAAACGGTCGGGCACAACCCGCTCGCCACCACCGCGTACTTCGTGCTCTTCCTGATCTACCTCACCATGATCCTCACCGGCTTCGCCATGTACGCCGCCCACACCCCCGGCGGCATCATGTTCAAGTCGCTGGGCTTCATGTACTCGCTTTTCAGCCTGCAGGGGATGCGCCTTGCCCACCACATGGGCATGTGGCTCATCTTCGGCTTCGTCGTCAACCACATCTACAGCGCTTGGCTCATGGACATAAAGGAGCATGGAGGCGAGATTTCCAGCATGTTCAGCGGCTACAAGTTCACGGTCAAACAAAAAGGAGAATAACGGGTGAAAGCAAACTCGATTAAACAGCAACCGGCGCCGAAGTTCCTGGTGCTCGGCGTAGGTAACCTGGTGATGGGGGACGACGGCGTGGGAATACGGGTCGTGCAACAGTTGCAGCGCGAGTACCGCTTCCCGAAGAGCGTCGAGATCGTCGACGGCGGGACGCTCGGGCTCGACCTCCTCCCGGTGCTCGAGGGGCGCAGCCACCTCATCATGGTCGATGCGGTGGAGACCGGAAAGGAACCCGGCACCTGCGTGCGCCTTGCCGGAGAGGAGCTTCCGATAGCCCTGGAGACCAAGGTTTCGCCGCACCAGATGGGGTTGAAAGACCTCCTGTCCGTAGCGAGGCTCATGGGTCAGGCGCCGGGTGAGATGGTGCTGATCGGCGTGCAGCCTGGAAGCATCCAGATGGGAACCGACCTCACCCACGAGGTGTCCTTACAGGTGGAGACCATGAAGGGGGCCGTGCTCAAGGAGCTCACCGCGTTCGGCGTCGAGTGCCGCCCGGTCTCGCGTACCGTCAACGTCTGCAGGGACTAGCCGCGATGCCCCGCCGCGCCGTCACGCTCATCATCCTCGCCGCCCTTATGAGCGGCTGCACCGACACCCCACGGGGCGGGTCCCCCCCCGTGGTAACGGAGAGGGGTAGGCAGTTTTTCAAGGAGCGCTGCGCCCCCTGCCACCCGGATGGCGGCAACGTCATCAATCCGAAGAAGACCCTGCACGCAGGCGTTCTCGCCGACCACGGCATCACGACGCCCGCCGACATCGTTAAGAAGATGCGCAACCCAGGCCCCGGGATGGTCCGTTTCGACCAGAGGACCATCCCGGACGCCGACGCGCGCCTCATCGCGGATTACATCCTAGCCACCTTCCGCTGATCGGACAGACTCATCCGTCACGCTAGCCGCCCCCGCGCAACTGCCCTCGCCGGCGGCAATTGCCCTTTTTTCTCGCACGTCCCGGCCACGACCCGCTTCTCACCCGTCAGTAAACCTCCTGATATCGCACAGCAATCCTCCTTCCCTCCGACATGGCACGGGTCATGTACCCCATTGCCTATCCCCTCGAGGAAAGGAGTCCATCATGAAAAAGCTGCTGATCCGCGTATCGTTCTGCCTCCTCACCCTGGTGCTGCTCGCGCTCCCCGCAATCGCAGGCGAGATAAACGTTTCCGCCGCGGCGAGCCTCAAGGAGGCGGTGAACGAGATCGCCGAGAAGTTCGTCCAAAAGCACCCGGGAACGAAGATCACCAGGAACTACGCCGCGTCCGGGACACTCGCAAAACAGATCGAAAGCGGCGCGCCCGCGGACATCTTCATCTCGGCCAACGAGGAGTGGATGAGCCACCTGAAGGAGAAGAAACTCGTTGCCGCGGCCTCCATCGACACCTTCACGCGGAATACCCTTGTCTTTGCCGGCGCCACGACGCGGAAGATCTCCGGCATGCACGACCTTCCTTCCCTCGGTAGCATCGCCATCGGCAGCCCCAAAAGCGTTCCCGCCGGGGAATACGCCGAAGAGGCGATGAGAAAGGCCGGGCTAGGGAAGGAGCTCAACGGGAAATTGATCCTCGCCAAGGACGTAAGGGAGAGCATGATGTACGCCGAACGCGGCGAGGTCGACGGCGCCTTCGTCTACCGCACCGATGCCCTGCTGGGAAAACACGCCAGGATCCTTTTCACGGTCCCGCAGCAACTCTACCCACGCATCGTTTACCCTATGGCACTCACAACAAACGGCACTAAGAACAGGGACGCTGTCGAGTTTTTAAACTATCTAAGAGGACGGGAAGCAAAGTCGGTACTGAACCGATACGGTTTCGCCGTCGATTAACCACAATCCGAGGATCCGATGGTCCTTCAAAACGCTGCTGAGACAGCGATTTGGGCACTATTAGCCCCTTTTATAACAATTTCCTTTCAGAGAATTAAATTATTTGATAATAATGGCAACGCTCCAACCTGGTAATGTTTTCTCCTATGGCAGCATGCGGTACCGGCAAAGGTCAACCATGGCTAGTACGACTTCCAGTGAATCTTTCAAAGACGCCACACCAGGCAGTGCCACGGGCGAACGCTACCTCGAAATACTAGACCAGGCGCCTGCCCTGATCTGGCGCGCCGACAGCGAGAACCGGCGCGATTGGCTCAACGGCGCCTGGCTCGCCTTCACCGGCCGGGCGATGGAACAGGAACTGGGCGAGGGGTGGATCGCGGGGGTGCACGTCGAAGACCGGGAGCGCTACATCGGCGAGCGGCTCCGCGCTTTTCGAAAGCGGGAGCCTTTCGAGATCGAGTACCGGCTGCGGCGCCGCGACGGCCATTACCGCTGGATCTTCGACATAGGCCGTCCGGTATTCTCCGGTGAGGGCCACTTCGACGGGTACATCGGCTACTGCTTCGACATAACGGACCGGAAGAAGGCCGAGAGAGACCTGAACGCCGCACGGGAAAACGCCGAAGCGGCCAACCGCGCGAAGAGCTACTTTCTTGCCAACATGAGCCACGAGATCCGCACCCCGATGAACAGCATCATGGGGATGTCGCAACTTCTCGCCTTCACCGACCTCACCCCGGAACAGAAGGAATACGTGGACGGCATCCTCGATTCCTCTCAGGGGCTGCTGACCATCGTCAACGACATCCTCGACCTCTCGAAGGCGGAAGCCGGCAGTATCGAGTTGGAGTGCCACGGTTTCAGCCTCAGGCAGAGCATCGCAGAAGTGGTGAGGACCCAGATGCCGGTCATCAACAGGAAGGGGCTTGCCTTCAGGACTGAAATCGACGACGACGTCCCAGACGACTTGATGGGAGACCGGTTGCGGGTGAAACAGGTGTTCATCAACGTCCTCGGTAACGCCATCAAGTTCACCAACGCAGGCGGCATAACCGTCTCGGTCCAGGTCCATGAGCAAACCGCAGGCGTGGCACGCCTGAAAATCAGCGTCGCCGACACCGGCATCGGCATCGCCGCCGAGGCTATGGAGCGCATCTTCACCCCCTTTAGCCAGGAGGATGCCACCATCACCAGGCAGTACGGCGGCACCGGACTCGGTCTCTCCATCAGCAGCGAGCTGGTTCATCTCATGGGGGGGCATATTTGGGTCGAAAGCCGCAAGAACCACGGCAGCACCTTCCACATGGTGATCCCCTTTCCTCTTGAGCGCAGCTAGCAGCTCTCCCGCCGCCCGCCGCCCGCCGCCCGCCCTTTCCGCCCTTTCCGCCCTTTCCGCCCTTTCCGCCCTTTCCGCCCTTTCCGCCCTTTCCGCCCTTTCCGCCCTTTCCGCCCTTTCCGCCCTTTCCGACTGGTCCGACTGGTCCGACTGGTCCGACTGGTCCGACTGGTCCGACTGGTCCGACTGGTCCGACTGGTCCGACTGGTCCGACTGGTCCGACTGGTCCGACTGGTCCGCGAGGGATTTTTTTCTTGACTTTAGTTTGCCGTCAAACTAGATTCCCCTCCCATGGAAACCAAGAGCATCGCAGCACTCATAAGCGACACCCGCGCCGGGATCAACCGGCACCTGCTCCAGGAACTCAAGCGCCTGGGGATCGAAGGACTCGCCCCGTCGCACGGCGCCATCCTGCACCACCTGTTCAACAACGAGCAGGTGACCATGAAGGACCTCGCCAAGGCGGTGCGGCGCGACAAGTCGACGGTGACCGCGCTGGTCGGCAAATTGGTCGCAAACGGCTATGTCGAGAAGGCGAGCAGCACCCAGGACCAGCGGACCGTCTTCGTGAGACTCTCCCCCAAGGGCCAGGCGCTCAAGCCGGTATTCCAGGAGGTGTCGCGTAACCTCATCGAAAGGATCTGGCGCGGTTTCGACGAAACAGAGCAGCAGGAACTGATACGCCTGCTCAGGAAGGTGAGAGGCAACCTCCCGTAATTTTATAGCCGCCCCGCTTACGTCACTCCCTCCCCACAAATCGCCGCCCCTTCTTTTCTCACCTGTTGCCATCCCGCCAAACTTCGCTACCGTTCTTACTTGTTTTTTTTAAGGACAATGCGGCGGCCCGGCCGCCGGCGCGGGAGGTGCAGCGATGGCATACGGCCCCTGGATCGGCAATCTGAAGGTGAACGGTCGCGGTGGGAACTACGGAACGGTGAAGCTCCTGCTTGACGAGACCATGACCGGGGAAAACCCGACGCGCCTCGGCATCACGGTCGAGATCGCCGGTCCCGGGATGCCTCCCGACGCGTTCGAGGTTGAGCTCTTCACCAACCTGAACCGGCGCGACTTCGTGAAGACCCACGAGCCGCTCGCTGACTCGGGCGGCCCCACCTCCTACTGGATGCCGTTGCGCATGTCCTTTCTTGGACGCTCCTTCGACAACCTCGTCTTCACGACAGAGGTCCCCGTCACCAAGTGCGGGGCGTATCGCATCTCGGCACGCTACCGCATGTCCGGCACCGATACCTGGTGGTGGCATAACGACTTCGCCCCCCGCCCCAACGACCGGCTGCAGCGCGACTGCGCCGTGGTGGTCTCCCCCGCCAAAGCGGCCAGGTCGCGACTTTACGAGGCGAACGCCCTCACCGTGGAGGCACTCGCCGGCGGCTCCTACGAGAACCGCAGCACGCTCGACGACTTCCTCTCCATCCACGACTTCGACGGGTTCAACCCCTTCCAACTCACCTACGTCAACAACGAGCTCGGGTTCAACACGCTCTGGCTCATGCCGGTATTCCCGAACACGCAGTGGCGCTGGGACCGGGCTAGGTGGCAATGGGCCTCCAACGACAACCCCGGGAGCCCCTATTCTTCCCGCGACTACTGGAGCATCAACCGCTGGCTCGCCGACAACGCGGCACCAGCACGGGCCCTTGAGCTCTTCCGGATGCTCTTCGATGAGGCAGAGGCCGTCGACTTGGACGTCTTCATAGATCTCGCCTTCAACCACGCGGGGCGCGACGTCATCTACGGCGCGGGGGCCGTGGACCTCGGGTTCTGCACCATGCAGGATGAGGAGCAGTGGATAAGGGAACACCACCCTGCCTGGTGCACCCGCGGCACCGCCTTCGTCGACGGGCACAGCGTCCCCTACTACCGGGAACCTGCCGGCTCGGATTTCGAGTGCGCGGTGTGGGCACCCACGGACCGGCTGAACGAGCATGTCTGGGACGATGCCAACGTCGACTGGTTCTTCGGAGACTACGCGGCTCTTGGTCCCAAGCCCGGCCGCGCCGCCGACTACTGGGGGAACCCGGTGTCGCACTACGACCCGAAGGGAAACGCGGAGGACGAGAGCGACCTCTTTTACACCGACCTGGCGGTGCAGGCCGAGACCGAGAAACTGTGGCAGTACTTCGGCTACATCCTTCCCTACTGGATCGAGAAAAGCGGCGGGAAGCTGGCCGGCATCCGGGCCGATTTCGCGCAAGGGCTACCCAACCAGCTCTGGGAATACATCGTGAACCGCACCCGCAAGGCCCGCTGGGACTTCATCTTCCTCGCCGAGGTGCTCGACCCGGACGTGATCCAGTACCGGCTGAACCGGGTGTTCGACGTCCTCACCACCAAGGACCACCACCTGTACCGGCAGGAGGAGGTCCGGATGAGCGACCTCTTCGCGTCGCTCGAGCAGGAAAGCACCCTCTTCGGCGGTGAGGCGCTCGTGATGCACAACGGAACCAGCCACGACGAGGGAGGCAATGCGGACAAGTGGGCCATGGCGGCGCGCTACGCAGTGACCGCCGCCATGTACGGCTGTCCCATGGTGTTCATGGGGCAGCCGCTCGGGCTTGCCGACAAGCTCCCCTTCAGGGACAGCTGGGCGAATATGTACCGGGCGTGGAGCGATGAGATCCCTGAACGGGAGGCGGTGGGACGGATGTACTCGAGGATCAATAAGGCTCGGGAGACGACGGCGGAGCTGCGGGAGCCGAAGCGCTACTTCCTGAACCTCTCAGGAGGCGGCTTCCACGAGGAGGTATTTTCCGTGGCGCGCTGGAAAGACGAGGTGGAAACAGACGCCGTGACGCTGGTTTTCGTGAATCTGAACGTCCATCACGGTAACGCCGGGACCTTCATCATCCCACGCGCCATCAGGCTCTCAGGAAATTACCAGGTGCGCAACCTGGTGGCGGACGACCCGCACCGGCAACTGTGGGGCGCGCCGCGCAGCGCCGAGGCCCTCTACGACGACGGCATCTTAGTCGTCTTCACCCTCCCGAACGAGGTGCAGTACCTGAAACTGGAACCGGCGTGAGGCATTCCGCGCACTCAAAAGGAGCGGCATCTGTCACCTAGGCTGGCCGAGCACGAAATTCGCGATGGTGTAGGCGATCTGCTCCGGGGCGCAGCGGTCGTTGTTGAACATGAGGTCGTAGAGCAAGGGATCGTGGTCGTCCTGGCTCAGAAAATCCCTGGTGAAGCGGTCACGCACCTTCTGCTGGCGGTGCATGAGTTTCTCCGCCTCCTCTTCTTCGATGTTGAGGCGCCTGGCGAGGGTGGAGATTTTGAATCGCTCCGAGGCGAAGATGCGGAAGTGGTAGGAATGCTCTAAGTGCCTCGTGATGATGGAGCCCCCCAGTTCGAGAATCAGCACGTTTCCCTGCTCCGCCAGCGCTGCCACGTGTTGCGAGAGGGGGAGAAAGTAGTCGTAGTTGCTTTTCCAGCGCGGCGAAAAGGTGGCGAGTATCTCGGAAAGCATGCGGCTGTTTTCGCCCAGCGTCTCGAGGATCTCCTGTGAGAGGTTGTGGCGGCTGGCCACCTCCTCGATAACCGCCTTGTCGATCATGACCCATTCGTCGCCGGTCCGCTGCATGAGGATCTCACGCAACAGTTCCGCCATTGGATAGCCGGTACAGCCGTATTCGCGGGAGATGGTGATGCAGGGGCGGGCCTTTGGCTTGGCCTGGCTTCTGGCCGCCTTGTCCTTCTGCCTGCGGTTGTACTCCTCGAGGCTGCCGATCCTCAGATCGACCGAGGGGATAAACAGGTTGTCCGGCATAGTCCCGCTCCTTTCATTGTTTCATTGCAGTGTCCCGCCTTGTCAGCTCATCTCCTTAAGTTCCCGGATCAGGTCGACCTGACGCTGGAAGATGAACCGGGAGAGTACCCCCTCGATATGCGCATCGGAGTAGATGGAGAACCTGCAGAGATCGCCCCCCTCCTCCTTGGTGCAGTCGACCACGGCGGCATTCACCTGCAGCGGCGTCACGGTGTTGTGCAACGGGTTCGGGATCATCACCTTCAGGACGACCTCATCCCCCTTTGTCAGGTTGCTCGACGCTTCGCTCAGGATGGAGAAGCCACCGAGGGAGACGTCGAGGGCCTTTGCCTTCAAGGTCCCTCCGGGCGCCGCTATCTCGGCTTCGCAAGGGGGATCGAGCTCGAGTCTCAGCGAGGTGCGCTGCTCGGCGAGCACGTCGATGTAGCAGAAGTTGTGCAGCGAAGCCATCATGCGGCGCACGTCGGAGTCCTTCACTTCGGCCAGAAGCGACTGCGAAAAACTGCCGCACTTGATGCAGGTCCGCCCGGAATGGCCGAGTGCGACCGCCTGCTGCGGGTGCACATCCAGTTCGAGCACCTCGCCGCAGAGCTCCACCAGGGTGGCGGGATAGCTGATCGGGAGTCCCTTGTAATAGTTCACGAGCTTCACCCGAGTCCCGGCACCGGACTTTATCATGTCGCGAAGGCGCGTGAGGATCTCGACGCGGTCCTGCTCGATGGAACTCTTGACTGCGGCTCGGTAATGGCTTGGGTCCATGTCAGGTAGTCCCCGCTCTAGAGCAATCCGTGGCGTTTGAGCATGCCCATGAGGTCGGCCCGCCCGACCGGCTTCACGAGATAGTCGGTACAATCGCCGTCCCACATCGCTTCCTGCACGTTTTCCGGGGAGTTAAGGGAACTGGTCATAATGATGACGCTCTTTTGCTCCTGGCGCTGAGCGTCTTTTTCCGCCTGGCGCATCAGCCTCAACGCCTGCTGCCCGTCCATCTCAGGCATGATGATGTCGAGCAGCACGAGATCGAAGGGATGTCCCTCCTTGAGGGCGCCCGTGAAGAGATCCACCCCTTGCCTGCCGTTGTCCGCGACATCTATCTCGGCAACATCCTTCAGAAACATCGTGAGTCCCTCACGCAGGAACTCGTTGTCCTCGATGATCAAGCACTTCATATGGCTCCTCGTCCGCGACACCCGCCGCTCGGGCGCCCCGCGCAGGGGTGTTTTCGGCGCTGCCGCCCTGCGTATGACAAGTTTTCTTATCGGTCCAGGCTAATTAACCTTGAGGTTTTCTGATGCAGCCTCCTCCTCGAGTGCGGTGCGTACCGCCTCATCGTACCCGGTGAGGGGAATGGGGAGAATCGTCCTGATTGCGTCGTCGTGGCAGATCACCTCGTTGCCGAGTCCCTCGATGAGCGGCATGGAGATCGAGGGCTTGACCGGGGTTATGAGCCAGACCCAGTAGGAGGAAAGCTTGGGAGTGAGAAACGGGACCGGGAATATCTTGATGAATCTCTTCTCGATCTCGGCGAAGCGCTCCATCATCTCCCGATAGGACAGGAGTTCGGGGCCGCCGATGTCGTAGGTCTGTCCGGCGGTGCGTTCGTCCTTGAGACAACCGACGAGGTAGGCGATGACGTCCTGTACCGCGATGAACTGGCAGCGTGTGGAGACCCAGCGCGGGGTCACCATCACCGGGAGACGTTCCACCAGGTACCGGATCATCTCGAAGGAGGCCCCGCCGGCGCCGATGATGACGGCGGCGCGCAGGTAGGTGGTCTGGAAATTACCCTTTTGCAGGACCCTCGCGACCTCGAGGCGACTCGCCAAATGCTCCGAGAGTTGATCGCTCTCCTCACCCAGCCCCCCAAGATAAATGACCCGCTTCACCCCCTGCATCTCGGCGGCACGTACGAAGTTTTGGGCTGCCTGCCGGTCGCGTTCGTCGAACCCGGCCCGGTCGCCTCCCATGGCATGCACCAGATAGTAGGCCGTCTCGATGCCTCTCAAGGGGGCGACCAGTGAGTTCGCCTCCAGGAGATCACCCTGCGCCACCTCGACCTGCGTGGGGAAGGCGGTCGAGGAACTGCGCACCAGGCAGCGCACCGGAATCCCTTCCGCGGCGAGGGCGGCAACCAGTCGTCTGCCGATGAAACCGGTTGCACCAGTCACCAGCACCTTGGCACTTGCATTCACACTCTCACTCACATGTTCCTCCTGACAACCGCCTGCCTTTTGTTTGAACTGAACCAGTTTAGGTGCAGATGAATCGTTGTCAACAGCTCCATGAAACGCTAAAGCGGGGGCCGTCACAGCAGTTTTGCTGTTTCACAACCTGCCACCCTTGGATTATTATATCGGTTCGGACTCTGAGAAACTTCCATCTGCGTTCCAATAACCAGCTAAAGGAGAAACAAGCAATGAAAGTCATGGTTGATCTGTGCATCGTTCCCCTTGGTGTCGGCGTCTCACTTTCCAGTTACATCGCTGCTTGTGAGAAGGTTCTGGCCGATGCGGGACTAAAGACCGCGCTGCACTCTTACGGGACCAACATAGAGGGAGAATGGGACGAAGTATTCGCCGCCATCAAGCGTTGTCACGAGACCGTCCACGCCATGGGAGCCCCGCGCATCACCACCACGGTGAAGCTCGGCACCCGCACCGACCGCGAACAAACTATGGAGGACAAGATCAGGAGCGTGAAGGAGAAGATGTAGAAAAAGAATGGTGGCACAGACCGACTCATACAGGAAGTTTCTGGGCGGGGTGTATCGGATGCTCAAGGAGCCGTACTACCGGAAAATGGGTATCACCGAGTTCGGCAACGAATTTTGCAGTGCCTTCTGCGGTCAGATCACGGGTTACGCCCCGAAGAACCAGGGCTACGTCGCCGTGAAGGTTGAGTTGGTTTCCAATCCGGAGTCGTAGCCGGAGTGCGTAACGAGGCGGTGGGTGTCGCTGGTTACCGGTCCTCTACCGAGAGGATTTCGACCTCGAAGAAGACGTCGTGACCGGGGGGAAGGGGCTCGCGGTACTCGCGCGGGCGACCAGGGAGAGAAAGGGAAACGTCACCTCCCGCGCCGGGGCCGAAATCGTAGCCGACTCCGGGGGCGCGTTCGGTCGAGAAGGCAAAATGGGAGCCCATCGGGAAAGGAAAGAGGTTGGCCTCGGCGGCGGAAACCCGGACGATGCGATGGTCTCCGGGTACCATTCCCAAGAGCCCCTGCTCCAGTGCGGGCGGCACCCTCCCGTCCCCCACGACGAACTCCAGGGTGTTACGTTCGCCGACCAGATAAACCCTGCCGTCCTCGAGCCTGCACTTGTACCTGATGTTCACCGTTTTGCCGGTTCCGGTTTCCATGGGGCACCACCTTTCAAGGGGTCTTATGAAAACCAGAATATAGTAACGTTGACAATTTCAAACGCAACCGGTGCCGACTCAGATACCGATCCAGGCAGCCCCGAAAACTCCGGCGGAGTCGCCCAGCCGGTGCCTCAGGATCGGCGTGCGCAGGTCGTTGTGGAATACGTAGTGCCGCACCCTTTCCAGGCCGGCATCGTATAGTTCATCAATATTGGATAGCCCGCCCCCCAGGACCACGGCGTCCGGATCGAGGATGGAGATGAGTCCGCCCAGGCTGCGGCCGAAGTCGTCGAGGAAGGTGTTGAAGGCCACCAGGGCCCGTGGCTCCCCCCTACGCGCCCCCGCCACGATCTCCTCCATGGTGAGGCTCACGCCGTTGCGGGTGAGGTAGGCGGCCTCGACACCGGAGCCGCTGATCTTGGTCTCGATGCAACCACGGTTGCCGCAGTAGCACATGGCACCGGCCGGGTCTATCGATATGTGCCCCCACTCCCCGCTGATCCGGTGCGGCCCCTCGCGCACCACACCGTCCAGGCAGATCCCTCCGCCGCAACCGGTCCCCATGATCACGCCGAACACGAGACCGTAACCCGCCCCCGCTCCCTTGCGGCACTCGGCAAGGGTGAAGCAGTCCGCATCGTTACGAACGGCGATCTTCCGTTCCAGAAGCCGCTCCAGGTCCGCCTGGAAGGGGCGCCCGATGAGGCACACCGAGTTCGCGTTGCGCACGAGGCCGGAGACTTCGTCGACCGAGCCGGGTATGCCGATGCCGACGGTGCAGCCGGCACCAGCCGGAACGCGGGAGGCAAGGTCGCGCACAAGCCGCACCACCGATTCGACGATCGCCTGGTACCCCTCGACAAGCGGCGTCGCGCGGCGCTCCCGCGTGAGCACGGTATCCCGCGCATCGAGCAGCACCCCTTCGATCTTGGTCCCACCCAGGTCTATCCCGATACGGTAAAGCTCCATAACATGCATTTCTTACTCCTGAATCCCATTGCTCCCCCTCCCCTTGCGGGAGGGAGTAAGGGGTGGGGATGTTGCCGAAGCGCTACGGCGCGCAGGCCCGTCAAGGGAGGGGGAGGCCGAGTGCCATTTTATCCACGTAAGCTGGAAATAAACAATAAAAAGCCCCCGGAGACGGGGGCCGTGAGATCAACCACTAAATGAATGCTGCGCGGTGTGAGCTAGGAAGAACTGAGCCCCGCCGCTTCGCGTGCCCCTACTCCCCGCTCTCCTCCGGCTCCACCTTTTTCTCCTTCAAAAAGACCACGATCGCCCCGCTCCCCCCCATGTCGTTGGGAGCCTGAACGCATTCGGCAACCATCCCCTTGCCGTTTTCCCTGAGCCACTTGGCCACCGCCGTCTTCAGCACCGGCTCCCCGGAGGAGTTGTTCCCCTTACCGGTGATGACGAGAACACCTTTCTGACCGCGGTTGTAGGCCCCCTTGACGAAACGCTCCAGGTTCTCGAGCGCCTCGTCCCTGGTCAGGCCGTGCAGATCGAGCTGGAAATCGAGCCGGATACCTCCGCGACGCACCTGGCGCATCCGGTTCACCGGAGCGGGACGCGGCGCCGGGTCATCCTCGTGCAACTGATCCTCAAACCTGACGTCGAGTTTCAAGGCGTCCAACGCCTTCAGGAACAGCTGGTGGTCTTCCTCATCGCGCCGGACCTTCGCCTCCTTATGCTCCTTCACCTTGGCGGGCGCCGCGGCGGGCGTCCCGGCAAGCCGCTTCACGCCAGCCACCGCCTCGAAAAACAGCATCTCGTCCGAGAGGTCCTGCCCGATCTTGGCGGCTGGCTCCTCCTTCTTCGGGGGAGGTGGCGCCGCGGCACTGCGCACGTCGAGGGAGGCCCCTTTGAGCGCCTTGAACGGGGACGAACTGAACTCTTTCTGCTTCGGAATCTGCTTCTCTTTATTTTTCATGCAGGGGGCCCTTCCCTCTCTTCTGCTCTGCCTGCGGTCCGACCCGGTGCAACCGTCAAGAACTGCGCCAGCATAAGCTGCTGTTTTTGTTGATGTCAAAGAATTATCCCTGCGTCGACTCAGGAGGTGGAAATATTAGCCCCCTCCAATTGGCATGGTATACTACCAAGGTTTTTGGGCGGATGTCAACGAAGAGTATCCACGGCCGCGGTCTGCTGGGTCTCGCGCCTGTGCGGGGGAAGATACATGGAGAGCTGCAACTATCAGAACGAGACGGCCCGAAAAGACGGTGTGGTCGATTCCGGCCTGGAAATAGCATCGCTGATGGTCAAGTCCGGGCACCTTGCGGAGCAACAGCTCTCCTACGCACAGCGGGTGAAGGGGAAGCTCGTCACGCCGAGGACGCTGATCGCCGTGCTGCTCGAACTCGGCTTTTTTAGCCGCGAACAACTGCGCGAGACGCTGCGCAACAACATCGTTTCGGTGAAGCTTGGAGCCCTGCTGGTGGAGCTCGGCTACCTGAAACCGGCCGAGTTGCAGGCGGCTCTCGGCATCCAGCGCGACGGCGACAACGGCAAGATGCTCGGAGAGATCCTGGTGGAGCAACGCTTCATCGAGGAGTACACCCTGGCTGAGGCGCTCGCCTTCCAGCTCGGCTTTCCCTTCATCGACCTTGACGCCGCCGACATCGACCGTTCGCTCCTCGCCAAGGTGCCTCAGCACTGGCTCTCACAGCACAACTTCGTTCCGGTTAAAGAGGAAGGAGGGCGGGTGACGGTCGCCATCGCCGATCCCTTGAACATGGAAGGGAGAAAGACCGCTGAGAAGCTGTTCGGCCCGAACACCGTCTTCGCCATTTGCACCATGAAGGCCATCCGCGACGCCTTTACCCTGTTGAAGCGCGGCATCATCCAGGGAGACGGCACCGCCACCGACGAACACACCGTAACCGGCATCGTCAACTCCATCTTCGAGGAGGCGCTCAAGGAGGGGGCGAGCGACATCCACATCGAGCCGATGAGGGGGGTGCTCCGGGTCCGTTTCCGGCGCGACGGCATGCTGATCCTGTACAAGGACTTCGCCAAGGAGCTTGCGCTTCCCTTAAGCAGCAGGATCAAGGTTATGGCCGAGGCGGACATCGCCGAGAGAAGGAGGCACCAGGACGGCAGGATCTGTTATGAAAGCGCGAAGACAGGCGCCACCCTCGACATGAGGGTCTCCTTCTACATCACCATCCACGGCGAGAAGATCGTGCTCCGCCTTCTGAGCATGAAGGGGGAGCTACTCGATCTCAAGGAGATCGGGATGCCGGCGCGCATGCTCGAGCGCTTCATCGATGACGCCGTCGATACGCCGAGCGGCGTCCTCATCGTCACCGGCCCCACCGGCAGCGGCAAGACCTCGACCCTGTACAGCTGCGTCCAGCACTTGAACGAGCTCTCCACAAGCATCGTTACCGCCGAAGAGCCGGTCGAGTACGTCATCGAGGGGATCGCCCAATGCTCCATCAACCAGAAGATCGGGGTCACCTTCGAGGAAACGCTGCGCCACATCGTGCGCCAGGGCCCGGACATCATCGTGCTCGGCGAGATCCGCGACAACTTCTCCGCAGAGATCGCGATCCAGGCGGCGCTCACCGGGCACAAGGTGCTCACCACCTTCCACACCGAGGACAGCGTAGGCGGCCTTTTGCGCCTGATGAACATGGAGATCGAGGCCTTCCTGATCGCCTCCACCGTGGTCTGCGTCCTCGCCCAGCGCCTGCTGCGCCGGGTCTGCCCGGAATGCGCCGAGCCCTACCTCCCCAATCCCACCGAGCTGCGCCGGATCGGCTACAGCAACGCCGATCTGCGCGGCGCCGAGTTCAAGGTGGGACGGGGGTGCAGCAAGTGCCGCTACAGCGGTTACCGCGGCCGGGTCGGCGTTTTCGAGATGCTGATTCTGAACGAACTGGTGAAAGACGCCATACTCAGCAAGAAGACCTCCTACGAGATCAGGAAGATCTCCACGGAGACGACCGGCATGGTGACGCTTCTCGAATCGGGGCTTTGCAAGGCGGCCCGGGGGGAGGTCTCCCTGCACGACGCGGTACGACTTCTGCCGAGGATCGGCAAACCGCGCCCGATCGCCGAGATCAGGCGCCTTCTGGGGGAATGACATGCATGAGAAGCCTTTCGTCGAGGTAGTGAAGGAACAGCTCGAAAGCGAGACGCTCAACCTCCCCGTGTTCCACCCTATCGCCGTCAAGCTGCAAGGGATCCTCTCCGGCAAGGATTTCAGCATCGATCAGGTGGTGGCGCTGATCATCAAGGATCAGGCGCTGACGAGCCAGGTACTGAGGCTCGCGAACTCCGCCTTCTTCAGCGGGCTCGCCAAGGTCACCACGATTACCGACGCCGTGGTGCGGCTCGGAACGCGCGAGGTGGCGAGCGTCGCCATGCTCGCCTCACAGCAGCACAGCTACAACAGCCTGACCCACCCCGAGCTCAAGTCACATGCCCAGGTGCTCTGGAAACACGCCATCGGCTGTGCCATCGGCACGCGCTGGCTGTGTGAGAAAAACGGCTATCGGAACCTCGCCCAGGAAGGGTTCATCGCGGGGCTGCTCCACGACATCGGGAGCCTGCTGATACTGAAGGTTCTTGAGGGAATCGTGTTGACCGACGGCGAGCAAAGGGGGGTATCGCGCGAACTGACCAACGAGATCATCGCCGCCATGCACACCGAATCAGGTTACCAGCTGATGCAGAAGTGGAACCTCCCCGAGGTTTACTGCAACATCGTGCGGGACCACCACAAGGATCTCGAGGAGACGGGTAACGTGCTTTTGAGCCTCGTGCGCCTGGTGGACCACGCCTGCAGGAAACTGGGACTGGGGGGGACGCCGGAGCCGAACCTGATGCTCGCCGCGACCTCGGAGGCTCAGGGGCTGGGGATCAAGGAGATCATGCTCGCCGAGCTGGAAATCATGATAGAGGACGCCATGGAGATGGTCACCTCTGCCGCTTGAGGAAGTCGATGAACCCCTCGTCGAAGATGCGCTGCACCTCCCACTTCTCGCCTCGCTCCTTCGCCACCAGGATGGCGCGCACCTGACAGCCGATGAAGGCGATGAGCAGGATCAGGACAAACGCCACCTGCAGGCGCCGCACCCACGGCGAAACCTCCGGTTCCGGTTCGGGAAGCACCCGGGGATTCTGGGCGAGCTGCCTGAGCTGCTGCCCCTGTATGTAGCCGATGAGCCGGTCCCGGTCCGCCTCGTCGATGAAGCGGTACTTAACCGCGGTGCTGAAACGGGTCGTATCCGGCAGCTCGCGCACCTCCACCACCTCACCCACGATCTCGACGAGCCTCGGCGCGCCTGGAAGGTAGAGGCTCAGCTCGATGAACTGCCCCACAATCATCTTCCGGTTGATATTGATGCGCAGCCCCCCGCCGGACATGTTGGCGACCACGGGAGGGGCGTCCTTGCGCTTTTCCAGCCGTGCCCTGATCTCCTCCCTGCTGTCCTCGAGTTCCTCGGGCTCGCCCGGCTCCGGGGTCTGCGCCGCGAACTCCATCTCCAGGCGGCGCTTCAACCAGCGCTGCTTCACGTCCGCCTCGATCTGGCTCAAGGGGAGCCGGAAGTCGAGCGGCAGGTAGACGTCCTGACGGTAGTACTCGCGCGGCTCGAACGAGTAGACGTCATCCACCAGGCGCAGCACCAGGCGGTGCTCCGCCGTCTCGTCGCTCACGAGAACGGCGCGGCAGGTCACCCCCCCGTCGTTCTCGGGGATGCCGACGTTCAGGGTCTCCCCGGTCCTTAGCTGCGCCTCCTCAGGAAGCTGGTCGCGCGACAGGTCGACCAGGAGAAGATCGTCGTCCAGCGTGGCGACCACGCCCCACTCGGGGAACCAGCCGCCCCCTTCCATGGGGATCCCCACCCGGATCCGCTCCCCCTCGTGGAAGTACCTTGCGTACTGTTCCAGCTCCTGGGCCATACTACCTCCACTGTCATATGCAATAGAAAGCTCTTCGGCGCCGCGCGCCAAAAGCTTAGTGGGCTTCGCTCCAGTTCCGGCCGAAGTTCAGGTCGACCTTGAGCGGCACGGCAAGCGGCAGCGCCCCCTCCATCTCCGTGCGCACCAGTTCCTCCATCAGTTCCCGCTCGCTCTCGGGCACCTCGAAGACCAGTTCGTCGTGCACCTGCATGATCAGGCGGCTTTGCACCTGCTCTTCCTGCATGCGGCGCGATACCCGGATCATGGCGGCCTTGATGATGTCCGCCGCAGAACCCTGGATCGGGTAGTTGGTGGCGTTGCGCTGGGCGAAGGCGCGCACGTTGCCGTTTTTGCTGGCGATCTCCGGGATCTGCAGCCTCCGGCCCAGGATCGTCGTGACGAAGCCGCAGGTCTCGGCCTCGGCGATGCAGCTATCGAGAAAGCTCCGCGCCCCCGCGTGCCGCTCGAAGTAACTGTCGATGAATGCCTTCGCCTGCTTGGGGGGCACCCCCAGCTCCTTGGCGAGGGAGAAGGCCCCCTGGCCGTAGATGACGCCGAAGTTGATCACCTTGGCCTGGCGCCTCATCTCGGAGGTCACCAGTTCCGGGAACATGCCGAACACCTCGGCCGCGGTGCGGCTGTGGATGTCCTCGCCGGCCGCGAAGGCGTCGCAGAGCACCCGGTCGCCGGAGAGGTGCGCAAGCACCCTGAGCTCGATCTGGGAGTAGTCCGCGGAAAGAATCAGGCTCCCCGGCTCGGCAATGAAGGCGCGCCGGATGCCGCGTCCCTCCTCGCCGCGCACCGGTATGTTCTGCAGGTTCGGGTCAGATGAGGAGAGCCTGCCTGTGTTGGTAACCGCCTGGTTGTAGGAGGTGTGCACCCGCCCTGTCCTCGGATCGATGAGCCTCGGGAGCGCGTCGGTGTAGGTCGACTTGAGCTTCGAGATGCTGCGGTACTGCAGCAGAAGCCGCGCCACCTCGTGCTCCTCGGCAAGCCGCTCCAGCTCCTCCACGTTGGTGGACCAGGCAGTCTTACCCTTGGTCTTCTTCCCCGAGGCGAGCCCCATCCGCCCGAAGAGCATCTCGCCTAGCTGTTTCGGGGAGTTGATGTTGAAGGGGCCGCCGCAGTGCGCGTGGATCTTCGCCTCAAGCTCGATCAGCTGCTGGCCGAAGCCCGCAGAGAGCTCCTTCAAAAGCTCCACGTCGAGCTTCACCCCTTGCAGCTCCATGTCGGCCAGGATAACCATAAGCGGCATCTCGACCTCGAAGAGGAGCTTCTCCATACCCTGCTCGCGCACCTTGGGAAGCAGGATCTCGTGCAAAAGGAAGGTCGCGTCGGCGTCCTCGCAGGAGTAGGGGCCGGCCCGGTCCAGGTCGACCTCCGAGAAGTTCAGCTCGCACTTGCCGCTTCCCACCACCTCGGAGTAAGAGATCATGCGGTGGTCCAGGTACTCGAGGGCCAGTGCGTCCAGCCCCTGGCTGTTGCGCGACGGGTTCACCAAGTAGGCGGCGAGCATGGTGTCGCACCAGATGCCGGAAAGCTCGGTGCCGGAGAGCTTCAGCACCTGGTAGTCGTACTTCAGGTTCTGGCCGATCTTCTTGCGGTTCGGGTCGGCTAAAAGCGGCCCCAGAAGCTGCAGCACCAGCTCCTCGGAGAGCTGTTCGGGCGCGCCCAAGTAGCGGTGCCCGACCGGGATGTAGTACGCCTCGTGCCCGTGGCAGCTCACCGCGTAACCGACGATGCGCGCCTCGTAAGGGTTGAGGCTCGTGGTCTCGAGATCGATGGCGAAGGCGGGGGCCTTTTCGAGCTTCTCCACCAGCGCGCGCAGCTCGGCCTCGGTGAGGACGACGGAATAGCGCTCGCAGGAGAGCGTAGGCGAACTGGTCAGATCCTTCAAAAGGGTGGCGAAGCCGTACTCCCTGAAGAGCGCGGCAAGGCGCCGGTTGTCTGGCGGGGTCACCGCGAAGTCGTCGATGTCGTACTCGATGGGGACATCGCAGTCGATGGTCGCCAGGGTCCGGCAAAGACGTGCCTGGTCCGCGAACTCGACGAGCCGTTCGCCGGTCTTCCCCTTCACCTCACCCGCGCGCTCTAAGAGCTCGTCCAGCGTACGGTATTCCTGCAGGAGCTTCTTCGCGGTCACCTCGCCCACACCCGGGACACCGGGGATGTTGTCCGAGGTATCCCCCCAAAGCGCAAGCACGTCCACCACCCGCGCCGGCTCCACACCGAACTTCTCTATGACGTCGGGGATGCCGAAGCTCTTCTCCTTCATGGTGTCCAGAAGGGTCACGTGCTCGGTGACGATCTGCATCAGGTCCTTGTCGCCGGTGACCACCACGCAGTCGAGCCCGGCGCTCTCCGCCTTTTTCGCGATGGTCCCGATGATGTCGTCGGCCTCCCATCCCGGAAGCTCCAGGGCCGGGATGTTGAAGGCGCGCACCATCTGCTTGATCGGCGCGATCTGCTGGGCCAGGTCCTCGGGCATGGCGCTTCGGGTCGCCTTGTAGGCAGGGAAGAGCTCGTTTCTGAAGGTGTGCTTGCCGGCGTCGAAAATAACCGCCACGTGGGCCGGGGCCCGGTCCTTCATCACCTTCAGAAGCATCTGCGTGAAGCCGTAAAGCGCGTTGGTGGGGAAACCGTTGGGCGAGCTCAGGTGGCGTATGGCGAAGTAGGCGCGGTAGATATAGGATGAACCGTCCAGAAGGTACAGGGTCTCTCTTTCAGCGGCCACCTAGTTCTCCTCTTTGGTGAAGACGACGAAGGCCATGGAGGGGCGCTTGCTCGCGTCCCGCATGGCGAACTGCATGGCGTCGAATTTCCACCCCTTGCGGGTCCATTCGTTGAGCGCCTCCTCGATGGTGTCCTCCGAAACGTGGCTTATCTCGACGACCTTGTACTGCAGCATAAATACTCCTCATGATTGGCATTTCCGGGCCATATTATCCGATAAACCCCTGTGCTTCAAGGCGAAATGTTCTGTTGCAAAAAAGGGTCAAACTGTTATGATTCTCAAAAAACTAAAAGGGGGTGCAACAAGTTCAGGCAGTTAGGTTTTCGATGTCAACCAACCAGGCAAAAGGGGAGCCAGCATGGCAAGAAACGACGAAGAGACCATCGACCAATTGGCGCAACAGATGGAAGTTAACCTGGCAGTCGACTACGAGAAAAAGGACTTGAAGGCACAAAGAGAGCAGGTGAAACAGCACCTGTATGACGGCTCCAAGAAACTGAAACACACCGTACCCAAGGGAAAGCGGATTTAAAAGGAGAAGGAAACTACGGGGAGGGGGCTTGAGAGAACGGCTCCCTCCCCTTAAATTTGTGATTTAGATTTAGCGAATGCGCCGTGCGGCGCATCATCCGGAGGAAAGAGATGGCGATCGTCAGGTACAACCCGCTGAGCGAACTGAGAAGCATGCAGGACAAGATGAACCGGCTGCTGAACCTGGCCTGGACGCGCGAGGTGGGTGAGGAGATCCGGGAGGGCGTCTGGCAGCCCCCCGCCGACGTCTACGAGAGCAACGCCGCGGTCACCATCAAGGTGGAGCTCCCCGATGTGGAGCTTGACGACATCGACATCAGGGCCGAAGAGCAGAACCTGACCATCAAGGGTGAGAGAAAGCACGGTGAGGAGATCCACAAGGAGAACTTCCACCGCATCGAGCGCTACTTCGGCCCCTTCCAGAGAAGCTTCGCCATTCCCGCCGACTTCGACCTCGCGCATCTGAGTGCGAGCTGCGACAGCGGCGTTCTCACCATCACCATCCCCAAAACCATCACCGTAGAGCTCGCCTAGCTCACCCCTCGTTCATGCTGCCGGTGCGGTACCCCTGCAGGTCGAGTGAGACGTATGTGAACCCGGCTTGCCGGAAGAAGTCCACCGTGCGCCGGCGCAACGCCTGCTCGAGCATACGCGGCAATTCGTCCTCGGAGAGCTCGATGCGCGCGCTCTCCAGGTGGAAGCGCACCCGGTACACGCGGAAGCCCTCCTCCTTCAGAAACTCCTCGCAGCGCTCAACCTGGTTCAGCCGCTCGCCGGTAATCTCGGTCCCGTACGGGAAACGGCTCGCCAGGCAGGCGTAGGCCTGCTTGTCCCAGGTGGGAAGGCCGAGCCCCCGGGAGAGTTCCCGGATGTCGGATTTGGAGAGCTCCGCCTCGAGCAGCGGTGAGCGCACCTTGAGCTCGCAGGCGGCGACCCGCCCCGGGCGGTAATCCCCCAGGTCGTCGGTGTTGCTGCCGTCTGCGACGCAGGAGAAGCCTTTCTCGCGCGCCTTGTCACTGCAGATGCGGAAGAGCTCACTCTTGCAGTGGTAGCAGCGGTCCTTCGGGTTATGGCTGAATCCCGGTATTTCCAGTTCGTTGGATTCCACGAGGATCTGCGTCGCGCCGATGGCGGCGGCCAGACGCTTCGCCTCGTTAAGCTCCGATTCCGGATAGGTGGGGGAAGTTGCGGTGACGGCAAGGACGCGCCCGGTTCCGAGCGTGTCGCAGGCCGCCTTGAGCAGAAAGGTGGAGTCGACCCCGCCCGAGAAGGCGACGAGGACCGAACCCATTTCGCGCAGGATCTCCTGCAGCTTTAGGTATTTTTCCTGGGGAGTGCCCATCTTTCCTCTTGATAGCACCGTCAGACGGGACGTCCCCACTGCAGTCACAGCAGGTGCGCCGCGGCTGCAGTCGCATTACTTGTCGTTGCCTACGTCAGATGAAGTACATGAAGCGGTGGTCCTGCTCCCGCTTGATGCCGATCGCCTCGCCCCTGTCGCACAGGGTCTTCAGCGTCACCGACTCAAAGAACTCGTTCAGCCTGGAGTTCGACTCCTCCCAGACCGTCTGGGTCACACAGCTTCCGTCGAAGCCGCACTCCCCCTTCCTACGCCCCGCGCAGTCCACGATCAGGGTATCCCCCTCGGTCGCCTCGATGACGGCGCGCACCGTGATCTCTTCCGGGCTCTTGGCGAGGCAGTACCCACCCTGCGGCCCGCGCTTGCTCTTTAAGATGCCGTGCTTCTTGAGCCCCTGGAAGATCTGCTCGAGGTAACGCGGCGAGATGTCCTGCCGGCGCGAGATGTCCTGGATCTGGGCGGGCTGACTCCCAGCGTTGTATGCGATGTCGAAAAGAGCCCTCAAGCCGTAACGGCTTTTGGTTGAAAGTCTCATGGCTGTATCTCCCACTGATTGGTGTTAGGCGAAGATACAATACCACATTTTTCGTGTCAACAATATAAACAATCGCATGTCTGAATTTACCCCCTCAAATACGCGGCATATCACCAGTAACGCTGCGGAGGCTCAACCCTTTCTACGAGCACGATGAAACCGTCAATGATCTGGAACACGTCTCCGTAGACGTTGGTCCACTTGTCCCCCTCCTCGAGCGGCGTCGGAACCTCCCTGCTCCCAAGGAACACCTCGGCGTCGTCGATGTAGGCGTACCACTCCAGGCTGCCGTTCATCCAAATCTTGTTCTTGATTTCCATTAGACCTCCGTCCCGATTTTTCTCATGATCTTACTGAAAAGTATACGGGGCGGTCAAGCACCACCCGTTTTCGCTTGTTGCCGGGGGCGCTTTTTGCTATTTAGAGAGGACATTTTCCCTTGGGGGTTTTCACTATGAAATTCACGAAGATGCAGGGCGCCGGCAACGATTACGTCTACGTCGACTGCTTTAAAGAAAAGGTGCAGGATCCCGCCGCTGCTGCCATCAAGGTTTCCAACCGCAACTTCGGCATTGGCTCCGATGGCCTCATCCTCATCATGCCGAGCGAGGTGGCCGACGTCAGGATGCGCATGTTCAATTCCGACGGTTCCGAGAGTGAGATGTGCGGCAACGGCATCCGCTGCGTCGCCAAGTACGCCTACGACCACGGCATCGTTTCGAAAAAAGAGATCACCGCAGAGACCGGCGCCGGCATCCTCACCCTCCAGCTCTTCACCGACAGCGGCAACAAGGTTGAGAAGGTGCGGGTCAACATGGGGCCGCCGCGCCTGACCAGGAAGGAGATCCCGATGCTCGGGAACCCGGACGAGAAGGTGGTAAGCCAGCCGCTCAACGTGCTGCATTCCACCTTCAACATCACCTGCGCCTCGATGGGGAACCCGCACTGCGTCATCTTCGTGGACGACGTCGGCAACTTCCCCGTCGAGAAGTACGGCCCGATCATCGAGAACCACGAGCTCTTCCCGCGCCGGACCAACGTGGAATTCGTTCAGGTTCTTTCCCGAACCGAGATCCGCCAGCGGACCTGGGAGCGCGGCGCCGGCGAAACACTCGCCTGCGGCACCGGCTCCAGCGCCGTGACCGCGGCCTGCGTTCTGAACGGGCTCACCGAGAAGAAGATCCTGAACCACCTGCTGGGGGGCGACCTCGAGATGGAGTGGAGCGAGGACGGCAACATCTACATGACCGGCCCCGCCGTCGAGGTGTTCAGCGGCGAGATCGAGTTAGGCAATTGACAGTTGGCAATGGACAATTGACAATTACCGGCAACACACATTAACGATGACACGACAATGGCAGAGCGGGGATCGCAACACGATTCCCGTTGTCAATTGTCAATCATCGATTGTCAATTGAAAGAGGATTCTTATGAACTGCCCCATCTGCACAAAATGGGAGGACGACGAGGAACAGCGAGTCGTCGAACTGGAACACACGCTGGTTTCCCTGAACCGCGACCAGTTCTTTCCCGGCTACTGCTTCGTCTACACGAAGACGCACGTAACCGAGCTCTTTCACCTGGAGGAGTCGGTCCGAAACGGGGTGATGGCGGAGGTGTGCGCCGTCGCCGAGGCGCTTTACAACGCGTTCAACCCGGACAAGATTAACTACGAACTGCTCGGCAACATGGCACCCCACATGCACTGGCACATCGTGCCGCGCCGCTCGGGGGATCCCCTCTGGCCCCGCCCGCATTGGAGCGAGCCGCACCAGGAGCTGATCCTCAAAGGCGAGGAGTACCTGGAGCGGGCGGCGCTGATCCGGACCCACCTGGAGAAACTCGAAGCAAGGGGGGAGCGGTAATGGATCTTCTGGGCGCCCACGTCTCCATTTCGGGAGGCATCCATAACGCCGTCGATCGCGGCGTGGCTGCGGGATGCGGCTTCATACAGGTCTTCACCCAGAATGCGAACCAGTGGCGCGGCAAGGCGATCTCGGACGCCGACGCCAAGCTATTCAGGGACAAGCTCGCCGCCAGCGGCATCGCCGGTGCGATGAGCCACGACATCTACCTGATCAATCTGGCGGCCGCCCCGGGCGACGTGAAGGACAAAAGCCTCCTCGCCTTCCGGGAGGAGTTGCAGCGCTGCGCGAAGCTCGGCATCGACAAAATCGTCATGCACCCCGGCTCTCATAACGGCGACGGCGAAGAGACCGGCCTGCGACGCGTCTGCGAGGCGTTTGACAAGCTCTTTGCCGAAGTTCCGGAGTTCACCGGCAAGGTGCTCCTGGAAAACACCGCCGGTCAGGGGAGCAACCTGGGCTATCAGTTCCAGCACCTGAAGGCCATCATCGAAGGCTCCTCGCACCCAACCCGCTTCGGCGTCTGCTTCGACACCTGCCACGCCTTTGCCTCGGGCTACCCCATCGCCGAGCGAGACGGCTACCGCAAGACTTTCGACGAATTCGACGCCCTTTTGGGGATCGAGCGGCTCATGGCGTTCCACCTGAACGACTCGAGGAAGGGGCTCGGGTGCAAGGTGGACCGCCACGAGCACATCGGCGCCGGAGCCCTGGGGCTCGAGGCGTTTCGCCTCATCATGAACGACCCGCACTTCGCCCTGGTCCCGAAGGTGATCGAGACACCCAAGGGGGACGACGACGAGATGGATGCGGTGAACCTGAAACTGCTGCGGAGCCTGGTCGAAAGCTGATCGGCCCTGCAAAGGGGGTTAGCATGTGCGAGAAGGTGGAGATCTTCCAGGGTGACATCACGAAACTCGCGGTGGACGCCATCGTGAACGCGGCAAACAGCTCGCTTCTGGGCGGCGGGGGCGTCGACGGCGCCATCCACCGGGCCGCCGGACCGGAACTTTTGGCCGAGTGCCGCACCATCGGCGGGTGCCCGACCGGCGAGGCACGCATCACGGCTGGGTACCGCCTCCCGGCGCGCCACGTGATCCACACTGTTGGGCCGGTCTGGCAGGGGGGCAACCACGGTGAGCCCGCCTTTCTGCGCTCCTGCTACCGCAACTGCTACCGTCTCGCCCGCGAAAACGGGCTGACAACGATAGCCTTCCCCGCCATCAGCACCGGGGTCTACGGCTATCCCATGCGTCCGGCCTGCCGCATCGCGCTGGAGGAGGCGAAGTCGGCGCTCGAAAGCTCTCCCGAGCTCGCACGTATCGTCTTCGTCGCCTTCTCACCGGAGGCGGCCGAGATCTACCGGGAAACGATGGAGGAGGTTTTTTAGTGAAGGCTGTGATCCAGAGGGTGAAAACGGCGAGCGTGCGGGTGGACGGCAAGGTGGTGGGCGAGATCGGCCACGGCATCCTGGTGCTCCTCGGCGTCGAGATCGGCGACGGCTGCAAACAGGCGGACTGGCTGGCCGAGAAGATCGTGAACCTCAGGATCTTCACCGACGAACAGGGGAAGATGAACCTAGCCCTGGCAGACGTGAAGGGGGAGATGCTGGCGGTCTCGCAGTTCACCCTGGCCGGAAACTGCTCCAAGGGGAGGCGTCCCTCGTTCGACACCGCGGCCGACCCGGCCGAGGCAAACCGCCTCTACAGCTATTTCATGGGAAAAGTCTGGGAGCTCGGCGTCCCGGTTCAAAGCGGGATCTTCCAGGCGGATATGGAGGTGTCGCTTGTGAACGACGGCCCCGTCACCTTTATCCTGGAGACCCCGCGCACCCGGTAATCACATCAACGGACGCACCTCATCCACCTTGAAGTACGCCACCCGGCTCACCTGCGCGCTTGCCTGCGGGCTCGCCACCAGCGCGGTCCGTTCCTTTATCTCGTTCAGCAGTTCCCCTTCCCCCTTTTCCTCGGTCATGGTCAGCGTAAGCCTCCAGCCGCTGTAACCCCTGGAAGGCGCGAGATAGAGGTAGCTCGCGTGCGGGTTCTGCCTCAGGTTCTCGATGCTGCGCCCCTCGCTGAACCCCCAGGCCAGGGTCTCCTCGTCCACCACGTGCGGCAGGGCAAAGACGGCTAGATTGACCAGGCCGTTCGCGTCGGCAGTTCCGATAATGCCGCGCCCACCCTCCGGAAACAGTTCCGCAAGTTTCATGAGTTCCGCCCCCTTTTCCCTTTAAGCTGATGAATCACTATGATAATCTAACAGGCCCGAAGGGTTTGTCCATCGCCCACATGAGAGCCGCCGCACCGCCAATGAGGAAGACCAAGTGGAGCTGAAGACCATACTGGAAGCGCTGTACCAAAACCGATCGCAGGAGCACCTAGCCAACGATCCATTATCCTTCTGCCACCGCTTTCATGAGCCGCAGGACCAGGAGGTCGCCGGACTGATCGCCTCCTCGTTCGCCTACGGAAACGTGAAGATCATCAAGAAGAACCTCGCGGTGATCTTCGACGCCATGGGCCCCTCGCCGCGCCGCTTCGTGGAACGCTTCGATCCGGCCGAGGGGCTGCGCCTTTTCTCCGGCTTCAAGCACCGCTTCAACGACGGTCGCGACCTAAGCGCCCTGCTCCTTGCCTGCCGCATCATGATCGAGGAGGCGGGTTCCGTGGAGAAGTGGCTCCTGCGCTTCCACGACCCGGCAAGCGAAGACATCACCGGAACCCTTTCCGGCTTCAGCGAGGCCGTAAAAGCGCTCGACCTCGCTCCGGTCTTCGGCCCCGGCGGCGTCCCGAAAGACGCCTACTTCCCCTTTTTCTTCCCCTCCCCCGCCTCGGGGAGCGCCTGCAAACGCCTCTGCATGTACCTCAGATGGATGGTGCGCCCGGCGGACGGCATCGACCTCGGCATCTGGAAGGGGATCTCACCTACGCAGCTCGTCATCCCGGTGGACGCCCACATCCAGCGCATCTGCCGCTTCCTGGGCTTCACCGACAGGAAGCAAGGGGACTGGCGCATGGCCTGCGAGATCACGCGCGCCCTGCGCGAGCTCGACCCGCAGGACCCGGTGAAGTACGACTTCTCCATCTGCCACCTTGGGATTTCCGAGGGGTGCGACGGCAAGGATCGTCTCAAGTGCGCCGCCTGTCCCATCGTGGATTTCTGCTCCGCGGGAACGGAGTGATGCCGCAGTTTCCGGCCTACCTGCACGGCTTCGCCTTCGCGCGCCAAGTGGGCGAGATCCGCGCTGCCACACCGGCCGAAGTGGGACCGGCCTTCGAGGCGCTGGAGCGCCAGGTGGCGGCGGGTCTCCACGCCGCCGGCTTTGTCTGCTACGAGGCGGCCTCGGGCCTCAACGAAGCGCTCCCCGCCGGCTCCCCCCACGCCATGCCGCTTTTGTGGTTCGGGCTCTACGAGGAGCGCCGCGCCGAACCGTTCCCACGGCACGACACCCCTTTTTGCTGCACCGACTGGCATCCCTCACTCGGAGAGGAGCAGTACCGAAGCGCGGTTGAAACGATCCGGGAGCTGATCGCAGCGGGTGAGACCTACCAGGTCAACTTCACCCTGCGCCAGCGCTTCGCCTTCGACGGTTGCCCACGCTCCTTCTTCAGCGAACTCTGCCGCAGCCAGCCCACACCCTACAACTGCTACCTAGAGTGCGACCGATGGCGCATCCTCTCCGCCTCCCCCGAACTTTTCTTCTCCCTCACGGGCGAAAGGCTCGTCACCCGTCCGATGAAGGGTACTGCGCCGCGCGGGCGCTGGTGGGAAGAGGACGTCGCACGGAGAGAACAGTTGCGCCAGACCCCGAAGGAAGCGGCGGAAAACCTGATGATCGTCGACCTTTTACGCAATGACATGGGGATGGTGTCGCGGACCGGATCGGTCCGGGTGACCTCGCTCTTCGACGTGGAGAGCCACCCGACGGTGCACCAGATGACCTCCACGATCGAGTCGCGCCTCAACGAAGGGGTGACGCCGCGGCAACTGTTCGAGACTCTCTTCCCCTGCGGCTCGGTGACCGGAGCGCCCAAACGCAGGAGCATGGAGATCATCGACCGGCTGGAGGGTGACCCGCGCGGGCTATACACCGGTAGTCTCGGTTACTTCTCCCCCGGCGGGGAGGCAAAGTTCAGTGTCGCCATCAGGACCGCCGTCATCGACAGCGAGGCTGGGTGCGGCGAGATCGGCATCGGCAGCGGAATCACCTGGGATGCCACCCCCGAGGCGGAGTACCGCGAATGCCTGGAGAAGGGGCGTTTCGCCCGGGAGAAGAGGCCCGAGTTCCACCTGATCGAGTCAGTTCTGCACGAGGAAGGAAGCTATTTCCTGCTGGAGCGGCATATGGAGCGCCTCACCCGTTCCGCAGGCTACTTCTCCTTCCCGTTCGACGCGGCCGCTGCGCAGCGGACCTTGGCAGAGGCGGCCACCGCCCTGGACTGCGCGCGACGCTACAAGGTGCGTTTTCTACTCTTTCCCGACGGCACCACGAGCTGCGATGCGACGGAAATCCCTGAGCCAACCAATGAAATGAAGGCCGCCTTCGCCCAACAGCGCGTCGACTCGAGCGATCCCTTTCTCTACCACAAGACTAGCCGCCGGGAGCTGTACCAGCAGGAGCTTTCCAGGCGAATCGGGGTGCAAGAGGTGATCTTTCTCAACGAACGGGACGAGATCACCGAAGGGACCTACAGCAACGTTGTCGCGCGGATCGACGGCCACCACTACACCCCTTCGCTGTCGTGCGGGCTTCTCCCGGGGACCCTGCGCGAGGAGTTGCTCGCGCGCGGTGAGATCGTGGAGAAGGTCCTGAAGCGGGAGGACCTCGAGCGGGCCGAGGCGCTTTATTTGGTAAACTCGGTGCGCAAGTGGCGCAAGGCGACGCTGGTTCTCGATTGATCCTCGCCCTCCCTTGACGGCCTGCGCCCGTAGCGCGTCTGCCCGGGAAAGGGGATCTTGCCCTCCAATCTCCCCCTCCCGCAAGGGAAGGGGGCAACTGCAGCAGTTTTCACGGAACTTGGTATCCATCAACACAAGGAGGCAACACTATGGAAACGTACGGTTTTCTGGGGCTAGGCATCATGGGAAGCGCCATGGCCAAAAACCTCATCAAGGCGGGCTTCAAGGTGAAGATCTGGAACCGTTCTCCGGCCAAGTGCGAAGAACTAGCCGCGCTGGGCGCCGAGGTCGCGGCAACACCGGCCGAGGTCGCGTCCTCCTGCGCCATCACCATCGCCATGCTGGCCGACCCGGCTGCGGTGCGCGAGGTCTGCTTCGGACCGCAGGGGGTGCTGGAAGGGGTCGGCGCCGGGCGCAGCTACGTCGACATGTCAACCGTTGACGCCGGCACCACGAAGGAGATCGCCGCGGCGGTGACCGCCAGAGGAGGCAGGTTTCTGGAGGCGCCCGTTTCCGGGAGCAAGAAACAGGCAGAGGACGGTACGCTGATCATCCTGTCCGCCGGCGACCGCGGCCTTTTCGATGAGACCGTTCCGCTCTTTGAGACGATGGGCAAAAAAAGCCTCTTTCTCGGCGAAGTGGGACGCGGCGCGGAGATGAAGCTCATCGTCAACATGGTCATGGGGGGGATGATGACCATATTCTGCGAGGGGATGGCGCTCGCCGAGAAGGCGGGGCTCGACAGCGCCGACCTCCTCGACGTGCTCGATTCGGGTGCCATGGCGAACCCGATGTTCAAGCTGAAGGGTGGACAGATGACCGGCGGCAACTTCGCCCCGGCTTTCCCACTCAAACACATGCAAAAGGACATGCGGCTTGCCGTCGCCTTGGGCGACGCGCTCGGGCAGCCGCTCTTCACCGCGGCAGCAGCCAATGAGAACTTCAAACGGGCCAAGGCAGCGGGTTTTGCGGATGAGGACTTCTGCGCCGTCTACAAGGCCATCAAGTCGTGAAGAAGTTTCTCTCGACTGCAGCGGTGACGCTCCTTACCAGTGCGTTTCTCGACCCCTTGATCCAGTCCGGCTTGGACAAGCCGGTACCTTGGCTCAGGGACTTCGGTATGGCGCTTGCGGGCGCGGCATGCTTCTACATCCTGGTGAAATACCGTCACGACCTGTAACCGCGCTCGTGAACCTGGAGCTCAGTTTGCCGTTGACAAATAGCGGCGGCTCCCTTATCCTGCACCCCAAAATTGAATAGAAAGACCTGCTTATCTAGAGTGGTGGAGGGAAAGGCCCTGCGAAGCCACAGCAACCGGCCCAATCGGGCGACAGGTGCTAAATCCTGCCGAAAGGCGAAGATGAGAAAGGCGCTTTTGAGCTATTGTCACACCCGAAAAGCCCCTTCTCACATCGAGACGGGGCTTTTTTCGTGCCGTTTGCCGGCACCCGAAAGTACGAGAGAGACATGTCCTACGGCATCGTGACAGAACAAATCACCACCTTCGACACCGAACTGCGCCTGGAAAGCGGCCGCATCCTCGGGCCGATCGATATCGCGTACGAAACCTACGGCACCCTCAACGAGGACCGCTCCAACGCCATCCTGGTCACCCACGCCTGGACCGGGAGCGCGCACCTCGCCGGGCGCTACAGCGAGGACGAGAAGCGAGGGGGGTGGTGGGACGACATCGTGGGACCCGGATGCCTGCTCGACACCGACCGCTACTTCGTCATCTGTTCCAACGTGCTTGGATCCTGCTTCGGCTCCACAGGTCCCACCTCGATCAACCCGAAGACCGGCAAGCGCTACAACCTCGCCTTCCCGGTGATCACCGTCCGCGACATGGTGAAGGCGCAGACCCTGCTCATCGACCGGCTCGGGATCAAGAAGCTCTTCTGCGTGTTAGGCGGGAGCATGGGAGGGATGCAGGCGCTCGAGTGGGCGACCCAGTATCCGGACCGGATCGCCTCCGCGGTGGTGCTCGCCACAACGCCGAGGCCGTCGGCACAGGCCATCTCGCTGAACGCCGTGGCACGCTGGGCCATCTTCAACGACCCGACCTGGAAGAAGGGGGAGTACCGCAAGAATCCCAAGGACGGCTTGGCGCTCGCCCGCGGCATCGGTCACATCACCTTCCTCTCCGACGAGTCGATGACCGCCAAGTTCGGGCGCCGCTTCTCGGCCCGCGACGGCCAGTTCGACTTCTTCGGACAGTTCGAGGTGGAGCGTTACCTCAACTACAACGGCTACAACTTCGTGGACCGCTTCGACGCCAACTCCTTCCTCTACCTCGCCAAGGCGCTCGACCTGTACGACGTCGCCGCCGGTTGCGAGTCGATGGAGGAGGCCTTCGCGCCGGTCTCGGCGCCGATGCAGTTCTTCGCCTTCACCTCCGACTGGCTCTACCCTCCCGCGCAGACCGAAGAGATGGTCGACACGCTGAATAAGCTGGGTAAAAAGACGGAGTACCACCTGATCACCTCGGCCTACGGCCACGACGCATTCCTCCTCGAACACCAGACTTTCACGCCGATGGTGCGGCAGTTCCTCCAAGGGATCAAGCCGTAGGAGGCAGCAAAAAGGGCGGAGACCTGCATGGTCATCCGCCCTTTGTCGTTTCTTTTCCTTTGTGACGCTACTGCCAGCCCATGATGGCGGCTACGTCCTCGTTGAGCACCATATCCTCGCCGCTCGGTATCGCGAACACCTTGACACCCGAGTCCTCCGCGCTGATCAGCATCTCCCGCTCGCCCTTGAGCGCTTCCTCGTCCTTTTTCAGGTCGACCTTGATGTCGAAGTGCTCCATCCCGCTCAGCGCCATGCCGCGCACCGGCCAGTCCTCCCAATCCTCACCGTAGGTGAAGACGATGGCATCCGGCTTGCCGGTGACGGCGATGTAGGCCCCCAGGTACTTGCGCAGACGGTAGGTCTCCATATCGAGGGCAAGCTGGCAACGGGCGTCGCCGACCACCGCCTCGTCCACGACGGTCCGGCGGCTCACGCGACGCCCTACGATGCCGGCGAGGCCGCTCTTCTGGTTCAGGAACAGGTCGAGCTCGGTCGCCGAGACCCCCGCCTCGTTCACCATGAACGGGATGATCCCGGCGTCGATGTCGCCGCAGCGGGTCCCCATCATGACACCCTCCAGCGGGGTAAGCCCCATGCTGGTGTCGACGGACGCACCGTTGCGCAGGGCACAAAGCGAGACGCCGTTGCCGGTGTGCACGGTGATCATGTTGCATTCCTCGAGCGGCTTGCCGATCAACTCCGCACCCCTCCGCGCCGCGTGCGAATGGGACTGCCCGTGGAAGCCGTAGCGCCTGATGCCGTGATTTTTGTACCACTCGTAGGGAAGCGGGTAGATGTAGGCCATCTCTGGCATGGTCTGATGGAAGGCGGTATCGAAGATGGCGACCTGGGGGACCCCCGGCAGGAGCGCCTGGGACGCGCGAATACCGGCCAGGTTCGGGTTGTTGTGCAGAGGCGCTAGGGTCGCCACCTCCTTGATGGCATCGACGACGTTTTCGTCGATGAGCACCGATTTGGTGAAGCGTTCGCCGCCGTGCACCACGCGGTGGCCGACTGCGGTAATTTGGGCGACATCGGAGATGACGCCATCTCTGTCGTTGGTAAGCGTGTTCAGGATCAACTGCAGCGCATCCTTGTGATCGGCGCACTCGCCGTCCAGGTGCCTCGGGTCCTGCCCCGGCACCCTGTGCGTCACGAAGGAGTCCCCGACCACGATCCGCTCCACCTTGCCGGTCGCCAGAAGGGCCTGCCTGTTCCAGTCGTAAAGTTGGTACTGTGCCGAGAACCTTCGGCAGTTCAGGGTGAGAATTAGCATGCTGCCAAACTCCGATCCGGGCCTGCTGGATAAATTGAGCGGGACCCGCTGCTTTGTTGCGTATCTCAGGGTGGGTACTGAAACGTCACCTACGATACGTGTGGAGAGTATGATCGGTTGGGGTCATCACAGGGTCTTCACGGACTATCGCACGGCGGAACGTCCATAAGTAGCACTATCTGCGCGAAAGTGCAATTAGTAACGATGTCTTACAAACTTACGCGGCGCTCTTTCCGATGGGAAAATGACACTGGGCGAGTGGTTATTCGCCCTTGCAGGGCAAGGATCAGGTTCTTCCAAAAGCACGGGGAGAAAATGGCTTAAGCCGATGACAGCGGAGCATATTGAGTGAAGCGATGACGTGACTACTGGAGCGTCCGGCGCAGGTTGGCGAGGAGGAACTCCGCCGTCACAGGGCGGTGGTCGGAGGCCTGACGGGTGCCGACCCAGCAACGCTGGGCCTTCAAGCCGGAAGTCGTCATGATGTGGTCGATGCGCATCCATGAAGCGCGGATGGACGGCACCCTGTATTGTAAAACGTTGTGACCATAGGTGTAGCCGTACCCCCTGCCGCTTTGCGTGAAGGCGTCGACAAACCCGGCGCGTCTGATGATCTCGCAGACGAGCGACTGGTCCGGAGAGTTGAAGTCGCCGGCAACGATGCAATCGCCCCGCTCCTGCCCCAGGAACTCGGCGACACGTTCTGCCTGCAGAATCCTCGTCTGAACGTTCCCTTCGAAAAGATCGACAGCCTGGGGTATGTACCAGGCGCCCGAACTTGCCTTGCGGAAGGCGTTCAAGCTCCACCTTGGTGTCTTGAAGTGGACGTTGTAGATAGAGATGTTCCGGGAGCCAACCCTAACGACGCAGCGCAGGAAGGATTCCCCCTTCTCCTCTTGATAGGGGAGCTCATGCAGTTGGACGGCGGAGAGGGGGTACCGGCTCGCGACGACGTACTGCCCGCGGTTCACCACCTGCCACCCCGACAGGTAATCGGTTAGGGGGCCCCTGCCGATGTTTGGTGCATCCTGGAAAAGCATTATGTCAGGGCGACTGCGCCTAAGTTCAGCGATGAGCGGCGTCATGTCGCAGTTGCCGTACTTGATGTTCCAGGTCATCACCCTGAGGACCGGACCGGAAGCCACCGCGCTGCGAGGCTGCCATGACCAGTGCCACCCCATGACAGGCCCCAGCACCCACAGGATGCCAGCAACCGGCAACATGGCCCACAGGCGCGCATAGCGAAAGGTCAACGGGGCGAGCAGAAGGCCGGGAAGTGCCCAGATCAGCTGGGGTAGGTAGAAGTTCAGCGCCGCCATCCAAAAACGGTCCGGGCCGACCCGGTTCAAAAGGGTGAGAGCGGCAATGAGGATGATGTAGGTGGCGTTTATGGCCAGAAGGAGGTGCAGCTTCATCTGGATTCCCCCAAAGCAGCACCGGAGCAATCCTTCGCATCTTTACTGTTTCCATCCAGCCTCGCTTCCGGGGAAGTGCCGTTTTCGGCTTCCGGGCACGTCTTACCGGCGCTTTCGTTCCAGAAAGTGGCCATCTCATGGGGAAGCAGGTGCCAGTACTGCCCCTCGTATTCGGTTTTGATGTGCATCAGCAATTCGCGGTAAAAATCGCTTGGATACTCTTCGAATCCTGGATTGCCGTCGAAGTTCATGTAATCGGGGTGAGTGATCAGCAGCGCCATGCCTCCGTGCTCGGCGATCCAGCGGAGCTTCTCCTTCCAGATGCGAATGTTCTTCTCGCGGAACAGGATGAACATGGTGAAATCCTGCGGCAGGGTGTAGGGGAGCACCACGTATTCCCGCCCGGGAACCTTGGTGTGGTGCACAGGAAAGATCGTTCTCAGGCCATCCGACTGCGGTTCAAAAGGGTCCGTGTCGAAGGCGGAGGCCTCATAGAGGATATCCAGACCGTGAAGCCAGTCGAAGTTGTGGTAGACACATGGGGAACGGAACCCCACGGCTCCCCATTCCTTCAGATATCGGTTGATCTGCACGGCATGTTCCGCAAAGACCTCCGGCGAGTCGTACAACTTACGGTTGTGCTCTAACCCATGCACGCCGACCTCGAAGCCTTCGGCAACCAGCTTGTGGCGCAGGGCAGCGGGAAGGTCGTAGTCGTGGGCAACGAAGTTGAAAGAGGACCGAAAGCCGAGTTCCTGTTCAAGCGCCATGAGATTTTCGCACCGTGTCAGGCCGCGCGCCGTATCGACATCATGGGTCAGCACGACGGAGAAGCGCCTCCCCTCGGGCCACCCGCCGAACCCCGGCGGGGTAGTGCCGGCCTTGGGATCTATCGGCCATATCGACCGGAAGAAGTAGCGCTTGGACTTGGCGACGATCCTGCGCAGGACGATCTGCAGCCGGCGCGACATCAACGGCTTGACTCGGTAGTAGGCGCGCGCAATGGTCTCTTCGCTGATCAGCTTCATGCACCGCTCCTTTGTCTGTCACCCGAGCAGATGGCAAGGCATAAGATAAATCTAATTAGACAAACAGTGACAAAATATATACGAAGCCGCACGCAATGCAAGCGCACGCGGTGCTGACTGAAAGCCCCGAGGCCGAGCTTTTGGTCGAGACAGCCGCGGGAGGATGTGATATCTTTGCGCATTCCGCCACCCCCCCGACCGCTCCATGCGAGATACGTGACCGGGATGCTCCCCGCAGGACCGCGATACGAGAAAGACCATGCCCCTGAACATCTACACCAGCAATCAGATGGAGCGCCTGGTGGACCGCCTGGAAAAGGTGGTCCGCGCGCCGCGTCGCGCCCACTCTTCCCCTTTCGAGAAGGAGCTGATCGTGGTGCAGAGCAAGGGGATGCAGCGCTGGCTTTCCATGGAGCTCGCTGCCCGCATCGGGGTCTGGGCAAACGGCGAATTCCTCTTCCCCAACAAGTTCGTGGAGCAGCTCTTCGCGAAGGTGCTCCCGGGGTGCCCCGAAGAAGCCTCCCTCTTCTCCCCGGAAGTGATGACGTGGCGGGTGCTGGGACTTTTGCAGCAATCGGCGGGAAAGCCGGGATTCGAGGAGATCGCGGGGTATCTTGCCGACGACCGCGACGGGCTTAAGCGCATGCAGCTTGCCCGGCGCATCGCCGACACCTTCGACCGCTACACCATCTACCGCCCTGAATTCCTGCCGGCATGGGAAAAAGGGAAGGAAGAACACTGGCAGGCGCAGCTTTGGCGCGCGCTCACCGACGGCGTTGAAGAGAAGCACCGCGCCCGCCTGCTGGAAGAATTCAGAAAAGCGCTCGATGCCGGAAGCGTCCCCGAAGAGCGCCGCATCTCCGTAATCGGCATACCGTCGCTCCCCCCCTTCCACCTCGAGATCCTGGCCCGCGTCGCCCGTCACACCGAGGTGAACCTGTTCCTTTTGAACCCCTGTCGACAGTACTGGGGGGAGATCGTGTCGGAGCGGGAACTGGCCCGGCTGGAGAAAGAGGGGGACGGAGAGGAGCAGTGGTACGAGACCGGGAACCCACTCCTCGCCTCCTGGGGGAAGCTCGGGCGGGACTTCTTCGAAGCAATCATCGACGGCTGCGGTGAACACGAGCGGGAAGACAGCTTCCCTCCCCTGCCGCAGGGCTCGCTTTTGCACGAGGTGCAGGCGGACATCGTCGAGCTGCGCGGAGCCGACGCCGGGGTACGCCAGGTGGCGCCGGACGACCGCTCCATCGAGGTGCACTCCTGCCACTCGCCGATGCGCGAGGTGGAGGTCCTCCATGACACGCTGCTCGCCATGTTCGACGCCGACCCGTCCCTCTCCCCACGCGACGTGCTGGTGATGACGCCGGACATCGAGGCGTACGCCCCGTACATCTCCGCGGCATTCGGCAATCCCGAGCCCGGTGCGGAGCGCATCCCCTATTCCATCGCGGACCGAAGCCTCAAGAACGAGGGGGAGGCGGCGCAGGCGCTGCTCTCCATCCTCGCCCTGAGCGGTGGGCGCTACGGCGTCGCGACCGTGATCGACATCCTCGAATCCCCGCCGGTTGCGCGGCGCTTCAACCTCTCGGCAGACGAGCTGGAGACGGTGCGCGACTGGCTGAGGGAAGCGAACATCAGGTGGGGTATCGACGCGGCGCAGCGGGCGGAACAGGGAGTCCCCCCCTTCCACGAGAACTCGTGGGCCGCGGGTCTCGACCGACTGCTCCTAGGCTACGCCATGAGCGGCGACGGCCGCTCATTCTACAACGAGATCCTACCCTTCGACAACATGGAGGGGGGCGCGGCGCTGGTGCTCGGGCGCTTCATGAACTTCTGCGACAGGCTGTTCGCCGAAACGAGGGGACTCGCCCGACTGCGGACCCCGGCACAGTGGGTCCCGGTACTGCGCCAGATCCTGGACGACTTCATCCTGCCGGACCGTGACGGGGAGCGCGAACTCCTTTCGCTGATCGAAATCGTGAAGAAGCTAGGCACGTGCGGCAGCGAAGCCGGTTTCGAGGAAGAGGTCGGCATCGAGGTGGTGCGCTACTGGCTTGGAGAGCAGTTAGGGAGCTCCGAGCGCGGCCTCGGCTTTCTCACCGGCGGCGTTACCTTCTGCGCCATGCTCCCAATGCGCAGCATCCCCTTCCCGGTGGTGGCCCTGATCGGAATGGACGAGGGGCAGTTCCCGCGCCGCAACCCTGCCCAGGGCTTTGACCTGATGACCAGGGAGCGCCGACCGGGCGACCGCTCGCCGCGCGACGAGGATCGCTACCTGTTCCTCGAGGCGCTCCTCTCCGCCCGCAAGCGGCTGCATATAAGCTACGTCGGGCAGAGCATCAAGGACAACGCCGAGCTTCCCCCTTGCGTGCTGGTGAGCGAACTCCTCGATTACCTCGGGCGTTGCTTCGTGACCGCCGATGGGGAGAAGGCGGGACAGGTGCGGCACCACCCGCTGCAGCCCTTCAGCCCGAAGTACTTCAGCGGCGCCGACGGTTTCTTCAGCTATTCGCAGCAAAACTGCGCCGGGGCCGTCGCCAAGCTCTCCCCTCCCGCTCCCGCCGCCCCCTTCCTGGCAAGTCCGCTGGAGCCATGGGAGGAGGAAGGGACCGTCACAGTCAAGGCGCTGACCGACTTTTTGTGCAACCCGGCAAAGGAGCTGTTGCGGCGCAGGCTCGGCATCCGCATCGAGGAAAAGGACGATCCGCTGGAAGAGACGGAACCGTTCGCGCTCGGCTCTTTGGAAAAGTACCAGCTGGAACAGGAGATCGTCGCGGCCGTGCTGCGCGGCGATGAACTCGAGGTCCCCTTCGCGGTGGCGTGCGCGCGCGGCGACCTTCCCCCCGGGGTGTGCGGTGCGGCGCTGTACCAGAAGCTCGGCGAACCGGCGGCGGAGTTCGCAGAAAAGGTGCGCGAGGCTTGCGCAGGCGAGCCCCTCACCCCGCTGGACATAGATCTGAGCCTCCCCGCCGGTCGCATCGTGGGGCGCATCGAGGAGCTGCGCGGCGACGCCATGGTGCGCTACCGCTACACCGACCTGAAGGCGAAGGACCGACTCCGGCTGTGGGTCGAGCACCTGGTGCTTAACTGCGTCGAGGCCGAAGGGTATCCCCTCGAGAGCACCTTCGTCGCCGCCAACGGCACCGTCCGCACCCCGGCCATTGAGGGTTGCGAGGCTGAGTTGAACCGGCTTCTCGAGCTCTACCGAACCGGCATGCGGGCGCCGCTCAAGTTCTTCCCGGAGACCTCGCTCGAGTACGTCAAGAAGAGCCGCGATCCGAAGCAGGCGGGAAAGGCGCTTTCCGCCGCCGCGGGAGTCTGGCGCGGTAGCGACTACAAGAAGGGGGAAGGAAAGGACCCGTACTGCCGCCGGTGCTTTGGCGAAGTCGCGCCGCTGGACGACGAGTTCCAGGCCCTCGCCCTCGCGGTTTGGGAGCCGATCCTGGAGCACCAGGCGATGAAGAGCGTGAAGAAAAAATGAAACGTTTCGACCTCCTACATACCCCGCTTGCCGGGCGCAACTTGATCGAGGCGAGTGCCGGCACCGGCAAGACCTTCACCATCGCCGGGGTCTACCTGCGCCTGGTCATCGAGAAAGAGCTCGACGTGTCGCGCATCCTTGTAGTGACATTCACCGAGGCCGCGACGAAGGAGCTGAAGGAACGCATCAGGAAGAAGTTAAAGGACGCGGAAGAAGGCTTCCAGACCGGGGCGAGCGACGACTTCCTCATCGCCGGGATCATGGAACGTACCGCGGATCACGCGCGGGTAAGAAGGCTTCTGGCGAGTGCGGTGCGCAGCTTCGACGAGGCCGCCATCTTCACCATTCACGGTTTCTGCCAGAGGATGCTGCAGGACAACCCCTTCGAGAGCGGGTCGCTTTGCGACACCGAACTCGTCACCGACCAGGGAAAGATCTTAAGCGAGATCGCCCAAGACTACTGGCGCATCAACTGTTACGGCGCCCCGGTGGCGCGGATCGCCGCCGCCGACCAGGCGAAGGTGACCCCGGAGTCGCTGCTGAAACTCGTGAAGCGGGTCAGCGGCGACCCGTACGCCGCCGTAGTCCCCGCCGCACCGGCCGCCACCGAGGAGATCCCGGAGTGGCTCCTCGCGCTCAAGCGCAACTTCTTCGACTACCTGCGTGCCGAACTCCCGAAGCGAAAGCGGCTGAAAAACGTCCGTTCCTTCGACGACCTCTTAGCCGACCTGCATGCCGCGCTGATCCGCACCGGCTCCACGCTCCCGAAGCTGATACGTGAGCGCTACCAGGCCGCACTGATCGACGAATTCCAGGACACCGACCCGGTCCAGTTCGCCATCTTTGACGCCGTCTATCCCGCGGACTGCGAGCTCCCCTTCTTCCTGATCGGCGACCCGAAACAGGCCATCTACAGCTTCCGCGGCGCCGACATCTTCGCCTACATGGGGGCGGCGGAGGCGACGGAAAAGCGGCACACCCTGCTGCAGAACTTCCGCTCCGAGGCGACGCTCATCGAAGCGGTGAACGCGGTCTTCGACTCTCGCGAGCTCCCTTTTCTGCACGAAAAAATCGGCTTCAACAAGGTCGAGGCGGCGCCCAAGGAAAAAAGCGTCCTGAAGGTGAACGGCGAGCGCAAGGCCCCGCTCAAATTCTGGTTCGCCCCCCGCACCGAGCCGGGCAAACCAATCAACAAGGGAGACGCATGGGAGCTCCTCCCGGAGACGGTGGCCTCCGAGATCGCACGACTCCTGCGTGACGCAAACGCTGGGAAGCTCGCCGTCGACGAGCTGAAAAAGGATGGCGAAGAGGAGCACTGGGAGCGGCGGCCGGTCCGGCCGCGTGACATAGCCGTCCTGGTGCGTGCGAACCATCAAGCGAAACTGATGCAGCAGGCGCTCACCCGCAGGGGCATCCCGAGCGTTCTTTGCAACGCTGGAAACCTCTTCGAATCCGAGGAGGCGACCGAACTGCTGAGGCTTTTGAGCGCCGTGGCGCAGCCGGGACACGAGGCGCTTCTGCGCGGCGCGCTGGCGACCGACTTGGTCGGAGTCACCGGCACCGAGCTCGCAGAGCTCATCGATGACGAGGACAAGTGGGAGGAGATCCTGGAAGAGTTCCGGGACTACCACGACACCTGGAACGCCGGGAGCTGCATGGCGATGGCGCTGCAGTTCATGGAGCGGCGCAAGGTGCGCGAGCGGCTGCTCGCCGGGCCGATGGGGGAACGGCGCCTCACCAACGTGCTGCACGCGGTCGAGACCATCCACCAGGCCCAGGTGAAGGAGCGCCTCGGAATGGAAGGGGTCGTAACCTGGCTCTCCGGCCGCATCACCGAAGATCCCAAGAAGGAAGAGTACGAGGTACGCCTGGAGACTGACGAGGAAGCGGTACAACTCGTCACCATCCACAAGAGCAAGGGGCTCGAGTACCCGATCGTCTTTCTCCCGTTCTCATGGGCCGAGCCGGGCAGCAAGGACGAGGGTGCCCTCTTTCACGACGGCAACGGCCGTGTCGTCCTCGACATCGGTTCGCCGGAGATGGAACAAAGCCGGGCGAAGGCGGCACAGGAAGCGCTCGCCGAGAGCCTGCGCCTGCTCTACGTCGCCCTAACCCGAGGCAAGCACCGCACCTACGTCATCTGGGGCGCCTTCAAGGACGCCGGCGACAGTTCCCTGCATTACCTGCTGCATCCGGGGCATAGCGCGGTCAAAGGGCAGGTGGCGATCAGCGACGACGACATCCTCGAGCGTCTGGGAGAGCTCGCAACCTCGTCCCCCGGAAACATCGAGGTGCTGACCATGCCGCCAGCCGACCTGCAGGGATACCGGGCGAGCGAGGAGAAGGCGCCCGAACTGGCACCGCTGGTGTTCACCGGCGCCATCTCCCGCGACTGGCGCGTGGCGAGCTTCACCTCCCTTTCCAGCAGCCGGCACCACGCGTCCCACACCGCCGAGCTGCCCGACCACGACGAGGAAAGCTTGGGCGAGGAAAACCCGGCGCGCGACGTGGAGCCTACCGGCATCTTCGCCTTCCCCAAGGGGGCGAAAGCGGGCATCTTCCTGCACAAGATCTTCGAGGAGCTCGACTTCACGCGGAGCGCCGAGCGGCTCGCGCCGCTGGTCGAGGACGAGCTGGACAAGCACGGTTTCTCCACCGACTGGAAACAGGCCGTGTGCGACATGGTGGAGAACGTCCTTACGGCCCCGCTTGGAGAACAGGGAATCCCCCTGGCAGAGGTAGGGCCGGAGCGGCGCCTCACCGAGCTTGAGTTCTTCTTCC
This sequence comes from Geomonas ferrireducens, assembly GCF_004917065.1. NCBI lineage: Bacteria > Pseudomonadati > Thermodesulfobacteriota > Desulfuromonadia > Geobacterales > Geobacteraceae > Geomonas > Geomonas ferrireducens. The sequence goes on from NZ_SSYA01000001.1 coordinate 775,378, forward strand.
CACTCGCGGCACTTACCTCGGAGCGGCTTAAAGAAGCGGCGGAGCGATTCATGGCCGCACGGGGGGCGGAGGCCGTCTTCCCGGTGGATATGGCCGAGCTTTTCTCCCGGCTCTCCTTCGCGCCGGTCCGGGGGATGCTGCTCGGTTTCATCGACCTCATCTTCGAGCATGGCGGGCGCTACTACATCGTGGACTGGAAGTCGAACCACCTGGGCAACGCTCCTTCGGACTACGGCCCGGCTGCGCTCAGGCGCGAGATGGAGGAGAACTTCTATCCGCTGCAGTACCTCCTCTACACCGTGGCGCTCGACAACTACCTGCGGCTGCGCGTCCAGGATTACGACTACGACCGCCATTTCGGTGGGATCTTCTACCTCTTCCTGCGCGGTGTCGACGGTACAGGACACGGCGTCTTCGCCGACCGACCGCCGAAGGAGTTCATTACCGAACTCGCCGCCGTGCTGTTGCCGGAGACGGTGCAGCACGAGGAAGCGCAGCCCTCACCCCAGCCCTCTCCCGGTGGGCGAGGGAGAGTGGACAAAAAGAGCAAGAAAGCGGCGGATCAGCAGTTGAGCTTGGATTTGTTCTAAGAGAACAAAGACCGGAAAGCCGGAAGGATCTGTACATAGTTCCCTCTCCCGCCGGGAGAGGGTGCCCAAAGGGCGGGTGAGGGCGTTGCCACGAAGTGAGTAATTGGCGCTTCCGGCGCCCTCACCCTAGCCCTCTCCCGGTGGGCGAGGGGACGTTTTGCTTTACCCCTGAAGTCGATTTTCCTCCATGACCTCTGTGGACCTCGGTGTCCTCTGTGTTGATGCTTTTTTGATTTACAGGTGCCCCATGACTCCTGAAGGAGCGCAATTAAACGACATAGACCGGCAGTTCGCCGCCTTCATCTGTAGGCAGGCGGGAAGCCGTGATCCCCACCTGGAAGCGGCGGCGGCCCTTTTGAGCCGCGGCGTGACGGCCGGGGACGTCTGCCTGGATCTCGCCGGCGCGCTCGATGAAGGGCGTGCCGCCGGGTACCGGCTCGAGTCGGTTGCGACTTGGCGCGAGCGCCTTGCCGCCGCGCCGGTGGTCGGGGATCCCGGCGAATTCAAGCCGCTCATCCTGGACCAAGCGGACCGGCTCTACCTGCAGCGCTACTGGCGCTACGAGAACGAACTCGCGGAGGCGATCCTCAAGCGCGGCGAGCCCGCCCAGTTCGACCGCGAGCGTCTCAAGCAGGGCCTTGCCCGCCTCTTCCCCGCAACGCCGGGAGGAACGGACTGGCAACGGGTCGCCGCCCTTGCAGCCGTAACCAGGCGCTTCTGCGTCATCTCCGGCGGACCGGGCACCGGTAAGACCTCCACCGTGGTTAAGGTGCTGGCACTCCTTTTGGAGCAGGCGGAAGCCATGGGCACCGGGAGCGCCCTACGCATCGCCCTCGCCGCCCCCACCGGTAAGGCAGCCGCGCGACTGAAGGAATCCATCGCCGCCGGTCTGGACAAGGCGGGACAGGAGGTGCGCGGCCTCATCCCGGAGGACGTCTTCACCCTGCACCGGCTCCTCGGATACCTGAAGGGATCGAGCGGCTTCCGCCACAACAGTGAGAATCCGCTACCCTACGACGTCGTCATCGTGGACGAGGCGTCCATGGTTTCCCTGCCGCTCATGGCGAAGCTCCTCTGCGCCCTGCGCCGGGACACCCGCCTGATCCTGCTGGGCGACCGGGACCAGCTCGCCTCCGTCGAGGCCGGTGCGGTGCTGGGCGACATGTGCGACACCGGCGCCGTGCACGGCTTCTCCCCCGACTTCGCAGCGCTCGCCGCCGAAGTTGCGGGCGATGCCGTCTCCGTCCAGCCGGGGCTGGGACCGCTGGGCGATGCCGTGGTGCTGCTTAAGAAAAGCTACCGTTTCTCGTCCACCGGCGGTATCGGCAAGATCGGCGCGCTGGTGAACGCAGGAGACGCCGCCGCGGCCCTTGCCGCCTGCCTCGATCCGGCCCTCCCCGAGGTCTCGCTGGCATCACTTCCCCCCGCCGGTGGCTTGGCCGACGCCCTCGCCAAGCGCATCACCGACGGGTATGCGGAATACCTGCACGAGCAGAGCCCCGAAGAGGCGTTCGCCAAGTTCAGCCGGTTCCGCATCCTGTGCGCCATGCGCAGCGGGCCGTACGGAGTCGAGTCCGTCAACCAGCTCGTACGGCAGCGCCTGGCGCAAGCCGGGCTCATCCATCCGCACGGGCGCTGGTACGCGGGGCAGCCCGTCATGATCAGCAAAAACGACTACAACCTCGGACTCTTCAACGGCGACGTGGGACTCATCCTTCCCGATGCCGAGTCCGGCGGCGAGCTGCGCGCCTTCTTCCCCTCCGGCTCCGGGGGGATGCGCAAGGTGCTGCCGCTCAGGCTCCCCGAGTACGAGTGCGCCTTCGCCATGACCGTGCACAAGAGCCAGGGCTCCGAGTTCGACCGCGTCCTGCTCGTCCTCCCCGACCGCGACACGCCGGTCTTGACGCGGGAACTGCTGTACACCGCGATCACCAGGGCGAAGAGCTCCGCCGAGATTCTATCCACAGAAGAACTGTTCCTCTCCACAGTTGAGCGTCGCGTTGTCCGACGGTCAGGCCTGCGCGAACGCCTTTGGGGGCCAATCATCTGACCTCCGCATGCCTTCACAAGCCCTCCCTCGCCCTACGGGAGACCCACTTCATCCACTACCAAGGAGCAACCATGCACTGCACCGTTAATGATATAAACATCGCCTATGATGAAGCAGGCCAAGGCCCTGCCGTCCTGCTCATCCACGGCTTTCCTCTCAACCGCCAGATGTGGCAGCCGCAACTGAAGCCGATTGCCGACGCCGGTTACCGTGTCATCGCCCCGGACCTGCGCGGCTTCGGCGCAAGCGACGCACCCGCCGGGCCTTACAGCATGGAACTTCTCGCCGAAGATATGATCGCCCTCATGGATGCTTTGAAGATCGACAAAGCGGTCATCGGCGGCATGTCCATGGGGGGCTACGTCCTCATGAACCTCCTGGAGCGCTACCCGGAAAGGGTCCGTGCCGCCTGCTTCATCGCGACCCGCAGCAACGCGGACGACGAAGCGGGACGCGAGCGGAGAAAGGCCATGGCCGCGGAGGCTGAGAGGCTCGGCGCCAACCCGATCATCAAGATATTCGCTGAACTGCTGTTCGCGGCGGAGACCTCGCAGGAAAGCCCGGCGCTGATCGCCCGCGTCACCGCGTGGATGCGCGAAACCCGTCCGCAGGGGCTCGCCGGCGGTCTGCTCGGCATGCGCAACCGCAAGGACTACACAGCCCTCCTCCCCACGTTCAAGCACCCCTCATTGGTGATCGCAGGCGCGGAAGATCGTGCCGCCCCCGCAGAAACCGCCGAGACGCTGATCCATGGACTTGCCGGCTGCCGGAGCAAAGTAATCGAAAAGGCAGGGCACATGGTGAACATGGAACAGCCTGAAATCTTCAACGAGACCATGATCTCTTTCCTTAAATCGCTACCGGAGTAGCCATGGGAACCGACCTGCTGCAACTCATCCTGCTGCTTCTACTCGCCGCCACCTTCACCGTGGCCATCCTCTGTTACCTGCACCTGAAACGGCTCACCTCGTCCGAGGCGCGCTTCGATCAGTTGGAGAAGGGACTCGAGCGACTGGAGCGGACCCTTCAGGACGAGCTACGCCGAAACCGGGAGGAGCTGGGCGGCAGCTTGCGACAGTTCGGTGAGGCGGTGCAGAAACGGATGGTCGACATCGCGTCGCTGCAAAAGGGGCAAATGGAAGGATTTACGCAGCAGTTGGGCGCCCTCACCGCAAGCAACGAACAGCGACTGGACAAGCTGCGCGAGACTGTCGAGCTCAGGCTCAAATGGCTGCAGGAGGACAACTCGAAGAAACTGGAGCAGATGCGCGCCACGGTGGACGAGAAGCTGCATGAGACCCTGGAGAAGCGACTTGGTGAATCATTCAAGCAGGTGAGCGGGCAGTTGGAACAGGTGCACAAGGGACTGGGCGAGATGCAATCGCTGGCATCCGGCGTCGGCGATCTGAAAAAGGTCCTCTCCAACATCAAAACGCGCGGAACGCTGGGCGAGGTGCAACTGCACAACCTGCTCGAACAGATCCTCACCCCGGACCAGTACAGCTCCAACGTCGCCACCAAGCCCGGCAGCGACGCCCGCGTCGAGTTCGCGGTCCGGCTTCCCGGCAAGGACGACAAACCGCTCTGGCTCCCCATCGATGCGAAGTTCCCGCAGGAGGACTTCCTGCGTCTGGTTGAGGCGCAAGAACAGGGAAACCTGGCCGCGGTAGCCGAGGCAACGAAGCAGTTCGACAGGACAGTCCAGGGGATGGCGAAGCTGATCTGCGACAAGTACCTGGCGCCGCCGGAGACCACCGATTTTGCAGTCATGTTCCTAGCCAACGAGGCAAGCTACGCGCAGGTGTTGAGCCGCCCCGGGCTTTTCGACGCCATCCTGCGTGAGCACAAGGTGATCGTCGCCGGCCCCACCACCATCGCCGCCCTCCTCTCGTCGCTGAGCCTCGGATTCAGAACGCTGGCAATCGAGAAGCGCAGCAGCGACGTCTGGCGCCTTCTGGGCGCGATCAAGACCGAGTTCATGACCTTCGGGACTCTATTGGACAAGACCAGGAAAAAGCTGGACGAGGCATCCTCAAGCATCGACACCGCGGCCACAAGGACCAGGCGCATCCAGAGGAAGATGCAGGGGATAGAGGAGCTGCCTGAGCATGAGGCGAAGGCGATTTTGGGCGTAGACTTCGGCAGCGGCGCGGAGGCCGAGGTAAGCGAGGCGGTGCTGATCGAGGAGCCGTAAAGGGCTTAAGTCCCCCCTTTGCGAAGGGGGATTTAGGGGGATTTCTTGCATACCTTGGCAGAGGCAAATCCCCCCTGTCCCCCCTTCGCAAAGGGGGGAACGTTTGGGCTCATGCAGAGCTTCGTGGGAGCTGTCTCCATGTTCCAGCGAATTTCCCGAACCATCGTGCTCGATGGTCTCACTTTCCCTGACCTTTGTTGTCTTGGGACGAACCAAAGAAAAAGCCCGTCGGCAGGTGGTCCATGGAACCAGTGCCGGCGGGCTTGTTTATTGTACGGCCGCTTTAGCCGTTATTTGATCTGCCCGCGGATTTCGCCGTCCGGGTACTTGTCGGTGTGGACGTTCACGTAGGTATCGCCCGAACGAAGCAGTTTTACCAGCTCGTCGAATTTACCTTTGTAGTCGCCCATCAGGTCGTTGCCGCTGACCTTACCTTCCGAGAGGACACCGCTGAATTTCCCTTTCTTGCCACCGCTGAAGAGCCCGACAATCGGAGGACCATTCTCCCCTTTTTTGCCGACATGGATGTGTGCCGCACTGGCGTCGACCACGTCCTTAACGTGGAGCTTGTAAGTCAGCTCCTTGCCGTCTTTGCTGAGTTTGAATTCGGCCTTCCCGGAAGATTTGGCGTCAGGTTTTGCCACTTCCTCCTTCGGGGTCAGTTTTGCCTTGAAGCTGTGCTCAGCGGCATATCCGGTTGAGACAGCAAAGAACGCAGCCAGCACCACCAGCATCAGCAGCCTTATCCTTTTCATTTCCTGCCTCCTCTAAAGCCTTGTTGTTACCACTACCGGCGATTATACCCTTTGCATTCAAAAAACACTATACATCTCACTCCTCAGACTTTTCCCTTTGTTAACGCAGGGCAGCAAGCCCTTTACGGTCTACGATGTCCAGCAGTCGCAACGCAGGGCCACTCGGCTTCTTCACCCCTTGTTCCCATTGTTGTACAGTGCTTTTACCTATACCTAGAAGTGACGCAAAAACAGCCTGACTGGCATGACAGGCCATCCTGATCTGTTTGATCTCTTCCGGCCGGTATGGTTTCTTACGTGGGAGGCACAACGCCTGTATCTGTCGGAAGGTGAGGTCATCCATCATGCCGGCTTCGAACAATTCACGCGCCATTTCATCAGCTATGTCCAAAATTTCACTCATCTTGTTTCACCTCAACTTGAGCCGCCACTATATCACCTAGTGATACAGCTGTCGACATCAATGGAGTCGGTCATTTTTACGCGAACTCCGCGATGGGCTGTCCCGGCTGTACAGCTTCGCCCACGGAAACGAGGATCTTATCCACGGTACCGGACATGTGCGCCGTGATGTTCGTCTCCATCTTCATCGCCTCCAGGACGACGAGCAGATCGTTCACCTCCAGGTGCTGGCCGACCTGCGCAACGACCTTGAAAACAACGCCGGCAATCGGGCTCCAGCAGATCTTGTCCGATGCCGCCGTGCCGCCTGGGGGAGCGCCGGTAACCGGGGCGGGGGCGGCCATCGGCATTGCGCCCGAAGGGGGCGTCACCGCCTGCACCGTCGTAGTAGGGAACGATTCGGCCAGCCGAACCTCTTCGCCCTCTTCGACTTCCACGTCAACCCGATACTTCTTTCCGTCGATCGTCATGGTCAGTTGCACGGTGGTCTCCTTTTACTACCCTCTTCTGAGGTTCAAGTTATGCGACGCCTGCAGCACGACGCGGCTCGACTGCCCCCAGGCGTTCGCCTGCATGGGATCGACGAACCTCGCCCTGCGGATGCGTACGTTCTTCCCCAGATAGGCTGCGATGGATGCCGCCATCACCATCAACAATTCCGGGGTTACCTCCTCATGTTTCCCTGCATGTTCTTCCACGGTAAGCCTCCTCAAAGTGGGATCAGGCCGTGCTTCTTCATGGGGCGGAACTCCCGCTTGGTGTGCAGGATGTCGAGCGTCATGGCGAGATGACGTCTCGTCTCCGCCGGCTCGATGATGTCGTCGACGTCACGCCGCGCAGCCGCCGCGTAGGGGGTCGCAAAGGTGCTCTGGTACGACTCGATCAGTTCCCGGCGCTTCTGCTGCGGATCTTCGGACTGCGCGATCTCGTTGCGGAATATCACGTTCACCGCCCCCTGCGGCCCCATCACCGCGATCTCCGCGGTCGGCCACGCGAAGACCCGGTCCGTCTCCAGTTCCTTGCCGCACATGGCCAGGAAAGCGCCGCCGTAGGCCTTGCGCATGATCACGGTGATCTTCGGGACGGTGGCCGCCGAGTAGGCGAAGAGCATCTTGGCGCCGTGCCTGATGATCCCCCCTTGCTCCTGTTGCACGCCGGGGAGGAATCCCGGCACGTCCACCAGCGTGATGAGCGGGATGTTGAAGGCGTTGCAGAAACGAACGAAGCGCGCCCCCTTGTCCGAGGCGTTGATGTCCAGTGCGCCGGCGAGCACGCTCGGCTGGTTCGCCACCACACCGACGCTCCGCCCGAGGATGCGGGCGAAACCGACCACAATATTGGCTGCGAAAAGCGGCTGCACCTCGAGGAAGTCGCCGCCATCCACAAGGCGCGTGATCACTTGGCGCACGTCGTAACTCTTCTTCGGATCGGCCGGGACGATTGTGTTCAGCGTCTTGTCCGGCACCACGATGTCGTCCGCCTCGAGTTGGGGCGGATCCTCGAGGTTGTTGGAAGGAAGGAAGGAGAGGAGCCTCTTGCAGATGCGCAGCGCCACCAGATCGTTTTCCGCGACGAAGTGCGCGACCCCGGCGTAGTTCATCTGGGAAAGCGGGCCGCCAAGGGCCTCGGCGGTGATCTCCTCACCGGTCGCTTCCTTGATGACCGATGGCCCCGTGATGAACATCCTCGCGTTCGCCGTCTGGATGATGAAATCTGTGAGGGCCGGGCTGTACGCGGCGCCGCCTGCACACGGACCGCAGATGAGCGAGATCTGCGGCACCACCCCGGAGAGCATGACGTTGTGATAGAAGATCTTGCCGTAGCCAGCCAGCGAGTCGATCCCCTCCTGAATCCTTGCGCCGCCGGAGTCGTTCATGAACACGAAGGGGGTGCCGGTCTTCAGCGCGGCGAGCATCGCTTGGACGATCTTGTCGCTGTGCACCTCACCCGCGGAACCGCCGGCGACGGTGAAATCCTGACTCGCAAGGTGCACCAACCGCCCCCCGACGCTACCCGCTCCGGTGACCACCCCTTCCGCAGCGAATTCCTTTCCGGCCATTCCGAAATTCGTGCAGCGATGCCGGGCGAAGAGTCCGATCTCCTGAAAGCTGTCCTTGTCGACCAAGCTCTCGATGCGCTCCCGGGCGGTGAGGCTTTGCCGTTCGTGCTGCTCGTCGATCTTCGTCCGTCCACCGCCGAGCTTCAGCCGCTCTTTCCTCTCGTTCAGCTCCTTGACCTTCTCGTCTATAGACATGAGCCCTCCTCGGCGCGCGGCGTTACTCCTGGCCGTACGGCGCCACGGTGACCTTGTGCTGCTGTCCGCTCAGGGTGACCGTGTAGGTGACGGGGCCGGTAATTTTACCTGGATGCCCCTCCGGGATGTTGGTTTCCGACGCGCCGGTCTCCGGATCGCGCCCGACGTTCTTCGGCCCCTCGTGCCGGGTGGCGAAGAACTTCGGCGCCACCTGCGGGAAGAGCGCGTAAGTGAGCACGTCCTCGTCGCTGCCGTCGCACCCTTCAAGCGGCAGCGCCGCCGCGCGCAGCTTGCCCCATTCCGGCTCCAACAGGTCGGCGGGACGCACATCGATAGGGTCCTTCTTCGCGTGCCGCCGCGCCATCTCGACCACCTCCGGGTTCAGCACACCCGGAGCGGCGCCGTAATAGCCGAGCATCAGGTCGGCAAATTCCCCGGTGAGCACCTTGTAACGCCCCATCAGAGTGTTCAGCACGGCCTGGGTTCCGACGATCTGGCTGGTCGGGGTCACCAGCGGCACGTAACCGGTGTCCTTGCGCACCACCGGGATCTCTTCCAGCACCTCATGCATCCGGTCCGCCGCCCCCTGCTGCTTCAACTGGCTCTCCATGTTCGAGAGCATCCCGCCGGGGATCTGGCTCCTGAAGATCTCAGTCTCCACGCCGGTGACCGTAGAAAGGAACTCGCGGTAGCGCGGCAGGATCTTCGAGAAGTGCTCCTTCACGCGCAGCATGCGCGCAAGGTCAATCCTCGTGCTGTTCCCGGTATGCTCCAGCATCTCGACGAAGCTCTCGGTCGGGTTGTGCCCCGGGCCTAGGCTCATCGAGCTCACTGCGGTATCCACGCAGTCGACACCCGCCTCCACCGCCTTCATGAGGCTCACCATGGTGACGCCGGTGGTGGCGTGCACGTGCAGTTGCACCCGGGTCTGCTCCCCGCAGTTCTCCTTGATGCCGCGCACGAGCTCATAGGCCGACTGGGGCTTGATGAGCGCCGCCATGTCCTTGATGCAGATCGAGTCGCACCCCATTTCAACTAGCCGTTTCGCCTGATCCACGTAGGCCTGGGTGGTGTGGATCGGGCTTACCGTATAGGAGATGGCACCCTGGGCATGTTTGCCGCACTTCTTGACCGCCTTGACCGAACGCTCGATGTTGCGCAGGTCGTTCAGGGCGTCGAAGATGCGGAAGACGTCGACCCCGTTCTCTGCGCTCTTGTCGACGAAGCGGTCCACCACCTCGTCCTGGTAGTGGCGGTATCCCAGAAGGTTTTGACCACGCAAGAGCATCTGCAGCGGCGTTTTGGGCATGAGCGACTTGAAGGTCCTGAGCCGCACCCAGGGGTCCTCGTTCAGGAAACGGATGCAGGCGTCGTAGGTGGCGCCCCCCCAGCATTCAAGGGACCAGAACCCGGCGTTGTCGAGATCCTCACAGACGGGGACCATGTCCTCGATGCCGAGGCGCGTAGCGATGAGGCTCTGGTGGGCATCGCGCAGAGCCAGCTCGGTGATGTCGATGATTCGGTTCATGTCTTCCCTCCCTTTTGTCACGAAGGGATAGTCTACGGGAACCGGATTCATTGGCAATGATTAATTTGATTTTAAGCGGTGCACGGGGTGGGGAGAGGGAAGGTGGAAGTAATGCGCTAAGGGGCATGGCTTCTGAAAAAGTTGCCGAGACGTACCCTCCCCGGAGGGGGAGGGACAGGGAGGGGGAGCTTAGCAGCTCGACCCGGCTTCCCCCCTCTCAGCCTCCCCACTCTGGGGGGAGGGGCTTACTCAATGGCAGGACGTAGCGGAAGGCTTGGTCGGGGACTGATCAGGAAAGCTTTTACGCTTCGGCGAGGATCTCCTGGTAGAGAGAATAATAGGCCTGCCCTTCCTTCTCGGGGCAGCACTGTTCGCGCACGAGGTCGCGGCCGTTTTTACCCAGACGTTCGCGCAGATGGGCGTCGGTCAGCAACTGCTTGGCCTTGGCCTTAAACTCAGCGGCGCCATGGTACACGAGACCGTTCACGCCGTCTTTCACGATGGAACGGTTCCCCTCGATGTCCGCAACGAGGAGCGGCTTCGCGTAGGCCGATGCCTCCAGCACGGTGTTTGCCATCCCCCCCTCGGTGAGGGAGGTGTTCAGCACGACGTCGACCCGCCGGTAGAGCGCTCCCATGGAATCATGGGGCACGACGCCGAGGTATCGGGCGAAGGGACAGCTTTCCAGGGCCTCCATCACCTCGGCGGCGTAGGCCGTGTCGAGCACCGGGCCGGCCAGCTCAAGGCGCAGCTGCGGGTAGCGTGCGTGCAGCTCGGCAAGCGGCGCCAGGGGAAACATCGCGTTCTTCACCGGACGCAGGCCGGCAGGAAGCAGGAAGGTGAACTCGCCTTTTCCTTCCGCGGACGCAACGGAAGCGAATTCCTTGGGAAGCTCGACCCCCTGGCGGATCAGGACGGTGCGCGCCTCAAGGCTGTGCAGGTGTTCGCCAAGCCGCTTCTTCACGCAGCCGTGGAACGCGACCAGCCGCGCGGCACCGCGCAGCGCACCGTGCATCTCCAGCCCGCGCTGATCGCACAGCGCCTGGTACACGTCGGTACCGGTCAAGGTAATCAGATAGGGAATGGACAGCAGCTTCGAGAGCGCGTAGGCCACGCGCCCGCCGTGGTAGGCATGGAAGGCATGCAAAAGCTGCGGCTGGAACTCCCTTACCGCCTCCTGCAGGCGCTCTCCCGACAGACGGTCCACCGGGAATACCTGCACCTCGCAGCCAAGAAGCCTCAGTTCGCTCTCGATACGTCTTACAGTAACGGCGTTGCCGGTTTCAGCAGGATAGTAATTGGGGGCGACAATGCCGACACGCATTAAGAACCTCTACAGGAGTATTTTCACCGCATCATTAAAAAGCCGCTACCGCGGCAGGTTCAGATAATAGCCTCAAAACCCGCACTAGGCAAGGGATAAACCCTTGCCTCACTCAAACGTTCATGGTACCTTACGCACCATTCCGAGGTGCGACACATGAAAATTACCATCCTCGGCTCTGGCACCTCGACCGGTGTCCCCATGGTCGGTTGTCACTGCCAGGTCTGCGGCTCCTCTGACCCGCGCGACAAAAGAACACGAGCCTCGATCCTGGTCGAGTCCCAGGGGCAGCGCATCCTCGTCGACACCTCTACCGACCTGAGGACGCAGGCGCTCAGGGAAGGGGTACCGCAGATCGACGCCGTTCTGCTCACCCACACCCATGCCGACCACATCAACGGCATAGATGACCTGCGTGGCTTCCATTTCATTCACCGCAAGGTGATCCCGTGCTATGGCAGCCCGGACACCATCGGACAGGTGCGCGGCACCTTCTCCTATATCTTCGAGGGACTCTGCTCGGAGGGATACTCACCGCTTATGGAATCGCACCCGGTGGAGGTCCCCTTCGACCTGTTCGGCTGCCGGATCACGCCCGTCCCCATCAGGCACGGCTCCTTCCTGGCTACCGGTTACCGCTTCGACGACGCTGCTTACCTTACCGACTGCAGCGAAATACCGGAAGCCTCCATGGAGCTTCTGCAGGGGCTCGATCTGATGATCATCGACGCCCTGCGTTTCTCTCCACACCCGAACCATTTCAACATCGAGGGTGCGTTGAGGATGACCGAGATTCTGAAACCGCGCCGCACCGTGCTGACCCACCTGACCCACGAGGTGCACCACAGCGACGGCGAGCGCCTCCCAGACGGGGTGGAGTTCGCCTACGACGGCATGACGCTCGAGCTTTGAGGAACTAAGACCTGAAGAACGGACGGAACTGATGTTCAGAGACATTCGGCTGCACGGCTATGCAAACGACCAGATCGAGTTCTACGCCATCACGGCGGGCAGCGAGGCGTACAACCGGTACTTCTTCAACACCGATCCGACCGATCCAGGCGAGATCCGCTTCTTCTCTCCCGGCAACGAGTTCATCATCGGCAAGAACGGCATCAGCCACCGCGGCAACGGCGGCTCCTTCTGCGAGTACATGTTCGGGGTGGACCAGCCGATCGCCGACCTCGCCAAGGAAGACGTCTCCAACCGCCTCATCATCTACGGCACCCACTACGACAACCGCTCCGGCACGCTGAGGTTCAGCGAGCGCACCGAAGGGTACGTAAGCTACGACAAGATCTTCTTCGACGGCAACGCCATCTTCAACTATTTCTTCGCCCTTACCGGGGCCGACTTCTCCGCCCCCATGCACGAGCAGCAGGAGCGCATCCTCAGGGTGCTGGGGAAGGCACTCAAGCGCTCAGGTGCGGTCGGCGAAGAACAGGATAACCTGATCATCCGGGAAATCCTCGACATCATCGACGACCCCAACGCCCACCTCTTCCTCTTCAAGCTGATCAACGTCCGGCACCGCGAGTACAGCGAGGCCTTCAAGGCGCTCTACTTCAACAACAAGAAGATCACCGACTCCGAGTTCCAGTCCTTGGCCGTCCTTGCCGAACGTTACGGCATCGACCGCTATCAGCAGGAGAGAATCCGGATCGACGTGATGTACAAGCATCCCGACAACCGGCGCATCGTCGACGAGTACAAGAACATCCTGATCGCCTGCAACCGCAAGGGGGAGATCAACAAGCTCGAGAACGCGCGCCTGACGCGCCTCAAGACCCTTTCGGTGCGCAACAAGATCCCCGGGGCGCTCTTTTACACCCTGGACGAGATGCTCAAGAAGGACAAGAAGCTGGTCGACCTGGAGGAGAGCAACTACATCTCCGAGACCCGCACCATCCTGGAGGGGATGTTCCTTTCCGAGCGGCAGATCGAGAGCACCATCGACGCTGAGGACATGCTGAAACTCCTCTACGCTAAAAAACAGGCTGCGGAGAACCGCGACCACGCCTTCGAGGAGATGCTTCTTGACGCCAGCAAGGCCTGCGACGAGAAGATCCGCGACGGCGCCGACATATCCATCCTGGAAGGCTACTCCTACATCATCACCTACTTCGACCGCTACGACGCGACCTCCTCGGCGATCAACCAGCTCGCCTTCATGGAGAACGTGAGGATTTCCGAGGAGATGATCCGAAGCCTGCTCGGCAACAAGCACGCCTTCGACATGCTAGCCCCCGACCTCTTCACGAAGCTCTTCCTCTCCGGCATCTTCGAGGACAAGTACCTTGGGATCTACGGCAGGAAGAAGGTGAGCCATTTGGCAGCGGGCCTCAAGCTCATCGAGGAAAACCGCCTCACCACCAGCGGCCTTCTCGAGCAGTTGGTGAAGATCGACAGCGACGAGCGCCTGCACCTCACCCTGCTCGCTCACATCAAGGATCGCATCCGCAATTTCTACTCCAAGTACGCCACCAAGGCGGACCAGGATGCCCTCAAGAAGGAGCTCGCCGAGGAGTTGAAGAACAAGAAACTCATCGACGGCGAGATCCCCGACCACCTGTTCCGCGAGGCGATCCTCACCATCAAGAAAGAAGCGGTGTACATCCACAACCTGCTGCCGCAGATCATCCTCGAGAAGAGCTGGGCGCTACGCGAGGACTTCCTGGAGAACTCCGGCCTCGACCGTTTCTACGTCGAGGAGCTCGAGCGCGAGTTCTTCGAGCTGAACGGCCTGGACCTCGAAGAGCTGTATCAGTTCAGGAAAGGGTTCAACTAAATCAGAGGCTAACGGTTAGTCGTCGCCTTTCCGTCGGGGCGAATCATCTCGCCCCGACATACCCTGCCCCCTCCCATCTGCCCCCACTAGTCCCATCTGCCCTATCGGTCCCATTACTTCCATCCCCCCCTTGACACCAGCCCCCAATTCCTTTACCGTGCCCTGTGTAAATTATGTACTCAGGAGAGCACATGGCTGCTACAGAGCAACAACTAAAGACGCTCGGCGACCGCATCGCCGCCTACGGGAAAGAGAACCTCGACGAGATGCTGCACCTGGTCGGCGAGGGAGCGCGCCTCGTCTCCGATCAGGAGCGGGTGCGAATCTACCTGGAAGACCTCACCCGCGGCGCCCTTTCCTGTGCTTTCGCCTGCGGCAGCTTTGCCACCGAGATCCGCCAGGAAACCTTCCCCATCATCTCCGCCGAAGCAGCCGTTTCGAATACCTTCGTAACCCAGATGCCCGCACAATTCCTGCATCCCGCGAGCAGTGGTCTCCCGCTCGATCAGGACTTTTCCCGACGCTTCGAGATCGACGGCACCACCATGCTTCCGATCACCAGCAACGGCAAATCCATCGGGGTTGCCTGCGTCGACGGGGAACTCCTCTCCCGCGACCGCATCGAGATGCTCATCCCATTTCTCGCCCGCGCCGGAGAACGGGTGGACCATGCCCGGAAGTACCACCAGCAACTGCTGCTGGCCCGCCGCGTTGAGGTCTACAAGAAAAGGGAAGCCGCGAGCTTCATGGTCCGCTCCGCGGTGCACCTGATCGACGGGCTCACCCTTGCGTCGGTGCTGATCCCGGTGCGCGGCGGCATGGAGGTGCTGGCAAGCCATGCCGAGAACCTGGAGCTCAAACAGCGCTATGACAACGTCGGCAACATCGACCTGAAACACGGCACCTCGCTCGTCTCCCGCTACGTGAACGAAGCGGGCGTCGTCACCGACGACCAACTCCTGAAACCGCTCTTCATCGCCGATCTGCAGGACCAGACCATACAGCGTCGCGCCCTCACCGAGGAGATGGGGCTGAGAACTCTCTACATGGTGCCTCGCCTCGAGCCGGACACGCGCCGCCTCATCTGCCTCATCAACTACTTCACCCGCGAGTTGGCGAGCTTCAGCGAGTTCGAGGAAGGACTCCTTCAGACCCACGCCGAGATGGTGGAGCGCGTCATCAACGAGGTCGGCGGGGAGCACCTGGAAATCAAGGTCCTCTCCGAGATCTCCGACCTTTTGCAGGAGCGCAACGAGGGACTGCATCCCTTCCTCACCAAGGTGCTTTCCAAGGCGACCGAGCTGATCGGCGCGGACACCGGGAGCATAGCCATCGTGCAGGAGCGCGAGGGTGAGAAGTGGCTGGTGGTTGAGAACGAGGAAGGTGCCATTGTCGGGGCGAAGAACAAGGAATGGCTCAAGAAGAAGATCCCGCCCTTCAAGATCGGCGGCGAAGACCTCCCCGTGCAGGAACGCAGCCTGACCGGTTACGTCGCGTGGACAAAGGAGCCGAAGATCATCGGAGAGGTCACGGACACCTCGCAGCATTCGGGCTTTCACCGTCCCATGAACGAGCTGATCAAGAGCGAGATGGCCGTTCCGGTGATCAGCGACGACGAGGTGATCGCAGTCATCTGCCTGAACTCGCTGCAGGAAGGATATTTCACCGAAGAGCACAAGCGTATCCTGCAGATTATCGACCGCCTAACGTCCCGGCACATCTCCGACATCCAGCGCATCGAGCGCCTGCAGTCCGAGGTGAACAAGCTGCAAAGCGACATCGCCTACAAGGACCCGAAGGTTTCCTCGTACCGTCTCGGCAACATCATCGGCAACAGCCGCAAGGCGCAGGAGATCGTCGCCTTCATCAACACCGTTTCCCAACCGCTTTCAAACCGCATCGCCCTCTGGAGCCGCCACGTTTTGCAGGAGGCGACCATCGGGCTGCCGTCCATACTGGTGCTCGGTCCCACCGGAGCGGGTAAGGAATTCTTCTTCAACAACCTGTACAACAAGCTGAACGAGCTGTACCGGCAGCAGATCAACCCGGACGGCGAGCTCC
Source organism: Geomonas ferrireducens (assembly GCF_004917065.1). NCBI lineage: Bacteria > Pseudomonadati > Thermodesulfobacteriota > Desulfuromonadia > Geobacterales > Geobacteraceae > Geomonas > Geomonas ferrireducens. The sequence continues at coordinate 791,324 of NZ_SSYA01000001.1, forward strand.
CTGTCAAGAAGACCAACATCGCCGCCTACAGCGGAGACCTCACCTACTCCGAGCTTTTCGGTCATATCAAGGGGGCCTTCACCGGCGCCTACAGCGACCGCAAGGGGATCCTCGAAGAGGCTTCCGGCGGCATCGTCTTCCTCGACGAGATCGGCGACGCCGACCCGAAAACCCAGGTGCAGCTTTTGCGTTTTCTGGACAACGGCGGTTTCGTCCGTCTAGGCGAGAACCGGGAGAGGATCAGCCGCGTCCTGCTCGTCGCCGCCACCAACAAAGACCTGAGAAAAGAGATCGCCCTCGGGAACTTCCGTGAGGACCTGTACCACCGTCTCACCGAGCTCTCCGTCGTGGTCCCGTCTCTTAACGAGCGGCGAGAGGACATCCCCGACCTATCCACCCACTTCCTCGGCAAGCTCTACAGGACTTACCGAAGCACCGAGGAAGCCGTTCGCGACGACGAGCCGAGCCTCTCAAACGACGCCAAGGAAGCTCTCGTCGGCCACAACTACAAAGGGAACATCCGCGAGTTGCGAAGCATCCTGCTGCGGGCGCTGTTTTTCAGGAGCGGGAAGCTTGTGACCGGCGATGACATCAGGAAAGCCATCAGGGATGGTGCACAAGAGCAGATGGTACCGGCCTCCGAGCGTTTGGCCGAAGAAGTGGCCAGCAGCATCATGACCGAGATAGAGACGGGGAAGGATTTTTGGGAAGCGGTCTACGAGCCCTACTCTCAGAGCAGGATTTCCCGCGACGTGGTGAAGCTGGTAGTCGAGCGGAGTCGGAGTGCCGCCGGCAAGAGCATGCCCGAAGTAGCCCGGCATCTGAAAGCCATCACCGGCGATCCACAGGAGGACGAAGAAGAAAGGAAGCGCTTCTTTAGATTCAAGAACTTCCTTTACAAGACGGTGAAGATTTAGGCGGTCTGGAGGCCGCCTTCCTTAAGGAGGCCGCCTCAGGGATCGAATGACTCAAGCCAGGCTTGTGGCACGGGAACAACAAGGGAAAAACTATACGGATGTGACAGAGGAGTAGGCTAAGGCCTGCGTTTCACAAGAGAAACTGCGACCAATTGCCGATATGAACCGCGCTCAACTGAACCTTCGTGCAAGGAAGATGACCAGCATGCCGCAGAGCATGGCGGCGAGGGTGTTGCGGGTACGAATCACGACGATGCCGGTAAGTGCGGCGGCCATGAGCCCCCACACGCCTTCGGCGACGATGGAGGGCAATACCAGGGAGAACAGCAGCGCACCGGGAAGGGCGTCCATGCCTCTGCGGAAACGTCCGGAGCGCGGGAAACGTGAGGCGAGCAGCAGCCCACCCAGACGCAGCGAATATGTGACCGCGGCGGCAAGCGCCACCGCTATAATGACCTGAGTTTCAATAGCCGACTGCATTCTCTTCCCCCTCCTCTTCACCATCGACCGCGGCCTCGCCCGGCCCGATCATCGCGCTTAACGCACCGGCAAGACCGCCTGCCACGATGTACCATTTTCCCGGCACGAAGTGATGGGTAAGCAGGGCGGCGCCGCCAGCGGCTACCCAGGGTATGACATCGCTCTTCCCGCGCCACACCCCGACAGCCAGCGCGGTGAACACCGCGGTGAAGGCGAAGTCCAGGGCATAATCTTCGGGCCTCGTGATGAAGCCTCCGCCAAGCAGACCGATGAGCGTACCGCTGCTCCAGGCCATGTAAAGAAACACCCCTCCACCAAAGAGAAACCAGGTGCTGGCGCTTCCCCGACGCTGCTCAGACATGGTCACCGCCCAGTTTTCGTCGGCGACCAGATGCATCATCCCCACCTTGTGCAAAAGCCGCTTGCCGGAGAAAAGCGGATCCAGCGAAGCGCCGATCAGCAGGTAACGCAGGTTGATCACCAACACGGCAAGGGTCATCTCCAGGATGGGAAGATGATGCGACCACATGTCCACCATGACGAACTGGGCGGCACCGGCGAAGACGGCGGTGTTCATGTACATCATGTCGAGCCAGCTCAGCCCCTTTTGCGAGGCGAGCACCCCCAGCACGCTGCCATAGGCCATGGCGCTCGCGGCGACAGGCACATTGGCCCTCGCCCCTCTTATGAACTCGGGCTTTCTCTGTTTCATGCTCCCACCTTAAAGACTCATGCGCCTCGTTAAAACTCTGTATACCGCGTCGATACTACCATAGCCAAACTGTCGCCAGTAGGCACAAATACCACATTAAATCGAGCCTTACTGTATTGCCCCTAAAACTTCGAGACATGAGCCTATGGATAATACTCCAGATGGAATTTAAATGTACGCAAAAACCTAAAAAAGCCTTTGACTGTCCTTATGAGAAAGTGATAAGTTCTCAATCGTTATCGCGGGTTCTGCACTGGCCCCAAAGAAATCTCGCTGCAAGAGGTTAGGAGGGGACGTGGGCGGTGTGGCCACCGGCAACGTGATGCAACGGACTGAAACGCAGGTCGTTTCCTTTGTCACGTTCGCGCTCGCTGTCCTGATCCTCTACATCTGCAGCCTGTACTCATATCTGCTGTTCCACACTCTGGTCGAACTCTTCTGCACCATCGTCACCCTGGGTGTCTTTTTCATCGCCTGGAATTCTCGTAGATTTCTGGACAACCACTACTTCCTTTTCCTCGCCCTTGCTTTCTCCACCTCATCGGTCCTGCAGCTTCTACACACTTTCTCTTTCAAGGGCCTTGGCATCTTCATCGGATACGATGCGAACCTCCCCACGCAGCTTTGGATCGCCTCTCGCTACGTGGTCAGCCTCTCTTTTCTTGCCGCTCCACTCTTCATAGTCCGAAAACTCCACCTGCAGACAGCACTTTCGGCCTTCGTCACCGCAAGCGCCCTACTCGTCTTTGCCATATTCTCAGGAAACTTTCCCGACTGTTTCATCGAAGGGAGCGGCCTCACGCCGTTCAAGATCTACAGCGAGTACGTGATCATATCCATCCTGCTTGCTGCAGCGGTCCTGCTTTACAAGAACAGGGCCAGTTTCGACAGCCGCGTTTTCAGCGCACTCCTGGTTGCCGTGCTGAGCGGTGCAGCCGCCGACCTAGCCTTCACGAAGTACCTGAGTGTCTACGGGCAGGCGAACCTCGTCGGACACCTGCTCCTCTTTCTCTCCTCCTTTATGATCTACCAGGCCATCGTATCGACCGGTTTGAAGCAGCCCGCCGCGCTCCTGTTCCGCAGCCTCGAACAGAGCGAGCAGGCCCTAAAGCGCAGCGAGGCGCAACTGCAGGCCGCCCTGGAGCAGCGCACCAGAGAGCTGATCGAGAAAGAAGAACTGAACGCCGAGTTGCAGCGTAGCGAAGCAGCCCTGAAGCGGACCAATCAGCGCCTCGACCTTCTCGCGGCATCGGCGAACCGGCTGCTGCAAAGCGGCGCACCGCAGCAATTGGCTGACGAGCTGTGTCGCGAGGTCATGAATTTTCTCGGTTGCGATGTCTTTTTCAATTATCTGCTGGACGAGGCCGAAGGTGTGCTGAAGCTGAACGCTTGCGCGGGCATCGGCGAGAAACAGGCGGCCGAGATCCAACGCCTGGATCTGGGGGTAGCGATCTGCGGGTGCGCGGCACGGGATGCCTGCAGGATCGTCGCCGAGAACATCCCGGAGACACCGGACCCGCGCACGGAGCTGGTAAAGTCCCTAGGGGTCCGCGCCTACGCTTGCCACCCTCTGTTGTCGCAGGGACGGGTGCTGGGGACGCTATCCTTCGGCACGCGCAGCAGAAACAGTTTCAACGACGACGAACTCTCACTCATGAAGGCGGTTGCCGACCAGGTGTCCATCGCCATGCAGCGGCACCTGATGGAGGAGAGCCTGCGCCAGGCCAAGCAGGTGGCCGAGGCGGCCAGCCATACCAAGAGCAGGTTCGTGGCCAACATGAGCCATGAGCTGCGCACTCCGATGACCGGCGTGCTAGGGATGCTGGACCTCGCCCTGCAGACCGCCGACGACGCCGAGAGGACCGAGTATATCGAGACCGCCCAGCGCTCCGCCCGGTCTCTGCTGCGGATTCTTAACGACGTGCTCGATCTCGCCAAGGTCGAGGCGGGAAAATTCTCGCTGGACCCGAAACCGTTCGCCCTGCGCGCCTGCCTCTCCCAGACCGTGGAGGTCGTGATGCCGGAGGTGCGGCGCAAGGGGCTCGAGCTTGCCCTGCAGGTCGATGAGCAGTTGCCGGATCACGTCATTGGAGACCAGGTCCGGCTGCGCCAGGTGCTGACGAACCTCGTCGGCAACGCTGTGAAATTCACCGAACGCGGCGGCGTACAAATCGCTTTGCGCAGCGGAGCGCGCGCCCCGGACGGCTCCGTCGAGGTCAGCTTCTCGGTACGCGACACGGGCATCGGGATACCGGAGGAGAAACGGCACCTCCTTTTCAGCTCTTTCAGCCAGCTTGATGACTCAGATACCCGAAGCCATGGCGGAACCGGGCTGGGGCTTGCCATCAGCAAGGAGATCATCGAGCGGATGGGGGGAAGCATCGTTTTGGAAAGCGAAGGGGGGAAAGGAAGCTGCTTCTCCTTCTCGGTACGCCTGGGGGTGGCTGATGGGGCGTCGGAAGAGGCCCGTCCGGCCGTCGCGCCTGCTTCTTTCTCACCGGGCACCGGCAAGGGACGCCGGCTGCTGGTCGCCGAAGACGACCCCACCATCCGGCAGGTGCTTGGGACGATGCTGGGCAGAATAGGTTACGAGATAGAGTTCGCGGAGGACGGCATCCAGGCCGTGGCGAGGTGGCAGGAAGCATCGTTCGACATGCTGATCATGGACGTCCAGATGCCGCGGGTGAACGGGTTCGAGGCGACGCGCAGCATACGCGAGATCGAGGCGGGGGGGCGCGCCGGGAGGATCCCGATCCTCGCCATGACCGCCCACGCCATGAAAGACGACGAGCAGCGCTGCATCGCGGCCGGGATGGATGACTACATTTCAAAGCCGATCGATTTCAGGGAGTGCCTGAACAAAATCCACGTGTTACTTGGATGATCGGGGAGCTTCGGCTCCCCGATCCCTTTTTCATCCCCGACGCGCGTTACGGCGCCATCCGGCAGCGCTCATTTCCGAGGCAACACTTTTCAGTCGATCTGCTCCGTCAGGTAGTTCTGGATTCCCATCTGCTTGATCTGGTCGAGCTGGGCCTCCAGAAGGTCGATGTGCTCTTCCTCGTCGTGCAGTATCGACTCCAGGAGCTCACGGGTCCCGTTGTCGCCGAGCTCGACGCAGAGCCTTATGCTCTCGTTGTACCCCTTGATGGCCCCCTCCTCTGCCTGCCGGTCGTTCTCGTGCATCACCGGAACCTCGGCACCTATGTGCATCTTGTTGTAGTTGCTCACGATGGGGATGCCGTCCAGGAACAGGATGCGGGCGATCAGCTTCTCGGCATGCTTCATCTCGTCGATGGAGCGTTTGCGGATCATGCCGTGCAGCTTCTCGTAATTCCAGTTTTCACACATTTCAGCATGAACGAAGTACTGGTTTATTGCTGTGAGTTCCTCTGCCAGACGTGCGTTCAGCGTGGCAACCACTTTCTCGTGTCCTTTCATTTAAGACCTCCCTAAGTTAGCCTATCAAACTCCCCAAATGCTCTCGCTGTGACTTTTGCCTGAACAATTGAAACAGGGGTTTTCAAACTGTCAAATGGGCTGCTGAGTGTGGAGGCGCACTCTATGACTATGACTATGACTATGACTGTGACTGTGACTGTGACTGCGGAGTGCGGGATCATGCATGAAGGAAGCGGCTGGGCCGACGATAGCACAGCCGGATTTTGCAGGCGGCGGGGGCCCGTCCTACGGGGTGGGGTCGGGCCAGGAGAGCAGGTCGCGCTCAAGGTGCAACTGGTAGGGTTTTAACGAGTAGGACCGGTAGCTGACCCTGCCGTCGTAATACAGCAAGGCCTCCAACCGCTGTCTCATGGTGGGACTCACCACCATTTCGAGGGCGGTTTCCTCGGAAACCCAGGCGGCTTCCTCGCTGTCGTCGGTCGGGTTTAGCTCCCCGCTAAGGTAGCGCCCAAGAAAACCGAAGATGAGCACGGAGCTGGGCGAGACCATGGACCACATGGCTGCTAGCGGACCGATCTCGGCGTTCACCCCCGCCTCCTCCGCCACCTCACGCTTCGCGGCATCGACGAGGTTCTCGCTCTCTTCGACGTGCCCCTGGGGAATCTCCCAGCCGCGCCTATAGTGGCGGATCAGCAGGACCTGATTCTCGGCGTTGCGGACCAGACAACCAACTATCACCGTGTGCCGCGGTTCGCTCTTCCCGGTCATGCGCCACCTCCTTTCTCACCTTTGACTGCCTCGCACACTAAGCCATTTGCAACGCGGCCTTGGCAAGGACCCAGCTCGCCATCATCACTAACAGGTCATGCTCCACCCGGGATCGAGGCCTACGTTTCGCGCTACAAAACGACAACGGCAGTGCCTGTGCACCTCTTCCCCCAACGGTGAGATGCCGGACACTGCCGTTGCCGTGTTGTTGCCGCCGCAGTTGCGTTAGATCTCTGCGTTCACCTCTGCCAGGGACTCCTCGAGGATGGCGAGACCGCGCTCAAGCTGCTCGTCGGTGATGACGAGCGGCATCAACAGACGGACCACGTTGCCGAGGGCGCCGCAGGAGAGGATGACGAGCCCCTTGTCGAAGCAGAGCTTGACGAGTTTCTTCGCCAGGTCGCCGGCCGGGGCCTTGGTGTTGCGGTCGCGCACGAGCTCGAGGGCGAGCATGGGCCCTTTGCCGCGCACCTCGCCGATGATCTCGTACTGCTCCTGCATCTTCGCGAAGCGCTCCTGCAGCTGGTCGCCGAGCTTCACGGAATGCTCGAGCAGGCCGTCTTTGAGGAAGATGTCTAGGACGGCAAGGGCCGCAGCGCAGGAGAGCGGGTTGCCGCCATAGGTGCCGCCCAGGCCGCCTGCGTGCGGCAGGCTCATGATCTCGGAGCGGCCGGTCACCGCGGAAAGCGGCATGCCGCCGGCGAGGCTCTTGGCGGTGGTGATGATGTCGGGCTCGATGCCCCAGTGATCGATGGCGAAGAGCTTGCCGGTACGCCCCATGCCGCTCTGGATCTCGTCGATGATGAGCAGGATGCCGTGCTTCTTGCAGATCCCCTGCACGATCTCGAAGTACTCCTTCGGCGGGGTGACGAAGCCGCCTTCACCCTGGATCGGCTCGATGATCACCGCCGCGGTCTGCTCGGCCGCCACGTAACCGGTGAAGAACTCGTCGAGCTTGTGGGCGCAAGCGCACTGGCAGCTCGGGTAGCTCTCGCCGTAGGGGCAGCGGTAGCAGTAGGCGGAGGGGATGCGGTAGCTCTCCGGCGCAAAGGGACCGAAGCCGTACTTGTAGGGCTTCACCTTGGAGGTAAGGGTCATGGTCATCAGGGTGCGGCCGTGGAAGCCGTTCTCAAGGGAGATGATCCCGGGACGTTTGGTCACGTAGCGGGCAATCTTGATGGCGTTCTCGACCGCCTCGGCGCCGGAGTTGGCCAGCATGGTCTTCTTCTCGGAGCTGCCGGGAGCGAGCTCGTTCAGGCGCTGCGCGAGCTCAACGTACCCCTGGTAGGGAGCGACATGGAAACAGGTATGGATGAACTTCTCCGCCTGCTCCTGGATCGCCTTAACGACCTTGGGGTGGCTGTGCCCCACGTTGTTGACGCCGATCCCCCCGGCGAAATCGATCAGGTCCCGCCCATCGACGTCGGTCATGATGGCCCCCTGGGCCTTGGCGATGAAGGCGTTGCTCAAAAGCGCGACCCCTCCGGGAACATGTTGGTTGCGTAACTCCATCAGTTGTTCGTTACCAGCGGTCATGGATACAGCTCCTTTGCCTAGTATTTGTGACTGCCGGGGTCGCTCGATGAGGACACCGGCCCACGTGGCGGATCGGCACGGACGGCATGAGAATGCGTCGTCGGAATATCCCCCACTACAAGGACCGTACCAAGCACCCGCCGTCTGCCCGCGCCCAGTCATAAATCGGGATTTGACGTAAAGGTAAACACGGCTGAGACACGAACCGAACCTTATACAATGGAGCACCTATGTATCTGCACATACGGGCACAGACAGGAGCCTAGGGGTCTCCCTGTTTAAAGAGCGGAAAATGTCATACGCGAAAAATAAGGACTTAGGACTGTGACAGTGGTATGAAGGGCAGTGACTGTTTGAGCCTCCTTTTTTATTTATCCTTGAATATTTGATTCAATTCTGCATAATGCGCCGAAACACCCCCGTCCGCGACGCCGTGAACGACCGTCGCGAAACCGCCTCAGCGGCTTGCAACACTCGCAAAATGAGCCGGGAAGAAGGAGACGCAGCCCGTGAACAGCTCGCTCAACCCTGTGGAACTGATCGGTTTTTTAGGCAACGGTGATTTACGCTCGGACCACTTCTACCAGGCCATGGTGAACGCCGTCGAGGTAGGCATCCTCGCCGTCAACACCTCGGGGATGATCATCCTCGCCAACCGGGCCGTCCGCGAGGGGTTCGGTGCCTTCCAGGGGGTGCACCTGAACGACGTCCTCCCGGAGCTCTGGCCCAAGGTGGCGCAGCGCCTTTTGGGAACTTCCCGGAACAACGCGGAAATATCGGTGCGCGGCATCGAGTCGAACTTCCTCGTTCGGGTGAGCCCGATGCTCCTGGACCAGGAGCAGGTGGGCGCGGTCTGCGTCTTCGTGGAAAGCACCGAGCTCGAGGACATGGCGAAACAGATGGAGTTTTTCCAGGAACTTACCCGGGAACTGGACACCATCATCGACTCCTCCTCGGACGGGCTCTGGATCTGCGACGCCGACGCGAACGTGGTGCGCATCAACCCCGCCTCCGAGCGCATCAACAACGTGCAGGCAAAAGACGTGGTGGGGCGCAACATGCGCGACCTGGTAAACCAGCGGGTTTTCGACCGTTCCGCGACGCTCGAGGTGCTCCGCACCCGCTCGCGGGTGAACCTTCTGCAGTCGCGCGAGGGGAAAAAGCTCATCACCACGGCGACCCCGGTTTACGATTCCGCAGGCCGCATCACCCGCATCGTGGTAAGCGAGCGGGACATAACGGAAATCGACGACCTGCAACGCGAGCTCGAGGACCAGGAGGCGATCAAGGACCAGTTCCGCAACCAGATGCTCGAGATGCAGCAGGAACAGCAGCTGGAAAACCAGCAGATCATCGCAAAAAGCCCAGCCATGCTGAAGGCTTTGCGCCAGGCGCTCAAGGTGAGCAAGGTGGAATCGACCGTGCTCATCCTCGGCCCCTCGGGGGTGGGCAAGGGGCTCTTCGCCGACCTGATCCACAAGAACTCGGAGCGCGCCGACAAGCCGCTCATCAAGATCAACTGCGGCGCCATCCCGGAATCCCTCATAGAATCGGAGCTTTTCGGCTACGACAAGGGGGCCTTCACCGGTGCGCAGTCCAGTGGCAAACCGGGCTACTTCGAGCTCGCCGACGGCGGCATCCTCTTCCTCGACGAGATCGCCGAACTCCCCCTCCCCTCGCAGGTGAAGCTTTTGCGCTTCATGGAGGACGGCACCATCATGCGCCTGGGCAGCACCCGGTCCCGCGAGGTGAAGGTGCGCATCCTAGCCGCAACACATCGAAATCTCGAGCAGATGGTCGAGGAAGGAAAGTTCCGCCTCGACCTCTACTACCGCCTCAAGGTGATCCCGATTCACGTCCCCTCCCTGAAGGAGCGCAAGGAATGCCTGCTCCCCCTCATCCTCCACTACATCGAGTGGTACGCGAAGAAACACAAGACCCGCAAACGCCTCTCCCGCGCGGCCTGCGACACCCTGTTAGGCTACCCCTTCCCCGGTAACGTGAGGGAGCTCATGAACCTCTGCGAGCGCCTCGTCGTCATGACCGAAACCGAGGTGATCAGCCTGCAGGACCTCCCTGCCGATGTCGCCAAGGGGGATGTCGCAGGCGACACGGTGCCTGCGCAGTGGCCCGAGACCATGACGCTGCCGCAGGTGCTCGAAAGTACTGAAAGGGCGCTCCTCGCGCAGGCGGCGGAGGCCCACGGCAGCCAGGCCGACATCGCCCAGGCGCTCGGCGTTAGCCAGCCGACCATAGCCCGGAAGCTCAAGCGCTACGGACTGACCGCATAGCGGGCACCCCGCCCGTATACGGACACCCTTTCGTTATTCAGATGTGAATATTTTCCTGCCCGCCACGGACCCGTTACGCCGAAGCACGGCGCGCCGCCTAGGTGCGTTTTCCTGCGGACAAACCTGTGCAGCCCCTCCGGAGCGCGATTTTCCGTCCCTATGCCCCCGTCGCCGCCCCCTTTTTACCCGTTGCCACCTCCTTGGCATGCTTTCTGCTGTATACGGCCAACCTGCGCCGAGGGTGCGGGCCGGGTCTCCTTCGGTCGCCGACAGCCGACGTCGTCTGCCTGAGCGCCGCGAGCACCGGATGTAATGCAATGCAACGCTGGCCGAACTCTAATCGCAACATCACAAACAGGAGGTAGCACAATGAAGTTTGGATTCGTCAGGGTACTGCTGCTCATCGCGGCCCTCTTCGTGGCCATCCCGGTCCACGCGGAACAGAGGAACTTCTACAAGATCGGCGTCATCACCGAGCTCTCGGGTGACCTCGTGACCGGCGGCAACATCACCAAGCGCGGCTACGACCTCTGGGCCCAGGAAGTGAACGCCAAGGGTGGCATCGAGGTCCAGGGCAAGAAGTACCAGGTGAAACTGGTTTACGCCGACGCCCAGAGCAATCCCGCCGCCGGCGCAGCGGCAGCCGAGAGGCTGATCACCCAGGAGAAGGTCGATTTCATCCTCGGCCCCTACTCCTCCGGCGTAACCCTCGCCGTGGCACCTGTCGTCGACAAGTACAAGGTCCCGATGATCACCGGCTCCGCAGAAAGCCCGCTCATCTGGAAGAACAAGTTCAAGTACACCTTCGGCACCATTCCCCCAATCAACTTCACCGGCGCCACCTCCATCAAGACCCTTACCGAGCTGAAGCCGGCTCCGAAGACCATCGCCATCATAGGCTCCAACGACGCCTTCTCCAAGGCGACCGCAGAGGCCTACAAGACCGCAGCCGAGAAAGCGAAGCTTAAGATCGTAAAGTTCAGCATCGTCCCCTCCGGCCAGGACATGACCCCGCTTCTTTCCGCAGTGCGCAGCATGAAGCCCGACGTCATCGCCTTCGGCGGCCATGACGAGGAGCACGTGAAGTTCGTGAAAGCGCTCAAGCAGATCGGCTACACCCCGAAAGCGCTCCTCATGCACTGTGGCATCACCGACAAGGCGTTCACCGACGCGGTAGGCAAGGACGGCGAGCAGATCTTCGGCACCACCTGCTGGACCGGCACCGCCAAGACCAAGAGCAAGGTGCTCTGGCCGACCGCTTCCGCCTACGCTGCCGCCTCCCAGAAGGCCTTCAAGAACCCGGGCGACTACACCCAGGGTGGCTGCTCCGCGGCAGGCATCGCCTTCCAGACCGCACTCCAGAAGATCGGCGCGAAGCCGGGCATGGACGAGGCGATGCGCGCGAAACTCGTGCAGGCGCTCGAGCAGATCGACGTCCAGACCTTCTACGGCCGCGTGAAGTTCGCCACCTCCGGCGAGTTCTACCACGCCAACGTCGGTCTCGACCCGCTCACCATCCAGATCCAGAAAGGCCAGATCAAGACGGTTGGCCCGAAGGCCTCGGTGGAAGCGGCCGCCCAGTACCCGATGAAGGAATGGAAATCCCGCTAAGCCTCGAAGATGAAACAAAGCTTCCCTGCCGGTCACCGCACCGGCAGGGACTGTTGAGGCCGCGGGTGCCGGTGATACGCCGTCCCGCGGCCCCCATGAAGTAACTGCCGCATTTGCTTTAATCGCAACGCTGGAGGACTCGCTTTATGATGGAACTGCTGCCACAAGCCCTGACCGACGGGATTCTTTTGGGCGGGATCTACATCACCATCGCCATCGCTTTCTCGCTCACCTACGGGGTCATGCACGTCATCGACTTCGCCGTCGGGGAGTGGATCATGTTCGGGGCCTTCACCGGCTACTACCTGAACAAATGGACCGGTCTCGATCCCTTCATCTTCCTTCCGGTCATCTTCGTCATCTATTTCGGGGTCGGCTACCTGGTCCAACCGGTGATCCACCGGGTGCTTTCGGGCACCAAGGGGAACCCCTTCCTGATGGGGCTCGTTTTCACCTTCGGCCTGGCCATCATGTTCCGCGGGCTTGCCCTCACCGCGTTCGGCTTCTACTCGAATTCGATCCCGTCCGCGTTCTCGGAGGGGTCCTTCAACCTCGAGTCCATCGGCCTCACCGTGACCATCCCGACGGTGCGTCTCATGGGGCTTGCCTACGCTGTGGCGATCACCCTGATCCTGCATTACCTCCTCAAAAAGACCAATTTCGGCCTCGGCGTCCGGGCGCTGGCACAGCACAAGGATGCCGCGGGTCTCATGGGGGTGAACGCGAAGCGCACCGGTTCCTACGTGTACGGCATCTACGTGGGGATCTCCGCCATGACCGGGGTGCTTTTGGGCTGCATCCTTTCCATCGGCGCGCAGATGGGGAACGAGTACACCATCTTCGCCTTCTTCGTGGTGGTCTTAGCCGGCATGGGGTATCTGGCCGGCGTCCCCTGGGCGGCGCTTCTTCTGGGCCTCGTGCAGTCGATCTTCATGATCTACTTCAACCCGAGCCACACCCTGCTCGCCGTGTTCGTCATCCTTTACATCATCCTGCTGATTTCCCCGCGCGGGCTGTTCGGCAAGGGGGTCTGACATGAAAACCAGTCGCGGCGCAGCCATCCTCGCCATCATCACCGCAGCCCTATTGATCCTGCCTCTCGTCGTGCACGACACCTTCGTCCTGCGCGTGCTCACCGAGGGGATCATGTGGATCGGGCTTGCCATCGCCTTCGACGTCATCGCGGGCTACACCGGTTACCTGAACTTCGGTCACGGCGCCTTCTTCGGCATCGGCGCCTACACCATCGGCATCCTCATGATGCAGGCGCATCTCCCCTTCTGGGTGGCGCTTCCGCTCGGCGGCGTGGCGGCCGCCTTGACCGCGCTCATCGCCGGCATCCCGACGCTGAGGCTCAAGGGGGCCTATTTCGCCATCGCGACATGGGCTCTCTCGCGCGCCATCCAGCAGCTCGCCCTGAACGTCGAGTTCACCGGCGGCCCGGACGGCATGCGCCTCGAGGCCTTCCTGAACCCGCTGTTCTTCTACTACCTGATGCTCATCACCGTCGGGGTGATCTTCCTGGTCCTTTGGTACCTCCTGGAGCGTGCCCCCTTCGGGCTCAAGCTGAAGGCGATCCGCGAGGACGAGGAAGGGGCGAAGGCTCTGGGACTCAACCCGACCATGCTGAAGATGCAGTCCTTCATCCTCTCGGCGATCCCGACCGGCATCCTGGGCGGCATCTACGCCTACTGGATCACCTTCATAGACCCCTCCTCCACGCTGGGGGACCTGGTGAGCGACCAGGCGGTGGTCATGGTGGTGTTCGGCGGCATGGGCACCCTCTTCGGACCGGCGCTAGGCGCGATCCTCATCTTCGCCTTCAAGACCATCTTCTGGGCGTACCTGTCCGACTTCCAGCTTCTCTACCTGATCATCCTGGGCGCGCTGATCGCGATCAGCGTCATCTTCATACCCAACGGCCTCTGGGGCACCCTGGTCAAACGCAAGGCGGTGGCCAGGCCGCAGCAAAAGCCTGAACCGGCATCGGAACCCGCGGTTCTCTCCGCCGTGGCAGTACCGGAAGAGGGGAACTAATCATGACTGAACCCATCCTCAAGGTTAATTCGGTAACCAAATGTTTCGGCGGCCTCACCGCGGTCGACGACGTGAGCTTCAGCGTCGAGAAAGGCGAGATCGTCGGGCTCATCGGCCCCAACGGCGCCGGCAAGACCACCCTTTTCAACGTCATTTCCGGCTACTACGCCCCCACCAAGGGTAGCGTGTTGTTCCAGGGCAACGACATCTCCGGCAAGCCCCCCTACCACCTGGCCGGGGTCGGCATCGGGCGCACCTTCCAGGTGGTGAAGCCGTTCGCCGGGCTCACCGTGCTCGAAAACGTCACCATCGCCTCGTTCTTGAAACACCCGAAGAAGGCGGACGCGGAGCGCCACGCCTGGCAGGTGCTCGAGACCACCGGTCTTGCCGACCGCGCCCACCTCTCCGCGGCAGGGCTCACCCTGGCGGGCAGAAAGCGCCTCGAGATCAGCAAGGCGCTCGCCCTCGACCCCTCCTTCCTCCTTTTGGACGAGGTGGTGGCGGGGCTCAACCCGACCGAGGCGGACCGCACCGTCGAGCTCATCATGAAGCTCAAGGCGCAGGGGCTCACCATCCTCATCGTCGAGCACATCATGCGCGTCATCATGAACATCTCGGACCGCCTGGTGGTGCTCAATTTCGGCAAGAAGATCGCCGAGGGGACCCCGGCCGAGGTCTCCAGCGATCCGCACGTAGTACAAGCGTACTTTGGAGAGGAAGCAGCATGAATCTACTCGACGTCAACGGCATCTCCGTCAACTACGGCGACATCCAGGCCCTCTGGAACATCTCCTTCTCGGTGGCCAAGGGGCAGCTCGTCGCGCTCATCGGTGCGAACGGCGCCGGCAAGACCACGACCCTCAAGGCGCTTTGCGGCCTGATCCCGACCGCGAACGGCACCATCCACTACAACGGCACCCAGGTGACCGGCATGCCGGTACACAAGGTGGTCGACCTCGGCATCACCCTGGTCCCCGAGGGGCGCCAGCTCTTCCCGAAGATGACCGTGGAGGAGAACCTCCTGGTCGGGGCCTACCTCAAAAGGGCCCACGGCAAGCGCCAGCAGACCCTGAAGCGGGTCTACGAGATCTTCCCGCGCCTGGAAGAGCGGCGCACCCAGACCGCCGAGACCCTCTCCGGCGGCGAGCAGCAGATGGTGGCCATCGGCCGCGCGCTCATGCAGGACCCGCAGGTGATCATGTTCGACGAGCCGAGCCTTGGTCTCGCGCCCATCATGGTGCAGGAGGTCTTCAAGGTGATCCAGGAGCTGCACAATGCCGGGCTCACCATATTCCTCGTCGAGCAGAACGTGCACCAGACCCTGAAGGTCGCGGACTACTGCTACGTCATGGAGAACGGGCGCATCGTGGGGCAGGGGTCCGGCGACGACCTCGAAGCCGATGCCTCCATCCGCGAGGCCTACCTCGGCTTCTAACCAACCACCAAGAACACGTTCCTTTCAGACTCCCTGAAACCGCTTTTCCGGAAGGCGCCGGGTCACTCCCGGCGCCTGTATGGGAACCGTGCGGCCTGACGGGGGCTTTTTACCTTTTAGCTACGAGGTTTGAAGGATGCAGATCAGGATCAAACTCTACGCTTCCCTGCGCTGGAAGCTTTTCGAAGAGGCTGAGTGGGAATGCACCCCGGGGCAGAAGGTCGCCTCCATCGTGGAGCAGTTGGGGCTTCCCAGAAACGACGTGGGAACCGTCCTCGTGAACGGGCTGCACGCGGCCTGGGACGAGATGGTGCAGGACGGCGACGTCCTTTCCCTTTTGCCGCGCATGGGCGGGGGGTAGCCCCCGGAGCCTTGCCGTTCGACACAAACCGACTTTGCGGAGCAAAAAGATATGAGCGACAACAAAATGATGAGCACCGACCCGGAAAGCGTGATCTACCAGCGCTGCACCATCGACCTCGCCACCGGCCGCGCCGACTTCGCCGCGGTCCCCTGCAGGAACCTCGAGGACGTCCTCGGCGGCTTCGGCAGGAGCTTCCAGATCCTGGCCGAGCGCGACATAGCTCGCGCCTACTCCCCGGAAAACCCGCTGATACTGAACTCCGGCCTTCTGACCGGCACCAGCGTGATGACCGGGATGCGCAGCTACTTCTCCGGCTACAGCCCGTTGAAGCAGTCCGGCACCGGGCGCCCCGGCGCCATGTGGTCCACCGGCAGCGGCAACTTCGGCAACAAGTTCAAGTGGACCGGCCTCGACGAGGTGATATTCGAGAACCGCTCCGAGACCCCGGTGTACGCGGTGTTAAGGGAAGGGGCGAACGGCCCCGAGGTCGAGCTGAAGCCGGCCGGGCATCTGATTGGCCTCACCGGGCACGCGAAGATCATGGCGCTTGCCGCCGAGTACCCGGACGCCCACTTCGCGGCCATCGGCCCGGCGGGCGAGAACTGGGAGACGAACTACATGGGTGCCGTTGTCATGAGCACCGACAACGAGCTGAAATCCGGGGAGCCGAAGAGCCGCTTCGCCGGGCGCGGCGGCATGGGGAGCCTCATGGGGTACAAGAACCTCCTCGCCATCGTGGCCCAGAGCCCGGACAAGCTGCAGAAGATCACCCCCGAGATCCGCGACGTGAACCGCGACATCCTGAAAAGCGGCGGTAGCGCGCGCTTCCAGCCGACGAGCCAGGGGGGCGGCGGGGGCACCTGGGCCAACATCGAGGTGCTGCAGGTCTTTCACGCCGTGCCGCTCAACAACTTCCGCCCCAAGGGGTGCGACAACGTGGAGCGCCTGTTCCGCGACGAGGTGGAGAGGGAGTTCGAGGTCGCCACCGAGGCCTGCCACCGCTGCGGCATCCGCTGCCACAACAACCTCTTCCACAAGAACGAGGACGGCAGCCGCGGCAAGCTCGCCGCGAAGTTCGACTTCGAGCCGCTCATCCTGTTCGGCTCGAACCTCGGCGTGCACGACCCGAAGGAAGTCTGCGACCTGATCCACCGCTGCGACCTCCTCGGCATGGACGCCATCTCGCTCGGCACCACCATCGCCTACCTGCTCGACTACAACGAGCGCCACCCGGAGGCGCCGATCCTGAACGGAGCCGTTTTCGGCGACTACGAGAAAATCGCGGCGCTCATCGACGGCGCCGGGCGCGGCCTCCACCCCGAACTCGGGCGCGGCGTGAAGCGCCTCTCCGAGGCGCTCGGCGAGACCGCCTACGCCATGCACGTGAAGGGGCTCGAGCTTCCCGCCTACCTCCCGGACACGAACCCCGGCTACATCTTCGCCATCGCCGGTGGGCACATGTCCATGGGGACGCACATGATGCTCGCGAAAGAAGGGAAGCACTCTCTGGATGAGTGGGTGCAGGCGATCACGAGCGGCGGCCTCCTGCAGGTGGGCTACGACATGATCGGCCTGTGCAAGTTCGTCGGCGTCGGCATCGGCCACGACATCATCGTGCGTGCCGTGAAGGAAGCGGCGGGGCTCGAGATCGCCTCGGCGGACATCGTCGCCTCCGTGCGCCGGGCATACCTGCGCGGGCTCGCCCTCGAACTGCGCCAGGGCTTCCACGAGCACGAGGAGTACACCCTCCCCTCGCAGGTCATGGACGACCCGAACCACAAGGTGACGCTCCCGAAGTTCATCACCCACGACTTCCTGGCCCAGCTGCGCGAACGGGTCTGGAGCGTCTTCAAGCCTGAAATGGAAGGACTTTTGCCGGTCCTTAAGGGGTAGCCATGCGCCCAAGCGCCGACCAAAACCTCCTGGCAGCAGTCGACCGCCTCATCGCCGAAAGCGACGCGAGGTCCAGGGAGAACCTCGCCTGGCTGAAGGCGCAGATGGACTCCTACTTCTTCATCACCATGAAGGAGGAGTCCGAGGCGGTGCACGCCCTCGCCGTGGGGCTGAAGACCTTGGCGCAAAACCAGCGGCTCACCGTGGCGGACCGGGCGAAGACGCTGATCCTCGCCCGCCTGAACCGCCCCGGCTCGCTCTACGACACCCTGCGCACCCTGCAGGAGCGCGACATCTCCTACGCCGAGTTCACCCACTCGAAGGGGGCGGTGCCGGGGCTTTCCCAGGGGCTCGAGGTGCAGCGCTTCGACTTCGACCGCAAGGAGCACAGCGAGATCGCCGACGCCCCTGCCCCCGAGATCCCGGCCGAGCTGCGCGCCGGCATCGAGGAGGCGCTGAAAACGCGCTATCCCCTCTTCGATCTGGGCCAGCTCGACGCGCTACTGCGCCTTTTGTGGCTCAACAACGAGCAGTACGTGCGCATCTCCCCCCCGAACCGGGTGGCCCAGATCCTCTGGGTCTTCCAGGAAGGGAACCGCCAGGGTGGCATTTTCCTGGACGTGGAAGAGACCGACGACATGGGGCTCGACAGCGAGACCCGCGTCCTCTTCGCGGTGGGCAACCCGCCGCAGAACGACTTCCTCTTGCAGACCATGGAGGTCTTCAACCGCCTGGGCTTCGGGGTGCAGCGCGCCTACTGCCTCACCATCTCCAACGGCGTGCATCCCTACTTCCTCGGCACCTTCTACGTCAGGAAGCGCCCCGACGCGCCGCTTCTCTCCAAGGGGAGCGAGCTCTTCGACCGGCTGCAGATGGAGCTCTACAACACCCAGATCCTCTCCACCGCCTCGAGGACCTACCGCGAGTTCGTCACGAGCCGCGTGATGACCGGCGAGGAAGCGTCGCTCGTAAACGCCTTCATCGCCTTCTGCCACACGAACCTCGCCCATCACCACCCCGACCCGTACGGCTACGAGGACGTGATGCTCGCCTTCCACTCGCACCCGGACATAGCGCTGCAGCTCGCGAAGCTTTTCAGGATCCGCTTCCAGCCGGGGCTTTCCCTGCGCGAGGAGTTCTACCGGAAGACGCTCGAGGAGACGGTCCGCTTCGTCGAGTCCTACAACACCGGGCACCGCTACATCGACGACCTGCGCCGCGCCATCTTCCGCTGCGCCATCACCTTCATCAGGAACACGCTGAAGACGAACTTCTACGTGCGCGAGAAGCACGCCCTCGCCTTCCGGCTCGACCCGGCCTACCTGGCCGAGCTGGCACCCGAATTCACCGCCGACCTTCCCCCGGAGATCCCGTTCCGCATCACCTTCTTCTTCGGGCGCTACGGCAGCGGCTACCACATCGGCTTCTCCGACATCGCCCGCGGCGGGTGGCGCACCATCGTCACGAGGAATCGCGACGAGTACGTCACCTCGGCGAGCACCCTCTTCCGAGAGGTCTACGTCCTCGCCCACACCCAGCATCTGAAGAACAAGGACATCTACGAGGGGGGCTCGAAGATGGTGGTGGTGCTCGACGCCGCCCGTCTCGAGGCGCGCGACCTCTCCACCCAGCGCCTTTACAAGCTGCAGTTCGGCTTCATCAACGCCTTTTTGGACATCTTCGTCACCGAGAACGGCCGGGCCCGCGACCCGCGCGTCGTCGACTACTACGGCGAGGACGAGCCGATCGAGCTAGGCCCGGACGAGAACATGCACGACGTGATGATCGAGATGATCGCGCGCCAGTCGCTAAAGCGCGGCTACCTGCTCGGCATCGGCCTCATCTCCAGCAAGCGGGTCGGGATCAACCACAAGGAATACGGGGTCACCTCGACCGGCGTGATGCAGTTCGCCGAGACCGCCATGCAGCAGCTCGGCATCGACATAAGACGCGACCGCTTCAGCGTGAAATTCACCGGAGGGCCGAGCGGCGACGTGGCGGGGAACGCGCTGCGCATCATGCTCGAGCGCTCTCCCGAGGCGTGCATCAAGCTGATCCTCGACGGCTCAGGCGCCATCTTCGACCCGGAGGGGATGGACCACGGCGAACTATCCCGCATCGTGCTCAAGCACGACCTGGACGCCTTTGATCCGGCCCGCCTGCACCCGGGGGGCTTCATCCTGTACCGCAACGAGCGGCGCACCGACGGGCTGCGCGAACTTTTCAAACGCGCCGTCAGCACCGGGGCCGGGGTTCAGGAACAGTGGGTGACCACGGACCAGTTCCACCGCGAGTTCGGAAACCTCCTCTTCTCGGTCCCGACCGACCTCTTCATCCCCGGGGGGGGACGCCCCGAGACCATCGATGCCGAGAACTGGCCGCGCTTTTTCCGCGAGGACGGCACCCCCACCACCCGCGCCATCGTCGAGGGGGCGAATTCCTTCATCACGCCGGAGGCGCGGACCCAGATGCAGCGGCGCGGCATCGTCATCATGCGCGACGCCTCGGCCAACAAGTGCGGCGTGATCTCATCGTCCTACGAGATCATCGCGAACCTCATGCTCTCCGAGGAGGAGTTCCTGGCCCACAAGGAGCGCTACGTGGGGGACGTGCTGACGATCCTGGAAAGACGGGCGCGCGACGAAGCCGAGCTCATCTTCCGGCGCCACCGCGAGGCGGGGGGAAGCTTCATCTACACCGAGATTTCCGACGCCATAAGCCACGAGATCAACGGCCACTATGCGCGCCTCTTCTCGTTCTTCCAGAGAAACCCGGAGCTGTGCGACGAGCCGGTCTTCCAAAGCGCCATCCTCGCACACCTTCCCGCCATGCTGCGCGAGCCCCAGTACCAGGGGCGCCTGGAGCGGCTGCCGGCCAAGTGCCGCTACGCCATCCTCGCCGCCGAGATCGCCTCGTCTCTCGTCTACCGGGGTGACCAGGAGGCGGACTTCAAGGAGATGATCAAGGGACACCTGTTGCGCAACTTCGCCCGGCCCGAAGCGCTCACCCGGCCGGTGACGGCAGCACAATACATCCAGTAACTCACCCGCACGCATCAAGGAGGCGCACCAGATGGAGTTGAAACAGATACTAGTCTTCATGGACAACCTGGAACATTCCGCGGACCGGCTCGAACTGGCCATCGACCTGGCGAAACGGCACCGCGCGACGATCACGGGACTCAAGGTGGCGGTGCATCCCCTGATCCCGATGCGGAGGGGGCACGACAAGGAGGCGGGCGAGGAGCTGGCGCAGCTTTTCCGTGAGAAGACGGGAGCCGCCGACGTGAAGGGTGAATGGATAACGGCGGACGCCAAGGCGCTCGGCGGGGGCGTCGTTGAGGCGATCAGCCACTACGCCACCTTCGCAGACCTGGTCATCGTCGGACAAAGCGAGCACGGCTCCACGGAGCGCCGCGCCACCGATTTCCTCCCCGAAAAGGTGGTGTTCGGCTCCGGCAAGCCGGTCCTCATCGTCCCCTACGCCGGGCGCTACCAGAGCGTCGGCAGGAACATCCTCGTGGCGTGGAAGACCGGGCGCGAGTCTTCGCGCGCGCTCACCGATGCCCTCCCCCTGCTGCGGGTCGCCGAGTCGGCCCACATCTTCGAGGTGAACCCGAGCAACGACGAGATGGCCGACATGGAAGGGCTGCGGCGCTACTTAGCCGCCCACGGCGTGAAGGCCCAGGTCGAGACGAGCGCCATCACCGAGCTCGGCATCGGCGACGTGCTCCTGAACCGCGTGTCTGACGAGGGGAGCGACCTCCTGGTGATGGGGGGATACGCCGACCTGCACTTCGGCACCTACGTCCTCGGCGACGTCGCGAAGCACGTGCTGCGCCACATGACCATCCCGGTCTTCATGTCCCACTGATGGAGCGGATCGTCTTTTTAGACCGCGGCGGCATTTCGGTGCCGCTACGCGCGCCGTGCTTCCCGCACCGGTGGACGGAATACCCGGACACGCGCGAAGCCGAGGTGGTGGAGCGCCTGGCCGACGCCACCGTCGCCATCACGGACCAGGTCGCCATCACCGCGGAGCACCTGGCCGAGCTGCCGCAACTGCGCCTGATCGCGGTCGCCGCCACCGGGGTCAATCACGTCGATCTCGAAGCCTGCCGCCGCCGCGGTGTCGCAGTCTCCAACGTGCGCAACTGGTCGGTGAGCGTCCCGGAACACGTCTTCTCCCTCATCCTAGCCCTGCGACGCAACCTCCTTGCCTACCATGAGGCAGTCCAGGGGGGTGTCTGGCAGCGTTCGGAGGGGTATCTGGTGCAGGTGGAACCGATGCCGCGCTCCCTCTACGGGGCGCCCCTCGGCATCATCGGCGTCGGCGCACTGGGGAGCGCGGTGGCTGCGCTGGGCGAGGCCTTCGGCATGGAGATCCTCTGCGCCGAGAGAAAGGGTGCGGCGGAGGTACGCCCGGGACGGACGCCGTTTAACGAGGTGCTGGCGAAAAGCGACGTCCTGGTGCTGCTGTGCCCCTTGACCGAGGAGAGCTTCGGCATGATCGGAAAAGCCGAGCTCGAGCTGATGCCGCGCCACGCGATCCTCATCAACTGCGGCCGCGGCGGGCTGCTCGATGAAGCAGCGCTGGCGCAGGCGTTGGCGGAAGGGACGATCGCGGGAGCCGGGCTCGACGTCCTGACCCAGGAACCGCCCCGAGAGGGCTCTCCGCTTCTCGACTTGAAACAGCACAACCTGATCGTCACGCCGCATGTCGCCTGGATCAGCGACCGTTCCCTCGCAACGCTGGCCGAGCAGTTGATCGGAAACCTGGAAGGGTTCGTTCTCGGGCACCCGCGCAACCTGGTGGTCTAACAAAAAAAGCCGGGCCTCCATCGGGGGCCCGGCTTCGTTGTTTCCGTGGTTTTTACTGACTATTCGCCGTAGACGTGCAGCTTGTATTCGCCGAAGAGACCGAGGATGTTCTTCCCTTCCCAGTCGACTGCGGAAACCTTGGAAACGCCGCCGTTCTTCTTCGCGGTTTCGATGCTGCAGTCGCCGGTAGCTACCAGTCCCAGCACGCTCTTGCACTCCGCCACGCCATGCTTTCTATCAGCACCGTTCCCGGTAGCCGCCACCGGTAGTTTCAGCTCCGTGTAGAGGGCGCCCATCGGCACCGGCGAAGCGCAACCGAACATCATCCCGAGACCAGCCAACATACCAACGTAAAGAACTTTCTTCACAGCTTCCTCCTGAACAAAGTATTTGCCATCGCCTCCTGAAACCCTGTATTTGTACCAGTCATCCTGAAAGGTTAGGCCCGGCGACCTTAGCATGAGACCACACTTAATTCAAGAATTCGTATACGACTATTCGCATTACCTTACTCGTTTATTAATTGACTGGTACAAAAGCTTGCTAGTAAAATCCGCCAATCCCGCTACTTTAGGAAGCCCATGGAAACCACTGCAGACATATTCCCGGTTTTAGCGAAAGTCATGTCGATTCTACTCCTGGGGGGAGCCGTGCTTTTGACTGCGGCGCTCTACCTGGTGCGGAAGCTGACCAAAGAACTCCCGAAAGGCGCCAACCGCAACTGGTGGTACGTGCTGGCCGGGCTCCTGCTGCTGTTCCTATCGGGATACGTAGGCTTTTTGTCCCTCAAGGCCGGCAGCCTCTACACGCACTCCGAGATGCTCGTCGTGGTGATCTTCCTGCTGGGGGCGGTCTTCTGCCTGATGGTCTGTCTGCTCGCTTACCGGACCACCCTTGAACTGAAGCGGATTTACATCCTCGAGCACGAGGCGATGACCGATCCGCTGCTGGGGATCTACAACCGGCGCGTCCTGGACCGCAGGCTGCGCGACGAGGTGATGCGTGCACGGCGTCACCATCTGGACCTGGGGCTTTTGATGGTCGACCTCGACCGCTTCAAGTCAGTGAACGACACCTACGGTCACCAGGCAGGGGACCTCGTCCTGCAGCACGTGGCGCGGCTTTTGATGGAATCGCTGCGGCAGACCGACGTGGTGGCCCGCTACGGCGGCGAGGAGATCACCATCCTGCTGCCGCACACCCCGCCCGCCGAGACCTGCGACGTGGCCGAGCGCCTGCGCCGCACCATCGCCGGAACCCCGGTGAGCATCACTGATCACCACGGAGAGAAGACGGAACTGACGGTGACGGTGAGCATCGGCTGCGCCGGCCTTCTGCCGGAACACGACACGGTCGAGTCGCTTTTGCAGCGAGCCGACCAAGCGATGTACCAGGCAAAACAGCAGGGGCGCAACAAGGTGGTGCGCTTCGAACCCCGGCAAGAGGCGGCCGAGATAGTAGAGAGGGGATAGAAGAAGGTGGGCTCAGCGTTTGCGGGAATGCACCGACATCTGGGTCAACCGGCAATTTACTCCTTTTCCCCCATCTGCACGTACTTCTTCACCGTGCGCCGGTCGAGGCGGGTGCGGCGGGCGACTTCCTCGTAGGTGCCGCAGGTGTCGTATAAAAGCCCGCAGTAGGCGGCGAGGAGCTCTTCCGCACCGAACGAGCCCTCCCGTATCCCCGCTGCGAGACGATCCGCCCGGCCCGCTCCCTTCTCCCGGCGCACCCCCTGGTAGCGACCGGTCAGGATGATCCGCTTCACCGCCTGCTCCAGCTCCCTTACGTTCCCCGGCCAGTCGTAATCCACCCCGACGTCGCGCCTGATCACCTTCTTCACCAGTTGCCGCTCCCGCGCGGGAACCTGCTGCCCGGCAACGCGCGACAGGATGGCCGCGATCAGGTTGTCCAGCTCCTCCGGGTCCTCGCCGAGCCTCTCACGCAGCGGCGGGATGGTGACCACGTCGGAACAGAGGCGGTAGTAGAGATCCTCCCGGAACTTTCCCCCTAGCATCATGTCATCGAGCGGCCGGTTCGTGGCGGCAACGATGCGCCCGCTGAAGCGCCTCGCCTCATGACTTCCCACCGGATAGAAAACCCTTTCCTGCAGCACCTGCAAGAGCTTTATCTGCACCGGCACGCTCACGTCGCCGATCTCGTCGAGGAAGATGACGCCGTGCGGCGCACAGCGGCTGAAAAGCCCCTCGTGGTTCTCCACCGCGCCGGTGAACGCCCCCTTTTTGTGCCCGAACAGCTCGGACTCGAGCACCCCCTCGGAATACTGAGAGAGGTTGATGGCGACGAAATTCCGGGTGAAACTCTCCGGGAAGCCGTTTCCGGCCCGGTCGTAGGGGATGAAGCCGGAGCGTCCGATGGCGGCAGCCGCGGCCCCCTTGCCGGTTCCGGTCTCACCGAGAAGCAGGATGGAGAACTCCTCCATCCGGTTCCAAAGCCCCGCCTCGAACCAGCGGATATCATGGGTGAAGACGCAATCCCAGAGATGCCGGCGCAGCGCCTTCATGGAAGGTGAGCTCCCGACGAGGCCGTTTCTGATGAAGTAGAAGGCGCGGCGCAACTGGTAGAAGACGGCAAATGTCCGCTCAGCCTCGTCTTCGGATAGCCCGAAGCGAGCCATCTCCGCGAGCGCGTCGCCGGCGAAGCCGACCCGGCACGGCTTGTCCCCCGCCTGCAACTGGGCCTGGATGAGCTGGTCGAAGTGATCGACGTAGCGGTGGAAGACGTGGAAGAGGAAGAACCTGCGCAGCACCTCGCGCCTGGTCCCTTCCACGGCACGCAGGTCTGCCACCCCGCGCGCCCGCAGGCTCTCGACCTGGGTCGCCACCCGGGTGAGCACCGAGGTGAGGATCTCGTCGGGGGAAGAACCGGGCGACGCGCCGCCAATCAGGATATCGAGGTCGTCGCGCGTATCGCCGAAGGGATTGGCAAAAGCCGCCCGTGCCACTGTCTCCAAGAAAGTCCACTCTTGGTCGGTAATTTTTGCGACTGTCATATAACCTCTTCACATAAGTGCTGCTGTTACTCCAACCATCTCATTTCCCCCTCTCCCCCTGGGAGAGGGTCAGGGTGAGGGCGTCGACACAAAGACAATGATCATTTTATGTAGTATCAATGCACATAAAATGTCAACAAGCCTTTTGAAGCATCAGGCACAGTCGCAGTCATGTCTTACGACAAACCAGCACCTTATCCGCTATCACCTCTTTAAAACAGTCCTTGGCACACTACCTGTAATGACAATGGCATCTCACGCACAGGAGACACCGACATGCACGCAGCATCAGCAAACGGCATCATCGACATGCACTGCCACACCGCCGGCATCGGCGCAGGAAACAGCGGCTGCTTCATCTCGCCCGCCATGCGCAAAAGCTGGCGCTACAGGGTCTTCCTGAAAGCCTTCTGGGTCACCGAAGAGCAGCTCTTGCAGGAAGGGGACGCCCTGGTGATGCGGCGCATCTCCGAGCGGCTCGCCGCCTCGCAGCGCGTAACCGCCGCCGTCATCCTCGCCATGGACGGCGCGGTGGACGGCAACGACGAGCTTGATCGCAACAGCACCGAGATGTACATCCCCAACGACTTCGTCGCGGCTGAGACCGCCAAATATCCGAACCTCCTATTCGGGGCAAGCATCAACCCGCTGCGCCACGACGCCCTCACGCGCCTGGAGAAAGCGGCGGCGGACGGCGCCGTACTGGTCAAGTGGCTCCCCTCCATCCAGCACTTCGACCCGGCCGACGAGCACCTGATCCCGTTCTACCTGAAGCTGAAAGAGCTGGGGCTTCCGCTGCTCACCCACACCGGCACCGAGCACTCCTTCACCATGACGCGCAACGAACTGGGCGACCCGGAACGGCTAAGACTCCCGCTTTCGCTCGGGGTGAAGGTGATCGCGGCGCACTGCGGCAGCTGCGGCAGAAACGAAGGGGAGAGCAACTACCGCCGCTTTCTCCGACTCATCGACGAGTTCCCCAACTGCTACGGCGACATCTCCGCGCTCACCCAGATAAACCGGAAGTGGCACCTCACGCGCCTGTTGAAGAAGGGCGTTTCCGGACAGCTTCTCTACGGCACCGACATGCCGCTTCCCAACACCGTCTCGGTCACCCCCTACGCGTTCCCCATCAAGCTCTCGCCACGCCGCATGGTGGAGCTCTCCCGGATCGCCAACCCCTGGGACCAGGACGTGGCCCTCAAGGAGGCGCTCGGAGTGCCCGAGCAGGTCTTCTCGAACGCAAACAACGTCCTCAGGCTTCCCGTCCCCACCCCCTGATCCTGGAGCACCGACATGACCACCGCCTCATCCAAATCCTTCGCCTGGCTGAACGCCACCCAGTTCCTCGGGGCGCTGAACGACAACATCCTGAAGCTCTTGATCATCTTCTTCCTGATCGGCAGCCGGGGACGCGCCCACGCCGGGATGATCACCGCCTCGGTCGGCGCCGCCTTCGTCGTCCCCTTCATCCTCTTTTCCGCGCCGGCCGGATGCCTCGCCGACCGCATGGCGAAATCGAAGCTCATCGTGAACGTGAAGCTCTTCGAGGTGGCGGTCACCCTCTTGGCCGTCGCCGCCTTCGCCTTCAGACAGGAACATCTCCTCTACCTGGTCGTTTTCCTCATGGCGAGCCACAGCGCCTTCTTCGCACCGGCGAAGTACAGCATCGTCCCCGAACTGGTCCGGAAGGATGAACTCTCCCGGGTGAACGGGCTGATGGAATCCTGCACCTTCCTCGCCATCATCGTCGGCACCGGCCTTGCCTCCGGACTCGCCCAGGCAGCGGGAGGAAGCTTCTGGATCGCCTCGCTCTTCAGCCTCGCCGTCGCCAGCGCCGGGCTTGCCTGCGCGAGGATGATCGGCGAAAGCACTCCCGGGGACGCGGCCCGTCCCGTGGCCCTTCTCCCCACCGGCATCCTGCACACGGTTCGCGGCATCTCGAAAGACCGCCACCTCATGCTCGCCATCATCGGGCTCGCCTGGTTCATGTTCATCGGCGCCTTCGCGCAACTGAACTTGATCGGCTACGGCATGGAAAGGCTCGGGCTCTCCGAGGCGCAAAGCGGCTACCTGTTTCTCGCCGCGGCGCTCGGCATCGGCGGGGGCTCGCTCCTCGCCGCCAAGCTCTCCGGCCGCGACGTCGAGTTCGGCATCGTTCCGCTCGGCGCCGCCGGGCTCACCCTCGCCCCGGTCCTGCTGCACATCCTCCCCGGCAACCTTGCCGCGAGCCTCATCGTCATCGTCTTTTTCGGTGTCTCGGCGGGGGTCTTCAGCCTGCCGCTGCAGACCTTCATACAACTGCGGGCCGACGCCGCCATCCGCGGCGAGGTGCTGGCAGCCTCATCCTTCATCAACTGGGTCGGCATCCTCGCCGCATCCGGGCTCACCTGGCTCTTCAGCGGTCCGATGGGGCTCTCCGCCGCGCAGGGCTTCAGCGCCGTCGGCGCATTGACCCTGATCCTGACGCTCCTCTCGTTCCGGATCCTCCCGGACTTCCTGATCCGCTTCATCGCCCTCGTCACCATGCGGGTCTTCTACCGGCTGCGCATCAAAGGGCTCGAAAACCTCCCGGTGGAGGGGCCGGCGCTTCTGATCCCGAACCACGTCACCTGGGCCGACGCCCTCTTGCTCACCGCCACCTGCCAGCGCCGCATTCGCTTCGTCATGGAGCGAAGCATCTACAACACGCCCCTCTTGCGCGGCCTGTTCCGGCTCATGGGGGTGATCCCGGTTTCCTCGACGGACGGCAAAAGGGAGATGCTGGAGTTCATCAAGAGGGCGCGCGCCGCGCTGGACGAGGGGTACATGGTCTGCATCTTCGCCGAGGGGGCGCTGACGAGGACCGGCATGCTGGGCGAGTTCCGCGGCGGCTTCGAGCGCATCGTGAAGGACAGCGGCCACCCGATCATCCCGGTGTACATCGGCGGAGCCTGGGGGAGCATCCTCTCCTACGCACACGGAAAGCTCCTCTCCCGGCTCCCCGCACTCTCCCCCTACCCGGTCACCATCCTCTTCGGGGACCCGATGCCCGCGACGAGCCTCGCCGTCGAGGTGCGCCAGAAGGTGGCCGAGCTTTCCTGCGACTACTTCGCCTCCAGAAAGGAGCAGCGCCGGCCGCTGCCGGAGTATTTCATCCGCACCGCACGCCGTTACTGGGGACGCCGCGCCATTGCCGATACCTCGGGGAAGAACCTGAGCTACGGCCGCACCCTGACCTCCGCCGTCGCCCTGGCCGGAAAGCTCGACGGGATGATCGACGATGCGGAACACGTGGGACTTTTGCTGCCGCCGTCCGCCGGGGGCGTGCTCGCGAACCTCGCCCTCTCCATGCTGGGGCGTGTTACCGTGAACCTCAACTACACCGCCTCCGAGGCTTCACTTTCCTCCGCGGTGGCCCAGTGCGGCATTCGCACCATCGTCACCTCGCGCGCGTTCCTGGAAAGGGTCCCGACCCTGCCGCGGCTTGACGGCATGATCTTCCTGGAGGACATCGTCCCCGCCATCTCCGGCCGGGCAAAGCTCATGGCCCTTCTCAAGGCGAGGCTCTATCCCGCTACCCTCCTCTGCCGCGCTAAAGGGTTCCACGTCGACCAAAGCGCCACGGTGATCTTCTCCTCGGGGAGCACCGGCGAGCCGAAGGGGGTGATGCTCAGCCATCACAACATCATGTCGAACATCGAGGCGCTGCGCATGGTGTTCAAGGTCGATCTGAACGACAACATCTGCTCGGCCCTCCCTTTCTTCCATTCCCTGGGCTTCACCGCGACGCTCTGGTTCCCGCTCACGAGCGGCTTTTCCTCCGCCTACCACACGAACCCGATGGAGGGGGAGAAAATCGCCCAGGTGGTGCGCGAACACCGCTCCACGCTCCTCCTCGCCACCCCCACCTTCCTCCTCTCCTACCTGCGCCGCGCGAAGCGCGAGGATTTCGCCACGCTGCGCCTCGTGATCACGGGAGCGGAGAAACTGAAGAGCAAGGTGGCGGACAGCTTCCAGGAGAAGTTCGGCATCCGCCCTATGGAGGGGTACGGCGCCACGGAGCTCTCTCCCGTTATCACCCTGAGCCTTCCGGACGTGGAGATCGACGGGGTGAAGCAGCACGGGGCCAAGGAGGGGAGCGTAGGGCACCCGATCCCCGGCGTCGCCATCCGCGTGGTCGACCCGGAAAGCGGAGCGGTATTGAAGCCCGGGGAGGCCGGGATGCTCCAGGTGAAGGGACCGAACGTGATGCTCGGCTACCTGGGAAGAGAGGAGTTGACCGACGAGGTGGTGCGCGACGGCTGGTACGTCACCGGAGACCTAGGCGTCATGGACGACGACGGCTTTGTCAGGATCACGGACCGCATCTCTCGCTTCAGCAAGATCGGCGGCGAGATGGTTCCCCACGGGGTGATCGAGGACGAGTTGCACGCCCGGCTCGGGCAGAGCGGGATCCTCGCGGTAACCGCGGTACCCGACGAGAAAAAGGGGGAGCGGCTGGTGGTGGTCTATACCCGCGGTGCGACCGATGCCGCGACGCTCTTACAACACCTTTCCGAGAGCGAGCTCCCCAACCTCTGGAAGCCCGGACGCGACGGGTTCGTCGAAGTAGAGAGCCTTCCCATACTCGGAACGGGAAAGCTGGACCTGAAGGGGCTGAAAGAGATCGCGCTGGCGGCAACAAATTAGTTGTCATTTAGAAGCGTTACCGGTATCTTTTCCGCGCCTGCGGTCACCATCCGCCCATCGGCGCGCCGCAACCGGCCCACAACTCCTCCCCCTGGAGGGGGGAGGCCGGGAGGGGGGAAAGCGGAACCAAGACGCTGCGCGCCCCCTTCCTGACCCTCTCCCCCTTGGGACCGAAGCCCCTGCGGGGGGAAGGGCCTCGGCGCGAGAGGGCAAATTCAAACAATCGTACAAGGAGGCCCCACATGAGGCTTCGTCTCTGCATCCTGCTCTCGCTCTTCATCGCCCTATCCTGCGCGCCGCCGGTCATGGCCGCAGACACCCTTAAAGAACTCGTCGAAAGGGGGGCATGCGGCGGGGAATCGGACAATACCTGTACCGGGCACTTCCTCGAGGCGCACGGCTGCACCAAGGCGAGCGTGGAGCAGGGGCTCACGCGGGAGCTAAACGAGTTCCGCACCCTCGCGGAAGAGGCGCTCGCGCTGCGCGCGGAGACCATCAAGACCGGCATCCGCATCAAGCAAGAAATGGAGCGTGGCAAACCACTCTCAGGCGACGACCTCGCCCTCATCAACCAGGGAATCATCGACCACTTGGCGCTGCGCGAGAAGCTCCTAGCCCTGGCAGAGGCGCACGAGTGCTGGCTCGATGTCGACGACAGGTATTTCGCCGAGCTCGGGGTAACCAAGGAGAGCCGGCTCAAAGGGGTCATGCTCTCGCTTTCCTCCGCCCTGGTCCTCTACGACAACTACCTGCTCGCCATCTCCCTCTTCGAGGGTGACGCTAAGCTGCGCCGCATCCTGAACGAGCGCGACCCGGGTTATGCGGTGCGGCGCGCCGAGCTTGCCAAGGTCACCATGAACTACGATTCCATCGCGAACCGCCAGCGGGTACGCAGGGCGATCAACTTCTACGAGAAACAGATCAGGAAATCCCCCTTCACCTCGGACACCCTCGCCATGGACTACGTCTCCACCCTGATAAGGCAAAGCCCCTCATACGACATAGTAAAGAAATGGTCCCCCTTCTACGTAATCGGCAGAAAGCTCGGCTTCTTCGGCGCGGTGACCACGGACACACTGCTAGGTCTTGAGCGGGAGGGGACCAGCCTGTTCAGCATGGTTTTCGGAAACGCGGTGGGGCTCGTGGAGACCCGGAAGGGAAAACTGTACGGGAAGGAAGCGGTAAGGGCCGAGGTGCAGAGAAACCTGCAGGCGGGAGACATTCTCCTGGAGAAGACCCCCTTCCGGCTCACCGACAAGCTGATTCCGGGCTACTGGGGGCATGCGGCGGTGTGGACCGGCTCCGAGCAGGAGTTGCGGGAGCTGGGGATCTGGGATCACCCGGTGGTTAAGCCGTACCAGCAACAGATAAAAAGCGGCCACATGGTGGTCGAGGCGCTGCGCTCCGGGGTCGAGATGAACACCATGCAGCACTTCCTCAACATCGACAGCATCGGGATCCTGCGCAAGACCGCGGCCACACGTCAAGACCGCGCCCACACTGTGATCCAGGCACTGCGCCAGGTAGGGAAGCCGTACGACTTCAACTTCGACGTCGAGTCCAAGGGGAGGGTGTACTGCTCAAAGCTTGTGTACATGAGCTACAGCGGGGTCGATTGGCCGACCAAGAAGTCGCTGGGACGCACCACCTTCACGCCGGACGACGTGGCCATCAAGGCGATCAAGGGGGGCACCCTGCAGTTGGTGGCCTTCTACCACGAGGGGAATCTGGTCTCACACGACCCGCTCAACACCATGGCGAAGCTTATGGGATTACCCAACGGGAGCCAGTCGGCGCGGTAAGGGCGGAAGGAAGGGGCGGAAGGAAGGGGGGACCGGCACATAAAGAGCCGGTCCCCTTTTTTTATCAGATGCGGTGGATCAGGGCGCCCTGGTGCTGGACGGTGCGCGCGTATTGGACGGCGGGCTTGCCGAAGGCGATGCAATAGCCGACGGTGTGGTCCTCTGGGATGCCGAGGCGGGCCAGGGATTCGGGGACGAGATCGTTGATGGCGATCTTGGCGAGGCCGTCCCAGACGGTACCCACGCCGTTTGCCTGCGCGAAGAGCTCGAAGTAGCTGAGCGCGATCATGCAGTCCTGCAGCGGCGAGACCGCCTTGTCCGAGACCGACGCGACCAGCAGGTGCGGTGCGCCGCGGAAAAGAACGTCCACGCACTGCTCCTCCCAGAGCTTCACGAAATCGCCGAAGAACGCGAGCTGCTCGGGAAGCGCGTTCTCACGCACCAGACGCGCGACACCGGCCAAAAGTTCATCGCGGAAGGAGGCGAGCTTTTCCCGATCGTCGATAACCGTGAAGCGTACCTGGCGGGTGTTGACGCCGGTAGGTGCGTGCCAGGCGACCTCGAGCAGGCGCTGCAAAAGTTCCGGCTCCAGGTTCTCCTGCTTGTAGCGCCGCACAGACCGACGCCCTTTCATCAGGGTCTCCAGCTTTGCCGGGTCCGGGCGCCAGTCCCCCTCAAGCGGCGTACTCTCTTGCGGGTCGAGCCCCAGGATTGATACGGCGCCGGTGGGACAGACCGCGAAGCAGTGCTGGCAGCGGTAGCATCCCGCCTCCTTCTCCGCCATGATCAATGGAAACCCATCCGCCGTATCCATGACGTGCGCCGGACAGTCGGCAACGCACAGGCCGCACCTGGTGCATTTCTCCTTGTCTACCTTGAATTGCAGCATCCTTCCCTCCGGACCCTTTACCTGATGAAGTTGGTGAAGATCTTGGTCTCCTGCTCCGGCTCGGGCACCACCCCCTTGCCGTTTTCCACAAGCTTGAGAAGCCACGCCATGTTCTTGGCGAGAACGCGCATTATCTGCACACCTTCGCCGTCCTGAAGAGCCTCGCCGGGTGTCCTGCCGTGGATCACGTTCCAGTAGTTGGAAGTGGGGAGCAGCATCTCGGAGTAGTTCAGGAAGTGATTCAACTGGTCGAAGGTCGTCACTCCGCCGGAGCGGCGCACCGCGACCACCGCCGCACCCACCTTGTGGCGCAGCAGGCCGCCGTTCACGCCGGCCACGAAGAAGGCGCGGTCCATGAACGACTTCAAGGTCCCCCCGACCCCTGAATAGTGCACCGGGGACCCCAGGATGATGCCATCGGCACCCTTCATCTTCTGGACGTACTCGTTCACCTCGTCGTCCTTGATGGCGCACCGTTCATCCTGGTTCTTCAAGCACTGGTAACAGGCGATGCAGCCGCGGATCGCCTTGTTCCCGACATGGACGATCTCGGTCTCGATCCCATCCTTGGCCAGCTCTTCGGCCACCAGCTTGATGGCGTGATAGGTGTTCCCTTCCTTGTTGGGGCTGCCGTTGAATGCCACGACCTTCATTGTGTCTCCTCCCGTCTGGCTGTTCTGAATCAACCCGACGCTTTTCTTTTTTTTGCAGTTGGGCTATATAGGACCATTGGTGCCGGACCGTCAATAACGTACTTTTGCGAAACGTAGTACCTTATTTGAAACACGGTACCCTACAGGGAACCTCGCCAGAAGGAGATGACATGCAGCAAAGCCAGTCTACAGCCGAAGTAATGACATTGCGGGACAAGGAATACAAGTGCGGTATCGACGTGACACTGGCTCTTGTCGGTGGGAAATGGAAGGCCTCCATCCTATGGCATCTCGCACAGGACACCATGCGCTTTTCCGACCTGCAGCGACAGTTCGCGGACACGACGAGGAAGATGCTCACCCAGCAGTTGCGCGAACTGGAGGGCGATGGGCTGGTGCACCGCGAAGTCTACCCGCAGGTTCCGCCCAAGGTCGAGTACTCACTGACCGAGCAGGGAAAGAGCATCTTTCCGATCCTGGAGATGATGTGCGACTGGGGGGCGAGCTACCTTAAGGCGGCGAACACGCCCTGAAACCGGCCTGAGATCGCATCAAGGCAAATCCCCCCTGTCCCCCCTTCGCGAAGGCGCGCTACGGGGGGCAGGCTCCCCCTACATCAAGTGGGGAACGTAGGGGCTCATGCAGTGCTTCGCAGGAGGCCGCACTTCACGTTCCCCGGAACTTTCTGCAAAAACAAAGTAAAGGGCCCCTCTCCCGATGCCGGGGAGGGGCCCATTCGTGCTACTGGATTACCGCACTAGCGGCCACGTTCGTCATCCTTGTCCTGGCCGCGGCCCCGGCCCTGGCCGCCGCCCCTCTCGGGGCCGCCACCTCTTTCCATCCTCTCCTGCATCCTTTCCTGGCGCGGTTCCATGCGCTGCTCAATGCGAGGCTCATGCCCCCTTGGAGGCTCCATGGCCTTCGGCGCGTGCTGGGCAGGAGGCTGCATCCTCGGTTCGTGCTGCATCGGTGCCTGCCGCTCGCGTTCCGGCCCGCGCTGCATCTGGGCCGGCGGCATTGCACCCGGCCCTCTCATCTCGGGACGCTCCTGGCGTACCGGCGGACCGGATGGACGTTTTTCCACCTCCCTCAGATGTTGCCGTACCACGCTGTTTTTAGGCTGGTAACGGTAACTGTCACGGCGCACCCTTTGCTGCTGTTCGTAAGTAGAAGGATAGCGATCACCGGTATAGCGGCGCTGGTAGGTGGGAAGCGGCGCCCTGCCGGGCGCGCGGCTTCTGTCCCAGCGGTCCCAGCCGTGGCGGCGTTCTTCCCATCCGCGTCCCCAGTGCTGTCCCCAGCGCGGCGGGTAGTTGGGCGCCCAGGACCTGAAGTAGACCGGCGGTTCAACATAGTACCGCACCGGTACGCGCAGGATGTAGACCGGCACCACATAGGGGTCTACCAGAGCCCATGGACCGTTGTACCAGGAGCTCACGTACCAGTTATCGTTCCAGAAGCTCCAGTACATGCCGTCATAAAAGAAGTAGTTGCCGGGGACATTGGGGGCATAGTAGACGGGATAACCCGGTATAGGGCGCAGGTCGGGGTAGCCACCGAGATTGATCCCGATGCTCACGTTGGGAAGCCCGATCCCTATGCCAACGCTCACTGAGGCTGTTGCGGTAGTGGACAGACAGAACAGCAAGCCCAGTACTATGAAGCAATGACGCAATCTTTGCATATTGTCCTCCATTTACTCAGCAGGTGTTGTAGGTATCTCAAAGCGGCGCGGCCCTCTCTTACAGCATCGCGCCGCATAACAGCATACCACATTCCAGCTGCTGCACCAAAACAGCCACCGCAACACAAAGGAAAAGCCACCCGTATGGGTGGCTTTTCGGTACTGCGACTGTTACTGCTGATTACCGCTAGTGCTCTTCGGTATGCCCGCCGGTCATCCCTGCGCTGAAGGTATGGCAGTTGCTGCAGTCATACCCTTTGCTCTGGACGTGGGTGCTGTGGACGCTGTTGGCGCCCGGGAAGCTCTTCATGCCATGGCAGTTGTCGCACAGGGTGGTCATCGCTTCCTTCAGCGGATAGCCGGTGCCGTGGCAGGCCGCGCAGTTCTTGCGGTCGCGGTGGTTGCTGTGCAGCGAGGTGAAGCTCGTGTAGGTCTTCGCCGAGTGGCAAACGTCGCACAGTTGCGCGGTGGTGCCGCGACGGGTGTAGCCGAGGTTTGCGAACGGAATACGGTTCGCGCCGGCGGTGACCTGCGGGTGGCAGCCGCCGTTGGAGCAGGAGACTGCGGTGGTCTTCGGACCTACGCCGTGGAAGATCCCCTCGTACTGCTCAGTCGGGACGAAGGTGTGGGCATTGTAGGTCATCCCCTGGGCGGCGGCGCCCAACTGGATGGCGGTGTTGATGTCACCGGTCTCGAAGGCGTACTTGTTCTTCACCGGCAGGAGCTGCTTGGTGGTGGTCTCCATCGGCTGCGAACCGGTGTGGAGTTTGAACGGGTAGAGCTTGGAGAACTTCCCGGTCGGATCGACGAAAGCTCCGTCGGGGCTGCTGATCACCTGCACGCCGCGGGAATCGAGGCTGGCGGGATCCTT
The DNA here is from genome assembly GCF_004917065.1 of Geomonas ferrireducens. NCBI lineage: Bacteria > Pseudomonadati > Thermodesulfobacteriota > Desulfuromonadia > Geobacterales > Geobacteraceae > Geomonas > Geomonas ferrireducens. The sequence continues at coordinate 827,170 of NZ_SSYA01000001.1, forward strand.
GAACTTGTAGAAGTGGCTGAACCCGTTGAACCACGCGTAGGTCGGCATGATGTTGGTGCCCTTGGTCATCTCCGGGTCCCACAGCGCCTTGGCTGTGTCGATCTCCATGACGGCCCAGTTCCTGTGCGTGTCGGTCGGGATGGTCTTCGCGAAGGTCGGTACGTGGCATACGGAGCAGTTAACCTTGTCGCTGTGGCGGTTCAAGTCGTTGTAGCTCACGTTGGTGGAGCGGTGCGGGATGCGGGAGTGGCAGTTCTCGCAGGAAAGTACGCGGGTGGTGTCAAGAGCGCGCATGTCGGAGCCGCGGCCTGCCATCCGGTGTCCTTCGGTCCTATGGCACTCCTGGCAGGCGAAGTTCTGCCCGTCGCTTCCCATGTGCACGTCGTAAGCCTTGGTGCAGACCTTGTTGGTCGATTCGATGTCGCCGCGCTTGTAGTTGTCACCGCCGCCGGACTTCTCGTGGCAGCGCATGCAGGTGGTGCGGGTCGGTCGGATCACGTTCTGCGCGATGGAGAGCACGTTCAGACCGTCGGCCGGGACCATGGAGAAGGTGCCGTCGGCGTTCTGGATCACCTTCCTGGAGTAGCCGTTGCCGTGGCACATGAGGCAGTCGATGTTCTCAAGCTGCGCCTGGCTGGAGGTGGTGGAGGGCTTCAAACCGTTGCCCGCATGGCAGACCGCGCAGCCGCCGGGGCCGGTGGTCCCGTCGGTCTTGGCGAAGATGGTCAGCCAGTTCATGTCCGGCTGAATGCAGAAGTTGTTGATGCCGCCCATCTTGGAGGCCTTGGAGCCGGAAGCCGCCAGCTCAATCGCCTTCTGGTTGTCGCCGGTCCACTGGTAGTGTACCGAACCGAACATGGCGGTCGCCTGGCTTGCGTGGCAGGAGCTGGTGATGCAGGTGGCCGGACCGTTGTACGCGGTCACGTAGCTTGCGTGGCTCGGCACCGGGAGCTGCACCTTGAAGGTGGTGGAGCCGGAACCGGTGTTGCTGCTCGTGTCGGTGAAGCTGACCGTGGCGGTGTAGGTCCCTTTCGGTGCGGAGCTCGAGAGGGTGTAGTTGTAGTAGGCGAACCCGGTGTACGGGTCCTTGCTCATGGCGACACCGTTCAAGAGCGTCGTCCCGGTAGGGCTCTTGATGGTGACGTTTGCGTAGCGGATCTGGGAAGTGGTGATCCGGGTGGTGCCGTTCTCGGCGTTGGCCTTCACGGTTACGACGGAACTCTGACCATAGTTCAGCTTGTTGGTCGCCGTCTGCACCGAAAGGGTCGCCGCGAAAGCGGTGCCGTAGCAGGAAGCGGCCAGCAGCACGCCTCCAACCAGTGCGGTTTTCTTCATGTCAACCTCCTTGGATGTGTTCCCTGCAGTGCGAACTATTTGCCCGTGGCCACGGTCTGTGCGTTCACAAGTGGGCATAACAAGCAACACTTATACCAAAATGGGCGCGCCCTAATAAGCAACCGTTTCACCTACAGAAATGTCCGATCCCCTCCTACAGACCTGCCGCTCCGGGTGAGCCACTCCACCCTGTTGGGTGTTATACACCACCAGCTAGGGTGAAATCCCCATTAACAGAGAAACGTTGACATATTAAGCTAAATCTCATACAAGTCCCCTGCTGACCATCACCTGCTCCAAGAGAGCCGTTCTACGAGAGGCATCATGAAAAACGCTATCCGTGCCGCGATAATCGCCATCCTTCTTCTCCCAGCGTTCGTCAACGCCGGCGACGTCACCATCACCCGTATCAGCAGCGGCGCGGGGACGAAACAGTTCCCGGACATATACGGCGGGCGCGTGGTCTGGCAGGACAGCCGCAACGGCAAGGCGGACATCTACCTCTTCGACATCGCATCAGGCATCGAAACGCGGATAACCCAAGGTGGGCACGACCACAAGAAGCCGCGCATCTACGGGGACAGGATCTACTGGCAGGACTACCGCAACGGGAACTCGGACATCTACATGTACGATCTTGCGGAGAAAAAGGAGAGGCCGGTGGTGGTGTCGCCGATCCAGAAGATCGACCTTGCCGTCTCGGAACGGTACCTGGCCTGGACCGACCTGAGCGACGGCAAGGGAACGGTCTGTCTGTACGATCCGGCCACAAAAAAGGAAAAGTGGATGACGTCAGGGCAGGCGCCGCAAGGGTTCGCCGCCCTGTCGGCGCAATACCTGGTCTGGAAGGACGAGCGCAACGATTCGGGCGACATCTACCTCTATGACATCGCGAAGGGAAAAGAGTCGAGGATCACCAGCAACCCGGAGGCCCAGTGGTCGCCGGCCGCGTACGGGAACTTGGTGGTGTGGGAGGATAACCGGAACAAGGACGTACTGCCCAACTACGACATCTACCTCTATGACACCGCCACGGGCAAGGAGAGACAGCTCACCAGAAGCGACGCCAACCAGCGCTTCCCGCGCGTCTGGGAGACCAAGGTCGTTTTCGTCGACAATTCCCGGGCGGAGGCAGAAGATATCCACCTCCTCGACCTGGCGACCGGCAAGGAAACCGCGCTGACTCACGGGACCACGGATTACTACACACCGGCGATCTACGGCGATCGTGTTGTCTTCAGTGACCTGAAGAACATCTATCTGGCGACGATACCAACCGGCGGCGCCAGGTAACCGCCCACCCCGCGAGGCGGGTGCGTAGACTTATCATGACTCGGGAGGCTTCTCCCGTTTGGACTGCAGGCCTTCTTTCATTTCCTCGAAACAGGAGGGGCAGATGCCGTGGCTGAACAAGGCGTCGGTGTGCTCCGAGATGTACTGTTCCATCTGCTGCCAGCTCTCCTGGTCATTGCGGATCTTCTTGCAGTAGGAGCAGATCGGGATCACTCCCTCGAGGATGCGCACTTTGGCAAGCGCAGCCTCCAATTCCTCCACCTTTGCCGCCAGCTCCCCCTGGATTACCTTTCGCTCAGCCACGTCCTGTTCCAAGATTCTGTTCAGCGTTTCAAGCTCCGCAGTCCTCTCCTTCACCTGCCCCACCAGCCCATCCTTCTCGGCCCGCAGATGCCTGGACAGATCGTTGAAGGCGCCGGTCAGCTCCCTCAGTTCCGTCCCATGGAGCGGTAGCGCAATATCCTCTCCGAGCTTTTTGTCATCGCGGATGATTGCCATAGTCCGGTCGCGGAGGTCCCCGAGCGGCCCGAGCAGCAAGCGGTCCATGAACAGGAACTGCAGGGCCGATGAAACTCCGAGTATGGTCAACAGCAGCACGGAAAGCTTGAAGGAGAGTTCGTTGGCGCTGGCGTAGGCCTGCTGCAGCGGGATGCGGATCGAGATGGCGGAGACGAGCTCGCGATCCTGCCGGTTGAAACTTCGCGTCTCCCCGTATTGCCTGACCAGTTCCGCGGGCGCCGACTGCGGCATGCTGTGGCAGCGCAGGCAGCTCTTCTCCATGCTCTCCCCGCGACGCATGACGACGAAGTAGGGCTTTCCGTCTATCTGACGTATGTCGGAACGGACATCGAGTGCGTTATCGCGCTTGAGGTCGGCGATGAAGGCGCGTTCGAACGGGTCTGCCTCGTTCTTCGGGCTTCTCGCGTTCACCGCGCATTCCTTGTAGTAGTAATCACTCCTTGAGAAGGCCTTGTTGTAGGCGTCGATCTCACGCACCGCGTAGGTGGACGACATCCAGACCGGATCGAAGTACTCCGGCGTACGGTAACGGTCGCTGAGATCGAAAACATGCGGCTTCAGCTGGTTGGAGAAGTAGCTGTGGATGGCCATGTTGCGGTCCAGAATGAGGCGCGCCTTTTCCTGGGCCTCCGCCAGTGCCTGCCCGCGCTGGTGATAGTTCACCGTAACGACGATGGCAGCCGCGACAGCAACAAAGGAGGTCACATACAGAGCCAGGAACAGATTTTTAGCTGAAATCGCGCGCATTTGCCTTCCGTCATCAGGGTTTTAGCCACCCTACTGTCAGCGACAATAGCTGTCAATGGGGTTTTTAGCCATTTCGGCTACCGCACAATCCCGGCCGCAGTCCCGCTGAAGGTCCCAGTCGTATTGCTGCGTCCCCCCTCTGTCTTCTCCACCCTGCACACCACCTCGGCGCCGGAGACGATTACCCGCCTGCTCGACATGGGGCTTGATCCCTTCAGCTTCTCCGATGCGCTTTTGTGCATCCTCGCCCAGCGTCTGGCCCGCCGCCTGTGTTCGGCCTGCAAGGAGAGCTATCAACATGACCACACTCAAGCAGGACGGCATACTCAAGTGCCTGCAGGGAATCACCGACGTACACGAGGTGCGTCGCGTCTGTATCAAGTAGGAGGGTTGTGTTTCACCGAGAGATCGGTTATAAAGTCTTGTCTGCCTATAACTCGTCGGCAAACCTTCACTATGATCAATAAAATGCTGCATCATAGATCACTGCTGATATTCCTCACCTGCGCCACTACGCTCTGCGTCCTATTCTTCGGGATGCGAGTGCCTGAAATCTCGCAGCCGGGGCGCAGCCCCAAGCCGAAACCCCGCGCCTACATAGAAGAGCAGTTCAAGAAGCACCATGAAACCGCGGCCAAGAAGTCACTGGACCACGTTCATGCCGAACTGCCGCCGGCCGTCGAACCGGTACTTCATGCCACCTATCGCACCGAGCTCCCCCACGCCTTCCACGGCGCGGCACTCTCCCCGTATTTCCCCAACCTTTCCCGGGCGCCTCCTCACTCCGCAGCCTGACCCATTCGCGCCATTAACCACAGCTCCGTTGCCACGAGATGGCAATCATGCGGTCGCTTGCGTCCGCGCGCGCCCTGTCGCGTCCAATAAACTACTGAAAGCAGAAGATGGAGGTTTTCCATGAAGATGTCTCTCAAGCGTTTCGTTCCCGTTCTTTGCACCGGCCTTTTGATCGCAGGCGGCTGCGCCAAGCAGCAGGCAGTCAAGGCCGACCAGCCGATCGCTCCTTCTACCACCACCCAGTCGGCCGCACCCACGCAGGCTAAGCCGGCCGAGTCCAAACCGGCGGCGGCTCCCACGACGGCCCTGCCGGACTCCAACATAAAGAGTGAAGGGCTCGCTCAGGCTCAGGCGGCCCCCTCCAAGGCCGCCGCCGTTTCCCAGGCTCTCGAAAAGATCTACTTCGACTTCGACTCCGACATCCTGAGCGACACCGCCCGCAAGACCCTCGCCGCCAACTTCGACAAGCTGAAGGCTATGGGTAACGTCAAGGTCCGCGTCGAGGGTAACTGCGACGAGCGCGGCTCCGACGATTACAACCTGGCCCTCAGCGAGCGCCGCGCGCAGGCAGCGGTGAAGTACCTGACCTCGCTCGGCATCCCCGCGAGCCGCCTCTCCTTCATCGGCTACGGCGAGGAGAAGCCTGTCGACGCCGCCCACACCGAGGACGCCTGGTCCAAGAACAGGCGCGACGAATTCACCATCAGCAAGTAAAGAGGCAGACATCAGGAGGGGCAACGACAGCAAATCGCTGCGGGGCCCCGTCCCCCTTTACGAACTTCCATCCGAGAGGGGGAGGTCGCCTACGAAGCGCAGGACATGAACTCGCGCTCCCCCCTTTGCGAAGGAGGACGGGGGATCTAAGTAAGTTCGGCATGAATCAATTTTCGCGCAGCGTCCGCGATCTGACCAAGGCAAATCCCCCCTGCCCCCCCTTCGCAAAGGGGGGAACGTTGCGGCTCCTGCAACGCTGCGTGGGCTGAGCCATCTTCAGGCCGCTGTACTCCTCATTACCCGGAGTACGGCCCTTTCAGCATTAAAAGGTGTGCAATGAATCACAAATCAAGACGCGGTGCCTTGCGTGCCGCCATCGTCGTTGTCGCCTTTCTTTCCTGCGGTTTTACCTGGGGGGGGAAGGACAAATGCACGGAAGCTCGTGAAACAATAGAAAAGATCACCCCCGAGAGTGCCGCCGCAGAGAGGGCCGAGGCGGAGCGCAAGGTGCGCGACCTCTGCCCCGACGGAGGTGCGCCGCTTTACCTGAAGGGGATTTCCATGGAAGCGGCCCACGACAGCGATGGCGCCGTGACTGCCTACCGCGATGCCTTCGCCAAGGATCCGCTCCTTTTGCAGGCGAGGGGGCGCATCGGCCTTTTGCTCCTGGCGAAAGGTAACCGCGAGGAGGCTTCGGTCGACCTCTTCGAAGCGGCGCGACAGACGAAAGAGCCGCGCTACGCACGAGCCCTTGCCGACATCTTCCTCGACGCCAAACTTTACGCCCTGGCCCTCACCCAGTACCGCCAGGTCCAGCCCTCCTTCCCGGACGATGCGAACCTGTACCTCAGCATCGCCCGCAGCTACCGCGGCCTGGGCGACCAGAACCACGCCATGGAGGCCCTTCAGGAAGCGCTCCGCCTGCAGACGGGTAACGCCACGGTCCATCTCGAACTGGGCACCCTGTACCAGGAGCGCAACGACTACGTGCAGGCTGCGGCACATCTGCGCCAGGCGATCACCGCAGATCCAAACAACGCCAGCTACCATTTCCGGCTGGCCCAACTGCTGGAACTCTCGGGGAAACGCGACGAAGCCGCCAAGGAATACGCGCGTTCCGGGGTGAAGCGCACCGACACGCTCGCCGACCATCTGAAACGGGCGGCCAAATACGAAGACGAAGGCGAGTTCGCCCTCGCGGCGACCGAATATCGCGCCCTGCTGGTGAAGAATCCCGACGCGGCCGGTGTGCGCGAGAAACTGGGCGACGCCGAACTGGCCGCCGGCCACGACGCAGAGGCGATCACCGCTTACGAGGATGCCCTGCGCAAGAAGGAGGATTCCGGGCGGGTGCGTTACCACCTGGGCACCCTCTACGAGCGCAAGGGGGACCTTGACGAGGCGGTACGCAACTTCAGCGCGTCGCTCAGGCTCGATCCGGCCAACAGCGACGCCCGCAGGCGGCTTGCCGACATCTACGCCCTGCGCGGCGATCTTGAGGAAGCGATCCGGGCCTATCAGGACCTCATCTCGCGGCAGGCCGACAACCCGCTGAACTACTTGAAACTCGCGCGGCTGCAGGAAAAGCGGCGTACCTACAAGGACGCGATCGGCTCCTATGAGAAGGCGCTCGCCCTGGACCCTGCGAACAGCGAGGCGCACCGCAGCATCGCCTTCCTGTTCCTGCGCTTGAAGCAGCCCGAGCAGGCCGAGCAGCACCTGCACGAGGTGCTGAAACTCGATCCGAGGAATGCGCAGGCAAGGGACGCGCTCATCTCCTTGTCGGTGAAGCAGAAGAAGTACGACCAGGTGACCTCCCTGCTCGAGGAGGACGCGCGCCTGAACCCGCAAAGTGCCGACAGTCAGTACCGGCTCGGCGTGATCTACGCATTCAAACGCGAGGACGAAAAGGCCCTGCAACAGTTCGACGCGGCATTGAAGTTGAAGCCGGACCATGCGAGGGCCCTGAACGCGTTAGGCAAGCTCTACCTGAAGGAAGGGGACCGGGACAAGGCGCGTGAGGCCTTCGCCGCGGCAAGAAAGGCGGATCCGGACCTGCTCGAGCCTGTGGAGCTTTGGAGCAAACTGAGCGCGGAGCCGAAGAAATACGCGGAAAAGAAGGCGAAAGTGAGCAAGTCCTCGAAGAAGAAAAAGGGGAGCTCGAAGGCGGTTTCTAAGTCGAAGAAGAAAGGGAGTTCCAAAGGAGCCTCGAAGAAGGGGGCCAAGCGGAAGTCCAAACGGTAGCTGATCGCTTGCGTTGAAAAAAGAAAGGAGGCGCTGCACAAGGCGCCTCCTTTTTCACCATCGATGGCTTTGCGTCACCGGCGCCAGCCTGCCCAGACCGGGACGCCTGCCGCGTCTCGCAGTTGCAGAACCGCGTCACCCTTTTTGACCTCCGCCGCGATGATGGCGGGCTTGCCGTCGAAATTGATCCGCGCGCCCTTCACTTCGACCCGGTCCCCCTTCTCGATCTTCGTGTCGAGGCGCTCCACGAACCACGCCGGGCCGAGATGCACCGGGATGGTCCCCTGGTCGGTCTTCAACTGGAGATGCACGCCGTTGCCCGGTCCCTTCCTTGCCGACATGACCTCCACCTTTACCACTTCACCGGCCACGGTCTCCACCTTCGCCGGGTCGTAGAGCCGCTGGTAGGCGCCGTTCATGCCCCATCCCCCGCTGCCGCGCCACCCTTGCCACGGAGCGGCGTAGGCTGAAGCGGTGATGGTTAAAGCAAGCAGTGATGTCACAACTACGGAGACGTTTCTTGTTGCCATAAGAACCTCCTTGTGTGAAATAGGCTGAAAGCATACCACCGCCGGGGACTTCCTCAGCTATAAAGCTCCAGACGCCTCATCTATTCCATTCAGAACTCTCTGAGGCCGCCTGGTTAACGAAACCATCGATCAAGTCAGCGCTATCGCAGCACTCCGCAGCTCAGCAAGATGGCGGGTAACCGCCGTTGAAGCCAAATAGAGAAGAAAGGACGCATGTGAACCGGAAAATAGTCGAACAGGTGACGCTGCTTGCCAGCGTGATCAAGTGGGCAAGCTACGCCTCCATCGTAGGGGTACTGGTGGGAGGGGGCACCACGGCCTTTTTGAAGGCCCTTTCCTGGACCTCTGCACAGTACGCCAAGGTGCCTGACTACTACCTGCTGTTGCCGCTGACCCTCGTCGTGAGCACCCTGCTGGTCAGGTGGTTCGCCCCTGACGCTGCCGGGCACGGCACCGAGAAGGTGATTGAGGCGGTGCACCAGAAGATGGGGAGAATATCCGTGATGGTTGTCCCGGTTAAATTGGCCGCCACTGTCATCACGCTGGCCGGCGGTGGCTCGGCGGGCAAGGAAGGCCCCTGCGCACAGATCGGCGCCGGGCTTGCCTCTTCCTTCGCATCTTTGTTGCGGCTGAACGACGTCGACCGGCGCAAGCTTGTGATCTGCGGCATCAGTGCCGGGTTCGCCACCGTCTTCGGCACCCCCATCGCCGGTGCGCTTTTCGGCGTCGAGGTGCTTGTGCTCGGACAGGTCTTCTACGACGTGCTCTTTCCTTCTTTCGTCGCTGGCATCATTGGGTTCCACGTGGCGGGAAAACTTGGGGCGAGCTATCCGCATCCAGCCACTGAAATCATCCCCGCCGTCACCGGCTGGAGCTTCACCGAGATGATCCTGCTCGGCATCTGGTGCGGTCTCGCGGCCCTGCTCTTTATCGAGCTCATGCAGTTGGGGCACCGGCTTTTCGGCCGACTTTCATGGCACCCGGTGGTGAAGGCTATTTTCGGCGGGGCGCTAATGGTGCTGATCGGCAGGTTCGTGTCCCAGCGCTACCTGGGTCTCGGGCTGGACAGTATCGACGCCGCGCTGAAGGGGCAGGTACTTCCTTTCGACGCCACCTTCATGAAGATGATCGCCACTTCGATCACCCTGGGAAGTGGCGGCAGTGGCGGCGTCGTCACCCCTATCTTCTTCATTGGAACGGCAGCGGGGAACCTTTTCGCGTCGCTTTTCCATGAACCGCTGGTCGCCACCTTCTCGGCGATCGGCATGGTCGCCCTTCTCGCCGGCGCCGCCAACACCCCGATCGCCGCATCGGTGATGGCCATGGAGCTCTTCGGCGCTGGAATCGCCCCGCATGCAGGCGTCGCCTGCATGGTCAGTTTTCTCATCGTCGGATACCGCAGCATCTATCCGAGCCAGATCCTCGGCATCCAGAAAAGCACTTCCTTGAAGGTGGAAACGGGCAGGCCCCTCGGTCAACTGAACCCCGAGAAACTGCAGGACCGCCTGGCTATCTCCTTCCCAGCCTTCATAGTTAAGGGAGCGAAGGTGCTTGGCAAAGGGAGGAAAATCCGCAAATAAACCGCGGTTGCCACCCCCGGTAGTGATCGGGCGCCCTGTCGTAAAAGTTAATTTTTTCACATCTGATATCATGGTTTCCTTGTCTTCGTGGTAAGCGGCTGGTTCACCCGCCGAAAATCGCAGGCACAAGGAGGCTCACATGGAAAAAAGTTCCGGCAGGGTTGTCGTTATCACCGGCGCATCGGCCGGTGTCGGGCGCGCCATAGCGCAGGCGTTCGCCCGCGAGGGTGCATGTATCGGTCTTTTCGCGCGGAACCTGGAGAGGCTCGAGGCAGCCAGGGAAGAGGTGGAACGACTCGGGGGAAAGGCGCTCGTGCTCGTGGGGGATGTGGCTGACTCCGGGCGGGTTGAGGAGGCCGCGACCGAGGTGGAGCGGGAATTCGGCCCTATCGATGTATGGGTCAATAACGCCATGACCTCGGTCTTCTCTCCGTTCGACGCTATGACGCCCGAGGAATTCAAAAGGGTTACCGAGGTGACCTATCTCGGCGCTGTGCACGGCACCATGGCGGCACTGAAGAGGATGCTGCCTCGCGACGACGGCATCATCATCCAGGTAGGCTCGGCCCTCGCCGATCGTAGTATCCCGCTGCAGTCCGCCTACTGCGGCGCAAAGCACGGCATGCGCGGCTTCACCGACTCGATCCGCTGCGAACTTCTGCACAGGAAAAGCCGCGTGCGCATGACCATGGTGCAACTCCCCGCGATGAACACTCCCCAGTTCGACTGGGTGAAGTCGCGTCTTCCGAACCGCCCGCAGCCGGTCCCCCCGATATTCCAGCCCGATGTAGCCGCAAGGGCCATCGTCTGGGCCTCACACCACCGGCGCCGGGAAATATACGTCGGCATGCCGACGGTGAAGGCGATGTGGGGCAACAAGTTCATCCCCGGCCTCATCGACCGTTATCTCGGCCGCACCGGGTATCGTTCGCAGCAAACCGATGAACCGGAGCGGGCGGACCGGCCCGCGAACCTGTGGGAAAGCGTTCCCGGGCCGTACGCCGCGCACGGTCGCTTCGACGCGCGTGCGAAGTCGACTAGCGCACAAGTCTGGATCTCCGAGAACAAGTGGGGGCTTGGCATCATGTTGGCGGGATGCGCCATGGCGGCGGCCGCTTTCGCCGAGGCTCGCGGCAAGTCCGGATCGCGAAGCAAGCCCTTTTGGCATCGGAAGCTATAGCTTGTGCAGTCGGATGCCGTAGCTTTGACGGGCGAAACTTATGGCTTCGCAAGTCGAATGAGAAGGTATCGGGCCGGAAGTTATAGGTTTCGGGGTTGGAAGTGGCAGGTTTGGGCCCCGAAGTGGTAGGTTTGGGGCGCGAAGTGGTAGGTTTGGAGGACGGAAGTGAAAGGTTTCGATTCGAAAGTGGCAGGTTTGGGTCCCGAAGTGGCAGCCGAAGTGATAGGTTTGGCAGTCTGAAGTGATAGGCTGGGAATCGGACGGTGGAGGTTACAAGCCAGGAGCGCTGCCGGAGGCAAAAGACGAAAAAGGGGGACGGCTGATGCCGTCCCCCTTTTTCGTCATTCCTTGCTCTTCTTGAAGTAACCCAGGAATTCCTGGCGGGTTAACCACTTCTTGCGCACGAGGTGCTCGATGCCGCGGCTCATGGCCTGACGCTCGCCATCCTTCATCTCTCCCTTCAGGAGTACGAAGAACGGGATGTTCCTTGTCTGCGGGTAGAGCCGGAAACGCTCCAAGAGCTCGAAGGCCGCCTGGTCCGGGAGCATGAGCGCACAGAACATCATGTACGGATGCATGATGGTGCCAACGGCCACCGCCTCCTTGGCGGTGTAAGCGTTCACCACCTCAAACCCCATCTTGGTGAGCGCCTTCTGTACATCCTCTTCACCCCTGCGGGTCACCATCATCACCTGCAGGTCGTAATCCTCGGATTCCTCAGCCAGCCCAAGCTGGTTAAGCTTCCTCGTCATGTATGGGACGTCCATCGGGAGGGTGAAGAACCCAGCCACCGGGAAGACCGCCCCCACCTGGCCGATCTCGCTCAGGTACATCGGAAGAATCGGAATCTCGCGAGTTGCCGGGTTCTCCTTCAGCTTCAAGAGCACCCCCCATCCATCGTCAGACCAGGGGGAAAGATCGAGGAGGATCGCCCTCGGCGTGCAACCGGTCAGTTCCGAGATCTTCGCCGTCCTTGCCCGGTGCCCTCCTTCCGCCAGATAGCTGCAGACGATGGCTCCGCGCTCAACGCGCTCGCCCAGTCCCATGATCCAGAGTTCCCGCTCATCACATTCGATCATCTGCGCTCCTTATCGTACCTGCGCCCGGTCATGAACCTCTCCGGGGCGTACCTTTAATGGTGTGAAGAGCACCGTTGCCGCAAGCAGGCTCGCCGTCCGGAGGGCGGGATGCCGCTCCCACCGCGCCGTTCCGGTTCACTCAGAATTTTTAATAAATAACATATTTTTACTACAGAGCAAGAAAAAGTTGTGCAGTTGAATTGACCAGCGATATGTGATACCAATCGCTGACCGCTGTTCGGGTGCAACCGCTAAAGGAGGGGAAGTTTATGAAGAGCAGGGTATTTTTCGCTGACATGCGCGCCGGAGCCAAGGAGAACCTTTTCGCCAAAATCGGGCGACTGATGCAGCAGGCTGGGCTTTCGGTGGCGATCGCCCCCGGCGACCTGGTCGCGGTAAAGGTGCACTTCGGTGAGCGGGGGAACCATACCTTCATCCGCCCGATCTTTTTACGCCGCGTGGTCGATGAGATCAAGGGGTGCGAGGGGAAACCTTTCCTCACCGACTCTTCCACGCTCTACCCCGGTGAGCGCAAGGAAGCGGTATCCGCCCTTGCCTGCGCCGTCGAGAACGGTTTCGCATACGCGGTGGTGAATGCGCCGCTCATCATGTGCGACGGCCTCAAGGGGCATAACGCGAAGGACGTGCAGGTGGATGGCGAGGTCCTGAAGACGGTGAACATAGGGGCGGAGATCCTCGAAGCGGACGCCCTGATCGCGGTGTCGCACTTCAAGTGCCACGAGTTGACCGGCTTCGGCGGGACGCTTAAGAACCTCGGCATGGGATGCTCGAGCCGCACCGGGAAGATGCAGCAGCACTCGACGGTGGCCCCTAAGGTCGCGGAGCGTTTCTGCAACGGCTGCAGCGTCTGCCTCAAGTCCTGCGCCCATGCCGCCATCACCATCATCGAAGGGAAAGCCCACATCGATGCGGATGCCTGCGTCGGGTGCAGCCGCTGCATCACCGCCTGCCAGAGAAAGGCGATCAACATCCAGTGGAACGAGAGCGCCTCGCTCGTCATGCGCAAGATGGCCGAGTACGCCAAGGGGGCCCTGCATGGCAAGGCCGGCAAGACCCTGTTCCTCAACTTCATCACCCAGGTCTCCCCGGCCTGCGACTGTTACGGCCACGCCGACGCCCCCATCGTGAACGATATCGGCATATGCGCCTCCACCGACCCGGTGGCGCTGGACCAGGCCTGCGCCGATCTGGTGAACAACGCCCGCGGCAACCAGGACACCGCGCTCGCCTCAGGGCACGAGCCGGGAGGCGACAAGTTCCGCGGCGTTCATCCCGAGATCGACTGGGAGGTGCAGTTGGAGCACGCCGAGAAGATCGGTATCGGTACCAGGAGCTACGAGCTCGTCAAAATCTAGAGGAAACTCCCGCCATCCAGCGAGATAAGCAGGGAGAAATCGTTCTCCCTGCGGTCCTCGGTCAGGTTGTTGATGCCGTTGAACTCCCCCTTGATCCCCAGCGAGGGGGAGCGCGTCCATTTGAACAGGCCCGCCAGGGGGTAGAGCGCCTTCACCTTTGCCCCCAACACCTCCCGCCCGGTCCCTACTCCGGTGCTCTCTTTCTTGAAGCCCCCCTTCACTTCGTAATCCAGCCTCTTCTCCAAAAGATTCCCGGTAACCCCGAGGTTCACCGCGTACTGGTCGGTGCGCTGGTCTGCGGCATAGTCGTTGATCCGCTTCATGGAAAGATCGGGGAAAAGGGTGAAGTTTCCCGCGGAAAACTTGGGGAATAACCCGACGCTCGCGCTGGAAAGCTCCCGCTGCTGCTTAATCCGGTCGGTCCTCTGCGTCACGCCCCCGCGCAGCCCCAGGTCCCATCGTCCGGCGAGGAGGTTCACCTGCCCGGACATCGCATCCTCGGCAACGTCCTTGGGGGCGTACCCCACCGGCTCATTGGTGCTGTCGATGAAGGTCTTGCGGTACTGCAACGCGAGCGGGAGCATCTTGAATCCCTTGAACTTGTAGTCAACGACCCCCTCGTAGCGGTAGAGCCTCGGGTTGAGCGGGTCCTTCTCCGTGTTGTCGTTGTAGCGCGAAAGCCTCACGTCGAGGTCGTGCAGCACAAAGGCGGTGGCAACACCGAAGGTCCCCCCTTCCCGGTCCCGCTCCGGCCCGTCTCCCATGAGCCGGTACCTCGGACCGGTCTTCTCGTAGAGCGCCGTGTAGCGGCTGCGCCCCCAGTCCCCGGTCATCTTCAAGCGACATGCGCTGTCGCGCAGCGCGGAGCCGGGAGCGGCGGTGTTCGCGTCATAGACGGAGTAGTCGTACTCCGCTTCCGCGGCGAGCTTCCCCCTGACCGGCTCCAGGCGGGCCACGAACCCCACCACATCCCCCCTCTTGGCCCCCGCGGTCGGCCAGCGCCCCTCACGGTCCAGCGAACTGCGGCCGGAGACGAAGATGGTCTTAAAGAGCGCGCTGTCGTCCAGGAGGGAAAGCTCCCCCGTCGCCCCCACCAAGGTGTCTTCCGGCCCGGGGTGAAGTGCCCCTGAAGTTGCGAAGGTTTTGAAGGTAGCCCGGTTCCCGGCGTTTCCGGTCAAAAGGGAGAAACGCCCGCCCCTGCCCCGCGCCTCCTGCAGGGTGTTGCCGGTCTCCTTGAGGCGCAGGTCCCCCATCTCCGCGAGCACCTTAAAACCGCTCCCGCCGTACTCGCCCCGCTGCAGAACGAAGGACGGCCTACGTAACCGGTCGTTGAGCCACGGCTCGGTCGGGTACTCCGCTTGAAATTCGCTGCGAAATGAAAAGGTCGGAACGACCAGGGGAGCGGCAAGGGCGAGCCCCGGGATGGGAAGAGGAACGAAGTCCGGCGCCGGGGCAACAGGCACGGGTAAAGCAAGGGGCGGAGGCACGTCGGAATAGGAGGCGCGGGCGGGCAGCGGCGCCGCGAGATACGCCGCCAGCAGGACGAAGAACGCCCCGGCATGGAATCTGCCAGGGCGAAGGATCATTTTTCGAAGGGATGTCTTGGGCATCCGGTCTGTACCAACTACTGCGCCCTGCCCCGAAGGAGCGGGGGAACCTCCAGGAACAAGGCTCCTATTTGAGGAAGCCGAATTTCTTCATGCGGTAACGGAAGGCGTCGATGCCGAGATTAAGCTTCTTCGCCGCCTTCGACTGGTTCCAGTCGGTCATCTCGAGCGACTGCTTGATCAGCTCGCGTTCGACCTCCTCGATGTCGATCCCCTCCGCGGGGAGCTTGAAGGTGGTGAGGGGAACGGTCACCTGCGAGGCCTTGGCGATGATCTCGAGCGGCAGGTTCTCCATAAGCAGGGTGTCTTCGTTGCCGAGGATGATGGCGCGCTCGATGACGTTCTTCAGCTCGCGGATGTTGCCGGGCCAGTTGTATTCCACGAGGAGCTTCTCCGCCATGCTCGAAATCCCCTTGGTCGACTTGCCGAACTCGCGGGAGAAGGTCTCGATGAAGTGGTTGGCGAGCATCAGGATGTCCTCCTTGCGCTCGCGCAGCGCCGGAAGGAAGATCGGGATTACCTGGAGCCGGTAGTACAGGTCGTTTCTGAAGGTCTTATCCTCGATCGCCTTCAACAGGTCCTTGTTTGTCGCTGAAACGATCCTCACGTCGACCGGGATCATCTTGGTGCCGCCGATGCGGCGGAAGGTGCGGTCCTCGAGAAAGCGGAGCAGTTTCGCCTGCATGCCGAGTTCCATGTCGCCAATCTCGTCGAGGAAAACGGTGCCGCCGTCGGCCAGTTCGAAAAGCCCCTTCTTGGAGGTCTTCGCGTCGGTAAAGGCACCTTTCTCGTGGCCGAAGAGTTCGCTTTCGAGGAGAGTGGCCGGGACCGCGGCGCAGTTGATCGCGACGAACGGCTTCTCGGCACGGGCGGACTCGTAGTGGATATACTTCGCCACCAACTCCTTGCCGGTCCCCGACTCACCCTGCACGAGGACGGTGGAGGCGTCGCTTTTGGCCACCTTCGCCATCATCTCGAGCACGTTTTTCATGTGCTTGGAGTTGCCGATGATCTTCGGCGGCCCCTGCTTCTTGTGCTCGCTTCTGAGCTGGACCACCTCGCGGCGCAGCTCGGAGGTATCGAGTGCCTTCCTGACCACGAGCGACATCTCGTCCAGGTTGAAGGGCTTGTTGATGTAGTCGTAGGCCCCGTGCCGCATGGTGTTCACGGCCGTTTCCAGCCCTCCCTGCGCGGTGACCATGATGACGAGCAGCTCCTCGTCGATCTCTTTCAGGCGCTGCAGCACCTCCAGGCCGTTGATGCCGGGGAGGTGGTAGTCGAGCAGCACCAGCTCGGGCTGCTCCTCCCTGGCAAGCCTTATGGCGTCCTCGCCGGTTCCCGCCGTGCAGACTTCGTACCCCTGCTTCTTGAGGTTCTGCTCCAGGGACCACCGGATCAGGTGCTCGTCATCGACGACCATTATCTTCGCTCTGCGCATAGCGGCTCCTTAAGGATGATGTGCCGTGCTCAGCACCGGAATGCGCCGGTTGCTGCCGTTACTGCCGTTTTCAACCGATGGTCCCCGAACCAGCCATCGCCTCTTCCAGCTCGGCCTGCGTCGGGCAGTAGGCGGGGAGTTCCACGGTGAAGGTAGTTCCCGCACCGTCCTGGCTCACGCAGGAGAGGCGCCCGCCATGCTGCTCGATGAGACGGTGGCTGATGGCGAGACCGAGGCCGGTCCCCTGGGCCTTGGTGGTGAAGAACGGGGTGAAGATCTTCTCCAGGATCTGCGGGGGGATACCCTGGCCGGTGTCGGCAACCTTCACCTGCACCATGTCCATCTCGTCGATTCTCGCGAGCCTGCTCGTGACGGTGAGGGTTCCACCAGACTGCATCGCCTGCACCGCGTTCAAAAAGAGGTTCAGGAAGACCTGCTGGATCTGCTTCGGGTCTACGTAGACCGGCGGCAGGTCCTCGGCGAGCTCCAGCTTCTTCTCGATGTTCTTGCCGCCGCGGTGCTGCGAGGCGAAGATGAGGATCTTCTTGAGGGCGCTGTTTATGTCGGTGCAGGTCGGCTCCGCCACGGTCGGCTTGCCGAAGAAGAGGAGGTCGTTCACCGTCTTGTCCAGACGCGAGATCTGCTCCAGCACCTCGCCGATGATCAGGGCGCGCCCGTCCTCGGGAGAAAAGTCGTCCTTCAAGACGGTGATGGCGGCCGCGATCCCGGTGAGCGGGTTCTTGATCTCGTGGGCGATGCCGGCGGCCATCTCACCCACCGAGGCGAGCCGGTCGGCGCGCTCCATCTGCTGGAAGTGGTAGGTCTCCAGCTCCCTTTTCGCACGGTCCAGCCGGTCCACCATGGAGTCGAAGGAGACGATCAGGCGCCCGATCTCATCCTTCCCCTCCGGGACCATGCGCACCGACAGGTCGCCCGCCTCCACCCGCGCCATGTTCCTGGCAAGCTGGTGCAGCGGCTTCTTGACGAACTTAAGCATGACAAGGGAGATGGCAAGCGAAAGGAAGCCGATGATGGCGACGGTCGACATGACGAAGAGCTTGGTCAGCTCGACGATGCGGCGCCTGGTCTCGACCAGCGAGTAGTTGACGTTGAGGAGGCCGATGATACGGCTTTTGGAGCCGTGGCACAGGTTGCACTGGCGGTTGTTGTAGATCGGCTTCACCATGCCGAGCACCTCGCCGTGCCCCTCCAGGGTGAAGACCCCCTCGCGCTTGTTGTCCAGGAAGAGCTTGAAGTCGTGCTCGTCGACGACGCGCCCCACCTCCCCCCCCTGCGAGGACTTTAGGATGACGCCGTGGGGATGGAAGATGCGCACCCCAACGAGGTTCTCGCTCTGTCCCACCATCTCGAGGATGACCTTCACGTCCTCGGTGTTGCCGTGGCGCATGGAGTTGTAGAGGGATCGTTCGATGGTGTCGAGCAGCAGCTCGCTCGACTCCCGGGCGGAGTTGATGAGCTGCATCTGCTCGCGCCTGAGCGTCAGGAACGCGAAGGTACCGATGCCGAAGACGAGCAGGCAGATGGAGAGCACGATAACGCGCGATGTGAGACTCTTGAAGATCAGGGTGCCTCCGCTTCCATCCGCTACTGTGGTGTGTTTGAGCCCGATGCTCCGGTTGAAGGTGACTTAAGGGAGCTCTTGCTCCCCCCGAGGCCGGTTATGGCCCCGCCGGTTGCGGCCGACTTGGGAAAGTGATTATAGAAGAACTGCCATTCGCTGTACTTGTTCTTCTTTTCGAAGTCCTGAGGTTCCAGATCGAAAGGGAAGTTACCCTGCTTCACAGGTTCCTGCGCGCTCGTCGACTTCACACCGACGATCTTGCCGTTCTCTCTGATAACGTCCCACTCCTTGCCGGTCATGGGATCGACAAGACAATACGGCCTCAGGTAGCGCGCCTTAGCCGCGCTGTTCGGGTCACTCAACAGCGCCTTTAGGTCCGCCGGGCCAGGAATATCCGTAGTCGGGCCGGACTGACCCCCGGGGGCGGGCACGTTAGTGGTAACCGGTTGCCCGTTCACGACCTGCACTTTGTACCACTTGCGCAGCGCGTCACGGATCTGCGTACCGCGGGATAGGAGTTCCTCCTCGCGCTCGCGCTTCGCCGCGGTGCTCCAGACCACGGCGGCCCGGGTGGCCATGATCCCAACGATCATGACCATTACCAGGGCGCCGATGTAGGTGAAGCCACCCTTGGACCGGAGCACCCTCAGCATCATTTCTTCCTCGAGACGATCTCCCTGGCCTCTTCGATGAGGGTTTCCGCGTTCAGCCCGAAATACTTGAGGAGTTCGTCCGACTTCCCGGAGGTACCGAAACGATCGTACACGCCGACGCGCTTCATGAGGGTCGGGCAGTTCTCGCCGAGGAATTCGGCAACCGCGCCGCCCAGGCCACCGATCACGGAGTGCTCCTCGGCGGTGATGACGGCGCCGGTCTCACGTGCCGCCTCTTCCACGAGCTCCTTGTCGAGCGGCTTTATGGTGCCGATGTGCAGGACGCGTGCGGAGATCCCTTCCGCCTTCAGCTTCTCGGCAGCGATGACCGCCTGTGCGGTCATGAGGCCGGTGGTGATGAAGGTGAGGTCGGTGCCGGGGACGACGACCACCCCTTTGCCGATTTCGAATTTGTGACCCGCCGGGAAGACGCTCGGCACCTTGTTGCGGCCAAGGCGTACGTAGACGGGCCCCTTGTATGCCGCGGCAGCGCGGATGGCCCCCTTGGTCTCCTCGCCGTCGGCGGGGACGATGACGGTCATGTTCGGGATGGCGCGCATGATGGCCACGTCCTCGACGGACTGGTGCGAGCCACCGTCCTCACCGACCGTGACGCCGCCGTGGGTGGCGACGACCTTCACGTTCGCCTTCGGGTAGGCGAGCGCCTGGCGGATCTGCTCCCAGCCGCGGCCTGCGGCGAAGATGGCGAAGGTGGAGAGGAAGGGGATCTTGCCGACAGAGGCAAGACCTGCCGCGGTCCCCACCATGTTGGCCTCCGCGATCCCCATGTTGAAGAAACGGTTGGGGAATTTCTTGGCGAATACGCCGGTCTTGGTGGAGCCGGAGAGGTCGGCGTCGAGCACCACTATCTTATCGTTCTCGCCCCCCAGCTCGGCCAGCACCTCGCCGTAGGCGTCCCTCGTTGCGATCATAGTCGTGTTCCTTTCTTGTATGTCCCTGCCAAATTGATTTAGTCGAAGCAACCAAGACACTTGAGCGCCTCGGGAAGCTCCTCGTCGTTGGGGGTGACGCCGTGGTAGGACGCCTTGTTCTCGAACAGGTGAACGCCCTTGCCCTTAACCGTCTTGGCGACGATGGCGGTCGGTGCACCCTTGTGCGCCTCGGCGGCATCCAGCGCGGCGATGATCTGCCCCATATCGTGCCCGTCGATCTCGATCACGTTCCAGCCGAAGGCCTTGAACTTGTCGGAGATGGAGGAGACGTTCATGACCTTGGAGACGTCGCCGTCGATCTGCAGCCCGTTGGAATCGATGAGGGCGCAGAGGTTGTCGCTCTTGTAGTGGGCGGCGGCCATGGCGGCCTCCCATACCTGCCCTTCCTGCAGCTCGCCGTCGCCAAGGACCGCATAGACGCGGTTGTCCTTGCCGTCGAGCTTAAGGCCCAGTGCCATGCCGTTGGCCATCGAAAGCCCCTGGCCGAGGCTGCCGGTGCAGACGTCGACGCCCGGGGTCCCCTTGCTGTCCGGGTGTCCCTGGAGGTGGCTGCCAAGACGGCGCAGCATCATCAGGTCCTCGGAGGGGAAGTAGCCGCACTCGGCCAAGGTCACGTAAAGCGCCGGAGCGGCGTGTCCCTTGCTGAGCACGAAGCGGTCACGCCCGTCCCAGGCAGGCTCCTGCGGGTTGTGGCGCATCTTGTGGAAGTACAGCGCGCACACCATGTCGATGGCGGAGAGCGACCCGCCGGTGTGCCCGGACTGCGACTTGTGCAGCGTCTTCACGATGGCGACGCGCAGGCGTCTCGCCTTTTCCTCCAGATCTGCAATCTTTTCTTTCACGAAGGTTCCTTTCAGGCTGGCTTTTTATTTGTCCTCGCCGGTGATGAGGTAATCGAGGATGACCTCATCCAGGCTGCGATTGGCTGGCGTTGTCGGGGGTGTGTCCTTGGGCGGTTCCGGTGCCTGTGACGCGGCGGCCGGTGTCTGCGGTGCGGCGGCCTGGACCTGCGGCGCCGGTACTTCCGGTGTTTGCGGTGCGGCGGCCGGCTTCTGCGGTGCCGCCGTAGGCTCGGGGGCTCCATCGGGGAAGATGCGGGCGTCGAACTCTCCGTTTTTCAGGCGGCGCATCATATCCTTGTGCTGCTCTTTCATGATCGATTCGACCACCGCCTCGAGCTGCTCCACCGTGATGATGTCGGCGTAGCTGGTCTTGGCGGAAGCGATGATGGTTCCTTCACGGTAGAGCAGGGTGATTATGTGCGGGTTTGCCTTGCCGCTGTCCTCGGTCTGGACGTGGAAGAGAACCCCTTTGTACCTGATATTGTGGTTGAATCCCAAAACCATGAGCGCCCTCTACGCCAAATGGCGTACCTCGCTGGCACGTTAACACAGGGTGCGCGGCGTTGCAAGCGATAGTTGCTGACTCCGTGGGCCTACGATATGGCAAAAAAGCGTTTATTTTGCCAGCAGTTCCTTGATGCGCGCCACCGCCTCCATGGCGTCCTTGGCGTAGAGGTCGGCGCCGATCTCGTCGGCGTACTGCTGGGTCACCACCGCGCCCCCCACCATGGTGAAGCTCTTCACCCCTTCAGACTTCAAAAGGGCCACCACCTTGTCCATCTGGGCCATGGTGGTGGTCATGAGCGCGGAGAGCCCCACCGCGTCCACCTGGTGCTCGCGCGCCGCATCGAGGATCTTGGCCGCCGGTACGTTCTTGCCGAGGTCGATCACCTCGAAGCCGTTGTTCTCGAGGAGGGTAACCAGGATGTTCTTGCCGATGTCATGGATGTCACCCTCGACGGTGGCCATGAGGATCTTGCCGATGCTCTTCAGCGCGCCGGACGCGAGTTCGCTCTTGAGCCGGGCGAAGGCGGCCTTCATGGTGTCCGCGGAGACCATGACCTGCGGAAGGAAGAAGGAGCCGTTGCCGAAGCGCTTGCCCACCTCGTCCAGGCCGACCAGGAGCGCCTCCGAGCTGATCTCCATCGGGGTGAGCCCCTCGGCGAGCGCCTCCTCGACCAGGGCGACCACACCTTCCAGCTCGCCGTTGATGACCGCCTTGGCGAGACGACCGCGGATCCCTTCCGGCTCCACGGCGGCTTCGACGGGGGCGCCGGCGCCGGCCGATGCGGGCTGGGTCGAGGCGGTCACCGCCTGCCCCTTGTAGGCCTCGATGTAGCCGGCGGCGTTCGTATCCTTGCCGAGAAGCACCATCGCGCTGCGCCATGCCGCCATCATGGGCGCCTCCTTCACGTTGACGATGGCGGAGGTGAGCCCTGCGGCGAGCGCCATGGAGAAGAAGGTGGAGGAGATGAGCGGACGGCAGGGAAGCCCGAAGGAGATATTGGAGACCCCGAGCGTCGTGTTGAGCTTGAGCTCGCTCACCTTGCGCACCGCCTCGAGGGCGACGAGTCCCCCCTTCGGTTCTGCGCTCACGGTGAGGGTGAGACAGTCTACGACGATGTCGCTCCTCTTGATCCCCATTTGCGAGGCACGCTCGGCGACCTTCTGCGCCACGGCCACCCGACCGTCTGCCTCGGCGGGGATGCCCGCTTCGTCGAGGGTGAGGCAGACGACCGCCGCCCCGTATTTCTTCGCGAGCGGCAGCACCGCGGCCATGCTCTTCTCCTCGCCGTTCACCGAGTTGATGAGCACCTTACCGTCCGCGGCCTTGAGGCCGCGCTCCAGCGCCTCGGGCGAGGAGGAGTCGAGCACGAGCGGGGTCTGCACCGCGCCGGTGATGCAGAAGACGGCGCGCTCCATGGCGGCCAGCTCGTCGATCCCCGGGGCGCCGACGTTCACGTCGAGCAGCGTCGCCCCGAGTTCGGTCTGCTCCAGCGCCTCGCGGCGGATGTAGCTCACCTTCCCTTCCCTGAGTTCCTGGGAGTAGAGCTTCTTTCCGGTCGGGTTGATGCGCTCGCCGATGAGCGCGGCCGGGTGCTTGGCACCCATCGGGGCGAAGGAGCCGCGGCTCGAGATCCAGGTGGTGCCGTCATCCTCCTTCGGGACGAAGGGGGTCTGTTTTTCGGCGAGGGTGTCCTTGATGGCCCTGATGTGGGCGGGAGTCGTGCCGCAGCACCCGCCGATGACGCGAACGCCGAGGCCGATCATGCGGTCGTGGTAGGCGGTCATCTCGTCCGGGGTGCCGGGGAATACGGTGACGCCGTCCTTGAGGACCGGCAGCCCCGCATTCGCCTGGGAGATGAGCGGGAGCGAGGTCACCTTTCTCATGGCGCAGAGGATGTCGTAGATGCCGTCCACGCCGAGGCCGCAGTTCGAGCCGACGAGGGAGGCGCCTGCCGCCTCGAGGGTGATGGCCGCCGCCTCCGGCGGAGAGCCGAGCACGCTCCTTCCCTTCTCCTCGAAGGTGAGCATGGCGATGACCGGGATATCGGCGGAGAGGTCGCGGATGGCGATGAGGGCCGCGCGGATCTCCTTGATGTCGAGGAAGGTCTCCAGCGAGATGAGGTCGGCGCCGGCGTCGATGAGCGCCTTCGCCTGTTCCTGGAACATGCCGTAAGCTTCGTCGAAGCTCATGTCGCCGACCGGCTCCACAAAACGCCCGGTGGGGCCGATGGAACCAGCGACGTAGGCGTTTTCGCCGCAGACCTCACGGGCCAAGCGCACCGCCTCCGCGTTGATGCGGGTCACCTGGTCGCCCAGGCCGTAGTGTTCCAGCTTCGCCTTGGTGCCGCCGAAGGTGTTGGTGACGATGATGTCCGCGCCCGCCTCGAGGTAGGCGCGGTGCACCCCTGCCACCACCTCGGGTGCGGTCAGGTTCATTTCCTCCGGAGACTGCCCGGGTTTGAGTCCGCGCTCCTGCAGCATCGTCCCCATGGCGCCGTCCAGAACCAGCACCCGCTCCTTAACCGCCTGCATAAACGGCATCTTCATCTTAACCCCCAGGAAACGTTCAACGTTCTACGTTCAACGTTCAAAAAGTTTTTTCCCTCCGGCCTGCCCCAGTGCCGCGGATGCCGCGCAACAATTCAAGCAAGGAGCAACCCCAAATGGCGCACGCTGAACGCCGAACGTTGAACGTTATTTCTTCTCCAGCGTGAAGTCCGGCGGGATCGGGGCGGAGAGGTCGAGATGCCCCTTGAACTCCTTCACCGGCTTGCCGTCGATCAGGAACTGCACCCCCTTCACCTGCGGGAAGTTGGCTGCCACGGTGTCGACCACGGAATACACCGCGGTCATCTCTGCGGAACTCCCCTCCGGAAGCCCCTCCACCAGCTCGTGGGAGAAATCGACCTCGGCCACATCCCCCTTAAGATGCGCCCCGAGCACGCGCGCGTTGGTCGGCAGGCTCGGCGCCAGGCTCCCCAGGGGGCCCACCACCAGCTCGTCCACCACGCTGGCGACCATGTCGTCGGCGGTATCCTCCACGGCGATCTCACGCCCCTCACGGGCAAGACCGGACCCTTCCTCGTTGCCGAAGAAAAGCGTCACCACCCGCGTATCGGGAGCCTGCTCGGTCTGCGGCGCAACCTGGGCCGGCTGACTCGCGGTCCGGTACTTGCGCAAGACGAGAAGCCCCACGACGATGGCAAACACCAGGAAGGCGACCAGGAGGACGCCTTTGGCCTTGTTAGTACGTCTCTTCACCGTCCTCGCCCTCCTGTTCCTGTTCCAGGCTCACCTGGTAAACGTCCCCCAGTTCGCCACCGAGGAAACGGTTGCCGACCCTGATGAAGCCGGCGGGGATGTCGGTCACGTAGAAATGGTGGTTGCCTCTTTCGCAATCGGGACGCAAAAGGCCCTCGCCGGAGAGGATCTGTGCCACGGTACGCGCGGTCTCGGCAGCGGAGTCGACCAATGCCACCTCCGGCCCCATCACCTCGGCGATCACTTCCTTCAGGATCGGGTAATGGGTGCAGCCAAGGACCAAAGTGTCCACACCTTGCTGTTTCAGGTCCTCGAGGTAGATGCGCGCCGTCATCCTGGCGACCTCATTGTCCACCCACCCCTCTTCGGCCAGCGGCACGAAGAGCGGGCAGGCGCGGTTCACCACCTCGATGTCTGGGTTGATCCTCTTGATGGCCTTGGTATAGGCGGAAGAGGCGACGGTAGCTGCGGTGCCGATCACCCCGACCTTCCCGCTTCTGGTGGCGGCGGCAGCGGCGCGCGCGCCCGGCTCGATCACCCCCACGATGGGGATGTCGAACTCCTGCTGCAGCGCGGCGAGCGCCACGGCGGAGGCCGTGTTGCAGGCGACGACCAGGAGCTTTATGTCGCGGTTCATGAGGTAGCGCGCGATCTGGCGCGAGTAGCGGACCACCGTTTCCGGCGACTTGGTGCCGTAGGGAACGCGGGCGGTATCACCAAGGTAGATGGTGTCCTCCTGCGGGAGCGTGTGAATCACTTCCTTCAGGACGGTAAGACCGCCCACGCCGGAATCGAAGATGCCGATTGCTTTCCAGGCCAAAACTGTTCTCTCCATTAGTTTATTTCCTGCTGGCAGATCTTCTGCCGACCCGCCCCGGAAAGACGTCCACATCCCGTCTTTCACCGGGCATTGCGAAGACAAACCGTCCACCGTAGCGTTGTAAGCGAAGGTGTAGCCCTGCCCGCCGTAGCCGATAGGCGAAGCGTGGAGCCTGCCCACCGTAGCCGATAGGCGAAGCGTGGAGCCTGCCCACCGTAGCCGATAGGCGAAGGTGGGATGTTATTAGATTTTTAGAGGGAGTGTCAAGGTTTACGTCCAGCGGAGGGGTCAGGAAGATACGAAGAGCATGACGAGCGGCGGAGCCAGGAAAACCGCGGGGAGCAGGTTCCCCACCGGGACCCGTTTCACCCCGAGCATGTCGAGGCCGATGGCGAGGATCAAAAGCCCGCCGACGGCGTTCATCTCCTGCACCACGGCGGGTGTCATGATCTGCTGGGCGAAGGACGCGGAGAGGGTGATGGCACCCTGGTAGGCGAAGAGCGGCAGCGCGGAGAAGAGGACGCCCACTCCGAGGGTGGAGGCGAGCGCCACCGAGGCGATGCCGTCCAGGGCGGCCTTCGCGTAAAGGATGTCCGGGCGCGACCCGAGACCGTCCTGCAACGCCCCCATGATGGCCATGGCTCCGACGCAGTACAAAAGGCTCGCCGTGACGAACCCCTCGGCCACCTTGCCGCTTCCCTTGAAGCGGTCGCCGATCCAGTTCCCAAGGGCCTCCAGGCGCCCCTCGATGCCGAAGAGCTCGCCGATGATCCCGCCGCCGATGAGCGAGCCGATGATAATCAGCGGCTGCTGACTTTTCAAAGAGAGCTGCATGCCGATAAGTAATACTGCGAGCCCGACTCCGGACATGACGGTCCCCCTCACACGACTGGAAATGAGGTGTCCCGCCTTGATGCCGATAAAGCCACCGATTACTATTGCTGCTGCGTTTGCTGCCGTACCTTGCATGATCATCGCGCCAAGATAAGGCAGGTCCAAGGCCAAGGCAAGCAAAAAGCCGCCCCGCTGCTGCCCCCATTTTGCGGTTTGGCGACAGCATACAAAAATATAACTACATTCTGGATTGACATTCGATTTCGAATCTGC
Source organism: Geomonas ferrireducens (assembly GCF_004917065.1). Classification (NCBI taxonomy): domain Bacteria; kingdom Pseudomonadati; phylum Thermodesulfobacteriota; class Desulfuromonadia; order Geobacterales; family Geobacteraceae; genus Geomonas; species Geomonas ferrireducens. The sequence continues at coordinate 853,332 of NZ_SSYA01000001.1, forward strand.
TTTTATATGCCACCTTTTTGAATACATAATTAAACCCTCAGAAATTAAAGGGAAATTGGTTTTACCAATAGGGCGGCACCTGTTTTATTATCGCAATAAAATTTCCACCATTTGTTTTAGTCTCGGTAAAAAACACCCCACTAAAGGAGAAGAAATGGAAGCTCGGAAATTCAGGAAGGTGATGGCAGCTAACCGCGGGGAGATCGCGATCAGGATCTTCCGCGCCTGCACCGAACTAGGCATCAGCACGGTTGCCATCTATTCGGAAGAGGACAAGCTCTCACTGCACCGTTACAAGGCGGATGAAGCCTACCAGGTAGGAAAGGGGAAAGCCCCCATCGACGCCTACCTGGGGATCGACGAGATCATCGCGCTCGCCAAGAAGCGCGACGTCGACGCCATCCACCCCGGTTACGGCTTCCTGGCCGAGAACGCCGAATTCGCCGAGAAGTGCGAGGCAAACGGCATCGCCTTCATCGGACCTACCGCCGAGATGCAACGTGCCCTCGGTGACAAGGTCGCCGCGAGGAAGGTGGCGAAAGCCGCGGGCGTTGCGACGGTCCCCGGCACCGAGGAGCCCATCCTCCACGAGGAGGACGCGCTCAAGTTCGCCAAGAACCACGGTTACCCGATCATCATCAAGGCGGCGGCGGGCGGCGGCGGGCGCGGCATGCGCGTCGCGACGAACCAGAAGGAGCTCCTCGAAGGGCTGCAGTCGGCCTCGTCCGAGGCGAAGGCCGCCTTCGGCGACCCCTCCGTCTTCCTCGAGCGCTACCTGAAAAACCCGAAGCACATCGAGGTGCAGGTCCTGGGGGACGGCTATGGCAGCCTCGTGCACTTCTATGAGCGCGACTGCTCCATCCAGCGCCGCCACCAGAAGGTGGTCGAGTTCGCGCCGTCCTTGGCCCTTCCCGGCGACACCCGCTTAGCCCTTTGCACCGACGCTCTGAAGATCGCCAAGCAGGTGGGGTACCGTAACGCCGGCACCGTCGAATTCCTCCTCGACGAGGAGGGGCGCTACTACTTCATCGAGATGAACCCGCGCATCCAGGTAGAGCATACCGTGACCGAGATGATCACCGGCCGTAATCTCGTGCAGGCCCAGATCCTCATCGCCGAAGGGAAAAGGCTCGCCGACCCGGAGATCAACATCCCGAACCAGGGCTCCATCGAGATGCGCGGCTACGCCATCCAGTGCCGCATCACCACCGAGGACCCGACCAACAACTTCGCCCCCGACTTCGGCACGCTGACCACCTACCGCTCCTCGGCAGGCTGCGGCGTCCGCCTCGACGCGGGTAACGCCTTCACCGGTGCGCAGATCACGCCGCACTACGACTCGCTGCTCGTCAAGGTGAGCTCCTGGGGCCTCACCTTCACCGAGGCGGCCCACATCATGGATCGAAGCCTCCAGGAATTCCGCGTGCGCGGCGTGAAGACCAACATAGGCTTTTTGGAGAACGTGATCACCCACCCGGTCTTCCTTGCGGGCGAGTGCAACACCTCCTTCATCGACCAGCACCCCGAGCTCCTCGTCATCCCCGAGAAGAAGGACCGCGCCAACAAGGTGCTGAACTTTCTGGGCGACGTGATCGTGAACGGCTCCGCCGGCGTCGCGAAGCCCTTGCGCTCGGCCGAACTCATCGACGCGTGCGTCCCGCAGATCGAGCCGTTCGCGCAAAAGCCCAAGGGGACCAAGGACATCCTGCGCGAGAAGGGGGCCGAGGGGCTCGCCAAGTGGGTTCTCGAGCAGAAGAAGCTCCTCCTAACCGACACCACGATGCGGGACGCACACCAGTCGCTGCTCGCCACCCGCGTCAGGACCTACGATCTCCTGAAGATCGCCGAGCCTACCTCGTACCTTGCGAGCGACCTCTTCTCGCTGGAGCTTTGGGGGGGCGCCACCTTCGACGTCTCGATGCGCTTTCTGAAAGAGGACCCCTGGCAGAGGCTGCACGCCCTCTCCGAGGCTATCCCCAACGTTCTCTTCCAGATGCTTTTAAGGGGAGCGAACGCGGTCGGCTACACGAACTACCCGGACAACGTGGTGCAGCGCTTCGTGGCCCAGGCCGCCGAGAGCGGCGTCGACGTCTTCCGCGTCTTCGACTCGCTCAACTGGACCCGCGGCATGCAGGTCGCCATGGAGGCGGTGCAGAAGTCGGGCAAGATCTGCGAGGCAGCCATCTGCTACACCGGCGACATCTCCGACCCCACCCGCACCAAGTACCCCCTCTCCTACTACGTCTCCATGGCGAAGGAACTGGAGAAGATGGGTGCGCACATCCTCGCCATCAAGGACATGGCGGGGCTTCTCAAACCGTACGCCGGCTACCAGCTCGTGAAGGCGCTCAAGGAGGAGATCGGCATCCCGGTGCACCTGCACACGCACGACACCTCCGGCAACGGCGGCGCGCTTCTGCTCATGGCGGCGCAGGCCGGTGTCGACATCGTGGATGCGGCGCTCTCCTCCATCTCCGGCCTCACCTCGCAGCCCAACCTGAACGCCCTCGTAGCGACCATGAAGGGGACCGAGCGCGACCCGCAGGTGGACGAGCGCGGCATGCAGCAGCTCGCCAACTACTGGGAGACGGTGCGCGATTACTACACCCCCTTCGAGTCCGGGCTCAAAAGCGGCACCGCCGAGGTGTACCACCACGAGATCCCGGGTGGACAGTACTCCAACTACAAGCCGCAGGTCGCGGGCTTGGGCCTCATCGAGCGCTGGGAGGAGTGCAAGGAGATGTACCACAAGGTGAACCTCCTCTTCGGCGACGTGGTCAAGGTCACCCCCTCCTCCAAGGTGGTCGGCGACATGGCGATGTTCCTCGTGAAGAACAACCTCGAGCCGGAAGACGTCTTCGCCCCCGGCGCTGACCTCGCCTTCCCCGAGTCGGTGGTCGGCTTCTTCAAGGGTATGATCGGCCAGCCCTACCAGGGCTTTCCCAAGGAGCTGCAGAAGATCATCCTCAAGGGGCAGGAGCCCATCACCTGCCGTCCGGGCGAACTCCTCGAGCCCGCCGACTTCGAGAAGGAGCGCGCGACCGCCGAGGCGAAGGTAGGCCACCCGGTGAACGACGAGGAGTTGATGTCGTACATGATGTACCCGAACGTCTACGTGGAGTACGCCAAGCACCGCCAGGAGTTCTCCGACGTCTCGGTGATCCCGACCCCGATCTTCTTCTACGGCTTAGAGCCCGGCCAGGAGACCTCCATCGAGCTGCAGCCGGGCAAGACGCTCATCGTGAAGCTGAACGCCATCGGCAAGACCCAGCCCGATGGTACCAAGAAGATCTACTTCGAGTTGAACGGCAACGCGAGGAGCGTCACGGTGCGCGACCAGTCGGTGCAAAGCGACGAGTGCGGCCACGAGAAGGCCGACAAGTCGAACCCGAAGCACGTCGGGGCCCCGATGCCGGGCAAGGTCATCAAGCTCAACGTGAAGCCGGGGGACGCCGTCAAGGCGGGTGACATTCTCGCGGTCACCGAAGCCATGAAGATGGAAACGAACATCAAGGCCAAGGAAGACGGTTGCATTGCCGAGGTGAAGTGCAAAGAGGGTGGAAAGGTGGAAAAAGAGGAGCTCCTCTTCGTTTTGTCCTAAAGCAGAAAGACCAAACGCACGCGAAAGGGGGGCACGAGCCCCCCTTTTTTTTCGTCCGGTCGCCAAAACCTTGGCGACGCAGCAATAACGGCCTTTTACGCCGCCTAAAATTTGGGCATTTTGCTAGAAATATCCCATTTGTTGCCAATAGTCCCCTTTACCGCCCATTTCTCCACATACTTTTCCACAGGCCACGTGGATAGAAGAGCATCATCCAGCAACGCTCCGCACTGTAAACATTCCTAAAGCCTTGATAGTTGTCCACTTTACCGGCAGAAAACGAGTTCCCGACATTTCCTTGACGTTTTTTGTCTCCCGCCACGGGGGCCCTCCCCGCAGGCACCTGGCAGAAAAGCGTGTTGCATCCCCCGGCACAGGGACAAATTTGACGGCCTATAATAAGTACGCTTTTATATCCAATGAAAACACGGTAGAATCAGCACTCGTCCATGCACTATGCTCATAGAGCGCGTTGTCATTTCGCCCCGAACGTTTATATGTTTTGCTATGACTGTCTTTTGCGGGTTTTGAGCTGGCCTCTTGTGCGCCAATCGGAGTTCGTGTGCTTTTTTCCAGCATGAAAACCAAGATGACGCTTGCCGTCTTCCTTATGGTCGGTCTACTGATGTCGGCAACCGCCGTCACCTCCCTGCTTTTTTTGCAAAAAACCTTCAAGCAGAACATCTCGCAGCAGCAGTCGATACTACTCGACTCACTGGCGAACCAAATCGACGACCGCATCTTCGACTTCACCGCCGAGCTCGACCACCTGGCCAAAAGCCTGCCGCCGGACACCTTGGAGCACCCGAAGCAGGCGCAGCACATCCTGGACTCCCAGATCAGGCAGCGCCCTTTCTTCGACAACTCGCTGTTTCTCTTCTCGGAGAAAGGGATGCTCATCGCGGCCACCCCACAGGACCTCAACTACATCGGCCGCGACTTTTCCTTCCGCGAATATTTCAGGGAGACGGTCAGGCTGCGCAGAAACTACATCTCCGGCCCCTTTGCCTCCCTTCAGCGCCAAAGTCGGCCGATCATCATGTTCACCGTCCCTCTTTTCGGTCCAGGACAGAAGTTGATCGGGGTGCTGTCCGGCAGCATCGACCTGCGCGAACAACACTTCCTGCACTCCCTCGCCTCGCTGAAACTCGGCCGTAACGGATTCCTGTCCCTTTACGATGCGAGCCGCAACGTGCTCATGCACCCGGATAAGAAGCGGGTGCTGCGCCAGGACCCGCCCGGCCGGAATGAGATGCTGGACCGGGCCCTCTCCGGTTTCCAGGGAACCGCCGAGACGATGACGCAAACCGGAATTCCCGTACTGAGATCGGTAAAACGTCTGAAGTCCACCGGGTGGGTGCTTGCGGTCAGCTACCCGCTCGACGAGGCGTACGGTCCGCTGCGGACCGCCAGGAACTTCCTGCTCGCCGGCTCACTGGCGGCGGCGATCCTGTCGCTGCTGATCATCTGGCCCTTCATGCAACACCTCACCAGGCCGCTCGTTTCCTTCACGAAGCACCTGGAGCAGCTTCCGGCCATGGGGGAACTCGCGCAACGACTCGCCCCGGTTACCTCCGAGGACGAGATCGGCCAGCTGGCACGCACCTTCAACAGGATGCTGCTCGAGCTCGAGCGCTCGGCGGATTTCTACCTGACCCTCTTCGAAAATTTCCCCGCCTTGATCTGGCGCGTCGGCACCGACGGCGCAGCCAACTACTTCAACCAGACCTGGCTCGAATTCACCGGACGCCCCCTGGAGAGCGAGCTTGGCGACGGCTGGACCGAGGGGATCCATCCCGAGGACGTGGCACAGTGCGTCTCGACCTACCGCAACGCTTTCGCCTTGCGCGCCCCCTTCCAGATGCAGTACCGGCTAAGGCACCATAGCGGGAGCTACCGGTGGGTCGTGGATATGGGAAGGCCCTTCAACGGGCTGGACGGGAACTTCGCCGGCTACATCGGGACCTGCTACGACGTGACCGACCGGCTCGAAGCCGAGGAGGCGAGAAGGGCGCTGGAACACCAACTGACCCAGTCCCAGAAGATGGAGGCGATCGGCACGCTGACCGGCGGCATAGCCCACGACTTCAACAACATCCTTACCGCGATCATCGGGTACAGCACCATGATCCAGCTGCAGCTCGAGCCCGCGCACCCCATGCAGGTGAAGGTGGCCGAGATCATGCGCGCTTCCGAGCGTGCGGCGAGCCTCACCCGCAGCCTGCTTGCCTACAGCCGCAAACAGGTTAGCAACCCGGTTCCGGTCGGCGTGAACGGCATCCTCACCAACGTGCAAGCGATGCTGCACCGCCTGATTCCCGAGCATATCGAGTTCAGGATGCAGCTTTGCCAGGAGGAACTCCCGGTGCTCGCCGATGCGGGCCAGATCGAGCAGGTGGTGATGAACCTTTCCGTCAACGCGCGGGACGCCATGGCCAAAGGGGGGATCCTGCGCATCAGCACCGATCCCATCATCCTGGACCAGGAGTTCATCGACTCCCACGGCTACGGGGAGCCCGGCAGTTACGCCCTGATCACCGTCGCCGACACCGGCACAGGGATGGACGCGAAGACCCGGGACCGCATATTCGAGCCCTTCTTCACCACGAAGGAGCCGGGCAAGGGGACCGGTCTCGGGCTCGCCATGGTGTACGGCATCGTGAAGCAGCACAGCGGTTTCATCAACTGCTACAGCGAGCTCGGGCACGGCACCGTGTTCCGGGTGTATCTTCCGCTGATCGACCACCCTGCGGGAAGCGAGAGTGCGCCCGAGGACCAGGCGGTGCGCGGGGGAAACGAGACCATCCTTCTCGTCGAGGACGATGCGGTGATCCGCGACATGGTGCGGGAGCTTTTGCAGGATTTCGGGTACCGGGTGATCACCGCGGTGGACGGGATCGACGCGGTGGAGAAGTTCAAGGTGGCCGGAGACCGGATTGCGCTGGTGATCTTGGACGTGATCATGCCGCGCATGAACGGGCGCGACGCCTACGAGGCGATAGCCGCCATCTCTCCCGGGGTGAAGGCGATGTTCATGAGCGGTTACACCGCGGACATCGTCACCGACACGCTGACCAAGGGGGACCCCCGCCACTTCGTGTCGAAGCCGATCAAGATCAACGAACTGCTCGGGAAGGTGAGGGACATACTGGACGAAGGCTGAACGGCCGTTCAACGTTCAACGTTCAACGTTCAAGGTTCAAGGTTCAGGGGTCAACGTTTGGTGTTTGATGCTGTCACGAGGTGGGAGCCCCCCCTCGCCTCCGGCAGAAGGGAGAGAGGGGGGGGTAACGTTGAACGCTGAACGTTGAACGGTTTCTAGCCTTCCTTGACCGCCGCGAGGAGCTGGGCCAGGGTAAGCCCCTGCTGCACCGGCTCGGCGAAGGGGCCGGCACCGGCACGGTACAGGTCGAAACGCGGCGCGCGCCCGGCCTGGTCGTTCACCAGACGCGAAGCGACGATCCCCGCCTGCGCAAGCTGCGGCTGCGCGCAGCAGTTCGGACAACCGGAAATCGCCCAGTTCATGGCAAGCGCCTCATCCCCAAGCTCCGCCACCACGGCGGCCGCCACCTCCCGGGTCGGGGCAAGCCCCATGATGCACTCATGGCTCCCCGGGCAGCACCGGAAGACCACCCGCTCCGCAGCGCTCGCTCCGGCAAACCCCGCCTGCGCCAACGCCTCGCGCGCCTTCTCCCGATCCGCCCCCTCGACCACGTGCATCACCACGGTCTGGTTCCCGGTCACCATGAGGATCCCGCCGCAAAACTGCGCCGCGACACGGGCAAGGGCAGCGAGCCCTTCCGCCTGCAGCTCCCCGGCAAAGACATGCGCCTCGAGCCGATCCTCAGAGTCTGCGGGTACCGGCACCAGGCTCCCGGTCAGGGTGGGAACGGTGGTAAGCTCCTCGAGCGCCACTTCCCCCAGCACCCTGCGGCGGAACTCCTCCTGCCCGATCTCGCGCACGAGGTGCTTCAGACGCTTCGGGGGAGGCGTGTTTGCCTCGTACTCCCTGAGCACGTTCTCGGTAAGCGGGATGAGGGCATCCTCCGCGACCCCTTGCGCCAGCAAAAAGCCCGGGGTCGGCTCACGCCCGAGCCCGCCGGCCGCGTAGACGTCGTAGCGCGACCTTTCATCATCGGAGGGGACGGGGATGAAGCAGAGGTCCTGGATCAGGTGCCTGCGGCTTGCCGTGTCCGCCTCGACGCCGATCTTGAACTTCTTCGGGAGTTTCTCGAAACGCGGGTTCCCGGTGAAGTGCCGGTGGATCTTCCTGACCAGCGCCTCGAGAGCGGGCGCTCCGGCTGCGGAGAGGCTCCCGCAGATGACGCCGCGCACCGCGCCGCCGCAGGCGCCACGGTTGTACAACCCAACCTGGGCGAGCTGGGCCGCAACCGAAGGGAGCGCCTCCTCGGACAGCCAGTGCAGCTCGATGCTCCCCCTCGTGGTGAGATGCACGAGACCGCGCGCGTGGACCCCGGCTACCTGCGCCACCTTGAGCGCCTGGTCGGCGGAGATGATCCCGGCGGGGAGCTTGACGCGCTGCATGAAAAACTCCTTCTGGCGCTGGGGGTAGATCCCCTCCAGGCGCAGATTTCTGTCTATGGACATGGCTTTTGTCTCCTGTACGTTAAAAGCCGGCCGCAGCCGGCATGGTGACGGATAGTACAGGAAATGCCTCGGCCCCGGCAACGAAAAAGGCTTCAGTGGATGTCATCCTGCGCCGATGAGAAAGGTGCGCCGGACAGGCAAACGACGGCGCCGCTCAGAAACACGCCGATGCGGGTTTGCACCTATGACCGAATTCCCAGAGCAGCCGGAAATACTCGTCGTTGACGACAGCGCCGCCATACGCAGCTACGTGGTAGCCCTCCTCTCCCAGGACGGCTACCGGGTACGGGAGGCGGTGGACGGGGTGAGCGCCCTCGTCGCCTTGGCCAGCGCTCCCCCGGACGTGATGCTCCTCGACGTCGAGATGCCGGGGCTCTCCGGCCTCGACGTGCTGCGCGCGCCCCCCCTGCACGATCGCATGTATTCCGTGATCCTCTTCACCTCCCAGGGGACCCACGAGCAGATCGCCGCGGGCCTCGACCTCGGTGCCGACGACTACATCGTCAAGCCCTTCCAGGAGGTCGACCTCCTCGCCCGCATCCGTGCCGCGGTGCGCAACACGCGCCAGAAAACCGCCCTTGCCAAGGCACGGCAGGAGATCGAACAGACCCTAGCCAAGCTGCAAAAGACCCAGAGGAAACTGGTCGAGCAGGAAAAAGTGGGAGCCGTCGCCCGCCTTGCCGCCGGGGCCGCCCATTACATCAACAACCCTCTGGGCTTCGTGATGAGCAACCTCTCGACCCTGGAGCGTTACGCCTTCGCCCTGCAGCAGCACGCAAACGCGCTCACCGACCTGCTGCGCGCCGCCGACCCCGACTCCGCCCAGGCTATCCTGCAACTGGAAAAGAAGCACCGCCTGCGCCAGATAAACCTCGACCTCTCCGCCCTCCTGCACGAGACAAGGGAGGGGGGACAGCGCATCGCCCTCATCGTGCAGCAGATGGCGCAGTTAGAGCTCGGGCTCGCGAGCCAGACGATGCAGGAACTAGAGCTCGTGGGCCTCATGAAAACGCTCGTGGACATCGTAACGGTCCTCGCCCCCACCGGGACCGAAGTGCGCTGGTCGCTCCCCGAACAAGGCGTATTCGTGCGAGGGGCGCTCACCCTTCTGAACACCGCCCTCGTGGCGCTCTTGAAAAACGCCTGCGAGGCGCTCGGCAGCGCCCCGGGCACCATCAACGTCTCGGTCGCCTCGCAGGGCGAAGTTGCCGAGATCGTCATCTCCGACAGCGGACCCGGCATCCCGCCGGAAAACCTCCCATCGCTGTTCGATCCCTTCTTCACCACCAAGGCCCCGGACAGCCACGTGGGGCTCGGCCTGACCATCGCCCAGCGCTTCATCGCAGGGCACGGCGGACGCATCCTCATCTCCAGCGACGCCTCCGGAACCTGCGTTCGGGTCGAACTCCCCCTCTCCCAACACCTCGATGGCGCCACCGCCGCGGATTAAAAGACTTTAACCTTTTTTATTCCGACAAGTTAGCGCAATATTCCACTCAAGAAAACATCGTTTTTTCCGATGGAAACAGCAAGCTGGATAGAGGCAAGTCTCGTCGCGCGATGTTTCCTTACGCCCTCTGCGGAGCGCAAGCATATGAGGATAAAGACCAAGATATCCGGGCCGGTATTCCTGCTGGTGTCATCACTTATGGTGCTGCTCACCCTGGCGGGGTACCGCTACCTGGCCCACGCCCTGATCGAGACCGTGGCGCGGCAGCACGCGGCGACGCTGGCCCTCGCCTCGCGCTACATCGATGACGAGCTTTTGCACTCACGGCAGATGCTCGATCTGATGGCGAAGGGGATCGATCCCGCCCTGCTCGACGACCCGAAGAAGATGCAGCGGGCGCTCGACCAGTTCCGAGCGGCGCGCACCTTCTTCAACGGCGGCCTGGAGGTCATCGATGCGGAAGGGCGCAGCATCGCGCAAAGCCCCCGTACCGCACAGAGCCCGATCAAGAAGGGAAACAGCTACGTAGCCTTCACCCTCGCGACCGGCAAACCCTACATCTCCGCCCCCTACTTCTCCTCCGCCCCCCCCAAACACCCCCTGATCAGCTTCGGGGTTCCCATCCTGCGCGCCGACGGCAGCGTCGCCGGGCTTTTGGCGGGGCATCACGACCTCCAAGAAGACGGCAGAACCGACCGGGCGCTCCACACGGTCGGAAAGCGCGGGCGCCTGCTCGTTATGGAGAGAAACCGCACCATCGTCTGGCATCCGGATCAAAGCCAGGTGATGTCCTACCTCGCCCCCGGGGAGAACCCGGCCATCGACGACGCGCTGCAGAGAAATGTCATGGCCAGCGGCGAGACCCGGGACGCCGCGGGAGAGACCTGGATCTCCACGGCCCTCCCGCTGAAAAACGCGAACTTCATCGTGGCGGTGCAGTACCCCGAAACGGAGGCGTACGAACCGCTCAGGGAGGCGCGCCTTTTTTTCGCCGCGGCCCTCGTCATCATCCTCCTTTTGACCCAGGTGACGCTATGGCGCCTGATCCGGCACATCACCGAACCGCTCGCCCGGCTGGTAAACCACGTCGGCAGTCTCAACCAAAAGAAGGGGCCCGAACGGCTCGTATCCATAGCGACCGGCGACGAGCTGGAGCACCTGGCGCTTGCGGTGAACAACATGGTGGAAACCATGGACAGACGGCAGGAGACCCTGGAGGAGAACCAGGAGCTCTACCGCATCATCGCCGAGTTCACCTCGGAACTCGCCATCCTCACGAACCCCGACGGCTCGCTGCGCTACATCTCCTCTAACTGCGAAGCGCTGACCGGCTACACCGACCGCGAGTTTCTGGCCGTCCCCGGCCTTCTGGAGAGCATCATCCACCCGGAGGACCGCGAGCTGTTGCGCCGCAACTGCTGCGGTGCGGCCCCGGACACGCAGGCGTCCCCCGTGGAGCTGCGCCTCAACACAAAAGACGGGGATCAGCGCTGGTTCAAGTACACCTGCCGGGAGGTGCGTGGCGCCGACGGCGAAAGCCTCGGCAAGCGCGGCAGTTTCAGGGACATCTCCATGGACCGGCGCCTGGAGGGAATGCTGGAGGAGGAGCGCCGTTTCGTCGAGAGCCTTCTGGAGAACACCTCCACGCCGCTCTTCGTCATCGACAGAAACCACCGCATCATCGTCTGGAACCGCGCCATCGCGGAGCTGACCGGAATGCCCGCGGCCGAAATGCTCGGCACCGACCGGCAGTGGGAACCCTTCTACCCGACCAAACGCCCCACCCTGTGTGACCTCATCATGTCAGGAGAGACCGACCGGGCCGCCGAGTTCTACCCGACCCACAGCTGCGACGTCGTGATGAAGGGGATCATCAGGGCCGAGGGGTGGTACCACAACCTGAACGGCAGGGAACGCTATCTCTTCTTCGATGCGGCGCCGGTCACCAGGGACGGCGGTACCATCGCGGTGGTGGAGACGCTGTACGACATCACCGAAAGGGCCCGTGCCGAGGAGTCCCTGCACCTGTTCTCCGAGGCGGTGGAACAGAGCGCGAGCGCCATCGTGATCACCGACACCGAGGGGGTGATCCAGTACGTGAACCGCAAGTTCTGCGAGGTGAGCGGCTTCAAGAGGGAGGAGGCGCTGGGGCAAAAGCCGAGCATCCTTAAGTCGGGACGACAGTTGGAGGAAACCTACCGGCAGCTGTGGGAGACCATAACGGCCGGGAAGGAATGGCACGGCGAGTTCAACAACAAGCGCAAGGACGGCACCTTCTTCTGGGAGAACGCGACCATCGCCCCGATCTGCGACCAGCAGGGGCGCATCACCCACTTCCTCGGGGTGAAAGAGGAGATCACGGCGAAGAAGAACGCCGAGCGCCAGCTTTTGAAGAACCAGGCGGAGATGGTCCTGAAGCACGAGCAACTCTCGGAGCTGTTCCGGCAGGTGGAGAAGGGAAAACGGGAATGGGAACAGACCATGGACTGCGTTGACGACCTGGTGGCCATGGTGGACAGCCAGGGGCGGGTCAGGCGCTGCAACCGCGCTTTCAAGCAGCTGACCGGCAACTCCTACTCGCGCCTGGTCTCGGCCAACTGGCGCGACCTGATGCAGGGGGCAGGGCTCGACCTGAGCACCCTGGACCGCGGGCAGGCCGAGCTGCAGCACGAGGCGTCGGGGCGCTGGTTCACCCTCAGGATCTACCCATACGGTGAACAGGGATCGCAGGTGATCATGCTGCACGACCTGACCGAGATCAAGCGGGTCTCCGAGGAGCTCGTCGTCGCCTACCAGGAGCTGAAGGCGACCCACTCCCAGCTTTTGCAGCAGGAGAAGATGGCGTCGATAGGGCAGCTGGCGGCCGGGGTCGCCCACGAGATCAACAACCCCATGGGGTTCATCTCCAGCAACCTCGGCACCATGGGGAAATACCTCGAGCGGCTGGAAGGATTCCTGGAGGCCCAGTCCGATGGGCTCGCCGCGGCGACGCCGGAGGCCAGGGAGCGCATCTCCCAGGCACGCAAGAAGTTCAAGGTGGATTACATCCTCGAGGATGCGCGCAGCCTCCTGGCCGAGTCCCAGGACGGAGCGGAGAGGGTGCGCAACATCGTGCAGAACCTGAAAAGCTTCTCCAGGGTGGACGACGCGCAGGCCACCTACGTGGACCTGAACGAATGCATCGAGAGCACCATCACCATCGCCTGGAACGAGCTCAAGTACAAGACCACGCTCACGCGTGATTACGGCGAACTCCCCCCGGTGAAATGCCTCCCCCAGCAGTTGAACCAGGTGTTCCTAAATATGCTGGTGAACGCGGCGCACGCCATCGAGAAACAGGGGGAGATCACCGTAACCACCAGGCGCGAGGGGGATCAGGTCCTCATCGCCATCAGCGACACGGGGGGCGGCATCCCGGAGGAGCTCAGAAGCCGGATCTTCGAGCCGTTTTTCACCACCAAGGAAGTCGGCAAGGGGACCGGGCTCGGCCTCTCCATCAGTTACGACATCATCAAGAAACATCACGGGAGCATTGAGGTGGAAAGCGAGGTGGGGGTCGGCACCACCTTCACCATCAGGCTCCCGATAGAGGGGGTTGGCTCAAATGAGTGATCACCAGACCAGGATCCTATGCGTGGACGACGAGCGCAACGTGCTCCGCGCCCTCGAGCGCATCTTCATCGACGACGACTACGAGATACTCACCGCAGCCTCCGGCGAGGAGGGGCTCGAACTCCTGAACGCCTCGCCGCAGGTGCAGGTGGTGATCTCGGACTTCCGGATGCCGGGGATGAACGGGGTCGAGTTCCTGAAGGAGGTGTTCAAGAGCCATCCCGAGACGATCCGCATCGTTCTCTCCGGGTACGCCGACACGGCGGCGGTGGTCGCCGCCATAAACGAGGGGAAGATATACAAGTTCATCCCGAAGCCGTGGAACGACGACGAGCTGAGGGTGACGGTCGCCAAGGCTCTCGAGCACTTCGCCACCCAGCGCAGGAACGAGCAGCTGGCCGAGGAGCTCAGGCGCAAGACCGACGAGCTTAAAGAGCTGAACGCGGACCTTGCGCGGCGGGCCGCCTCGTGCTCCTGCGGTTTCATGCAGGAACACGCCTCGCTGGCGCACGCGGCCCTCATCCTGGACCATCTGCCGTTCGGGGTGCTCGCCCTGAACGGCGACGGCATCGTGCTGCAGATGAACCGGGAGGCGGCGGATCTTTTGCAGGTCGCCGACGGACAACTGGTGGGGCGACGCCTCGCCGAAGCGCTGCCGCAGTTCGCAGACCTGGGCGACGGGTTTTCCGCGGCGGCCCCCGGCTCCGGCACCGTCGAGACCGGGGGGTACCGGCTGAACCTGCGGCAGCTCCATCCGCTTGGTGACGGCGCGGTGGAACTGCTGGTCACCATCGCGCGCGCGGCGTGAGGTGACGCGGCGTAAGGCGCCCCGCGGTACCGCGCCCTATGATGCAAACGAGGAGCAACAGATGGATATACAAACCGAAACGGCACCGCACAAGGTGCTTCTGGTTGACGACGAGGAGAACATCACCCGCTCCATTGCGCGCCTTCTCATGGAGCAGGAGGTGGAGCTCGAGGTGCTGCGGGCCGCCTCCGGGGCCGAGGGTCTGGAGAGGCTCAGGGAGCATCCGGACGTCGCCCTCATCCTCTCGGACCAGCGCATGCCCGGCATGAGCGGCGCGCAGTTCCTCGAGCAGGCGCGTGGGCTCGTCCCGGACGCGGTGCGCATGGTCCTGACCGGCTACGCCGACATGGCAGCCACCATGGACGCCATCAACAAGGGTGGCGCCTCGCGCTACCTCCTGAAACCCTGGGACGACGACGTGCTCGTGCGCACCATCCAGGAGGGGGTGCAGCAGTACCACCTGGTCCAGGAAAACCGGCGCCTGACCGCCCTGGTCGAGGAGCAAAACCGCGAGCTTTCCGCCTGGAACGACAACCTGAAGGGGCGCGTTTTGGAGCAGACGTCGACCATCAGGCGGCAGAACGAGGAGCTGAAGGAGCGTAACCGGCGCGTGGGGCACGCCTTCCGCGAGACCATCGTCGCCTTCTCCCGCCTCATCGAGCTCCACTCGAGCCGCCTGCAGGAACACACCCGGAACGTCACCGAGCTGAGTGTGCGGCTAGCCCGCGAAGCGGGGCTTTCCCCCGAAGAGGTCGAGACGGTGCGGACCGCCGCTCTTTTGCACGACATCGGCGTGATCGGCATCAGCCAGGAGATCCTGCAAAAGCGGATGTCCGCGATGACCCGCGAGGAGACCGGCATCTTCCTGCAGCACGCGGTGCGCGGACAGGCCACCCTGGACGCGGTCGAGGAGTTGCGCGAGGCGGGGGTGCTGATCCGGCACCACCATGAGCGCTACGACGGCGCCGGATTCCCCGACGGGCTTAGCGGCGCCGGCATCCCCTTGGGTGCCCGCATCATCGCCATGGCCGACTTCGTGGACCGCGAACTCACCGAGCAGCGCGGCGACGATCCCCTCCCCGCCCTTTTCGCGCGCATCACGCAGGAGCTCGGCAAGAGCCTCGACCCGGAGCTCTACCCCGCCGCGGAGCGGCACGTGCGCGAACTTTACCTCGCCGCCTACTCCCGGCGCGCCGAGGCGGCGGAGAAGGAGCTCCGCCCGAAGCAGCTTCTGGAGGGAATGACCACCACCCGCGACCTTTATAGCGGTTCCGGCGCGCTCATCGTGGAACGCGGCACGGTGCTCGACGCGGGGCGCATCATGGCCGTCGTGCGCAGCTACCAGGTCGATCCCCCCTCGGGCGGGATCTTCGTCAGTTGGGCCCCCTCCGGGCGCGCCGACGCAGGGAGTGTGAAGATCGCCGTGACCGAGGCGGTGCCCGAGCGCGAGGTCGAGCCGAAGCGGCTCAAGGAAGGGATGCGGCTCACCAGGAACCTCTACAGCGGGACGGGGCTTTTGCTTTTGACCGAGGGGACGCAGTTGAACCGCGGCAGCATCGAGGCCGTGCTGCGCTACTACCAGATCGACCCGCCGTCCTGCGGGGTCTACGTGGCGGACGAGAAGGCGCGATGATCGAGTTCGACGAGAAAGAGCGGCGCATGGTGCTTAAGCTGGTCTACTACGGCCCGGCGCTCTCGGGGAAGACCACCAACCTGTTGCAGCTGCACGACCTGCTCACCCGGCAGGGGCGCGGCGAACTGATGGTGCTCGACACCAGCGGAGACCGGACCATCTACTTCGATCTCCTCCCCTTCTTCCTCACCGCGCCGAGCGGGCTGAAGATCAAGGTGAAGGTCTACACGGTGCCGGGGCAGGTCTGCCACGACGCGACGAGAAAGGCGGTCCTGCAGCGCGCCGACGGCGTGGTCTTCGTCGCCGATTCGAATCGCGCCGAAGCGGGAAACAACGTGGTGAGCTTCGACAACCTGGAGCGCAACCTCTCCCTGGTCGGGCTCGACATCGACAGCATCCCGTTGGTGATCCAGTTCAACAAGCGCGACCTGCCGGCCGCGGTCCCCGAGGAGGAGATCCGCACCGTCTGGGACCCCACCGGAATCCCGGTGGTGATGGCGAGCGCACTGAACGGGGTGGGGGTGGCCGAGACCTTCGCCATGCTTGCGGGGCTCGTCTACGACCGGATCGACGCCCGCTTCGCCCTCGCCGCGACGCACGCCCTTACGCGCGAGCGCTTCATCGCCCAGCTCACCTCGCTCAAGGAGGAGCCATGAGCGCAGAGACACTGCATTTCGTGGTCGGGGAAGAGAAAAAGGTGCGCGAGCTTCTGCTCGATGCGGACGTGCTCCCGCTGCTCAAGGGGGCACTCGCGGCGGGGGCCTCCTGCGCCCGGGTCACCGGTGACGACGGGGAGGAACTCTGGGGGGCGTGTTCCCCGGCCGGACGCGGGGAGCTCCTCCGCTCCCTGCCGCTCATGCTCGAAGGGGAACCGGTGGCGCACCTGGAGCTTTTCGGGGCACCGGAGATGCGTGAGCGCCTGGAGCCGCTTGCCTCGCTCCTTATCGTGGCGCTCGACACCGTGCTAAGGAACAGCCTGAAGCGGGTCCTCACCACGGAGATCCACACCTCGGTGGTGAACAGCTCGCACGAGGAGCTCGTCGCCATGAACGCGGAGCTTGCGAGAAGCGAGGCGCGCTACCGCGAGCTCGCGGAGAACCTGGAGCTGCGCGTGAAGGAGCGGACCGCGGAACTGCGGCGCGCCCAGGCGCACCTGCTGCAGCAGGAAAAGATGGCCGCAGTGGGGCAGTTGGCCGCCGGTGTCGCCCACGAGATCAACAACCCGCTCGGCTTCATCACCTCCAACCTGCACACGCTGCAGAAGTACGTGGCCCGCTTCTGCGCCATGCTGCAGTTCTACCGCGAGCACCTGGAGCTCGAGCAGCCGCGCGAACGGCTCGTTACCGAGGCCGAGACGAAGTGGCGCGAGCTGAAGCTCCCGCATGTCATGGCCGACGTCGGCGACCTGATGGCGCAGAGCCTCGCCGGGGCCGAGCGGGTCTCCCGCATCGTCGCCGACCTGAAGGGTTTCTCCCATGTCGACGAGAGCGGCGAAAGCGTCGTGGACCTGAACCAGGAGCTGGAGCGGACCCTCACGCTTTTATCGCACCAGTTGGCCGGCCGCGCCGAGATCGTCAAGGAGCTGCAGCCGCTCCCGGAGGTTAAATGCCAGGGGCAGCTCCCCGGGCAGATCTTCCTGAACCTGATCCAGAACGCCCTCACCCACGCCGGGGCCTCGCCGCGCATCACCCTCTCCAGCTGCTTCGACGGGGAGAGGATCAGGATCAGCATCGCCGACAACGGCCCCGGGATCCCCGCAGCGCTCAGGGGGCAGATCTTCGACCCGTTCTTCACCACGCTGCCGGTCGGCTCCGGAACCGGCATGGGGCTCGCCGTGGTCTGGGAGGCGGTCCTCAAGCTGCAAGGAACCGTTGCCGTAGCCGACGCCCCGGGGGGAGGCGCCGACTTCATCATCACCATCCCCGCAGGCAGGAACTAAACGATGTCGAGATATTCACAGCTATTCAAGACGGCGGCGAAGGGGGAGGAGCGGGAGGCGCAGGAGCCCGCCGCCAAGAGTTTCGGCGTCCTCTTCGTCGACGACGAGCCCGGAGTCCTCTCCGCGATGCGCCGCATCTTCATGGAGGAGAACTACCGTCTCTTCACCGCGGCAAGCGGCGCGGAAGCGCTTGCCGTGATGGAGGAGAACGAGGTGCAGCTCATCGTCTCGGACCACCGCATGCCCGGCATGACCGGCGCGGAGCTTTTGAAGACGGTGAAGGAACGCTGGCCTCAGGTGATCAGGATCATGCTCACCGGGCACGCCGACGTGAACTCGGTGATGGGAGCGGTGAAGGACGGTGCGGTCTACAAGTTCATCACCAAGCCCTGGAACGACGACGACCTGCGCCTCACGGTGAGCCTCGCCCTGCAACAGTACGTGCTGATGCAGGAAAACCAGAACCTTAAAGAGCTCACCCGCTCGCAGCAGCAGCGCATAAAGAATTACGCAAGCCTCTTCGACGAGAACCGCGGCATGGCGGGCAACATCCTCTTGAAGGCGGGGGCGGTGACGAGGGAGGATCTGGCCCGCGCCGCAACGGAGCGTGCCCAGGGGGAACTCCTGACCGACGCCTTGGTGCGCCTCGGGGTCGTCACCGAGGGGGAGGTGGTGAAGGCCCTGCAGGCGGCGCTGAACATCGACTACGTGGATCTCGCCTCGGCGGAGATCACGCCCCAGGCGGTGCGCTTTTTGCCGCGCGACCTGTGCGAGAGAAACCGCATGGTCCCGATCCGGATGACCGGCCGCCAGCTCACCGTGGCCATGGCCGATCCCTCCGACATCTACAAGGTCGACAACATCTCCATGATGACCGGACTCGCCGTGGTCCCCCTCATCGCCACCGGTTCCGAGATCCTCGCCCTACTGGAACGGGCCTGGGGCGAGGGCCAGGCGCTCGAACAGGCGACGGACCTGGAGCCGATCGACGAGATCGACATCATCATCGACGACGAGGAGAGCCAGGTGAGCGTCACCGAGCTCATCGGCTCCTCCGAGGTCCCGCCGGTGATCCGCATCGTGAACGCGGTCATCTCGGAGGCGATCCGTTACCACGCAAGCGACATCCACATCGAGGGGAAGACCAAGTACACCCTGGTGCGCTTCCGCATCGACGGACTGTTGCACAGCAAGATCAAGATCCCGGCCGACCTGCACCCCGCCATCGTCTCGCGCGTGAAGATCCTCGCCAAGATGGACATCTCCGAACGGAGAAAGCCCCAGGACGGGCGCATCACCGTGAAGGCCGGGACCCGCATCGTCGACATGCGCGTCTCCTCCATGCCGACCCTGAACGGCGAGAAGCTCGTCTTGCGCATCCTGGACAAAAGTGCCGCGATCAAGGAGCTCCCGGACCTCGGGGTGCTCCCGGACGGGCTTAAGAAGATCCGCACCCTGGTGAAGAAGCCGCAGGGGGTGATCATCGCGACCGGCCCAACCGGCAGCGGCAAGACCACCATGCTCTACTCGATCCTCTCCACCATGCTCGAGGGGAGCAGGAACTTCGAGACCATCGAGGAGCCGGTGGAGTACTTCGTCGAGGAGGCGAACCAGGTCGCGGTGCGGGAGAAGATCGGGCTCTCCTTTGCGAGCGTTTTGCGCGCCACGCTGCGCCAGGACCCGGACGTGATCCTGGTCGGCGAGATCCGGGACGCCGAGACGGCGGACGTCGCCTTCAAGGCGGCGCTCACCGGCCACATGGTCCTCTCCACGCTGCACACGAACTCCGCGGTCGGCTCCATCACACGGCTCATCGACATGGGGGTGAAGCCTTACATCATCGCCTCGGCGCTCGAGGGGCTCTTCGCGCAGCGCCTGGTGCGGCGCGTCTGCTCCGCCTGCAGCACCGAGGTCGCCCCGGACCGGGAGATCATGGAGCTGCTGCGCGTCCCGCCGGGATACCTCGACGGGGCGGTGCGCCGCGGCAAGGGGTGCGATCAGTGCAACAAGACCGGCTACCGGGGGCGGACCGGAGTCTTCGAGCTCTTCACCATGAACGAGGACTTCCGGCATTTCATCAGCACGAGCTACAAGGAGACCGAGCTCTTCGACATGGCGCGCGCGGGGGGGATGCGCACCCTCCTCGAGGACGGCCTGGAGAAGGTCCGCCTGGGGCTCACCACACTGGAGGAGCTTTTACGGGTCCTGGGGCCGCAGCTCCTGCACCAGCGCCGGTGCGACTGCTGCAACCGGATGGTGGACGCGAAATACCTCTTCTGCCCCTTCTGCGGCACCCTGCGCCGCAACCTCTGCCGCGACTGCAAGCTCCCCCTGGAACCGGAGTGGTTGAACTGCCCGCACTGCGGCGCGGCAAGGGAGTAGCGGGAGAAAGGATCAAAAGCATGGAGGATAAGATGACCGATGAAACGAGGATTCTATTAGTGGACGACGAGCCGCACGTGATCTCGGCCCTGGTGCGCGGGCTGGACGAGGAGCCCTACCTGATCACGGGGGCGCACGGGGGAAAGGAGGCGCTCGGCCTCATGGTGCAGCACCGCTACAAGGTGGTCATTTCCGACGAGAAGATGCCGGGGATGGACGGGGCGGAGTTCCTGGGCGCCGTGAAGGAGCTCTACCCGGAGACGGTGCGCATCATGCTCACCGGGCACGCCAGCGTCGAGGCGACCATGCGCGCGGTGAACAGCGGCGAGATCTACCGCTTCTTTACGAAACCATGGGACGAAACGGAGCTGAAGCTCGCGCTTAGAAGCGCCGTTGAGAAGTACAACCTGGAAGAGGAAAACCGGCGCCTTTTGAGGACGGTGAAGCGCCAGTCGCAGGAGCTTAAGTACCTGGAGAAGAGTTATCCGGGGATTACCGAACTGCGCCGGGAAGCGGACGGCGCGATCCGGATCGACGAGGACGTCACCGAGGAGGAGATAGCGAGCATCATCGCCGGGTGCAACGATGCCGAGCGCTCCAGCTAGACCGCCTGGTTGCGCCCGCCGCTCTTCGCCCGGTAGAGGTTGCGGTCGGCGCGGCGCAGCACCTCCATGAGGTCTTCGTCCCCCTCCTCCACCGTGGTCATGCCGATGCTGGCGGTGAGCTTCAAGGGAGCCCCATCCAGGCTGAAAGGTTCCTGCCGGATCAGCGTGAGGATCTTTTCCGCCACCGCGCGGGTCTGTGCCGGGTCCGAGCCGGGGAGCACCACCAGGAACTCCTCACCTCCGAAGCGCCCGAGCGAATCGTAGTTTCTAAGCGATGCGGCGATCCGTTCTGCGAACTGCCGCAAAAGGTCGTCGCCGGCCAGGTGCCCGTGGCGGTCGTTCACCTCCTTGAACCGGTCGATGTCGATCATCAGGAAGCCGCTTCCCGCATCGGACATCCCCTTCTCCCTGCGCCGCAAGGCGTGTGCGAATTCCCGCCTCCCTATCAGTTCTATCTGTCGCTTGTTGAAGGTTCCCGTCAGCGGATCGGTGATCGTCTGTTTGCGGAGCACCTCCTGGGTCTCCTTGAGCTCCCGAGTCCCCCTGCGGATAACGAAATAGGAGATGCCGAAGACCGCTACCAGGATGGCCACCAGGGACGCCAGCGAGAGAAGCCCGGCGTTGACGCTCTGCCTGCGGTAACCGGTGACATCGATGTAGACCTCGAAGCTCCCGATCACCCGGCCGTGGTCCCGGATCGGGATGTAGGTCTCAACCACGTCCACGTTGAACTTCCGCTCGTCCGCTAAGTCCTTCACCTCTTCCTTTCTCTCCAGCTTGGAATCGTTGGCACCGGCCAGGGCGTTGGCGAGCCGCTTGTTGCCGCGGTTCGTCTCGCCGATCAGCTTCGCCTCGGTGCTGTAGACGATTCGGGCGTCGGAGGAATAGATCTTTATCTTTACGATGTCGAAAGGGGCGAGGAACTTTCTCAGCCGGTCGTCGAGCTCGGCGAGGTTTTCCGGCGCCACGGCCACCCTGCTGCCGCTGCCGTCTACCGAGATGATGCGCTTCCTCTGATTCTCAAGAAGCGCCTGGCTCACTTTGACGGCGTCGTCCTCGGCGCTGACGATCACGTTTCGGTACAGGAGATGGAAAAAGGCGCAACCGGCCCCTGAGGTGATCAGGACCATGGAAAGGAGGGCGATGGAAACGAACAGGCGCAACAGGGAATCGGGATCCCTCTTGGCGTCGGCGTAGGTAAAGATACGTAACAGCTTCACGGTGTTTCCTTGGTCCCGGCATGCCGGGAGCCGCGTCAGGCCCAGCGCCAGAGCGACAGTATCAGCACGATGAGGAAGACGATGCTTAGGTTCATGTAGGCCATGAAGAAGAAGACCCGCTCGTGCAGGGGGGCCTTGCGGGCCCCGGAAGAAAGCGTCCCGACCTGCGGCATGGCGAGCACCTTCTCCGGGCCGTGCGGCGCGAGCTTGAGCGCCTCGCTCAGGTCTTCGCCTGCGTTGTGGCGCCCCATGTGCACACCCTGCTTCCAGAGGCGGCTGGCACTCGCGTCGTAGAGCTTCCCGTCGTAGGCGAACCAGGTGGGACGCCCCTCCTTGCCGTCGAAGGAGCCGAGTTCGTCCACGGTCAGCTCGCTCCCGGTGGGAAGGGCGACCGGTTCACGCCGCTTCGCCTTGAGTTTCGGCCCTATGAAGAGGACCACGTAGGTGGCGGAAAGAACCATGAACAGGTAGAGGGAGATCTTGATCAGAAGCAGCACCCCGAAACGGGTGTGCAGCAGCATGTCGAGCGAGGTGACGCGGAAGTGGGTGAGCACCGCGCCGGTCACCCCCATGACCGCCATGGAGAGAACGCCGACCCGGACCTCGCCGCGCGGCAGCCCCCCTGCGGCGTAGGCCGGCTTCAGCACGAGGTGGACGTAGAGGATGGTGCCGAACCAGAGGATGGCGGTGAGCATGTGCAGGTAGCCCGCCGCGAAACGGACCACCTTGGCGACCCCCCCCATCGCGGGCGCTTCGCTCTTCGCGGTACGGGAGGCCGCGAATTCCTTGCCTGCCGCGGTGAGCTCTCCGCCCCCTGCCGGGTCGAGATGGCAGACGTTGCAGCTCTTGCCGGTCTGCTGCGCGTAGATTTCGGTGGCCGACGCGGGCGCCGCGCACCAGAGGCACGAAAGGAAAAGGATCAGTAGGAGGGCTCTTTTCATGCGCACCTGTATATCTCCATCTACCTGTAAAGTCAACTTTTTGCCCATTCCCGCCGCGATGTTTTCTCTTTGAACGGATGTGGGCTATGGCAGGAATCTCCCGCGAAGAGCGCCCGGGCGTTGAAAAGAGAGTGCCGTGTCGGTACAATAGCTCCCTTGTCCAGCGTAAATACCACCTTGAGAGGGAAATCATGTCACAGTGCCGGCACCAGACCATCCATCAGAAAGACTACACAGTTCCCGACTACTTGGTTGAGACAGTCGAGCTCGAGTTCGACCTTGATCCGGAAGAGACCAAGGTGGTCTCGCGCCTCTCCCTGCGCAGCAACCATGAGCGCGGCGCGACTCCGCGCCCCCTCGTGCTGGACGGCGAGGAGCTGACCTTGCTTTCGCTGAAGCTGGACGGCGCCGAGCTCGCGCCTGAGCGCTACCGGGTCGAGGAGGAAAGGCTCGTCATCGACGCCCCGCCGGAGCGCTTCGTCCTCGAGGTGACCACCAGGATCAACCCCGCCGCGAACACCGCCCTTTCCGGCCTCTACGCCTCCGGCCCCATGCTCTGCACCCAGTGCGAAGCGGAAGGGTTCCGGCGCATCACCTACTTCCTGGACCGCCCCGACGTCATGGCGGTCTACACCGTGACGCTCAGAGGGGACAAGGCGGCCTGCCCGGTCCTGCTCTCCAACGGGAACCTCGTCGAGAAGGGGGAACTGCCGGACGGGCGCCACTACGCCGTGTGGCACGACCCCTTCAAGAAGCCGAGCTACCTCTTCGCGGTGGTCGCCGGCGACCTCGTGCACATCTCGGATCGCTTCACGACCATGAGCGGACGCGAGGTGACGCTGGAGATCTACGTCGAGGAGAGAAACCGGGACAAGTGCGGCCACGCGCTCGTCTCGCTCGCCAACGCCATGCGCTGGGACGAGGAGAAATTCGGCCGCGAGTACGACCTGGACGTCTACATGGTGGTCGCGGTGGACGATTTCAACATGGGCGCCATGGAGAACAAGGGGCTGAACGTCTTCAACTCGCGCTACGTGCTGGCAAGCCCGGAGAGCGCCACCGACGACGACTACATGGCGATCGAGGAGGTGATCGGGCACGAGTACTTCCATAACTGGACCGGCAACCGCATCACCTGCCGCGACTGGTTCCAGCTTTCGCTGAAGGAGGGGCTCACCATCTTCCGCGACCAGGAGTTCTCCGCGGACATGCAGTCGCGCCCGGTGAAGCGAATCGCCGACGTAAAGGGGCTCAGAAGCGCCCAGTTCGCCGAGGACGCCGGCCCCTTGGCCCACCCGGTGCGCCCGGAGTCGTACGTCGAGATCAACAACTTCTACAGCATGACCGTCTACCACAAGGGTGGCGAGGTGATCCGGATGCTCGAGACCCTGCTCGGCCGGGAGGGTTTCCGCAAGGGGATGGACCTTTACTTCGAGCGGCACGACGGCCAGGCGGTCCGGGTCGACGAATTCGTGCAGGCGATGGCGGACGCAGGCGGGCGCGACCTCGCGCAGTTCATGCTCTGGTACGACCAGGCCGGCACCTCGGTCCTCACCGTGACCGACGCCTGGGACGCGGGGAGCGGCAGCTACACCCTCACCGTCAAACAGAGCTGCCCGCCGACGCCGGGGCAGCCCGAGAAGAAGCCCTTCCACATGCCGCTCGTCATGGGACTTTTGGACCGCGAAGGGAACGAACTTCCGCTTACGCTCGCAGGTGAAGCCGCCCCGTCCGGGACAAAGCGGGTGCTGGAACTTACCCGGGAGACCGAGAGCTTCGTCTTCACGGGGCTTTCCAGCCGCCCGGTCCCCTCGCTGAACAGGAACTTCTCCGCGCCGGTGAAGCTCGACTACCCCTACAGCGACGATGACCTCACCCTCCTGATGACCCGCGACAGCGATCCCTTCGTGCGCTGGGAGGCGGGACAGGTGCAGGCGCTCAAGCAGATCATGGGGCTTGTCGCCGACTTCCAGGCGGGACGCGATGCGCGCGTTTCCGAGAGCTTCATCGAGTCGTTCCGCAGGCTTCTGAACGACGACCGCCAGGACCGGGCCTTCCTCGCCGAAGCGCTCACCCTACCCTCCGAGAGCTACCTCGCCGAGCAGATGGAGGTGATCGATCCATCCGCGATCCACGCCGCCCGTGAGCTCGTGCGCGCCACGGTGGGGGGAAGGCTTTCCGCCGAGCTTTTACGCGTGCGGCAAAAGTGCGCGCCTACCGCACCCTACCGCCCCGACGACGGGCTCTCCGGCTGCCGCAGGGTGAACACCATCTGCCTCTCCTACCTGATGGCGGCGGGCGGACAGGATGCCATCGACATGAGCATGGCGCAGCTTAGGCGCTCGGACAACATGACCGACACCTTGGGCGCCCTCGTCTCGCTGACCGGATGCGCCTGCCCGGAGCGCGAGGAGGCGCTGGGACTTTTCTACGACAAATGGCGCGGCGACCGCGGCGTCATCGACAAGTGGTTCTCGCTGCAGGCGACCTCGCGTCTTCCCGACACCTTGGACCGCGTGCTCGCGCTCCTGGAGCACCCCGACTTCGACATCCGCAACCCGAACCGGGTGCGTTCGCTGGTCGGCGCCTTCAGCCAGGCGAACCAGGTCCGTTTCCACGACGTAAGCGGACGGGGTTACCGCTTCCTCGGCGACCAGATCCTGCGCCTGAACGCGATCAACCCGCAGATCGCCGCGCGCATGCTCACCCCGTTCAGCCGCTGGCGCCGCTTCGATGCCGCCCGCCAGGAGCTGATGAAGAAGGAGCTGGAGCGCATCCTGGCCGAACCCGGACTTGCCCGCGACGTCTACGAGCTCGCCGAGAAGAGCCTCTAGTACTCATGCTCCCCTTCAGATAATGAAAAAGCGGCCGATAAGTAACTCATCCGGAACCATTTTGGACGGAGGAGCCGCTTATCGGCCGACATATGAAACCAACCACGTCTCAAGACAATCTGCTGACCGCGCGGCCGCTGGCCGTCCTCGGCCTGCTCCTCATGGTCACCTTCGTCACGGAATCCGTGGTGATGTCCCTCCTTTCATACCTGTTCCCCTCCCTTGACGGATTCCCCGCGGTCTTCACCGACGCCCTTTTCCTTACCGCCCTGAGTGCCCCGGCGGTATGGTGGCTCATCGCACGTCCTCTGGAGTTCCTCGCGCGTCGGGAATCCGTCACGGCCCGGACCGTGCTTCGCTCCATCGCCGAAGCGGTGATCATCTTCGACGCTAACGGGACCATCTACACCCTGAACCACGCCGCCGAAACCATCTTCGGCTACGCTCCCGGCGAAATGGAGGGACGCGACATCCTTCTCGTCCTGCCGGAAATCGCCCCCAGCGAACCGCCCCTTGCCTGGCGGCGCCCTCCAGGCGAGAGCCGCGGGCGGCACCGGGACGGCACCCTCCTCCCGGTGGAGGTCTCGGTGGGAGAGCTGGAACTGCCGCGCGGCGGGAAGTTCATCGCGATAGTCCGCGACATCAGGGCGCTGAAGCGCGCGCTCGCCGCGGCCGAGGAACAGCATGCTCTTTTGGGGAGCCTCCTGCAGCAAAGCGCCGTCCCCATCTTCGTGCTGGATCCCGAGCACCGCGTGCTGATCTGGAACCGCGCCTGCGAGGAGCTGACCGGCAGGAAGGCGCAAGAGATGGTCGGGACCGACCTCGCCTGGCAAGCCTTCTACCCCTCCCCCACCCCGGTTCTTGCCGACCTCGTGATCACCGGCGACCTGGAAAGGGTGCGCGAGGAGTGCGGCCCGGTGCGGCAGTCCCATCTCATCCCTGAAGGGCTCCAGGCGGAGGGGTGGTACAACAACCTGAACGGGCAGGACCGCTACATCGTATTCGACGCCGCACCGGTACGCTCCGGCAGCGGGAAGCTGCTGGCGGTGATCGAGTCCCTCGAGGACATCACCCAGCGCAAGCGCTACGAGGAGCAGCTCGAATACCAGGCGAGCTACGACCTCCTGACCGGGCTCGTGAACCGCAACCTGCTCGCCGACCGCATGCGCCAGGCGCTGCTCATGTCCCGCCGGGAGCGGCGCGAGGTGGCGCTTTTCATGCTGGATCTGGACAGCTTCCAGGCGGTGAACGACGCCGTCGGCCACGACGAGGGGGATCGCCTGCTCAAGGTGATCGCCGAACGCCTGGCCGGCTGCGTCAGGGCCGAAGACACCGTGGCGCGCCGCGACAGCGACGAGTTCGTGGTACTGATCTCGGACCCAGCCGCCTCCGACAACGCGGCCCTCATCGCCGGCAAGCTCCAGGAGGCAGTGGCCCGCCCCATACGGCTTGCGGGACGGGAGGTAGCGGTCACGGCGAACGTCGGCATCGCCGTCCATCCCAGGGACGGCGAGGACGCGCCGACGCTTTTGCGCAACGCCGAGGCAGCCCTCTACCGCGCCAAGGAACTGGGGCGCCAGAACTTCCAATTCCACACCGGCGAGATGAACGCGAGATCCCTCGCCCGCATGACCTTGGAAAACCACCTGCGCCACGCCCTGGAGCGCCATGAGCTGGTCGTCTACTACCAGCCCAAGGCAAGCCTCTCCTCCGGCGCCGTGGTCGGGATGGAGGCGCTTTTACGCTGGCACAGCCCGGAGCTCGGGGTGGTCCCCCCCGACACCTTCATCCCGCTTGCCGAGGAGACCGGCCTCATCCTTCCGATCGGGGCCTGGGTGCTGAAGACGGCCTGCGCCCAGATCCGCGCCTGGCGTGACACCGGGATAGCGTCCCCCCCCGTGGCGGTCAACCTGTCGCCGCGCCAGTTCCGGCAGCATGACATAGCGGCGGCGGTGGCGCAGGTTCTCGTCGAGACCGGGCTCGAACCACACCTGCTCGAACTGGAGATCACCGAGGGGATGGTGATGCAGGATGCGACTCGGGTCGCCGCGGTGCTCGGGGAGCTGAAGCAGATGGGGCTCACCCTCGCCATGGACGACTTCGGGACCGGCTATTCAAGCCTCGGTTACCTTAAGCGCTTCCCCTTCGACAAGCTAAAGATCGACAAGTCCTTCGTGCGGGACATAACACGCGATCCAGACAGCGCTGCCATCGCCAAGGCGGTAATCGCCATGGCGCACAGCCTGCACCTCAAGGTGATTGCCGAGGGGGTTGAGACCCAGGGGCAGCTGAACTACCTAAAGAGCCAGGGGTGCGACGAGATCCAGGGGTACTTCCTCAGCAAGCCGGTCCCGGCGGGTGAGTTCGAAAGGCTCCTCACGGAACAAAGACACATCCAGGTCCAGGAGCCCGGAGCCGCATGCCCGGAAAAAACGGTGCTGGTGGTGGACGACGACGAGGGGATTCTTGGGGCGCTGCAGCGGGTGCTTCTTGATGAGGGATACAACGTGCTGACGGCAAGGAACGCGGAGGAGGCTTTCGAACTGCTGTCGCTCAACCGGGTCTTGGTGATCCTTTCCGACTTCAAGATGCCCGGGATGGACGGGGCCGAGTTTCTCGGGCGCGCCAGGGAACTCTACCCGGACACGGTGCGCATCATGCTCTCCGGCTACGCCGACATCAACGCGATCACCAATGCGGTCAACCTCGGGGCGGTCTACAAGGTTATGTACAAACCGTGGGGTGAGAACGACATCAAAGAGAACGTGGGAGAGGCGTTCAGGCACTACGCGCTGCTGCACTCAAGCCGCTAGGGCGCCTCACAGCCAGCGCTTCTTTCTGAAATAGATGAGCATCCCGCCGGAAATGGTGAGGCAGAGGACGAAGACCATCGGGTACCCGAAGCTCCAGTCCAGTTCGGGCATGTGTTTGAAGTTCATGCCGTACCACCCCACCACGAAGGCGAGCGGCATGAAGATGGTGGCGATGATGGTGAGCACCTTCATCACCTCGTTCAGCCGGTTCGAGACGCTTGAGAGGTAGATGTCAAGCATGCCGGACAGCATGTCGCGCAGGGTTTCCAGGGTGTCCAGCACCTGGACGGTGTGGTCGTAGAGGTCCCTCAGGTAGATGACGGTGGCGTCGTCGATGAGCCGGGAATCACGCCGCTGCAGGCCGCTCACCACCTCGCGTAGCGGCCAGACGGCCTTGTGCAGGAAGAGCATCTGCCGCTTCAGGTGGTAGATGGACTGCACCGTGGCCGGGGCGGGGTTGTCGATCACCTCGTCCTCAAGGTCCTCGATCCGGTCGGCGAGCTTCTCCAGCACCAGGAAGTAGTGATCGACGATCACGTCCAGCAGGGCGTGCAGCAGAAAGTCCGCTCCCATGGTCCGCAGCCGCGCCTTCTCATTGCCGAGCCGGTTGCGGACCTGCTCGAACACGTCCCCTTCGAGCCCCTCCTGAAAGGAGATCAGGTAGTTCCGCCCCAGCACCAGGCTCACCTGCTCGCTCTTGATCTCCCCTGTCGCGTCGTCCAGTTCGATCATCTTCAAGACCACGTAGAGGTAGTCGCCGTAGTCGGCGGCTTTCGGGCGCTGGTCCGTGGCAAGGATATCCTCCAGGACCAGGGGATGAATGCCGTAGCAGCTCCCGAAGTGTCTGAGCACCTCGATGTCGGAGAGCCCCTCCACGTTTATCCATGAGACGGTGGGGGCGTCCGGCCGGGTCAGGCAGCGGTCCAGGGAAGCGACATGGTGCTTCTCGAGGTGGGTTGCGTCGTATTCCACCATGTCCACCCTGGTGTCGCCCGCCTTGGCGCGCCCCATGTGGATCAGCGTGCCCGGCGCAAGGCCTGCCTTTTTCGAGCGTTTCTTTATCGATGCCATGAAAACCCCGGTTCTACGTTCTACGTTCTAGGTTCTACGTCCGTGTGGTACTTCAGGGGGCGACACCGGCGAGCTTCATGATCCTGTCCCACTCCTCCTTGCGCACCGGCTGGACCGACAGACGGCTGCGGTTCAAAAGCACCATCTCCGAAAGCTCGGTGACGGTCTTCAGCTCCGCAAGGGTCACCGGCCTCGGCAACTCGCGCACGAAGCGAACGTCTACCATGAACCAGGTCGGCTTTTCCGGATTGCTGCGCGGGTCGAAGTACTTGCTTGCGGGGTCGAAGGCGGTGAAGTCGGGATACCCTTCCCGCACCACCTCGGCGAGCCCCACGACGGCGGGCTCCGCGATGTTGCTGTGGTAGAAGAGGACCTGGTCACCGACCTTGATCTGGTCGCGCAGAAAGTTGCGCGCCTGGAAGTTGCGGACCCCGTCCCAATGCTCGGTGGCGTCGGGACGATTCCTGAGATCGTCGAGGGAAAAGCTGGAGGGTTCGCTCTTGAAGAGCCAGTAATTGGGCATGTCTTATGTTCCTTTCTTGGTTACTTCTTCCTTTTCAACCGCTTCAGCAGTTCCTCCGCCGACAGCGTGTTGAGCACGTCCTCCCGCTCGAGCCAGCCGCGCTGCGCGACGGAAATCCCCCAGGGCAGGGTCTCGAACTGCAGCTTCGCGTGCGTGTCCGTGTTGATCGCGATCTTCACGCCGAGCTCCTTCGCGCGGCGCACGTAGCGGTCCTCCAGGTCGAGCCGGAGCGGATAGGCGTTGATCTCGAGGGCGGTCCCGGTCTCCTTCGCTACCTGCAGCACCTCTTCCATGTCGAGCTGGTACCCCTCCCGCTCCCCGATGATGCGGCCGGTCGGATGCGCGATGATGTGCACGTGCGGGTTGCGCATGGCGGCCACGATGCGCGCCGTCATCGCCTCCTTCGTCCCGTTGAAGCCGGAATGGATCGATGCCACCACCACGTCGAGCTCCGCCAGCACCTCGTCCGGGAAATCGAGGGAGCCGTCGTTGCGGATGTCCATCTCCGTGCCGTGCAGCACCCTGAAACCGTCCAGCTCCCGGTTCAGCGCCCGGACCTCCGCCTGCTGCTCCATGAGGCGCTCCACGGTGAGACCGCGGGCGACGCCGAGCCCCTGGGAATGGTCGGTAACCGCGATGTAGGAGAGCCCCCTGAGACGGGCCGCCTCGACGAGCTCCGCGATGCCGTGGGCGCCGTCGCTCCACCGTGAATGGACGTGCAGGTCCCCCTTCACGTCTTGTGCGGTGATCAGTCGCGGCAGCCGCCCCTTGAGCGCCGCCTCGATCTCACCCTGGTCCTCGCGCAGCACGGCGGGAACGAAGGAAAGCTCCAGCAGGCGGTAGATGTCCTCCTCGTTCTCGCCCCCCACCCGGGCGTTGTCCTCCTCGCGGAAGATGCCGTACTCGTTGATCTTCAGCCCACGTTTCTGCGCCATCTCCCTCAGGCGCACGTTGTGGGCCTGACTCCCGGTCAGATAGGCAAGCGCCGCGCCGTACGAGGCAGGCTCGACCACACGCAGGTCAACCTGCACCCCCTCCCGAATCGTGACGCTGGCCCGGGTCGGTCCCCTCATGATCACGTCGTGCACCTGCGTGAGACCGAGAAAGGCCTCCATGACCGCCGCTGGATCGGGAGAGGTGGCAACGATGTCGATGTCCTTGATGGTGTCGCGCCGGCGCCGGATGCTCCCGGCCACCTCGATGCGCTCGACGGGCGCCTTCTCCCTTAGAGCCGCCACCAGCTCCTCGGCCGCCGGCAGCATGCGCCCGAGCGGCTGGCGCTCGCGTCCCCGCTTTACCGCCTGGATCCCCTTGAGGATGTTCTCCTCGGTCTTCTGCTTGATCCCCTTGATGCCTGTGAGGCGGTGATCGAGAGCCGCCTTTTCCAACTCCTCGAGGCTCGCTATCTGCAGCGCATCGTAAATCGCCTTGGCGGTCTTGGGGCCCAAGTCCGGGACGGCCAGCATGTTGAAGACCCCCGCCGGGATCTCCTGCTTCAGTTGCTCGTAGTAGGCCATGCTCCCGGTCTGCAGGTATTCCTCTATGCGTGCCGCGAGGTCCGCACCCACACCCGGGATCTCCAGGAGCTCCTTGTGCGTCATCTGGGCGAGGTCGCGGTTCAGCCCCTCCAGGTTCAAGGACGCCCTGCGATAGGCCCTGATCTTGAAGATGTTGTCCTGCCGGATCTCCATGATGTCGGCGATCTCATCGAAGATCCGCGCTATCTCGCGGTTTTTCATATGGACCTCCAACCGGTTTCCGTCACCGTCGTCGGATCAGCGCCCGGCCTGGTCGCCCCAAAGCTCCTTCAGCCTGTGGTCCCGGCCGCAGCTCAAACGGTAGTAAGAGTACCGCAACGGGTTCTTCTTGTAATAGTGCTGATGATATTCCTCAGCCGGATAAAACTCGGTCGCCGGCACGATCTCCGTCGCGATCGTCCCCTTGAACGGCTTGTTCGCCTCGAGTGCCTGCTTGGACTTGAGCGCCAGACGGCGCTGCTCCTCGTCGTGATAGAAGATGGCGCTGCGGTACTGGTGTCCGGCGTCGCAGAACTGGCGGTCCTTGGCGGTCGGGTCGATGTTGTGCCAGAAGCGCGTGAGGAGCTTGTCGTAGCTTATCTTCCCGGGATCGTAGATGACCTGAACCGATTCGGCGTGGCCGGTGCCTCCTGCGGAAACCTCCTCGTAGGTCGGGTTCCTGGCATGTCCGCCGGTGTACCCGGAGGTGACGGAAACCACCCCCGGCAGTTCATCGAAGGGGTGCTCCATGCACCAGAAGCACCCCCCGGCGAAGGTCGCCTTCTGCAACGGGGCGGCCGGCAACGAACCCGCCGCCGTCAGCAGGAACAGGAAGGCTAGCGTCACTGCAGTCAAAGTTTTCATCGTCGTCTCTCCAAAACGAGCCGCAAAGCCAGACAAAAAGCGAAGTATCCAGGGATGAAAGGGATACAGGGGATAAGGTCAAGCCCGAAGGCTCTATGGTTTACATTCCTGTGTTTCAAGGTGTAAAGCCTCTATCCTGTTCATCCCCTTCATCCCTGTTAAACGTATTAAAGCCTTTCTTTGCGCCTTAGCGGCTTCGCGTCTTTGCGTTGAGTCTTTACGTTTTTCGTCTTTAACTACTTGGTGGCCACGAACTGCAGCGCCGCTGAGTTCATGCAGTAGCGCAGCCCGGTCGGCTTCGGGCCGTCATTGAAGACGTGACCCAGGTGACCACCGCAGCGGCGGCAGAGCACCTCGGTCCTGGTGGAGAAGAAGCTTCTATCCACCGCCGTCTTCACGTTCTCCGCCGCGATGGGGCGGGTGAAGCTGGGCCACCCGGTGCCGGACTCGAACTTGTCCTCGGACTTGAACAAATCCAGTCCGCACCCCGCACAACGGTAAACGCCGTGATCATGGGTCGTCGCGTACTTGCCGGTGAAGGCACGCTCGGTACCTTTCTCACGAAGGATGTGGTACTGCTCCGGGGTTAGTATCTTCTTCCATTCCGCGTTGGTCTTTACTACCTCGTCAGTCATGATATAACTCCCCTTTTCCGCGGAGTACACTTTGAGCTTGGAAGCGGCGTCGGCCTCGATACCTAGTGCCGTCGCCAGAAAGAACAAAAAGCCGATTATCAGTCTGGCCTTCTTCATGACGTCTGCCTCCTCTACACTGTTGGAACGTCTCCAGTTGCACAGACTCAGGATAACATACGGCGTCAAATATTGCATGACAGCTCCGGACTGAAGAATCATCGCTCTTTGCCGAAGAGTAATGCCAGTTTGGGGTTGAACAGGGAGAGCTTATCCTGAATAATAGGTAACGCTGCAAGTCAGCATCTGGAGGGAAGATGAAGGCGCTTCTGGCATTATTGCTGCTCACGTTCTCGGCCACCACCGCGTCGGCCGACATTTACACCTGGAAAGACAACAAGGGGACCAGGTTTTACACCAACAGCCTGCACGAGATCCCTGCGAAGTACCTGAAAAAGGCACGGGTTCTGGACGTGGCCACGGGCAAGCTCGGTGGGCTCGCCACCGCACAGCCCCCCGCACCGGCGCAACCGGTGGCGTCCGCCACGGCAAGGGCGCCGCTGGCGCTGCCGGCTCCGGCGGCCGCCCAGCCTGCCGCACCGCCTACCGCAGCGCCGTCACCAGAACCTGCCGCAGCCGCTGCCGGGCAACCGGCGACGCCCCCACCCGGGCCGGCCGCTGTAGCTCAGCCTCAGCCGGCACCGCAGCCGCAGGTAACCACGCCATCCTCTCGCCGCCCCACCAGCTTCGCTGAACGCCGGGCGGCCCGCAGGGCGCGTATCAACGCCGCGGACGAGTGACACGCCCCGGAGGAAACTCATGAAGAGACTCATGGCACCGGCAATCCTGCTTCTTTTGCTGACCGGCACCGCCGGCGGCGAGGAACTCTTTTGCCGCGGCAACATCATCAGCACCCAAGGGGAGGGAATCGTGGCACGCAAGCACCGCTTCGAGGTGGCAGACGTCACCGGAAGCGACGTGAACGCGGTCCTCGCCCAATGCAAGATCATCGCGCGCGAACGCCAGGCAAGGGCGGCGCGCAAAAATCCCGGCGGCAACTTCAGGGCGGTCTCGGAGGTGGAGCTGCACTGCACCAGGGGGACGGAAAGCTTCGAGGTGCGCCGCTCGCTACAGACCTTGCCTTAGCACTTCATCCGAATAGTTCGCTGACTGCGGTCAAAAGGGGAGCCCCATCGGGCTCCTTTTTTTTAAACCTGTGTTACTATTTACTCTTAATTTGAAATTCCACCCGCGGTTGCCGATAAGTCCTACATGCCGCTTCGCCGCAAAGGCAAGCGGAACGGACGCTTACCCCGCATGCGCTGAAAATCCATAGCCGCACCAGAGGAGATCGTGATGAACATTCATGAGTATCAGGCCAAGGAGATACTGAATGCGTACGGCATCCCTATCCCGCGTGGCCGCGTGGCGCTCACCGCCGACCAGGTGGAACGAGCCGCGAAAGAGATGGGAGGGCGCTGCGTCGTCAAGGCCCAGATCTACGCCGGCGGACGTGGCAAGGCTGGCGGCGTCAAGCTGATCCATCATCCCGAGCAGGCGCAGGAATACGCGAAGGAGCTTTTCGGCAAGACCCTCGTGACCCCGCAGACCGGTCCGGAGGGGCTCAAGGTGCGCCGCATCCTCGTGGAGGAGGCGGTGGACATCGCGCGCGAGTTCTACCTCTCCATAACGCTCGACCGCAGCAGTTCCCGCTACGTCCTGATCGCCTCCGCCGAAGGGGGGATGGAGATCGAGGAGGTCGCCAGCAAGACCCCGGAGAAGATCCATACCCTCACCATCGATCCCTTCACCGGTCTCAGGTCCTACCAGGCGCGGTGGATCGCCCTGCAACTTGGGCTCTCCGGCAGCGTCTGCGAGGACTGCGTGAACCTGATCCTCAACCTCTACCGCGTCTGCCTTGAGAAGGACTGCGCGCTCGTGGAGATCAACCCGCTGGTCGTGACTCGGGCCGGATGGCTCATGGCGATGGACGCCAAGATCACCTTCGACGACAACGCCATCTTCAGGCACCGCGAATACCCCGACATGATGGACTACTCGCAGCTCGACCCGCTCGAGATCAACGCGGGCAAATACGACCTCGCCTACATAAAGCTCTCCGGATCCATCGGCTGCTTGGTGAACGGCGCCGGGCTCGCCATGGCCACCCTGGACGTCCTGAAGGAGTACGGCGGCGAGCCGGCGAACTTCCTGGACGTCGGGGGGGGCGCCACCCGTGAAAAGGTCGCCGAGGCCTTCAAGATCATCCTGCAGGACACCGACGTGAAAGGGATCTTCGTCAACATCTTCGGCGGCATCATGCGCTGCGACGTGATCGCCCACGGTATCATCGAGGCGGCCGGCGAGGTGAATTGCACCCTCCCCATCGTGGTGCGCATGGACGGCAGCCAGGTCGAGGAGGGGAAACGCCTCCTCACCGAGAGCGGCCTGAACGTCCAGTGCAGCGACAACCTGGGCGACGCGGCCTCCAAGATCGTAGGTATGCTTGGATAGCTCCCCCAACCCGGGTAGGGATTCAAATTCAGGGAGATAGCGATATGTCCATACTGGTAAATAAATCCTCGAGAATTGTGGTCCAGGGGATCACAGGCCGCAGCGGGCTCTTCCACACCCAGCAGTGCCGCGAGTACGGCAGCAACATCGTCGCAGGGGTGACTCCGGGCAAAGGCGGGATCCACATCGAGGGGATCCCGGTCTTCAACACCGTGGCAGAGGCCGTGAAGTACACCAACGCCAACGTCTCCATGATCTTCGTTCCGCCCCCCGGCGCGGCGGATGCCATCCTCGAGGCGGCTGACGCGGGGCTCGAACTCGCGGTCTGCATCACCGAGGGGATCCCGGTCCGTGACATGGTACCGGTGAAGGCGATCCTCAAGCAAAGCAAGATGCGCCTTGTCGGCCCCAACTGCCCCGGCGTCATCACCCCCGGCGAGTGCAAGATCGGCATCATGCCGGGACATATACACAAGCCCGGGAGCATCGGCGTCGTCTCGCGCAGCGGCACGCTCACCTACGAGGCGGTGAAGCAGCTCTCCGACGCCGGTCTCGGCCAGTCCACCGGCGTCGGTATCGGCGGAGACCCCATCATCGGCATGAGCTTCGTCGATGTGCTTAAGCTTTTCAACGAAGATCCCGGTACCGAAGGTGTCTTCATGATCGGGGAGATCGGGGGGGCCGCGGAGGAAGACGCGGCGCACTGGATCCAGGAGAACATGAAGAAGCCGGTGGCCGCCTTCATTGCGGGGGTGACCGCCCCGCCGGGCAAGAGGATGGGGCACGCCGGTGCCATCATCACCGGCGGCAAGGGAAAGGCCGAAGACAAGATCCGCACCCTTACCGAGTGCGGGGTCATCGTGGCATCGAGCCCGACGAGGATGGGAGAGGCAATGCAGATGGCGATGGCGGCGAAAGGGAAGGGAAAAGGGTAACTGACCCGGCGACGTTACACTTACACCAGGGGCACTCGGCATCGGCCGGGTGCCCCTTTTTGTGCATTATTTTTATCTAACCTCATTGTTATCGTTGAAGAAACGTTCAAGTTCGATCCTTCTCCCCCGATAAGAGCCATGTCCCTTAAAGGATCGCGGACAGGCGTGAGGAACTGTTTCACTGGTAGCGGCTGCAACGCAAGGAGATGGACATGACTCAAATCTGGAACTACTACCTAAACCTCACTATCAAATTCAGGCTGAGCCTCTTGTGCTTTTGCTACAGCCTCTGTCTCATTGCGGCAGCATGGGCGGCCCAGGCAGACTCGATCATCATCAAGTACGGCTCCGTCGCACTTTTCATCGTGCTGGGAGGCATCTTCGGCTGCATAAACATTTGGTCCATCAGAACCCCGCTGGTAAGGGCGGTCGGCTACTTGGAGACCATGGCGCAAGGCGACCTGAGCGAGGAAATCGTTATCAACCGCCGCAACGAGATCAGCCAGATGCTGCGTGCTCTGCAGAAGCTGCAAGGCTCGATGCGCGGCATGATAGCGGGGATTCAGCAAACCGCCGATCACCTGACCAGCGCCTCCAACGATCTGAGCAGCACCTCCACCATGATCGCCCAGGGAACCGAGCATGCCTCGCACCAGTCGCACTCTGTCTCGAGTGCGGTCGGGGAAATGGCCGGGGTGAGCAACAATATCGCCGAAAGCTGCCAGAAGATGGCCGAGCGCGCCGGTAGCACCAACAGCGCCACCAGCAAAGGGGAAGAGACCATCGCCCGGATGATCGCGGTGATGGATGAAATCGAGACGATGGTTACCGGTACCGTCGAGGCGGTGAAGGCCCTCGGGACCAACTCCGACAAGATCGGCGACATCGTGGTGGCCATCCAGGACATCGCCGACCAGACGAACCTCCTGGCACTGAACGCGGCCATAGAGGCGGCGCGCGCCGGCGAGCAGGGGCGTGGCTTCGCGGTCGTGGCCGACGAAGTGAGAAGGCTCGCCGAGCGGACCACCTCGTCGACCAGGGAAGTCCAGACCATCATCGCATCGCTGCAGGGTGACGTGCGAAACGTGGTGGGGCTCATGGAGCGGAGTGCGACGAGCGTCAGAAGCGGGACGGAGGACGTGCATCACTCCAGCCGGGCCATCGGCACCATCAAGGAGCAGATAACCCCGCTGCTGGACGACGTATCCCAGGTGGCCACCGCCGCCGAGGAGCAGTCCGCGACGACCAACGACATTTCCGAGAGCATGCGGCAGATCATGGATGTGGTGCGTGAGACGGCGAGCGGAGCCCAGGAGTCGGCCTGCGCCGCCGAGGAACTCGCCCGCTCCGCACAATCGCTGCAGGAGATGGTGAACCGGTTCAAAACCAATTGACGATTGACGATGGGCAATTGAGAACGAAAAGCCGAAGCAACAAAGAAGGGGGATGACCGCTGCCTAAAGGCGTTGCAGTCATCCCCCTTGTTTGTTTATTCAGCCAAAGCTGCCGTCGCATTGTCAATGTCAATGGTCCATTGTCAATTGACTACACATGGAACTTGCGGGCCAGGTCGTTGTCGATCACGTACACGCAGATCTCCTTGGCGCACTGCTTGGTGTACTTGAACTTTTCGGAGCTCAGGTTGTTGATCAGGAAGGTGACGTCGTCCCGGATCCTCTTGTCGTAGGTCTTGAAGGCCTCGGTGTCGAAGTCCTTGATGGCGCGCCGGAAGTTGGCGTTCTCGAGGAACGGCTCGAGCACCTTTTCCTTCAGGTTGAAGACGTAGCGGTCATGCAGCGACTGGAATAGCTGGGTCTCCTGGGCCCTTCTCCCCTCGACCATGATCTCCTGCGTCAGGGTGCGGCCGGTGTATTCGCGCTGGGTCTCCTGACGGAAGGCGAGACGCGCCTCGTCCTCTACCTTCGCCCCCAAGAGGCGCCGCTCGATCGCGGCCAGGAACTCTTCGGTGATCTCGAGCTTCTCACCGGTGAAGCGGCACACCTCTACGGCGCCCGGCTCGAAGTTCACCGCGAACATGTAATGCAGGATGTCGCGCTCGATCTGCGCCTCGTTGTAGTAATAGAGCGCCTCCTTCACCTCCTGGAGCACCACGTAGTCGTAGTTGTGCACGAGGCTCTCCATGAAGCCGTCCGGGATCGATTCCTTGAGCTCCTTGTGCCATCTCGTGAAGAAGGTGGACAGGTTGTTCATGTTGATCATCTTGTCCTTGCGGGCGTAGGCGGCGTAGAAGTCGGAGAAGATCTTGATCGACTCGCGCCCCGAGAAGCCGTGGTCCCCTTCGTGCTCGCTCTCGGCGATGATCTTTTTCCTCCGCTTCGCGTTCAGCCTCTTCCTGTCGTCTTCCGAGAGCCAGTCGGGGATGTGGCCGGTGTAGATCTCCATCTTCAGGAGCTGCAGGTTCTCGTCGCAGTAAAGCCGATACTTCTCGGGGTCGCCGATCCACTCCAAAAGCGCATCGGACTTCACGTTCATCCTGGTGGAGATGATGACCCGGGCGAAGTTGTGCAGGACCCTCGGCAGGAAGCTCGTGTCGATGTGCTTGCCGAAGATGTTGCGGTAGATCTCCACCTCGGTGTTCAGGTCCATGACGTAGGGGATATTGATGAACTCGATGCGGTCCGTGAAGGACTGCACCCCTTCGATGCTCCGCTCGTCCTCGGGGTTCATGAGAGCGATGAAGAGGCTCCTCACGTTCTCCTCAATGTCCTCGACCTTGTGGATCCCCTCGCTGATGATGTTGTGCAGCTCGAGAAGCCGCTCCGCGTTGTGCGACTTCACGTCCATGAGGGCGTAGATGCCGTTGTTGGTCTTGGCGAAGTTGGAGAAGAGGTACTTCACCTCGTTGCTGTCCCCAAGAAGGAGGTCGATCTTCCTCTGCAGCATGTCGTTGGTGAGGATGTTCTGCTTCATCGACTTGTCGCCGGGGTTGAAGACTGTGATCCCCTCGCCGAGCCTGCGGTTGAAGCGGTAGGGACGCACCTTGATCATGCTGAAGATCTCGGCCGGGTCCTGGAGCCGCGCCGAAAGGGCCTGGAAGATGGAGGTGCAGATGGTGCATGGCGAGTCGCGGAAGACCCAGTCGTACTCCTTCTCGGTGAAGAGCTTCCATTTGAAGGAATCGTTCTGGAACAGGTCGTCGAAGAAGGCCCGGCGCTGCGCCTTGTCGATCATGAGGAGCGGGCTGTCGTGCGACGGGCAGGGGACCTCGACGACGTCGCCGCCGCGCAATAGGGCCCGCGGATCGATGTGGTCGTGGGTTTCCAGCTCGTACTCGTCCAGAAGGTGCGAAAGCTTCTCGACGAAGGCGCTCACCTGGTGCTCCTTGAAGCTCCCCAGCACGCGGCGGTCCAGGTGCCACACCACCTCGTAGGTCTTACCTTCTTCGGTGCTCGCGTACTCCTCGAATTTCATCAGCAGGTTGTTCAGGAAGGTGCTCTTGCCGGAACCCGGCGGCCCCTCGAAGATGTAGATCTTGTTCTGGCGCGCCCCGCTCTTCATGGCGGCCACGTGGTTCATGAAGCGGTTGGCGAAGAGGCGATCGGCGAAGAACGGGCGGTCGGATTCGCGCACGAAGAGCTTCCCGGTATCGTACGGGACGAAGTTGATCGACTCCGGGTCCTCCGGATATTCGTCGTTGCCTTCGTTCACGTAACTCTGCACCATGTCGTGGAAAAGCTGGAAGATGTTGCGCATCACCCGTTCCGGCTGCTCCGTGGCGAGACGCATATACTCCTCGAACGACATGTACGCCGCCTTCTTGTGCTCGACGATGGTGCGGCTCAACTGCTTTATGACTGTCTCTAGATCTGGCATAGCTTATCCGCCTGTCACAGTACCTGCCGGCTGAGAACCTTGTCTTTCATGGTGTAGACCACACGCTGCCAGGTGATATCCGCCTCTTCCACCCCTTCACGCCCGGCGCCGCCGCGCGGCTGCTCGATGTGCGCCTCGCTCGTCTCGAGCTGCACCGGCGCCCCCCAAAGGTATTCGATCCCGACCATGGTGTTGGCGATGTATTCCGAGACGAGCTGCTTCCCCTCGAAGTGGTGCACCAGGTAAAGGCTCCCCTCCTCGCCTCGTTCCGGCGCGATCTCGATGTGGGGGGGATGGTAGAGCGAGGCGAGCACCATGTCGCGATACTCTTTGGCGTCCCGGCTCTTCACGTAGTACTGCCAGACCATGCGCTGCGGGTCGAGCCTCTTTCCGGTCACGAAAAGGTCGTAGCGGTCGGTGAATTCCTGGTCCACGAAGTCCTTGATGAAGAGGTAATCGCAGTAGTTGCTCCTGATCTTGAAGAGGTACTCTTCCCCCTTGCCGGCTTCGGTGTCAAAGTGACGCCTCTGCTCGCGGTCCGAGAGACGGTCGAACTCGTAGCCGGTCTTGCCCTTGTCCCCCGCATCCTTCAACTGGTACATGAGGCGCATGCCGAGCGCGTACGGGTTCATCCCCACTCGCGGCATCGAGGTGACCCCGGCGTGGACGCGGGCGAAGTCCACCTCGTGTCCCTTGATGCGGTCGTCCACGAGGAAGAGCTTCTCGTGCCAGTAGCTCGCCCACCCCTCGTTCATGATCTTGGTGCGGATCTGCGGCTGGAAGAAGATCGAGGTCTTTCTCACCACCTCAAGCACGCTGCGCATCCACTGGTTCTCATCCCGGGAGAGGAACTCCGAGTTCTCGATCAGGAACTTCATGAGGTCGCGGCGCTCCACCCTTTTAACGTTTTGCGCCTTGGCGAAATGCGCCTCCATCTCCGGGTACTTCGCGGTCACCTCGGCGAAGAAGATGCGCTCCCCCTCTTCCCTGTTCTGAGCGATGGCCTCGTTGTAACGCGCCACCTCCTTCAGGTAGTCCCCCACCGGGAGTTTTTTCTCCACTTGGAGGAATACGTCGAAGTAGTAGTCGAGCCGACTAGAGGTGGCCGCTTCCGGCGCCGCGAAGAGCGGTGAGAGCTCGTCGTGGTAGGCCACAAGGTTGTCGATGGAGCGTGCGAATTCCAGGATGTAGTCGACCCAACGCCCCTTCTCCGCCCTCAGTTTCGCGATCACCCGTTTGTCGGAAAGGGCCTGGCCGGTGAAGTCGTACTCCCAGGTGTGGCGGAAGTAGAGGTTGTTCTGGAAGAAGTCGATGTGACCGAGCACGTGATAGAAGATCATCACGTTGAGCCAGTCCGGGTTGTTATCGTTGTAGAAGGAGATTGGGGGACGGGTGTTGATCACCGTCTCGTAGGGGTTGTGCGGGTAGAGCTCGTACTCCCCCTTGCCCCGGAGCACCTCGACGTCGTGCACCCAGTAGTCGTAGAGCGTCGGGATCATTACCTTAGGGGAGAGCTCGATCAGGTCGCGATTCGTGACGATGTACTCGAGGCTCTCGTCGGTGAAGGTGAGCCCTGCGGCCCGCGCCCTCTCCTTGCACCCTTCCATGATCGCTTTGGTATGTTGGTTGATGAGTTCCATGACTGCCTCTTACGAGATGAGCCTCTTGATCCCCTCGATGACTCGCGCCTCCTCGGCGTCCTCGTGCATGATGTCCATGCGCAAAAGGTCGGGCTTGTCCCGCAAAAGCCCGGAGTTCTCGAGGTAGCGCGCCACCTCGGTCCACTGCGTCCCGGCGTGTTCGGCGATGGTGACCCCCATGCGGCTTACGTAGCTGAGGATCTTAACCAGCTCGGGAATCGACTTGTCGCCGCCGGTGTCCCAGTCGTC
Organism: Geomonas ferrireducens; assembly: GCF_004917065.1. Classification (NCBI taxonomy): domain Bacteria; kingdom Pseudomonadati; phylum Thermodesulfobacteriota; class Desulfuromonadia; order Geobacterales; family Geobacteraceae; genus Geomonas; species Geomonas ferrireducens. Next base: position 895,557 of record NZ_SSYA01000001.1, read on the forward strand.
GCCGTCGGTGCCGTGGAATACGTAAATGTTGTAGTCGGCGGCGAGATTTTCCTTCTCCACGATCTCGTTCACCAGGCGGTACGCGCTCGCCACCTCGGTCCCCCCCGCCACGCGCGAATTGTAATAGGTGTCGAAGTCCGGCACCTCCTTCGCCTCGGTGTCGTGCAGGATGAAACGGGACTCGACCTGCCCCGCGTACTGGTACAAAAGCCAGCTGTAGATCATCACGTGCTGGGTCGCCACGAGCTCGGTCACCTTGCCCGCCATGGATCCGGAGTAATCGCGCAGGAAGAAGACCATGGCCTGCGGCTCGTAGTCCTTCTCCTGTGAGAAGATGCGGTAGACCTTGTCCCGTGGCGAGATGAGGAAACGGGTGGGATCGAGGTCGGAGGGGTCGGGAAGGTTGCCGAGCGAGATGTTGGTCTCGACGATCTTTCTCAGCGTCGCCTTCTTGTCCATCACCTGCCCGGAGCCGCGGTTGCGGTCGGTGAGCTCGTAAATGTAGCGGGTGAAGGAGCGCTTCTTCCCTTTCTCCTTCAGGTTCGGGAGCTGGAACTGTTCGGTAAGCACCCGCCCGAGTTCGTAGGCCGAGGCGCCCATCTCGTGGGCCTCCCCCTCGCCCTGCCCGGGCCCCTGCCCCGGTTCCTCACCGGTCTCGCGCACCTTCTGCTCGCCTATTACCTCCCCTTCCTCGCCCTTGCCGGAGCCGCCGGTGGAGCCACCCTCACCAGGAGGGCGGATAGTCGGGTCGTGGAGGAACTTCTCCTCTTCCGTCGAGGGAACGACGACGATCTTACCTTTACCCGCCTTGCCAGGCTTGATGAGGCGCCCCACCCTGATCTTGCGGGGGAAGCCGTCTTTCTCGCGCTGCCGGTCCCTTTCCAGAAGCTCGTCCAGGGCCTTCATGTGGAGCTGGTACGGGTTCGGCACCCGCTCCTGCCCCATGAGGACGGCGAGGTCGTGCCAGGCGTAGAGGCTGCGGGAAAAGTCCGGGAAAGGACCGCGCCCGCGGCCTGATGGGAATTCCCTCGTCACGCGCAGTTCCTCCCTGAAGCGCTCCTCGCGCTCCGGCTCGAGCCCCTTGGCCTTCAGCTCTTCGAGGTATTTTTGAGGATCTTTCATGGCGTCATCGGCCTTTTAAAAGGCGGGCGAAGATCATTCGCCCCTACGTTTGTCCATTCACTCGCCCTTCGGGAGAGGGGTCGTCTCTTCGCGGCAACGCCCGAGCTAGCTCTCATCCTCCTGGGTGCAGAAGTACTCGATGGTCTTCTGGGCGCAGGTGCGGCAGTAGCCGAGTTTCCCCAGCATGGTCACGATCATCCTGTCGTAGAGCTTCTGGTTCTCCTCGTTGGTCCGGTTGGCAAGCGCCCCGATGAGGCTTCCCGCCCCGGCGATGTCGGACTTGAGCCGCACGTCGGTGACCGCCTTAACGAGCTCCAGGTTGTCCATGAAGTCGTAGCTCGGGTCTACCGAGATCTTCTGGCCGTAGATCTTCCGGATCGAGGTCCGGAACGAGGCGCGCTGCTCCTCGGTCTTGAGACCGATGCGCTCCTCTACGCTCTTCACGTAGCGCTCGTCGATCTTCAGCGCCTTCAGCTCGCCGGTCTGCGGATCCTTGTACTTCCACATCCGGTCCGGCCCGAGGTTCTCGGCGTCTATGCCGATGATCATGTTGACGTAGTTCTGCACGTCCTTCTTGATCGCGAAGGGCTCGTCCATGTAGGCGTTGAACATCTCGGTCATGATCCGTTCGCGGTAGAGCTTCTTTCCGGTCTTCAGGTCTTCCAGGTATTTGGCCCGCTCGTTCGGCTCGACCACGTAGTCAAGCACCACCCGCTCGAGGCTCTTGAAGACGTCGTAGGCGACCATGCAGCGCCCCTCGTTGGTCTCCGAGCTCTCCTTCAAAATCTGGATGCTCCTCCCGAGGCTGCGGTGCCCGAGCCCGCGCTGCCCAAAGCGCTTGGTGATGTCCGGCTCCTGCCCAAGGGTGTCGATCACCTCGGCGAGCGCCTTGATGCTCTTCTCGCCGGCCACCTCGCCCGCGGCGAGCTTCATCGTCTCGATCGGGGTGAGTTTCTCCGATCTCGGGAGCCTGGTCAGCACGACCCCCACCGAAGCCGCGTAGTTCAGGTTCGGGTCCTGGTGCAGCTCTTCCTTCGTGAGGGTGGTCTTCGACTCGCCGCCGATGGCGTAGGCGGTGAGCCCCTCCTGCATCCGGTAGTTGGTGTTGTGGGAGACGTAGCAGATGCGGCAACGGTCGACGATCGGCGCCTCCTCCTTCTCGGCCAGGAACCGGTTGAACTCGGAGTTGTTACTCGTCGCGATGATCATGGAATCGATGGGCCACTTGTACCCGTCGATCTCGATGGCGCGGTTCTGGATCACGCCGAGGTACACCTGTACCAGGTCCTTCTTATTCTTGAAGATCTCGTCCGAAAAGTGGATGCCGCCACCGGCCACGCGGGCCAGTGCGCCGCGACGCAGGTCGAAGCGGTACGGGTTGTTGGTGTCGGAGAGGTGCAACAGGCGCTGGATCGACTCCTCACCCAAGAGGTCGACCGCCGAAGAGGTGATCTTGTCCTTGGCCGGGTACTTGCCGGTCAGCGTGCCGAGGCTCTCGCTCATCGGGACGGGGAGCACCGCAATCGAGTCGAGCACCTTCTCGATGTCGTTATCGTGGTGCATCCGGATCTCATTGAGGATATAGCCGGTACTCGCGCCGAGTGGCCGGTAGTTCCGGTACAGGTTGTCCAGCTCGACCTCCGAGAACCCCTGCTCGCCGATGAAGCGGCGGCTCTCCTCCGGGTCCTCGAAGAGGTTCATGGCAAGGATCATAGGATCCTCGTACGTCTCCGAGTCGATCTCCCGGATGCGGCCGTAGTTCCCCATCTGTTCCATGTTCAGGAACCTGAAGCTGTACTTCCGGTTGCGACCTTGCAGGAAGTTGCGGTACTTGCCGCAGAGAAACTCCACGAAGAAGGTCTTGCCGTTGCCAGGTTCCCCCACCAGTACGAACGCCATCTCCTTGCTGGAGCCCCCTTCGGCCGCGTCCTTCACGAAGGAGACGAAGCTGTTGATCTCGTCGTACATGCCGATGGTGTGCTTGCGACCGGTCCGGAAGATGTTGAAGTCGTAGGTCGTCTTGCCGTTAACGACGACCTTCTCGAACCCCGGCTCCAGGATCATCCGGATGATCCCCTGGAAGGCGTTTTCGAATACCCTTTCTCCCGCCTTGACGGCGGCCAGGTGCTGACGGAGCGTTTCGTTCTTCGCTGTCATGGTTCCCTCCGCGTTTTGTTAAGCTGCGGTTTTTCCGTTTTAATTGATTTTGATATCCAAAAAAATTATACCCCCGCCCCCTTTACTTTTGCAAAGTCTTTAGGGGAGAGCCCCCGGGGGGGCAAGCGGCGGCACGGCAGCTCCCCGTCCCGCTGTTAATGCCTGCACTTCGGCGTTTACATTAGAATTTAGCCAAGGTATTGTACCCGGCATTGAGGTTTGTGCAAGCTGCCCCCTTAAACCGAAAAGTGCTCATGGCGACCCCGGCGCCGTCTTTTATTTTCCGTTTCGTCTGGTAGGATTTTGCGTGTTCCACCTGGGGGGGGACTCTAATTGGGATGAAGAAAAGGAGGTCTAAATGAAGAGGAAGATTTTATGGCTGGTGCTGGCGGCGGTGCTTGTTGCACTGGCCGGATGTGGTGGTGGAAGCGACAGGCCGGTGTTGGAAACGACCATTGCGAGCGATTTGAACGTCGACGGTGATATTTTTGAGCCGCTAAACGGCGACCCTCGCATAGTTGCGCAGGGGTCAACCGTTTTGACAGGGGTGACCAGCACCGGAGAGTACCGGGGATTCCTGAGCTTTCCGCTGAATGCCATCCCCTTGGATGCCTTCATACATTCGGCGACGTTGACCTTTACGCTCGTTCCGCCCACCGACGACATCCCGCTGGAAATGGAGTTGGTTTCCTTCCAGCCGTCGTCCGGGCTACTCCCGTCTTACTACGAGGAGGGGCTCACCGTCTACGCCTCGTCCCTGTACACCCTGCCGGCCCCAAACGCTTTCAATCAGGTATCCTTCAACGTCACATCCCTGATGCGCGAGGCCCAGCGGCGAGGTTTCGACGACTTCCAGCTCCGCGTCCTGGAGAACCGCGACTTCAACGTCCAGGGGCTGGTGGAACTCAGCGAATCGAACTTAACGCCTCCGAAGCTGGTCGTGGTCTACGACTAGCTAGAAAAACCTGCTCACGTCCAGATCGTAGTGGTAGGCGTCGAGCGTGGCGGTAACGGTCTGGGGGGAGCCGGGGGAGCCAAGAGCGACCACCTCTCCCCCCTCCACCCACTCACCGCTGCGAGCGGCGATGATACGCACGAGCGGGTTGTCCCACTGCGCGGGGTCCTCGCTGTTGCCGACCACCACGGCCAGTTCCCCGCCGTCGAGCAGGAGAAGCGAGCCGACCGGGTGGATCCCCACGCAGCCGACGAAGAGTTTCAAGAGCGCCTGATCGTAGGATCTCCCGCTCTGGGAAAGCATCACCCTGAGTGCCTTATGGGGGGGATAGGCGTTCCTGCCGCTCACCCGTGATGAGGTAAGGCCGTCGTAGCTGTCCGCGATGCTGATGATGCGCCCCAAAAGCCCCAGTTTCCGGTACCCGACCCGCGGGTAACCCGAGAAATCCGCCATCAGGTGGTGCTCGAAGATCCCCGTGATGATGCGGGCGGAAAGTTCGTCGAGCCCCTTCAGGTTCATCACCTTCCTCACCCCGTACAGGGGATGCCGTTCCATCACCTCCCGCTCCTCGGCGGTAAGCTCCCCCGGCTTGTCCAGCAATTCAGGCGGCAGATCGCAGTACCCGATGTCGTGGAAGAGTGCGGCAAGCCCAAGCTCGCAGAGATGGAACTTGTTCATCCCGAGGCGCTTGCCCATGACGAGGGAGAGGATGCAGACGTTGGCGGCGTGGTGCTGGCTGGAGCGGTCGTGGGAACGCATTGTGCTCAGCCCTAAAAGGTCGGCCTCGTGGGTGTAGAGGAGGTCGATCACCTGCTGTACCACGCGCTTCGACTCCCTGAGGCGCAGACGGCGCCCGGAAGCCACCTCTGCCGCAACCTCATCCATCGTCGCCAGGAGCTTTCGGTACAGCGGGCGGGCGGTGTGTCCCCCTCCCCTCACCCGGCGCTGCCGCGTCGAGATGGTCAGCACCTCTTCCGCACGCAGGATATCGAACTCCAGCCCGGTGATCCCCCGCTCTTTGACGGCATCCAGGAACCGCTGGTACGGGTCGTCGCCGGTTTCCGGCTCACGCAACAGGTATGCGAGACGCTGCACGTCGTCCGCGCTCACGTCGGGAGCGAAGGTGATCCTCCCGAGTTGGTGGCGCTGCATGAGCTCGATGATGTAGCGGGGCCCCTCGAAACTCGCGATGTCCGGTTTCAGCCGCAACTCGCCCAGGTACAGATGCGCTCCGGTCAATTGAAGAGAGGCGTCCTCGCTTCTCCCGGCAATCTCCCGCACCACCGCTAGCAGGTTCGTCACCCGCTGCAGGACGGCCGCATGACCGGGGCTGTAATTGGCGCAATTCTTCAAAAGGACGAAGAGGTGCGAGACCAGGGTTTTTCCCAGCCGCGCCATTTCAGCTCCCAGACGTTCCCGGTCTGTCTCGACGTTCACGACCACGCGCTCCCCCTCATCTCTTTCTCACGATCTTGGCCGCCCTCGCTTCGCTCACCGCCTGGTCGAGAAGCTCGCGCAACTCGCTCCCTCTTTTCTGGCTGCGCGCCTCCTCCAGAAGGGGGAGGACGGCGGAACCGTTGATGCGCGCAAGCCCCGCAAGGGCGAGCTGCACTGCCTCCTTTTCGCTCCCTTTGTTGAACCAATAACGTTTCATGAGCAGCTCGCGCAGCATCGGGATGGCACGCTCCTGCCCCAGCTCGCCGAGTGCCAGACAGACCGCCATCCGCTCCGGGAAGGGACGCTCCTGGAAATCGTCGGCCGCGGCCAGGGCGACAATCGGTTTCAAGGCGAAGGGTAGCCGCTCACGCGCCAGCACCTGGAGCGCCTTGATGCGCAACGCGCTCGACTCGTCGCGCAGGTACTTGAGGATGTACGGCTTGGACTTTTCATCGTCGGTGCGTTCAAGAAACCCGAGCACCTCGCGCCGGATGCGCGCCTCCCGGTTCGAGGTGAGCCCGAGGATCATCCTGAGTGCCTCGGGTGTCCCGATCAGGGAGAGGATCAGCACGAGGTTCCGTACCAAGTACCAGCGCGGGTCGTTCAGGAAGGGGCGGAACACCGCCGGATCCTCGCGCCCGAGTTCAACCAGGACCTCGATCAGCAGCTTGCGCACCTTGAGCTTTTCCACCCTGCCGAGCAGTTCGCAGATCGGCCCGAGAGCGGGGAGCCCAAGGATCAGCAGCAACTCCTTCAGTTCGCCGTAACCGGTGCGGGCATCGGTGGTGTCCAGGGAGACCTGCAGCGTCTGGACCGTCGCGTCGGAGAGGACCGCGGCGAGCGCCGCTTCGAGCGGGGTCCGCTGTTCTTCTGTGATACCGATGCGCTGCCTCATCCGGTCGAGGAACCGGACCAGCTTGAGGGCATGCCCCATGTCGCCGGCGAGGAGCAAGGTGACGGCGAGGGTCTCCATCATCGCGATGAAGTCGCGGTAGAGCTCGGTGTCCCTTGTCCCCGCCACAGTCGCGGCCAGGACGCCGATGACGTCATCCAGCCCGTTGCAGCGTCCCTCGGCTTCCAGCGCGCCCTGCAGCCATTTCTCCTCGTCGACGTTCAGCATGAGGAGATGTTTCGGTATCATCCTCGGCGCGGGAGGGGGCTGCTCCGCGAGCGCCTGGCGGATACGTTCCAGCGCCTCGCGCTGGTCCCCCGAGGTGCCGGCCTCCTCGGTCGGAGCACCCTCCCGGAAATCCTCCTCGGTCAGGTACCCTATGTGCTGGAGGTTACGCTCCCAGAGCTGAGTGACGATATCGTCGTCGTTGCTCGGGCGGTCGAAACCGGCGATCCCCAGGAAGGCGGTGAGTTCCGCGCTCTGCACCCCCTGGTCGAAGAACAGGGCCCTGATGCCGTCGGCGTAGAGGCGACTTGCGATGCTCTCTTTGGGATCGGTGTTCTCGTACACCTTGGCGCCCTGGCAGCGAAGCGCGAAGGGGTCAACCTCCAGGCTCAGCTCACCGTAACGCGCAAGGTGTACCGTCATCTTGGTGTCGAGCTCGGAGATGAACCCGATGAGGACCGGGTTGTTCGGCAGATAGATCCTGAGCGCCTTGGAGGTCTTCACCATGGTCTGGATGATCTGCACCACCGAGGCGTGTTCCTCTTTGCCAATGGTGTCTTCTTGTTGCAGCGTCTCTTGCGTCATGCCCTTCCCTGGCGGCTACCATGCCTCATGTGTTTCCGGCCCGAGTCGTTCTCATCTTTGCCCGGGTAGTATACGCGGCGGGAGGGGGGGATGTAAAGACGACGTTCTCATGAGAAGGACGGGGAAGGTACAAAGGAGAGGCTTCGGCCCGAAAGCGGGAGAGGGACCAGCCAGAGGCCGTCGTTGATCGGGTAAAAAAAAGGGGGACGACCTTGCGGTCGCCCCCCCTTTGCTGCCAAATACGACTTTGGTTACATCATGCCGCCCATGCCGCCCATACCGCCCATGCCGCCCGGCATCGCCGGCATTGCCGGCTCTTCCCTCGGCTTGTCGGCGATCATGGCCTCGGTGGTCATCATGAGACCGGCCACGGAAGCGGCGTTCTGCAGCGCGCTCCTGGAGACCTTGGTCGGGTCGATGATGCCGGCCTCGATCATGTCGACGTAGACGTCGTCGGCCGCGTTGTAGCCGAAGGCCTCCTGGCCGTTTTTCACCTTGTCGACCACGATGGAGCCGTCAACGCCCGCGTTCTGGGCGATCTGACGGATCGGCTCCTCGAGGGCGCGCTTGATCACGTTGACGCCGAACTGCTGCTCGGGAGCGAGTTTGAGGTTGTCCAGCACTCTGAGGGCGCGCAGGTAAGCCACGCCGCCGCCAGGGACGATGCCCTCGTCGACTGCCGCGCGGGTCGCGTGAAGAGCGTCTTCTACGCGTGCCTTCTTCTCCTTCATCTCGATCTCGGTAGCCGCACCGACCTTGATCACGGCGACGCCGCCGACCAATTTCGCCAGACGCTCCTGGAGCTTCTCGCGGTCGTAATCGGAGGAGGTCTCCTCGATCTGGGCACGGATCATCTTGACGCGTCCCTGGATGTCCGCCTCGGCACCGTAGCCGTCGATGATGGTGGTGTTGTCCTTGTCGACGGTGATCTTCTTAGCCTGGCCGAGCATGTCGAGGGTGGTGTTCTCGAGCCTGAAGCCGACTTCCTCGGAGATGACCTTGCCGCCGGTGAGGATGGCGATGTCTTCGAGCATCGCTTTCCTGCGGTCGCCGAAGCCCGGGGCCTTGACGGCGCAGACGTTCAGCACGCCGCGCAGCTTGTTGACCACCAGGGTGGCCAGCGCCTCGCCCTCGATGTCCTCGGCGATGATCAGCAGCGGACGGCCGGACTTGGCGGTCTGCTCGAGAACCGGGAGGAGGTCCTTCATGTTGGAGATCTTCTTGTCGTGGATCAGGATCGCGACGTTGTCCATGGCCGCTTCCATGCGCTCCGGATCGGTCACGAAGTACGGGGAGAGGTAGCCGCGGTCAAACTGCATACCCTCGACGGTCTCAAGGGTGGTCTCCATCGCTTTGGCTTCCTCGACGGTGATGACCCCTTCCTTGCCGACCTTCTCCATGGCCTCGGCGATGATGTCGCCGATGGTCTTGTCGTTGTTGGCGGAGATGGTGCCGACCTGTGCGATTTCCTTGTGGTCCTTGATCGGCTTGGAGATGCTCTTCAGCTCGGCTACCAGCGCCTCTACGGCCTGGTCGAGACCGCGCTTGATCTCCATCGGGTTGTGGCCGGCAGCGACCAGCTTGGCGCCCTGGCGGTAGATGGCCTGGGCGAGAACGGTTGCGGTGGTGGTGCCGTCACCGGCGACGTCGGAGGTCTTGGAGGCGACTTCCTTCACCAGCTGCGCGCCCATGTTCTCGAACTTGTCTTCGAGCTCGATCTCTTTGGCGACGGTCACGCCGTCCTTGGTGATGAGCGGTGCACCGTAGGACTTCTCGATGACGACGTTGCGCCCCTTCGGGCCCAGGGTCACCTTAACGGCATCTGCCAGGGTGTTGACGCCTTTGAGGATGCAGTTGCGCGCCTCCTGGTCGAACTTGATGATCTTTGCTGCCATTGTATATATCCTCCTTGGAATTTTATGAATCGCGATGCGCGTGATGGCGCGGGCTTGAAGGAATTACTTCTCGACAACGCCGAGGATGTCGTCCTCACGCATGATGAGGTAATCCTCCCCCTCGAGCTTCACCTCGCTCCCTGCGTACTTACCGAACAGCACCTTGTCGCCCACCTTGAGATCGATCGGGTACACCTTGCCGTCCTCGCCCCTCTTCCCGTTACCGACTGCCACGACTTCGCCCTGCTGCGGCTTTTCCTTGGCGGTCTCCGGGATGTAAAGCCCACCGGCGGTCATGGTAGCTTCCTCAACCCTCTTCACGATGATACGGTCCTGCAGCGGTCTAAGATTCATGCTTTTCCTCTCCTTTCTTGAGATACATACGATCTCTTGATATTGAAAAAATATTAGCACTCAAAACCACTGAGTGCTAAAGACCTGCTAAATATAAACAGCATGCCCTCAAAAATCAAGGGCGCTCTCCAAATTATTTTTCCGCGTGCTATTCCAGCGTTACCACTTCCTTTTTGCCAGCTCCTCCGCGTAAAACTTCTGGTACAGGATCTCCCATTCCCGGCTTCCGGGAACCTTGGCCTGGCTGTAGGAGGAGAGTTTCACGCGCACAGCCTGATCCACCTGTTCCATGATGGAGAAGAAACCCTCGATCGACCCCTTGATCGCTTCCAGGGCGCGCCGCTCGTCCGGAAAATCGGCCAGGTCGTCGTTGTAGAGCTTGTCGTATATCTTGTGGGCTATGTGCGAGATGCGGTCTTCAGAGATGTGCATGGTGGGCTCCTTGGTTTGCTTTACCGACGACACCGGTTATCACAGGACGATCTTCCTCTCCTTGGCCAGTTTGTCCTTGATCATCTTCAACATCCTGTGCCGGTCGATCCCCGCCCCTCCCGTCGCCTTCAGGGTCTGTTCGAGAAGCGCCTCGGCATCGCGCTCAAGGTCCTCTTCCCGCTTCAGATCCTGCGCGATGGCCGCTTTGATGGCGGTAAGCACGGCGCCACGCCCCTGCTTCTGCTCCACGAGTTGGGCTCGTTCCAAATCGCCCAGAACCTTCTCCGCCAGACGTGCGATCTGCTCCTCTTTAAGACGCATCTTCCCTCCCGTTTATGAGGATTTTTCGTTCGGCGCATTCTACGTCAACCGGTCAAAATTGCAACAGTTTTGGGGCCGGTGGCACAACAATTCACATTAAAGAAAACAATGTTGCTTTCACATTTGGGCGACGCTACAATACAGCCACTTACTTGCTCTCTCTGCGTTGTCCGTGAGGTTATTAACGCCCCTGCGGAATAATTTTTTGTACGGGAGCCTGTTTCGGTCGTGGTGTGCTGCCCCATTGCGCGGGAATTGCCTAAAGCGACCTACAGGAACCCACCTGAATGGGAACTCGCTGTGAGGCCCCCCAACCAAACGACAAGGCGGAGAGAGCTGTAGCACTGAGGGGATCCGGAAACGGATCCCCTTTTTTCGTCTTGCGCTCGGCCCCATATGGATATATAGCAGGAGTTGCTCCGCCTCCCGTCGTCGACGTAACGCAGAACGCAGAACGTAGAACGTAGAACGTAGAACGTAGAACGGCTGTTAAGGAGGCCGCATGACTCCCCACTTCCTCCCCAGGCTCGTCAACCCACCCTTTGGCGACCCCGGGGTCTATGTCGACTTCCAGTTCGCACGGCGTGCGCTCCTCTTCGACCTGGGCGAGATCGCCTCTCTTGGCGCACGGAAGATCCTGAGGCTGACCGACGTCTGCATCTCCCACACCCACATCGACCACTTCATCGGCTTCGATCTGATGCTACGCATCATGCTCGGACGGGATATGACGCTCCGCCTCTTCGGGCCGCCCGGCATCCTGAGCCAGGTGGAGCACCGGCTCGCCTCCTACAGCTGGAACCTTATCCAGAGCTATCCGACCGAGTTTGTCATCACCGTCATCGAACTGCATCCCGAAGGGATGGCCCGACGCGCCCGCTTCAGCTCCCGGCGCGTCTTCGCCCGGGAAGATGAGGAAGAGTTCCCGTTCCGCGACGGAGTGGTCCACGAGGAGGAGAACCTGAGGCTCACCGTCACATTCCTGGAGCACAGCATCCCATGCCTCGGCTACGCGTTCGAGGAGAAGCTGCACGTAAACTTCATGAAGAACAGGCTCACCGCACTCGGTCTGCCGGTGGGCGCGTGGCTCTCCGAGGTGAAGCGCGCTGTGTTGCGCGGTGCGCCGGACGATACCGTGTTCACGGTGCCCTTACCCTCAGGAGGGGCGCGCGGGCTCTTACTCGGCGAGCTGAAGGAGCAGGTGCTGCAGGTGGTCCCGGGGGAAAAGATCGCCTACGTGACCGACACCGCGTACACGCCGGAAAACCGCCGCCGCATCGTGGAACTAGCACGCGGGGCGGACTACTTCTTCATCGAGGCGGTCTTTCTCGATGCTGACCGGGAGCGCGCCCGCGAGCGCGCGCACCTGACCGCCAGGCAGGCCGGGACCCTCGCACGCGAGGCCGGTGCCGCGCGCGCGATCCCCTTCCACTTCTCCCCGCGACACCTGGGCGCGGAAGAGGAGCTGCGCCGGGAAGTGGCGGAGGCCTTCGGAAGCGGGCACGACCGGCACCCTCTCGCCCCCGGGCCTGCACGCCGGAGCGCTTAGGCCCGCGAAAGCTGGAGAGGGACCGTAGGTGAGGGGGCTGCATGCTCCGCAGAACTAAAAAAGGGGACCCGGCACACCGGATCCCCTTTTGTCTCCTGATTTTATTGTGCGCGACCTAGTCGATCCTGAGAGCGACGAACAGGGAGGCTTCGCCCCTTTTGAGCAGCATCTTCAGGTAACCACCCTTCTTCACGGCCGCAATCGACTTGCTGTAATCCTTAACGCTGGTGATCCTGACGCCGTTGATCTCCCGGATCACGTCCCCCTCGACGATGCCGGCACGCTCGGCCAGGCTATCCGCATCGACATCGGTAACAAGCACCCCCTTGTCGCCCTGGAGCCTCAGCTGCTGCGCACGCTCCGCCGAGAGATCGGCCACTTTGAGGCCGAGACGGTCGCCGCTCACCGCGGCGTCTTCCTCCTCGCCGTCCTTCAACTTCTCGATGGTGACCTGCAACGGCACCTGCTTGCCGTCACGCAGCACCACCAGTTTCACCGTTTTCCCCACCGCAGTTGCAGCAACGCGGCGCGGCAGCTCGCTCATCTCCTTGATGTGGTGACCGTCGTACTCGAGGATGATGTCCCCACCCTTGACACCAGCCTTCTCGGCGGGGCTGTCCTTGATCACTTCGGCGACAAGCGCCCCCGCCTCCCCTTCCATACCGAAGGACTGGGCGAGATCCTGGGTCACCTGCTGCACCGACACGCCGAGCCATCCGCGGGTCACTTTGCCGCTCTCCTTCAACTGGGGCAGGATGTCCTTGGCCATGTTGATCGGGATGGCGAAGCCGATCCCCTGGCCGCCCGAGACGATGGCGGTGTTGATCCCGATTACCTCGCCGTCGGTGTTGAAGAGGGGACCGCCGGAGTTGCCGGGGTTGATCGAGGCGTCGGTCTGGATGAAGTCGTCATAGGGCCCGCTGCCGATAACGCGCCCCTGGGCGCTGATGATCCCCGCGGTCACCGTCTGCGCGAGACCGAAGGGGTTGCCGATCGCCATGACCCAGTCCCCGACCTCGATCTTGTCGCTGTCCCCCAAAGGTGCCACCGGCAGGTGCCCCTTGGCGGCGATCTTTATCAGTGCGAGGTCGAGCTTGTCGTCGCGTCCCTTCACCTCGCCCTTGAATTCGCGGCCGTCGGAGAGCTTGACCTTGATCTCGTCGGCATCCTTCACCACGTGGTTGTTGGTGATCAGGTAACCGTCGTCGCTGATGATGAAGCCGGAGCCCATGCTCCTTTGCTTGTAGGGGTGCTGCCTGGGCGTCTCGAAGAACTTTTCGAAGTAGTCCTGGAAGGGATCGCCGCCGGGACCTACGTTCGGGTGCTTCTTCATGCCTACCGTCTTTGAAGTGCTGATGTTGACTACCGCCGGCTTCAGTTTCTTAGCCAGCTTGGCAAAGTCGGGGGTGAGGGGCGCGGCTCCAGCCACGGCCGAGAATACTGAGGAGAGGAATAAGCTTAACACCAGGAATCTTGCTACGATTGCTGCCTGCATGGCTACCTCCTGAGAGTTTGAGTAGGGTAAAGCTAATACCGCTCCCGTACTTTGTCAAGACTCCCGACACTGTACCGCTTCCAAAGAAAAACGGACCCCTCCCGGTCGTGTTTCGACTGGAAAAGGTCCGTTTTATTCAGCAGGGCAGGTGCCTTCGGCCTCTGTTTATTCTTCTTCTTTGAGGATGTAGCCTACCCCCCTCACGGTGTGGATGAGCTTCTTGTCGGCGTCGCGGTCGATCTTCTTACGCAGGTAGTTCACGTAGACGTCGATGATGTTGGTGAAGCTGTCGAAGGTGTAGTCCCAGACGTGCTCGGCGATCATGGTCCTGGTGAGCACCTGGTGCGGGTTGCGCATGAAGTACTCGAGCAGGCCGTACTCCTTCGCGGTAAGGTCGATCTCCTTGTCCTTGCGCCACACCTTGTGGGTTACCGGGTCAAGACGCAGGTCGGCGAAACGGATCTCGGCACCGCGGTCGAGCTCGCTCCTCCTCATCAGTGCACGGACGCGGGCGAGCAGCTCGGCGAACGCGAACGGCTTGGTCAGGTAGTCGTCGGAACCGGAATCAAGACCAGCCACGATATCTTCTACGGAGTCCTTTGCGGTCAGCATCAGGATCGGGGTGACGTTCTTCCGCTCCCTGAGCTCCTTCAGAACGGACAGGCCGTCCTTTTTCGGGAGCATCCAGTCGAGCACGATCAGGTCGAACGGCTTCTCCAACGCAAGTTTCAGCCCCTCTTCACCGTCCGCCGCGGTGGTGACTTCGTACTGCTCTTCTTCGAGCCCGCGCTTTATGAAGCTGGCAACCTTCTTCTCGTCTTCAACCACCAGAATTTTCATGTTGTTTTCCCTCTCTTTGTTAAATATGTCGACCTCTAATCGTGCCTGATATCACCATGGAGCCGGCTCAGGATCTCTGCCGCGGACTCCTCAACGGATTTGTTGGTTACATCGATGACCAGCCATGCGGGGTGGTCCCGGTAAAAGCGCCGGCAGTACGCCAGCTCCTCTTCGACCAGCCTGAAATCCGCGTAACTGCCGCGCGGGCTCTGCCTGAGGTTTCTCAGGCGCGCCGAACGGATGTCTACCAGCCGCTGGGTGCTGATGATAAGGCCAACCACCCGCTCCGGCTCAACTTCTTCCAGCTCCGGCGGCGGGTCGATCCCCTGTATGATCGGGACGTTCGCCACTTTGTACCCCTTGTGCGCCAGGTACATGGAAAGTGGCGTTTTGGAGGAGCGGGACACCCCGACCAGAACGATGTCGGCCTTGTGCAGGTTGCGCGGCTCCTGGCCGTCATCCTGCTTTACCGTGAAATCAACCGCCTCCATGCGGCGGTAGTACTCCGAGTTCATCTCGTACTGCAGGCCGGGAAGCTTCTGCGGCCTCATTTCCAGAAACTCGGCAAGCTTGAAGAGAAGCGGCGTGATGAGGTCCACCGCATCGAGCTGCCTTGCCTCGCATTCGTTTCGTACGAACTGCGCCAGTTCCGTGTTGACCAGGGTGTAGAAGATTATGCCGGGGGTCTTGGCGACCTCGTCCAGAGCCTTCAGGATGTCTTCCTGGTTCCTTATCTGCCCGACCCGGCGCAGCCGGACGTCCACGTCCTTGAATTGGGTCAGCGCGGCCCGCGCCACCCTCTCCACCGTCTCACCCGTTGCATCCGAAAGTAAATAGACGTGATACATCTTTAATCACCCAAAATCCGCGGCCTTACTGGGTTCTTACCGCCCGCCCGGCCAAATTCATTAGATATATACCATGTTTTTTCATTTTAGGCAAAACTAAAATTTAATGGGAAAAGCTTCTCGATTTTTCTTATCGACACATGCCCGAAAAATTTTAATTATAATTACGCCCGACTTTTTTTGGATGTCAAGGTTTTCATTGCCATTTCCTTTATTTCTCTGCTAGTTTAATCCGGCACTCGCAAACCCCAAAGGAGACAAAAACTCATTATGACCACGGACTGGGCCGAAATCGCCTGCGACGTCCCCGCCGAAATGGTGGACACATTAGCGGACTTCCTCGTCGAACTGACCGGCAACGGCGTCGGCATCGACAACATGCATCTCGATACCTTTTCCCTAGATTCCCTCGAGGATAGCAGCATCAAAACCGTCAAGGGGTACCTCCCTCTCGACGACTCCCTGGAGGACATGCGCATCAAGGTGGAGCAGTTCCTCGCCACGCGCGGGCCCGAATTCGAGGGGTACGTCTACAAGCCTCCCGTCGTCACCGTCATCAAGAACGAAGACTGGGCCAACAACTGGAAGGTGCACTTCAAGCCGGTCCGTATCGGCAGGCGTCTGGTCATCAAACCGACCTGGGAGGAATACCAGGAGGTGGCAGGCGACTTGGTGATCCAGATCGACCCCGGCATGGCGTTCGGCACCGGTGCCCATCCCACGACCAAGATGTGCCTCGAGTCTATGGAGCGGATCGCCCTCGACCATTGCGGCGGCGTGCTCCCCTCCCCCGTTCTCGACGTCGGGACCGGCTCCGGCGTGCTCAGCATAGCCGCCGCCCTTCTCGGCGCCGACGCCATTACCGCCGTCGACATCGACCCCGAGGCGGTGCGCGTCACCCAGGAAAATCTCGAGCTGAACGGTGTGGCCGACCGGGTGGCCGCGTCCACCACGGACCTTGGCAAGCTCCCGGGCAGCTACCCCGTGGTGGTCGCCAACATCCTCGCCGAGGAACTCGTACGACTCTCCGACCAGCTCATCTCCCGCGTCGCTCCCGACGGATGGCTCATCCTTTCCGGTATCCTGACCGAGAAGGAAGAGTTTGTCCTTGCCGGCTTTCCCTCGCTCACCCTCGTGGAAAACCCCAGGGAGGCCGAGTGGTCCTGCCTAACCCTGAGAAAGCCCCAGTAGCGGATGCGCAGCTTTTTCCTGGGCGACAACGCCATCAGTGACGGTGAAGCCGTCGTCACCGGTGAGCTCTACCGGCACATGGCCCGCGTGCTGCGGCTCAAAGAAGGGGCCGAGGTTGAGCTCATCGACGCCGGCGGGGTGAGGCACTGCGGCACTATCGCGGAGGTGGGGGCAAAAACCCTCACCGTCCGCATCGCCGCAAGCGCCGCACCTGCTGTAGAAGACCCCGCACTCAGCATCACCCTCTACCAGGGGCTCCCGAAGGGGGAGAAGCTGGACCTCATCCTACAAAAGTGCACCGAACTCGGCATATCCGAGGTGGTCACCTTCGACGGTGCGCGCTCCATCGTTAAATTCCGCGGTGAGAAGACGGCAGGAAAACTTGCGCGTTTCGAGAAGATCGTGCAGGAAGCGGCCCGGCAGTCGGGGCGGAGTGCCGCGCCAAGGGTCGCGATAGGCGGGAATCTGAAGGAAGTGCTCAAGGAATCGCGGCAGGATGTGAAGCTGCTCTTGTGGGAAGGGGAGGACGAAAACACGCTGCGGGAAACGCTGGCCCATCACACGGAGCCAAAGAGCGTGGCGATCGTCGTTGGCCCGGAGGGAGGCTTGAGCCCAGAGGAAGTACAGGAGGCGCTGGCCTGCGGTTTCACCCCGGTCACCCTCGGCAAGCGGATCCTGCGCACCGAGACCGCGGGGCTTGCCATGGTCTCAATCCTGCAGTTCCACTGGGGCGACATCAGGTAGCAGGTGGTAATCCTCAGTTGAGCGCCACCACCAGCGCTGCGATGGCCACCACCAAAGAAACCGCCGTGGCAGCCATCAAAACTTTCTGACGGGCCAGCACCACCTTCAGCGTCTTAACGGCAAGTTGCAGGTGCCCGGAGGTCTCAAGAAGCGCCTTCTCCAGTTTGCGGTTCTCCTCGTGGAGCTGCTGCACCCTCGCCTCCAGGTCGCTTGCCGCGCCTTCCCCCATGAACCGCCCCTTGGCCCTGTTCGCCATCTCGACCACTACAGGGAGGTTCTCGAACACCCTTCCCCACGGGATCTTCGTCGCCGCTATCTTCGCCACGCTCCAGATGCTCATCTTTACCTCCCTTATTTGCCTTCCTCGAGCCGGAATCGGCTCTGAGCATAGTCATTTTTCAGGTCGTTCCTGGGGCACGCTACTGCCCCCGTTTTCCTCATCCCCCTGCAACGATATCGAGAAACTGTCGCGCGAACATGGGGCCCTTTGCCGCATCCTCATGTTTGAAGAAGACAAAAGCGTCGCGCCACCTCTGCCGGTTGACCAAGTCTACCCAGCGCCCCAACTCCGCAGCGCCGTACTCCGGACGCCGTAGCCTCAGGTATCCCCACCCGGCAGTCGCCACGTCAGGCATCGCTTCGTCTTCCTCGCTGTCCACCAGGCATAGCGCCGCATCGTTTCGCTGCAGCAGGGAGAAAACCTCGTCATCAAGCCAGGAGCGGTTGCGAAACTGCAGGGCGACCCGGCGCCCGGGAGGGACCAGGGACAGAAAGTCGTGCAGCAGGGGGACGTCCTTCTTCAGGCTCGGTGGTATCTGGAACAGCACCGCCCCCAGCCGCTCTCCAAGCACCCCGGCCACGTCGAAGAAATAAGAGACCGCGTCGTCGACCTCGCGCAGGCGCCGAACGTGGGTGATGCTCTGCGGCGCCTTGAGCGCGAACCGGAACCCTTCCGGTACCTCACCGCGCCACCCTTCCAGCAACGAGGGTTTCGGCATCCGGTGGAAGGTGTTGTTGATCTCCACACCGTTGAAGCGCGTGCCGTAAAAGGAGAGCATGTGTTGCCCCGCGAGGTGCTCGGGGTAGAAGCTCCCCTTCCATGCCGCGTACGAGAACCCGCTGGTCCCTACGTATAGAGCCATCTGCTCCTCCGCCGATCGCTTCCCACTTCAGCTTCATATTTATACAGCACCCCTTGCCCCGCACAAGGAGTTCTAATGGAAAAGAACGGGCGGCGAGGCTCATTTACGAAAAAAGGCGGGTTCACAGGAACCCGCCTTTTCAGCACAGCGATATGTACGGTCTTTTAGGAAATGAGAGAAGCGAGCTCGTCGCCGAAGGCCTCGCGCTGCCAGCGCTTCAAAAGCGCGTTCTGCGAGGAGCCGGGCTCGGCCAGGGCCTCCAGCAGCGTGTTGTTAGCGACAAGACCGACGCCGAGCCCGAGCTGGGCCGACTTCGCCTCGCGCCAGACCTTGAGCCGTTTCACCTTTTCATCCTGGATCCGGTCCAGCACCGGACGACGCGACTGCTGGACCTGGGGGAGCTTATCCTGCGGCACCGCGAGACCGGCGGCGACCGCCTGCAGCAGGCCGCGACCCAGACGTTCGATAAGCTTTGAGGACATGCTGTGGATGCCGACCAGCTCGAAGTTGTTCCTCGGCTGCTTCTCCGCCAGCTCGCGCAGCAGGTCGTTGCTCAGAATACGGAATGGAGGGACATCGGCGGTACGCGCCTTCTCGTCGCGGAACTTCAAGAGCTCCTCAAGGACGGCGAGCTCGCGCGGCTTCATCTTGTTGGCCCCCTTGAAGCGCAGACACATAAGCTCCCCCTCGCGCGAAGGAGAACGCACCCCGGCCACCAGCTCCGACTCCTCCTCCACCCAGGTGAGACGCCCCTTGCCGACCAGTTCCTGTTCGAGCTGACGGTAAAGCGGGATGAGGAGAGAGGTGTCCTTCATGGCGTATTCCAGCATCTCCGGCGAGAAGGGACGCTTGCTCCAGTCCGCCTTCTGGTAACGCTTGTCCAACTCCACCCCGAAACGCTTCTTCAGCAGCGCCGCCAGGCCGAACTCGCTCTCGCCCAGGAATTGGCTGGCGATCATGGTGTCGAACAGGTTTACGACCTCGATGCCGAAGTCGCGGTACAGCGAGCGCATGTCGTAGTCAGCGCCGTGGAAGATCTTCTTAATGGCGGGGTTCGCGAAAATGGGGGCAAGTACCCTCACATCGAGGTCGGCCAGCGGATCGATCAGGCGGTTTTCCTGCTCGGAAGAGACCTGGATCAAGCATACCTTCTCGGTGTAGTGGTGCAGCGAGTCAGCCTCGAGATCGAAAGCCAGAACCGTCTCTTTCGCGAGCCGCTCAACGAGTTCATCCAGGGTCTTTTGGTCGGTGATGAGGTCTGCCGCTGCGGGATTTGTAGCTTTATGTCTGTTCTGCAAAAGTCTCCGTCCGTTTCTGCATCTCTATATGCGGTCAAAATGGTTAGCTGGGCAGGATGCCGGCTGGCTGAGCCAGTCGACGCGCCAGCCGCAAAGATTACAACTTTTTCACCTAGTACACAAGTGCCTGAATTTCTTTTTTGTGAAAAAACTTCTCGTCCAGGAGACGGTTTACCGCCCCGGGCCGATCTCGACCAGGGCCTGCACGGTGCGCTCCATCTCCTCTTTCGTCCCGATGCTGATACGCAGGCCGTGGCTGAGCTTCGGGTCGGTGAAGTGCCGCACGAGGATCTTTCTGTCGTAGAGCCCTTGGTAGACGCGGGTGCCGTCTCGGTCGGGGGGGGAGGCAAAGACGTAGTTCCCGCTGGAAGGGATCACGTGGTAGCCGATCTTTTCAAGCTCGGCGGTGAACCAGGCGCGCGTCTCCTTGATCTTTGCGACGCATCCGCGGAAATACTCCTGATCGCTCAGCGCGGCGGCAGCGGCGGTCTGGGCCAGGCGGTCCAGGTTGTAGTGGTCGCGGATCTTGTTGAGCGCAGCGATCACCTCGGGACGGGCGATGGCGAGGCCGAGCCTCATCCCGGCGAGCGAGTAGCTCTTGGAGAAGGTCCGGGTGACCACGACGTTGTCCAGGGAGCGCACGAGCTCGAGCGAGGTCTCCTCGGCGAAATCGGCGTACGCCTCGTCCACGACGAGTACCCCGGAGAGCCGGCCGGCCAGATCCGCTATGTACTTCTGGCTGTAGGTGAAGCCAAGCGGCGCGTTCGGATTGGTGAGGAAAAAGAGCTTCGCGTCGTAGCGCTCCGGAATCCCCTGCGGCTCGAACGCCTCGGAGAGCCCGAAGGTGCGCACCCTAGCGCCCTGGATCTCGGCAAGCGTCCCGTAATAAGAATAGGAGGGATGGATGTAGGCGACCTCTTCACCCTCGCCGGCGAAGGCGCGGATCAGGTTGTTCAGCACCTCATCCGAACCGTTGGCCATGATGATCCATGATGGATCGAATCCGTACAGCCTGCCGGCTTCCTCGCGGGCCATGCGGCTCGCGGCATCCGGGTAGCGGCGCAGCCCCTCGCCGACCTCGGCGTTTATCGCCTCGATCACCCGCGGTGACGGCGGATAGGGGTTCTCGTTCGTGTTGAGCTTGATGTAGGAGGCCGCATCTTCGGGCTGGAAGCCGGGGACATAGCCTGCCATATCTGCGATATTTTTTCGCAGGGCACTCATGGCAACTCCTTTGCTGGCAGATTCAGGGTGTGAATATAACCAAATTTCAACGGGAAAGTCAAAGATCGCCGCGTTTAGTAGCGCTCAAGCTCCCGGTAGAGGGTGGTGCGTCGGACCGGCGTGAAGCCGGCGCCCTTGATCAGTTCGATCATCTGCTGCTGCGACATGCGGAAGCGACATCCCGCCGCGGCGACGACATTCTCCTCGAGCATGGTCCCCCCGACGTCATTCGCGCCGAAGAAGAGGGCGACCTGGGCCATCTTGGCTCCCTGGGTCACCCAGCTTGCCTGGATGTTTTTGATGTTGCGCAGCACGATGCGGGAGAGCGCCAGCACCTTCAGGTATTCAACGCCGCTCGCCGTCTCGCCGCCAAGCTCGGTGTTCCCCGGCTGATAGGTCCAGGGGATGAAGGCGGTGAAACTGCCACCTTCGGCCTGCAGGTCGCGCACCCGGAACAGGTGCTCGACGACGTCCTCGATGCGCTCCTTGCTGCCGAACATCATAGTCGCCGTGGTGGACATCCCGAGTTTCGCCGCCTCGTGCATCACCGTCGCCCATCCCTGCCACCCGATCTTCTTCGGGGAGATCTCGGCGCGCACGCTGTCCACGAGGATCTCGGCGCCGCCGCCCGGGACGGAATCGAGCCCCGCCTCGTTGAGGCGCGCGAGCGTTTCGGGGATGGAGAGTCCGGAGAGCTTGGCGACATGGGTGATCTCCGCGGGAGAGAGCGAGTGGTTCTGCACGCCGGGGAAGCGGCGCTTGATCTCTCGGAAGAGCTTCTCGAAATAGGTGACGTCGAGGGAAGGATGCAGCCCTCCCTGCATCAGGAGCTGGGTGCCCCCCTGGTCCACGAGTTCCTGGATCTTCGCCATGATTTCGCCGTTTTCCAGCAGGTAGGCGTCGGGGGAGTCGGCGTTTCTGTAGAACGCGCAGAACTTGCACTGCGACTCGCAGACGTTGGTGTAATTGACGTTGCGGTCGACCACGAAGCTCACGCACCCATCCGGGTGCATGGTGCGGCGGATAGTGTCGGCGATGCGACCGACGGCAACGAGGTCCCCCTCGGTGAGGCACCAGAGGGCTTCTTCACGGGTCAGTTCGGCGCCGGAGGCTACTTTATCTTTTATGGTTTTGAGCATGGTAAACCTGCCATTTTCTTTCGGCTCGCGAGCAACGGGGTGTGGACCCGGTGGACCTGGTGAGGCAGTGGAGCTGGTGGACCGACCGTGGACGGGGATGCTAGTAAACGCGCAGTTCGCGGTAGAGCGTGTCGCGCTCGACCGGGGTGCGCCCCGCCTTGCGGATCATGGCGACGATAGCGTCGCGGCTCATCGCCTGCGGCGTCTCGGCGCCGGCATCGTGGCCGATGCGTTCCTCTACCACGGTCCCGTCGAGGTCGTTGACGCCGAAGCAGAGCGCGACCTGCGCGATCTTCTCTCCGAGCATGACCCAGTAGGCCTTCACGTTGGCGAAGTTGTCGAGATAGATGCGGCCGACCGCCAGGGTCCGCAGGTCGTCGACGCCGCTCGTGCCGCTTCCGCCGATCTTAAGCTGCGAGTGCTCGGGCTGGAAGGCAAGCGGGATGAAAACCTGGAAGCCGCCGGTTACGTCTTGCAGCTCCCTCAACTGACGCATGTGATCGACGCGGTCGGCAACGCTCTCCAGGTGCCCGTAGAGCATGGTGGCGTTCGACTTCAGCCCTGCCTCGTGCACCTGTTTCATGATCGAGAGCCACTCTGCGCCGCTAATCTTCTCGGGGCAGAGCTGGTTGCGGATTTCCGGGGCGAAGATCTCGGCGCCGCCGCCGGGAAGCGAACCGAGCCCGGCCTCTTTGAGCTTCTCGAGGGTCTGCGGGATGGTGAGCTTGGCAAGGTCGGCAAGGTAAGCGATCTCGACCGCGGTGAAGGCCTTCACGTGGAGGTCGGGGGAGACCGCCTTGATGGTAGCGAGCAGTTCCAGATAGAACTCGAAGGGTAGATCGGGGTGCAGCCCCCCGACTACGTGGATCTCGGTAGCCCCCTGCTGCAGCGCCTCCTCGGCCCGGGCACGCACCTCGTCCATGGACATCAGGTAGGCGCCCTTCTCGCCGGGCCTTCTGAAGAAGGCGCAGAAGCGGCAGCGGTTCACGCAGATGTTGGTGTGGTTGATGTGGCGGTTGACGTTGAAGAAGACCTTGCGGCCGTTGCGCCGCTCGTTCACGGTCTGGGCCAGTTCACCAAGCGCCAAGAGGTCGGGGTACTCAAAGAGAAAGAGCGCCTCGGCTTCGTCGATGCGCACTCCGGAATTTACTTTTTCTGCTATCGCTGCAAAATTCATAGCTGCTTTTTTCCTTTCTTGTCGGACGTCGGACCAGTCGGACCAGTCGGACCAGTCGGACAGTCGGACGGGTTTGAAGGGCCCAGCTCACAAGCCCGCTATGCTTCAGCACCCCAGCGCTTGAAGAGATCGTGCTCGACCTGCACGCTGTCCAGCACCTTCCCCACCACGAAGTCCACCAGATCCTCAAGGCTTTGCGGCTTGTGGTAGAAGCCGGGCATCGCGGGGACGATGCGCACACCCAACCGGGAGAGCTTCAGCATGTGCTCCAGGTGTATCGCGTTGAAGGGGGTCTCACGGGGTACCAGCACGAGCGGGCGCCCCTCCTTGAGCATCACGTCGGCGGCACGCTCGAGCAGGTTGCCCGCGTTGCCGCAACTGATGCGGGAGAGCGTCCCCATGGAACATGGCACCACGATCATGGCATCCGGCGCGGAGGAACCGCTGGCGATGGGGGCGAAAAGGTCATCGCTGGCGTAGTAACGCAGCCCGTCACCCTCATACCCCAGCCAGCCGCGCAACTGTTCCTGCACCTCTGCGGCCGTCCCGCCCCAGGAAAGCCCGCACTCCTCGCGCAGGACGGTGAACCCCGCCGCGGTGAGCAGGACGCTGACCCGGGCACCCCCCTTGAGCAGTTCCTCGACAACCCTAAGCCCGTACACACTGCCGGAGGCACCGGTTATGGCGACGACGAAGTGCCGCTTACTCACAGCGCACCCGCGGTCATCGTGTCCAGCAACGTGGCGAAAAAGAGGGTCACGCTGATGTAACCGTTCATGTTGAAGAAGGCGGCATCGAGACAGGCGAGGTCCCCGCCGCGCAACAGGTAATGCTCATACAGCAGCATTCCGCAGGTGGCGACCACACCGGCCAGGAAGAAATGGCCGAGCCCGAGGTGGGAATAAAGGCCGATCAGGAAAAGACAGGAAACGACATGGAAGATGCGCGAGGTCCAGAGCGACCCGTTGACGCCTAGCCTCGCCGGAATGGAATGCAGCCCGCTTGCGCGGTCGAAGTCCATGTCCTGCAGCGCGTAGAGGATGTCGAAACCGGCCACCCAGAACAGCACGGCGAAGGCAAGCAGGAAGGCGGGGAGATCGGCGCTGCCGCGAATGGCGATCCATGCACCGAGCGGTGCCCCGGCAAGGCAGATGCCCAGGACCACGTGTGCCAGCGAGGTAAAGCGCTTGCAGTACGAGTAGAGCAGGATGAAACCGAGTGCCACCGGTGAAAGGTAGAGGCAGAGCGGGTTCAGCATGCGCGCCGCAAAAAGCATGAGCAGCACGGAAATGGCGATGAAAAAGAGCACGGCGCCGCGCCCCAGAAGGCCCGCCGGAATGGCGCGCCCCGCGGTGCGCGGGTTTCTGCCGTCGATCTCGGCGTCGATCACCCGGTTGAGCCCCATGGCTGCGGTACGCGCCCCGACCATGGCGAGGATGATCCACCCCACCTGGGCCAGCGTCGGCACCCCACGGGCGGCCAGTACGGCACCGGTGAAGGCGAAGGGAAGCGCGAAAATGGTGTGGCTGAACTTTATCATCTCCAGGAAAATTCTTACCCTGGCGTATATCGTCATCTCTACTCCTGCGTGACTGCTCATGAACTACCTTTCCCGCCCGTCGCTGTCGAAGAAGCCGTACTCACGCCACCTCTTCTCCACTCGGGCGCTTATCGATGCGTCCTGCCGTAATTTATCCGATGCAAGCCCCCCTTCCTCCGGAAGCTTGCCTGTCGCGTCGACCCCGAGGCAGCCGTCGGGCGTCACCACCAGGTCGCGCGGAAATTGAACCGAATTCAGCGCCTGCCAAAACCCTTCCGCAAGGGTCAGCTCCCCTTCCGGCCTATCCACGACCACCAGGAGTTTTCCCCGTTTCAGCCATCCCTCGCTGCGCAGCCTCTCCAGGACCCGTCGCCCGTCCCCCGGCGCCTTCTTTTCGATGGCGACGATGGCGCAGCCGTGAAAGATCCCCTCCAAAGGCATGACCAAGTCGACTATCTCGGGACAATCGCGCCGCAAAAGCGGGAGCAGCAGCCGCTCGCCGGCCTTGGCGAGGTAGCAGTCTTCCATGGGCGGAGGTCCGACCACGGTGGCCTGGCAGATGAGATCTTTCCTGTGGGTGATGCAGGTTACCCGCAGCAGCGGGACCTCTTCCCCCGGATCGTATGCGCCGGTGTGGTTCCCGAAAGGCCCCTCGCCCCGGGTCGCGCCCGGCTCGATGACCCCTTCGATCACCATCTCGGCGAAGGCCGGAACCAGGAGATCCGAATCGAGGCAGCGCGACATCTCCACCGGCGCCCCTTCCAGGTAGCCGGCGAAAGTAACCTCGTCCACTCCTTGCGGCAGGGGGAGCGCGGCAGCCAGGGTCAGTGCTGGAGCCGCACCTACCGCGATGGCGACCGGCATGGGTTTGCCGGCATCGAGGTACTTTTGCCAGTGCGCATGCCCACCGCTTCCCGGCTTCCACCGAATCCCCGCGGACCGCTCATCGAAGATGCGAACCCGGTACATGCCGCAGTTGGCGGCGCCGGTGTCGTGGTCGCGCGTGAAGACTAGGGGAAGGGTGATGAAGCGCCCTTGCTCGCCGGGCCAGCTCTTCAGGAAAGGGTAACGTCCCAAGTCCGGTGTACGACAGACCACTTCCTGACAGGAAGGGTGCCGCACCAAACGCGGCGCCGGGGCCAGGTCCGGAGATTCAAGCAGGTGTTCCATCTTGCCGGTCAGTTGGGAGAGGTTCTCAACCTGGAGCGCGAGCGCCATCCGCAGGGGTGAGCCGAAGAGGTTTGTTGCCAGCGGGTGTGAACTTCCCTTCACGCTCTCAAAGAGAAGCGCCTTGCCGCCGTTGGGGAGCTTGCTCTGGCGATCCGTGATGCAGGCGATCTCCAGTTCGGGATCGACCTCCGCATCCACCCGCTGCAGTTCTCCCGCCGCGTCCAGCTCGGCAAGAAAGCCGCGTAAGTCCCTGATGGCCATGCACACTCCGCAAATAACCTGAACTGCAAGTTTTTAACACTTCCACTGGGCGATGACAACGTTTTTCTTCCCCCAGACCAGGGCGCCCAAAGCCTCCCGCGCACCCCCAGTCTCAGTCTCCGGAATGCGCAGCTGTTCATGAGCCTTCGCCCTGGACTTGGGCAGGACGTGCTGCTAGCCAAGTTTAGTACAGCACCCCTCAAAGCTGCGCAAACGCTGCACATCAACTTTTTGAAAATAGCGAGCAAAATTTCTCCAGTTCACACAAATTAATGCCGATAAGTGAACTACATACGACGATTCTTTCACATGAGAAAATTCTGGCACCGTGTATGTAATAGAGGTAGCAACCACGTAAACAGGGGGGGCTTCCATGAACACCTACACCACCACAAACTACACATTCCGCAAAAGCTCATTCAGCGCCAGGACCAGGGCGCTTCTTCTCTCGATTGCCTTGGTGGTCCTCGCCGGCTGCGGCGGTGGCGGAGGCAGCAGCGCCCCTGCAGGTGTCGACACGACTCCGACCGCGCCGAGCAACTCCTACACCATCACGAGCGACGGCTACGGGCTGGTAAAGGCGACTTACCTCTCCTCTAGCAAATCCGATCTCGGCATCGTGTTCCGCGCCGCCATCGCGACGAGCCTCACCGATCCGGACTACAAGACGGTCACCCGCATCGACATCGACCCGGGTGCAGCGATCACGCCGCAGGTGGTGTACTCCTTGGGGAGCGGTGGAGCGGCCCCGGCCTTCCCCGGCAGCGTCTACTTCCTCAACGGGCAACCTTCTACCCTGATCAGAACGATCGGCGGCACGATCAGCTTCACCCGTTACGGCAACAACACCGGGGACAGGGTGAGCGGCAGCTACAACGCGATAATCGAAGACGACAACAACCCGGCCAAGCCTACCTACACGATCGCCGCGAGCTTCGACTTCGTGATCGACAGCTACGGCCCGGCACCGGCCCCTTAACCAAACGTTCACCGCCCCATAAAAAGCCTGATAAACCACCGCCGTCGGCAGCAACACTGCCGACGGCGGTTTCTTTTTGCCCTCCAGCCAGCCCCCTTGATCGAAAGCCGACTCATGAATGAAGCAGGGTGCCACCCGTCGCAGCGGCAAGACAGATGCGCCAACGCATCCGCCCTACCTCTCATTGGAAAAATAACTTTATATTTTTCAAGCAATTTGGTATTGTGGCGCGATTTTGTAGGACATAAGATGGCGGACATCTAAGCACACTCGGAAGTGCCCCTGGAGATCGACGCCGTAACCACTCGACAATATTGGTATAACCAGTTTCCAACTAATCAAAGGAAGGCATGGTTCCATAGCTCACCTAAAGACATAGCTTACTCCGATAACGGCAAACCCGGAGCAATCCGGCGACGCAAAGCCACGGGTCCACTGCAAGCAAGCAGGGGATAGCCGGGCTACCGAAGAGCATCTGGAGTCAGGCCCGCAAGGGAAAGCTGCGCTTTCCCACCGGATAGAGATGCCCGTCTCCATTTATATGCAGACGGGTATTTTTGTATCATAAGTATGAAAGCGTGAAAGCTGGCTTATAAAGTTTTCAACCGATCAAAGGAAGGCATGGTTCCATAGCTCACCTAAAGACATAGCTTACTCCGATAACGGCAAACCCGGAGCAATCCGGCGACGCAAAGCCACGGGTCCACTGCGAGCAGCAAGGGATAGCCGGGCTACCGAAGAGCATCTGGAGTCAGGCCCGCAAGGGAAAGCTGCGCTTTCCCACCGGACAGAGATGCCCGTCTCCATTTTCATATGCAGACGGGTATTTTTGTATCAGAAACATGAAACTCAGCAAATAGCCGTATAAGCGACACTTATGACGAAAACAAAGAAAAACTAATCCGTGCAAAAACAAGAGCACAACGAGCACAACAAGGAGAAGAAATGAAAAGAACCAGTAGGTTATTCGCAGGCGCCGTAGGTTTGATACTGGCGGCAATGCCGCTGTCCGCATGGGCGCAGCCCAAGGTGGCCATCACCATCAAGGCCGAGAAAGAGGTGAGTGTCACCGCCAAGGGGAAACAGGTTAAGAAACGGGTCGCGGCCAAAGGAGTGCAGCCGGGCGAGGAGATCATCTACACCCTCAACTACGTCAACTCCGGTACCGATGCCGCCAAAGACGTGATCATCAGTGATCCGATCCCTGCCGGGACCTCGTACATCCCAGGCAGCGCGAGCGAGACCGGCGACCTCTCATTCTCCATCGACAAGGGGAAAACCTTCAAGAAGCCGACACTGCTCACCTACGAGGTGAAGGGGAGCACCGGGAAACCGGAGAAGAAGGTGGCGTCCCCGGACGATTATACCGATGTGCGCTGGACCATCCCCCAGGTGCCTGCAGGTGGCAAGGGATCGGTCAGCTTTAAGGTAAAAGTGAAATAGTTATCAACGCAGAACGACTAGAGGAAAACAAAACGACAAGTTACGTACAAAGGAGGCATATGACACAAGACTAAACCGAAGCCCCACAGAATCAGCAGAATCAGCAGAATCAGCAGAATCAGCAGTAACAGCAGTAACAGCAGTAACAGCAGTAACAGCAGTAACAGCAGTAACAGCAGGACCTTTTATTTTTTATTGAAATGAAGCAGTACAAAAGGAGATCTTATGAAACGCAACCTTTTTGCCGTCCTGGCGCTCAGCGCCGTGGCGGCAGCCGCCGTTCCCGCCACGGCACTCGCCAACACTTCCGCCGGCGCTAAAGTGGTCAACGTAGTCGAAGTCACCTACAGCGACACCAGCGGCAACAACAAATTCACCGCAGCAGCCTCCACCACCACCACGGTAAACCTGGTGCAGTCGGCACTTAATGCGACCACCGCCCCTTCCAACGGCACGGTAGGCGGCCTTGGCTGCCTTGGCACCGTGGATACCGTGTCCGGCGGTACGGTTTCCGCGATCTACGCCCTTAGCGCAACGGCCAACGGCGCGGACACCTATACCCTCACCATGGGAGACAACACCCCCAGCACCACCGCAAACGTAACAGACATCACCAGGACCTACACCACACTGACCTACAACGGCGGTGTTGAGACGGTTAACCCCGGCTCCAGGATCCTCGGCAGCGCCATCCCGGTCGGCGTGAGCGCGGCTGACACCCTTCTCTTCCCGGGCGGCTCGCTGAGCGGCTTTGAGCAGAACGACATAGTCCTCGTGGAAGTAGCAGAAGGCAGCGGCAAGGTGAAACGCGCCTACAAGGTCCTTGCAGTTACCCCTGGATCACCGGCCACCTACGACAACAACGACGGAGTCACCGGCTACACCACCGGTGCGTTATCCGACGCAAAACCTGAGGTGAAAGGCTCCCTGAAACTGGGTGCTTACGAAAACACCACCGTGACACTCAACGGTTCTACGTTCACCTTCGGCGGCAACAGCATCGCACCGGCCTTCACCACCCCGGCCACCGCTCCCACCATGGGAGTGCCGGTCGGAGAAATGGTGCTGGTAAAGGTCGACGTCAAAGCCAGCGCATCGAGCATTACCAATGATGGTCTGGTCGGCTACACCCTCACTGCCACCAACGGTACTAAGAGCACCGACCTCACCTGCACCGCAAGCTTCTACAAGCGCAGCCAGCTCTCCATCCAGAAACAGGTGCGCAACACCGCCGGCGGCGTTTGGGGCGGGACCGCAACCGGCAACCCGGGTGACATCCTTGAATACAAGATCACCGTCAAGAACATCGGCGGACAGGCAGCGAAGGTCAGCATCAAGGACGCAGTCCCGGCCTACACCACGCTCGTTACCAACGGCAACAACTTCGCAACCATCACCGACTCCCTCGGCAAAAGCGTGACGGTCACCACGGCCGTGGACGCTGAGGGGCAGCCGACTTCCATCAATACCGGCTTCGGCGATGCAGTCCCGACCGATACGAACAGGGCCATAAACTTCTACCTGGGCGATACCTCCAGCCAGTCCGCTGGCGGAACAGTACCTTCCTGCAGCAGCGCCACTGCGGCAACGCAGAGCGAGTGCACGACCAAAGGCGGCACTTGGCTTGATACCTACACCATCCTCTATCAGGTCAAGATCGACTAACCGTCCGGCGTCCCGGCCGCTACGGTGACCGGGACGCCGCAGGAGGCATCCCATGAAGTTTTTCGGCAAGAAGTGGCTGGCGCCTGCGCTGGCCGCTACGGCGGTGTTGTGCGCCCAGGCTGCGTTCGCCAGCACAGCTGCCAATACCGCCATCGTGAACAAGGCGGTCCTTTCCTATAACGGGGGGCTCACCGCCGAGAGCTCGGTCACGGTCAAGGTCGACCTGGTACCGTCGCTCCCCAACGTCACCATCACCAGCGGCAGCGGCGCCTACCAGGGCCCCGATACCCCCGCAATCTCGAACACGGTCACCGTGACCTCGTCCGCGAACGGCCCGGCCGACTACACGGTTACCCCGTCAGTGGCAGCTGCGAGCAACACCACCGGTGCAACCGTTACCGGCGGCACGAGCATCAAACTCGGTGCGACCATCACCGCCGGCACCGGTACCACCACCTCCATCGTGGTCCCGGCCCCGATCGGGGGTGCCATCACCGCCGACGCCGAGGTGAACGGCATCGCCGTGAACGACATCATCGTCTTCACGGTGAACAACCACACCTACACCCCAAAGGTGACGTCGACCCAGTACAACTCGGCCAACAACACCTTCACCATCAACTGGGCCAACACCCAGGCGATCGCCTCTACCGACGTCCTCAGTGCGGGCGTGCAGGTCGGCGAGCGCCAGGAGGTTACCCTCACCGCGAAGCCCGGCACCATCGCCACGCTCGGCCTGGACATCACCACCACGGTGAAGGCGGAGGTCACCGCGACCAACTTCCCGACCAATTCCGCCACCACCGCGCCGGCGGACAAGTGGACCTCCACGCCTCCGACCATCACATTCCAGAAGTACTCCAGGAACGTGTCGTCGCCGGTCACCGGCAGCGGCACCCCGCACTACAACTCCTCCATCGAGGGGAACACCGGCGCGGGCTCGCTTCCCTACTTCACCGGCGGGGTCACCGGGAAACCTGACGACGTGATCGAGTACGTCATCGAGGTGTCCAACAGCGGGGCCAGCACCTTCGACCTCACCACGTGCGCCGTCTCGGACCACATTCCGACCGCCTACGTGACCGATCCGCTGCCGGCCTACACCGGCTCCCGTGCGATCTTCTACATAGACACCAACGCCGCCGCTTCCACCATCGCCGCCGGCGCCGTCGGCGCCAACCAGGCGAGCTACGTAGCAGGCAACTCCCCGAACCTGATCGTCAACGTCGGAGATGGCGCCAACGCCACCACCGCCGGGACCATCCCGAAAGGCAAAGGGATTGCCGTGGCTTACCGCGTGAAGATCAAGTAGGAGCATAACGGCAGCGTGATGATGAAACGGATCTGCAACATCTTGAGCAGTCTCTCCGGCCTTCGGGCCGGGGAACTTGCCGGCGCCAGTGGTCGCCGGCCTAGTCGCGGTGCGTCTGCGCCGCGGGCTGCGCTAGAGTTGCGTCCGAAGCTGCGCCACATCCCTGCCTCGCTGACACTTCTCATCCTCTCCCTTCTCCTGCTGTTCGGGGGAAGGGAGGGCCTGGCCGCCGTGAACGGCGTTCAGATCGTGAACCGCGCCACTTTCAGTTGCAGCCAGCTTCCGGAAGTTACGACCCAGGTAACGGTGACGGTGATGGCGCGCACCAGTTCGACCGCGGAGTTTCTCAAGTACTCACCAGGCGTGACCGGTGCAAGCAGCGTCACCGTCCCTGTCACCTCCTTCTACGACGCGACCGGCACGCTCGCCAAGCTCGCCGCACCGGTCACCTCTGGAACCGAGAGCACGATCGACCTCTCCGCGCCGGTGCAACTATCCGCTTCCGACACATTCCACGCCGGTGAGCCCCTCTTCGTCAGGATCACCGATCCGGACCAGAACCTGGATAGGGAAAGCGCCGAAAGTGTGAAGGTGACGATCACCGATCCCGCTACCGGCGACAGCGAAAACCTGCTGCTCACGGAAACCGGTCCTGATACCGGCATCTTCGTCGGCTACATCCAGACTACGTCCCAGACGGGCGTTGCCGGCAACGGTGTCCTCAGCGTGGCCGAGGCCTCCGACATAAGGGCACGGTATGTCGACAAGGTGGACGGCAGTGACAGCTCCGCGGCCGCCGCCATCGTCGACCCCTTCGGTATCGTCTTCGATTCAGTGACCGGACGACCAGTCGACGGTGTCACCGTAGAACTCATCGACGCCGGCACCGGGCTTGGCGCCACGGTCCTGGGCGACAACGGTGTCGCCGGCAACCTCTTCCCGAACAAGGTCGTATCCGGCGGTATCGCCCACGACAGCGAGGGGAGAACCTACGCTTTCAGCCCGGGGGGATACCGTTTCCCGTACGTCGCTCCGGGCAACTACATCCTCAAGGTCACGGCGCCGGACCGCTACACCGCCCCCTCCACGGTCGACACCGCGAAGCTGCAAACCCTCTCCGGGGCGCCGTACAAGATCCTGGAGCCCGGTTCGCGCGGTGAGGTCTTCGTGGTACCGGCAGGCCCCGCGATACGCGTCGACCTACCGATCGATCCGAAGATCGGCACCCTCTGGCTCAAGAAGAATGCCGGCAAGAGCATCGTTTCCACCGGCGAGTACCTGAGCTACGACGTCGCGGTGCAGAACACCGACTCGGTCGGCACCGTCTTCAACACCGTGATCACCGACAAGCTCCCCGCCGGGTTCCGCTACCAGAAGGGGTCCGTCCGCCTGAACGGCTCCGCCGTGGCAGATCCCGCGATCTCCGCCGACGGCAGCACGCTGACCTTCAGGATCGGCGACCTCGGTCCGCAGAGCACGGCACTTCTGCGTTATGTCGTCGTGGTCGGTACAAGCGCGAGACCCGGCACCGCGGTGAACATCGCTTCGGCCACAAGCACACCCGCCGTCAGCGCGACACCGGCCACCGCTTCCGTAACGGTGCAGGAGCCGTTCATGCAGAGCCGCAACATCATCATGGGGCGCGTCTTCGTGGGCGCCTGCGGCGAGAACCCTGAGGACAACAAGAAAGGGATGGAAGGAGTCGGGATCTACCTTGAGGACGGCACCTTCGTGGTGAGTGACAAGCGCGGCATGTTCCACTTCGAGGGAGTGGCCTCGGGCACGCACGTAGTGCAGCTCGACATCGACTCCCTCCCCGAGGGTTACCAGGTGCAGCAGTGCGAGAAGAACAGCCGTTTCGCCGGGCGCGCTTACTCGCAGTTTGCCGAGATGCAAGGCGGCACCATGTGGCGCACCGACTTCTACCTCTCCCGGCTGGGTAACAAGGGCGCCACCGCAGACGCAGTGCCGACCGTAACCGCCGAGAAAACCAGCGCGTCCGCCCCAGCCACCGCGTCCGCAGTAACCACCTCTGCTGCAAGCGCGCCCAAGGCAACGGCATCCACGGCCACGGCAACCGCGTCCACGGCATCCACGGCATCCACGGTCACCGCAGCGCCGCCAGTGGAAGACCCGAGATATCAAGGCGAAGTCGCTCTGGAGATGATCAGCTCCCAAAGCGGTGAAGTAATTGAGTACCGGATACCGATGCAGGCTGCCGGCGTCCCCCTGCAGAAGCTGCGTCTCGCCGTTCTTCTCCCGCAGGGAGTGAGCTACCGCAAGGGAAGCAGCAACCTGGGCGGCCTCCCGCACCCCGACCCCGAGAACACCGGAAACCGCCTCATCTTCGATCTCGGTGCTGCCGACGCCGCTTGGGTCAAAGAACTCCGTTTCAAGGCAGGCATCGACGGTGCAGCGCAAGGAGCCCTGCAGACGAGGGCGACCCTGTCCTTTGACACCCCAGACGCGAAAGGTGTTGCCGCCCCTGAGACAGACAACGTCCTCTCTCTCGTACGCGAAGAAAGCCGCGTTTCGCTTCCGCCGATGGTGCTGCGCCCGCACTTCCCGACCTTCGGCGCCGAGCTCAACGAAGAGGACCGCAAGCAGCTCGCAGCGCTGGCCGACCTACTCAAGCAATACAATATCGACCGGATCGACGTAACCGGGCACACCGACCAGGTCCGCATCTCCCCGCGCAGCCGCGCCGTCTATGCGGACAACACCGCCCTTTCCTTCGCCCGCGCGAAGAACGTCGGGCGTTACCTGACCGCCGCGCTGCACCTACCGCCCGAGGCGCTTTATCTTACCGGCCGGGGCGAGAAGGAGCCGGTAGCAAGCAACAGGAGCGAAGCCGGGCGCGCGCAGAACCGTCGCGTGGAAGTGAAGGTCTCGCTCTCCCGACAGGTGCAGACGAGCCGGGTGACCATGGTGAAAGACAGAAGCGGCGTGAAGAAGCAGCCGTTGGCCGGTAGCAAACCGGCAGCCATACCGGCTGGGGCATCCGCGGCTGCACCCGCACCCGCACCGGTCGCCACAACCGTACCGGCAGCGACAGCAGCGACAGCAGCGACAGTAGCCCAGGTAGCTCCGGCAACTGCCGCGCATCCGACCAGTCCGACCAGTCCGACCAGTCCGACCAGTCCGACCAGTCCGACAGCTACGACAGCTGCGGCGCCTGCTGCCGCAGCCCTTAAGGCAGAGCGCGTCGAGCTCTACTCAGCCCTTAACGAGGGTGTTGTGCACCACCGCATCAAGCTGGCCGGCATGGACCAGGCGCTCAAGAACGTCACGGTGAACCTCGCGCTCCCGAAGAGCCTCCTCTACATGAACGGCACCTCCCGCCTGTGCGCGAGCGAAACCGCTGACCCGAAAGTCACCGACACCGAACTGATTTACCACTTCGAAAAGCTCCCGAAGGACGGCAAATTCGACCTGCGCCTGCAGTCGCTCCTCGACCCCGACGTCAAGGAGGAGAACTCCAACACCAACGTCACCGTCCGGATCTGCGACGCCGACGGTAAGGCGATCAAGACTCTCAGCGCCACTGCGGAACTCTCCGACAGCATGGACGATATCAACCGCCCCGATGTCGCGTCGCAGCCCCAGGCGGCACCGACCCCGGCAAAGATGAACGAGGAGACCAGCGTCGAGTTCGAGGAAAAAGTCGCCAAAGGAAAGGCCGACGCCGGCCAAGAGAAGGCGAACGACCTGCACGTAACCGACAAGGAAGGGATCCTGTCCCTCGCCGACGGCACCGTGCTCGCCTCCCAGATCAACGCGGTTCAGGTCGTGCTCAACTCGGCCCTCACCCCTGTGCTCATCCTGGACGGCCAGACCATCCCCGCAGAGAAAATCGGCTTCAAGCTGAAAGACAGGGAGAGCGACAAGAGCCTCTACACCTTCATCGGCTTGGACTTTGGTGACAAGGGGGAGCACATCCTCCGGCTCAAGGGGACGGACACCTTCGGCACTGTTCGCTTCGACCAGAGCGTGAAAGTGATCAGGACAGGCGAGATTGCCGCTCTGCGCCTCGTCTCGGCGGACGGTAACGTCGCTGACGGCAGGACCCCGGTCATGGTGCGCATCGAGCTCATGGACCAGGACGGCAAGCCGGTCCCGGCAAACGCCCAGCTCGCACTGAAGGGGGGGGAGCTGCGCCCCTACATCGAGCCCGGCACCATCGCGGTCAGCGCAGGCAGCGGCCTCGCCTCGGTGGATGCCCAAGGGTGGATCAAGTTCCAGCCGGTTACCGCAAGCGGCGCGTATCGCACCCAGCTCTCCTACAACAAGGCGACCCTGGATGTAGAGACCTACGTGAAGCCTAAGATGCGCGACTGGATCCTGGTCGGCCTCGCCGAAGGAACCGTCGGCTACAACACCGTGACCGGCCATATGCAGAACCTCAAGGATGCAGGGGCAGACGAGCACCTCTACGACGACGAGCGCCTCGCCTTCTACGCCAAGGGAAGCGTCAAGGGGGAGTGGCTCCTCACCATGTCCTACGACAGCGCCAAGAAGAGCACCGGCCCGAACGGGAACTCGCTGTTCCAGAACATCGACCCGAACGCCTTCTACACGCTCTACGGTGACGCGACGGCCCAGGCTTACGACGCCTCCAGCCAGAGGAAACTGTTCCTGAAGGTGGAGCGCGACCAGTTCAGCGCAGTCTTTGGCGACTTCGACACCGGCCTCTCGGTCACCGAACTTTCCCGCTACAGCCGCAGGCTGAACGGCGTGAAGACCGAATACCGCTCCAAGGAATTCGAGGTGACCGCCTTCGGCAGCGAGACCGGCCAGTCCTTCGTCAAGGACGAGTTGCGCGGCGATGGCACCTCCGGCCTTTATCGCCTGAGCCGCAAAGGCTTGGTGATCAACTCCGAACAGATCACCATCG
The DNA here is from genome assembly GCF_004917065.1 of Geomonas ferrireducens. Classification (NCBI taxonomy): domain Bacteria; kingdom Pseudomonadati; phylum Thermodesulfobacteriota; class Desulfuromonadia; order Geobacterales; family Geobacteraceae; genus Geomonas; species Geomonas ferrireducens. The sequence continues at coordinate 931,843 of NZ_SSYA01000001.1, forward strand.
AGTCCCGCGACCGCTTCCACAGCGAACGCGTGATCGAAAGCCGCACGCTTAGCCGCTTCATCGATTACAGCATCGATTACGAAGCGGGAACCATCTTCTTCAAGAGCCCGGTCTTCAGCAAGGACGATCAGTTGAATCCGGTCTACATCGTCGTCGACTACGAGGTGAGCGATGCCGGCGGCGAGGCACTCACCTACGGCGGGCGGGCCGGCGTGAAGCTCATGGACGGCAACCTGCGCATCGGGGGGAGCTACATCCGCGAGGGGCACATAAGCGGGGACAGCACGCTCTACGGCGCCGACGCCAGCATGAACGTCGGGCCGGGTACCAAGGCGCGCGCCGAGATCGCCACATCCAGGCGCGACACCCCGCTGGAGAAGGACAGCGGCAACGCTTACCTGGCCGAGATCACCCACCTCGACCAGAAGCTCGAGGGAAAGGCGTACTACCGCGAACAGCAGGAAGGGTTCGGCCTGGGACAGCAGAAGGGGACCGAGTCCGGCACCCGCAAGTTCGGCGCCGAGGGGAGCTACCGGCTGAGCGAGAGGTTCACCCTGGAAAGCCAGTTCTACCGCCAGTACAACCTGGTCGGCGACAGCGTCAGGGATTTTGTCGAGGCGCAGGCAGGTTACGCCGATAAGGAGTTCACCGGGAAAGCCGGATTGCGCTACGCCAACGACACCCTGGCAGGCGGCAACAACGACACCTCGGTGCTTGGTACCGTGGGGGGAAGCTGGAAGACCTTGAACCAGCGCCTGACCCTGCGTGCCGAGCATGAGCAGGCACTGCTCAGCAAGAACAACAACGCCGACTACCCGACCCGCACCGTGTTAGGCGCCGACTTCCAGGTCATACCGTCGCTGCTGCTCTTCGCCCAGCAGGAACTCACCAGCGGCGATGCCGCGGACACCAACACCACCAGGGTCGGGATGAAATCCACCCCCTGGACCGGCGGAACCCTCTCGAGCTCGGTCGGCAGCGACCGCAAGGAGAACGACCAGAGAACCTTCGCGACCGTAGGACTCGCCCAGAAATGGCAGGTAAACAGCTTCTGGTCCGTCGACGGCGGCCTCGACCGCAACCAGACTATCCGCAGGAGTACCGGCTACCAGTTCGACGCGAAGGTCCCCTCCGCCTCGGGCGGCGAGGACTTCAGCGCCGTATCGCTCGGCGCCACCTACCAGGAGAAGAGACTCCTGTGGTCCAACCGGATCGAGTACCGCGACGGAGAGAGCGAAGACAAATGGGGACTCATCTCCGGACTTACCAACGAGCAGGGGCTCTACTGGGGTTGGACCGGAAGGCTGCAGGTGCTGCAGACCAGAGGCATCGACGGCTCCCGTACCACCGATGCCGACCTGCGACTGGGGATGGCGTACCGGCCGCCGGTCACCCGCTGGATCGTGCTCGACCGCCTCGACCTGACCTTCAAGGACACCAAGAGCAGCGGGAGCTCGACCCAGGGCAAAAGGATAATCAACAACCTGAACGCCAACTTCCGCCCGGACAAGCGCAACCAGCTTTCGCTGCAGTACGGCGCTAAGTACGTTTTGGAACAGCTGGACGATGACGATTTCAGCGGCTACACCGATCTCATCGGCATCGAGGGACGCCACGACCTGAGCGACACCTGGGACATCGGGCTACGCAGCTCGGTGCTGCACAGTTGGCAGGCACACCAGGCGAATTACAGCCTGGGCGCCTCGGTCGGCTGTAACGTCATGCAGAATGCCTGGCTCAGCCTGGGCTACAACCTGCTCGGTTTCCGCGATGCCGATTTCTCGGCCGCGAACTACACCGCACAGGGCCCCTTCGTCCAGTTCCGCTTCAAGTTCGACCAGAACAGCGTGAAGGAAGGGCTGGCCGCGCTGAACCGCGGCGAGTAACACCAGCAGAAAGTCGCTAACCCCTGGTCCTTTTGCCCCGCACACAAGCGCTGTGGCGCGGAAGCGCGCGAGGGCGGCCGCAGACCGGGTGAGGGTCTCCCTCGCGGCTTCACTTGTAGGAGAAGTAGATGCCCAAAGGTTTCAACAAACATAAAAACCGTCCCGGGTTCCGATCATGGCGTCGCGCCTCCCTTGCCGCTCTTTTCTGCGTCATGGCCGCGCCCTCCCTCGGCCAGGCTCTCACCACCAGTGCGTGGCAGGACCAGACCTGCGTCGGCTACCGCACCGGCGGCCTTAACTGCACGGCCGGGGAATTCACCATAGCCCCCGTGTTCACGGCACAGGCCAACACCCCGCCTTTCTGCACCCTGGGGAGCGACTTCCGCTTCAAGGTGGAACTCGGACTCTCCGGCACCAACACCGACCGCTACGATATCGGCTTCTTCGTCGGACAGCAGGGGAACGATCCCCGCGACACGACTCCGGGCAACATCTGTTCCGTAGCCACCTTCCCGACCAGCCCGAGCCCGTGGCTCAACCTGGACGGGGACGGCTGCGGCGACTTCAAGGGTGGGGCGAACTTCATCACGACCGTCGACGAGATAAAGGTCCTCTGCACCGGTGACAGCACCGGCGCCCTGAAGATCCCATACGTCGTCACCTACTGGCAAAACCCCGGCAACGTCTGCACAGGCCCCGGCGACGTCAGCAATGGTTCCCCTTCCAAGTGCAACGCCGGGATCGCCACCGTAGCAGGTAACGTCTCGGTTTATAGCGGCGCTTTTGTCGACGTGACCAAGCAGACCCTGCCCGACGGCAGCACCCAACCCTTCACCTTCACCGCCACGGGCCCGGCAGGCTCGAAAGTGGTCGTTCTCACCGGAGCCACCCTGTCGGGAACCTCCGCCACGGGAGGTACCTACACTCCGGCGACCATCGCTACCGCAAGCAACAGCGTCAGCTTCACCCTGCGGGACAACGAGACGGCGCGCGTGTTCATCAGCGCCCTTACGACCGACCAGACCCTCACCATCACCGAGACCGCCGCCGGCAACGACTGGGACAACACCGCCGCGATCAGCTGCGCACCGGTCGCCGGGAGCCCGGCCCTCAGCACGAGCCCGGCGGACCGTAGCATCAGCGCCACGCTCAATACCACGAACAGTGGCGCGGCCTGCACCGTCACCAACACGAAGCGTCCGCGCATCACCTTGGTGAAAAGCGTTGCCGGTCGCATCAGCACCGGGGACCAGTTCACGGTAAGCGCAACCGGCGGCGGCACCCTTTCCGGCACCGCCTCGGCCACCACCTCAGGCACCCTGAGCAGCGTCAGCACCGTATTCAACTCTTCCCCGGATACCGCACTCACCCTGAACGACGTGAAGTCGGCGGGAACCACCGCAGCTTCAAAATACGCGGCGACCCTCACCTGCAGCAACGCGTACACCGGCACGGGTGCCACCCCCGCAGCAAACCTTCCGAACCAGCTGTTCGCCGCCAGCTACACCTTCGCGCCGAAGGCCGGGGATGAACTTACCTGCACCTTCACCAACACGCCGCGCCCGACCCTCACGAAAAGTTATACGAGCGGCAACATCGCGATAGGCGGCAGCAGCACGCTGACCTTCAACGTCGTGAACGAGCCGACCTCGAAACCGGCCCAATCCACCCTTGCCTTCACGGATGCCTTCCCCGCAGGGCTGACGGTAACCGGTGTCACCGGCATATCCGGCACCGGTTGCAGCGGTACGCCCTCCTACACCGCCTCGTCCGTCGCCCTCGCCTCCGGATCGATGACCCAGGGCACCTCGACCTGCAGTTTCAGCGCGACGGTCCGGGGAGATGCGGCGGCCTCCTACTTGAACAACAGCACGAGGTTCAGCGGCCAAGGGGGCGGGCTCGACACGAGCAGCACCAGCGCCACGCTCAACGTCTTCACCCCTCCGGCGACGGCGAAATCCTTCGGCTCCGCCAATGTCTCCCCCGGGGCACCGGTCGGCCTCACGCTCGTTCTGACCAACCCGGCAGCCAACGCAGCCCCCCTGACCGGCGTCAGCGTCACCGACAGCTTCCCCGCAGGAATGGTGCTGCGCGACACGAGCACAAGCTTCATCCCCGCCGGCTGCGGCAGCGTAACCAACACCTCCGGCGGCCAGATCGCCGCGAACAACGCCGGGGTCCGTTTCTCCGCGGCATCGCTCGCACCCGGGGCCAGCTGCCAAGTCACCATGAACGTAACGGCATCCGGTACGGGAACGGTGACCAACACCACCGCCGCACCTCTCGCCACCGGTCCAGTCTCCCTCACCGGAACCAGTGCCTCGGCCGCGGTGAGCCTTTCGATGATGCCGCTCATCTCCATCCTCAAGACCGCCAACCTCGCCACCGTCAATTCCGGAGAGGATGTCATCTACACCATTCAACTGGTCAACAGCGGTGCCGGCCCCGGGAGCAACGTCGTCCTGACCGATGACCTCGGTCCCTACACCTCACTCTACCTGGGCGGCGGCACCCCATTCGGCTTCACCGACAGTGCCCCCGCGTCCGGGGTCTCCCTCGGGGCACCTCAATATTCGAGCGACAAGGGCGCGAGCTGGACCTACGTCCCGGCGACCGGCTCAGGCGGCGCACCGCTCGGGTACGACGGCAACGTCACCGGCTGGCGCATCCCGATGACCGGCAACATCAGATCCGGCGGGAGCTTCACCCTGCAATACCGGGTGAAAGTGAAGTAACAACGACGCGGTTCCAAGGGATTGGCAGAGTCAGAGATAGAAAAAAGTGCATTATCACTTCTGCCCCTTTCAAAGTGCTTGACATAGAGGCGGGAAAGCTGTTATATCTCTCCTCCTGATTGACCCGTCAGAGTTTCACAATCGGAATGTAGCGCAGCCTGGTAGCGCACCTGCTTCGGGAGCAGGGGGTCGGAGGTTCGAATCCTCTCATTCCGACCAATAATAACAAGGAGTTACGAGATTTTCGTAACTCCTTTTATTTTGCCTTTTTCGCCGTGCAACCTCTCGTGCAACCTCTGCCCCCACCCCTCTCTCCAAATTATTTTTTTTGCCTGCAGCATATTTTTTTAAATCACCTTTCGTCAATCCGGACGAGATGGCATCCAGCGTCCCACCCCCTAGCCCAGCCTTCGGTCTCCCGGGGTGATACGCTGAACCCGTTACCCCCCCCAACCTGCCCTGCAGTCCTCCCCCCCTGGATCTTGTCCAGAAGAAGGTCTCGATTCCGGCGGGATTCAATATCGGGACGTTGAAAATCCCATCCCATAAGGCATATCATTGCCTCGGAAGGAAAAGACCGGCCTGCAGAAGGGTAATGCGAGAAAAGCCATAGAGAGGGACAAAATGAAAACCGCACGTCTGAGCATCGTCCTAGATCCGGAAGAGAAGGAACTGGCCGAGCAGCTTGCCGCAGAGTACAGCCACCGGACAGGAACCGAGATGACGTTGTCGTCTTTCGTCCGTCACCTGATCCGGCAGGCCGCACTCAACGCCACGGGTGAGAGTGAGTTGAACCGGCAGAGGTTGGTGTTGCCTCCCATAAGGCAAAAGCGCCGCCCCCGACCCCGACCGAGCGAACAGCTAGCCATTTACCGGGAGGAGATCAAGGCCATCGCCCTGGCGCATCACGTTACCAACGTCAGGATTTTCGGCTCGACCGCACGCGGGGAGGATACCAGCAAGAGCGACCTAGATCTTCTGGTGTCGCCGATAAAGGGGGAAACGGGATTGATGGAGTTGGTGAAAATCGCGGCTAGGGTGAAAAAGCTCATCAAGGTTCCGGTTGATGTCGTTCTTGATACGGAAATACCGGAAGAGCACAGGGGACGGATCGACAAGGAGGCAATCGCGATATGATCGCTACGGCTCAAGGTACCCACCAGCGGCGGAGCGGCATGTTTGCGTTAGGCTTGTTGAACGATATTAAACAGATCTAAACGTCTTGAGATAAGTGGAATAACATCTTCACGTTCCAGGTTAATGTGCCATAAGAATTGTTCGTAACTAGTTATATCTCGATCCTCAGGATCAATCGCCTTATACTTTTCCTGTGTTAATGTACAGAAATGCAACATAGGAATTAACTTTTGAATGTGATGCTTCTCTAGCACTTTTATGTTGGTTACCAGCTTTTGATACACCTCTGCAGCCTCTATCACCTCCAGGGAACTCCCTGACCTAAAATTACCATAATATTGTGGGTATCTAACCTTCACGATAACCAGAAATGAAACCAACGGTGCCATGTTGAAGGTTAAAGACTTAGCCCCATAATATAGTGCAATGTGTGAATAACATTTTTCAATATCCCTAAAGGACAAGCTGAATAGCTCAGAAAGGCCGATCATCGTCGACTGTAGTGAACTCACATCATTGCCAGCATCAATTCCTAACGCATTGTAAACGTGGTTACAAAAGGCCCTATAATCATCATTAACATCATCCTCATTTTTTGAAAGCGAAGTCTCGATCGTGAAGAATTTTTGCAAGTATTGAGTTGCCTCTAACTTCTCTCCATAAATGGATGACACTGCCGCAGCAAGCTGGTTCTTATTCAGAATCAGTGTGAAGATAACATTCTCAACGGAGAAGATATGTTTAATTTTTTCTATGAAGTCAACAGCGTAAGTAGGGCGGCACCGATCCAGTTCATCAATTATTAAAACCAACGGGTAAGAAGTATCTTCTTTTATTTGTTTTGCAAAATCCGATAAAGTATTTTTGAAATCTTCGACAGTAGCTGCGTCAGCTTTATGATCCCGAAGTTTTTTCTCAAATAAGTTGTTGGCGAAATCAAAAGAATCGTTCGTTACGGCTTCCTTAATCTCCTCCATATCTTTGAAATCATTATCCTTTAGAATGCCAAGCGTCGCCGCCTTGAGTCCAATCTTCGTACCAAAGCTTAACAACTTCACTCCAGCACGGGAGGCCTTTTTCAACACGGACTCAATTGATGAGAAAATGGGATGCTCAGCCGAATATGTTTCTTGGATGTAAGTTGCTATTTCCCCAACCAGAACTACGAATGGGTCGTCGAGATAATCATTCGCAAAAGCATCTATATAAATACACCTGCAATTCTTACTCTTAAGAGATGCACGCCACATCTTAGCAAAGGTTGTTTTTCCTTCTCCCCATGGTGCATCTATCGTGATGACAGCCGGATCATCAAGATTTTGTACGAGATTGGTTAACGCGTTGGCAAACGGTTCACGTTTAAGTTTGTCGTTCGCGAATGGCGTTTCAGGCGGCACATAAGGTGCTGGTACTACTATTTTCATTTTCTATCCCCTCCTCTTCCTGCTTCTGCACAACGGGCCAGTTGTTTACCTGCCGGGGTTTTGGGCAGGTCCAACAGTTTGGGTGGGCGTTACTTCCAAGAACAGCACCATCCTTCTGCATCCTTCGTAAACATAAGATCTAGCTTCTCACACGCCCTTTCCCAGATTGCGTGGATTTCTTCTCTAAAGGTTTCACTCCCTTCAGGGAATGCCCTGCAAAAAGAAGTCACCGCCTGTTCAATACGGGGATGCAGCAGTTCCAGGCCAGCTAGCCCGGCAAGCGGGCGGTCAATTTTTTCTGATTCAAACAATGTCCCGTTCTTGCCAACTGCGATTTTTGAGTACTGAATAATGTACAGCCATATCAACGCTGAACCGATGCAGGCAACACGATAAGCTTGGTCGTCTCCACCCTGAGATTTTTCTGTTTCGAAATTGGTTTTATGACTCTGAAAGGCACTGGAATCGCTTTCGAAGATGTGACGCAGAAAGTCTTTGCTGTAATACCGATCTGCGTGCAGGCAAGCTCCGATCTCGGATATTAAAATGTTTGAATAGTAGTCGTGGACCACTCCAAGATCAAAACCGTTTGGGAAGCTTAAGGGTTCTACTGAGGGCCAATGGTGCAGTTCATTATCACGACAATGTCCTAATTCATGTGCAATGATGAATGGTCCAAGTTGAAAGTCAGGGGACCAGTCCTCAAAATTTTCGCTGCCCGAATCATCTATTCCTCCAAGTACCATATTAAAGACGTATGAATGAAATAAGATGCTATGCTGGGGCTCCGAACCATCAAAACTTGTATGTGACATTCCGACACCGACATGGGCATGGTTTGAGGTAAAACCCTTGCCAGGGAATAAATGACCTACCGCCGCAACGTAGTTTTCTTTGGTAGCTACACCTATGATGGTTATTCGGTCGGTGTTCACGTTCAACCTATCAGCAATTGCGGTAACCCAATGGGCTACCATGGCCCCAATTTCTCCTGAATCTGGCCTCTCTTCGAAATACAAATTGATTTTCATTTTAATGGTATCCAATCATGTTAAGGGCCAACGAAGGGTTAGGCACATGTCAGTCAAGAGGAATTTCAACGCCGGTGTGGGTGATTGGTGATCCAGGATCTCGATACCGGGCAGGATTGAGAAACGTGTCTCGACACTTGATTTTTGCATGGACCCACTGTGGCTCACCAAAAGTGGCCGCCGTCACTACTAGCATCTTATTTTCCTTTCGTGCCTGTTCTATATATCTGGGGAGTTCTTGAAGAAATATATCCCGTTTGGCAACAGCGATGGTCCTTGACGAGTGATCGTTCTCCTCCTTGCCGCGCTCCTGAAGAATGACATAAAATACTAAGGCTTCCGATGGAACGCTGAACTGCTGGGTATCAACGGTCTTCGCAGAACGCGATGGGTCTGCGGGTAGACCCGGCACCTGGGTAGACACGGACTTGGTTGAGTCGGGCGAGATGGCCGGAGGATCGAGCTTGACAGAAAGCCAAGGGAAGGCTATCTCCCTTACCTTGTTCCCCTGCCCAAATACAAGGAAGAGAGTTAATGCGAGCCCGATCACCACAACAACTATGAACAGCCAGACGAGTATCTTCCGAGATGCTGAGAGTTGAGTATTCATCGATTGCTCCAATATGCCTAACGGGGCCGGAGTTGACGGCTTGGCCGGTCATATTTCCTGGTTGGAAACCTCATGTTGCGTCAACCTCTTCAGTATCTTTAGTTGGTTTTAAGCCGCCACCGCCGTGCTCAGTGTCGATCCATATGTTTCCATTATCGAAAACTGCCGTAGGTTCGCCGGTTAGGCTAGAGTAGCGGTGAATGTCTTCAATATCCTCAATGTTCAAATTCACTGTCAAAAGCCCAGCCCTTAACCAACAAATTCACCAAGGGCAAAAATACTTCCACCATTTCTTCAAGCATATCTCTGTACTCGGCAAATAAATCTTCCTCTGCATCTTCGTCTGTTTTGAAAATAGCATTAAGCATACGCATTCGTTGTAACTTTTCCTTGATTCTTACAGGTATTTGAATTTGTTCTGTAACAACATTGTCGCCAGTCGCGGTCACAGGATTGAGAATCGTTTCACTCTTTAATAATGAAGGTGCGGCACTTTCTGATGCCTTTGCTAGCTCCTCTACTACCCTGCGTATGCCACGAGCAACTTCGTTGAATGCTTGGTCATGTGTAGACCAGTCGGACACCGGCTTACCGTCCCTAGGAAGAGCTTGAAGCTTGCCGAATCGAGACCATGGCCAGTCGCACGGCCTTAGAATAATTGGAATTACACGGGCTTCTCCTGCATCGTGCCGAGCCATTGCGCGATCCATTTCGACGTCGTAGCAGTAATCCGAGGCTAGGAAGTCTGCGCTTATGAGGAGTAAAATTATCCTAGAAGAATCCAAATGAGAATCAATCTGGCCTTTCCACTCAGTACCTGGCTTAATTTTCCGGTCGTGCCACCCCAAAATAAGGCGTTCCCGCTTAAGTGAACTCAGGTGTGCCTCTAGCCGACTGCGCATTCTTTCGTCTCTATGTGAATAACTGAAAAAAATTTCTATAGGAGTAGTATGTGTGGTAGCGAGCATCTCTGGTATCCTTTGTGTGAAACAATACAAGCGTAAATCGGGGACGCCAAGGCTTTTCCTCCACGACGATCTCCACCGTCTTCAGCCTCGCCGCGCTCCGCGTCGTAGCGATATTGAACATAGAGCAGCGCTTTCCCGTACCTTTCCACCAGATGTTTGGTTCCCCTCTGGCCCGGCTTGAGGTTCAGGCGCGATTTCATACCTTACCCCTGGTAGGCGCACCATACCATGCAAGGTTAATGAATAACAATAAGAAATTACTCCTACTGTTGGCGTTGGAATGTCGACGATCTTTGTTAAAGCGGCGTCGCCCTCACCATCAGGACCCGGGAACCGCCAAGACCTCTACACTCGAGATCGTCGAGTGCTTCAACGAGGAGGTGCTACGCCCCGAGGGGAGGGAGCATCTCTCCGTCAACCGCTCCTACACAGGGAAGGCTGCCCGGGAACTCTCCGTCGCCACCGGAAAGCCCGCCCTCACTCTCGACAGTTTCGAAAACGTGAATCCGGCTTCCAAATTCGCCCCACAGGGGGCGGACAGCGGCTTGGCAATAGGAAACTATGGATGGGGGAGCTCTAACCATAACAAAGGAAGTGATGGACCAACCGGGGTAAGCACTTCTGGCGAATCATGTTGGCCTTTTACAGAGACGCCTTCTTTAGCCGCTAAAATACCGGACTCACCGCTTCAAGGTCTGCATTACCTCGTGCATCTGGTCCATGGTCGTTTGTATTTTTGAAAGGAGGACACGGATCAGTGACTTGCCGTACTGCGCCGTGCGCCGGTCGTCGTGCAGCCGAAGCTTCAAGTGGCCTCCCAATCGGCCGAGATCTCCGTTGATGCGTGCTGCCATTTCTTCAACTCGCCTATTTACAAGGACGTAGCGAATCCGGCACCCCAATTCCACACTCCGCAGGTCGGCTGCAACAGAAAGACCGGTGACGGCGCCCAGGTCTTTGATGGCAGCTTCTTATTCGGGAAACACAGGAACTGATGGCGCACTTTTCGTATCGGCAGCCGTCTGGCCTCGCAGAGCAGGATACCCGTTGAGCGCGCAGCGCGAATAAGGGGACGGTTAAGGGGGGCAACCGGCTTGCCGGGTGGCCACCTTCACCTATCCTGCCCTGCTCTGAACGACGATTTTCTCAATACGAATTTCGACCACGTCGCAATTTCACCCTGATTTTCCAATAAACAGACGCCGATCAATAAAAATTTTCAAATAATACGGCAGAATTTCGCAAAATATTGCCCGATACATAGAAGTTAGTCTGAAATCGCGAAAAATCTCGGTCCGACACCATGAAAACGCTGCAGATGAAGGAAGCTCAAGGCTTTTCCCGCCAAGGAAAGCGCTCCTCCCACCCCAATGGGAAATCCATCATTCGAGTCTCGATGTGATGCTGAACGATAAGCGCCTTGAGTCTGCTGCGCCAATGGTGGTGAGGCGCCACGATGTCCATGAAGTGCAGGATTATCAGGAGGGTGTTGTAAATCTTCCTGGAGCCATGAAGAAACTCGGCGCCAAGCCGGGGCGGTTTCCCTTTCGGGGGCAGAGGGATGATGGAAAAGTCCCTGTTCCACAGCCGCGCATGGTGCGCGGACAGATTCCGGACCAGGGACAGGTGGTGAAGCCACGACTGCAGAACCTTTTCATCAAGTCCGTACACCGATGCGATCGCGCGTCTCGTCGGCATCGGTTTAAGGCTGTTGTACCACCGGGACAAAAGGCCTATCGACATCACCTCGCAGACCGCCCATACCGGCGGCAGCGGCTCACTGTAGGTGGAAAGCAGGTGGCGGATGAAAGTTTCTTCAGAGCGGTCCACTTCATTGGTCAGTTTGTCCAGGTTGCTTTTCCAGTGAGCTTGTTTGAAGGCGAGAGACCGGTCCAGATGCGCGTGGGGACCGTGCCGGTGCGCCAGTTGATATGCCCATTGGCTCCGCACCGAGACCTCGATGCGTTCGATGGCATCCAGCACGAGGAGCCGCAACTCACGGTCGAAAATGTAATGGTTCAGGACCCGGCCGAAATCGGTTTCGGCCTTGAACCTGTGAGTGGCGTGGTCCGCCTCGAAAGGGAGCCAATAGGCACTCAGGCGGTAGTAGTTGATGTGCTGGAGGTAGAATTCGGCTGATGCGGGGTCATTGATGATCATGCCGCGCTGCCTTAGCAGGGCGACCTGCTCACCGTAGGTGGTGGCGGGTTTTTTAAAAGGGGTACTCATGGCGCCCCCCTGAAAAAAAGTAACCCCCCGGTTTGAGCTTCACGGCAGCGAGCTGCCGGATAGGCTTGGGGGGTTTTGTTGGCAGTAGTATGTATCACATTTCCCTCCATAAGCAAGTAAAATCCTCCCACCCGATGGTCAGTCATGAGGACGCCTGAAGGAAATCACCTTCCGGCGTGAGGTCTCGGACTGCTTACCATGCTTTTTAGCTGGTGGCAGTTGTTGCACTTTTTGCAACAACTGCGAGACACCGGAACGGGGCTATGCATCCAGGTTCCTGCGTAGCCTGATGACTTTGCTTGCTGTTGCCAGATAAGCACCATCAATGGCCGCCCCTGTAACGATGGCCAACAGCTCTCGCTCCCAGGACTCTAAGGCTGCCTGTTTCTCGTGGTCATAGGCGTATCGGTTGTACACCTTGATGATGCCCTTTTTGAGATGGGCCAGTACTGCATCGACAGTCTCATCTGGGTATCCGATACGTGCGATCATCGTGGCGCCGGTACGGCGCAAGTCATGGGGGGTGAAGTGGTCCATGTCGATCTTGCGTTCCTCCTTCACCTTCACCATTTTGGGGACGTCCCCAGCCTTGGGGTTTGAAGATGGCTTGCGCCGGGTGTACCCCTTGATGTTGCGCCGTATGGCGTAGGCCAGCGACCTTTCGGTGATGTGGCCTCCGGTCGTCGGCGAGGGGAAGATATACCCATCCTCGTTGCCGATCAATCTGAGGGCCAGGTCGGTGAGATAGACCCTCTGAGGCCTCGGCCTCTCGCGGGTCACCTTGGTGCTTTTCGGCATGAACTCCCACCAGCGCCCCTTGATCTGGGAGCGGTGCATCGCCACCACCTCGCCTGGACGCTGGCAGGTCACCAAAATGAGTTTCAAGGCACGGCGCGTTGCGTCGCTCATGGAAGCGTTGTTCACGCCCTCCCAGAAGATCCGGATCTCTTCGGCATCGAGGTTACGCTCGCGGCTGGCGACAACCGGCAACTCATCATCCTTCTCAAAACCGATGCAGGGTGACTGGCCGACTATCTCCTGCTTCACGGCGTACCTGAACATGCGGCGGATGATTTTGAAGGTATTGAGAGTGATGGCGGGGCCGCGCCTCTTCATACCTTCGACGAGAAGCAGGACATCCCGACGCTCGATATCCCTTGCCTTACGGTCTCCCCACACCGGCAGCACGTCCTTTTCGAGGATTCTCTTATCCTCCGCCCAGGTCTTCTTTTTCTCCTTGGCGAAATTCTCAACATACTCCTCGACCAGCCGCGCTATGGTCGGGCGCTTTCTGATCTCGTCCCGCTCCTGTCTCTCCCTGTCCAGCCTTTGGGCTCTCTCGCCCAGCGGATCGCGTGGGTTGCCTGGGTCGTGCAGCATGGCGTACGCCGCGGCGTGGGCCGCGCGCGCCTCGGCGAGCGTTTGCGCAGGATAGGTCCCCAGGTTCAGTTGCCGCCTCTGGCCATCAAAGGTGTAGATGAAGAGAAAGGTCTTTTGGCCCGTTGGCAGCACCCTGATCGCGAAGCCCCGACGCTCCCTTTCCACATACTGCTTCGACCTCGGTTTCAGACTCGCAACATACCTGTCCGTGAAATCCATTTTTGTCTCCGGGAGAGGTTGCATGGCCGCCGTGCAACCTCTCGTGCAACCTCTCGTGCAACCTCTAGGGGGTGAAATGCGTTGAAAAAAAGCGAACGCCCCTGCACAGTTTATAGCCAAAAAACCTATATTAGTCAACCAGATAGACCCTGCTAATGGCATGAATTGAAACTAATCGAAACGTCCTGAAAAGGCTATATTTGATTATTCGGGAGCAGGGGGTCGGAGGTTCGAATCCTCTCATTCCGACCATCATTTAGAAAAGGCCCTTGGCATCAGCCAAGGGCCTTTTTTCTTCATCTCTCCGATCTTTTCCGGTCCACGGAAAAGATTCCTTTACTCAGTGCCTCATTTCGTGGGGTGAGAGGCAGCCGGATTCAGCTCGGCTTCGACGTACCCCATATCCGGAATCCCGTCGACGACTCTCGGGTTCCCTTCAAAATCAGTGGCTGGAAGATCGGTTGCATTGAGGGTCCCTGCATTGATGCAGGGAGAGTGCTGCCGTAGAAAAAACTTGTCACCCCCCTTGAACATCGGATCGGCGTCGATGTTGCCGGCGCCGGCAAAGCCCCCCATGATGTCGGAATATGTGACCTCGACGCTATCGGAGCGCAGCGCTCCTATCTGATCCGGAAGGTTCCCCCAGATGATGCAGTTTGCAATTCGAAGGGTCACCCCGCTCTCCTCAGCGAGGGAGTTGCAGTGTACGGCCCCACCGCCGACCCTGGCCCGGTTGTGGACGAAGGTGCAATTGGTGAAGAAGCCCGACGGGTACATCTCGGCGCAATATACCGCGCCGCCGTGCTGCGCCTCATTCTCGGTGAAGAGACAGTTGATGAATCCCTGGTTGATCCCCCTGTCCATACAGATCGCGCCGCCATCGAGATCGGCGCTGTTACCGATAAAGGCGCAGTCGAGGACTCGGTCGAGATAGAAGCAGTTTACGGCACCTCCGGACCCTGCGGAGATATTTCCGGTGAATGAGCACCCCTCGATGCTTCCCCTTGTGCTGGTGCCTCTGATGGCGGCGCCGTCCTTGGAGGAGACGTTCCCCGTGAATTCACAATTCTTGATCAGAAAAAACCCCTCATGTATCGATACCGCTCCGCCCCTGTTGTCGGTAAGCTTGCAGTTGCTCACGTTGAGTCTTCCGGAGATGGAAGTCGTGACGATTGCGCCATCCAGACAGCGAGTTAATGCCACTCCGTCGACGATCAGCCTGCCGGCTGATTGTTCTTTCACGATTCCCCGGAACAGGTTGTCGCCGTCAATGACCGTCTTGTGCTTTTCCCAGTCCCTTTGCGACAGTTCCACCTCATTGCCGTCGAAACCGCCGTAGATGCGCGGCGAGCCGCTGACATGGAGCTCTGCCGGGAGGTGGTAGGTGCCGTGCCTGATCCACACCTCGTATTCCGAATCTGGCGACAGGTTCTGCGCGAAAGCGGCCTGAAGGGAGTCGAATGCGGTATCCCAGGATTTCCCGTCGCCACCGGGCCGCGCATCCAGGTCTACTCGGTAGACCGTCGTTGTTTGTGCTTCCTTCTGAACGGCAGTTTGAGTAGGCTGTGACTCGGACAGGGTAGAATCTCCACACCCAGCCGACAAGCCCATAGCGGCGACCAGCAGGATCTTCGTCCACGTCCTCATTGTTTACCTCCTTTGATCGGGTAGTGATGGCACCGAACTGCACCGAACTGCACCGAACCAGACCATGGCGCTGCCCAAACAGTAGGTCCCGGCGACGAAATGTCAACACCCGACCCGCGACCTCCCACCCGCATGCCGACCATTAATTGAAAAGGCCCTTGGAGAAATCCAAGGGCCTTTTTCGTTGCCGCTCATCCTGATTGCAGATCGCACTTCCGTACCATCACGCCGCCGCCATTCACCGGCACCTTGTGCCATCTCAATGGCACATGGCACTCCGTGCATCGCCGCAGGCCGATCCAGCTGACCGTATCTTACCCGATATTTATCGATGCTCGCTGTGCTCCGGAAAAAGCTGGACGTGAAGTTCCGTCTGATCCAGGTCCCAGGCGCCTGCCCCCATGATGCCGATCGCGGGGACCAGGAACACGGCTGCGCCCACGACGTCCAGCTTGCCGGTGGCGTTCAAATGGTGGTCGATCAGCCGTGTGTAGGTTTCAAACCCTTTTTTCTCCGCCTCGACCTCGATGGTCTTGTTGCGCAGCACCTCGATGGTGGCGGGACAGTCGTGCCTGTTCCCGTTTACCCTGAGGACCGTACCCTTTTCATTGCACGTGATGTTCAACGTCTGCGTTTCGGACCTGAATACGGAGCACCCCGTGGTGCAAAGCACCAACCATGTGACCATAAAAAGAAGACAGCTGCGCAAAAGTTCCTCCTGGCATCCATTACATGAAAAATTTTCCATTGAATACATCTTGATGACACTATATGTCAAGAACAAGATGTAATAGAGGGGCTGCGGGCTAAGGCCATCCGTGTTTCATCGTTCTCTCTCCTACTCGCGGTTTCGTTCCCTCAATACGCATCGGATTTCAACGGCGCACATGCGCCCTGCACGTACTGATAGCCTGGCAAAGGTATCCGGTACTGGTTGTTTTCGAAGTCCCACGACCCGATCGGAGAGCTTGACATGATCCCTCCATTGTTACCGGTACAGCTGCCGGTGGTCCCCAGAAACGCCGTATCCTCCACCTGGCACCTGCAGCTCAACGGCCTCTGCGGGTCGGACGGACCCTGGATTTCCGTGCAGGGCGCGCCGTCGCAAACAGCCCAATTCAAATCCCCGCTGTAGCCGGGCACGCTTTGATCGCAACCGACCGGCTTCACCTTCAAAATATCGCACCACCCGCGATAGGAAAAAGTAGAGACCCAGTCATATCTAACGTTGTCCACCTCGTACAGTCCGTCCCTGATGGCTTTGCAGACAGGGGCCTCGTCTGTATCGCAACGATGCCTCGTGGTGCATTGTGCGAGTGTCAGGTGTTTCACCGCGACATCTTGGATATTCGATGTTTCAACGATATGGGGTTCGTTCACCCTCATGCAGTCGCAGTAAGCCTTGTCGCCGTTCATTATGCAGTCGGGGGATGCCGTACAGAGGGCGTGCCATCCGGTACACACGACAAAGGCCTGAGGCTCGTTGCGTTGCGGTACGTTCTGAGCGTAGGCGTCGGCGCAAATGAAACCAGCCATCGCCAGGAACGCGAGCGGTTTGAGCACTGCACGTTCAATCCTTTTCATTGTTCCACCTCCTGCGAGACTCGCCGTTATCGCTCCTTCATGCAGGCTTGCCAGCCGCCGTGCATAAAGGTCGCTTTATCGCACCAGACAGCGACCGGGTAGTAATCGCCCATCGCGTCCTGGGAGCATGGCCCCTTTTCATCCAGAACGCTTCGATCAGGAAGGCTCTTGAAATCCAAATCGAACGCGCAGTTAGCCCATGCCTCCTTGACCGCATAGGGGAAATAGTCCGATACCAGCGTGTGGCGCAAAACCAGGAACTTGGGATACCGCTCGTCACCATACGGCAGCCAGTTTATGTTGGGACTCAACCAATCGGGGCGCTGCCGATCGTCCGATATGACGATCGTGTAATAGCCCCCTTCGAGACGTGTCGTCAGATCGGTTGCGCAACCAATGAGCGAAAGCGGCACGGCGAAGTCCTGCTCGCACAGGGCCCAGTAGCGCATGTCGACGCTCCGGAAGCCCCGTGACGGCTCCCAGATCGGTGCACCATTGAACGTGTCGGGAACCCCAGGTGCCTTGCCGCGTATGACGATGATCCGCCCCGGTTGGTAATCGTCCCCCGGCCACATCATCATGTATTTGCCGTCCGGATTGGGCCACAGGATCGACGGCGGGTTGGCCGGTGAAGCAAACCAGAGCCGATCGGTGGCCGGCGTGCCTTCAATGACCTTCGGGTCGAAGTTCAGCGGGAAGAGCAGTTGGGCCAGGGCACTGATCTCGCCCCACTTGTTGACTGTCGGGCAGGTGTCCAGCTGCTTGCCGGCCCCGGTTCCGTCCGTCAGCGTTATGGTGGGAAGGGGCACCCCGCCCATCAGGGCTTTGCCGGTTAAGGACGGATCTGCGTTCGGTACGTACATGCGCAGGACCACCCAAACAAGGTCCGAGGAAACCTTGATGGTATTCGCCGAGCTGGAGTCGGAGCGCGAGATCACGACCGTATAGGTGCCGCTGCGACCGCCCGGCGGGACGAACGGGTTGCTGCTGCCCGGATCGGGGGCGATCTGGGCATCGTACAGATGCTGCTCTACGAGATGAAATCCCTGGTTGGTGTTGTGTTCAGCGTCGTAACCGAGAGTCTCGTAAGCAGTGATGGCAAAATAACGGATTTTGGGATAGGTGCCCTTGATGGTCATCTTTTCGTACCGCGTGTCGAAGGGCATGATCCAGTAACGGGCAGCACCGTCGGGGCCCTGCACGTTGCCGGAGCCTTCGGGCGAGAATACGAGCGGCCACCCACATCCTCGAGCATTGAACTCCGCGGCGCGTGCGTCACCGGGATGCATCAGAAACGCGAGGGCTATGAAGCAGCCCAACATAGCGATCCAGGTAGATACTTTCATCGTTTCCTCCCTTGCCGGCCGGAAGGCGAAACCGGCCCGGCTCCGGTCCGTTGTGAATGCTCAGTCGCTTTACGGACGCGGCGAAAACTTGATGATGCGGTCGTAAAGCATCTCCTGCGTGGCGGCTCCCACCTTGGTCGCAGGTTCAAGGTACATGCGGAAGTACACCCCCAGGATCGTGTTTTCATCGAGTTTCACGCGCGCACAGGGGGCGGACAACGGCACGCAACCGGCTTCGTTGCCGCAGTTGCGCGATGCCTTGTACACGTACATCAGATGCGCATCGGGATCCCCGGCGGGGAGGTAGCTGTCGGCCGAGCCTACCGGCAGATCGTCGTCGAAAAATCCGCCTAAAAACGCATTCCATTTCTGATGCGGGCCGTCACCTTCCATGTATCCGGTCGCGTAAAAATTGACGTTCATGTACGTCGTTTTCCGGGTGGCTACGTGATTGGCGCCATAAATCACGAGATACTCGTCGTCGGCCAGCGTGAGAACGTCATTGAGATTGGATTGCGGCATCATCCAACCAGCATCCAGAACAAATCCATCCCGGGTGCCGCCATCCGCCCATGTTTTGCGTTGCAGGTTGTCATAATCCTCGTAGCAGGCTACCGCGGAGAGAAACTCGGTTGCATACATGCCGGGATTGGCGGCGATGACGCCCGCGCGGAGCTCCGCCAGCTTGTTCATCAGGTACATCTCGCTTTCTCCCGTTCCGCGGACACGCAGCGGGGGCATCGGGAAGGGTTTGGCGGTTGCCGACGCGCCTGGCGTCACCCGGAAGAGATGGAGGTTCACCGGCGAGCCCTCGATGTAACGCTTGCCGGCCGCCGGATCTTCAAACCTCGCCGTGCGCAGCGTGATCTGGAAGTCATCGGCGGTGTCGCCGTGCCCGAGCTTCAGCATCGAGGCGGGGAGCACGAGGGTATTGAAGATCGCCTCCGGGTAGCCGGCGCGCCTGAGCGCCGCACGAATGGCGGCATCGGTACCCTGGTCCGGGGTCAGAATCAGCACAAAAGGAGTGTTGAAAGGGGTAGGTCCGGCGGTTTTGATGGTGGCGTTATTGACAGCGTCTCCCACGGTGCCGAAGATGTCCGTTTTTTTCAGTCCGCCATCCTTGTCGGGGTAGAACCTGCTGTAGATATGCGCGTAGAAGGCGAAGTATTTTGCCGGTGGCGGGGTCTTTCCGACCAGCACAATCGCTTCGTCAGGCCTGATTTTGAATTTTTGCGTCAGCACCGGCCCCTCGCCCGGTTTCGCTGCCTCTTTCGGGACGCTTGGTATGAGATAGAGACCGGAGTTCGCCAAAATGGCGTCCGGGAGGTTGCCGGCGCAAAATTCCCCCAGCGGGTTAAAGACCGTCGCAACGCCGGGGGTCACCGCAAAGCCATTTTGTTTGAGCGTTTCTTCGAAGGTAACCAGGGCGCGCTCCGGTGCCTCTTTCGACAATGCACAGGGCGCCGGCAGCAACAAAGCTGCCACAATCAAGGATAAGAATATTTTCCCTTTCATACCCGTTACTCCTTCCTTTGGTCACTGGATGTGTTTTCTCTCCTCTTTTTCGGAGTTCTGCGTTGATTTCACAGCGTTTTCCTGCGACATCTGACGATCTGCTATTCACCATTCAGCGAATATTCGACCGCGGCCTCCGAATGTATTTGCGTCGTGTCGAAAACCGGTATGGAGACATCCTCCTGTTTGATGAGCAACGGAATCTCCGTGCAGCCTAAAACGACCCCTTCCGCACCTTCTTCCTTCCGGAGGCGATCGATGATTTTCTTGAATCCCTCCCTGGATTCCCGTTGCACCTTATTGGCGCACAGCTCGTCAAAAATCACGGCGTTGATGTAATCCCGCTCTTTCTTGCTGGGTATGACGACCTTGATCCCGTACTTCGCGAGACGATCTCGATAAAAGGGCTGTTCCATCGTGTACGTTGTGCCGAGTAGGGCGACGGTACGCACCCCTTTTTTGGCGACCGCTTTCCCCGTTGCGTCGGCGATATGGAGCACGGGCAGTCCGACTTGCTGTTCGACGGTGCCCGCAAGCGAGTTAAGCGTGTTGGAGGCGATGACGATGAAATCCGCGCCGCCTCGTTTCAGCCTCTGAGCGGCATCGACGATGGTTTTCGTCATCAGGGTCCAGTCGCCTTTATCGGCTAGTTTTTCCTGCTTGGAAAATTCACCGAACTCGATGGAGTACATCAGTAACTGCGCGGAACTCACCCCACCCAAGCGGTCGCGGACCTGTTCGTTCATGATGCGATAGTATTCTATCGATGACGCCCAACTGACTCCTCCTATGATGCCGATGGTTTTGATGGGACGTTTTTCCGAAGCGGTTGCAACGGGTGTATTTTGTTTTTCGCTTCCGTTTCTCAGCACATCCTGCGCGTAAGCTGCAGAAAATCCGCTGACAATCATCATCAGAAGAACCAGGAAAGAGCAACAGCGCGTCAAGGTGATTTTCATAGCTGCCTCCTTTTCCGGCCAATGCCGGGCCAACCATCCTGTCCCTTTTCTCGATCATCTGCACAGCATCCCGGGCACCTCACTTCAGATAAAGCGGCATCAGCGTGAACTTACCGTCCAGGCTGTCGGGCACATCACGCAAGGGTTGCCAGGCCCACGGCGATTCGCTCCAGATGAACGGCTTCCCCTGCACGTGGGGGGTACCGTAGAGCATCCAAAAACCGGTGCTCGTGGCTGAAGCATCGAGGACGCCGGCCAACGCCATAAAAGAACGCACCATTTCCGTCGATCCCACCTTGGCGTCGAGCGCCCCGTCAGGAATCTGCTTGGGATAGTCGGTCACCCCATACCCCAGATCCCAGCGCCCGAAAACGGAGAGGGGGTTGTTCGGATCGGTATAGGTGATGACGTTTCGTGCCGTCTGCAGATTCGTCACCCCGGGCAACCATTTGTTGAACTGCAAACGCCGCTCGGGGCGATTGTCGGTGGATTGGAGATCCTCCCGCACCTGCAGCGAGGCGGGGTAGTTGATCCCCATCAGGTAGTCGGGGGTGACCATCTCCGCGTCGTAATCGGTCGAGCAAGCGCCGCCGTCCGTCGAGCGGCTCGTGACCTCGTAGGGGCCGCCGGTCGAGCGGTAGTACACGAAGCAGCGGTAGGACATCTCCACCAGCCCGGTCGCGCCGGTGTTGGCGTCCGCCAGCATGTAACCGTTCAGGTAGCTGCCGGTGTTGTCGAGGGAGATGGCGTCGAAGAACGCGGTGATGGAATCCGAAAACTGCTCCGCAAGGGCCGCCCGCCAGAAGATCCAGAGCCCCAAGGGCTTGACCTGGCTGTGGGACATCCGATGGGTTGTCTCGTTGAACATGAGCCCCTTGTTGTTATAGCCGAAATCGGTGGTCGAGCCGATCAGGCCGGGGGTCGCCGCGTTGAAGGTGATCATGTCGTTGTTGACGACGAGGGTCTGCGCCATCGACTGGGAAAGGAACCCCGACCAGGTGTTGTGGGTGAGGATGGTCTCGCCCCCCGCGCGTTTCAGGAAGGCGGAACATCGGTCGGGGAAAGCGCCCGTTCTCGTCCCACCTGGGGGGAGATCGAGGAAAGAGATCACGTCCATCAGGTCGCAGAAGGCGTTCACGAAGTAGACGTCCATGAAGGTGGGGCCGGCGGTCTCATAGCCTAGGAGAAGCTCCGACGCCTGAAAGTAGTTGCCGTCGGGGAGCCAGTTGCCGGAAAAGTCGAGGCCGGCCGGCTCCTCGACAGTGGCGCCGTGGTAAATGCCGAGCATCCGGAAGAGAAGCCTCTTCAGCCGGTGGGCCGTCTCCGCCTCGGTCGCCGGGTCTTCGAGGTACCGCAAGAAGGCGGCGTAGTTGGCGTTCAATAGATCGCCAGCCTTGTCCAATTCCGCCTGCGCGGGACCGTGCTGCGTCGGAAACGTGTGGTCAGGGTTGATCAGGTAGGCGTTGTCCCAGCAGTTGTCCCGGGCCGACACGATCATCGCCCCCTGCAACTTCCCCTGGATGAATCCGGCCCGGTACTCCGCCTTCAGGTCGTTCGCGTCCCTCGACACCACCGTGAGGTTGACGATGTTGTTGATGGTCCGGATCGCGCCCGAAGCGCTCGCGTCCAGCGCGTAGGTCGTGAGCGCGGGCGCTCTCCCCGGCGCCAGGTATGACTTGCCGGGGGTGAATTCCCCGGCGGCTGCCGTTGTGGAGACACCAAGGACAGCGGTCCATAGCAGAAGGATGTACCCTCCGACTTTCATGATGGTTCCTCCTTTCCGACCTCCGTTTTCAGGTCCGTCTTTTGACATCCGCTGCCGCGCTCGAAGACCCTACCTACTTGATGAGCGCTTCCAGAGTTGCTATCGAGTTACCGATCAGCGGGTCTATCAGCGCCTGCGATGGACAGGTAATGATCCAGTCCGGTGTAAAACCCGATCCTTGCGTGTCGGGTGTGCCTCTGAGAGCGCATCCGTCTGTTTTGTCCAGTATCGAGTTGAGTTGATCCAAGGCGCTTTGATATTCAGCCGTCCTGCGCGCCGGCTTCGTGGACTCTTCCGCCGCCTTGATGCTTGCGATGACCGCATCAAACTTGTTCAGGAGGGCTTTTCTCCTGTTCTCCTCTACCTTGGTGTTGGCCCCATCCATGTCGCTTGTCGCCACCCGGACCGGATCCGCGACGATGCTCTGGATAATCTGAATCTGTTGTATTGCAGCAGCAGGTGTGGGCGGCGGCGGATTACCTGCACCGTAGCCGACCGTTGTCATGTAAATGTCCCAGTTGCCGTTCCTGGAGTCCATGTAAACGATGCGCCCGCCGGAACTTCTTGGAAACTGTTGATCTCCGACAACATTTGTCACTCTGAACTCAGCGGGATAGAGCGTGTTGTAGAGGTAAATGTTCCAGTGGTAAGTGTCATATGTCCACCCTTGATAAACGATGTAATAAACCCCGCTGTAGAGCTCGGAGATATGCGGCGATTGATGAGGCACATGGTCGGTCCAGTACACTGGGGCTGTCGTATTCCAGGTGGCACCGGTTGCCACATCTTTCATGTAAACATCACGGTCATTGCCCCACATGAAGTCGTTAGGAGGAGACCACCGATAACTATTCAACACATCCCAGACGATATGACTGCCGCTGATTGCTGGAAGCTGCGGATTTCGACTCCCCTTTTGACATCCAAGATCGGGATCGCAGGAGTATTGCCATATCTTGGTTTCGCTTCCACCGGCGAGGTCAACATAGTACACGTTGCCATCCTTGATGTAGGCTATGCGGTTGCCGGAGATCGCCGGAGATGTATTCGCCCCTGATGTTGTCACCCGTGTTTCAGTGTTCGCCACGAGATCATAGAGGTAGATGTCCCAGTTGCCGTTCCTATTGTCCTGCCACACTATTTTGGTACCGTCTATTGCAGGAAATTCCTGACTAGCCGCACTCGTGGTTATCTGGGTCTCCGTTTTTGTTGTCAGGTCATACAGGTAGATGTCCCAGTTGCCGTTCCTGTCATCCTGGTAAACGATTTTATTGCCGGAAATTCTCGGACTGGTTTGATTACCCGTATTCGTGGTTATGCGATTTTCCGGATAACCGTATTTCATCAGGTAGATGTCCCAATTGCCGTTTCTATTGTCCTGATACACTATGAGGTCACCGGAGATATCAGGATTCTCCTGGGATGCAGGGTCTGAGGTTAATTGCTCCTCCATGAACAAGATTTCGGCCATTGCAGGTCCGGATGAAAATGCACCGAGTCCAAGGAGAATAACGGCAGTCCTTGCCAACATGATCTTCAAGGAGCGCATGTTAAGTGCCTGCTTCTCCATTTTGCCGCCTCTGATTGTTTTCATTTCGATCTCCCCTTTAGCCGCGTACCAGGCTTCCTATGCTTTTCATCCACCTCATGGGTGTCCCTGGTTTAAGGCCCGCCTCTTCCCGACTCCTTATTTCTTCTGTCGCCCCCCTTGGGGTAAAGATAGGGTAATCCCGTGATCCTTCAGGCTCTTGCCCACGTACAGGACGGCAGCCTCGATCTCTGCCTTGTAGTCGTCGCAGATCCCCATGGCGCTGAACATCGCCGCTTTGAGGATGTCGACGGGGGCGGAGAACCCGAGCTCGGAGAGCACCCCGGTAAGCTGCACGGCGAGCAGTTGCACCGCAACGGGTTCGGGCTGGGAGATGGCCTGTCCCAGGAAGATCATGTCCTTTCGGTGCCCTTTCTCGGCAGCGGTCAACGCAGCAGCTGCGGCCAAGGAGTCGCCGCCGAAGCAGTACGCCGCATAATCCGCTACAAAGGCCTTCACGAACAGGGGCTGGAACCCCTTCGTGTCGCTCCGGGCCGCTGCGGCCAAGCGCCGGCCGAGCAGAGGGGCCATTTCCTTCTCGATCCTTATGTCTATCGCTTCTTCCACGATCACGTGGGCGGTCAGGAGCGCCATGTCGGGGTCCATGCCGAGACCGGCGAATGCCTCGCCGAACGTCTGCTCCGGGTCGGCCGGGTTTACCGGAGCGTTCAGCAGTAGCCTCGCCTTCACGATGATGTACCCGTCGTTCTCCCCGCATGTCTGGCAGGAGGTATGGGCGACGTGATCGCCCCCCCATTGCTGGTTGTGACTGACGAACCCGAAAGCAAGGGCCTCTTCGGTGTTTGTCTCCGCTGCGTCCCAGACCTTCAGGAAGGTGTCGGCGTAAGTTCCCTGGGTCTGATCCCCTATCCAACCGGGGCACAAGTCCGGGTCGAACACGAAGTTGTACATGTCCGGCGCGACGCTCCCCCACATCTCTTTCAGGTCGTCATGCCCCGCGTGGCTACCCAGCTGGTCGACAATGTAGGCATGGGTCGCCTGGTTCCAAGAAAACGCCACGGTGGGCATCATGAGGAACAGGCAGCACAACAATCCCAATGCCATGAGATGTTTCTTAGCACCCTTTCTTTTCATCTCGCTATTCCTCCGTGGTCATCTCCCCTCGGCCGATCAAGAGTGCGGCACCCGGCGGCGAAAACATCGGCTGACCGGCCGAGGGGATCTGCATGGACCAATGTCCTTGGCTATTTCTTGAAGTGGATCGCACGGTCCCACAAAATTTCGAACCAGTACGGCCCGACACCCGTCTCAGGTTCGACATAGGCACGAAAACCCAGGAACAGATCATCATCCAGGCTACCCCTTGGGCAACAATCCCCAAACGGGCAGTTTCCTACCGGAATCTGCTTGACCTCCAAGCAGTCCGTCGCAGGAAGACCACCACAATCGCGTGCCACTTTGAAGGCATAGAGTTGTTTGGACATCGCCTGATATTTGCCGAGGTCGTAACGATCAACAGTTCCGATGATTTCTCGGCTGTTTTTCCCTGCAAGGCCCAATTCCATGGCTGCATGGTACAGGGTGAAATTGGAGTAGGTCGCCTTTCCGGTAGCTTCATGATTCACCCCGAATACCACCAGGAAATCTTCAGGGTTACTGCCAAGCTTGAAGTCGGCCGTTTTCAAGTACACGGTGTCCCTGCACTCGCCTATGAGGTTCGTCCCTCTTTGGAAACCGTCCAGCCATTCAAGCAGCCAAATACCGCTTTGGAGTTTCTCCGCCTGATAACCGGGGTTAGCCGTAACGATTTCCGACTCCAGACGGTCAAGGGCAGGCATAAGATCGGTTTCCGTTTTCCCTGTCCCCCGCACCAGCATTTGCGGTGTGGGGTAAGGGTCCAGCTTTGCGGGCTTCTCCGGATAGGTCACGTACAACACGCTGGCCCACTGGCTTGAGGTATCCATGTAGTTGTTGAGGTCGTCCTGGTTGGCAGGCAGATACATCCTTTCGACGAAAATGAGAGTGTCGGCCTTTTCATCCTTACCCAACTTCACGACGGACGAGGGAACCACCATGGTGTTCATGATCGATTGCGGAAACCCCGCTCGCATCGCCGCATTCAGAACGCTCGCGTTGGTGCCCTGGTCCGCGGTCATGACGATGATTACGTCCTTGTCGAAAGGATGTTTCTTATCAATCGTGTTGATTCGGGAGTGGTTTATGGTATCGCCGATACTTGAGAAAATTTGCTTTCTATCTTTGCCATCTCCGTTGTAACGACTGTACACAAAGCCCGTATAGCTGAAGTAAGCAACGGGCGGAGGCGTCTTTCCGATAAATATCACCGCATCATAAGGCTCAAGCTGCATTTCCCGCCCTACCCGCACCCCCTCATACGGCTCGCTTATCACCTGGTACGGCGCCGCGGCATTGTTGCCGAACGCCGTGTCGGTGAGTCCGTTGCATACCCAACAAGCGAGGTTAACGGGTCCGAAGGCATCTTCCCAGTGGGTCACTTTAAATCCTTGCTGCTCCAATTGCTTCTGGAACACGACGACTCTTTTGTCCGTCACATGGAGTTTCCCATCTCCCTGAGCAAAGGCGGGATTTGCAGCCACCAATCCTGTAAGCAGTATTGTGAACAGCATTATTTTCGCCTTCATGTCGGTTCTCCTGTTTTTCTGAGCGCCCCTCAAAGCGCCGGACGCATCCCCTTTGTGCCATCGAACTGGATGGAAAACGGGGCGAGAACCTTCAACGGGTCCGGTCCGCGCGTTGAACCGGGGGTCATGTAGTTCCGCTGCAAGATTTTGATGGTGTCCCCGGCAGGAACGAGCTGCCTCGGGACTTCCTCACAGAAAGGATAGAGTCCGCTGCAGTCCCGCGCGTAATAGTACACGTAGAATTTTTTGTACAGCTGCGGATCTGACAGTGCGCCCTTAAACCTCTCCGCACTCTCTTCGAGAACCGGGTCGTCACTGTTCAGGACGCCGACGAGCTGCGGGAACCAGTTGACCGCAAGGCTCGTGTAGGTGGCATTGCCGGTTTTGGTGCCCAGCGTCCCGACCACTGCGATCACCTGCCCCTCATCGAGCCGGTAGGTTCCGGCGCTGATCTGGGGCTCGTCATCCATGTTGTCGCCCAGGCAGTTCATCGGACCGCGCGGCAGCGTGATGTTTTCCGCCGGGTCCGTGGGGGGAGGACCGTCATACCCCAAACAGTGCTGGCCGACGAGGTCGACCCAGCCGGTAAGGCTCTTGAACTGGGCTGCCGGCGCGTCCGGCCGCTGACCGGCGCCGTCCTGGCGCCAGTAGCTCTTGACCGCCGCCACGAGGCTATTGAGATCGCCCTGCAAGGCCGACTCGTCGAAGTTCCAGCTCTTCGTCTCGTATTGCTGAATCTTGTAAGGCTTCTGAGCCTGGCCGCCGTTCGGGGCCCGGACCCGGAGTATCGTCAGTGGCAGCTCTTCGCGCCACTTCTCACCCAGAACAGTGTCGTTCGGCATCGAATAGCGAATGTACGTGATGAAATCGTCCGCCTCCGGGCCATATCCCAAACGAAGCAATTGCGGTTTGGCCGCGTTGTCCGGGTCAACGAAGCCTGCCGGCTCCGTGAAAACCAAGCTCTTGTCGACCCCCGCTTTCTCGAGCGCCCCGGTCATCGCCGTGGCCATCTGCTCATCGGCCGTGATCACGAAATAACGGGGCTCTCCCCAGACCCCGGCACTCTGGTTGTCGATCATGACGTTGTTGATGGTGTCGCCGAAGCTCGCGATCATCATCATGCGGGTGGGATCTGGCGACGCACCGAAGATGATGTACAGCAGATCCAGTGTTGAGGGTGTATCCAGCTTCGCATAGACCGGGTCACTCTTGTTGAGCTCGGTCTGCCGGGTAAAGACGTTCGTCCCCATGCCGAAGTAGCGAGCCGGCGGGGGCATCTGGGCAATAATCACCAAAGCTTCCCTTTCACCCAGCCGGTAGTTTGCGGCCATACCCCTTTGCCCTTGAACGAGCGCATGCTGCAGGCTCCGGTCGACGAATTCGTCCTTCCACGGGGGGACGACCGCGAGCACGTACGGAGCGGTCGGATTATTGCCGTAGCAGAAGCCGACCGACTGCAGCGGCAACTTGCAGTCATCGGCTCCCCACAGCCTCCAGTACCCCCGCGCCACCTCATACCCCTCCTGCAAGACCGCGCCCTGGAAACCCTGCACCGTCATCTCAAGGGATGCCGGCAACCGGTTCGCCTTGCTGAGCGGGTCCGTCGCAGCGCCTTGGCTGCCGGAGACGGTAATGAGCAGCGTGAAAATACATAGCCAAAACAATTTCGATGCGCTCATCGGTATCCTCCTTTGCCGCAGAGGCGCCCGCAGCCATTTTGGGACGCCCCTGCCCTTGAGAAGCGCGGCTGATCTCCAGCCCCAAGTGCTACCGTGTCTGTATCGTGGACCCGCCGATGCTGCGCTGCGGGTGTTGAAGCGGCGAAATTCACGGCCGCGAAAACTTGATCATCCGGTGATAGACGACTTCGGTGAAGGCCGGGCCGATGCTCGTCCCCGGCTCGAGATAGGAACGGGTGCCGAAGGCCAACGGCGTGTTTGCCCGGTCGGCCGCGTGCTCGGGACCGTCGAGCTGTAATCTCGAGCAATCGCCGCTAGACATTTGCAGGCAGAAATCCTCGCCGCCGCACTGCCATGAGACCTTGTAGGCGAACATCGAAGAAGCTGCCGGATCGCCTGCGTCAAGATACGCATCAGCGCTGTGCACAAAGTCGGTATCGAAGACGCTGCCTATCGCCAGCTGCGACGGCTTCGCATAGGCATTCAGGTTCATGTACGAGGCTTTGCCGGTGGCGGTGTGGTTGACACCGTACACGACCATGAATTCGTCGTCGGTCAACCTGATATCGTAGCGGTCGGGAAACGATTCGGCGCCGGCACCGACGTAGATCGTGTCGCGGCAATCGAGAAAGGCGCGCTTCATCTGCTGGATGAAATCGTAACCGTCGTAGCTGCCCGGCGCCGACGTGTATTCGGCGGCCACGACGTAACCCATTTCGGTGTATTTGCCGATCACGCTTTCGCGGATCTCGTCAAGTTTCCCCATCAGGCTCATTTCCGTTTTTCCGGTTCCGCGGACGCGCAGCTCCGGGGCAGGGAATGGATCGAGGTCTGCCGCCGAGAATGTCTTCGGGGTCACTCGGAAGACGGATATCGGCGAATTTGCCGTGTTCAAACTGGCGAGATAAGCAAGCCCCGCGGCTTCGCCGGCCGCGCCGTTCAGCCACATCGCGTTTCGCCCAAGAAGCATGAGTACGTCGTGCCCTGGTCCGATTCCCAGGTTCGCCAACGAGACGGGGATGACGATGGTATTGAGGATTGACGCAGGGTAGCCGGCCTTCAGAAGCGCCGAGCGAACGCGCGCATCGGTGCCCTTATCGGGAGTGAAAATCAGCACCATCGGCGCGTTGTACGGCCCGGGGCCCAGCGTCTTGATGGTAGCGACGTTCACGGTATCCCCCAGGCTGGACCCCACGTCCAGACAGTGCGGATCTCCCCCGCATCCCTGGATCGGCGCGGTAAGGAGCTCGGCAGGCACGGGCTGGGCGTAAAACTTATTGGTAAGGAAAGGCTGGTAGGAGAAGTAGGTCTCGGGAGGAGGCGTTACGCCGATCAGGACCATCGCCTCATCGGGACGGAGTTGGAAAGCATACGGAATCACCGTGGTATCGCCAGGAAGATGCGGAACCGCTGCTGTCAGATACGGCGCGCCCTTGTTGTTGTATTTGGCGCTGGAGGTCACTCCGTTACAGTACTGCTGCCACATGTCGAGGGACATGCTCTGGCCTGTCCGGACGTCGAATCCGTCTTGATCGAGCGCGTTTCGAAAGCTCGCCAGCGCACGGGAGTCGTGCCCGGCTTGTTGGGCGGACGCACATGGTAACAGCGACAACACCGCATACGAGATTGCGAGGAGCAGTAATTTTGCCTTCATAACCGTTTCTCCTTTTCTGTTTTCGGTCATTTCGCCTGGTTCTCCCGGGGGCTCGGGTGATCCGCCTCGTAGTGCGCCTTTCCTGTATGGCATCCTGACGCGCTGCCATGCCGGCAGCCCCTGCGTTGTCCATTGCCCTCCGTGCCGGCACAAAAAAAGGCCGAGCGTGCTAGGGGGAAATTTCCCTTGGCAGCTCGGCCATCTTCGAACGAAGATCCGCCGCTTTCCGTCCCCTCCTCGCGAAGGGGTTGGCCTTTCAGGATGAAGTTATTTTTTGGTATTTTCCCCTGGCCGTCCCGTGTAAGGGCGGCCAGGGTTTGCTTAACTCTGGGCCTCGCTCACTCATTGACCTGATTAGTGTGCTTCACTTTCGGTCCATTTTTTTGTGGCTGAGTCTTTGGAAGACTAATGATAAAGGGTATCCCGCGCTCTTAATTTTTCAAGATGATACACAGTTTTCCCAGCACGACTCGAGGTGGGGCAGAAAGTCTCCGCAGGAGCGGTTCTCGCCACACCCCGACACGATTTCGAAGCAAATAGGAGCCAAAACTCGAGGCGGTTGAAGATAAACTCTTCGGAAAAGAATTTCCGCATCGCTCCGAAGAGTTTTCGAAAAAAACGGAGCAACAACGCGAACCGCCTCTTACAAAAGTGGACAAGAAAGGCCCTTGGAAAATCCAAGGGCCTTTCTTTACAGTGGAGATCCGTCCCAAATGCCGCCCCCTCACTCAAACCGGGCGCTTTCCCTTGTGCATCTGGGTCAGCAGACGATCGAGCGATGAGGCGAAACGCTGACGATCGGTGAGGCTGAACTGGGCCGGTCCTCCCTGTACGAGCCCCCCATCCCTCAACTCCATCATGAAGTCCCTCATGGCGAGACGCTCGCCTACGTTCTCCTCGGTGAGCAGCTCGCCCCGTGGATCAATGGCGACGGCACCCTTGGCGACAACCCTCGCAGCCAACGGTATGTCCGCGGTGATGACCACGTCGTCGGGACCCACGTGTTCCGCGATATAGTCGTCGGCAACGTCGAACCCTTTGCCGACCACGACTGATCTCACCAGCTTGGTTTCATGCTTGGAGAGACTTTGATTGGCCACCAGGTAGACCGGCATCTGTAGGCGCTCCGAAGCTCTGAAGACAATTTCCTTTATCACACGAGGACACGCATCCGCGTCGATCCATATCGTTACCTTGCTTTCCGCCAAGAGTCTTCTCCTTTAACGCCAACACTCAAATGATGCGGATTATACGCAACAGGTGTTAATCCTCCAAGACATTCCGGGCCGAAGAACCGGCTTCCAACAGAGCGCGACGAAAAAAGGCCTCACCACAGGCAAGGCCTTTTCTCTTTTAGCTTCTGGTTCGAAGTAACAACTACAGGACGCGCGGCCGGTTCCTATTCATGAACATGCGCACGGCAAGATAGACCACCGGCAGGATCCCTATGATGAAAAGGGTGTCACCCGGCAGGCGCATCCACTCGAACAGGCGCACCATGGGATCGGTGAAGAATTCCGGCTGCCGCCCCTCCCAGTAGGAGGTGGCGAGGATCTTTCTCAACTGGAGCAGCCCCACCGGGAATAGGTTCAGAAAGAGCATACAGGCGAGCCCGAGGTTGGTGCACCAGAAGGCGATGGCCATGGCGCGGTTGCTCGCGCGGTCAAGTGGAACGAAGTAGCGTGCCACGAACATGAAAAAGCCGAGGGAGAGCATGCCGTACACCCCCATCATGGCGCCGTGGCCGTGGTTTGCGGTCCACTGGGTGCCGATCTCGTAGTAGCTCACGATGGGGAGGTTGATCAGGAAGCCGAAGACACCCGCGCCCAGGAAGTTCCAGAAGCCGACCGCGATCAGGAACATCACGGCCCACTTGTGCGGGAACATGTCAGCCGCGGTACTGAGCATGGAACTGCCGGCCGGAGCACCAAGCCCCATGAACTTCCACGCCTCGTAGGTCAAAAGCAGCAGGGGTATGACCTCCATGGCGGAGAAGAACGCGCCGAACGCCATGTGCACTTCGGGCTGCCCGCTGAAGTAGAGATGATGCATGGTGCCGAGCACCCCGCCTATGGAATAGAGGATGATGTCCAGATAGATGATGGTGGTCGCTACCCGCACGCGCACCACCCCCATGAGCATGAAGACGTAGGCCACCATAATGGTGGTAAAGAGCTCCAGGAAGTCCTCCACCCACAGGTGCACCACCCAGAAGCGCCAGAACTCGATCTGGTTGAAGTGGGTCGTCTTGCCGTACAGCATGCCGGCCGCATAGAAAAGGGGAATGGAGACGGCGCTGTAGACGAAAAGCCACGGCATGTTGCCCGGGTGTTCCCCACGCAGCCTCTCCCTCATGCCGCGCACCAGTATCACCAGCCAGATCAGCATCCCGACCGTCAGCAGTATCTGCCACAACCGACCGAGATCGAGGTACTCCCATCCCTGGGATCCCACGTAGAACCAGGGGCCGCCGGTGGAAAGGATTCCTTTCAAGCTCATCGCTTCCCCGGTGAGGCTCCCCACCACCACGACCACTAGCGCCCCCAGAAGGACGAGCGCCAGTTTCTCCTGATGCGGCGGCTCTTTTCCCGCGATCATGGGGGTCAAAAAGATCCCCATCGCTAGAAAGCTCGAGGCCACGAAGAAGAGTGCGAGCTGCACGTGCCACATGCGGGAAAGGTTGTACGGCAGGATGTCACCGAGCGACCAGCCGTAGAACCCCGCTGGCTCAACGTGGTAGTGGGCGTTCACCCCGCCCAGAAGCCCCTGCAGGAGGAATAGCCCGGAAACCACCAGGAAGTACCAGGCCACCGTGCGTTGCGACGGGGTGAGCTGCACCTTTTCCGGTGCCTCCATCTTCGCCGAATATTCGTCCGCCGCATGCCACCCCAGGAACTCGTAGCGACCAAAGACGAAGAGTGTGGCGCCGGTGCCGCAGAGCAGGGCGATCAGGCTCAGTACGCTCCAAAGCAGTGCCCCCGAGGTGGGGCGGTTGCCCGCAAGATTATCCGGCGGCCAGTTGTTGGTGTAGGAGTGTTCGGTGCCGGGGCGCTGTGCGGTGCTTGTCCAGGCGGCCCAGGAGAAATAGGCGGTGAGTTTCCTGATCTCCTCAGGGTCGCTGAGATATGGCCGTTTCAACCCCTGCTGCGTCTCAAGCGGTCCGAACCAGCCGCGGTAGTAGTCGATGAGCTCCGCGTGCGCGCGTGCCCGGGCGGGGGAAAAGGTGAGCTGACCGCTCTCCGGCACGTAGCTGTTTTCCCTGAGTTCGGTGCTCACCTTGGCTGCCGCATCCGCGGCGGAAAGTCCTTGACCCGCATAGTACCCCGTCTGCTTTTCGCCGCTTAAGTGCAGGTATTGGGCGGTAAAGTCCGGGCCGAGGTAAGCGCCGTGGCCGAAAATGGTCCCGTACTGCATGAGCCCCAGCTTCTGGAAGATCTGCTGTCCGGCAATGACGTCGTCGCCTGTGTAAAGCACCGTGCCGTCCGTCACCCGCACCTCCCGCGGGACCGGCGGCCCCTCGTAGGCGTTGCGGTAGGCGAGGTAGCCCATCACGGAAAATCCGAGCAGGAAAGTGACCACTGCAGTCACCAGCCACCGGGGCGAGAGAACCAAGTTTTTATCGCGCACGTTCATGGAAACCTCCATTACTAGGTTTTGACGACAACCGGTTCAACACTTCATGACTCTGCACGAGGCTTTACTATTGGAAGATTCGGAGGAGGGATTTTCGAATTGCCACAAGTGAAGAATGTAACAGCCTCTCTTCGTGTGTCAAACATGGCGGGAGGAAGTGCCCATTACCCGGAACCATTATCCACGATCATGGCATTGGGTGAGCGTGGCGCGTGGTGCCGGGCATGGGCACTCACCTGCATGATCAGTAGGCATTTACGCTCGAGATAAGCTCCTGCTGTCCCATGTGCTCAATGCCGCTCCAGTAGATGGGCCAATTTTTATCAGTGATCGGGTTGATGAGCGTATCACTCACTGAAGCGGGCGCATTGTGGCCCGAGTAGTAGTGCCCCCGGTAAAGCGCCTGGTCGGCACTGTTAGTCACCAAGGCCGGAGTGAGTCTTGCCAGAGAAGCGTCCAGATCGCCGGTCAGAGAGTACGCACCGGAGAAGGTGTAATAGCGCGAGAAGGTCAAAGAAGCGGTGGCAAGGTCGTAGTTGAACGAACTGTAATCGATCGGTTTAAGGCTGCGACCGGAAATGGTGAAGACCTTGAATGCCGGGTTGTTCCCGAAATACGGCGCTATGGCCGGCGTTATCTCCACCGTGTCCGAAGAGGGGAGCACCCGATATTCATCCATGTGGGTATGCCCGGCAAGGGTGAGCGAGATCACTCCGGGGTAGTTGGCGAGTATCTGCAGAAACCTTGTCTGATACTGAGGCACCCACATCATGGTGGCGGTGGAAATATGGCCGTCGGCGTCCAGATTGGCAGGCTGCGCCGTCGTACCGAGATCGGCGCCGGGAGGAGCGTGCATCAGCAGCCATACTTTTTTGCCCGCAACCGTAGCGGCGGCAAGCCTTGAGTCGAGCCAGTCCAGTTGCTCCGCCACCGCACCGTCATTCGCGCCGGGAGTCGGCGCTACCAGCGGAGAAAAAATGATGGTGTTCATCCCGATCACCATCAGGTCCGTTCCGGGCGGTTCAACGGAGTAATATCCGCCGGATGTGAAGGTCCGCTCGAATGCCTGACGGTCGCCTATGCCGGTAAGAAACGTCGTGTGGAAGAGTTCCTTCGTATTGGAAAGAAAGGTGGCGTCCGGCCCGTATCCGGTATAGGAGTCGCCGTTGCCCAGCGCGAAAAAGACCGGGAGTTTTCCGACGGCCGCGCGCACCTTTTCCATGAAAAAGGTGACCGCCTTATCGGTAAAGGCCTGCATCGCCGCAGTGTCCGACGCATCGCGGGGATTCGTGGTCCCGTTCAGATGGTAATAAAACATCTGCGGCAGACCGTGCCCGAGA
This sequence comes from Geomonas ferrireducens, assembly GCF_004917065.1. Lineage (NCBI taxonomy): Bacteria > Pseudomonadati > Thermodesulfobacteriota > Desulfuromonadia > Geobacterales > Geobacteraceae > Geomonas > Geomonas ferrireducens. Next base: position 966,796 of record NZ_SSYA01000001.1, read on the forward strand.
ATGTCCCCTGTGAAAATCACGTAAGGGCTCGCCCCGAGCGCCGCCTTCAGGCTTTCCAAGGCGACCTCGAGCAAGGGATGGTTGGAATCCTTGCCCCAGGCCGATGGGGATGTGATTGTCGATGTCTTGAAGACCGCATCCCATCCGCCCGCATCCGCCGCGACGAGGGCCTGGAAAAGCGTTCCGTCATAGAGCGGGTTGAAGTGCACGTCGGAGAAGACGACTACCGGGAAATCGCTGTTGCGGGTCGAGCTGCCGCAGGCCGCGGTTAATGTACCGAGGTACAGGCACGCGACGGTCCCCGCCGAGTATTTCACGAAGTCCCGTCTGCTGATGCCGTACCTCGCCGAACTATTGCCCCCATTTTCTGCCATGCCATCCTCCAGGATGATTGAATTGTAAAGCCGTACCTCCGGCCGGCGTTGCGACCGGCGCGCATTCCCACCCCGTGCTAGTTGAGCGCCACGGTGTAGCGGGACAGCAGTTCCTTGCGGTGGTGCCGCAGGTCTTTTCCCGTGGGCTTCGAAGGATAGGGGCGCTCTCCCATCAACCCCTTCCAGAGGATGCGGTTGTACCGGGCGAAGTTGAACTTGTCTTCCGAGGAGAAATCCATTCCCTTAGTCACCTTTGCCCAGTATTTGGCGTCGTGCGTCGGTTTCGGCACCTTTGCCGTCTTGCTAAGCGGTGTAAGACCTGCGAAAGGCGGCAAGGTGGTGCCGTAGAGGATCGGGGCGGGCTTGGCGGTAAAGCTCCATGGAGCCGGGGTCGTGGTGAAGATGTCGGTCATCGGCCGGGCAAGTGCGTCGTTCAGGTTCATCGGCCGGAGCCCCAGGACCTCCTCTATGGTGCGCAGGAAATTTACCGTGTTGTAGTGTGAGGAGACGAGCGCACCACGTTTCACGTAGGCACCCGCCACAAACGCGATGCTGCGGTGGGAATCGACGTGGTCCCCGCCGTCCTGTGAGTCGTCCTCGATGACGAAGATGAGCGTGTTGTCCTTGTACCTCGGGCTTTTCGAGATCTTCTCCAGAAGGAGCCCGACGGCATAGTCGTTGTCGGCCTGCTGTATCTCGGGGGTGTTCACCCCGTCGATCGCCGTGTTGAAGTTGCCGGTGTGGTCGTGCATGAGCCGGACGAGGCTCAGCGCCGGGAGGTTGCCGTCCGCCTCGTAGGCGTCGAATTCCCGCTCCCATTCCTTGAACCGGTAATAGTCAGGGAACGAATTGTCGAAGCCGCGGAAGTAGATGTCGGTGCACGGGGCAAGCGCCGCACTGGATGGGTACGCCACTTGGACGCCGACGGAGGCAGGGTCCTTCAACAGGGCGATGCCGCCTGCGACCATGGGAACGTTGTAGCGCGTCGTGTCCAGGAAGAAACCGTAGTTTCTGACCGATAGTCCCTTGCGCAGTGCCGCGTCCCAGAGGTATCCCTTGTTCACTTCGTTGCCGGGTCCGTCCGGCGCGGCCACGTCGGTCTGTCCCGGGAGCAGGTCGTCATCGTCCGGGGTGAGCGGGTTGGCCGCCCTGCGTTCGGCAAGGGTCGGGTAAGCCACGTTCACGCTTCGGTTGGTCCCCTCCGTATCCAGACTGAGCCCTCTACCCGCGTATGCGACGGCATACTGGCGCTCGACCACGTCCGGCGCACGCCCCGACGTGGTCCACGCCCAGCCGTCGTTACTCACCTCGGCAGTATCGTAGAAGTTGTCGAGCGTTACGAAGGTCCGAGCCACCGCATGCTGGTTCGGCGTGTAGCGCTCGCCGAACTCCGCCAGTGCGGGATCGCCGTTACCCACCTCCAGGTCGCCCAGGATCTGGTCGTAGGTCCTGTTCTCCTTGATGATGAAGATGACGTGCTTCACGTTGGCCTGCAGAACACCCATGACCTCCCGATCCTTCGCGCCATCCGCATAGGAGAAGCGGTTGTTGGAGATCACCTGCGCCGTCAAAGGCGGCAATTGGGCAGCGGCGGGAAGCGGGAAGCTCTGCAGCCCGGCCTTGGTCAACTGCGGGTTGTAGTGGTTCGTAAGAAAACCGTTCGGGCGGGAAGGAGGTCCGTAACTGTAGCGGAAATCAGGATTCGGCCCCGTCGCAGATTTCCCGTTGATCACGTACAGCCAATTGCCGTCCGCACTGGTACTGACCGAGTTGGGATACCACCCGGTGGGAATGAGCCCGACCACCTCACCGCTTGCACGGGTGTCGCTCAGGTCCACCACCGCAACGCTATTCAGGTTGCCGTTCGTCACGAAGAGCCTTTTCTCGTCAGGCGACAAGGTCACGCTGTTGGGGTTTGCGCCCCTGAGGTCCGCCAGCGAAGCGGGCAGTACCGACGCCGGTGCGATGACCGGTATGGTGCCGACAATCGCGTTGTCGGCGGTGCGGATCACGTCTACCGTGTCCGACTGGTCTTCGACCACGTAAAGCAGTGACTGGTCCTTGTTCAGCGTCATTTTGTTGGGCTGGCCAACGACCTTGATCCGCCCCGTCACGGCCGGCGCGCCGTTCAACCTGACGACGACGATTTCCCTGTCACGGATGCTCGACACGTAGGCCGTCGCGGTCCCGTCCGACTCGCTCCCCTTCACTGTCACCCAGAACGGGTACTCGCCGCCCGGGACGCCAGTTGCCCCGCCGCTTTTGCCCGGACGCAGATCCAGTTCCGCTGCCGGCGCCCAGTTGTTCAGCCCTCCCCTGAAAACGGTTATGGAGTCGTTGTAGTAGTTCGCGACCACGAGTGTCTTGCCGTCGCCGGAAATGGCCACCCCGGCGGCGCAAGGTTTCACTCCGATCTGGAGGTTTATCGAGCCGTTGCCGAAGTTTGCGTTCCAGGGAAGGCCGTTCCCGGTATTGTTGTGTCCCAGGGCAAGCGGTGTGTTCACCTCTCCCCAGGCCCCGTCCGCGATCCGGGTAAAGACATGCACGTTGTCGCTCACCCCGCCGCTCACATAGAAGGCCTTGCCCGACGGGTCGAAGGCGATCCCGTTGTAGCTGTTGGGAATCTGCACCACCTGCTTTTTCACCGGCGTACCGGTTGAGATGTCGTAGATGAACACGTACTCGTTGGAGTCCGGCGTGTACCAAGGGTAGGGAGTACTCGGGGTGGCAGTATAGACGCGATTGTAGCCGCTGGTCAGCACCAGAAGGGTTTTGCCGTCGGGACTTTTAACCGCCGTCACCGCTTGTCCTGCCAGCCACTCCGGCTTATCCGCCAAGCCCGGGTTCAGCGGTTCGAATCGGGAACCCGATGGAGCGAGCGGCGTAATGTACTGGTTCATATTGGGAAGAAATTGGGCATCACCGACGCTGCTGCTGCCGTTGCATCCCGCGAGCAAAGAGAGTGCTGCAGCCAGAACAACGGTGAACCATAAGCCGGGTTTCATAAAAACCTCCTATTGTCAAATAGCTCCACAATCCAGTCCGGATAGCAACAGTCGAGACAACAGTTCTCCAAGTCGGTCAGCATATGAATTTCTTTAAAATTATTTTCTATTTTAGGGCTTCCGAAACTGGTAACACGTCCTCACCCGAGGCCACAATCTGCCCCTGCAAACAGATTTAAAACTGCACCTGTACGAGGAGCGAGTCCCGGCTTAATCTAGCGATCAACCGGCCGGCCGTGTAGCAAGAAGAGTGGCATGGCTCCCGCTTGAGTCCCAGTCGCGGAAGCCATAAAGTGATGCGTTCAACGGGAAGAGTCTGCAGAATGTTTTGTTCCAAATGAAGAAAAGGAGAATCCAGTGCTTGATCGATTGAAATTAACCTTGGCGGCTTTGTCCTCGTTTACCGTGCTCATTTCTGTCAGCCCTGTCGCTTTTGCGGAAGACCTTACCTTTCCGCTCGGGACGGCAACTCCCTCTGAAACGTGCGGTGCATGCCATAGCGCCATCTACCGGGAATACACCCTCGGCACCGGTAGCGATAACCGTAGTGCCCATGCACAGACGAAACACGGCAACATCGCCATGCCCGCAAAAGTCAGCTCCTCGGCGACGGCTCATGCGACCGCACTTTCCGAGTCGCGCGGCCAGGACAAGAAGGACTTTCACTGCGACAGCTGCCACTTCCCCGACGCCTTCAACATCACCGACAAAGGTGCGGACGGCAAAGTAAAGCCCAAAACCGCCGCGGCGACCAATGGCGGACTCACCTGTGCAAGCTGCCATCTGACCCCCGACGGCAACGTCCGTGCGTCACACAGTACGAGCGGCGCGCCGCATAAAACGGTAGTCGAACCGGCACTGCAGAGTTCCATCATGTGCGGCCACTGCCACGGCTACCAGTCACCCGACAAACGGGTCCCGGGGAAGATGTTCCAGACCTTCCTCGAATGGCAGGAGGATTACTACAAGCCGGGCCTTGGAAAAGACCAGTGCCAGGACTGCCACATGCCCCGGACGCTTCGCAAGACTGCCGAGGACTTCGACGTCCCCCCCCGCAGCGTCGGGCGGCACACCTGGACGGGCTCGCATTCAAGGCAGCGTCATCTGAGCTCCCTGAGTGTCACCATCGTTCAGCCGTATGAAAACAAGCAGTCGCTCGACTTCGCGGTCGTGAACATCGGCGCGGGACACTCCGTGCCGACCGGCGAACCGTCGCGCGCAGTCTACCTTCAGGTTGAGGTGTCGGATAAAAAGGGAGTAAGCACGAGCCGGAAGGAATGGATGTTCGCCCCGACCACGGACGGGCAGACCACCGACGTCATGGGACCGCACGAGGCTTCCATTCGCGCCGGTGAGGAACGGACGCTTCACTGGGACCCGGCTCTGGCGCCGGGCGAGTACACCGTGAAGGCGAAACTGCTCTATTGCACGGACCGTTTCCAGACCAAGCCGGTGAAGGAAGAAGTGACCAGCGCCGCCCTCGTCATAACGGCAAAATAGAAGGTCCTCAGGGAATTTAGCGGAAACGCGCGTGCCTTAAGCCGGGAAAAAAGGCAAATCCCCCCTGCCCCCCTTCGCAAAGGGGGGAACGTCAGGGCGCATGCAGCGCTTCGTAGGCAACTGCACTTCACGTTCCCCCGGAATTCCCGGAAGAACCCAAATAAAGGCGAGCTACACTCGAGCAGTTGTTTCGGCCCCTGGCGAAAGCCAGGGGCCTCATTGTTTTCAGCTCTTTCCGCCCGTTGCCCGGAAAAGCGCCCCCCAGGTTAGCAGCCCTCTTTTTTTCGCACCCTCAGCGCCCCCTGCAGATACAGCAACAGCAAAGACGCTATCAACAGGGCAACACCCAGAAATCCCATCGGAGAGAAGCGCTCCCCGAAGAGGAACCAGGCCAGCAGAGTCGCGACCAGCGGCTCAAGAAGCGTGCTGATACTCGCCGCAGTCGCCGAGGTGGAACGCATCCCTTTCAAGAAGAGCACATAGGCGAGTGCCGTCGGTACCGCGCCTAGGTAGACAAGTACCGTCCAGGCAAGGGGAGGATAGGTCACGACCATGCCTTGGGAACGTGCGACACCGAACAGTATGGCAGCCCCGATGGCGAAACTGATCGCAAGAGACTGAAACGGGTCGTATCGCGCTGCGAGCCGTTGCGAGGCGATGGTCATCATCCCGTAGCTGAAGGCCGAGACAAAGGCCAGCGCAATGCCGCTTGCGTCCGCTCCGGAAAGCTTTGACTGTTCCTGGGACAGAACCAGCAGGCCGGTTCCCGTAAGGGCGCCTAACAGGGCCAAAAGCGTCATCCTCGAAGGCCCCTTCTTCGTCAACGCGGCGGAAGCGACGGCGACCATGACCGGCGCCGTGCAGAGCGTTATCACCGTTGCCACCGCGACCCCGGTACGGGCGATGGCTCCGAAGTAGCATGCCTGGTACAAAGCGGTCAGCAAACCGACGAGCATCATCAGCCCGAGATCGGTGCGGGAAACCTGGAACATCTTTCTTCCGAGCCTTGCCCAGCAGACCGAGAACAAGACGGGGAGAGAGAACGCAAGACGAAAGAAACCGATGGAAAGCGGATTGGTGGCGGTGATTTGATAAATGGTCTTGGTGGAAATGCCGACGGTACCCCAAAGTACCGCGGCGAGCATGATCAGTAAAAGCCCGCGGCGCGACGCTGCGCGGGAAGTGTGCGGTGACTGCATATGAAGTCTCCTTGAAGCTCAGAGGAAAAAGGAACACTCAGAGATCAAGGCAGAAAGGCGCAACTGTAGTGCGAACGCGGGGTGCGAACTGAAGGGGTAGCCGCCAGACTGCCTTGCTAGGCGAGAATGGCTGCGGGAGGGGGTAATATGCTGGAGAAGGGATAATACATGCGGAACCTATATCAGCTGCCGTAACGCCTTGTCAAACCGATTATTGATCAGCCAAGGCCGGAAGAGGCACCAAGCGAGATACCGAGGCGCGTCATGAGGTCAAGCAGGCGATCGGACACGGCCGCGTCCAACCGCTCAAACACGTCTCTCCGCGAGCTGTGGAAAGCGACGAGGTTGCAGCCGATGAGTGGTAACTGAGAGAACTCTGCGGAGGTAAGCGACAAGAGCCCGTAGTTCGTTGCGTAAGCTCGGGATCCTTCCGGGACCCAGGCACTGATGAGGTAGTCGATGTCGACAACACAGATGCGATACCCGATCGATTCGAGCCATGCTACATGGGACGGCACCGCTTCACCAAAGGAGAAGGCTCCTAGTCCTGTATCGTATCCGAAGACCCCCTCGAAAACGATGGTAGGAAAGGACGACTCGATGACGCGGCGCGCCCCCTCAAGCACTAGGCGCTCGGCACCCTCGGTGTCGATTTTGATGAAGTCGGGAACTCGGCCGATCGAGCGCGAAAAATCATCCACCGTGTCGGTCTCCACCAAGCAGCGGCGCACTCCCGCTCCGAGCCGGGCCTCGGTTCCCAGCTCGGGTAGGATACTGGAGGATTGCGCAGTCTCCTCCGGCGCAAGGTAAAGCACCTGATGACCGGCGATGGCCGAAATGGCCCGGCAATAAGGGAATACGTTGGCGCAGGCCTCTTCGCAGGCGCGCATCGACAGCGCAAGGAAGTGCTCGGGGTGAGGCTCGAATGAGTACACGCGCCCTGCTTGTCCCGTCAAAGCCGCAAAGAAAAGCGAGAGTTCCCCCTGAAAGGCGCCGATGTCGAAAACGGTGGCGCCAGGCGGAATCGCCAGCTTGAAAAGATCCTTTAACAACATCCCGCACCTCGCTGCAAAGTCGTGCCGCACCGGGCGGGCATATGAAGCCCTCCGGAAGCCGCGAGGCATCCGACAAGCTGCTCCTCCGCGCCGCACGCGACAGGCCGTTTGCCGGCCACATCATTCCCTATCGGCTGAACGAGGCTTCACCTTAAGACAGAACGCCTTTTCCTCGACTCGAGACAGGCACCTCTGCGACTTTGCAGACCAGCTACTCTGGATCAGCGCCATCTTTCTTCTCCAGGCGCTCCAGGCATCCCGGACGTGGGCCGCGAGACCGCACGGGAGGAGAGTGAAGTTGCCGACCCCGCACAGGCCTCACCTTGAGGCGGCAAGCACCTCGGCGACCTTGCGGGCGAAATCGTTCAGCGCGAAGGGCTTCGCGATGTAGTGCGTGCCTTCGTCCAGCACTCCCTGGTGCACGATGGCGTTGCTCGTGTAACCGGACATGTACAGTACCTTCAGTCCGGCATCGTGCTGGAGGAGCTTTCTGTGCAGCTGCGGGCCGGACATGTGCGGGAGCACCACGTCGGTAACGAGCAGATCCACGCGGCGACCCTCGGAAAGTTTCAGCGCTTCCTTCGGATCTCCGGCTATCAGCATCTCGAACCCCGCCTGCGCCAGAAGCTCGGCCACAAGCAGGCGCACCATCTCGTTGTCCTCGACGAGAAGGATGGTCCGCCTTGCTCCCTCCAGGGCGACCTTGCCGCCGGCATCGGCGCGCTCGGCAACCGCCGCCCCCTCCGCGAGCGGGAAGTAACACTTGAAGACGGTCCCCTTGCTCGGTTCGCTGTACACCCAGATGTTGCCGCCGTGCTGTCGCACGATGCCGTAGACGGTGGCAAGGCCAAGCCCGGTCCCCTTGCCGATCCCCTTGGTAGTGAAGAAAGGCTCGAAGACGCGCTGCCGCGTTTCCTGGTCCATGCCGCAACCGTCGTCGGCCACGGCTAGCATGAGGTACCGCCCGGGGATGACGTCCTTGTGCAGGCGGGCGTACTCGTCATCCAGAAGCACCGGCGCCGTCTCGATGGTGACCACGCCATGCTCCCTGATCGCGTCCTGCGCATTCACCACGAGGTTCATCACCACCTGCTCGATCTGGTTTTTGTCCGCCCTTACCGGATAGCGTCCTTCCGCAAGCGACATATTGAGATCGATGCTCTCGCGGATGGTGCGACGCAAGATGCTCCGGAAGTCGGCAACCGCCTGGTTCAGGTCGATCACCTTCATCTCGAGGACCTGTTTCCTGCTGAAACTAAGCAGTTGCTGCACCAGTTCCTTCGCCCCTCCGGCGGCTTTCAGCATGTTCCCGCAACGCTCCTGAACCAGCGTGTTTTCCGGCAGGTCGAGCCGCAGCAGCTCGCAGTACCCCATGATGGGGGTCAAGAGGTTGTTGAAGTCGTGGGCGATACCTCCTGCGAGCCTGCCGATCGACTCCATCTTCTGCGCCTGGATCAGTTGGTCCTCGAGCAGCTTGCGCTGCGTCACGTCGATGAAGGTGACCACCGCGCCGCAAATCCTCCCGTCGTCCACGACCGGGTGCGCCCACAATTCGGTCTCCAGCGCCGTCCCGTCCGCGCGCCAGAGCACCTCGGCCGGGAGATGGGCGCCGGCCCCGGTTCGAAACGTGTTGCACACCGGACAGTCCTCGCTGGCGACCTCGTCACCGTCCCCCCCCGGAGGATGGATGAGGTCGTGGATCCGCTTACCCAGCAGATCTTCCTCCTGCTGGTAGCCGAGCAGTTGCAGGCAGGAACGGTTGCAGAAGGTGCAGACGCCCTCCGCGTCCACCCCGAAGATCCCTTCCTCCGTGCAGTCGAGCAGATTGTGTATCCGTTCGTCCTTGCCCCTAAGCTCTTCCTGTATCCTCGTCCGCTCCGCCAGCTCCTGTAGCAAGGTCTCCGTCTGTTCCGTAAGGCGCTGGAAGGCGTCGTTGACAACGTTCCCGACGATGTCGAATTCCGTGACGCCGGTCGGCTCCACCTTTCTGGATGAACTTACCGCCGCAACCATGCTCTCCACCGGGCGCTGCAGGTTCTTTCTGAGCACCAGGAATATGCCGAAAACCATGACCAGGCACCCGGTGGCTACCAGCGGCGCCAGCATGGCAACCTTGCCGTCCTGCAGCCAAGTGTTACGGGCCTTGCTCACCGTCACCACGTTCCATCCCCACATGGGGAAGCGCTGACCGAAGGCCGCCACTTCATCGCCACCGACCTTTATGGCACGGTACCCTTCCGCAGCCTGGGCTGCCACCGCCCGGGTAACCGGGAGGGGGAGCGTGGTGCAAAGCACGACTCCGCTCGAGTCGATGACGACACCGCCGTGGCTGGTTCCAGACCAGAGCAGCCTCAGTGTCTCCATTACGCTTTTCTGTTTCGCCTCGGTGACTTCTTCGTTTCCGGTAAGCAGGGCGGCGGTGAGGTCGTTAGCGGCGGTGGTGAGGACCTTGCGCACTTCGCCGTTGGCAGAGGCCAGGGTAAAGCGGACGTAGTCGTCGTGGACCCGGACGGTGATTGACTTGATGAGGAAAAGCAGAGCGAAGAAGACAACGGCGATAACAACGAGGCTGGGAGCTATGAGCTTGAAGCCTAGGCTTTTTCTATCGAATGCCATTACCTGCGTCCTTGAACATGTCACGGATTCGGAAGACGCCGACGAGGAAGTCCCGGTCAGGGGTGACGAAACCGTGCTTCACTTCGTCGTCCCAGTGGCTGACAAACACCTTGTCCCGTGCATTGGTCAAGGGTTTGAGTTTCAGTAAGGATGAAACGAGCCGGTCTCGGGCCTTTGCAGGGAAAGTGGGGAGGGCGCAGACGGCGAAATTTGGAAGGGCCTCGGAACGGGAGAGGACATGCAACTTTTCACGGGAGACCTTCTCGTACAGGCTCTCCTTTATCCCGGCCGCGGCTATGTCGCCGGTCAGCATCGCGGATACGAGCTTGTCCTGGCTGCCAAGAAACACGGGCGAGATGTCCGCCATGTAGACCCCGGCATCCTTGAGCATCCTCACCGGAACCACGTGTGCAGCCGTGGAGCCCTTGAAAAAGCCTACCCGCTTCCCTTTCAGGTCGCGCAGGTTCCGGATCGCTTGATCGCTCGAGACGAAGACGGAGTGGTAAACCGGCTTGCCGTTTGGAGCGAGGGCGACCAGCAAGGGTCTGGCGCCGCACGCCTCATAGGCACGGGCGAGCGGAACCGGACCGGTGAAGGCAGCAGAGATCTTTCCGTTGCAGATGTCGTTGAGAAATTCGGCGTGATTCGGGTAGAGCTGGAGCTGCCATTTGTCACCGGTGGTCTTGCTGAGGTAATTCACCACCGGTGTGAAAAGCGTCCAGATCTTCTCGGGACTGTAATAGGGAACAACGGCGAAGGTATACGTACCCTGTGAAGCTGCACAGGCAACGTGCGCCGTCAGTAACAGGTTAAGGAAGAGACAGCAGCATGCGGCAAGTCGTTTCATCGAAACACCTCGTGTTCCTGATTAGGTATAACACACCGGCATCCGCCTACTCATAGGTGATTTCGAATCCGCCCTTTACCGAATATATGATGTCTGTCCCTAAGTCTTGTTCATATCGTCTCCAGAACAAGCCACCCCAGTTCCTACAGCCCTGCCTTCGCCATCAAGTGGAGGAGCGGGCACCTAAAGTATGCCGCAGCGCGTCTCTCTCTTAAGCTCGCATGGGGCAGGGCTGCAGCAGGTATACCCAAAAGTATAGACGTGTAATCCCAAGGTTATAGAGAAAATATACCCTGCCACATATTAATAAATTCCTTCCACCAATGTATTCTTACACCATCTTGCTCCAGCATCCTACACACTCTTACAACCTGCGTCGTCATACTATGAGCATGTACAGTCGCGACAACAGAAAATCGAGCCGCTTCTACGGTGAAATACCCATCGAATTCAAGAACGGCGTCGGTACCACCCGCGATTACAGCGCCGATGGCGTCTTCTTCACGACGGACCAGCCCGTGGCGCTTGGAGAGCAGATCGAATTCTTCATGGTGCTGAGGTACCTGGGGACCCAGCAGCCGGTTCGTGTGCAGTGCGAGGCGCAGGTGGTAAGAATCGAACCCGGAGCATCATGGACGGGGGCCGCCGCAGTCATCAACAGGCACTCGATAGAGATGGCCGCATAGATGACGGCGCTTCAGCGCTGCCGACAACCGGCATTAGCGATCATAAACGACACCTTGTGCAATGAGATAGGCAGTTAATTCAATCATCGAAAAGGAGAAAGAAATGAAAAAGACAGTATTGACGGCCATGGTGGCGGCAGCGTGTTTCGCGATGAGCTGTGTGGCGGCTTTTGCCGATGTCACCGGGGATTTCAAGGTAACCGGGTACGGCTACACAAACGATGCCGCCTCCGTTAACGGAACGGTTAACCATGGCGCCATCCAGAGCAAGAAAAACGTCGTCGTAGACATCACCTACGACTACTCCTTCGTCGCCGAGAAGACCGAGACCGTAGCGGGTGAAACCTCCACCGTAACCATTTTCGTCCCCGGCAAATGCACCCTCGTCACCAGGGAGACCGCCGACGTCACCACGAAGGACGCCTGCTGGGACAAGAACGGCAATCCGAAAGCGACCAACGGCGCCATCTGGACCGGCACCTATGAGACCTCGACCGTGACCACCCCCCCCTCGACCAAGACCTACACCTTCAACGGCAGCGCCGGCATGACCGCCATCACCGAGCCGACCATCGAGAAGGGACGCCTCAACCCGAAGGGGAAAATCACCGGCTACAACTGGGGCGCCACCCTTTCCGTGGTCCCCAATGCTGACCTGGTAGACCCCGCCCTCGTACCCGCCGGTTACAGCATCGTGTCGGTAACCATCAACGACATTTCCTACACCGCGTACCTCGTCGACCAGTACGGCGTGCAGATCGCCGACACGGTGATGACCGGTTCCATTCCGGTGCAGTAGAGACGATCTCGACCTCACCTGAAACAGATTCACAGGCCTGACCGAAGTTTCGAGGCCCCCGGTTGTCCGGGGGCCTCTTTATTTGTGTCAAGCCACCGCGCGCGGCTATATTTCCCGCGCTTTTTGTTGCGTTTTCATCAGGCGTGTTCTAACATCCCCGCCCGACAAAAGAAGGACAAGATAGAAGAAGGGCATGATCCAGAACACCCATTTCACCTACCGCCCCATCGGCACGCTTAGATCCCCCTATGCACGTCGCATCGATGCGCCGCATCAGGGTACCGTGGTGTCGGGAACACAGACCGGAGAACCTGCGTCGGCCACACTTGAACTCGAGGAATGGCTGGACGAGAAGGCGATACAGGACCTGAAAGGTTTCGAAAGGCTCTGGCTCATCTTCGCCTTTCATTTGAGCGAAGGGTGGCGCAGCAGCGTCAAACCGCCGCGGGGCGGTCCGAAACGCGGCGTCCTCGCCACACGGTCGCCGCACCGCCCCAACTCCATCGGCCTGTCGGCGGTGAAACTGGTCGGGATCGAAGGGAAGACACTGCACCTGCGCGGCGTGGACCTTCTCGACGGGACCCCGGTCCTGGACATCAAGCCGTACGTACCTTACGCCGACGCCTTTCCAAGCGCGAAGGCGGGTTGGATCGACGAGCTTGATGCCACGCTCGGACGCGGCTTTGCGCCGGGTCCCAGAAGGCCGAGGTAGGCGGCTGCATCCGGCCGCCACAGCGAAGATGGTGCCGCGCGCCCCGGGCGACCGCGCTGTTCACCACACAACCGTCCACATGACTAGAGCAAATTCGGCCGGAGACCACACCACGTCCTGACTCCGGCTCCCCCTGATTTCCGCCGCATCCGCCGTTCATCGGTGTCCCCGAAGTACCCACACCGTCCCCAACCGGGACACCCATTTCACCGGCTCCCCCCCGCCAAACTCCCGGCCCACCGCACCTTCGGCTGATGGCACGCTCCCTGCTCTACCCCTTGTCGATACATCGGGCACGCCCTTTTCTGTCTTCGTGCGGGACAACGGGTGCAGCCGTACTTCCACTTGGGATGGAGAAAAAGACATGTTCTCGGATCATTTGCTTGCAAGAATCGGCTGCGCCGGACCGGCTCTGGAAAAATCGCTCGTCCAGGAAACGAGAAAGATCTTCTCGACCCTCCTCGGCATGGACCACCTGCTGCACCTGCCTCTCTCGGTCGATCCCGCCTCCAACTTCGCCGACTGCATCAGCGGCCTGGTCGGCCTTGCCGGTGCATACAACGGCCTGGTGAGCCTGCACGTCTCGACACGGCTGGCGCATCGCATGGCCTGCCAGATGCTCGACATCGATGAACCCAGCGACGAGGAGGTGGAGGACGCCCTGGGCGAGGTGGCCAACGTCCTCGCCGGCGCCTTCAAGCGCTACCTTTCCGAGGAGTCCCTCGCCATACGGCTTTCCACCCCTTCCATCGTCTCTGGAAAGCAGTACGTGATCCACGTGGCCAAGAAGCCGGAGGTGATGACGCTGCTATTCGATTTGGAGGACGAGTGGTTCATCGCGGCGCTCGCCGTGGAACGGGATTGATATCAGAACCTGAACACCCCTTCCGTCGCGATTGTGCAGAGGCTGAACACCCGGTACGAAATGGATTTTCAAGATTCAAGCTAAACACCAGTAATTAGAAGGGTTATTAGTCTGATCTTTTTACGGCAGGATGGCATCCTCCTTGTAACTGTGCGGTTAACACGCACCGCACAGGAGGAAGCCATGAGAACCCTGACCAGATTTCAAGCAAAGCTTTTCACCATACTGGCACTCACCATCGCCGCCGTTGCACTGGAGGGGCTCAACACGGCAGCCCATGCCGACGAGACCCCAGCGGCAACCGCATCCACCAAGGGGATCTGCCCTTACTCCCTGATGCTGCAAAAGTCGGTCGAGGCGCAAAAGGCGTACTTGGCCAAGGTGGAAAAGGCGAAGATGAACAGCAGGATCGACGACCGGGAGGAGACTGCCGACGCGGACGAAGTCGAGACCTCGGGAGAGCGCTCCTTCGCCCTGGTGAGCTTCTCATGGGGTTCCAGAACGAGGTAGGCCGGAAAAGGCTTCTTCCCCTAAAGTCCCGCCGGAGTGCCGCCGAAGAGATCGGACAGCACGCATTTTATGAACCGGCCTGACAAGGGGGCAAACATGCCATGGAGCAATAGAAAAAGCGCACTGATCGCAGCAGCGGCGGCGCTTCTCATAGCTAACGCGGGTCCGGCACCGGCCGACGCACCGCCGGAGATCGACCCGCTGTCGAGGGAATGCATCGGCTGCCACGACGGCGCGGCAGGGCCGGACGTCCGGGTGAACCTGCGCAACAACGCGTCCAACAAGACGATGCATGTGCACTCCTTCGACGGGGAGCACCCCATCGGGATGATCTATCAAAGCTACGTGAGCAAGCAGGGGTACAAACCGATCTCGCCCCAGGAACGCAACATGATCATGGTGAACGGCGCCGTGGGGTGCCTCACCTGTCATGATCCCTTGAACCCCGCCAAGGGGCACCTGATCAAGAGCGACAAGAACAGCGCGCTCTGCATCACCTGCCACGACAAATAGTCCCCATCAAGGCAAGGCCCGGAGTCTCCCCCGGGCCTTCGTTTTTTCCCGAGCCGCTTTTTCCCTTGCAAAATGAAGCCGTCGGCTCTAAGTTGCCGGCATCGCTTGTCAAACCCCGGTGCCACGGAGGACTCAAATGCAGCCCCTGAACGATTACTTCGCACTGCTCAACACGATGGAGTCCGGCGCGGGAGAGGTCGCCATAGACCGCAGCCACAACATGTTCATCATCGGCACGCTCCTGGCGCAAAAGCCGGACGACGTGCTCGAACTCGGCATCGGCACCGGCTATCTCACCGTGAGCCTCGTTCACGCGCTGCGCTACAACGGGAAAGGGAAGCTCACCTGCGTCGACAACTGGGGTGACGCGCGCGGCGGCGACATGGAGGACGTTGCGGGCAACCTGCGCATGGCCGGGGTGAACGTGGTCGCCCCGATGGAAGAGCGCACCTTCCTCGCGAACTCCCCCGACAACGCCTACGATTTCCTCATTTCGGACGCCGACCACGTGAACAGCGGCACCTGGGTGGACGAGCACCTGCGCGTGGTGCGCCCGGGCGGCATCCTCTTCTTCCACGACACCAACAACACCGTCGACTACCCGAACATGGCGCTCATCACGCAGCGGGTGCGGGAACTGGACCTCCCCCATTACCACTTCACGAAGAGCAGCAGGCCCGACGAGCGCTGCGAACGCGGCCTCCTCTTCGTCGTCAAACGCTGACAAGGGATCTCCCCGCGCCATGACCCAGCTCCTTTCCCCTCTACTGAGCGGCTTCGGCCTCGGTGCCGGCCTCATCATCGCCATCGGGAGCCAGAACGCCTTCGTGCTGCGCCAGGGGCTCAAGCGGCAGTACGTCTTCACCGTCTGCACCATCTGCTTTCTCTGCGATTCCCTGCTCATCTCGCTCGGTGCGGGAGGCTTCAGCACCGTGGTTGCCGCCTCCCCGCTTTTCATGAAGCTGACGCTCTGGGGAGGGGTCCTGTTTCTCTTCGCCTACGGCCTGCGCGCCTTCGCCGCCGCCTTCAAGCCCGGCACGCTGGAGTCGGAAGACGGCACAGCTTCCGAAGTGCCGCTCAGGCAGGTGGTGCTCATGACCGTCTCCTTCAGCCTTTTGAACCCGCACGCCTTCCTGGACACGGTGCTTCTTTTGGGAAGCCTCGCCGGGCAGTACCCGGGGCTCTCACGTCTCGCCTTCGCTCTCGGGGCCATGGCCGCCTCCCTCACCTGGTTCTACGGCATCGGCTACGGCGCACGCCTCATCGCCCCCTTTTTCCGCAAGCCGCAGGCCTGGCGGATGCTCGACATCATGGTCGGCTGCACCATGTGGCTCATCGCCTTCAGGCTCGCCTTTCCCGCGCGCTAGCCCCCCTCCCGTTCGCCCTTTTTTGACCTGCGTCAAGGAAAAGACCGTTTTCATGTGGTTTACATGTCCCCTGTTTTTTTATCCATAAAGGGGAGGTATTTCATGATCGATTGCTGTAAGAAGCTGGGAGGGGCGCTGGCGCTGGTACTCATGCTCGCCGGGGCGGCCTTCGCCGGGAAGAGCAACTGCATCACCTGTCACGAGAAGGTGACGCCCAACATCGTAAAGGATTTCCTGGAAGGGGAAATGGGCAAGAGCGGCAGCGTGGACTGCTCCAGCTGTCACGGCAAGGCGCACCAGAGCGCCGCCGACGTCGCCAAGGTGAGCATGCCGACCGAGAAGACCTGCAAGGAGTGCCACACCAAGCAGCACGACCAGTACGCTTCCGGCAAACATGCCGCCGCCTGGGTGGCCATGGACGCCATGCCGACCAACAAGCTCCAGCCCCACGCCTACATCCAGGGGATGAAGGGGTGCGGCGGCTGCCACAAGGTCGGTATCCGCGACGAGAAATCGCGCGCCGAAGGGCAGTACGGCTCCCCCTGCAACTCCTGCCATACCCGTCACAAATTCAGCAAGGCCGAGGCGAAGAAGCCGGAAGCCTGCCGTACCTGCCACATGGGCTTCGACCACCCGCAATGGGAGATGTGGTCCAACTCCAAACACGGCTCCATCTACCAGATGGAAGGTGACACCGGCCGCGCGCCCACCTGCCAGACCTGCCACATGAGCGACGGCGACCACAACGTGATGACCTCCTGGGGCTTCCTGGCGCTGCGCCTCCCCGAGGAGGACGCCGAGTGGATGGGCTACCGCGTCACCATCTTGAAAGGTCTCGGTGTGCTCGACCCGGCCGGCAAACCGACCGCGCGTCTCGACCTCGTGAAAGCCGGTAAGGTCGCCCGTCTCTCCAAGGAGGAGTGGCAGGCGTCCCGCGACAAGATGGTCGGTATCTGCAGCAAGTGCCACAGTGCCACCTACGCGAAGACCCAGCTCGGCAACGCCGACCAGATGATCAAGGAAGCCGACAAGCTGATGGCCGAGGCGATCACCATCGTCGCCGGTCTCTACGAGAAGGGGGTCATCAAGCCGCAGAAGGGGCAGCCCGCCTATCCGGACCTCCTCACCTTCTACGACACGAGGACGCCGATCGAGCAGACCCTCTACGTGATGTTCCTGGAGCACCGCATGCGTGCCTTCCAGGGGGCGTTCCACATGAACCCCGACTACGTCACCTGGTACGGCCTGGCCGAGCTGCAGAAGGACCTGGTGGAGATCAGGACCGAGGCCGCGGCGATGACCCGTGAGGCGGAACACAAGAAGTAGCCTTAAACGGATCAAGTAAGAGGCGGGGCGTCGCAAGGCGCCCCGCCTTTTTGTTGCGCGCGACATGGGAGTTACCATAACTACAACGCCCAAAATACCAGAGTTGCTCACCGTTATATTCGCGTTACACTCAAAGAGTTTCAAAGGGCTCTTTGAGAAGCGCCCCATCAATAAGACGGAGGTGACTTATGCTGAAAAGATTGGCTTTGACAGTGACGATGCTTTCCATGATCACCGCCTGTGCGTCCACTCGCTCGAAACAGGACGCGAACCCCGCCTATGCCTCCCACCAGTTCAGCAACCATGAAGTTGCCATCGCATGGAAGGCGCAGGAAACCGACAAAGGGGTCAGGATCGACGGCACGGTTCAAAACGTGCGTCAGGACATCCCCTACACCTCGCTCCAGCTCACCGCGAAGCTCATTGACGCCAAAGGCAAGGTCATGGCCAAAGAGACCAAGACCTTCAGCGGACGCTTCGCCGGCACGGAACCCTTCACCATCGAGATCCCGGTGGAAAACAAGCAGTGCCTAGACGAGCTGGACTTCTCCTACTCGTACGGGCGCGATGAGGACTTCTACAAAGGCGGCTTCAAAAGCGTGCCGTAACCACTTATCGCGCTTTCCGAAAAACGAAAAGGAAAAGGCCCTGGCTTGTAATGAGCCGAGGGCCTTTTTTTATCTCCAGCGATCATGCGCTTTGGCTTTGCCTAGTGCGGGCCGTGGTGCCGCAACCCTTTCCAGTGGCCCCAGTGACCGTGCTCACCATGGCGGAAGGCCTTGATTGAACCTGCCACCACACCGGCGGGAATCAGCACGAGCCAAGCGGTCAGGATGATCGCTACGATCGCCAGAAGCACGAGCAGTAACGTTTTCATGGTACGCCTCCTTTCCCCCTCTTAATAAGAAGTGTAGCACACGC
The DNA here is from genome assembly GCF_004917065.1 of Geomonas ferrireducens. Lineage (NCBI taxonomy): Bacteria > Pseudomonadati > Thermodesulfobacteriota > Desulfuromonadia > Geobacterales > Geobacteraceae > Geomonas > Geomonas ferrireducens. The sequence continues at coordinate 985,091 of NZ_SSYA01000001.1, forward strand.
GCTCTCACATGAACAAGCCGCCCCGGGGTTTGCAGGGGGCCAATCTCGGGTATCATTCATCACGGTCCGCATCTCACCGGCATGGTGCCTGCGGGAGCGAGGATCAAAGGGGGTGTGCCATGACGTCCCAGGACGCAACCGGCAGAGAGGACAAACTGCAGCGCGACCTCGACTACCTTATGGAGTGTCTCGCGGAGATGTTCCACGGCCTGGGCGAGTCCCGGCTCGCCTCCTGCCTTCCCAAGAACGGCTCGGTTGCCCCCTCCGAGGACTGCAAGTTCGTGAGGGCGTGGTCGGTCGCCTTCCAGTTGCTCGGTATGGCGGAGGAAAACGTCTCGGTCCAGACGAGACGGGCCCTGGAAACGAGCCAGGGGCTGGTAGCCGAGCCGGGGCTTTGGGGGAGGGTCCTGGAGAAGCTCTCGCGAAGCGGGGTGCCCGAGGAGGAGATCGCGGCCATGCTCGGGGAGATCCGCGTGGAACCGGTGCTCACCGCCCACCCGACCGAGGCGAAGCGGGCGTCGGTGCTCCGGCACCTGCGCGAACTCTACCTGCTCCTCGTGAAGAGGGAGAACACGGTCTGGACCCCCGCGGAGCGCGACGAGATCCGGGAGGAGATCGTGGCGATGCTTGAGCGGCTCTGGCGCACCGGCGAGGTGCACCTGGAAAAGCCGAAGGTGCTGAACGAGCTCGCCGCCATCATCTATCACCTGCGCGACATCTTCCCGCAGGTGGTCCCGATCCTCGACCGCAGGATCTGCCGGGCCTGGCGCGAGGCGGGGCTCAAGGGAGAACTATCGCTTTTGACCGAGCGCCTCCCACGCGTCTCCTTCAGCACCTGGGTGGGAGGGGACCGGGACGGGCACCCGCTGGTAACCGCGGAGGTGACCGAGGCGACCCTGAGGGAGCTCAGGTTGAACGCGCTCATGCTGGTGCACGGGCAGCTCACCACGCTTGGCAGTCGGCTCAGCATATCGCGCCGCCTCCTCGCGCCTCCCCCGGAGCTCACCAGGCGCCTTGAGGAGCTGCGAACAAGGACCGGTGCGCCGGGGGAGGAGGCGCTCAGGCGCAACCCCGAAGAGCCGTGGCGCCAGATGGTGAACATGATGCGGGCAAGGCTCCCGGTGGAGGTGACCGGCGACGGCGAGGTCCTCTGCGGCGCCGAGGGCTCCCGCTATTGCCGGGCCGCCGAACTCGAGGACGACCTGCGCCTTTTGCGGGACAGCCTGGTTGCGCGCGGCGCCGCCCGCCTGGCCGCGGCCGACGTGGTGCCGGTTTTGCGCAGCGTCGAGGTGTTCGGCTTCCACCTGGCTTCCCTGGACGTAAGGCAAAACAGCGCCTTCCACGACGCCGCGCTGGAGCAGCTCATGACCGCCGCGACCGGGGAGAGCGGTTTTTCACGGTGGAGCGAGGAGGAGCGCATCGCCTTTTTGGACCGCGAGCTCGCCTCGTCGCGCCCCTTCCTGCTCCCGGGAACGAAACCGGGACGCGAGGCCGAGAGCGTCCTCAGCTGCTACCGCGTGCTCGCCGCCCATCTCGCCTCCTTCGGCGGCGCAGGGCTTGGCTCCCTCATCGTCAGCATGACGCGCGGGGTCTCCGATCTCCTCGTGGTCTACCTGCTCGCGCGCGAGGCGGGGCTCGCCGTCCGGGGGGCGCAGGGGTTTGTCTGCCGCCTCCCGGTAGTCCCCCTTTTCGAGACCATCGACGACCTGGAGGGAAGCGCCTCCATCCTGGAGCGGTTCCTGGGCCACCCGGTCACCAGGCGCACCCTCGCAGAGCTCCATGGCGAGCGTCCGGTGCAGCAGGTGATGATAGGCTACAGCGACAGCAACAAGGACGGCGGCATCATGGCGAGCCTGTGGGGGCTGTACCGGGCCCAGGAGGCGATGCTCGAGGTGGGGCGGCGCCTAGACGTGCGTCTGCGCTTTTTCCACGGCCGGGGCGGAACCATCAGCCGCGGGGCGGGGCCGACGAGCCGCTTCCTGCGCGGTCTCCCGGAAGGGTCCGCCGGCGGTGACCTGCGCCTGACCGAACAGGGAGAGGTGATCTCGCAAAAGTACTCGAACCCGTTGAACGCCGCCTACCACCTGGAGCTTCTGCTCGCCGGCACCGCCGGGGTGAGCATCCCCGAGCGCCGCGAACCGGGTGCCGGGCACCCGCTGGAACCGGTGATGGACCGTCTGGCGCACCGCAGCCGGTGCGAGTACGAAAAACTCCTCGCCAGCGAGGGATTTGTCACCTTCTTCCGCCAGGCCACCCCCATCGACGTCATCGAGTCGAGCAGCATCGGCTCCCGGCCGGCCCGGCGCACCGACCACACCACTTTGGCCGACCTGCGCGCCATCCCGTGGGTCTTCAGCTGGAGCCAGGCGCGCTACTTCCTCTCCGGCTGGTACGGCATCGGCTCGGCACTCGAGGAGCTGATGCTCGAGGACGCCCCCCTCTTCGCGCAGTTCGTCCGTTCGACCCAGAGCTGGACCGCGCTGCACTACATAATCAGCAACGCCGCCACCAGCATCGCCAGCGCCGACCCTGCCATCATGGAGGCGTACGCGGGGCTCGTGCACGAAGAAGGTCTCAGAAAGCCGATCCTCTCCGCCATCCATGCCGAATACCGGCGCACCGTGCGGGTCTTGGAAGAGATCTACGGCGGCCCCCTGGCGGAGCGCCGCCCCGCGGTCCACGTCCCGCTCGCCCGCCGCGCGGACGCCCTGCGCGTGCTGCACGAGCGCCAGATCGCCCTCCTGCGCCAGTGGCGCCAGGAGGGGATGCGTCAGAACCGGGAGATGTCGGAAGAGCTCCTTTTCCGGCTCCTGGAAACGGTGCACGCCATCGCCGCCGGCCTCGGCACCACCGGTTGACCCACTCCCCGTAGGGGAATCCGCACCACCCCCTCCTTAATTCCCCATTAGAGAAGGCGCGCTTTGCTCTTAAGAAAAGGGGCGTTACGCCGAAAAGTCCCACAGAATACGGGGAAATATCCCGTCCGGGACAGCCGCCCCCGAGCAAGGAGCATTGTGATGACCATCAAGGCAAAGCTGATGTTGAACGCCACCATCGTGGTGGTAGCCGTTGCGGCGGTCTCCGTCGCAAGCTTTCTGAGCATGAACTCCATCAGGGGGAAACTCTCGTACCTCACCGAGAAAAGCACGCCGTACCAGGTCCGCACCCTGGAGTTCCAGCGCGCCCTGCAGGGGGCGACCGCCGACCTCGTCAAGGTGGAAGCGGCCCGCAGCCAGACGGACTTTGCCGCCGCAAAGACAGAGGCGGAGAAATCGCTCGCCGAAGTTAGGTCCTCACAGGAAAAGCTGGAGGCGGTCTCGGGTGAGAAACTCGAGGCGTCCACCGAGTTCAGCAGCATCGCCCAGGAGCTCTTCGCCACCATGACGGCCCGGCTCGCCTCGGAGCGGGACTCGACCCAGGCCCATGCCCTCATCCTGCAGAAGAGCAAGGAGGCAAGCAGCCGACTGCAGGAGCTGGAGGTGAAGGTAAGGACCCTGCAACAGTCGAGTTCCGCCGCCTATACCAAGGCAAACGACGAGACTGACAAGAGTTCGAGAAGCATCGCCAGCATAGAGACCCTGAAGGTTTCACTGAAGGACATGAGGTACCTCCTCTACGACATACAGCGCTCCCCGGAGAAGAGGCGCGTAACCCAGTACCAGGGAGGGCTGAAAAGGATCCAGCAAAACGGCAACATAAGGCAGAACAAGCAGATAGGCGGCCTATTCGCCACTTTCACCTCCAAGGCGGACCAGTTCGTCAAACTGGCCACCGAGGGGGGGGACGCGAACCGCGCCGATGCCGTATTGAAGGAGGCCCTCGCCACGCTTTCCGAGGTCGAGGACCGCATCGAGGACGAGGTCGACCGGGCCCAGGTCCAGGTCGGGAAGATGTCGGACAAGCTCCCGGGGTACCTCTCCCGCGCCAACACCGCGGTGAACGTCCTCTCCTACAACACCGAGCTCGTCTCCCTCGGCAAGTCACTCGAGGGCCTTTCCGGCCGGCTCTTCTTCGCCAACACGCCGAAGGAGCTGGACGCCGTCGCCGCCGAGTTCGCCCGGGACTACGCCCGCCTCACCGTGGTGGAAAAGTCGGTCGCCCAGCTTTTGAAGGCGGCGGGCGCCGAGCGCGAGTTGCGCAACCTGAACGGCGTGGCCGCTTCGCTTGCCGGGGTGCGCGACACCGTCTTCGCCCAGGACGGCATCGTGGCCAAGCTGCACCAGAAGATGCAGCTCCAGGAAAAGGCGGCACAGGGAGGTGCCCGGCTGCGCGAGGTGGTGGCGAAGCAGGCGGAAAAAGGGAAACAGACCGTGACGGTAGCCCAGGAGGGGCAGGAGCAGGCGATCGGGACGGTGAACCGCACCGTGCGCTACAGCATGACCCTCATCGTGGTGATAGCACTCGTCTCCGCCGTCGTCGGCAACCTGGTCGGCATGTGGATCTTCCGCACCATCTCCCGCCCGATAGGCGAGCTGATCGCCATGGCGGAGCAGGCGGCCGAAGGGAACCTGGCCGTCGAGATCGCGGCGACGAGCGCGGACGAGGTGGGGAGGGTACAGGGGGCGATGGCCCGCATGCTGGGAAGCCTCAGAAACGTGGTGGGCAGGATCGGCGAGGCGACCAGCACCCTTGCCGCGAGCTCCGAGCAGATGGCGGCCACCGCAGGGGTCCTGGAGGACGGTGCAGCGCGTCAGGCGCAGCGCGTCGAAGGTTCTGCCACCGCCATCTCCGAGATGACCACAACCACCATGGACATGGCCAGAAACACGGCGGACACCGCGAACGCGGCCGACACCATGATGGAGATCGCCAAGGAGGGGAAGGAGGCGATGCAGTTGACCGCGGAAGAACTCCAGCACTTCGCCGGAAGCTTCGCGGAAACCGCCCTCATGGTGGAGCAGTTGAGCGACCAGTCCGCACAGATCAGCGAGATCGGCGTCCTGATCAGGGACATCGCCGACCAGACGAACCTTCTGGCCCTGAACGCCGCCATCGAGGCGGCCCGGGCCGGCGAGCAGGGACGAGGCTTCGCCGTCGTCGCCGACAGCGTACGCCAGCTTGCCGAGCGCACCGCGGTGGCCACAGCCGACATCAACCATACCGTCAAGGCGATGCAGGAGAGCGTGAACCGCTCGGTGACCAAGATGGGTGACGAGAGGAAGTGCGTGGACACCATCGTCGAGCGCGTGCAGGGGACCGGGGAGGCGATCGACCGCATCGCGACCTACGTGGAGCAGGTGAACGAGATGGTGCGGCGCATCGCCGTCGCCACCGAGGAGCAGTCGGCATCGAGCAGCGAGGTCTCCCACAACGTGGACGAGATCGCGGGCCTGACGCGTGAGCTGCGCACCGCCTGCAGCGGCATCCGGGAGTCCTCCGCCGGTCTGTCGCACCTGGCCGGCGATCTGAAGGGGATGGTGGAATGGTTCAGGGTGTGACCCTCCCCTCCCCCACGTCCGAAACAAGAAGGCCCCCTGGCACATGCCGGGGGCCTTTTCATTGGTTAATCCGGGAATTCCGGGGAAAACTTGCACTCGGGCCTCCCCCTCCCGCAAGGGGAGGGGGAGGACTGAAGCATCTTAGCCGAAAAGGGGGGCAAGGCGGGATTTGCCTTTGGCCGACCATTTCATGGCGGGGTGCCGGTTTGACCTCATGGTGTGACTCCCGAGAGGACCGACCTCACCTTGGCGGCGAGGCTCCTGACATCGAACGGTTTCTGCAGGAAATTGACGCTGTCGTGCACCACGCCGTGGTCGGCGATGATGTCGGCGGTGTAACCGGACATGAAGAGGCACTTGAGTCCCGGCCTTAACTCCTGGAGCCGCTGGGCAAGGTCGCGGCCGTTCATCCCCGGCATCACCACGTCGGTCAAGAGGAGATCGACCGCCTCCTCAGCGTCCCCCACAAGGCGCAGCGCCTCCTCGGGGTCCCTGGCCACCATGAGGCGATAACCGAGGTTCTCGAGGATGGTGCGGCTCATCTCGATGACCGACGGCTCGTCCTCCACGAGGAGGATGGTCTCGTCCCCCCCCTGGATCGGTTCGACGGCCTTCTCCTCCTGCCCCTCGGCTACCCCGGCCTCGACCGCCGGGAGGAAGATGTCGAAGGTGGTCCCCACCCCCTTGCGGCTCTCCACCCGGATACCCCCCTGGTTCTGCTTCACGATGCCGAACACGGTGGCGAGGCCGAGCCCGGTCCCCTTCCCCATCTCCTTCGTGGTGAAGAAGGGTTCGAAGATGTGCTCGAGGAGCGGCTCGTCGATCCCTTCCCCGGTGTCGGTGACCGACAGAAGCACGTAGGCGCCTGGTGAGAGGTCACCCTTGACGCGGCACTCCGCGTCGCTCAGGACGACATTTTCCGTTCTGATGGTGAGCCTGCCGATCCCGGCGATGGCGTCGCGGGCGTTGACGCAGAGGTTCGCGAGCATCTGGTCCACCTGGGCGGGGTCGATCCTCACCCGGCAAGGTCCTGCGCCCGGGATCCAGACAAGCTCGATCCCCTCCCCGATCAGGCGCTCCAGCATACGGAGCATGCCGGCCACCGTCCCGTTCAGGTCGAGGACCTTCGGCTCGGCGATCTGGCGCCGCGCGAAGGCCAGGAGCTGCTTGGTGATCTCGGCGGAGCGCGCGCCGGCGTCGCGGATCGCCTCCAGGTGCCGGCGCTGCATCGGCGAGTGCTCCGGGTCCATGAGGCAAAGCTCGGCGTGCCCCAGGATCACGCTCAGCATGTTGTTGAAATCGTGGGCGACGCCGCCTGCGAGCCTCCCCACCGACTCCATCTTCTGCGCCTGGTAGAACTGTTCTTCCACCTTCCGGTACTGGGTGATGTCCATGACGATGGAGAGGAGCGCCTTGTGTCCCGCGAGGGTGATCACCTCGCCCCAGCGCCGGCAGAGGAGGGGTTGCCCGCTTCTCGTGCGGCAGGTGATCTCCAGGTCCTGGATCCGACCCTCGCGGTCGAGCTTCTCGCGAATGGCGACGGCGTCCTCGGGGCGGATCCAGCCGATTTCCACCGCCGTCTTCCCTACCGCCTCCTCCCGGATGAACCCGGAGGTGGTGCAGAACTTGTTGTTCACGTCGAGAAAGCGCCAGTCGTCGAGCGAGGTGAGCGAGATCATCACGGGGGCGCTGTCCCAGGCGGCGGCGAACTTCTCGTTGCTCTCCCGCAGGCGCTCCTCCACCCTCGCCCGCCCGGTTATCTCCTGCTGCAACTCGCGGTTCAGCGCCTCAAGCTGCAGGGTACGCTCGACCACGCGCTGTTCGAGCCCCTCTTGCGACTGCTTCAGCCGGTCCACCATGGCGTTGAAGGAATAGGCGAGCTCGATGGTTTCCCTGGTCCCCTCCAGGGGGACCCTGAGGGTCAGGTCGCCCCCCTCTATCTCCGCCGCAGTCCGGGCGATCCGCTCCAGGGGGCGCCCCAGCAACCGGGCCACCACGAGGGCGCAGCAAAGGGTGACCACGATCCCGAGCGCACTGAAGACGAGGGCGCGCTGCAGCTGCTGGCGCACCGGCGCCATCGCCTCCGCCTCGTCGATCTTCACCACCATCCCCCAGGAGACCTCCGGGTTGAGCGGGATGTGCCTGAACGCGGCGAGGACCGGTACTCCGCGGTAGTCGAGCGTCCTGATCGCCCCTTCGCTCCCCTCCGTCGCGAGGCGCGTCGCCTTGCCGCCGTCGACGGTGACGAGCGGGACCACGGGGGTTCCCCCCGGCATCGGGTGCCTCGTGGTCATGAGGAAGCGACGTTTGCCGTCGACCATGACCACCTCCCCGGAGCGCCCGAGGACCCCGGCGATGGAACCTTCCAGAAGCGGCTTCATGACCTGGTCCAGGTCCACGGAGCAGTCAAGGAGCAGGACCGGCCGCTCGTCCGGGGTCAGGTCCTGGCCGATCTGTCTGATGAGGTGCAGCCGTGCGCTGCGCCCGGGACCGCCAGGGAGAAAGCTCACGGTTTCGTCGTTACCCGGGCGGGAGGCTTCCCCGAGCAGCGCCGGGGCGAGCGGCGGATCGGGGAGGTCATCGGCACTCCCCGCCACCAGCGCACCGCTTTGGGGGTCGACGATGTGGACCCCCTCGTAGCGGTATGCGGAGCGCACCACCTCCAGCCACTCGCCAAGCGCCCGGTCCGCGGGCTGCCTGCCGGCGCCGACCCGTTGCACGGCCAGAGACCTGACGACGGGGGCACTGGCGACGGAGAGGGTGTCGGAGTGGCGCTCTTCGAGCCAGGAGGTGATCAGCTTCTTGTTGCCGTCCGCTATGGAGGAAAGGACGGTGAGTTCCTTGGCGGTGCTGTCGGCGACCCTTCCCTTGGTCACACCGAAGGGAAGGCCGTAGAGCTCGCTCAGTTCCACCGCCATGAGGACCAATAAGGACAGGGTGCAGAAGGTGATGACGACCCGTCCGCCGATCCCGGAGTGCCAGGGCATGCGCGGCCTGGGATGTGCGGGCGTTTCCTCAGTCATAGTCGAACCTGGTGATGCGGTACTGTTTCGGGTTTTTCATCACCTGGTCGAGGTACTCGAACCTGAAGCTGCCCTTCAGCGTGGACCACTGTACCGAAGCGGGCACCTTGCCGAGCTTTTTCAGGAAGAGGAACTCGTCGCAAAGGCTCGAACCGTCCGCCTCGATCCCCCTCGGGATGCGGGGTATCCTGCCGACCGCCTTCAAATCCGAGCGCAGGTCCTGGACCAGGCGCGCCTGGGCTCCCTGCGGCAGCGGTTTGCCGTTCAAGGCGGCGATGTCGGCCGCGTTCCAGCGCGCCATCTTCTCCAGGGCGCCCCGGTCCCGTCCCCCCCACATGAGCGCCCGCGTGAGCGCCGCCGCGACCAGCCTGGAGACCTCCGGGTGGAGGTCGGCAACCTTAGCGCTCATGGCAAGGAAGGCGATGCTTTTTTGCTTGCCGATGGCGGTGAAGCGGTCCGGATAGCGTGCGAGGGTGAGTTCCGGGGTGGGGGCCCAGGCAGCGTAGGCGTCGATGCTACCATTCAAGAGGGCATCCTCCATCTCGTTCACCTCCATCGGGACCAGCACCGCATCCGCTTCGCTAAGCCCGCTCCCCGCCAGGGTCTTCATGAGTGCGAAATGCCCGGTCGTCCCGAAGGCGTTGCCGATCCGCTTTCCTTTCAGATCGGAGGCCATCATCCCCCTGGGGCCGATCACGGAGACGTAGTTCTGCTTGAGCAGCGCCACCGCGCAAAGCGGCATCCCGGAGGCGACGGCCTTTATGAAGGGCATGTCACCCATGGTGGCGAGCGCCGAGCGCCCCTGGGATAGTTGCGTGATCGCCTCCCCCCCGTCCCGCACCGGGAGCATGGTCAGCTGAAAGCCTTGGCGGGCAAGGGCCTCGCGCAGGATGCGGTCGCGCTGCAGCGCCGCGGCGAGAGCACCGCCCGGAGAAGCGAGCGGCTGATAGCTCAAGGCAAGCGGCACAATCTTCGCCGGTACCGCGGCGGGAACGAGAATGAGCAGCACGACGAGCGCAAGATGCAGAAGCCTAAGGCTGAGAAGGGCGCGGCACGCCCTGCGGGGGGGGCTGACTGACATACGTTATCCTCCGGCGCTCACGGCGCATAATCAAAGGTGGTCAGGCGAAACCGCGAGCGCCTGCCGAGGACGGACTCGAGAAGATCGGAACGGATGCTGGAGCGGAAACGCTCGCGCGAGGCGTTGGCGGGGACCCTGCCGATGCTCTTCAGGAAGTCGAACTCGCGCAGCAGGTTCGAGTTCGCCTCCCGGTCCGCGGCGGAGATGAGCGGTGCCGCGGGCACGTCGAGGAGGTCGCTGCGGGTGATCGCCGCGATGTCGGCCGCGCTGACCTCCGCGTTCCTGCCGCTGAAGGCCGTCATTCCATGGACCGCCCACTGGCTCGCCGTGTTCAGGTTGTTTCCCTTTTTGAGCCAGCGCACCCCCCTGATGATACCCGCGCAGAGCGCGTCCGCCGCGGGGCGGTTGACCCGCAGCAGCTCTCCGGAAAGGGCGAAGAAGGAAAGACTCACCTGCCGGTAAATGACGCAGAACTGTCCCGGGTACTTCTTCATGGTGATGGTCGGCGTCGGCTCCCAGGCCGCGAAGGCGTCGATGCGCCCCTGCGCGAGCGCCTCCGGCATCTTTTGCAGCTCCATGGAGACCAGGTTCACCTCGCGCTCGGTGAGGCGGACCGAGGCGAGCGCCTGCAACAGCGCGTAGTGGGAGGTGGAGCCAGGAACGTTCCCAACCTTTTTCCCGGCCAGTTGTTCCAGCACCACGTTGCTGCGCGCGAGCACCGAGGAATAGCTTCGCTTCACCGTCCCCGCGATGACGAGGTCGCCGCAGCTTGCCGCCTCGATGGCGGGCATGTCGGAGAACATCACCGCGTCGACCTGGCGGCTGCGCACAAGCGGGACCGCATCGGCTCCCTTGGCCAGGGTCCGAAACGCGATGCGGCAGCCGGCGCGCTCAAGCTCCCGCTTGAGCAAACGGTCCCTTTTCAAGGTTTCCCCGAGGACGGCGACGGGGACCGCCATCGGGAAATAGACGAAGGTGATCACCGTCGGCTCCGCGGCGGGCTTTTTTACCTTTGAAGCCGAGGGCGCACCGACAGCCGCAGTGGCAAAGAGCAGCAAAAGGAGCATCACCCAGATGACTTTGACTGCATAACGGATTGAAATAGGAGGTTGGTTCATCAGTCGCCTGTATTGAACACAATCAATAATAGTTGAAGTTGCTTTACTGATCGGCGATGAACAGAGATAGCTTGAGCGTTTTCCACACAGATTGTGCGGGTTTGACAGTATAAGATGACACAAGGGAAATGGACAAGGAAATAGGTGATTGCGCACCGCTTTGGAAAGTGTGGAGAAAGGTTGACTTGAAGGTAAAATGCTGTATCTGAACAGCTTGTGCCGCAGCGCCCATCCAAACCGGGGCCTCAAGCATCGCCCCAGAAGGAGGATAGCGATGAGTTTCATCACCGTAGGGAAGGAGAACTCCTGCAGCATCGACCTGTATTACGAGGACATGGGACAAGGGCAGCCGGTGGTTTTGATCCACGGCTGGCCGCTCAGCAGCCGGTCATGGGAGAAACAGGTACCGGCCCTTCTCAAGGCGGGGTACCGGGTGGTCGCATACGACCGGCGCGGGTTCGGGGCGTCGGGCAGGCCGTCCACCGGGTACGACTACGATACGCTCGCCGCCGATCTTAACATGCTGATGAATGCGCTCGACCTGCGCGACGCGGTGCTGGTGGGTTTCTCGATGGGAGGGGGCGAGGTGGCGCGCTATCTCGGCCGCTACGGATCGGAGCGGGTGCAGAAGGCGGTCTTCATGGGGGCGGTGACCCCGTTTCTCCTGAAGACGCCGGAAAACCCCGCAGGGCTCGACGGGAGCATCTTCGAGGGGATCCGGCAGGGGATCGAGCGCGACAGGCTCTCTTTTCTGACGAGCTTTCTGGGCAATTTTTACAACGTGCATGCCCTGGGGAGGAGGCAGGTAAGCGAGGAGGCGCTGCGTCTTAGCTGGAACGTCGCGGCGGGGGCGTCCCCCATCGGGACCCTCGCCTGCGTCACCTCCTGGCTCACCGACTTCAGGGACGACCTTTTGAGCATCAAGATCCCCACCCTGGTGATCCACGGCGATGACGACCGGATCCTCCCCTTCGCCGCGACCGGGAGCCGCACGCACGAGGCGGTGGAGGGAAGCCGGCTCGTCGTGGTCGCCGGCGCACCGCACGGCCTCAACTGGACCCACGCCGAAGAGGTGAACGACGGGCTGATCGACTTTCTGCAGGAAGCGCTGTAAGAAGCGCAGCGCTAGGACGACACCTCGAACTCCCTGAACCTGCGCACCGCCTCGGGAATGGCATCCTCGGTGACGTTCCCGAAGGCGAGGCGCAGGTACCCTTCAAGACCTGGGCCGAACACCTCGCCCGGCAAAAGCAGCATCCCCGCCTCCTCTACCAGCCGCTTCACGACCTGGCGGCCGGTCCTCCCGCTGCACGGGTGCGCCACCCAGCCGAAGAACGGCCCGCTCGCCACCAGGCGAAACGGGTTGCCCGCCTTCTGCATCTCGGCACGGAACACCTCGTGGCGCCGCTCCATCATGACCCGGTTGCGCGTGACCCATTCCGAGAGGTGCTCGAAGCCGTACTGGACCGCGTGCTGGGTCACCCGCGGCTGGCAGACCGCCATGGTGTCCTGCACCTTCAAAGCGTGGCCGATGAACTCCTTCGAGGCGGCGAGCATCCCGGCACGGTAGCCGGTGAGGGCGAAGGTCTTGCCGAAGGAGGCGATGTGGACGAAGTGGTCCCCCCAGTCGGGGTCCTCGAAGAGCCGGTGCGGGCGCACGCCGCCGGTGATGAAGCTGTTGTAGGTCTCGTCCAGAACGAGCGCCAGGTTGCGGCGGCAGGCAAGCTCGTAAAGCTCGCGCACCGTGTCCGGCGGGGTCACCGCACCGGTCGGGTTGCTCGGCGTGACGATGAGGATGGCGCGCGTTTTGTCGGTGATGAGCGCCTCTATGGTAGAGAGATCCGGGAGACCGCCCGTTTTTTCGTCGAAGGGGGCGAAGACGCAGCGGATGCCCAAGGAGGCGAGCGCCATGGGGTGGTCGAAGTAGGCCGGGAGCTGCACGATCACCTCGTCCCCCGCGCGGCACAGGGTCACCATGGCGAGCCACAGCGCCTGGCTCGCGCCGATGGTGAGGCAGCTCTGGGCAGGGTCGATGCAGGCGCCGTAGAGCTCGCGGTAGCCGCGGCAGACCGCCTCGCGCACCTCGGGGAGCCCCTCGTCGATGCTGTAGCGCGAGGTGAGCGGGTCGCGCATCACCGTTTCCAGGTGGTCGATCAGCTCGGGGGGGGGCGGGTAGTCGGGGATCGCCTGGCAGAGGTCGATGAGGGGGAGTTCGGGGCTCGCTGCGGCGAGCCACCCCTTCACCTCGGAGATGGGGGGCGGGTGCACTCCGCGCACCAGTGGGGAAACCGGGAACTTCATGAGGCAGCTCCTGCAAAAGGCATAGTCGGACGTCTGACCGGTCGGACCAGTCAGACTAGTCAGACAGGTCCGACTGTCCGACAAAAACGGCCCCTCCGTTACCGGGGGGCCGTCCGCAAAAGGCTAATGCTCCGGCGGAGTGGTGAGGTACTGCTCGAACTGCCGCTTGTCCTGGCAGCAGCGGTACGCCTCTTCCGGGCTCACCCGCTTGGTCTTCAACAGATCCAGGATGTGCTGGTCCATGAGCTGCATCCCGTCCTTCCGACCGGTCTGCATGATCGAGGGGATCTGGAAGGTCTTCCCTTCCCGGATCAGGTTGCCGACCGCGGGGTTCCAGACCATGATCTCCTGGGCGGCCGCCCTCCCCTTCCCGTCGGCGGTCTTCAAAAGCTGCTGGCAGACGACCCCCTTCAGCGACTCGGAAAGAATGGCGCGCACCTGCTCCTGGGCGTCCTTCGGAAAGACGTCGATGATACGGTCCACCGTCTTCGCGGCGGAGCTCGTGTGCAGGGTGCCGAAAACGAGGTGACCGGTCTCGGCGGCGCTCATGGCGAGGCTGATGGTCTCCAGGTCGCGCATCTCCCCAACCAGGATCACGTCCGGGTCTTCCCTCAACGCCGCCCGCAGCGCACTGGCGAAACTCTCGGAGTGCTCGCCGATCTGACGCTGGTTGAAAAGCGACATCTTGTTCTCGTGGATGAATTCGAGCGGGTCTTCGAGGGTCAGGATGTGCTCGCGCCGCGTGCTGTTGATCAGGTCGATCATCGCGGCAAGGGTTGTGGACTTGCCGCTCCCGGTCGGACCGGTGACGAGCACGAGCCCCTTCCTGAGCTTGGTCATGTTCCGGATCCCGTCCGGAAGACCGAGGTCATCGGCCGAGAGGATCTTGCTCGGGATGATCCTGAACACGGCGGCGATGCCGCGGTGCTGCAACATGTAGTTGCCGCGGAAGCGCGCAAGCCCCGGCACCGAGTAGGCGAAGTCGAGGTCGTGCTTCTCCTCGAAGGTCTCGCGCTGCTTCGGCGTCAGGATCTCGAAGAGGATCGCCTTCAGCTCCTCGTGGGAAAGCGACTTGAAGTTCTGACGCTCCATTTCGCCGCGCAAACGGAAAATCGGGGGAGAGCCCGCGGAGAGGTGCAAATCGGAAGCCCCGGCATCGTGCAACAGCTTGAACAGCGCATCAATTCTTGCCATTTTTCATCTCCGTCACAGTAGTATCGAGGCGACGTATTCGCCCGGGGAGATCTCCCCGCGTTCGAGGAGCTCGAGCCCCTCTTCGGCCACGCCACGGAAGCCGGACTCCCTCAGGTAGCGGAGCATCTCGTCGCTGTTGCGGATCATCTCCAGCGCCTCCAGGAGCTCGCCGTCGAAACGGAGCACCTCGAGGAGATATTTACGGTCTTGGTAACCGGTCTGGTCACAGGTGGGACAGCCGACGGGGCGGAATGAGGGGCGCTCGCTCGCCGGAAGCCTGAGTGCTGCCAACTCCTCCGGTGCGGGTACGTAGCGCTCCTTGCAGTCGGGGCAAAGGAGGAAAACGCTGCGGCAGCCGACCACCCCTTTCAGATGGGTCGGGATCAGGAAGTTCTTCTGGATCAGGTAGAGCAGCTGTTTCAGCACCTCCCCCTTGCTCCCGTGCGAGACCCCGGCCAGCACGAGTTTGCCGCGCATCACCGCCTTGCTCGCCGCGATGAAGGCGGGGAGCTCGGTTATGTCCTCGATGACGAGGGTGTCGGGATCGTGGTCCATGGCCCGGGCCGTCACCGCGGCGGTGTCGTCGGCTAAGCAGCGCGCCAAGGGGAGGCGGGGGAAGCGCACCTTGCCGCGCCCGAGCCGCTCACCCACGATCATCACGTTGCGGTCGGTGTGGTCGCACGAGTCGAGGAAGAGGTCGATGAGCCTGCCGCGCGTCTCCGGCTCCCTGCCGGAGAAGAGGATGAGACCGTCGCGGACGCCGGCCAGGGCGTCGATGTCGGCGCGCTGTTGCGGGGCGAGCCCCAGGTCGTCGAGACCGCTCAGCTGCGGCGCGCTCACGTGCAGCCTGAGCGTCACGTATTCACCGCCATCACCCGCCATGAGGAGCGCCTGGAAGGGGATCTTCTTTCCCTGCAACAAGAACCTGAGCACACCGTTCGACGCACCCTGGGTGGCAGCGGGGAGCGAGCAGAGGCGCCGGATGCGCTCGGTGAGAAGGGCGTAGTGGGTGATGGCGAGGCTGCCGAGCTCGGTGGTCTTTCTCCCGGCACGGGCGAGGAAGCGCACCCGGTCCCCCAGGGGCTGCAGGGCGAGGCTGTCGAACTTCTGCTGCACCACGCGCAACAGGAGGTGGTTCAAAAGGGTCGCACAGGTGAGGTCCGTGTTGATGGCGGAGAGAACGGTCGCGCTGAAAAGCCCCGAGGAAAAACCGAGCTCCGGCTGGGTGACGTCGGGCCCGTAGAGGATCTCGTGCATCTCGCGGATCTCGCGGATGAGACCGACGGAGATGTTGACGTGGCACCCGGTGATGCGGGAGAGTTCCTCGATGGCGCCCTTGTCGAGCGGGTCGGCCATGGCTACCGAAAGCTCGGTGCCGGTCAAGACCACCGGGCAGAGGCTGTAGCGCCGCGCCAACTCACCCGGGACCTTCTCCACGGCGGCCGGGTCGATGTTCTCCTTCTTGAGGCGTACGTAAGGGATGTTCAACTGATTGGCGAGGGCCCAGTCGATGTCCTCCTGGGTGACCACCCCCATGCGGACCAGCGCTTCGCCGACCCGGCATCCCGAGACCTTCTGTGCCTCGAGGGCGGCCCTCAACTCATGCTCGGTGATGATCTGCGATTTGAAAAGGACCTCACCGATGGACCCTTCCTTGACAAGCCCGTTCATTGCATTACCTCCGGGTTCCTGCAGATGGCGGTGCCACGGAAATGTAACCGAAAACGCATCGAATGACAATTGACAATGCCAAGCCACAAATCAATTGACAATTGACAGTGGACAATTGACAATGCCACGTTTGATGCAGGCATAGGAGCCGATGCCCCGTACCTCTACAAGCAGAACCTCAACGCAGATCCCCTTCCTGACTATCCGTAAGTCGCGTTGCAAGTCACTGCCATCATTACTGAATAAGACAACACGTTGTCAATTGCCAATTCTCAATTGTCAATTGAATAAGGAGTTTGCATGCAGAGAAAAGCCATCGCCCTGCTTTCGGGCGGACTTGATTCCACCCTCGCCGTGAAGGTGCTCCTCGAACAGGGGATCGCAGTAGAGGCGCTCAACTTCACCTCACCCTTTTGCACCTGCACCGGAAAGAACGCCGGCTGCAAGTCTGAGGCGGTTCGCGTGGCGGAGGAGTTCAAGATCCCCATCAAGGTGATGCACAAGGGAACCGACTACCTTGAGATCATCAGGAACCCGAAGCACGGCTACGGCAAGGGGATGAACCCCTGCATCGACTGCCGCATCTTCCTTTTGCAGAAGGCGAAACAGTACATGGAGGAGTCGGGCGCCGACTTCGTCATCACCGGCGAGGTGCTAGGCCAGCGCCCCATGAGCCAGCGCCGCGACACGCTGCGCGTGATCGAGCGCGAGAGCGGCCTCGAGGGGCTCCTCTTGCGCCCCCTCTCGGCCAAGCACTTCAACCCGACCATCCCGGAACAGGAGGGGTGGGTGGACCGCGAGAAGCTCCTCTCCATCTCCGGGCGTTCCAGGAAGGAGCAGTTCGAGCTCGCCGAAGAGCTCGACGTGAAAAACTACCCCTGCCCGGCCGGCGGCTGCCTTTTGACCGAGCTCTCCTTCGTCGGCAAGATCCGCGACGTCTTCGACCACTCCGACGAACTGAACATGAGGGACTTCAGACTCCTGAAACTCGGGCGCCACTTCAGGATCGGACGTCGCACCAAGGTGATCGTAGGGAGAAACGAGGCGGAGAACGATCTCGTCGAGCGCAACATCCAGGCGGGTGAGGCGGCGCTGCGCTGGAAGGACGGCAAAAGCCCCCTCGCGGCACTCATGGGGGAAAGCTCTCCCGAACTCCTCGAGCGCGCAGCGCAGATCCTATTGCGCTACACCAAGGCGGAGCCGGGTGAAACCGCCACCATCGCGGTAACCTGCGACGGCGTCGAGAGCGAGTTCGTCACCACCAACGCACTGGACGAGGCCGCGGTGGAAAGCCTCAGGGTATAAACTCCCCTTCCATTCGTAGCGGCGGCTCGCAGTAACGGTAGACGTTCTTGCCGTCCTGTTTGGCGCGATACATGGCGCCGTCGGCGCAACGCACCATGCCATCCATATCGGTATCGTTAACGGGGTAGATGCAGATGCCTATGCTCACCCCGACCGACGCCTCCTCCCCTTCCAACTGGAAGGGGAGCGAGAACGCCGCGATGATCCGCTCCGCAACCACCGTCGCGTCCTGCGGCTCCGCCATCTTGCTCAGGATGATGGTGAATTCATCCCCTCCCATGCGCGCCACCATGTCGCAGGCCCGCACGCAATCTTTCAGCCGGCGCCCCGCCTCCAACAGCACCACGTCCCCCGCGGCATGGCCGAAGCGGTCGTTCACCTCCTTGAAGCAGTCGAGATCCAGGTACATGAGCGCCATCGGGTGATGGTAGCGCTTCGCCTCCGAGACCACGTGGTTCAACCGGTCGAAGAAAAGCACCCGGTTAGGCAAAGAGGTGAGCGAGTCGTAGTGGGCCAGCGTTTCCAGGCGCGCCTTGGCGAGTTTTCGCTCGGTGATGTCCCGGAAGATGACCTGCAGCGCCTTCTGCCCACGGTACACGAAGGGCCCCACCCCGAGCTCCACCTCGATGGCGGTGCGGTCGCTGCGTAAAAGCCTCTCCTCGACCCACGGCGCGGTGGTATCGCTCGACTCCGCGTAGCTCATCTGCTCCAGGAAGACCTCCTCCGACTCCCTCTGGATGAACTCGCGCATCTCACGCCCCATAAGCTCATCGGGGACCTGGCACCCGAGCATCTCGCACCCCGCCGGGTTCACGAAGACGAAGCAGCGGTCCACGAGGATCGCGATGCCGTCGAGGGATAGCTCGACCAGGCGGCGGAAGCGCTCCTCGCTCTCGCCGATCGCCTCAACCATGTTCCTCAACTGCTCTTCGGTGTTGGCGCGCGTGGTCACGTCCTGCAGTGTCTGGATCGCCGCCAGGAGGTTCCCCTCGGTGTCCCGGATCGGGGCGGCGTCGAAGCAGAGGTAGCGCTGTTTTCCCTTGAGCCGGTACCACCCCTCCGCCCGGAGCCCCTCCGGGATGAGGGCCGAGTCCGCGTAGCAGGGGTAGAGATCCGCCATCTCCTGCAGCGCTCCGTCCACCACCACATCGGCCAGCACCCGGCGCGGCTCCTCGTAGAAGGCGCGCCACGGCTCGGCCCCGCCGACCTGACGCGACGCCTCGACGCCGGTCAACTCCTCCATCGCCCTGTTCCAGATGATGACCCGATGCCCGGCGTCGATGACGAAGCAGGGAACGGCGGAATGCTGCAAAAGCTCTTCCGCGAAGCTCTTCTCCCGCTCCAGGAGACGCCGCTGGCTGGCCAGCTCCTGCATCATCGCGTTGAAGGCCTGCACCAGCTCGCCGATCTCGTCCCCGCTTTGCAGCGGGATCGGTGTGAAGGGGGTCTCGTCGCGCCCGGACTCGCGCACCCGGCCGGCGAACATCAGAAGTGGAGCGGTGAGGTGGCCGACGAAGAGCCAGATGGTGATGAGCGCCAGCGGCAGCAGAGCGCAGAGGCTGTAGAGGACGAGCCGTTCGGCACGGGCGATCGGTTCGTAGGCGCTGGCGAGCGGGCGCTCCGCCGCCAGGATCCACCCCGTCGTTTTCAACCGCTTGAAGGAGTAGATGCCGGCCACCCCGGAGGGGCTCAACATCTCCCAGCTCCCCTCGTACCCGGCGATGACCCGGTCAAGGAGCTCCTGCTTCCCCTTGTGCCCCATGGGAAGGCCGACCTTGTCCCGGTCCGGGTGCGCGATCATCTGGCGGTTGTCGTTGAAGAGGAAGAAGTTGCCGCCGTCCCCCACGTGCATGCGGGACACCCGGCTCAGGAAATTCTCCTCCTTGAGCTCCACCTTTCCGCCCAGTACGCCGATTACGCTGCCGTCGCCGCCCATGACCGGCGCGGTGAACATCACCACCTGATGCCCCTCCCCCTTGGCCGAGGTGAAAGGCGCGGAGATGTGCGGCCTGCCCGAGGCGAGCGTGCGTACGAAGTACTCGCGCATGGCGAAATTATTTCCGATGAGGGGGGTCTCCCCCGGGGCGTAGGCGAGGAGGGTGCCGGCAGGTGAGAAGAAGGCGGTGCCGTCGCTGAACACCTGATGCAGGTCGAGGCGGGTGTCGAGGAAGTGCTGCAGTTTACCGGCGTCACCGGCCATGGAGGTGGGGATACTGAGGGCCACCGCGGTCAGTTCCCGCTGTGCCGCCGTAATCCGGTCGTCGAGTTCTCCGGCCATGGCGCTCACGACGGAGAACTGCCGGCTCGCGGTGCTGGCCTTGAACTCCTGTATGAAGAACAGAAGTCCCAGCCCGGCAACCCCGGTGCTCACGGTGCCGACCAGGATGAAGACCACCGCAGCCAGCTTTATTTTCAGGCTGAACCTCGACATGGATGTCGTCTGCTTCGTTTAGTCGGTGTGGGTGGCGAAAATCTGCTCGAAGTCTCCCGCCGCCCCGGCGAAGGCCTCCAGGACCTCCGGATCGAAATGGTGCGGCATGGTCCTGCCATCCCCCTTGGTGATGATCTCCACGGTCCTGTCGTGGTCGAGTGCGGGCTTGTAGACCCGCTTGCTCCTGAGCGCGTCGTACTGGTCGACCAGCATAACGATGCGCCCCTCCATGGGGGTCACCGCGCCGACAAGGCCTGCGGGATAGCCGCTGCCGTCCCATCGCTCATGATGGGTGTTGGCGATGGAGGCCGCCATCTGCAGCACCATGTGGTTCGACCCGGCGAGGATCTTGCCGCCGATGGTGGTGTGCCCCTTCATGATCTCGAACTCCTCACCGTTGAGCGGCCCGGCCTTGAGCAGGATGGCGTCCGGGATGCCGATCTTGCCGACGTCGTGCATAGGCGCCGACATGGCGATGGCGTCGGTGAAGTCGCGCGGCATGGCGAGCTGCTCGGCCAGCCGCTTCGCGTACAAGCCGATGCGGGCGATGTGTTTGCCCGTGTCCTCGTCCCTAAGCTCCGCCGCCGCGGTGAGCCTCTCGATGGTTTCCCGGCTCATGGCGCGCATCTGCACCAGAGCTTCCCCAAGCTCGCGGG
This sequence comes from Geomonas ferrireducens, assembly GCF_004917065.1. Lineage (NCBI taxonomy): Bacteria > Pseudomonadati > Thermodesulfobacteriota > Desulfuromonadia > Geobacterales > Geobacteraceae > Geomonas > Geomonas ferrireducens. The sequence goes on from NZ_SSYA01000001.1 coordinate 1,005,309, forward strand.
TCCGGTCGAGAACCTGGCGCTCAAGCTCGGCCTTGTAGTTCTTCTCGACCAGGACCAGGCGCTGGTAGTTGATCCCCTTCTCGACGGCGTAGATGAGGTAGGGGGTCTTGAAGGGCTTGATGATGAAGTCGAAGGCCCCCTTTTTGATCGCCGAGACCGCCATCTCCAGTTCCGCATAGGCAGTCATCAGGATCACCGGGATGTCCTTGTCGAACTTGTGCACCTGTTCCAGGAGGTCGATCCCGGTCATCTGGGGCATGTTGACGTCGGTCAGCACCACGTCCGGCGGCGACTGGCGCAAAAGTTCCAGTGCCTCCATGCCGTTCGAGAAGGGGTGCACCTCGAAGCCGCTCACCGACAGGAGCAGGGCCACACTCTCCAGGACGTAAGGGTCGTCGTCAACCAGGATGACGCGACCGGACACAGTTGTTTCCATAGCTTCTCCGGATGTTTGGGCGATGACTGCTCCCTTACGTAATGTCGGCAGATTTAATGGGAACTTGAGGGGGAGTTTTCTAAGGAAAGGCTAAGTGGTGCGAACCGGAAGGGGAAAGAAAGGGGCTTTGGTGGTGATATGGGGGACGTTCTCCCCCCTCCCGGCCTCCCCGTCCCCAACCCTCCCCCAAAGGTGGAAGGTTGGGGACGGGGAGCTGCATCCACCGGACTACTGCTTCTCCTGCGCCGGCGCTTCCTCCTTCGCGGGAGGAGCTCCCGCGTCCGGGGCTTTTTCCGGCGCGGGCTCGCCTGTGGCAGGCTGCTCGGTGGCCGCGCCTCCCGAGGTTTCGGCGCCCCCCTTGCCAGGCTCCTCGGACAAACCCTGCGGCACGGTGGCGCTGGTGTGGTTCGCCATGACCTCGACCTGCTTGATACTCTCGTCAACCTTTCTCTGCAGGCGTCCGATGTTGGGCATCTCGGCCAGTGCCGCCTGGTATTCGCCGGAGGAGAGCACACCCTTGTTGGCCAAAAGCCGCAGGATCATGTTGGAGCGCTTGAGCACCTTGTCCAGGTTCTTGTACGGGTTGTAGGCGACGCGGGGGCCGGGGAGCATGGCGGCCAGGAAGGCGCACTCGCGCGGGGTGAGTGCCGCCGCGGGTTTGCCGAAGTAGTAGCGTGCGCCGTGCCCGATGCCGTGCACCATGGGCCCGAGCTCGATCACGTTCAGGTAGAGCTCGATGATGCGCCCCTTGCTGAGTTCCTGCTCCATCCGCTTAGCCAGGTAAAGCTCCTTCGCCTTCCTTGTCAGTGTCTTTTCCCGGGAGAGGAAGAGGTTCTTGGCCACCTGCTGCGTAATGGTGGAGGCGCCACGGGCGAAGCTCTGCTTCTCCAGGTCGTACTTGATCGCCTCCTTGATCGCCTTCACGTCGACCCCCTCGTGCTTATAGAACGAAGCGTCCTCGGCGAGGATCACCGCCCACTTCATCTCGGGAGGGATCTGGGCAAGCGGGGTCCAGTACTTGTTCTTCGGCCCCACCACCAGGGGGTGGTAGTTACCCTGCCAGTCCTTCACCTGGATGGTCATGTTGGTCTTTTTGTTCTTGAGGTCGGTTACCGGCGGGAGGAAGAACAAGGAGACGACGACGTAGACGACATAGAGGGCCAGGAGACCGACGCCCCAGCGGAGGTATTTCTTCAGATTCATGCGATGCGATTCCTTTCTAAGTCTAAGCCTCAGATTTCCCGGACCGTCTGCGCCATCCCAGCCGCCATGGTGAGGGCGGCCTTCATGCTGGCGGCGCTCGCGCGGCCGGTCCCGGCCAGGTCGTAGGCGGTGCCGTGGTCCACCGAGGTGCGGATGATGGGAAGCCCCAGGGTGACGTTCACCCCGTCATCGAAGTGGAGCAGCTTGAGCGGGATGAGCCCCTGGTCGTGGTACATGCAGACCACTGCGTCGTACCCTCCCTGCGCGGCGAAGTGGAAAAGGGTGTCGGCGGAGAGCGGTCCGGTCGCGTCGATCCCTTCCGCCCTGGCCTGCGCGATGGCTGGAGCGATGATGCGGCTTTCCTCGTCGCCGAACATCCCCCCCTCGCCGCAGTGCGGGTTGAGCGCAAGGACGGCGAGGCGCGGCGTCCTGCAGAACCAGCGGGAGAGCGAAGCGTTGGTGATCCTGATGGTGGAGAGGATGCGCTCGAAGGTGACGAGCTCCGGGACGCGGGAGAGCGCCTCGTGGATGGTGACCAGGGTGACGCGCAGGCGTTCGCCGGCGAGCATCATCACCACCTCGTGCCCGCCGGTCAACTCGGCGAGAAGCTCGGTGTGACCGGGGAAGTGGTGCCCCGCGCTGTTCAGCGACTCCTTGTTGATGGGGGCGGTCGCCATGGCCGCCGCGGTCCCTTCCATGCAAAGGCGCGCCGCCTCGCAGATGTAGCGGTAGCAGGCGTCTCCCCCGGCAGGGGTGGGACGGCCGTACTCCATCTGGTCCGCTTTGAGGGCGGAAAGCTCGCGCAGGTAGAGCGTCCCCGGTGCCGCTGCCGCGGGAGGGATGAGGTCCGGGGCGGAGACGATAGCTAAGTCGACGCCGGCGACGGCGATGCCGCGCGCCATGGCGCCACGGTCACCCAGAACCAGCGGGCGGCAGAGCGCGTTGACGGAGGGGTCGGCAAGCGTGGCGGCGATGATCTCAGGCCCGATGCCGCTCGGGTCCCCCATCGTTACGGCGATGATTGGTTTTTCCAAAGGGTTCTCCTTTAAAGCCCGCACAAACGAATAGGGGCCTTTGAGCCCCTATTCGCGCTTCAAGCTGCGAGCTTCGCGCCTACTTGCGCACGTTGAGCGGCAGGATCAGCTTCTGCACTTGCCCGGTCTCACGCTCGCGCCACTGCAGCCTCAACTCCTTCGCGCTCGGGGCCTCCCCCGGGAAGAAGATGAAGCCGTTGGAAAGGCTGTCTGCGGGTATGGGCCGCCCCTCCAGCCCCTTGCTCCTCAGGTCGTCCGAGATCCGGTTCTCACGCTCGTTGGAGGTCCCCTCCTGGGTGCCGCCGATGACGGCGCCGCCCGCCGCACCGATTGCGGCACCCTTGCCGAGGCTCCCCGCCACGCTCTTGCCGGAGACGATGCCGAGTGCGGCACCAAGCACGGTACCCGCGGCGGCGCCGAGGAGGGCGCCCTTTCCGGCACCCTTGCCGAAGAAGGAGGCGAACTGGGTCGAGCTTTCCAGCCGGTCGAAGGCAACCTTGTTGGTGACCATGGGCCAGTAGTTCCCCCCCTCGTCCACCAGGAAGGTCTGCCCTGCCATGAGCTCCAGAGTCTTGCCGCTTTTGTTGTCCATGACGAGCATGACCGGCAAAAGCCCCGCACCCTTGATGTCGAAACCGAAGGCCTGCTCTGCGGAGTCCGCGGTCGCGTACGCCTCGCCTCCGAGGGAGACGCCGCTCTGCTCCATGTGGTTCACGTACGCCTCGGGGGGACGGAAGGAGACGTACTGGCTCTTGTAATGGGTGCATCCGGAAAAGAGCATCATCGCGATCATCATGGCGGCTACTTTTCTCATGGCTGGCCTCCTTGCATTCTCATTAGTATCACCGCAGTAACTATATACCCGTTTTCAGGCTCGCTCAAGCCCGGCGAAGCGCACGAGGAGCTTCTTCGGCCCGCCGAGCGAGTTGAACCAGACGATCACCTTCTGGTTGTCCCCTTCCCCCTCGATCTTCCGGATGGTGCCCGGACCGAACTGGGCGTGGCGCACCTTCATCCCGACCCAGATGCCGTCCTCCCCGTCTTCCGGGACCATGCGCACCTCGTTGTCCGCCACCTCCGGCTCCATCTCGTCCTCGAAGAGGGAGGCCAGGTTGTGCGAGGAGGAAGTGAAGTCGCGCGAGGGCTCGGAACGCTGCCAGAGGTCGCCCCCGTCCAGGAGCTCCTTCGGGATGTCCGCGATGAAGCGGGCCGGCGCGTTCATCTGCTCCTGGCCGAAGATGTGGCGCCGGCGCACGTTCAGAAGGAACAGGCGCTTTTTCGCCCGGGTCATCCCGACGTAGCAGAGCCTTCTCTCCTCCTCCATCTGCTCCGGATTCTCAAGGGCGCGCGCGTGGGGGAAGAGCTTCTCCTCCATGCCGATCATGAAGACGAGCTGGAACTCGAGCCCCTTGGCCGAGTGCAGCGTCATGAGCGTAGCCGATGCCTTCTTGCCGTCCCCCTCGTGCTCGAGGTCGCTGACCAACGCCACCTGCTCCAGGAAGTCGGCGAGCCCCTTCTCCCCCGGCCCGGTCTCGTAGACCTGCATGGCGGTCACGAGCTCCTGCAGGTTCTCGATGCGGTCCTGCCCCTCGTCGCGGGGAAGGCTCTTCAGGCGCGCGTAGTATCCGGAATCGTTGATGACGGCGGCGGTGAGCTCGGAGAGCGGGAGCTTCTCGGAGTGGGCCTTGTAACCCTCCATCTCGTTCACGAAAGCGGCGACCTTCCCCTTGGCAGCGGCCGGCAGCAGCGGCCCGTAGGCCCCCTCCAGCATGGCGTCGTGGAACGGTATCCCCTTTTCGTTGGCGAAGTCGGCGATTCTTTGCACCGTGGTGTTGCCGATGCCGCGCGGCGGGGTGTTGATGATGCGCTTCAACGAGACGTCGTCGGCGGGGTTGTCGAGCACCTTCAGGTAGGCAAGGATGTCCTTCACCTCGAGGCGCGCGTAGAAACGGACGCCGCCGACCATGTGGTAGGGGACGCTCGCCGCCACCATGGCGTCCTCGATGACGCGGGACTGGGCGTTGGTGCGGTAGAAGACGGCGACCTCGGAGAGATCTCCACCTTCGGAGAGGAAGCGCTCGATCTCGCGGCAGACGAGGCGCGCCTCTTCCCACTCGTTCGGGAGGGTGCGGTAGACGATCGACTCCCCTTCCGGGTTGTCGGTCCAAAGCCTTTTGGGCTTTCTGCCCCGGTTCTTCTGCACCACGTGCCAGGCGCCGTCCAGGATGTTCTTCGTGGAACGGTAGTTCTGCTCCAGCTTCACCACCTTGACGTTCGGGAAATCCTTCTCGAACTCGAGGATGTTGCGGATGTCGGCGCCGCGCCAGCCGTAGATGGACTGATCGTCATCCCCGACGACGCAGAGGTTCTGCCTCTCCCCGGCAAGGAGCTGCACCAGGCGGTACTGCACCGGGTTCGTATCCTGGTACTCGTCCACCATGATCCAGCGGTAGCGCTTCAGGTACTTTTCCAGCACCTCCGGGTGCTCCTCGAAAAGCTGCACGGTAAGGAGCAGCAGGTCGCCGAAGTCGACCGCGTTGCAGCGCTTCAGGCGCTCCTGGTAGCAGCGGTACACCCGGGCGAGCGTCGCCTGGTAGGGGGAATCGGCCGGAACGTCGAAGGGGGACATCCCCTGGTTCTTGAACTCGTCGATGGAGCTTCCCAGAAGCTTCACCGGATAGCGCTTCTCGTCCAGGTTCAGTTCGGCCGCGCAGTCCTTAAGGAGGCGCTCGCAGTCCTTGTCGTCGTAGATGGCGAAGTTCGGGTCGTAGCCGAGACTTTTGATGTCGTTTCTGAGAAACCGGGCGCAGGTGGAATGGAAGGTGGAGACGAGCGGCGTCTCGCCGTCGCCCAGCATGTGCCGGATGCGCTCGCGCATCTCGCCTGCGGCCTTGTTGGTGAAGGTGACGGCCAGGATCTGCCAGGGGGGAACGCCCCGCTCGTGGATCAGGTAGGCGATGCGGTGCACGATGACGCGGGTCTTGCCGGAGCCCGCGCCCGCAAGGACCAGGAGCGGTCCCTCGCCGTGCTGCACGGCCTCCTTCTGCGGAGGGTTCAGATTGTGGAGCAGTTTCATGGTTTTCCTTAAGGCCCGCCGGGGCTTAGGCGCCCCGGGAGGAAGCGCCTCTTTATACCACCTAAGCCCCGTTCAGGTCAAAAGGGAATCTGCCTACAGCTTCTCCAGGGCCCGGGCCAGCGCCACGCGCAGCGGTTTCGGGAGCAGCGCGAACCTGACGCCGATCCCCCTCGGGCGGGTCTTTCCGCTCTCGTCGATCCAGACTACTTTGCAGGGGGTATCTACTGCGGTGCCGTCGGGAAGGGTGAAGGAGAGATGGATGACATTTCCCGAATTGGCGACGAGATCGGTAGCCAGGTAGGCACCCTCCACCCCCAGGTCATGCAGCGTGCAGGGTGCAAAGACCCCGTTGCAGGAAAGGGTGGCCGGAAGGCTGCAGGGGACGCGCTTTTCGCGGCGGTCGATGTCCGGGATGAACTCGCGGGCGATCTCCAGGAAACGGTCACGGCCGGCGGGCTTGGTGAGGAAGTAATTGCAGCCGGCGGCAAGGCTCTCTTCCCGGTCCGACTCAGATGAACTGGAGGAGACGATCACGACGGGGGTGTTGCCGTGCGACGGGGTGGCACGGATCGCCTTGCAGCAGCTCGCGCCGTCCATGTTGGGCATCTGCAGGTCCATGAAAACGACGCGGGGGCTATGGGATTGCACCGCTTCCAGCGCCTCGACGCCGTCGCGTGCGGTGACGATCTTTACATCGGCGTGCCGGAAAAAATCTCTCTCGATTTCGAGGAACATCTGCAGATCGTCAACGAGCAGAATGGTGGGTTGCAATGGCATCTTCTCCCTGTGAGGGTAGGTTTTTGAATATAGAATTTTTCAAATAAAATACGACTTACCGTGCGCCAAGTCAAGGTACAGCAGTCCACAGAGCCGCTTCTATCCGCGCATGCGCCTTGCAAGGCAGCTCGATCCCCTCTTTAAACCGCACAAGCTGCCGGACTTTCGACTTTTCCGCGCGTGAGAGCGCCGTAAGGCCAAGTAAGACAAACTCCGACATTAAAATGGGCCCGCAACTTATATATGGCGTGAGCAATTATTGTTATCTTTCAATGGCTTTCCTGAACCAACCCTTAAAGCACCCCTCCCCCGGAAGTGGAGGTTGGAAGGGGGAAAGCTGGCCGTCAAGGGGACGGAGCGAGCCCCCCACGATCATCCTCTAATCAGGATCCCCTTTACCGCCGCCCGGTGTATGGAGCAGCCGCTTTTATGACAGCAAACAGCCTGACCCGCATCCCCATCGTCGCCCTGGCCTACGCCGTTCTCGGCGCCCTCGGCCTCGCCCTGGCCATTCCCCCTGGCTATGCGAGCCCGGTGTTTCCCGCCGCCGGCCTCGCGGTCGCCGCGGCGCTCAACTTCGGCAACCGCATCCTCCCCGGCATCTGGCTCGGTTCCCTCTTCATCAACCTTGCCACCCCCTGGCACCACGGCACCCTCCATCCGGATGCGGCGGTGGTGGCTGTGCTTCTCGCCACCGGGGCGACGCTGCAGGCCTACGCCGCGGCAGCCCTGGTGACCCGGTTCATGGGAGAGAAGTGGCGCGTGCTGGAATCCGAGCGGGATATCGCCTGTTTCCTCGTCTGCAGCGGCCCGGTCGCTTGTCTCGTCTCGGCCACGGTGGGCATCGCGGCGCTCCAGCTGGCCGGCATCATCCCGAAGGAAGACCTTGCCTTTTCCTGGTGGAGCTGGTGGAGCGGCGACACGTTAGGGGTGGTGCTGTTCGCTCCGCTCACCCTGATCTTCCTGCTCAGAGAATCCCCCTGGAAGGAGCGTTTGCTGAACGTCACCGTCCCGATGACGGTAACCCTCATGCTGGTAACGGTGTCCTACCTCGGCATCGCACGCTGGGAGCAGAGGCAGCAGGAGGCACAGATCGCCGACCACGGCAGAAAGCTGACCCGGCTGCTCGATCACCGCCTGATCGCGCACCAGGAGGCCATCGCCGCGCTGCGCCGGGTGATCGAGATGAACCCGGAGATGACCTTCAGGCAGTTCGAGTATTTCACCAGCATAACTGTGCGCGACAACCCGGACATCTTCGGGCTGAGCTTCAACCCCTTCGTACCGCATGCCGACCGCGGCCGCTTCGAAACCGCAATGGCGGCCAAATCCCCGACCGGCAGTTTCAGGATCGCCGAGAGAAACAGCCGGAAAGACCTTGTCCCCGCCGGAACCCGCCCGCACTACGTCTGTGTCGGCTACATCGCTCCCATCGCCGGGAACCTCCCCGCCATAGGTTTCGACATCAACTCGGAGCCGATACGCCGCGCTGCCATCGACAAGGCCCTCGGTACCGGGCGCCCCGCGGTCACCGCTCCGATCCAGCTCGTGCAGGAGCAGCAGAAGCGGGTGGGGGTACTGTTGATGCATCCCGCCTACCGCCGCCCCGGCACGGCGGTCGCGACCGACCCCGCTTCGCCTCTGGGGTTCGCCGTCGCCGTTATCAAGGTAGACGAGATGATCCAGATCGCCATCCGCGACCAGTTGCCCGAGGGGCTGGAACTGCGGGTCAGCGATCCCGCGGCGCCTGCGTCAAAACGCGTCCTCTTCCAGTCGGCAAGCGCGCCGCAACCCGCCGACTCCTACGCCTGGCACGGCAAGCTCACCATCGCCGACCGCCACTGGACCGTCGACATCTTCCCGACCTCAGAGTACCTCGCCCAGCACCGTTCCTGGATCGCCTGGAGTGTCGGGATCATCGGGCTCCTCTTCGCCGCCCTCCTGCAGGTGATGATGCTCGCCATGACCGGACGCACCTCGGTTATCCAGCGGCGGGTATCCGAACAGACCGTGGCCCTGATGCAGGCAAAGGAACTGGCGGATGCGGCGAACCAGGCCAAGGGGGAGTTCCTGGCCAACGTAAGCCACGAGATACGCACGCCAATGAACGCCATCATCGGCATCGCCTATCTCATGCGCCGAGACGCCACCGGCCGCCAACGCCAGCAGCTGTGCAAGATCGACCGGGCCGCCCGACACCTGCTCGGCATTATCAACGACGTACTCGACTTCTCGAAGGTCGATGCCAAGAAAATGACTCTGCAACCTACCGTGTTCGGCATCTCCTCCATCATCGAAACGATCCGCTCGGTACTCGCGGACCGGATCGAACAGGCCCAGGTGGATTTTATCGTGGACGTACGCAACATCCCGCGTCGTGTGTACGGCGACGACCTGAAGTTGGAGCAGATATTGCTTAACTTCGTCAGCAACGCGTTCAAGTTCACCGAGCGCGGCACCATTGAGCTGATTGGCGAGAAAATTCGTTGCGAAGGGGAACGGGTCTGGCTCAGGTTCTCGGTGCGCGACACCGGCATCGGCATGACATCCGGGCAGCAGGAGAAGATCTTCAATGCCTTCGAGCAGGGAGACGGCTCCATGACCAGGCGCTACGGCGGGACCGGCCTTGGCCTCGCCATTTGCCAGCGCCTTGCGGACCTGATGGATGGGCACATCCACGTCGAAAGCACCCCCGGTGCAGGTAGCACCTTCTCCTTCGAGGCACCTTTCGGCTTGGTGGACGGCGCCGAGGTCACCGATCGTAGCGTAGCAGCGGCAACGGCGCGGGCCGAGGCGGTTGACGTGGAGGCACGCCTTGCCCCCCACGCCGGCCGAAAGGTCCTTCTTGCCGAGGACAACCCGCTCAACAGGGATGTCATCATCGATCTTTTGCAGCATGTTGGACTCGAGGTGGATGCGGCGGTCGACGGCGAGAAGGCATTACGACTCGCCCGGCAAAAGCGTTATGAGCTCGTGCTTCTCGACATGCAGATGCCGGTAATGGGGGGGATCGAAACGGTGCAGCAACTGCGACAGCTTGCCGGGTATGAGTCGACACCCGTGCTCGCACTGACGGCGAACGCCCGGGAAGACGACGTGGAAGCCTGCCGCCGCGCCGGGATGAACGCCCACATCAGCAAACCGGTCGATCCGAACCAGCTCTACGCCACGCTGCTCAACTGGCTGCCGAAGCCGACCGGCGCACCGCGTCGCGTGGAAAACCGGACCACGACCGCGGAGGGTCCCAGCGCCAACGACCTCATCATGGGGATCCCGGGGTTGGACGTCGCGACGGGGCTGCGCAGCTTCCGCGGAAACGCCGCGCGCCTCGTCGCGATGCTGTCGCGCTTCACCAGCTCACACGCGGCGGACGCCATGATCATCGAGGAGGCAGTCGAACAGGGGAACCTGGCGGCGGTAAGGCATCTCTCCCACAACCTGAAGGGGACCGCGGGAGCCCTCGGGCTCGCTGCCATTCAGCGGGCCGCTGGGGAGGTGGAAATGGCGGCGAGGGAGCAGCAGTCCAAGGAGGACCTTTTGCTGTTTTGCCGGAACCTGCAGAGAAAATTCGCCGAGGTTACCCCCTTCCTGCAGTCCCTTCCGGGAGCGCTCCCGGTGCCTGAGGTGGCCGTTCCCTGGCCCCGGCTACGCGACGGCATGCAGCAGCTGCATGACCTCCTTGCCAATGATGACATCGAGGCGGTTCAGTGCTTCGACGAGTTGCGCGGCATGCTGTACGAGACTGGGCAGGACGAGACCCGGGAACTGGCGCGACACGTGGAGGCCTTCGCCTTCGACCGGGCGCTGGTGCAACTGGGAGCGATGATGGAGCGGTTTCAACAGGCCCCGAAGTAAGAGCGGATGCCGGTTTGCGGCAGGGCAATGAAACGAGGAGGGTTTGATGAACAGCAAGAATGAGCGCCCGACGGTCCTCATCGTCGACGACACCCCGGATAACCTCGCCTTCATGGGACAGCTTCTCAAGGACGATTACCAGGTGCGCGTGGCCACCAACGGGGCGAAGGCACTGCAGATCGCACGGGACGCGCGCCATCTCGACGTTATCCTGCTCGACATAATGATGCCCGAGCTCGACGGCTACGAGGTGTGCCGTCTCCTGAAAGGCGATCCCGCCACGAGAGAAATTCCCGTCATCTTCCTGACCGCGAAATCGGATCCGGAGAGCGAGCGCCGCGGCCTGGAGCTTGGCGCCGCCGACTACATCACCAAACCGATCAGCCCTCCCATCGTTCTCGCACGCATCAAGACCCAGTTGAACCTGAAGGCCGCCGCCGACTTCATGCGCGACAAAAACGAGCTTCTGGAGCTGGAGGTGGCGCAGCGCACCGGGGAGTTGCAGAAGTCCAACCAGCAGTTGCGGCTGCTCGCCGCACGCGTGGAAACGGTAGCGGAGCAGGAGCGCATCGAGATCGCAAGAGAATTGCACGACGAGTTGGGACAGCTCCTGACCGCCTTGAAGCTCGACCTCGCCTGGCTCAAAAGGCGCTGCCCCGAAGGGGAGACGCCGGTCGCCGGTAAGATCGAGGCCATGGACCAGGTGATCAACGCGACCATCGGGACGGTGCGGCGCCTGACCACCGGGCTGCGCCCGAGGATGCTGGACGAACTCGGCGTGGTTGCCGCGATCGAGGCGGAAGTGCAGGAGATGCGTAACCGGCACCTGGAGTGCACTCTCGACGTCCCGCGGCGAAACACTACCATCGACAAGGAGCGCCAGGTGTCGCTGTTCAGGATTTTCCAGGAGAGCATGACCAACGTCATGCGCCACTCGGGCGCCACCCGTGTCGAGATACTCCTCGACCTGGACGAGGAGCGCGCCCTGCTGCAGGTGACCGACAACGGCTGCGGCATCGGCAGCGCCCCCGCCAACAACCGTTCTCTCGGCCTCGTCGGGATGCAGGAGCGCGCGCACCGCTGGGGCGGCAGCTTCGAAATCCTTGGCACCCCCGGTGCCGGCACCACGGTCCGCGCCGTCATCCCGCTACGCGATCCCGCGGCAGCGTAGCCCTCAGCGCACCTCCCCTGCCCCCGGCGAAAGCGGCGGAAGTCCCCCCCCTGGCGGCATTGCCGCCGCCGGCTGCATTCACCTCTCACCTCTCCCCCCTGACACTTCCCATGCGCTTGTCGCAACGGCCTTTTTTGTTAATATTCTCCAATGTAATTTCCAGCCGGGAGATCCTCATGGGAACGGGACGGGACATACTGATCGTCGATGACAACGAGGTGGTGACATCGGTCCTGGTCGAACTCTTCATCAAGGAAGGGTACGACAGCTCCGGGGTCGCGACCGGCGAGGAGTGCCTCGAGGAGCTGCAGCGCACCCCGTACAAGCTGGTGATGCTCGACGTGCGCCTGCCGGGGATCAGCGGCATCGAGGTGCTGCGCGCCATCGGCGAGTCCCACCCCGGCGTCGATGTCATCATCATGACGAGCCACGTGTCGCTGGAGACCGCGGTGCAGGCACTACGCCTTGGAGCCCAGGATTACCTCTTCAAACCGTTCGACGACCTGGAGATGGTGCTCACCACGGTGAACAAGACCCTGGAGCGGCGCCGCCTCATGAGCGAACACGACGACCTGGTGCGCACCTTGGCCGACCTCGCCGTCGAGAACACGCGCATCATGAAGGAACTGCGCCAGGCGAACAGCGACCTCGAGGAAAAGGTGTCGCAGCGGACCGCGGAGCTGTCCCGGGCCAACCTGCACCAGAAGACGATCATCGCGGAGCTCAGGGAGGCAAAGGAGGCGGCCGAGGCGGCGAACCGGGCCAAGTCCCAGTTCCTCGCCAACATGAGCCACGAGATCCGCACCCCGATGAACGGCGTGCTCGGCATGGCGGAACTTTTGCTGCGCACCGACCTGGACCAGAGGCAGCGCGGCTACGCCGAGATGCTGCACCACTCAGGGACGTCGCTCCTCGCCATCATCAACGACATCCTCAACATCTCGAAAATCGAGGCGGGGAAGCTGGAGCTGGAGAAGATCACCTTCGATCTGCACGACGCTGTGCAGGGAGCCGTCGAGCTGTACCGCGAGGTCGGGCGACGCAAGGGTGTGGCGGTCGAGCTCGAAGTGACGACGGGAGTTCCCCGCCACGCCGTCGGCGACCCGAATCGTCTGCGCCAGGTGCTGATCAACATCATCGATAACGGCCTCAAGTTCACCGAGCAGGGCTCGGTTCAGGTCCGGGTCAATCTCATCGATGAAAGCGGCGTGGGGCATCACGTCGGGTTCGAGGTTAAGGACACCGGCATCGGCATCCCGGCGCAGTCGCTTGACACCGTCTTCGACCTCTTCGCCCAGGTGGACGGCTCCACGACGCGCCGATACGGCGGGACCGGTCTCGGGCTCGCCATCGCCAAACAGCTGGTCGAGCTGATGGGAGGCGAGATCGGCGTCGAGAGCGAGCAGGGAAAAGGGTCTACCTTCAGCTTCATCGTCTATCTCGGCAAGGCCCCGCAGACACCGGAGCTTCAGCAAGAGACGCCCTACCTGGAAGCGCAAGCGGGCGAGGGAAACTCCGCGGCCTTCGCCGCACATGTGCTTCTTGCCGAAGACAACCCGGTCAACTGCGAGGTGGCCCACGCCATGATCACCGCGCTCGGGTGCCAGGTCGACGTGGTTCAAAACGGGGTGCAGGCGATCGCGGCGCTCTCCTGCAAAGAGTACGATCTCGTCTTCATGGACTGCCAGATGCCGGAGCTCGACGGTTACGAGGCGACCCACGCGATACGTTTCAAGGAGCGCGGAACCGGCAGACATACCACCATCGTCGCCCTCACCGCCCACGCCATGGCCGGCTCCCGCGAGTTTTGCCTCGGTGTCGGCATGGACGACTATCTCAGCAAGCCCTTCAGCCTCGAGCAGCTCCGGGACGTGATGTCGAGGTGGCTGCCGCCCTGCTGCACCTCGGAATTCATCTCTCAGTGACGGTGAATCTGTCGAAGAAAACATAGGAATCGGCCTTCGACCAGAGGCCGATGCGACCGTCGACCGGTTCGGTCCAAGGCTGGTCCACATACTTCACCCCGTTCAGGTATCCGAGGATCCTTTTCCCCTCCACGACGAGCTTGAGATCGTGCCACCGGCCGGACTGGACCGGCACCTTGCCGGCCCACTGCACCGTGGTCCGCCGCCCCTGCTCCATACGGAACAGGACTAGGTTGTCCTCCAGTGCGTTGGCGCGCAGCAGCAGGTAGTCCCCGTTCGGCTTGATGTCGAAGGCAATCCCCGCCGCCTGGTCGATCGTGCCGCTCACCCCCTTGAAGGCCACCTCGATGCTCCCCCCCCGGAAGTTTCTGACCTCGTGGCAGATCGACAGCGGAAAGTAGCGGTACCGTTCCAGTCCCGCAAGGAATTGCGGGGCGCCCGCTCCGTAGAGCGCCTTCGCCTTGACGGGGGCAGCCGGAGCCAGGACGCCCTGTTCCCAGCTTCGGCCGTCGACCGCGTAGACGGCGCGGGTCCCGTCGCGGTCCACGTGCCAAGTCCCGACCAGCGCGCTGAAACTCCGCGCTTCGGCTCCCGGCGTCTCCCCGGCAAACCCGATCTGCCCTTTCGCTGAGGCCGGAAGTGCCGTGGCGGCCAAGGCGGCCGCCGTCACCAGTATCGTCAACATTTTCCTGAAATTTCTCTTCACCTGGCTCATCTGTCGGCACTCCCGGCGCATATTTCTCACCCCTGCTTGACCTTCAAGGTGAAGGTCGCCCCGTTCATATCGGTCTGGTCCTCGGTGTAGGAGCGGCTGTTGTAACGGTTGAGGTCGTAGATCAGGCGCGCCTTTACCGTGTAGGTGCCGCTGGGGAGCACCGGGGTCCAGGTGAGGATGCGCTCCTCGCCGGCCCTGATGATCGCTTCATGCGGCCCCTGCGCATCGGCCTGGCTCGCCGCGATCGCATCGGGACGCTTCTTGTCCTCCTCGAGGAATTTCCTGTCGTCCGGGCGGGGGCCGTAGGAAGGCGCGAACATCCATTCCCTGGTCGCTACGGGCTTGCCCATCCGGTCCGACACCACGACGTTCAGGTAGACCGCGCGACGGTTGGAACCGGTGGGGACCGAGTGTCCCGCGCCGATGTTGATCAGATGGAAGGCGAGATCGGCTTTCCCCTCGCCCGGCTGGCTGATCGCCATGCTGAGCGCGCTCGCCAGGCGCTGCTGGGAACGCCCACCGGTCCACAGGTGGCGCGCCACCGGGCGCTCCGGGTTGTCATAATCCTCGGCGACCTTGCGCATCGTGCGCGGCATGTGGCAATCCTGGCACTGCTGCTTGCCAAGCCCCGGTTTGAAGAAGTCCTCGCGCCATTCGAGGAAAGTCTGCGTCTGCTTGCCTGACACCCTTTTCCCCATGCTGTGGCAGTAGGCGCACATGGCGGACGTCTGTATGGCGGGATCGGCCACGGTCTCGTGCGGCGCATTGACGGCATGGGCGGAGCGGATCTTCCCTTCCGGGGTGAGATGGCAGCTCGCACAGGTGATGCCGATCGCCTCCTTGTCCTTGCCACGGGCCTTCGGCTTTGTCATCTCGGCGATGTTGATTTCGGGGATGGTGAAGGGCTCGGGGTAATGGCAGACGTTGCAGGAACGCCCCTCCTCCTCGGCCTCTCGGGCATGCACCGGGTACTTCTCGGACCCGGCGAAGGCGTGGGCGGTGGCGGTAGCCGAAACTCCCGCAGGCATCGGTATCGCCTCCCCTTCCTTCTGCGGAATGGTGGTCGGCCGGTAGTGCAGATCACTGCCGTAGCCGAAGGCGAACTCCCGGTAAATGGCCTTGTGGCACGCTCCGCAGGTCTCGGAAGGGGTGGCGGTCCCCTGCGGGAAGTTCATCCCTCCGGTACCGGCACCGGCGGCCAGCGCCGTTCCGGCCAACAGCATGGCAACGAGCCCCGTGCATCCCGAGATGATCGATTTTTTCATGTTTTCCCCCTGTGGCGGCCGTGCCGCCTTTGCCGTCCCACGTTACGTGCGGTTTATGTGATCGGAAGCAGGATGCTGAACCTGCAGCCCCGCCCCTCTTCGCTCTCCAATTCGATCCTGCCGCCGTTCAACTCCACCGCCTGGCGCGAGATGGCGAGGCCAAGCCCCGCCCCCCCCATCTCGCGAGAGCGTCCGGGGTCGGCTCGGTAAAAGCGGTCGAAGATGAGCTCCCGGTGTTCCCGCGCGATTCCCGGCCCCTGGTCCTGCACCTCGAGCGCGGCCTCGCCCCGCTCCGTCCTGCGCACGCGCACCTCGATGCGACCTCTCGGCGGCGAGTACTTAACCGCGTTGTCCAGCACGTTGATCAGCGCCTGGCGCAGCATCTCCGGGTTCACCATGGCGTAGAGCCCCTTTTCGGTCCGCAGTTCGATCGTCTGTCCCTTTTCCTCCGCCAGCACCCCGATGATCTCCACCACGTCCACCGCCACCTGCGCGAGCTCGACCCGTTCCCTCACCACGGAAAGCGCCCTCGCGTCGCCGCGGCTCAAGGTCAGCAGGCTGTCCACCAACCTGGTCAGCCGGTCCGATTCCTCCAGCATGCTGGCAATCACCTCGCGACAGCCGGCGGCATCCAGTTCCCGCTGCAACCCTACTTCTCCCACGCTCCTGAGCGCCGTGAGCGGCGTGCGCAACTCGTGCGAGGCGTCGGCGCTGAAGCGGCGCAGCCTTTCGAAGGAATCCTCCAGCCGCGCGAAGGTGCCGTTCAGCATCAGCGCCAGGCGGCCGAACTCGTCGTCGGAATTTTCCACCGGGAGCCGCTCGGAGAGCCGCTCCGCCGTAATGGCACCCGCCCGCGCCGTCATGGTCTCGATGGGAATGAGGACCCGACCGGCCAGCAAATACCCGCCCAACACCGCCACGAGCACGGCGAGCGGGCTTCCCACGAGCAGGATCACCGCGATGCTTTCCAGACTCGTACTCAGCGTCTGTTCGTTCTCGGCGACGACGACACGCGACTGTCCCGGCAACTGCAGTACCGCGTTCCTGATCCGGAAGGGTTGCCCGGCGTGTGAACGCCAGGAGCGAGCGGGACCTTCCGGCACCTCGGCGAGCGCCTTCTCCAGCACCTCCCTGCTCCACCCGGGCGTCTCGGCGACGACCACGTTCCCCTGGCTCACCTGGAAAAATTCCACCGAGCCGTGCTGCGCCAACTCGTTGATCTCGAACGGCTCCTCGCGCAGCACACGCGTCACCGTGGCGAGGTCGCGTTCCAGTTGCGCGTCCATCTCGCGCAGCAGGCTGGCGCGGACGAAGAGGTAGACCCCGAGCGCGAAGGCGATCACGATGGCGGCCAGGGCGGCGGCGTACCAGACGGTCAAGCGCAACCGTATGCTGCGCGGTCTGAGCATCATTGCCCTTCCTCCATGGTGAACCCAAGCCCTCTCACCGTCCTGAGCAGCTTGCGTTCGAACGGGCCGTCCACCTTGCGCCTTAACCTGGCGACGTGCACGTCGATCACGTTGTCGAGCGGGGTCGAGCGTTCCTTCACCTGCCAGACGTCCCGCGCCAGCATCTCGCGGGTCACCACGCTCCCCTGGTTGCGCAACAGGTACTCAAGGAGCTGAAATTCCTTTACCGTCAGCTCGATTCCCTCGCCGTCGCGCTTCACCTTCCGCCCTACCAGATCCATCTCCAGCCCCCCCAGGGAGAGCTTCACCGGAGTCTCCTTCTTTTCCCGGCGCAGTATCAGCCTGATGCGGGCCAACAACTCCGGGAACGCGAACGGCTTCACCAGGTACTCGTCCGCACCGCTGTCCAGCCCGAGGACGCGATCCTCGATCGAGTCGCGCGCGGTCAGTATCAGCACCGGCGTCTCAAAGCCGCGCTTTCGCATGGTGGTAAGGATCTCGAGCCCGTCGCGCCCCGGCAGCATCAGATCGAGCAGGACCAAATCGAAGGCGCCGGCACTTAGCTGGTAGAACCCATCTTCACCGCTGTAGGCCACGCTCACCTGGTACTGCTCGGCCTCGAGCCCGACCTTCAAGGCATCGGCCACCTTCTTCTCGTCCTCTATCACCAGCACGTGCATGCACGCTCCTTGAACTGTTCGCAGTATCAGCCAAATCGGTCATCGGTCTCAACTGAAGTTGTTCTGACAAAGCAGTAAGAATAGCCGTCGGAGCATCGGCTTATCCGACGCACGGTCGGTCCGCCTGGTTCGTGAAGGCAGAAGTTAAACCCGAAGCTGGCTTTGCACGATACCCGTACGGGAGAGAGGGGTGCACCGTTGCCTGGAGGTGAGTGTGGCAAAGGCGTGGATCAAGGCTTCAGTTGATCGAAAAATTTCCCGTGATATTTCGCCGTCCCGATGCAGCGCTCGAAAACGAACTGGCAGATCCTCGTCCCCGGGTAGAGCGCCAGCGGCTTGTGACCCAGGTTCACGATCTCCAGCACCTGCCGGTTCGAGATCCCAGGCTGCATGAACCCGGCGGTGACATGAACCGCCAGCCCGAAACGGGCGAAGCGGCTTCTTCCCTCGAGCCATCCGGCGACCGTCTCGGCAAGTGTTATGCGCTCCTTGGTGATGCCGAGAACCATCTCGCAAGGTGCGATGGTGATGAATTCCCCGTCCGCCACGGAAACGGCTTCGGTCACGTCGGCGAAATCGGACTCGTTGTGCACGTGGCAGAGCCCGGTCTGCTTCTTGAAAATCCTGAAGTCGTTTCCCAGGGTGAGATCTACGGAGCCCGGCCCGATCTGGGAAGGGTCCAGCGGCTCTATGGTTATCTCCCCGCGTCCGATCGCCGCCGTTATTTCCCGGCCTACGAGTATCGACATTTTGCCACCTCCCTAGTGTGTGCGCCCTTCCTTATCCGGGCAGCACCTTCGCCCTCTGTACATCCACCACTTCGTTTCGCACTGACAGGTGTTCCAGGGTCCACACAAGCCACATGAGCCCAAGCACTGCGGCGAGAGGGACCAAGCTGATCGTGGTAACCGGGAAGGGAACCACCGGGCGACATGCCCCGACCAAGGCGGGGTCGCCCATGCCGATCATGATTCGGTTCAGCGTGACCGGCGGCACTATCAACAGCATTCCCGTAATGATAGCTGCGTTGGTCGCACCGGGCGGGAACTGCTGTTCCAGCAACCGCTTAGCAACAAGAGCGGCCGGAATAACTGCCAGCACGAGATAACTGTTCCAAGCGACAGGTGATATCAAGATGCTGACGCAGACCATTAAGGCGAAGGGAGCATCGAAAGAAATTTTCGAAAGGCGCGCGGAGGCGAACACCCCCGCCCCAAGCAGCGTCACCGGCGCAACGAAGGCGAGGGTGCTGGCAAGCTGGGGCGCGCTCCAGACCGGTGCGGCCTTGACGCCGCACATAACCGGTGAGTCCGTACCAGCGAAAAGCCGACAGGCAATGCCCCAGACTGAGAAGTTGGAGGCGTGACCCCGGTACAGCGAGGAGACCAGCGGCCCGACCTTGGTGTAGTAGGCGATGACGGCGTCGCTCCCGATGATGATTGCTGCGACGCCGTTGGCAGCAAGGACGGTGATGCCCGCCGCGAAGACCGCCTTCCAACGTCTCTGCACGGCAAAAAGGAGCACCAAAGGCCAGGCGATGAACTTTATCGCGATAGCAGCGCCGAGAAAAAAGCCGCCCCCAATCTCCCGACCGGCTTTTATCAGGTACCAAGTGCAGATCAGCAGGGCGAGTTTAAAAGTCATCAGTTGGCCGAGCACCAGATCCTGGAAAAACGGGCTCGAGGCAACCGCGAGAAAAGAGCAGGTCAGAACGGTCCCGGGCATCGGCCGCGCCCCCAAGCAGCGCAGCACCCCGTACACCGAAGCCGCCACGAGAGCAAGCTGGATGACGAACCACGTCTGCACCGCGTGCTGGTAGGAAAGAAGACCAAGCGGGGAAAAGAGCAGGCCGACGGCAGGGGGATGTGGCGTGGGATGCAGGAAAACCGCGTTGCTGATTGGTCCAAGGAAACGCGCCGCCAAGTCGGGGAGAGGTGCATAGGGATCGGTGCCGGCAAGAACCGCCTTAGCCAGGAGGTATTCCTGAATGAAATCCTTCTGGTGAATGTACTCGGGAGAAAAGTACTGGATGAGCCGCCGGATGGATAGTATGCCGAGGACGGCAATGAGAGTTGCCAGGACCGGCTTGGCGAAGGACGGCATCGAGACGACTATCCTCTTTATGACGTGTCCTGACTCAGCCACACCCCCTCCGCTCCATTCCATCAGGTATTGCCATCACACAAGTATCAGTGCAATTGTAGCGTTCTGCTCAGCTTGCGCCACTTGAAACCGAGTGAGTAAACGAGTCGATAGGATACTACCTGTGTAACGGAGGTCAAGCTGGGGCAGGACGAACGAGCGGAGTGCGCTTCGAAGCAAACACTTTAGCTCAAAATTGGAACGTGACTAAGGTGTAGGATTACGGTATACCATTGGAGACGCTAGCTATAGGAGGTGTCCAATGCACATTGCAAAAGCTAAACTCGAAAGCTTCCTTGAGGACCTTCCTGAGCAGGTAGACACCGAGGAAGTAATGTATCGTCTCTATCTTCTAGAAAAGATTGAGGCCGGCGAGACAGACATCGCTGAAGGCCGTTCTCTGTCCCATGAAGAGGCAGTGCAAAGGCTAAAGCGCAGATGGCAACAATAACGTGGTCTGAGAAATCGCTTTCAGACCTCGAGGAGATTTTCGACTACATCGCCCTCGATTCACAATTCTACGCGCAACACCAAGTCACCAAGGTGATTGCTGCCGTGGAACGGCTGGCAATCTTTCCGACTTCCGGTCGCCCTCTCCCCGAGTTCCCCACTTCTCCCCTCCGCGAAGTCATCGTCGACCCCTACCGCATCGTCTATCGCACCTCAGGATCTGAGATTTTGATCCTTGCCGTCATCCATGGGAAACGGCTGCTAAAAGAAGAGGTGCTATGAGCTTTCCCTACATTTAACTCTGACACTCAGAAAAAAGGGGAGACGGCTTACGCCGTCTCCCCTTGAAAATTCCACTACGGTAAAACTTATTCCACCGTGACGCTCTTCGCCAGGTTCCTCGGCTGATCGACGTCGGTCCCCTTCAGCACGGCGACATGGTAGGCGAGCAGTTGCATCGGGATCGAGATGATGATCGGCATCACCTCATCGCCGTCCTCCGGAACCTCGAGGGCGACCTCGACCTTGTCGGCCACCTCGGCGTCCCCCTTGGAGCAGACCGCGATGACGCGGCCGCCGCGGGCAATGACCTCCTCCATGTTGGAGAAGACCTTCTCGTAGGTCGCCCCCTTTGGGACCAGCACGACGACCGGCATGTGCTCGTCGATGAGGGCGATGGGGCCGTGCTTCATTTCGCCGGCCGCGTACCCCTCGGCGTGGATGTAGGAGATCTCCTTCAGCTTCAGGGCACCTTCCAGGGCGATCGGGTAGTTCATGCCGCGCCCCAAGTACAGGAAGTCGCGGGCGGAGAGGTAGTTCCTCGCCACCTTTTCCACCTGCTCGTTCAGCTTGAGCGCCTCTTCCATGAGGGCCGGGACGCGCACTATGGCGGAGATGAGCTTTCTCCCCTTTTCCACGTCCATCGCGCCGCGGGCGCGTCCGAGACGGATGGTGAAGAGGTAGAGGGCGATCAACTGCGTGACGAAGGCCTTGGTGGAGGCGACACCGATCTCGGGGCCGGCGTGGGTGTAGATGACGCCGTCGGCCTCGCGGGCGATGGAGGAGTCCACCACGTTGCAAATGGCGACGCAGGCGCCGCCGCGACGCTTGGACTCGCGCATGGCGGCCAGGGTGTCGGCGGTCTCGCCGGACTGGGAGATCAGCATCACCAGGGTGTTGTCGTCCACCACAGGATTTCTGTAACGGAATTCGGAGGCGATATCCACTTCGACCGGCACGCGGCAGTATTCCTCGATGAGGAACTTGCCGACCAGCGCCGCATGCCAGGAAGTACCGCAGGCGACGATGCAGATGCGGCTGATATCTTTAAGCTTTTCGTCGGAGAGGGCAAGATCCTCGAGGTAGACGTCACCCTGCTCTTCGCGGAGTCTGCCGGCGATGGTGTCGCGCACGGCGCGGGGCTGCTCGAAGATCTCCTTGAGCATGAAGTGCTTGTAGCCCCCCTTCTCCGCCATGTGCGGCGACCAGTCGATGTGGCGCGGCTTCTTCTCCAGCAAATCCCCCTGCACGTTGCTGAACTGGGCGCTTCCACCCTTGAAGACGGCCATCTCGCCGTCCTCCATGAAGATCATGGAGCGGGTGTGGGAGAGGATCGCCGGGATGTCGGAGGCGACATAGAACTCCCCTTCGCCAAGTCCCACCACCATGGGCGCGCCGTGCTTCGCGGCGATCAGCTTGTCGGGCTCGCTCTCGCTCACGATGCAGATGGCGTATGCCCCGCGCAGTACCGCGAGGGCCTGGCGCACCGCGCTCTCGAAGTTCCCGGTCCCCTTCATGTACTGGTCGATCAGGTGCGCGATGACCTCGGTGTCGGTCTCGCTCTTGAAAACGTGCCCCTGCGCCTTCAGCTCCTCGCGCAGCTGCAGATAGTTCTCGATGATGCCGTTGTGCACCACGACGATGGGACCGGCCTGGTGCGGATGGGCGTTGATCTCGGAAGGACGGCCGTGGGTGGCCCAGCGGGTGTGCCCGATGCCGACGGTGCCGACGACGGGGCTCGCCGCGAGGAGCTTCTCCAGGTTGGAGAGCTTCCCTTCGCTGCGCCGGATGCTCGCCTTCCCATCGCTGATGGTGCAGATACCGGCCGAGTCGTAGCCACGGTACTCGAGCTTTCTCAGCCCTTCAATGATGATGGAGGTGGCCTCCTGGTGGCCGGTGAATCCAACGATTCCACACATGTATGACTCCGTTTCGTCGATTTCTTAATTAATAAAGGGAAGTTCCCAAGACGCTACAGGATAACATCTCGTCGGAAGCAGCAACAGTTATTTTTTCCTGAGGGTCCACCCCTCTTTGTTCACCTGCGGTGCTCGGGCGATGGCAAGGGAGTCGGCGGGGACGTCCTTCGTAACCGTGGTTCCCGCGGCGATGAGGGAGTTTTTCCCCACCGTGACCGGGGCGACCAGCTGCACGTCGCTCCCCACGAAGACGCCGTCCTCGATGACGGTCTTGTGCTTTTTCACCCCGTCGTAGTTGCAGGTGATGGTACCGCAGCCGATGTTCACGTCGCGGCCGATGGTGGCGTCGCCCAAGTAGGTGAGATGGGAGGCCTTGGAACCCTCACCCATGAAGGCCTTCTTGGTCTCCACGAAGTTGCCGATTTTAACGTGGGCCGAGAGCTCGGTGCCGGGACGCAGGTGTGCCATCGGGCCGATGGCGGCATCGGGACCGACGACGGACTCCTCGAGCACGCTCCCCGCTTTCACCGCCACGTCTTCGGCGATGCGGCAGTCGACGATCAAGGTGTTCTGCTCGATGCGGCAGCGCTCACCGATCACGGTCTTGCCGCGGATCACGGCGCCGGGATGGATCACGCTGTCGCGCCCAATCTGCACGCCGCTCTCGATGTAAACGGCGTCCGGGTCGATCATTGTGACGCCAGAGAGCATCAGCTCTTCGTTGATGCGCCGGCGCAGCACCCGGGAAGCTTCGGCCATCTGCACCCGGTCATTCACCCCGGAGATCTCGCGGGGGTCTCCCACCTGGTAGCTGCGGCAGGAAAGTCCCTTCGCCCGCGCCTGCCGCACCACGTCGGTCAGGTAGTATTCCTTCTGGGCGTTGTTGTTGTCCAGTCTGGCCACCGCCTCGGCGAGGAAGGTGCGGTCCACGCAATACACCCCCGCGTTCACCTCGCGGATCAGGCGCTCGGCTTCACTTGCGTCCTTTTGCTCGGTGATGGCCACCACGTTGCCCGCCTCGTCCTTCACGATGCGGCCGTAGCCGAACGGGTTTTCCACCGTCGCGGTCATGACGGTCACGCAGGCCCCGCTCTCCGCATGCGCCTTCAGCATGGCGCGCAGACTCTGCTCGGTCAAAAGCGGCGTGTCGCCGCAGAGGATGAGGACGGTGTCGGCATCCCCGTCTATTTCAGGCATGGCGCAGGCGACCGCATGCCCGGTGCCGAGTTGCTCGGCCTGGACCGCGAAGCTCACCTCGGTACGCCCGGTAAAGTAGCTGCGCACCTTCTCCTGCTGGTGCCCCACCACGAGGACGCAGCGCCCGACGCCTGAGGCGAAGGCGGCGGCCACGGGCCACTCTATCATGGGCGGGCCGGCGACGGGATGCATCACCTTGACCAGATCCGATTTCATCCTGGTCCCCATACCGGCTGCCAGCACTATTGCTGATGTCTTGTTCATGGTTTCCCCCTTGCGGCCCAGCAAATTGTTCTTTTTTAACAACAATGCCCCACCAGGTCAAGCTGTTTCGCTGGCGGTTTTCGACGCTCCGCATCCTTTTATCGTTTACTAATCCGTCACTTACGGCTATAGTCCAGCGGTGGAGGTTTCATGGGAGTTGCCGAGGACATAGCCAAGCTTGAGCTTGACCTGCGCGAGCTGATTATCAAGTACGAGCAGTACTTTTTCGGCATCGAGAAGCGGGAGCCTCTGCGCCTGCTCGACACGGTGCAGCGTGAGGTAAGACGCTACCAGAACGTCAGTATCCCTAACACCAGCCACAGGTTCAAGTACGAATCGCTCGTCTCCACGCTTAGCGTGCACAAGCAGAAATGGGCCCGCACCAACCGCCTCATCGAGGAAGGGAAGTTCCAGCGCGACCGCTTCCGCATGTCGCTGCACCAGGCGGAACGCGCCGGAAAGTCGGAGAAGAAGAACACCGCCGCTCCCCCCCAGGATGCACAGATCGAGAACATCTACCAGCAGTACGTGAGCGCCCGCCGCGCCTGCAACCTCCCGGTCGAGAACGTGACCCGCGATAAGCTCGCCGAGGCGATCAACCGGCAAAAGCCCGCGCTGATGGAGAAGTACCGCTGCCGTGACGTCGAGTTCGTCGTCGTCATCGAGGGTGGCAAACCCACCCTGAAGGCCCGCCCGAAGAACGCATGAAAATCGCCCTCATCGCCATTCACCCGTACCCGTCGCCGCAAGCGGTGCCACTTGCCTGTGCCTTTCTCCGGGAGGCGCTTTTGTCCGACGCCACCCTCGCCGGGTGAGTCGACGCCGAGATCCTCGAGTTCTTCACCGACGATGATCCCGCCGTGTGCGCCAGAACCGTCGCCTCCCACGCACCCGATCTCGTCGCCTTCTCGGTCTACGTCTGGAGCCGGGAGTGCGCCCTTGCCATGGCCGGAGCCCTTCGCCAGCTGCTTCCTGCCGCCATCTTATGCGCCGGAGGCGCCGAGCCAACCGCCAACCCCGCCGGGCTTCTCGACGGCGCCTTCGATTTCGTGGTCCGCGGCGAAGGTGAAACCGCCCTGCCGCAGGCGGTGCACCGCCTCCTGGAGGGTGGGCAATTGGACGGCATCCCGGGCGTGCTCCTGCCGGGCGCATCCTCTGCTCCCCTTCCCTCCCCAGCCGATCTGGAGACGATCCCGTCCCCTTACCTCTCGGGAAGGCTCGATCCTTCGGCCGTCGGCGGCGCGCTCTGGCAGCTCTCGCGCGGCTGCGACTTCGCCTGTTCTTTCTGCTTCGACCACAAGGGGGGAGGCGGAGTACGCCGGTTTTCCATGGAGAGGCTCGAGGCGGAGCTGCGCCTTTTCGCCCGCCTCAAGGTCCCCCAGGTCTTCGTGCTCGATTCCACCTTCAACAAGGTGCCCAAGCGCGCGAAGGAGATCCTGCGCCTGATCAGGAAGATGGCGCCGGACATCCACTTCCACTTCGAGGTGAGAAGCGAGTTCATCGACGCCGAGATGGCCGGGCTCTTCGCCTCCATCACCTGCTCGCTGCAGATCGGTCTGCAAAGCTCCGACGCCGCCGTGCTGCGCGGGGTGGGACGCGGCTTCGACCGCGACGACTTCGTGAACCGCGTTTTCCTCCTGAACCAAAGCGGCGCCATCTTCGGCTTCGACCTCATTTTCGGACTGCCGGGCGACACGCCGGAACTTTTCCGTTCTTCACTCGACTTCGCCCTGTCGCTGTACCCGAACCACCTCGACATCTTCCCGCTCGCCGTACTTCCCGGGACGCGGCTTTACGGCAAGGCGGAGTCACTCGGCCTGAAACACCTGGACACGCCCCCCTACACCGTCATCGCCACCCCCTGTTTCACGCCGCAGGAACTCGAGGATGCCGGCAGGCTTGCCGCCGCCTGCGATCTCTTCTACAGCAGGGGAAAGGCCGTTGCATGGTTCAACTCCGTGGTCGCCGCCTTGCGGCTCAGCCCGAGCGCCTTCTTGGCCCACTTCGCCGCTTTCATGGGGGAGACGTCGGAAGCCGATGTCCCCGAAGAGGCGATCTGGGGGATGCAGCGCACATTCATGGAGCGGATCTTCCAGGAACGCAGGAAGGCGAAGCTGTTACCGCTCGCCCTCGACCTGGTCGACTACCACCATCATTACGCGTCGGCCCTCATGGCGACGCCGCCTAAGCCCCTCTCCCCGAAACGGCTGCAGAAGCTCGACCCGTTGCAGGAGCCTCTGCAGCTTTCCGCCAGCGCCACGCTGGCACGCTTCAACTACGAGGTGCTGGAAATCCTGGACGCCGGCGAGCCGGATCTCGCCGATTTCGCGTCCTGCTTCCAGGCCACCGGTTCCTGCGCCGTCATCTACCCCGCGCACGGCGAGGTGTGCACGGAATCGCTGTCACCCGCCTATTTCGAGCTTTTGACGGCCTTGGACGGGAAAAGGAGCGCACGGCAGCTTTGCCGAAAGGCACAACTCTCGGAAGAAGAGGCCCGGGAGTTCCTCGAATTCGCCATCGCTGAAGGGATCGTGCAGCTCGCGCTCCCTTCCCAAGATTAATGGGACCATTTTAGTCTTCTTTCTCACCCCAATCTCCTCCCCACTCATACAACCCCTGATACATTAAAAGAGAACAATACAGCCATCCGCCGCGTCTCCCTCCAATGTTGCGTGATTAATCATCACCCTGTCATAGATCTCAACCACACACAGCTGCCTTTATAAAAAAACCAATTACTTGCAAAGGCATACTTAATTTACGTACATCGTAACTATCGAGCTGGATTGTCACACACAAAGCGTGAGAATTCTTGAACGAGAAGTTGTATCCTGCTTATTAATTGACGCTTTTTCAGTTGATTTCTTAAGCCGCGCGTATTAAAGTAGCCGCCGTTGCGAGCGCCGACCCAGATTAAAGCGTTCTAAAACGATCCTAAATACAGGAGATCACAATGGTTCAAGTCTTCACACGCCTCATCCCGCTGCTACTGCTCCTCGCACTAGCCCGGCCCGGTTTCGCAGCACAGGGCCTGGCCATCGACCCGGCAACCTGCCTTGGCTGCCACGGCAACAAGATTTCTGCCGAGCAGATGGCCAACTCGGTGCACGGCAAAAACGGCTGCACCAGCTGCCACATCGAGATCGTTGAACTCGCCAAGCACATGAGGGGCGAGATCAAGGTGGGTAAGGTCCAGTGCGTGCGCTGCCATAAGAAGGAAGCGGCCGAACACGCAAGGAGTATCCACAGCGAGAAGGGCGTCGGGTGCGCGCAGTGCCACACCGACATGCACAGCCACACCTACTGGAACAAGGACAAGCGTAGGGTCATCGTCAAGTGCACCCAGTGCCACAAAGACGAGCGCGGCTTCAGCCAGTCCGTACACGGCAAGGGCGTCCTCGCCGGGAACCAGGATTCGGCAGCTTGCAACGACTGCCACAACCTGCACGAGATCAAGGCGCTTGGCGACCCGACCTCCAAGGAGAACCGCGAGTTCCACACCAAGGTTTGCCTCCGCTGCCACGCCGACCAGAAACTCGTCGAGCGTAACCACATCTCCGAAGTGGCCGTTAAGAGCTACATGGAAAGCTACCACGGCAAGAACTACCGCCTTGGCTACCCGGAGAAAGTTGCCGGCTGCGCCGACTGCCACACCGCGCACGCCATCCTCCCCTCCAAGGATCCCAAGTCCTCGGTCAACCCGGCTAACCTGGTCGGCACCTGCGGCAAGTGCCACAGCAAGGGGAGCATGCTCTTCACCAAGTTTTACGCACACGGTGAGCACAACGACCGCGAGAAGTACCCCATCCTGTTCTACACCTTCATCGCGATGACCGGCCTGCTGGTCGGCACCTTCACCGTCTTCTGGATCCACACCCTGCTCTGGATGATCCGTGGCTTCGTGGAGAACCGTGAGAAGGCGGCAGCGCTCGAAGAAGGCATCATCATGCATCACGTCCCCGAAGGGCACAAGCAGTACCGCCGCTTCAGAAGGGTCCACGTGTTCATGCACCTGCTGGTCATCATCAGCTTCCTCGGCCTCTCACTCACCGGTCTGCCGCTCAAGTTCAGCGACCAGGTATGGGCGAAGTTCCTCATGGATCTTTACGGCGGGGCGCCCAACGCAGGCTTCTTCCACAGGATCTGCGCCGGCATCACCTTCGTCTACTTCTCCATGGCCCTTGTCATGAGTGTCCACTTCCTCTTCATCAGGAAGGACGTCAAGGGGAACCCGATCCAGAGGCTCTTCGGACCTGACTCCCTCTGCCCGAACCTGCGCGATATCAGCGACGTGATCGGCATGGTCCGCTGGTTCTTCTTCAAAGGTCCGAAGCCGACCTTCGAAAGGTGGACCTACTGGGAGAAATTCGACTTCATCGCAGTCTTCTGGGGTATGTTCGCCATCGGCGGCTCCGGCCTGATGCTCTGGTTCCCCGAGTTCTTCGGCATGTTCCTGCCGGGTTGGGCCTTCAACGTGGCCACCATCATCCACTCGGACGAGGCGCTCCTGGCAACCGGCTTCATCTTCTCGGTCCACTTCTTCAACACCCACGGACGTCCTGAGAAGTTCCCGATGGACTTCGTCATCTTCAACGGCCAAATGTCCAAGCACGAGTTCGTCGAAGAGCGTGGCGATCAGTGGGCGCGTTACGAGAAGGACGGGATCACCGAGCAGTTCGCGGCCAAGAAGTCTTCCGGCATCTTCTACGACTTCTGCCTGAAGGCCTTCGGCTTCACCGCGCTGTTCACCGGCATCACCCTGCTGATGCTGATGATCTACGCCTTCATGCACCCGCACCACTAAGCGGCTGCTGAACCTGCAGTAAAAAAGGGGCCTCCCATTCGGGAGGCCCCTTTTTGTTTTTAGCCGTCTGACTTGTCCGACTGGTCAGACGGCTTCGTCGAGGGAAGCAGCAGCTAAAGCATGTCCACCGGATCGACGTCGATGGTGAAGCGTACCGTGGAGGGGTGGTTGAAGCCGCCGCGAAAATGGAAGAGGAGCCGGTGCAGGTCGGCACGCTCCACCCCTTTCAGAAGGATCTGCCAACGGAACCGTCCGCGCACCTTTCCAAGCGGCGCGGTTACCGGGCCTAGCACCTCGACCCTCAAGCGTGCCTCCCTCTTGATCTTGCGCAAAAGCGCCGCCGCCTCGTCCGCGGCACTCTCACCCTGGCGTGCAGCCACCGCGGAGAAGGTGAGCGC
Source organism: Geomonas ferrireducens (assembly GCF_004917065.1). Taxonomy (NCBI): domain Bacteria; kingdom Pseudomonadati; phylum Thermodesulfobacteriota; class Desulfuromonadia; order Geobacterales; family Geobacteraceae; genus Geomonas; species Geomonas ferrireducens. The sequence goes on from NZ_SSYA01000001.1 coordinate 1,034,308, forward strand.
GGCCAGGTGCGCGAAGGGAGGATACCCCACCTCCTCACGGAAGGCGATCTCTTCGCGGTAAAACGCCTCGTAGTCGTGGGCGACCGCGTGGGTGAGGGCGTAGTGGCCGGGAGCGAGCGTCTGCACGAAGACCCGACCCGGCTTGTCGCCGCGCCCGGCCCGCCCCATCACCTGGGTCACCAGTTGGAAGGTGCGCTCGGCGCTCCTGAAGTCGGGAAGGTTCAGCGAGGCGTCGGCGGAGAGCACCCCGACCAGGGTGACGCCGGGAAAATCGTGCCCCTTGGCGATCATCTGGGTCCCGATCAGGATGTCGACCGACCCCTCCTCCAGCTCCTTCAGGACGCGCGCATGCCCCCCCTTACCCTTTGTCGAGTCCCGGTCCATGCGCGAGACGCGTGCGTCCGGGAAGAGCTTCTGGACCTGATCCTCGACCCGTTCCGTGCCGCGCCCGAGCATGGTGATCGCACCGCTCTTGCAGTCGGGGCAACTGGCGGGGGGGAGCATGGTGAAGTCGCAGTAGTGGCAGACGTGCTTTCCCTTGATGCGGTGGAAGGTAAGGGTGACGGCACAGTTGGGGCAGCGCAGAACGTGGCCGCAGGTCTCGCAGACGAGGTAGGTGGCGAAGCCGCGCCGGTTCAAAAAGAGAAGGGTCTGCCCCCCGGCGTCCAGGTTCTCCCCCATCGCCTCGACGAGTTCGGGGAGGAAGGTCTCTCCCTTCTGGTTGCGGGCATCCAGCATCGTCGTCACCGGCATCGGGAGTTCGCGCACCCGGTCCGGGAGGTGCAGGTAGCCGAGCCTGCCGTGCATCGCGGCGTGGTAGCTCGTGACGAGCGGGGTGGCCGAGCCGAGGATCACTACGGCGCCGGCCTGCTTGCCGCGCACGAGGGACAGGTCGCGGGCGTTGTAACGCACCCCCTCGGACTGCTTGTAGCTCCCCTCGTGCTCCTCGTCGACCACGATCACTCCTACCCCCTGCAGGGGGGCGAAGAGCGCGGAACGGGCGCCGATGACGATGGAGGCCTCTCCGCGCCGGATGCGGCGCCACTCGTCGTAGCGCTCCCCGTCGGAAAGCCCGGAGTGCAGCACCGCGATGCCGCAGTCGAAGCGACGCTTGAAGCGACCGACCAGCTGCGGGGTCAGGGCGATTTCTGGGACGAGGACGAGGGCCGTCTTCCCGGCGGCCAAGGCGATCGCGATGGTCTGCAGGTAAACCTCGGTCTTGCCGCTCCCGGTGACCCCGTGCAGCAGAAACGGCGCGAAGGAGCTCGCATTTAGTGCGGCGGTGAGCCGGGCGAGCGCCTCGCCCTGGGCGGGGTTCAGAGGCAGGGGTGCGTCGTGCCCGAAACTCTGGGCCTTGAACGGGTCGCGGTACACCTCGCGCTGGGAGAGCCTTGCCGCGCCGAGTTCCACCAGGCGAGCGAGCTGCGCCGTACAGCTCCCGAAGCGCTCTCTGAGCTCGGGCCCTGAGCACGGTCCCACATCGAGAAGGTACTCCAGGATCTCCAGCCCCTTGCCCCGCGGGCGCGCCGCGCATTCCGGATCCGCGGTGTAGATCCGCTCGGTGCGCACGCTTTTCCCACCGGCTAGGTACTCCTTGAGGACCGGGGTGCCGTCCTCGGACTCCTCGCAGCGGTAGCGGCTCACCACGTTGATCCCGGCGGGAAGCGCCATCTTGATCACCTCGCCCAGCGGGTGCAGGTAATATCCGGCGATGAAGCGGTAGAAGTCGAGTTCGGGGGGGGTGAAGAGCGGTTCCTCGTCGAGAACGTCGAGGACCTCCTTGAGCTCCCCCGCGCCAGGATGATCGCCGTCTCCCAGGAGGTACCCGGTGACCTTGCGACGGCCGAAGGGGACGAGGACGCGCTTGCCGGCCACGGCCACGGACGAGAGGCGTTCGGGCACGAGGTAATGGAAGCTTCCCTCCAGGGGGAGGGGGATGGCGACCTCTACGATGTGCTGGCGGGCTGTCTGCATTTAGTAGAGATGTCTGCTGCGTTAAGGGTTGACCCCCTCCCCCCGGAGGGGGGGGAGGTCGTAAGGGGAAGGAAGGGGGAGCGTGAAGCTGAGCGGATTACTTTTTCAGAACCTCTTCGGCCACCGCACGTCCGAGGGCCTCGCACTCGGCGATAATCTCGGGCTTGGGCATGAAGGGGGAGCGCACGAAGGGGTGCGGGAGCTTGAAGTTCATGCTCTTCAGCCTCTCCTCGGCCATGCGGCACGCCTCGCCCGACCAGCCGTAGCTGCCGAAAACCCCGCCGATGCTCCCCTTGAGGCTCACCGTCGAGAGGTAGGCAAGCACGTCCCACATCGGCTTCGGGATGTCGCGGTTGATGGTCGGGGTGCCGAAGATGAGCGCGTCGCACTCCTCCATGAGGTCACGGATGTCTGCCACGGAGGCGTGGTTGATGTGGCACAGGGTAACGTGCACGCCGGCCTCGCCCGCCCCCTTCGCCACCGCCTCGGCCATCTGCTCCGTGTTGCCGTGCGGGGAGATGTAGAACACCGCGATGCGGCGCCCCGCGGCTTTGGGCTCGGACCACTTGCGGTACATGTCGATCGCTTTCCTCGCATCGGCGCGGTAGACCGGGCCGTGGCTCGGGCAGAGCATGTTCAGCTCGACGCCGTCGAGCTTTGCCACCGCCTGGAGGATGCGCTCCTTGAAGGGACGCATGATGCAGTCGAAGTAGAAGCGGGTCTCGCCGGAGAAATCGGGGCACTCGTCAGCGAAGAGGGCCTCGGGGGAGTAGTGGGAGCCGAAGGCGTCGCAGGAGAAAAGGGCGCGGTCCTCCTCGAGCAGAGTGAACATGGTGTCCGGCCAGTGCAGAAACGGCGCAGCAATGAAGCGCAGGGTGCGTCCGCCGAGGTCGATCTGATCGTTATCCTTCACGATCTTCGACTCGAAGGGGGTGTGGATCTGATTCCCGAGGAAGGTGCGCGCCGCCTGGCTGGATACCACGATCGCCTTCGGGCAGTGCTGCAGCAGCTTGGAAAGGGAGCCGGAGTGGTCCGGTTCCGAGTGGTTCACCACGATGTAGTCCACGCTCGCGGGATCGATGAGGGAACGGATCTTCTCGAGGTACTCGTCGAAGCGCTTGGCCTTGACGGTGTCGATGATGGCTATCTTGCTCTCCCCCTGCACGAGGTAGGAGTTGTACGTGGTACCGTGTTCGGTGGGAAAGAGATCGTCGAAGACGGCGAGGCTCGGGTCCTTGACCCCGATCCAGTGGAGACCCTTCCCTAACTCGACTGCTGCAGACATGCCGCTACCCCCTGTCTTATCTTTCATAACGGCCGGATGCCGGCCCGCGCTCAGTTGACAAGCGGCCCCGCGGCGATGCGCCGTGGGGCCGTATACACAGATGCGAACTGTACCAAAATCAAAAGCTTAAAGCAAGGAAAAGGCTAGTTTCCAGCGCCGTCCCTGCCGCGGCGATACTCGACCACCACCTGCGCGTCGCGCCTTCCCGAGCGCCCTGCCGGTGCGGGACGCCCACCCTGTCCGGGACGTCCGCCGTGACCTGCGCGCTCGTTCTGGCCGGGACGCCCCTTGGCACCGAACGGCTTCTTCCTCGGGTCGAAACCGGGACGCCCTTTCCTGGCACCGGGGCCGCCGTTGTTCCTTCTCAGGGGGCGGGTCGGCTCGAACCCCTCGATGACGTGCTGCGGCAGCGGCTTGCCGGTCAGGCGCTCGATGCGGTCCAGGTAGGCCACTTCGTTCATGGAGCAGAAGGAGATGGCGATCCCGGTGGCGCCGGCGCGGCCGGTCCTGCCGATCCTGTGCACGTAGTCCTCGGCGAACTTCGGCAGATCGTAGTTGATGACGTGGCTGATCCCGGAGACGTCCAGACCGCGGGCGGCGACATCGGTGGCGACAAGCAGGCGCACCTTGCCGCGGCGCATGTTGGTGATGGTCTTGTTGCGCGCTCCCTGCGACATGTCGCCGTGCAGCGCGGCCGCGGCGTGTCCCTGGGAGTAGAGCTCGAAGGCCAACTGGTCGGCGTCCTTCTTGGTCGCGGAGAAGATGATCGCCTTGGTGACGCTCGCGTCGGAGACCAGGTGCTGCAGCAGGCGGTTTTTGTGGCGCATGTCGTCGGTTACGTGCAGGCGCTGCTCGATATGGAGGTTCGTGGCCTGCGTTACGTCAACCGCGACGCGGACCGGATCCTTCAAAAGACGCTGGGCGAGCTTCGCCATGGGGTCGTCCATGGTGGCGGTGAAGAGCAGCGTCTGGCGCTCGGTCGGAGCCGCGGCGGCGATGCGGTCGACGTCCTCGGAGAAGCCCATGTCGAGCATGCGATCCGCCTCATCCAGGACCAGCATCTCGAGACGGGAGAAGTTGATGGTGCGGCGGTCGAGGTGATCGATCAGGCGCCCGGGGGTGGCGACGATGATGTCGACCGGGCTGGACAACAGCATCATCTGGTCGCGGTAGGGCATACCGCCAAGGATCGAGCCGCAGCGCACGCGCATGAACTTGCCGTACGTCCTGATCGCGTCAACCACCTGGATGGCGAGTTCGCGGGTCGGCGTCAGCACGAGGACGCGCGGCCCCTTGCCGCGCACCGGCGACGGAACGAGCAGACGCTCCAGCGCGGGGAGAACGAAGGAGGCGGTCTTGCCGGTACCAGTCTGGGCGCTGCCGATCAGGTCGCGCCCGGAAAGCGCGAGCGGAATCGATTCGGCCTGGATCGGGGTGGGCTCGGTGTAGCCGCAGGCGTTGATTGCTTTGAGAAGAGGTGCGGAAAGGTTCAGTGCTTCAAAAGACATGTGTTTCCTTTTTATTTCCTCCGGACAAAAGCGGGCCGGCCTCCGTGCCGTATTCCCCAGGGGACGGACGCGGCTCTCTCGCGGAAGGAATGTAAAATGTGGGCGTGCCAAACCCGCAGCGACAACAATTGTCGCGGCCTCAGCTGATGGACAGAATCGGCAACACGCCATATGACCGGCAAACCTTACATCGTCGCCAACCATGGTTGCTGCCGCATTTCTCGTGGGGATTTACTGAATGCGAGGGGTTGGATCGATGGGAGGGGGAGATTCCCCCTTTGGAACTGATGTCAGTCAGTCAATGACCTTTACTACAGGAAGGGTACAAAAGGCAAGTTTTTATTGAAACGTATACGTTTACGAAAAAACCCCGCCGGTGAGGGCGGGGTTTTCGGTGCGTGCCGGGACGGTGCAACAGTCGTGGAGGGGCACGTCGCTGGCTGGTCCGGGATTACTTCTTCTTGGCTGCGATAGCGTCTTTCAGTGCCTTGCCCGGGCGGAACTTGGGGACCTTGGCTTCGGCGATCTTGATCTCCTTGCCGGTTTGCGGGTTCCTGCCGGTACGCGCCTGGCGGCTAGCCACTTCGAAGCTGCCGAAGCCTACCAGAGTTACCCTGTCGCCCTTTTTCAGTGCGCCGCTCACGGTGGAGATGAATGCACCGACGGCCTTCTCGGCTGCGGCCTTGGGGATGTTTGCGGATTTCGCCACTGCTTCGACCAGTTCTGCTTTAGTCATGTGAGACCCTCCTTGGCTGGATTAAATTAACGCCACTATAATCATATATCGGTAATTTGCAAGGGTTTTCTTAAGACCGCTAAGATTTTTCCCGCAACTGGCGCGGCTTTAGCCCGTTTTTAAGGCGCGAAGCCGCTCCTGGCAAGGGTTTACAGCGGCAGGTTAAGCCGCATGAAACAGCCCCGCGTCAACCGAAAAAACCCAACAATTCCTGCAGCTTACTGCGCAGGAGCCGCCGCTTCGGCGGGCTCGGCAGCATAGCTTGTGGGCTCGGTCCCGGAAACGAAGCACTCCTGCACGGCGCCGGGGGTCCCTTCGCGCGCGAGTTTGCCGCTGCGCGGGTCGATAAGGGCGAAGGTGACGTTCCCCGGGGTGGGGAAGGACCGCACCGGCACCCCGGCAAGGGCGCGCTGCATGAACTCGGTCCAGATCGGCGCCGCCGCCTGTCCACCCGAGCCGCCGGAGCCCAGACTCCTCTCCTGATCGTAGCCGACCCACACGCCGGCCACCAGTTGAGGCACGTATCCGACGAACCAGGCGTCTTTCATGTCGTTCGTGGTGCCGGTCTTGCCGGCCACCGGCCGTCCGAGGGCGCGGGCCCTGCTGCCGGTGCCGCTGGAGACGACGCTCTGCATCAGGTTGGTCATAATGAAGGCGGTCTCAGGCGGTATGGCAGGCACGGCACCGCCGGTCGCCTCCGACATCACCGGGACCGGTTTGTTCTGGTTCAGTTCGATCGGCTTTCCGTCCTCTCCGTCACCTGCACCGTCCCCCTCCCCTGCGGCCTCAGGCGCGGCGCTCGACATCCGGGTAAACACCGGGGCCTTCGGCTCCTGGATCTGCTCAAGGACGTTGCCGTCGCGGTCGAGCACCTTGGTGACGAAGTACGGGGTGGTCCGATAGCCACCCGAGGCGAACACGGCGTAGGCGCTGGTCAGCTCGATGGGGGTGACGCTCGATGAACCAAGGGCAAGGGTGAGGTTCGCCGCAAGCGGCGAGGTGATGCCGAGTTTCTTGGCGTAATCGATCGCGGAGCCGACCCCGATCTGCTCCAGGATCTTGACGCTCACGACGTTGATCGAGTCGGTGAGCGCCTCGCGCATGGTCACCGGGCCGCGGTAGACGTTGTCGTAGTTCTTCGGCTTCCATGCCTTGTCGCCGCCGCTTTCGTACTCGACCTGTGAGTCGTCGATGATGCTCGCCGTGGTCATGCCGTGCTCGAGGGCCGCCGCATAGATGACCGGCTTGAAGGCGGAACCGGGGTTTCTCTTCGCCTGCATGGCGCGGTTGAACTGGCTCTTCTTGAAATCGTACCCGCCGACCATGGCGCGGACGCCGCCGGAGGTGGGATCGATGGCGATGAGCGCGGCCTGCGCCTCCGGCACCTGGTCGAGGGCGAAGACGGCTCCGGTGCGGTTCTTGTCCGGTTCCTTGACCTGCAGCTCCAGCACGGCGCCCAGGCCAATGGCCCGTTTGGCGGCCGGCTTTCCGTAGCTGTTCACGAGCTCGAGGCGCCCGGCCCAATCCATCCCCTTCCTGGGCACGGTGCCGGTCCGCTCCCCTACCCTGACCGTCAGCTCCTGCTTCGCCGGGTTCACCCCGGTCACCACCCCCTGGTACACCGACCCCTGCTTGAGCGAGAGATCGTCGATGTCGTCCTCAACCTTCTTGCAGAAGGGATCGACCTCGGCCTCGGCCAGGTACTTAGCCGCGCCGCGGAATCCCTGGCGCTTGTCCACCGCCTTCAGGCCGTTCACCACCGCGTCGTAGGCCGCCTTCTGCATCTCGGCGTTCATCGTGGTGTAGATCTTCAGCCCGTCCTTGTAGAGCCGCTCCTCGCCGTACTTCTCCACGAGCTGCTGGCGCACCTGTTCCAGGAAGTAGGCCGACTGCTCCGCGTTCACCTTCTTGAGCGGCTGGATCACGATCGGGGTGGCCTTGGCGTAATCGGCCTCGGCCTGGGTTATGTACCCCTCCTTCACCATCCGCTCCAGGACGTACCCCTGGCGCTCCTTGGCGCGCTCCAGGTGCTTGATCGGGGAGTAGCTGTTGGGCGCCTTGGGAAGCCCCGCCAGCATGGCCATCTCGGCCAGGTTCAGCTTGTCGACCTCTTTGCCGAAGTAGGTTTCCGCGGCAAGCTGCACCCCGTAGGCCCCGGCACCGAGGTAGATCTGGTTCAGGTAGATGTAAAGGATCTCGTCCTTGGTGAGACGCTCCTCCATCCTCTTCGCGAGGATCGCCTCCTTCAGCTTCCTGGAGAACTTCTTCTCCGGGGTGAGGAGCATGGACTTCGCGACCTGCTGCGTGATGGTCGAGGCCCCTTCCTTCTTGCGCATGGAGATGACGTTTTTGAAGGCCGCCCGCATGACGCCGATGTAGTCGATCCCCTTGTGCTGGTAGAAGTTGGAGTCTTCCGCCGCCACGAAGGCCTGGATCAGGCGTTTGGGCATCTTGTCCACAGGCACCACGGTGCGCCGCTCAAGGTAGAACTCACCGACCAGGGTGCCGTCCTGGCCGAAGACCTGGGAAAGGATGGGCGGACGGTAATCGGCCAGACGATCGACCTTCGGCAGTGCGCCGAGAAGGTAGAAGAAGTAGCCGAGCAGGGCGAGGAGCATGATGGTGGAGCCGCCGGCGGCGCCCCAGAGGAGGTACTTCATTGGGGAGGACTTTTTCAACCTGCGCTGCTGGCGCGGCTGCGCCTTGTAGGTTTCCATGTCGAGAGGATCTCCGATCGGGATTGATGCGTACGCTGGGGTCTACCCGGAAGGCCGGTGCGGGCGAGGGGGAGAAGCTCCTTTGCCTGCGGCTAGGTGGAGCCGGTCGGGAACCTGCGGGTGCATCTGGTGTGCCGCGCCCCGGTGGGGGCGCCAGGAGTGAAGATTATCCCAGATGGGCTCAGTAATTCAAGGTTAATGTGGGGTGGGGAGCCCTTCTCCCCGCGGCAGCAGCCGTTAGGGGAGGGTGCCTTATCGCCGCATAATGTATACACATTACGTTCTTGCGCGAAACGATGCTATTATTCCCCGGTGCATATGACTAAATGCGGAGACATTCCCGAAGCGATGACGACACACCTGGCAAGACTGACCCATAACCTGGTGCGCGGCGCCTTCATGGAGCTCTACCTCACCCCGAAACCGGGGCTGGTGGATCTCTGCGACAGCGGCTCGCATCCCGAGCTCTCGGTCGAGCGCATGGAGACCTCCTTGAAGATCGTCTCCCTGTACCTGCTCGATCTCTGCGACGCCGTCGCGCGCGGCGAAGAGCTTAACGAACAGGTGCGTCTGGGCGTTGCCGCGGAAAGCGCGGTGCAGCGTGCCATCGGCACCAGCTGTCACAAGGGTTACATCTTCCTGGCCGGGCTCATGCTCTGCGCCAGCGCCTGCAGCAACGGGCGCGACGAAGAGGCGCTGCGTGCTTCGATCACCCGGCTCGCCGCCCTTTTCTTCGACCAGGGGGAGCCCGGTGCGGCGCACCGGGTCAGAAACCGCTTCCAGGGAGGCGGCCTGAGGGAAGAGGCGCTGGCCGGGCTGCCGAGCCTCTTCGACGAGGCACTCCCCGTTTTCAGGCGCGAGATGGCGAGCGGCGGCAACCGCGGCAGCGCCATATTCGCCATGCTCGGCAGGCTCATGCAGACCGTCGAGGACAGCACCGCGCTGCGCCGCTGCGGACGCAGCGGACTGAGGACGATCCGGGAAGACGGCAGGCACCTGGAGCGCATGATTGCACAAAGGGATGATTTCCTTGCCTTCCTGGCCGAGCGCAACGCTCACTACGCGAGCCGCAACCTCACCATGGGGGGCGTGGCCGGGCTCCTCGCCCTGGGTCTTGCCTGGTTAAGCCACACCGGGGAGCTCGAAGCCGCCTGATCCACCCCTCCTCCGTTTTTGCGAAATCCCCAGCAATTCCCGTTTACTTAGCCCCGACCCCATGTTAGAATCTCCCCGCTAAACCCGCTCCAGTACACCCACCGCCAGGCTAACAAGGGTACCGCCATGTCCTTCGAAGGCGATTTGGAACACCTTCCCCTAGTGGATGTCATCCAACTGCTGCACCAAACCGGCAAGAGCGGCACCCTCACGCTTAAAAGCAGCAAGGGGGAGAGCCAGCTCGTCTTCCGGGACGGTTTCATCGTCAGCGCCAACCACGTCGACAACAGCATCCGCATCGGCCAAGTCATGATCGACATGGGGCTTCTGAGCCGCGAGGCGCTGGAGCAGGCCTTGAAAGCGCAGCAAAAGGCCGGCTCGGAACGAAAGCCGATCATCCAGATGCTCATCGAGGAAGGGATCGTCGAGAACCAGGCCGCGTACCAGGGGCTCGAGGCGCTCATCGAGATGACCATCGTCGACATCCTCACCTGGACCAGGGGGACGTTCTGCCTCGACGTCAACAAGATCGTCGTTTCCGACGACTACCGCTACTTCCCGGAAAAGGCGAATACACAGATCCACATGAACACGCAGAGCATCCTGATGGACGCCCTGCGCATCTACGACGAGCGTAAGCGCGACGGCACCCTGACACCGGAGTCCATCTTCGGCGCGCCGCCCGCCTCGGAGCCCCAATCGGGCTCCGAGCCCCTGTCCGGCTCCGGGCTCTCGGCCGCCGACCTCGGTCTCGAGGAACTGGACGAGCTGGAAAGCCGCATCCCCAGGTTCTTCTCCGCCATCAAGGAGGAGCCCCCCGACACCATCGCCGTCAGACTGCAGCAGGAGCTCTCCGGGATTCCGGCACACGAGCAGCAGGAGCTTTTCGACTTCCTCGAAGGGGCTTCCGCGCGTGCCGCCGAAGCGGAAGCGACGCTCGGGGTGATCCTCGTCACCTCCTCAAGGCTTATGCGTGAATGCGTCTCGGCGGTGTGCGGCCCGCGCTTTGTCTGCGCCACCGACGATCCCCTTCAACTTGCCCCCTTTATCGAACAGACCCGCTCCCGCGACAAGTCGCCGCTGCTTCTCCTGGATGCAGGGGAGGACCGCCGCAGAAACGGCCGCAACGTCGCCCCACTGCTGCAGCAGATCCGCGAGCGCCACCCCGCCCTCTCCATCGTGCTCTTCGCCGCTCCGGACGACTTCGAGCTTGCCGCTTCGGCGCAGGAGTGCGGCGTGACGACCGTGCTGCCCCGCGCCTGCCGCGATGATCGCGGCGAGAGCTTCATCGCCGACCTCATCGCCGGGTGCCGGGCGCTTGCGGCATGCCTGAAACGACAAACAGGCGCCCCCACCTCGCAGCTCCCGGCGCAGTTCCGCGCGCAGTTCGCGGCCCTTGCCGAGCAGCGCGAGGCTGCAGAGGCCACCTTCGCGCTGTTGCAGGCCGTCTGCGGGGTCTTTCGCCGCGGCGTCACCCTGGTCGTGGTCCGCTCAGAGCTCATCGCCGAGCGCGCCATGGGAATCGGCGGGGACGGCACCGTCACCTCGGTGAAGCTGCGCCTTAACCCTCCAGAGGAGTCGCTGTACCAGAAGGCGTTAGGCGGCGAGCTCTGCTACGGCGACGCGGACCAGTCGCTGCGCGACACCATCTACGCTGCCGTCGGGGCGCCGATCAGCGGCAAGGCCCTGCTCCTCCCGGTGAAAAGCTTCGGGCGCGTCATCGCCATCATCTACGCCGACTTCGGCGCCGGCGCCGGAACCGATCCGCAACTGCCGCTTCTAGAGATCCTCGCGCAGCACGCGGGGCTCGTTATCGACAACATCCTGTACCGCAAGCGCTGCGCCCAGAAATAGTGAGGGCGTGCCGAGAGCACAAAAGGGGCAACCATGGATGCCAAGATCTTCGTCCAGATTCTTGAAATAGCCTTCAGCAAGAAGGTTTCCGACGTGCATTTCGAGGTGGACAACCCTCCCTTCTTCCGCGGCAAGGGGCAGATCATCCGTTCCAAGCTCCCGAACCTCACCGCCGAGGACACCGAATTCATCGCCGCGCAAATCATGACGCACCACGGCCGCCGCTGGGAACCGGACCAGAAGGAGTTCGACACCTCCTTCTCGCTGCCGAGCGGGGCGCGCTTCCGCGTCAGCATCTTCCGGCAGCGCGGTCATTTCGGCATCATCATGAGGGTGATCCCGGCCCATATCGGGACTTTTGACGAGCTGCGCCTCCCCCCGGTACTTGGCGAGATTGCGAAGGCCCCCAACGGCCTCATCCTCGTCACCGGCCCCACCGGCAACGGCAAGTCGACCACCCTCGCCTCGATGCTGCGTTACATCAACGAGAACTTCAGTTACAACTGCATCACCATAGAGGACCCCATCGAGTTCCTCTTCCACTCCGAGAAAAGCTGCATCATCCAGCGCGAAGTCGGCATCGACACCGACAGCTTCAGCTCGGCGCTGAGGGCCGCGCTGCGCATGGACCCGGACCTGATCATGGTGGGCGAGATGCGCGACACCGCCACCATAGAGTCATGCCTCATGGCCGCCGAGACGGGGCACCTGGTCCTTTCGACGCTCCATACCCAGGGGGCGGTGTCGACCATCAACAGGATCGTGGGACACTTCCCCCCTGACGCCCAGGAGATCGTACGTCAGCGCCTGGCGGACATCCTGGTGGCGACCGTTTCCATCCGCCTCGTGATGAACAAGACAGGCGAGGCCATCATCCCCGTTCTCGAGATCATGCGCGCCACCACAACCATCCAGAGTTGCATCCGCGAGGGAAGGCTCGACGAGATCGAGGCGCACATGGAAAACGGCCGCAGCCAGTACCAGATGCAGACCCTCGACCAGCACCTGATCCAGCTCCACGAACAGGAACAGATCACCATGGAGGAGGCAAAGCGCCTCTCCCACTCCATGGACCTGGAGCGCAAGCTCATGTTCACCAACTAGCCCCGATCCCCGTCACACAAAGGGGGACGCGGATCACTCCGCGCCCCCCCTTTTTTCATTTCCTGCCCAACGCGCGCGCACCCGCCTGTGTAGTTTCAAAAATTAAAAAGAGTAACCAATGTAAACTCTGCCTGACCGACTGATCATTTTTACGGCAGCCGCACACAGGCGCCCACCTCCATTTTGCCTCCAAATTCAGCACACTTCACACCACCTGCCTGTTTTATTTGCACAGATGCACAAAAATGGTTCACCTCGTGCATAAAGGAGTCCGCATTTAAGGCAGAGGTCGGGAGTCCCACCCTCTATGCTGATTAAAGAATAATCAAATGCAGTCATTCCATAACCAAGGAGGATGTATGTCGCCGCAGATTGACGAGAAAGTAGAACCGATTTACCAGGAAGTACTGAAGAGAAACCCCGGCGAGGTGGAGTTCCACCAGGCCGTCCGCGAAGTTCTGGAGTCGCTGGGCCCCGTCCTGGTGAAGCACCCTGAGTTCGCAGATCGCAAGATCATCGAGAGGATCTGTGAGCCGGAGCGCCAGATCATCTTCCGGGTACCCTGGCAGGACGACGCCGGCAACGTGCATATCAACCGCGGTTTCCGCGTGGAGTTCAACAGCTCTCTCGGCCCCTTCAAGGGCGGGCTCCGTTTCCATCCCTCCGTCTACCTCGGGATCATCAAGTTCCTCGGCTTCGAGCAGATCTTCAAGAACTCCCTGACCGGCCTCCCGATCGGCGGCGGCAAGGGTGGTTCCGACTTCGATCCGAAGGGCAAGTCCGACAACGAGATCATGCGTTTCTGCCAGAGCTTCATGACCGAGCTGTACCGTCACTTAGGCGAGCACACCGACGTCCCTGCGGGCGACATCGGCGTGGGCGGACGCGAGATCGGCTACATGTTCGGCCAGTACAAGCGCATCACCAACCGCTACGAGCCCGGCGTCCTGACCGGCAAGGGCCTTGATTGGGGCGGCTCGCTGGTACGCACCGAGGCCACCGGCTACGGCGCCAGCTTCTTCGTCGACGCCATGCTGAAGGTGCGCAAAGACTCCTTCGAGGGCAAGACCTGCTCGGTTTCCGGCTCCGGCAACGTCGCCATCTACACCATCGAGAAGATCCACCAGTTGGGCGGCAAGTGCGTCACCTGCTCCGACTCCAACGGCGTCATCTACCACGAGAAAGGCATCGACCTCGACCTGGTCAAGCAGCTCAAGGAAGTCGAGCGTCGTCGCATCGAGGACTACGCCAAGTACCACAAGGACGCAAAATACGTCGCCAACGGCAAGATCTGGGAGATCCCCTGCCAGGTCGCCATGCCGTCCGCTACCCAGAACGAGATCAACGGCAAGGACGCCGCCACCTTGGTCAAAAACGGCTGCATCGCCGTCGGCGAAGGCGCCAACATGCCGACCACTCCGGAAGGCGTCAAGGTGTTCCTCGAGGCCGGGATCGCCTATGGCCCGGGCAAAGCCGCGAACGCAGGCGGCGTTGCCACCTCTGCGCTCGAGATGCAGCAGAACGCCTGCCGCGACGCGTGGACCTTCGAGTACACCGAGCAGCGTCTGGCCCAGATCATGAAGAACATCCATGACACCTGCTACCAGACCGCCGAGGAGTACGGCACCCCCGGCAACTACGTGAACGGCGCAAACATCGCCGGCTTCATCAAGGTGGCCAAGGCCATGGTTGCCCACGGACTGATCTAGTCCGGGCGCTACCGTAGCAAGAAACGAGAAGGCTCGGCCGCAAGGTCGGGCCTTCTTTTTGTTTGGTTTGGAAAAGTCGGCGAAGGGGCCGGCAAAGAGGGTGAGTCGGAGCGCGGGAACATTACGGGGTGACACGGCGCCTCGGAAAATGTATTATGAACCGGGTCGCGCTCCGGCCACCCCGCCGGTTGACGCCCCTACCCCACTGAAGAGGAACCTGAAGATGGGTAAAGCCAGACTGCTTTACGCGGCTGCCGCCTTGACCCTGGCGCTGACAACCGACGCCTCGGCCTTCTGTTTCGAGGAAGCTGGCATCGAGTACGGCATCAACCCGCAGATCCTGCGGGCGATCGCCAAAGTCGAGTCCAACTTCAACCCCGCCGCCGTCAACTACAACACCAACGGAACCTACGATTTCGGCCTCATGCAGATCAATTCCAGCTGGGCCTCCACCATCGGTAAACAGCGCTGGAACTCACTGGGCGACCCGTGCAACAGCGTCAAGACCGGTGCGTGGATCCTCTCCATGTGCATAGATAAGTACGGCTACAACTGGAAAGCAATCGGCTGTTACAACAGCCAGACACCGGACAAGCGTGACCGTTATTCGAAGCGGGTTTTCGATCAGTTGCAGCGCGTGAAGCCGGTGAAGCAAGAGGCGGCCTACACGCCGCTCAAGGACAGCATAGAAACGCTGGTACGGCAGAAAGTGGACGGCTGGGTAGACGATGCGGCGCAGGGGAAGGCCGAGGAGTTCAAGGTGAAGACAAAGGGGAGCGTTCCCGCCCCGAAAGAGGTTCTGCAGCAAAAGCCGCGGCCTGCCGAGACCACCGCAAAGACGGCCCTCCCGGAGATTGCCGCCAAGCAGGACAACGCTATGTCGCACGACAACATCGGTTACTACACGGAAGACGGGGAACACTCGGCGATCCCCATCCCTTGACCTTTTCTATTTTGCGCCGCACCCCTTGGGCATGACCCATTTGTACCCGGCAGGGGGCGGCGCGTTGGTGATCAGCACACGTTTCCCCGCCGCATCGTCCTGCTGCAGCAGGAATCCTGCCCCCCGCACCCCTTCCAGTTGGTGCTCTCCGTAGCCCGCCGCCAACCCCACCAGCTTGAACAGCTTTTCGGCTATGACCTTGAAATCCTCTTTTCCACCCAGCATGAGCGCCCGGTACCCCGCCGTCTCCAGTATCCGGATCAAGGTGTAGTTGTACGGGTCGCTCTCGCCTATGCTGACGATGTAGCGCCCACCCTTGTACTCGAAGTAACGGTCCACCCTGATGCTGAAGGGGGTTGCTGCACCGTCACCCGAATGGATGATCCTGTTGCGGCTCCAGTTGGCGGAAAGCGCGTTCAGGACCGAATCGACGATACTCGCCGTGTCATGTGTGTTCACCGGACAGACCCAGGTGGTCACCTGCGGGACGGCCGGTATGGCAGGGGGGGGCGACGCCACCTTGGCCGGAGTTGCTGTAGGTGCCGGAGTCAGGGCCGGAGCCGGAGCCGGGGGCGACGCCGGTGTGGATGTGGGCGCAGGAGCCGGTTTAGGAGCCGGTGCGGGAACCGGTTTGGCGGCCGGTGCCTTTGGAGCTGCAACGGCAGGTTCCGGAGCGCGAGGCGCCTCGGCGACAGGCTCGGGAGCCCTGGGAGCCACCGCGGGAGCAGGTGCCGGAGCCTTGACGGCCTCGGCTTTATTCTTCTCTCTCGCTTCCTTCGCTTCCTTCGCTTCCTTCGCTTCTTTAGCCTCTTTAGCCTCTTTAGCAGCCTTCGGCGCGTGCTCATGGAGCGCCGCCGCCGGGATCAGCAGGGTCTTCCCGACTTCAAGCGACTTGATGTTGCGTATGCCGTTCACCTCAACGATGGAAGGGATGAGGCGTTCCGCCTGTTCGTTGGACAGGCCGAACCGGGCAACCAGGATCTTGAAGATATGATCCCCCGGCCGCACCGTGTAACGAACGTACTCCCCTTGTGCCGTTTCGGGACGGGCCTTCTTCGCCGCCGGGGCCACCTTTGCGCTCGGCTCCTTCTTTACGGGAGCCTGCTTCTTGCTCTTGGGCACCTGCTTGGGTGACGGCTTGGCAGGCGCCGGCTGCTGTTGCCGCTCCAGCTCCTTCAGATCGATCTGGAATTCAGGCGAGGCCGCGTTCAGTTGGGCGGGAAGCAGAAGGAGGGCGGCAAGGAGCGCTCCCTTTTTGGCATGGATCATCGGTAGCCTCATATCAACGGTAATAGACCACCAGGGCCTTAATCTTGCTGCTGTCCTTGTGGCGATAAATAGTGAGAGCCAGGTTCCCGGGGGCGGAGCACTGCTCGATGACGTACCCGCCTTTCGGGGCGCTCGACTCGACGCGGTAGCTGTCCACGCCACCGAACTGCCTCAGCACCCTCTTGAACAGGTCATCGGAGATGACCCCGCCGGAAACCGGTATCACCTGGATGGCCCGGTACAGGTTGTTCTCTTTGAAGAGTTTGTACTCCGCCCTAAGGCCGACGTAGCGCACCCATCCCGGATTTTTCCTGCCGTACTCGGCGTCGAGCTTGGCCCCCTCCAGCATCTCCGGGAGCTTTTCGATTCCCTTTTGGGGCGATGCCTGCGGCTGGGCGGGAGCGGACGGAGCGGGCTGCGCGGGGGGCACCTTCGCTGCGGGTGGCGCCTGAGGCGTTGGGCTTTGCACCGGGGCTGCCGCCTTCGGAGCAGTCTGCACAGCAGGGGGAGTGCTCCCTGGCTTGCGGGGCGACGCGGGCTTATCCACAGGTTTCTCAGGAGGGGCCGACATCTTCCCCGCGAGGTAGGAAACCAAAGGTACGGCGAGAAGAAGCAGCAGCGGCACGATAAAGAGGTACGGCCTGCGCCGCTTGACCTGCTGGGCCTTGCGAAGTGCCTCAGCCACGGTCTCCCCGGCGTAATATCCCCCGCCCACCACCGTCGTCTCGTCGGCGACGGCAGCAGTAGACGGCGTTTGCCGGGAAGCCGCGTCCACCACTTTCCTGCCTACCTCGACGTGGTCCTCAACCTCGAGCATGGAGGCATCTATCGGTGCGATGTCCGCCTCGGCCCGCTGCATGGCCTCCTCAAATGCCGAGGCCGCCGCTTTCCCAGCGGCGCGCGGCACTTGGGGATACTCCTCGGCCACCTTCGGTTCAGGCACTTCCGATTCCGGCGCTTTGGGAGTGAAGGCCTCCGGCTCCCAGGCCTTCGGCTGGAACGGAACGAAGGGAGGCGCCTCACCCTCCTCCTCGTCCTGATGCCCCTCTTCTTTACCAGCAACGACTGGCGTCACTTCTGGGACGGGAACGGCTCCCTTCGCCCTCACGGGCGTACGCTTTACCGCCGCTGCGGTTTCCGACACCTGCGGTTCCGGGGCTTGCGGCCCCTGCGCCGGTGTATCCTCCACCGGCAGCTCCTGTTCCGGCGGCTCCGGGAGCGCAATCCCGGCCAGAAGCGCGGCTACGCTTCGCTCCAGGAAGGCGTCGGTCATGGCGAGGTCGAGCGAGGTCCTCCCCTGCCTTTTGGCCTGGGCGGCGTCCTCGCTGTCTCCGGCCAAAAGCACGAGTTTGCCGCCGGAGGGGAGCATCTTGTCGAGATGACGCAGCAGGATATCGCCGGAAAAACCGGAGATGCGGCTCTGCACGAAGGTGAATTCCGGGGAAGAGGCGGTAAGTTCGAGCTCTCCCAGGGGGAGGGTCGAGGCGGTCTGCAACTGCAGGGAACCCTGCTCCGCCATGGACTGGAAGATACGTTGCACCCTTTCGGTGTCTGCAATGAGTAGGACGCGCGTCACTGTTTCCCCTTGGTTTTTAACGGCACATTCTAGGGGAGGTAAAACGAATAATCAACAGCATTCATTTATGTGAGGGCTTTACAAGATGGCCCCAGCGCGATTGGTTGCGCTGTCCGGCGGTAATGTGTTACATTTCCGCCGGGTCGGCAGCGCCGCCCGCCTGGAGTCCCAATGCAAGCTGTCGTAAAGAAACTTTCCTTGCTGCTGCTCGCGCTCGTGCTGACCGGCTGCAGCACGACCTATGTCCCGGTCAGCTTCGGGCAAGGGGACCTGGCGAAGAAACTCTCCCATGAGGACCCGTTTCTTTGTCTTCTCTTCGACCGTTACGACCCGCAACGCAGTACCCTTAGTGTTTCCGGGGCCTCCTTCGACGAGGTCATGATGCCGAGCGAGGTGAAGTACCATCTCGGGGCCTACCGGCGCGACTCGAAAGTGATCTACCGCAACCTCTACCAGGAGTACACCCGGGATCAGCTCTGCTCCCTCATGCTGCACGAGTTCTCGCACCACATCTGGTATTACGGGATGAAGCAGGAACAGCGCGACGCCTGGCGCGCGCACATGGCGGCACATCCCACGGCGCTGCAGGCGCTGGTGCGCAGCACGTACCGGCCCGGCTCCGACTTCGACACCGAGGACTTCGCCTTCACCGTCGAACACGCCCGTCCCGTGGACCTGGACGAGCTGGCGACCCTGAAGATCATCACCCAAGAGGACCGGGACGCACTCATGGCGCTCCGTTTTCCGGGGAAGGCCGCGGCGGCGACAGGCAAAGCGACCCGCAGCGCAGACACCGATCACCCGGCACAGACACAACTGCAAGCAAAGGAACATCTCTAGCGCCATGAAGATAATTGACCGACTGGACCGGAAGTTCGGCCGCTACGCCATCCCGAATATCACCATCTACCTCATCGCGGGGCAATCCTTCTTCTACCTCATGTACATGACGGGGAAGCTGGACCGGATGGCGACCTACTTCTCCGCCGACCTCTTCATGTCGGGTGAATGGTGGCGCATCTTCACCATCCCGTTCGACCCGCCGCGCTCCAGCCTCATCTTCACCCTGATCGCCTGGTATTTCTTCTACATGCTCGGCTCTACCCTTGAGGAACACTGGGGCGCCTTCCGGTACAACATTTACCTCATCCTGGGGTGCCTGATCACCTTCCTGGCGTCCTTTTTGATACCGTCATACCCGGTAAGCAACGCCTTCCTGGCAGGCTCGGTCTTCCTCGCCTTCGCCACGCTCTTCCCGGAGTTCCAGATACTGCTCTTCTTCATCCTGCCGGTACGCATCAAGTGGCTCGCCCTTCTCACCTGGCTCGGCTACGCCTACCAGCTCGTCTTCGGTGGGTGGCCCGCCCGGGTCATGGTGCTTGCAGCCACGGCCAACTACCTGATCTTCTTCGCGCACGACATCTACCTGAACCTGCGCCACGGCAAGAGGCAGATCGCGAAGAAGGTGCGCTTCGCCCCGCGCGAGGAGGTGCTGGTGCACCGGTGCACCACCTGCGGCATCACGGAGAAGACGCACCCTGACATGGACTTCCGATACTGCCCCAAGTGCAACGGGCAGTACGGCTACTGCAGGGATCACATCTTCAGCCACGAACACAAGAAATAGACCGCCAACAAGATAGCGGCGCAAGGAGAAACAAGGGATGCTTGAAAAGCTGAGCGGCATACAGGGAAAGTTAAACAACTTGGGCGACGAGGTCTACCAGACCTGGAGCTACGAGCAGCGCCACGAAGAGATCGGCAAACTTGTGCAAGGGTACCGAAACGGGCTGCCGGTCCAGATCCTGTGTCAGCTCTCCGCCTCCATCGCCGGAGGCACCGTTGAGGCCGCCGCGCACCTCGAAGCCCTCATCTCCCGCCGGGAGCGCAAGGCGATCGTCAACCGCGAGGCAGGAAGCGACAAGGCGCTGCGCGCCCTGCTGGAGGCGGCCCTGCTGCCGGTGCGGCAGTAATCGCGGAGTCCCGGCCTCGTGCGGAGAACCGGCCGCACACCCGCCGCTGGGGGTGACATGGAACGACTCACCTTGATAGGGATGCCAGGCTCCGGCAAGAGCGCCATCGGCCGTACCGTCGCCGCGCGGCTCGGCTGGGAGTTCATCGACACCGATCATTGCATCGAGCAGCGCTTCGGGAAAAAGCTGCAGGCCGTGGTCGACGAGCTCGATGCGGAAGAATTCCGCCGGGTCGAGGAGGAGACCGTGCTGGCGCTTGCCCCTGACGACCACGCCGTCATCTCCACCGGGGGAAGCGTGGTCTATTCGGACGCCGCCATGCGTCACCTCGCCTCGCTCTCCACCATCATCTTCCTCGCCCTCCCAGTTCAAAAGCTGCATGAACGTATAGCAAGCGAAGCACCGCGCGGCATTGTCGGGATGAGTGAAGGCGGTCTCGATGAGCTGTACGAACGGCGCTTCGCACTGTATCAGAAGCATGCTCACCACGTTGTGCTGCTGAACGACGAGACTCTCGAAGAGGCCGCAACCAGGATACTGTCCCAGTTCCGTCTCACATCAAACCACTGACAGCAACCGCCACGTTGACTTTGCCGGTGCCGTGCCCTAATATCTATACCCATGTCTGAAACAGCCAGCACAATAACGTCTTCCCGGTTCAGTCTATCCAACATGACCCTGATCCAGAAGATAACGGCAGGCTACGCAGCCATGGCGCTCTTCACCGCCGCGGCCCTGGTCTTCTCTTCCTACAACATCTACCGCAGCACCAACATCTCCCGGGATATCGCCAACAAAGAGCTCCCCGTCATCAGCGCCCTCATCGAGCTGCGCACCTCGCTGCTGGCACAGGAAAGTTTCGCCGGAAAGTACGTCATCCTTAGGGACCCTGCGTTCATAGACCTTTTTCACCAGCGGCAGGCCGAGGCGCAGGCGAGCCTCACCATGCTGGAGCGGACGCCCCCCACACCGGATCTAACGGAGCTGAAGCGGCTCTATCTCGAATACCAGAAGGCCTCGGAAAAGGTCTTTTCCGGCCAATCGGCGGGGACCGGAGCGCTGCGTACCCCGGCGCTCCGGGTCCTGAACGCCATCGATACGAGCTACCTTAAACGCAGGGACAAGCTGAAGGTGGTGCTCGCGCGCGCCGACGAACAGCAGAAGCGGACCGTCTGGTGGACCATCGCCATCTCCTGCACCGGCTTTCTCCTCGCCATCGGCGTCGCCCCGGTGGTCACCTACCGCACCTTCGGAGCGATCAGGGAGCTGCAAAGCGCCACGCACCGGATCGCCGCCGGCGACTTCGACTACCGCCCCGAGGTCCCCTACGGCGACGAGATCAGCGACCTCGCCCGCGACTTCACCAAGATGGCGGCGCGGCTCAAGGTACTCGAACAGATGAGCCTCGACGCAAGCCCGCTCACCCGGCTCCCCGGGAACATAGCGATAGAGCGGGTGCTCGAGGAGCGGCTGCAAGGCGGCGCCCCTTTCGCCTTCTGCTACGCCGACCTCGACAACTTCAAGCCGTACGGCGACCACTACGGCTACGCCAAGGGAAGCGAACTGCTCCGCCTGACCGGCGACCTGATCCAGGCAGCGGTGAAAGACAACGGGGGGGGGGATGGCTTCGTCGGGCACGTGGGGGGGGACGACTTCGTCATGGTGATCCCTATGGACCGGGTGAAGCCGGTCTGCGAGGAAGTGATCAGCAGCTTCAATGCCGAGGTGGTCAAACACTACTCCCCCGAAGACCTGAGGGCCGGCGGGATCGAGGGGAGCGACCGCTACGGCGTGCAGCGCTTCTTCCCGGTGATGACCATCTCCATCGCGGTGATCGTCTGCGGCAGGGACCAGTTCGCCTCCGCCGTCGAGATCGCGAGGGCCGCAGCCAAGGTGAAGGACCGTGCCAAGGGGAAGACTGGGAGCACCTACCTGATCGGGACCCCGGAAAGGGAGACTGCATGAGAAAGACGCTGCTACTCATCCCGATCCTCCTATGCTGCGGAGGGTGTGCCAACACCCGGACCGGGGAGGCCAACCTTTTCGACCGCTACAGCGGATCCCGCCAGCTCGCGCGGGCAACGACGCTGCTCCAGGAAGGAGACGCCACCGGTGCCGCCGGACTTCTTACCGCGGTTTGCAACGAACCCGGCGTGGCGGGAGTGACCGACGAGGCGCTCTTCCGCCTGGCCCTTCTGACCATGAAAACCAAGGCGGACCGTCCCGCATCGGCCCAGGCGCAGCGCCTCTTGCGGCGGCTGAAGAAGGAGTATCCGGCGAGCCAGTGGACCCTGCTGGCGGCTCCGGTAACCGACCTGGTGAACCTGGCCGAAGAACAGAAACGACAAAACCGCGCCCTGCGCACCAGCAACCAAGCGCTCAACCGCGAGATGGAGGAGCTGAGCCAGCGCATCGAGCAGTTGAAACACCTGGACCAGGAACTGGAGAAGAAGTCCCGCTAGAGCGGTGCGGTGCAACGTGTAAAGAAAGAGGCGGCCCTATGGGTCGCCTCTTTCTTTCTTGCAGGTCAGGGGAGTTCCAGCGGCGGCTCATCCAGCGCCGCCAGCTGCTCGCGCAACTGGAGCAGATGCTCACCCCAGTAGCGCACCGTGTTGAACCAGGGGAAGGCGACGGGGAAAGCGGGATCATCCCAGCGCCGGGCAAGCCACGCGCTGTAATGCATCATGCGCAGCGCCCGCAGGGGCTCGATGAGGCGCAGCTCGGCAGGGTTGAAATCGTAAAACTCGCGGTACCCCTTTACGAGCTGGGCAAGCTGCGCCAGCTGGCGCGGCCGGTCTCCCGAGAGCATCATCCAGAGGTCCTGGACCGCCGGCGCCATGCGCGCGTCGTCGAAGTCGACAAAATGGGGGGCGTCGTCGCGCCACAGGATGTTCCCGGCGTGGCAGTCGCCGTGAGCCCGGACGCAGGCGAGCTGCGGTACCGAGGCGAAGGCATCGTCGATCCCCTGCAAAAGCTGCCGCGTCACCGCCTGGTAGCTCTCGCGGTACTCGTCCGGTATGAAACGCTCGGCGATGAAGGCGGAGCTGTCGTAGCCGAAGTCGCCGCTTGTGAGCGCGGGGCGGTGCTCGAAGGGGCGCACTGCGCCGATACTGTGGATCCGGCCCAACATGCGGCCGAGGATCAGGAGGTTCGCGTCGTTGTCGAACTCGGGGGCGTGCCCCCCCTGGCGCGGGTAGAGCGCGAAGCGGAACCCCTTGTAGTGGAAGAGGCTCGCACCGGCCTGGTTCAGCCAGGGGGCCACCACGGAGAGCTCGTGGCCGGCGAGTTCGAGGGTGAAGCGGTGCTCCTCGATGATCTGGTCGTCGCTCCAGCGCCCGGGCCGGTAGAACTTGGCGATGAGCGGCTTTTCCTCCTCTATCCCCACCTGGTAGACGCGGTTCTCGTAGCTGTTGAGGGCCGAGGTGCGGCAGTCACAGCGGAACCCCTGGCTCTCCACGGCGTCCATGATGAAGTTCGGGGTCAGGGTGTGAAACGGGTGCTGCGCGTCATGCATAGGACTCTCCTGCGTGTTTTTGACCGATGCACAATAACATCAATTGCGGCGGGAACCAAGAGATGAGTCGGGGAACCTGGAGGGCACAAAAAAGCCTGCAACGTCCGTCACGCTGCAGGCTGGGTAACCGGTTACTCGGTCCTGTCAGAAAAGCGTCCTGGTGATCATGTCGGCAGGCGCCTGCAGCGGCCCGAGCGGGTTCACCTGGTCGGTCATCTGGTCGATCTTGGGCTCGCCGCTGGAAAGCTTGTACGCCACATGATGGTTCACGAAAACGATGAGCGCCTTGAAACGCCAGCCAGTCTCGTGGGTCTTGCGCTTGAAGTTCAGGATATCAAGCCAGAAGTTGCCGACCCGCTTGCTGTAGTTGCGCTTGGGCTCGAAGACGTAAGCGCGGCAATCCTCGCGCGCCCTCAAGCACGCCTGCAGCCCCGGGTCGATGTCCTTCGCCGGCATCCCCTGCAGCATGGCGGCAATGTCCAGGTAGTTGAGGACCCTGATGTTCGGCGAAGACTTGACGTCGAACCCCATCTTCTGCAGGTCCTCCACGGTCGTCTTCCCGACTATGATACTGTCAAAGGAGGCCTTCGCCGCGTCGTACTCCTGCCACGGCGACTCGGTGATCGCCTTCGACCTCGGTAGCAGATTGGAGCAGCCGACCTGTGTCAGCAGCAACAGGAAAAACATGATCTTGATAAGCGATGCGTTGCACATGAGAAGCTCCTTCCGTACACCGCCTGAAAAACAATGAGCAGATTATAACGTACTTTCTCGTTAAATCGTCGGGGCTATCCCTTCTTTTTCCGGGCCTTCAGACCGCAGTACGGGCACCGCTTCTGCGGCACCCCCCTGTTGCAGGAGCCGCACCAGAAAGGCTCAGGCTCCTCCTCCCGGCAGACGGCACAACCTTTTCTCTCTTCAGGAGTGTGGCTGCATTTTTCTCCGCCCGTCATGGTCTCCTCCCTGCCCCCGTCGCTAGGGGAGCATCTTCGCGAGGTACTGCCCCGTGTAGGAGCGCTCGACGCGAGCCACCTGCTCCGGGGTGCCGACTGCGATGATCTCTCCGCCGCGGTCCCCGCCTTCCGGCCCGAGGTCGATGATCCAGTCCGCCGTCTTGATGACGTCCAGGTTGTGCTCGATCACCACGATGGTATTCCCCGCCTCCACGAGCTTGTGCAGCACCTCCAAAAGCTTCGCGATATCGGCGAAATGAAGGCCCGTGGTCGGCTCGTCCAGGATGTAGATGGTGCGCCCGGTAGCGCGCTTGGAGAGTTCCTTGGCGAGCTTCACGCGCTGCGCCTCGCCGCCGGAGAGGGTCGTGGCCGACTGGCCGAGCTTTATGTAGCCGAGCCCTACCTCTTCCAGGGTCTGCAGCTTCGTCCTGATGCGCGGGATGTGCTCCAGGAAAACGAGGGCCTGCGAGACCGTCATGTCCAGGACCTCGGCGATGGAGTGCCCCTTGAAGCGCACCTCGAGGGTTTCGCGGTTGTAACGGGCCCCCTTGCAGACCTCGCACTCCACGTACACGTCCGGGAGAAAGTGCATCTCTATCTTTATGATGCCGTCCCCCGAGCAGGCCTCGCAGCGCCCCCCCTTCACGTTGAAGGAGTAGCGTCCCGGCTTGTAGCCGCGCACCTTCGATTCCGGCAGCTGGGCGAAGATCTCCCGGATCTCGGTAAAGAGCCCGGTGTAGGTCGCCGGGTTCGAGCGCGGTGTCCGCCCGATGGGGGACTGGTCGATGTTGATGACCTTGTCGAGCACCTCGGTGCCGCGGATCGCCCGCACCGCCCCCGCCTTCTCGCGGCTCTTGTAGAGGCGCTGGTTCAGCGTCTTGTACAGGGTGTCGATGATGAGTGACGACTTGCCCGAACCCGAGACGCCGGTGATGCAGGTCATCACCCCGAGCGGCACGTCGACGCTCACGTTCTTCAGGTTGTTCTCCGCCGCCCCCTCGATGTGCAGGAAGCGGTGCCCTTTCCTGCGCTTTTTAGGTATCGGGATGGTGAGCGCGCCGGAGAGGTAGCGCCCGGTCAGGGAGTGCGGGTTCGCCATGATCTCGGCCGGAGTCCCCTCTGCCACCACCTCGCCACCGTGCACCCCTGCCCCCGGCCCCATGTCGATGACCCAGTCCGCCTCGGTGATGGTCTCCTCGTCGTGCTCAACGACGAGCACCGTGTTGCCGATGTCGCGCAGGTGCCGAAGCGTCGAGAGCAGACGCCCGTTGTCGCGCTGGTGCAGCCCGATGGAAGGCTCGTCGAGGATGTAGAGGACCCCGACGAGCGATGAGCCGATCTGGGTGGCGAGCCTGATCCTCTGTCCCTCACCCCCTGAAAGGGTCCCGGAGGAGCGGTCCAGGGAGAGGTAGTCGAGCCCTACGTTGACCAGGAAGTTCAGGCGCTCCCTGATCTCCTTCAGGATCCTGCGTGCGATGTCCTCTTCCTTGTCGGTAAGCGACAGCGCGGCGAAGAAGGCGAGGGAGTCCTTGATGGAAAGCGCGGTCACCTGCCGGATGTTTCTTTCCCCCACCGTCACGTGGAGCGCCTCCTTTTTGAGGCGCGCACCCTCGCAGGTCGGGCACGGCATAACCCCCATGTACTTCTCGAGCTCCTCGCGCACCTGCTCCGATTCGCTCTCGCGGTGGCGCCGCTCCAGGTTGTTCAGCACCCCTTCGAAGGCCTTCTTGTAGTTGTGCTTCTTCCCGGTCTCGTCGATCCACCAGAACTCGACCTGTTCCCCTTGCGAGCCGTTCAGGATCACGTCCTTCGCCTTCTTCGAGAGGCTCTTGAAGGGGGCATGCATGTCGAAGCCGTAGGCCTTGGCGAGCGCGGCGAGCGTCTGCTGGTACCACCCGGAGAAGCGCTTCTCCCAGGGTGCGATGGCGCCGTCGGCGAGCGAGAGTTCAGGCTCCGGGATGACCAGCTCGGCGTCGAGGTACATGCGCGTGCCAAGGCCGGTGCAGTCCGGGCAGGCGCCGTAAGGGTTGTTGAAGGAGAACATGCGCGGGGTCATCTCGGGATAGGAGATGCCACACTCGATGCAGGCCGCCGACTCCGAGAAGAGGTGGGTCTCGGCCTTCACACCGCGGCTTTCATCCTCGGAGAGCGCCACCTTCACGATCCCCTCAGCATGGGAGAGCGCCGTCTCCAAGGAATCCGCGAGACGCTTCTCGAAACCCGGCTTCACCACCAGACGGTCCACCACGATGTCGATGTCGTGCTTTTTCTTCTTGTCGAGGGTGATCTCCTCGGCGAGGTCGTGGGTCTCGCCGTCGACGACGACCCTGACGAAGCCGTCCTTTCTAAGCTGCGCCAGTTCCTTTTTGTACTCCCCCTTCCTGCCGCGCACGATCGGGGAGAGCAGGGTCAGCTTCGCCCCCTGGGGGAGCGCAGCGATCTGGTCCACCATCTGCGACACCGTCTGCGACGTGATGAGCCTGCCGCAGTTGTAGCAGTGCGGCTTGCCGATGCGGGCGAAGAGCAGGCGGAGGTAATCGTAGATTTCGGTGACGGTCCCCACCGTCGACCGGGGGTTCTTGCTGGTAGTCTTCTGTTCGATGGAGATGGCCGGGGAGAGTCCCTCGATCGATTCGACGTCGGGTTTCTCCATCTGCTCCAGGAACTGCCGTGCATAGGCGGAGAGGGACTCGACGTAGCGCCGCTGCCCCTCCGCGTAGATGGTGTCGAAGGCGAGCGTCGATTTCCCCGAGCCGGATATGCCGGTGATGACCACGAGCTGGTCGCGCGGGATTTCGACGTCGATGCATTTGAGGTTGTGCTCGCAGGCACCTTTTACGATGATCTTGTTCGTTGCCATGATGCTCCCGATGAAAATTATCTGCGTGGCGCGCCGGGCGCGCGACTGTTAAATATAGCACACCGCCCCGCTTATTGTCGGGACGGCACCTCCATTATAATGAGAATTTCGACCATACCACAAGGTAAACACCTTTCAGTTTTTTCGCACCCCTGCCGATAAGGGAACAAGCACACTCCCGGAACCAGTCCGGGGAGTCGGAACATGTTACGGAGGCGCCCATGAACCGCCCTTTTGCAGCCCATATCGCACGCATCACCCTCGCCGCCTGGCTGGCCGCGACCTATCCCGTACTTGCACTGGGGGCCGACGCCCCTGCACCCGCTCCCGCCAAGGAGGCACCCACCAAAGATAGCGCGGCCAAGGAGAGCGCCGAGGCACAGACCCTAAAGGCCGCCGAAGCGAAGCTGGCCGCCCTCGCCAGGGAAGTGGAATCGGGGAAGTCCGCGGCCCAGGTCAGCAAAAAGAAGGGGGGCAAAAAGCAGGTCAAGGGGAAGAAAAAGAAGGTAACGAAGGGTAAGAAAAGCGCGAAGGGCAAGGGGGGGGGCGCGGCGGTCAATGCGAAGGTCACGAACCGGCGCATGACCCAGCCCGAGGTGCAGAGGATCCTCTCCTCCACGCGCGACTTCTCCGGTGCCGACCTAAGCGGACTAAACCTTGTGGGTTACGACCTGGCGGGCGCCAAATTCAACCGCACCAACCTGCAGTCCGCGAACCTCGAGCGGGCGAACCTGGCGGAGACCGACCTCGAGCTCGCCGACCTGACCGGCGCCAACCTGCGCGGCGCCTCGCTGAACCAGGCACGCCTCAGGGGAACCCGAATGGCGGGGGCCAAGCTCGATGGGGCGCTTTGGACCGACAAGACCATCTGCCGTCCCGGCTCGGTCGGGACCTGCATCGAGTAAGAGAAGATGGTACCAGCCCAAGATCATCGCCTATCGGCATAAAAAAGCCCCCGGAGTTTCCCCCGGGGGCTTTTTGCGTTTAAAGGTAGTCTTAAATCCTGACTACGTTGGCCGCCTGGAGACCTTTCGGCCCCTGCTGCACGTCGAAAGTTACGGAATCGCCTTCTGCCAGGGACTTGAAGCCGTCGGACTGGATCGCGGAGAAGTGTACGAACACATCCTCACCGTTCTCCTGCTCGATGAAACCAAAACCCTTGCTGTCATTGAACCACTTAACTACACCTTTAGCCATTACGACTTCTCCTGTTACTACTCTTTCGTGATAAGCGGGACCATCCCCGGCACAGGTAAAGAGTTTATGCACGGGTCTGGTCCCTGTCAAGCGCTTTTGTTAGATTTCTTTCTTATTTCTCGAACTCCATTTCGGCCATCCGCTTGTACAGATCGAAGCGGCGTGCAGTGAGTTCCGAGGAGCGCGCCATGAGTGCAGCGGCGGCGTCCGGGTTGTTCTTCTTCAGTACGCGGTAGCGGTTCTCGCCGTAGGCGTACTCCTCGAGAGAGATGCTCGGGTCCTTGCTGTCGAGGACGAGCGGGTTCTTGCCCTGCTCGGCGAGCTCCGGGTTGTAGCGGACCAGCGGCCAGTGGCCGGAGGCAACCGCGCGCTTCTGGGTCTCTACCGCGGTGGCCATGTCGATGCCGTGCGCGATGCAGTGGCTGTACGCGAGGATGAGGGACGGGCCGTCGTAGGCCTCCGCCTCGATGAACGCCTTGACGCACTGTGCCGGGTTGGAGAGGGAGACCTTGGCGACGTACACGTTGCCGTAGGCCATGGCGATCATGCCGAGGTCCTTCTTGGCCTGCGGCTTGCCGCCGGCTGCGAACTGCGCCACCGCGCCCATCGGGGTCGACTTGGAGGCCTGACCGCCGGTGTTGGAGTAGACCTCGGTGTCGAGCACGAGGAGGTTCACGTTCTTGCCGGAGGCGATGACGTGGTCAAGGCCGCCGTAGCCGATGTCATAGGCCCAGCCGTCGCCGCCGACGATCCAGACCGACTTTTTCACGAGGTAATCGGCGAGGGAGAGAAGCTGCTGTGCCGCCGGCTCCTTGCTTGCCGCGAGCGCCTGCTTCAGCTCTTCGATGCGTGCACGCTGCGCCTCGACGCCGGCCTGGTTTTGCTGGTCGGCACCCTTGATCTGTGCGACGAGTTCCGCCGGGAGGGCGACCTGGTCCAGGAGCTCCTGGGCGGCCTGGTTGAACTTGTCGACCGCGAGCCTCATGCCGAAGCCGAACTCGGCGTTGTCCTCGAAGAGAGAGTTGGACCAGGCCGGGCCGCGCCCGTCTGCGTTCTTCGCCCACGGGGTGGTCGGGAGGTTGCCGCCGTAGATCGAGGAACACCCGGTGGCGTTGGCGATGAGCGCCCGGTCACCGAAGAGCTGGGAGAGGAGCTTCAGGTACGGGGTCTCACCGCAGCCGGCGCAGGCACCGGAGTACTCGAAGAGCGGACGCGCCAGCTGGCTACCCTTGAGGGTGTCGACCTTGACGAGGCTCGGATCGGTCTCGGGGATGTTGAGGAAGAAGTCGTAGTTGGCCGCCTCGGAGGCCCTGAGCGGCGCCTGGAACTTCATGTTGATCGCCTTGTGCTTCGGATCTTCCTTGGATTTCGCCGGACAGTTCGCCACGCAGGCGCCGCAGCCGGTGCAGTCCTCGGGGGCGACCTGGATGGAGCACTTCATCCCCTTGAACTCGTTGCCGCGGGCATCGGCGGATTTGAAGGTGGCCGGTGCGCCGGCGAGCTTGTCGGCGTCATAAACCTTCATCCTGATGGAGGCGTGCGGGCAGATGAAGGAGCAGATGCCGCACTGGATGCAGAGCGCCTCGTCCCATACCGGGATGTCCACGGCGATGTTGCGCTTCTCGTACTGCGAGGTCGCGGTCGGGAAGGTGCCGTCGGCCGGGATCTTGGACACCGGGAGCTGGTCGCCAAGGCCGGCGATCATGGTCGAGGTCACGTTCTGGACGAAGTCGGGGGCGTGGGAGCCGACGACCGGGGGTTTTCTGAGCGCGCTGGTGGCGATCGCCGGTACCTGCACCTCGAAGATGTTCTCGAGTGCTGCGTCCACCGCCTTGTTGTTCATCTCGACGACCTTCTCGCCGGACTTGCCGTAGGACTTCTTGATGGCGTCCTTGATCGCGGTGATAGCGGTGTCGAGCGGGATGATGTTGGAGATCTTGAAGAAGGCGGTCTGCATGATCACGTTGATCCTGGCGCCAAGACCCAGCTTCTCGGCGAGCTCGATGGCGTTGATCACGTAGAACTTGAGCTTCTTCTCGATCATCTGCTGCTGCACCTCGATCGGCATGGAGTCCCACACCTTGTCGTGCTCGAAGGGGGAGCAGAGGAGGAAGGTGGCCCCTTCCTTCGCGTTCGCCAGCATGTCGTACTTCTCGAGGAAGGAGAAGTTGTGGCAGGCGACGAAGTCGGCCTGGTCGATCAGGTACGGCGCGTGGATCGGGTTCTTGCCGAAACGCAGATGCGAGGTGGTCACCGAGCCCGCCTTCTTCGAGTCGTACACGAAGTAGGCCTGGACGTTGTTGTCGGTGGTCTCGCCGATGATCTTGATGGAGTTCTTGTTGGCGCCCACGGTACCGTCGGAGCCCAGGCCGTAGAACATCGCGGCGTAGGTGCCGGCGGAGGGGTTCACGAACTTCGGATCGTACTCGAGGGAGGAGTTGGTCACGTCCTCGATGATGCCGACCACGAAGTGGTTCTTCGGCTTGTCGAGCTTCAGGTTGTCAAAGACCCCCTTGGCCATGCCCGGGGTGAACTCCTTGGAGCCCAAGCCGAAGCGGCCGCCGACGATGATCGGGTACTGCTTGAAGTTGGTGAGCCCGTCGCCCATCGCCTCGCCGATCGCGGTCCGAACGTCCAGGTAGAGCGGCTCGCCCAGGGAGCCAGGCTCCTTGGTGCGGTCGAGTACGGCGATCTTCTTCACGGAGGCGGGGAGCGCCGCGGCGATGGCGGCGACCGGGAACGGCCTGAAGAGGCGGACCTTCAGGAGGCCTACCTTCTCGCCGGCGGCGTTCAGGGTGGCCATGGTCTCCTGGACGGTGTCGGCGGCGGAGCCCATCACGATGATGACGCGCTCGGCGTCCGGGGCGCCCACGTACTCAACCAGCTTGTACTGGCGGCCGGCCACCTTGGCGAACTTGTCCATCTCCTCCTGCACGATGGTGAGGCAGGCGGGGTAGTAGGGGTTGACCGTCTCGCGACCCTGGAAGTAAACGTCCGGGTTCTGGGCGGTGCCGCGCATCACCGGGCGGTCCGGGGTCATGCAACGGTCACGGTGCGCCTGGACCAGCTCCGGGGTGATCATCGCCCGCATGTCGTCAAAGGTGAGTTCCTCGACCTTCTGCACCTCGTGGGAGGTCCTGAAACCGTCGAAGTAGTGCATGAAGGGGACGCGGGCCCTGAGCGTCGCGGCCTGGGAGATCAGGGCGAAGTCCATGACCTCCTGCACGTTGTTGGAGCAAAGCATGCCCCAGCCGGTGGCGCGGGCCGCCATGACGTCGGAATGGTCACCGAAGATGTTGAGCGCCGCCGCGGAGATGGCACGGGCGGAGATGTGGAACACGGTCGAGGTGAGCTCGCCTGCGATCTTGAACATGTTCGGGATCATCAGCAGGAGCCCCTGGCTCGCGGTGAAGGTGGTGGTCAGCGCGCCCGCCTGTAGGGAGCCGTGCACGGCACCGGCGGCGCCCCCTTCGGACTGCATCTCGGCGACCGAAGGAACGGTCCCCCAGATGTTCTTCTCCCCCCGGGCGCTCTTCTCGTCCGAGATCTCCCCCATGACGGAAGAAGGGGTGATCGGGTAGATGGCGATCACCTCGTTGGTGGCGTGGGCCACGTGGGCTGCCGCGGTGTTACCGTCGATTGTTACCATTCTGCGGGACATTGATTTCCTCCTGTAGTTTGAAAATCTTGCATTGGCTTTACGGTAAAAGATCGTTCTACATTTCCATTCGGCCGGGAACTCACAGCTCCGACCGTCCCTCCACCGCCCGCTGCACCGTCGCCGCATCCACGTATTCCAGATCGCTTCCGATGGGGATGCCGTGCGCCAGACGCGTCACCTTGATCCCCAAAGGCTTGATCATCCTGGTCAGGTAGAGAGCGGTCGCCTCCCCTTCAACACTGAAGTTGGTGGCGATCAGCACCTCCCTTACCTCGCCCCCCTCAAGCCGCTGCATAAGCTCTGCGATCCTGAGGTCACGCGGTGTAACGCCGTTTAACGGTGAAAGAGCGCCCTGCAGCACGTGGTAACGGCCGCGAAAGGCGCGGCTTCTCTCCAGTGCAAGCAGGTCCTGCGGCTCCTCGACCACGCAGAGCGTGGCGGCGTCCCGCTCACCGGAGCAGATCCAGCAGGGATCGTCCTCGGTGATGGCAAAACAGACGGAACAAAAACGGACCCTTTCCTTCACCTGCATGAGGCTCTCGGCTAAGGCCTCGATATTGCCGGGATATTTAAGCAGATGAAACGCGAGCCGCAAGGCACTTTTTTCACCGACGCCAGGCAGTTTCTTCAATTCTCCTACCAGCCTGGTCAGCGAGCCCGAAAAATGTAGCATATTCCCACCACGGATAAAACAAGTTTTTACTGGTTATTTTTACCAAAAAAATTTTGATCGATGATTTCTATAATGAGAGGGTGCACACTAACCGGCATACACCCTCTCACTTGCATCAGGCGCCGCACGGGCGCCAAGTACCTAGAACAGTCCCGGAATGCTCAGGCCGCCGGTGATCTTGCTCATCTCTTCAGACATCGCCTGGTGCACCTTCTTGAGCGCCTCGTTCACGGCGGTCATCACCAGGTCCTGCAGCATCTCGACGTCTTCCGGATCGACCGCCTCTTTCTTGATCACCAGGGAAAGCACCTGGTTCTTGCCGTTAACAACCACCGTTACGGCACCGCCGCCGGTGGTCACTTCGGCGGTGCGCTCCGCCGCCTCTTCCTGCAGCTTTCCCATCTTCTGCTGCATCATCTGCGCTTGTTTCATGATCTGCGCCAAACCTTTAGACATCTTATCCTCCAATTTATCTTTTATTGTCGCAGCGTACCGCGGAACATCGTTATGATTTTGTCGCTTCTTTTCGCGGTAATTCCTGCACCTCGGCGATTTCGCCGTCGAACATCTCCACCGCGGCGGCCACCAGCGGGTGTGCCTCGGCCTCGCGCCTCAGGGTTGCCTTTCGCTCGGCATCTTCAAGGCTTTTTTTTTCCGAAAGGGTCGGGGCGGCATCGGAAGGGGGCGCGCTGAGCGCGACCACCTTGATTTGGGTCGGCACCCCGAAGTGCGCCTGGGCAAGCCCCTTCAACTCGTTGATCTGGTCGGGGTCCTGCAGGCGGGTCAGTTGGAAGCTCCCCTGCAGACAGCCGATTTCCAGGTGCCCCTGGGACACCTTAACCGGGTAGACCTCCTCCAGGGCACCGCCAAGCATGGGTTTCTTCGCCTTCACGGCACGGACGAAACCGCTCCAGAGGTCGGCGGTGGCGGCGCCGGCGAAACCGGTGGTTGCTGCGGCTGCAGCGGCCTGGGCAGGCGGGGCCGAATGGGAGGCATGGGAAGTATGGGACGCCGTTGCAGTCGCAGGCGCGGCGGCGACGGGGGCGGCTGCGGGACGCGCCGGGGCGGCGTGCTGCGGTGCCGGACGCGACGCCGGGGCGGAGGGGCGCGACGCTTCGCTGCGCTGCGGCACGGGGCCTCCCTGCTCCAGGGTGTCCAACCGGCGCAGAAGCTCCTGCACGGGAATCGCCGGCGCGAGAGCCGCCATCTTCATCAGCG
The DNA here is from genome assembly GCF_004917065.1 of Geomonas ferrireducens. NCBI lineage: Bacteria > Pseudomonadati > Thermodesulfobacteriota > Desulfuromonadia > Geobacterales > Geobacteraceae > Geomonas > Geomonas ferrireducens. Next base: position 1,068,187 of record NZ_SSYA01000001.1, read on the forward strand.
CCATCTCCAGGATCAGGCGCGGGAAACCGGCGTGGGCCATCTCGGCCTCGCTCTTCAGCAGGATGCTCAGGTGACGCTGCAGATCCTGCTGCGCGCTCTTCTCGCCGAAACCGCGCAACTCGGCGAGCTCGGCGTCGGAGAGCTCCAGAAGCTCTCCCGGCTCGCCCACCGCCTTCAGGATGGCGATGTTCCTAAACTGGTTGATGAGCTCATGGCAGAACTGGCGCATGCTGTAGCCGAAGGAATCCACCTGGGCCACGATCTCGAGCGCCCCCTTCACGTCGCTGTCGAGCACCGCGCGGCAGCCGTCCATGATGAGACGCCGATCCACGACGCCCAGCAGCGCGGCCACGTCGGCATCTGCTACGGAATCACCGCAGAAGGCGAGCACCTGATCGAGCGTCGAGAGCGAGTCGCGCATGCTCCCGTCGCCCTTTCTCGCCACCACGGCGAGCGCCTCGTCGGAGATCTGCACCCCCTCCTGGTCCACGATGTAGCGCAGCCTCGAGACGATGCGCGGCAGCGCGATCCTCTTGAAATCGAAGCGCTGGCAGCGCGAGAGGATGGTGATCGGGACCTTGTGCGGTTCGGTGGTGGCGAAGATGAACTTGACGTGCGGCGGGGGCTCCTCCAGCGTCTTCAACAGCGCGTTGAAGGCGTTGGTGGTGAGCATGTGCACTTCGTCGATGATGAAGATCTTGTAGCGCGAACGGGACGGCAGGTACTTGATGTTGTCCCGCAGCTCGCGGATGTCGTCGACGCCGGTATTCGAGGCGCCGTCGATTTCGAAAACGTCGACCGAGTTCCCATCGGTGATTTCGAGGCAGGTCGCACAGCTGTTGCACGGCTCGACAGTCAGCCCGCTCTCGCAGTTGAGCGCCTTCGCCAGGATGCGCGCGGAACTGGTCTTGCCGACGCCGCGTGCGCCGGTGAAAAGAAAGGCGTGGGCCACCCTGCCGCCGTCGATGGCGTTTTTCAGGGTCTGACTGACGTGCTCCTGGCCGACCAGGTCGCTGAAGGTCTGGGGGCGCCATTTTCTAGCGAGAACGAGATAGGACAAGGCGACGTACCTCTATGGCAACAAGTGGTTCATGGTTTCGCGTGGGGCTTGGGGGGCAGGGGGGTTGCGGAAAGAGCTGATAGCTGGGCTACCCCGCGGCACACGGGGGCGGTTACTGCCGCTGCTTCCTTCCGGACCTGACGGGGTTCATAACCTTCCGTTGCGCGGGACCCAGCTATCAGGTCTATCCGCAAAGGGTAAATATAAGTATGGCGGAGAGAGAGGGATTCGAACCCTCGGTACGCTATTAACGTACACACGCTTTCCAGGCGTGCTCCTTCAACCACTCGGACATCTCTCCACAACAAGGAGGTGATATATAATACACGCCGAGTTAATTGTAAAGTGAATTCTTCATGGGGACGAAATACACCGGCAGCCCCGGCAGAAGCTGTGCGCCGGACCCGGCACCAGGACGCTCCGGTCAACCAGCCAGCTCGTCGGGGCCGCGCCGCTTCTTGCGCATGAAGATGGCCTGCAGCAGGGACTGCTTCTCCTTTTTCAAGAGTTGCTTAGCGATGATGGAACGCACCGACAGGAGCTCCATCCTGAGCGCCTCCGCGTCCTTCACCAGGCGACGCGCCCTCGGATCGCTCCTCACGTATGGGGAGAGCAGGTGCACCGCCTCGCTGATCTTGCGGCTCACCAGCACGCGCTCCCGGTAGTCGTCCAGCCCCCCCGATTTGAGCCGTTCCTCTAGTGCGGCAAACTCCGTGGTGAAGTAGTTGATCACGTCGGAGTGTAGGACATCTTCTTGTTTCATAAGCTCACCAATCCTTAATGAAGGTTTGCACTTACGCCGTTTTCCGACCTTCACAGAGCTATTCGGCTGCTCCATTTTTTTCTTTACCTTTATTTGGGATCCGCGACAAAAGTTTGCGGCGCAACTGGCTGGATAATCGGCCCCGTTTTTGCTATGCTCGACCGGTGCTGTCCGCTCCACCCACCAACGAGAAAGGCCCCCCCGCGACGATGACCATGCCCGTACCGCAGTATCTGAAACAGCTTAGCGAGAAGCTCTCGGCTTCCTCCTGCCAGGTGAGCGTGGCGGGGCTCGAGGGTTCGGCCCCGGCCTACCTCCTCTCCCGGCTCGCCGCCGGCGGTGCTCCGCCGCTCATCGTCCTCACTGCCGATCAGGAAAGCGCCGACGAGATCACCCGCGAGCTCCGCTTCTTCTCGTCGCACCCCGAGACCGTGCTCCCCCTCCCCGCCTGGGACGTCACCCCCTTCGAGGCGGCCTCGCCGCACCCCGACATCGTGGGGGAACGCCTGAACGCCCTGGTGCGCCTCATGGACGGCGCGGTCCGCGCCCTCGTCCTCCCGGTGGCAAGCGCCATGCAGCGGGTGATCCCGCGCGACACGCTCGGGGGGGTGTGCCAATACCTCGTGGCAGGCGAGGAGCTCGAGCGTGAAAGCCTGGTCGAGAAGCTCGTGAAGCTCGGCTACTCCCACGTTCCCCTGGTCGAGGACCGGGGCACCTTCTCAGTACGCGGCGGCATCCTCGACATCTACCCTCCCGACCGGGAGATGCCGGTCAGGATCGAGTTCTTCGGCGACATGGTCGAGACCATGCGGCTTTTCGATCCGGTGACCCAGCGCTCGCTCGAAGCGCTCCCGGAACTGGTGCTGCTCCCCTCCCGCGAGGTGATCCTTTCGGCGGAGGTGGTGAAGGAGCTGGCCCCCAGACTGAAGCGGCGATGCGACCACCTGGGGATCGGCGCGGACCGGCGCCGGGAGCTCCTAGATCAGCTGCAGCATGCCATCTACCCGCCGGGGGTCGACTTCCTGCAGCCTCTTTTCCACCCGGGACTGCAGACCGTCTTCGACTACGTAGGCGAAGGAGCCGTGCGCGTCCTCGTCGATCCCGAGGCGATACGCGAGGCGGCTGAGCGTTTCCGCGAGGAGCTCGACAGCGCGGTCCGGCGCGCCGAACTGCGTGACGCCATCACGGGCGACCCCGCCGAACTCTACCTGGCCGACGACGACTTCGAACGCCTCCTTCTTGCCGGGCGCCGCCTCGAGTTCCCGCGCCTTGAGATCGAGGGGGAAGGGGGCGAGAAGCTCCGCCTCAAATGTGCGGGGAACCAGGACCTGAAACTCGACGCCACCCCGGAAGGGGAGCGGGTGCTGGCGCCTCTCACCGAGAAGATGGTGGGATGGATCGCGGCGGGAAACCGCGTGCTCGTCCCCTGCCACCAGGCGGGACAGGCACGCAGGCTCTACGAGCTCCTCTCCCACTACCGGATGCCGCTTGAGCACTCCTCCGACCGCTTCGAGGTCGCGGCGGGACGCCCACCGGGGCGTGTCGAGATCGTCATCGGCGAGATCTCGCGCGGCTTCCGCCTCGAGGAGGAGCGCCTGGTCGTGGTCGCCGAGGAGGAGATCTTCGGCAAGAGGGTGAAGCGGCGCGGCCTCTCCGAGGCGAAGAAAAAGCAGCTCCTCACCTCGCTCGCCGAGCTGAAGCCCGGCGACCACATGGTGCACGTCGACTTCGGCGTCGCCCTTTACCGCGGGCTGGAGCACCTGAGCCTCACCGGTCTGGAGGGGGACTTCCTGCTCCTCGAGTACGCTGGAGGGGACAAGCTCTACCTCCCGGTGGACCGCATCAACCTGGTGCAGCGCTACGTGGGCGCCGAAGGTATCGAGCCGAGGCTCGACAAGCTTGGCGGGGCGGGATGGGAGAAGGCGAAGGCGAAGGCCCGCGCCGAGATCGAGGAGATGGCCGCCGAACTTCTGAAGATCCACGCCGCGCGCGAGGTGCAGCAGGGTTACCGCTACTCCCCGGCCGACGACATGTACCGCGCCTTCGAGGCGGCCTTCGCCTTCGAGGAGACCCCGGACCAGGCAGCCGCCATCGACCAGGTCATCGCCGACATGGAGAGCACCCGCCCCATGGACCGCCTGGTCTGCGGCGACGTAGGCTACGGCAAGACCGAGGTGGCCATGCGTGCCGCCTTCAAGGCGACCCTGGACGGCAAGCAGGTGGCAATCCTGGTCCCGACCACGGTCCTCGCCCAGCAGCACGCCGAGAGTTTCGCGGCGCGTTTCAAGGAGTACCCGGTCCGCGTGGAGATGCTGTCGCGTTTTCGCACCGCGCAGCAGCAAAGGGAGATCCTCGAGGGTGTGAAAAAGGGGGACGTGGACGTCGTCATCGGCACGCACCGCCTCCTGCAGAAGGACGTCGTCTTCAAGGACCTGGGTCTTCTCATCGTCGACGAGGAGCAGCGCTTCGGTGTCGCGCACAAGGAGCGACTCAAGCAGTTCCGCGCCGTGGTGGACATCCTCACCCTCACCGCGACCCCGATCCCGCGCACCCTTTACATGTCGCTCATGGGGATACGCGACCTCTCAATCATCGACACCCCGCCGGTGGACCGGCTCGCCATTAAGACCTTCGTCTCCCGCTCCTCGGACGAGCTGATCCGCGAGGCGGTGCTGAGGGAGCTTAGGCGCGGCGGCCAGGTCTTCTTCGTGCACAACCGGGTGCAGACCATAGGCGCCATGGCCGAGGAGCTGAAGCGCATCGTGCCGGAAGCGAAGATCGCGGTCGGGCACGGGCAGATGGCCGAGAAGGAGCTGGAGCAGGTGATGCTCTCCTTCATGCACGGCGAGACCAACCTCCTTCTGTGCACCACCATCATCGAGAGCGGCCTCGACATCCCGACCGCCAACACCCTCATCGTGAACCGCGCCGACACCTTCGGCCTCGCGCAGCTCTACCAGTTGCGCGGCAGGGTCGGCCGCTCCAAGACCCGCGCCTACGCCTACCTACTCATCCCGGGAGAAGGGTCGATCTCCACGGACGCGCGCGAGCGGCTGAAGATCATCCAGGAGCTCACCGAGCTGGGGGCCGGCTTCCGCATCGCCACCCACGACCTCGAGATCCGCGGCGCCGGCGACCTTTTGGGCGCGCGGCAAAGCGGGGACATCGCAGCGGTCGGCTTCGAGCTTTACACTGAGCTCCTGGACGAGGCGGTGCGCACCTTGAAGGGGGAGGAACTCCCGGAGCGGGTCGAGCCGGAGATCAAGCTCAAGGTCCCCGCCTTCATCCCGGAGGAGTACGTCAGGGACCCGAACCAGCGCCTCATGATCTACAAGAAACTCACGCAGCCCGCCGACGAGGCGGAGATCGACGACATCAAGGAGGAGCTCGCCGACCGCTTCGGACCGCTCCCCCCGGCGGCGCTCTACCTCATCGAGGTCATGCGCCTGCGCGTCGGGCTGAAGCGGCTCCTCGTCAAGGAGATCGAGCTCGCCGGCAACGAGATCGCCCTCGCCTTCCACGAGAGGACCCCGGTTTCCCCCGACGCCATCACCGGCCTCTTACGCAAAGAGAAGGGAAAATACCGGTTTACGCCGGACTTCCGGCTCTACGTCCGGGTCGCCGACAGCTCCTTCGACGGGGTGCTGGCGGAGGCCAGAAATGTCTTGAAATGCTTAGTCTGATATGCTAGCGTTCACCGGATTGGAAATCATTTACGCAACTTATAAAAGGAGCTAACCGTGCAATTCAGCAAATCTGCCACCATACTTTTACTCGCTCTCTGCGTTGCCGTGACCGGCTGCAAGAAAGAGGCGGCCACCGGGGCGAAACAGGAAGGCCCGGGCAAAGGGGTCGTCCTCGCCGAGGTGAATGGCGCCACCATCACGGACAACGATTTCTACAAAGAGCAGGCCGCTCTTCCCCCGTACCTGAAGCCGATGACCGAGACCCCGGAAGGGAAGAAGGAAATGGTCGACACCATGGTGGTGCGCGAGCTGATCATGCAGCAGGCACAGAAGGAAGGGATCGACAAGAGCCCGGACGTCGCCGCACGCCTGGAAGACCTGAAAAAGCGCGTCATCGTAGAGGCATTCCTGAAGAAGAAGGTCGAAGAGATCGGCAAGGTCACCGACGCCGAGATGCAGGACTACTACAACAAGAACAAGGACAAGTTCCAGACCGGCGCACAGATCAGGGCGAGCCACATCCTGGTGAAGTCCGAGGATCAGGCAAAGGACATCGAGAAGCAGCTTAAGGGCGGCGCGAACTTCGAGGACCTGGCCAAGAAGTTCTCCATCGACGGCGCAGCCCAGAAAGGCGGCGATCTCGGCTGGTTCGGCAAAGGCTCCATGATCCCCGACTTCGAAAAGGTCGCTTTCGGCCTGAAAGAAGGGCAGACCTCCGGCATCGTGAAGACCCAGTTCGGCTACCATATCATCAAGGTGACCGGCCAGCGCCCCGCCGGCCCGCGCTCCCTCGAAGAGGTGAAGGACCAGATCAAGGCGGCCCTCCTCCCGGAGAAGCAGCAGGAGACCTTCAAGAAACTGAAGGATGACCTGAAGAAGCAGGCGAAGATCAGCGTGAAGGAAGATGCGCTGAAAGGGCTCAAGGGACCTGAGGGTGCCAAAGAGGGCGCACAGCCGGCAGCCGGCCAGCCCGCCCAGGCGAAATAGTCGGAATCACTAGTAATAACCGAAACAGCCAACGGCCGGGCGCAAGTCCGGCCGTTTTTGCACAAACGCCGCATGCGCGGCCATAGAGAGACACCATGGCTAAGATCATCATGGCCTGCACCCTGCTGGCCCTCCTGGCAGTATCCCCCTTCCCCTCCCAGGCAAAACAGATCAGCGGCATCGCTGCCGTCGTCAACGACGAGGTGATCACCACCCTCGACCTCGACAAGGAATACGCCCAGATGCTGAAGGAGAGCGAGAAGCTCCCGCCGGCGGAGAAGATGGGGCTCAGAAGCGCGGCGCTGAACCGGCTCGTGGACAAGAAGCTGGTCGAGCAGAAGATCCGCGAGCTGGACATCAAGGTAGGCGAAGATGAACTGCGCGCTTCTATCGAGGACGTCAAGAAGCAGAACAACCTGACCCAGGAGGCGCTGGAACAGGCGCTGGCCGCCCAGGGACTCACCTTCCCGCAGTACAAGGCGCAGTTGAAGGAGCAGTTGGAGCGTATGCGGCTCATGAGCCAGGAGGTCCGTTCCAAGATCCAGGTGGGTGAACGTGAGATGCGCGAGTACTACGACGCGCATCGCGACAGCTACGGCGGCGCCGAGACCTTCCACGCCCGGCACATCTTCTTCAAGCTCGATTCCAAAGCGAAACCGGAAGATGCCGCCGCCACCGAGAAGCTCGCGAACGACGTGCTCGCGAAGGCGCGCGCGGGCGAGGACTTCGCCGCCCTCGCCAAGAAGTACTCCCAGGATCCCGCCGCAGCCAAGGACGGGGGAGACTTAGGCAGCTTCAAGAAGAGCGACATGCTGCCCGAAATCGGCGACACCGTCGCCGCCATGAAGCCTGGCGAGGTGAGCTCCATCGTGCGCAGCCCGGCCGGACTGCACATCATCAAGCTGGAGCAGAAGAACCGCGAGGCGGGCCGTCCCTTCGAGGAGGTCAAGGACTCCATCGAGGAGCTGCTCTACAAGAAGAAATCGGACGAGCGCTTCAACCAGTGGGTGAAGGACCTCCGTAACGCAGCCAGCATCGACATCAAGCAGCCCTAGCCTCTACTCCCCAGAAATGAAAAATCCCCCTCGCCGGTCCGCGGCGAGGGGGATTTTTTTTGCCGGTGCCGGAGGGGTCAGAGCCCTTCCGCCGCCAACTGCTCCACCAGCTCGCGCTGGCGTGCGGTCAGCTTTTCCGGCACGTGCACCGCGACCCGCACGTACATGTCGCCGCGCCCCGCCCCGCCCATCAACGGGAAGCCGAGCCCCTTGAGACGCACCTTGGTGCCGGACTGGATGCCGGCCGGGATCCTGATCCGCTTTGTCCCCTGCATGGTCGGCACCTCGATCTGCCCCCCGAGGACCGCCTCGGAGAAGCGCACCTCGTGGTTCAGCACGATATCGTTACCCTCGCGTTGGAACAGGGGATCCGCGCTGACCAGCACGGTCAGGTAGAGGTCCCCGGAAGGCCCGCCCATGCGCCCCGGCCCGCCGCGCCCCGCCACCCTCAGCCGCGCGCCGTTTTCTATTCCGGCGAGAACCTTCACCGACAGCTCCTCGCGGGAGCCGTCGCGCATGAAGGCGACCCGCTTCTCCGCGCCGTCGTAGGCGTCCCGGAAGGTGACCTGGAGCTCCATGGAGAAGTCCTCGCCCCTTGCGGCCGGCCTGCCGCGGCCGCCGCGCTGGCGCCGCATGGCGTCCCCGAAGATGCGCGAGAAGATGTCGTCCGTGCCGAACCCCTGGTCGCGGAACATGTCGTCCACGTTGAAGCCCCTGAAGATATCCTCCTGCGAGAAGCGCTGGTGGAAGTTGGTGGAACCGAACTGGTCGAACTGCTCCTTCTTCTGCGGGTCGGAGAGGACGGCGTACGCCTCGTTGATCTCCTTGAAGCGCTCCTCGGCCTCTTTGTTCCCCGGGTTCTTGTCCGGGTGGTATTTCACCGCGAGCTTGCGGTAGGCCCGCTTGATTTCATCGGCCGAGGCCCCTTTTTTCAGGCCGAGCACCTCGTAGTAATCTCTTTGTGCCATAACGGAAGTCCTTTCAGTGATCCTGGGAATTGCTTCCCAGAATGTAATTGCTGCCCCCACTATTGTCAACATGTTGTAAACCTTGACAACTCTGCGCGGGCGGGCTTATATAGGCTGCAATTAACGACCCTTAAAAACAGGAGCCGCCAGATGAAGCAATTCGACGCCATCGTGATAGGAGCAGGGATCAGCGGTCTCAGTTTCGCCAGTCATGCAGCCGCCAAGGGACTCGACACCCTGGTCCTTGAAAAGAGCGATCGTCCCGGCGGATGTTTCCATTCACACCGCTTCCAGGGAAGTGCCGAAGGCTTCTGGCTCGAGCTCGGCGCCCACACCTGCTACAACTCTTACGGCGGGCTGCTCGAGCTCATGGAGCGCCACGGGCTGATGCAGAGCATCCTTCCGAGGGAGAAGGTCTCCTTCAAGATGCTGGTCGGCAACGAGGTGAAGAGTATCCCCTCACAGCTATCCTTCGTCGAGCTTTTCACCTCGGCCTGGCAGCTCTTCACACTGAAGAAGGAGGGGGAGAGCGTCGCATCGTACTACGGGCGCATCGTGGGGCGGAAGAACTATAAAAACGTCTTCGGTCCCGCCTTCAACGCGGTCATCTCGCAGCGCGCCGACGACTTCCCCGCCGACATGCTCTTCAACAAGCGTCCGAGGAGAAAGGACGTCATCAAGAGCTTCACCCTGAAGGGGGGACTGAACAGCGTCATCGACGGGCTCGTCGCCGCGCGTGGCATCACCCTGCAGACCGGTGTGGAGGTGGTCCGCGTCTCCAAGGATGCGTCCGGCTATGAGGTGGAACTCTCCGACGGGACCGTCTACCGTGCGCCGAGGCTCACCCTCGCCGCTCCGCCGCCGGCGAGCGCGGCGCTTGCCGCCGGCATCGCCCCCGAGCTCACCAAGGTGCTTTCCGCGCTCAAGCTGGAAACCATAGAAACGGTGGGGGTGGCGGTTCAGAAGAGCAAGCTGCAGCTGCCGCTTCTGGCCGGTCTGATCCCGATCGGTGAGGAATTCTACTCCGCCGTTTCCAGGGATACCGTCGCCCACGACAGCTATCGGGGCTTCAGCTTCCACTTCAAGTCCGGGAAGCTCCCGCTGGATGCCAAGCTGAATCGGATTGCCCAGGTGCTGAAGGTCAAGCCGGAGGATCTCGAGCAGGTGGTGGAGCGTGAGAGCCAGCTCCCGTCGCCGGTGGTAGGCCACAAGGCGCTCACCGACGAGATCGACCGGCTGCTGCAGGGAAGCAGCCTCTACTTGACCGGGAACTACTTTGCCGGGATGGCGGTGGAAGACTGCATCGTGCGCTCGAGGAAGGAGTTCGAGAGGCTGGCGGCGACACTCTAGAGATTGGCAGGGATAGAAGAGAAGGCGAGCCCGCCTCCGCGAAAGTGGGGTGGGCTTTTTTACCCCCTAAAGTCCCGCCCGCCAGAAATAGAAACCCGCTGCACCGCCGTAGAGCAGCACCCCCGCAGGATTGGAAAGGGCAACCCGCACATCCTGCCCCGACGGAATCGAGCTGTAACTGAAAACGTAAATGGCGACGTACATAAGCAGGGTGTGCGGCAGGTCCGCGGGAAACCACGTGTTCCACCCAAGATACAGATAATAAGCGACCACGTTCAGCAAAAGCGGCGCAAGCGCCGAGGGTAGCGCGGAAATGGCCCCGGCGTTGCTGATGGTCACCGAACCCAGCACCCAGCGCCCCTCGCCTTCCCGCCGCGGGATAATGCTGAACCCCACGGGCCTCCCACCGGTGACCGTGGCCACCACCAGGTGGGAAAGCTCATGCAGCAGCGTCCCCGGAAGGGCCCAGCAGATCTGCCATAGGGCTCCCGCCCTCCCGACCCGCGCCTGCAACACCGCCATCGCTATCACGAGCAGGACCCCGGCAAAGTGATGCCAACGCTCCGGGTCGCCCGCCACCTCCATGATGCCGCCCATCTCACCCCTCCCATAAAACCGGCCACAGCATACCCTGAAAGGATCTAGCTGACAACCGCAGCCTTATCCCTTGCCATTCATACCCAGTCTGCTATGTTTAACCAGCTAATGAGAACCACATCCAAGGAGGCAGGCATGTCACTAGAAGGCCAGAAGGCGCCGGATTTCAGGCTCCAAGGGAGCGACGGGAAGGAACATTCGCTGAAGGATTACGCGGGGAAACTCGTGGTGCTCTTCTTCTACCCCAAAGACAACACCCCCGGCTGAACCGCTGAAGCGGTCGGCTTTGCGAAGCTGCAGCCGCTTTTCCTCCAGTTGGGGGTCGTGTTGGTCGGTATTTCCAAGGATTCCCTGAAGTCGCACGAGAAGTTCGTCGCCGACTTCAAGCTCCCGTTCACCCTACTCTCCGACCCGGACGCGTCGGTGATGAAGGCATACGGCGCCTTCGGTGAGAAGGTTCAGTACGGCAAGACCACTATGGGGGTGATCCGCTCCACGGTGGTGCTCGCGCCTGAGGGAACCGTGATCAGGCACTGGACCAAGATCGCGAAGGCCTCTGAACACCCTGACAAGGTGCTCGATTTCTTCAAGATGCTGGCAAAAGGCTGAACCTGGACGATAAAAGGGGCGAAGACGGAAGTCTTCGCCCCTCATCGTCAGCAGAAGCGGAGGCGCGCGGACGCGGAGCCTGCCTGTCAGTCCACGTAGTTGTAGTTGGTTTCCGAATCCAGGATCTTCACCAGTGACTCTGCCGTGTACGGGAACTCTGTCTGTGCCTCCTCAACCTTTCTGTCAGGCGGCGGCGTCCAGTGCAACACCCACTCTCCGTCACGCTGTTCCCTCGTCACCCGCCCGCGGCATCTTGCTTCAAGAGTGCGCCACATCTCATCCTCGTTGATCAACTCGAATCCGCCGATGTTTTCGCTCTCTTTCAGGTTCTGCAGGAATCGGTCAAGCAGGTCGAAATCGATGAAATCCTCCTCATTGCGCCACCACTTGATGAATACCATGTCGGGGTGAGCGTTCTTCGCATCTCTGATCTCTTTTACCAGCTGGTATCCTTTCATGGCCACCTCCTCCCGGCTGTCATTAACAGCCTCCTCCTGCCTGTTTACCGCCTATTAAATAGTACCCCCAGCGATATTTTTCCGCAACTAAAGGGCTTTTGGACGACACGCATCCGTGCCCTCGTGAAACCTGCTTGAATTTCTGCAAATAGTGGATACACCTTATGAGGTTAACATGCCCTAACCGCGGGGGATACATCATGAAAAGCACATTCCTTCTGCTAATCGCAGCACTCGCTCTGCTCCCCATGACGGAAAGATCCGCCGCAGCCGGCAGCTGGGGCCCGCTGGGTATCAGGGGCGGGGTATCTGCAGACGGCAAGGATAACAGCGCCTATCTCATCGAAGCATTCGGTACTTACCAACTCCCCTGGGGCCTGCGCAATAAGGCAGGTTGGGGCGTATGGACCGAGGCTGCCATCACGGCAGGGACTTTGAGTACAGAAGAAGACAACGGGTTCATCGGCACCCTCGGGCCCGCCTTCAGGTTCGGCAATCCGGACTTCCCCGTCGAGCTCGACCTTGGTGTCAGCATCGCCATCATTTCCCGCGACCGCTTCGGATTGAAGGACTACAACGGCATCCAGCAGTTCGTCTCGCACGCCGAGCTGATCTACCATTTCACCCCCGGCTTCGGTCTCTCCTACCGTTTCCAGCACATGTCCAACGCCGGTTTCAACGGCGGTCCGAACCCGGGCATCAACATGCATCTGATCGGGGTCGACTGGTATCCCTAGACAGATTCCTCCGCGCGTTATAGTATCTGTCGCCGTCACCCGACAGGTGACCTAAACATCTTTCAGGAAGGTTTCCCATTGTAGCGAACAAAAAGAAGCAACTGCACCGTCTCATCATCGACCGTCTCACCCATGACCTGGACACCCTGATGAAGGCCGCGAAGGCGGCCCATGAAGCGGCCATCCACGAAGAAAACATCCCCGACAACAAGTACGACACCCTGAGCCTTGAGGCCTCTTACGTGGCGCAAGGGCAGGCAAACCGAGCCCAGGAGATAAAGCTCGCCCTGCAGGCCTATCGCGGCCTGTCGCTGCAGCCCTTCGACGCCTCGGCCGAGATCCGCCTCACCGCGCTGGTCACCCTGGAAGGGGACGACGAAGTGCTCAAAACGGTCTTCATCGGCCCGCAGGAAGGTGGCCTCAAACTGCTGCTGAACGGCGAGGAAGTCCTTGTCATCACACCGAGTTCCCCGATGGGGCGAGAGCTGATCGGCAAATCCCTAGGCGACACTGTGGAAATAGGCAGCGCCTCGTACGAGATAGTCGACCTCTGTTAGTGACAACGCCCCCCTTTGCTATTGACATCTACGTGAAGCGGCTCTAAATTGGCGCCTGACCGGCACGGGATGCCGCCCCGAAACGGCAGTTCCGAAGCCCCTGGACGTGGTGCGGCATGACCGGTCTTGCGATGCGATTTCATGTGATGGCGGAGGACGGTTTGGAGAAGATGAGATTGGGCGAAATGCTGGTCCAGGCGGGGAAGATCACGCCGTTCCAGTTGGAGGAAACCCTCAAGGGACAGGCCATTTTCGGCGGCCGTTTCGGCACCAACCTCGTAGAGATGGGGTACCTCGACGAGCGCGACCTGGCTGAGTTTCTGAGCCAGAAAACGGGAGTTCCCCACGCAGCCCCGGAACAGTTGCTCGACATCCCCGACGACGTAATCAAGCTCATCTCCTACGACCACGTGAAGAAATACCGCGTGATCCCCATCGAACTGAACAAGCGCAAGCTCACCCTGGCGATGGTCGACCCTACAGACTTCCACGCCATAGACGAGATTTCTTTCGCCACCGGCCTCATCATCATGCCGGTGATTGCCCCGGAACTGCGCATCGTAACGGCGATGGAGAAGTACTACCGCATCAAGCGCGAGGTGCGCTACATAAGCGTGGAAGGGGGGAACCGAAGCAGGAACCGGCACCATGCCGCGCATCCGTCCGCTCATCAAGCCGCTCCCCCGGCAAGCCGTGTGGCCGCCGCCACCCCGCCTCCCGCGCCCCCGAAACCACCACTCGGGCTATTGCCGGCCCACGAAGAGGAGGATGTCTTCGACCTCCCGGTAATCGAGGACCTGAGCTGCCTGGAGCTCCTGGAACAGACAGAGGAGCCACCCGCCGCTTTGGCGCCGGAAAGCGCAGCCGCTCACACACCTGCCGCGGAGCCGGCCGCACCGCAAACCGCACCCGAGCCGCCCGCCGCCGAGATCTACGAGGAGATTGAAGACCCGGAGCAGGATTACTCCCTGGAGAGCGTGCTTGCGGGTCTTGCCGAGCCGGATGACCGGGACTGGATCGCGGAACTGGTCACCGGACACCTCGGCTCCCAGTTCCGCCGGGTCGCCTTTTTCCTTTTGCGCGGCGGCCGTGCTTCCGGCTGGGTGGCGCGGGTCGACAACAGGCCGGTGCCTGAGTTCGAAGAACTGGAACTCTCGCTGGCCGAGCCGTCGGTGCTGAACCTGGTGGACCATAGCAAGAACTACTTTCTTGGCCCGATGCCCGCTACGGCCGGCAACCAGGCCATCATGGAGGCGCTGGGTGGGGGGACTCCCTTCAACAACCTCCTGGTCCCGCTCGTGATGATGGGACGCGTCGTCGCCGTCCTCTATGTCGGCGGCGGGAGTACCCCTCTCGAGGAAAAACTCCTCGAAATCCAGAAGCTCATCGGCAAGGCCGCCATGGCCTTTGAGATACTCATTCTGAAGAGCAAGATCATGATGACCTGACCCTCTAATGAAAGACTAAATTAACCGCGGGACAAATTGACTTTCAGCCGCCCTACGCTAGATTATACGGGTACCAAAATCCCCTGATACTCTCATTGAAAGGCCGGTATGCCATTAACCGCTCAGCAGGTAGAGTTCATTCCCCTAGCCATCTACACCGCGTTCGCGGTGGGGCTCATCGCCCTACTTTTAGCCGCGGCGTATTTCCTCGGCTCCGGCAAGGACTCAGCTGACAAGCACATCCCGTACGAATCGGGCGTCGTCCCCACCGGGGCAGCCCGCCACGCCTCACGCGTTCCCTTCTACCTCATCGCCATCTTTTTCATCGTCTTCGACGTCGAGGGTGCCTTCATCCTGACCTGGGCCACCGCCTGGGACCTTCTTGGCATCCCCGGCCTCGTCCACATCACCGCGTTCATCGTCATCCTAATGCTGGGGCTCGTCTGGCTCTGGATCAAGGGTGGCCTCGAGTGGGGACCGTCCGCAGCCCGAGAGCGAGGTAGACAGCATTGAGCGAGAGAGACGACGAAAAAATACCGGAAAACGTCCTCCTCACCAACCTGGACGACCTGATCAACTGGGGGAGGGCTAACTCGCTGTGGCCCATGTTCTTCGGGCTTTCCTGTTGTTTCGTGGAGATGATGGCCTCCTTCACCTCGCGCTACGACGTCTCGCGCTTCGGCGCCGAGGTACTGCGCGGCACGCCGCGCGAGGCGGACCTCATGGTGATCGCGGGGACCGTCTTCAAGAAGATGGCGCCCAGTATCCTCAGGCTTTACGACCAGATGGCGGAGCCCAAGTGGGTCATCTCCATGGGGAGCTGCGCCAACTCAGGCGGGATGTACGACGTCTACAGCGTCGTGCAGGGGGTGAACCAGATCCTCCCCGTCGACCTCTACATCCCCGGCTGTCCGCCGCGTCCCGAATCCTTCCTTGAAGGGCTCATGCTGCTGCAGCAAAAGATCAGGACCGAGGAGCGCCCGACCCGCCCCGTGCTCCGCATGCAGGGGGGTACCCAGGGGACGGTGGCCCCGATCCTCGTCGACGGCGTCACAAAGTCGCGCGACACCCGCGGCCCCGGTATGGAGGGGATCGCCATCCGCGGCAGCGCCATGCAGCACCCGTACTTCGCGGCGCCCCGCTCCGACGAGCTCTGGCGCCCGAAACAGCCGCGCCTCCCCTACCCCGATTTCGGCCTCGAAGGCGAACTGCAATCAGCTTTCGGCGGCGAGGTGGCCGTCGATCCGGCCGCCTGCGACATGCTCACCCTGCGTGCCCCGGCCCGGCTGGTGCCGGAGCTGCTCGCGCACCTGAAGAAGCGCAGTTCCTCCCCCTTCCGCCGCCTGGAGGACATCGCCTGCGTGGACGAGTCGTGCCGGCGCGACCGGGACCGCTTCCGCGACTTCACCGTGAACTACCACCTCACCTGCTTCGACACCCCGGGGAGAATTCGGGTCAAGACCGAGCTCGACGGGGCGTACCCCGAGATGCCGAGCGTCACCTCGGTCTTCCCGGCAGCCGACTGGTACGAGCGCGAGGCGTACGACATGTTCGGCATCCGCTTCGCCGGACACAAAAACCTCACCCGCATCCTGATGCCGCCGGACTGGGAGGGGCACCCGCTCAGGAAGGAGCACCCGTCCCGCGCAACCGAGATGCCCCCCTACACCGCCGACGAGGCGCGCCGGCGCAAGGCGCTTCCCGCCAGCGACTTCTTCGACCGCGTCGACGATGAGACCCTCATCCTGAACCTCGGCCCCCAGCACCCCGGGACCCACGGCGTAGTCCGTTTCGTGTTGAAGCTCTCCGGCGAGGAGATCGTCGACATGGACAGCGAGATCGGGTACCACCACCGCGGCGCCGAGAAGATCGGCGAGCGTCAGAACTGGCACCAGTTCATGCCGTACACGGACCGGGTCGACTACCTGGCCGGGGTGCAGAACAACCTCGCCTACCTGAACTCGGTCGAGAAGCTCTGCGGCATCGAGATCCCCGAGCGCGCCACCTACATCCGCGTCATGCTCTGCGAGCTGTTCAGGATCGCGAACCACTTGGTATGGCTCGGAACCTTCGCCGCGGACATCGGCGCCATGACCCCGGTCTTCTACACCTTCACGGACCGCGAGAAGATCTTCGACATAGTCGAGCTGATCACCGGCGGCCGCATGCATCCGGCCTGGTTCAGGATCGGCGGCGTCGCCGACGACCTCCCGCCGGGGTGGCAGGAGAAGGTGCGCGCCTTCCTGGAGTGGTTCCCGCCGCGGCTGGCCGAGTACGAGAAGCTTCTGACCGGCAACCCGATCTTCACCGCTCGCCTGAAGGAGGTCTCCGCAATCACGGTGGACCAAGCGATGGAATGGGGCCTCAGCGGACCGATGCTGCGCGCCTGCGGCTTCGACTGGGACCTCAGGAAGAAGATGCCCTACGGCGGCTACGACCGCTTCAAGTTCGACGTCGCCATCGCGCAAGGCGGGGACTGCTACGCGCGCTACCTCGTACGCATGGAGGAGATGCGGCAGTCCTTCGCCATCGTGAAGCAGGCCGCAGAGGGGATGCCGGACGGCCGCTGGATCTCGCAGGACTACCGCTACACGCTCCCGCAAAAACGGGACGCGCTGAACGACATCGAGTCGCTGATCCACCACTTCGTGAACGCGACGCGCGGCATGTCACCCCCCAAGGGGGAGTGCTACGCCCCGATCGAGGCGCCCAAGGGGGAGTGCGGCTACTTCGCGGTCTCGGACGGCCTGCACACCGCCTACCGCATGCGGATCAGGACGCCGACCTTCCCGCACATCCAGTCGCTCCCCGTTTTGAGCCGCGGCTGGCTCGTGTCGGACTTTCTCGCCATCCTTGGTTCCATCGATTTCGTGCTGGCGGACCTGGACCGGTAACAACAAGGAGCAGAATTCGGGATGATACCGGAGAGTTTGAAAAAAACGCTGGAGGCGCGCGTCGCCTCCGCCATCACCGCGCGGGAGGCCGCGGTGGACGTGATGAAGGAGCTGCAGGCCCATTACGGCTGGCTGACCGACGAGGCGGTCGGGGAGGCGGCAAGCCTGCTCGGGCTCTCGCCGCTGCAGGTCGAGGAGCTTGCCACCTTCTACGAGATGATCTACCGCCGCCCGGTGGGGAAGAAGGTGATCCACGTCTGCGATTCCATCTCCTGCTGGTGCGTTGACTGCGAAGGCATCATCGAGCACCTGAAGAAGAAACTCGGCGTCGGCCTCGGCGAGACCACCGCGGACGGCATGTTCACCCTCCTCCCTTGCTGCTGCATGGGGATGTGCGGCGACGGTCCGGCCATGTCGGTGGGCGACGTCCCGTACGGGAAGCTGACCCCCGAGCTGGTGGACGAAATCCTTGAGATGGAGCGGCAAAAAGCATGACACTCCCTCTTTTCCGACATAACCGCGCAAACCGCGTGGTTACCTTCGACGAGTACCGCGAGGAGGGGGGCTTCGAGGGACTCAGGAAGGCCTTTACGGGGATGAGCCCTGCCGAGGTGCAGCAGACCGTGATCGATTCGGGGCTGCGCGGCCGCGGCGGCGCCGGGTTCCCGACCGGACGCAAGTGGTCCTTCGTGCCTCGCGACCTCCCGGGTCCGCGCTGGCTCATCTGCAACTGTGACGAGATGGAGCCCGGCACCTACAAGGACCGGGTGCTCCTCGAGCATAACCCCTACTCCCTGATCGAGGGGATGACCCTCGCCTGCTACGCGCTCGGCGTCCGGCACGCCTTCATCTTCATTCGCAAGGGGTACGAGAAGGCCGCGGCGAACCTCGCGCGCGGCATCGAAGAGGCGAAAAAGGCGGGACTCCTGGGTGAGAAGATCCTCGGGACGGAGCATTCCATCGAACTGGACCTGCACCTCTCCGCCGGCCGCTACATCTGCGGCGAGGAAACCGCCCTCATCAACGCCCTGGAGGGGAAGCGGCCGAACCCGCGACAAAAGCCCCCGTTCCCAGCCGTTAAAGGGCTCTGGCAGGGGCCGACGGTGGTGAACAACGTGGAGACGCTGGCCAACATCCCGGCCATCGTCGCCAATGGCGCGGCCTGGTTCAAGGGGCTCGCGCTGAACCCGGAAGGGGCTGGGAGCAAGCTCTTTTGCGTGAGCGGCTCGGTCGAAAACCGCGCCTGCGTTGAGCTCCCGATCGGGAGCACCCTTGAGGCGGTACTCGATGCCTGTGGCGGCATGCGCGAAGGGAGGAAGTTCAAGGCCTGCATCCCGGGTGGCGCTTCGACGCAGTTCCTGAAACCGGAGCACATGAAGCTCCCGATGGACTACGATACCGTGGCCAAGGCCGGCTCCCGGCTCGGCTCCGGCGGCGTGATCGTCTTCGACGAAAGCCACTGTCTCGTCGAGGCGACCCTGAACCTGATCACCTTCTTCGCCCGGGAATCATGCGGCTGGTGCACCCCGTGCCGCGAGGGGCTTCCTTTCGTAAGGGAGATCCTCACCAGGATCGAGAACGGCCGCGGCGAGGAGGACGACATCGCCATCCTGCGCGAGCACGTGAAGTACCTGAATTACAGTTTCTGCGCCCTCGCACCGGGCGCCATGGCCCCCCTTGAAGGGCTATTGCGCGACTTCGAGGACGAGGTGCGGGAGCATATCGTGAAGAAGAAGTGCCCGCTGAAGTAGCGGTAAAAAGAAGCTAGCGCCCTATCCCGCAAACTGCGGGCGGCAGATGGCTGATGCTGGGCGGCGGCCCGGAGCTGCGAAGAGCAAATCCCCCCCCGTCCCCCTTTCGCAAAGGGGGGAGCGCGAGGTCAGGTACGGCACTTCGGGGCACACAAAGCCCCTCCCTCTGAACACCCCGACCCTCTCCCCCCGGGAGAGGGTCGGGGTGAGGGCGCCGCGGGATAAGAGAGAAGGGACTGAAGCATATAAGGACGAAAGAGGAAGATGCCCAAACTGATCATCGATGACATACCGGTAGAGGTCGCGCCGGGAACGAGCGTGCTGGAGGCGGCGCGAAGCGTCGGCATCACCATCCCGCACTTCTGCTACCATCCTGCGCTCGCCATAGCCGCGGCCTGCCGCCTCTGCGCCGTGAAACTCCTGGACGGCCCGGTGAAGGGTATCCAGATGTCGTGCTCCCTCCCGGCACAAGACGGCATGGTGGTATCCACCACCGATCCCGAAGCGCTCAGGATGCGCCAGTTGGTGATCGAGTGGCTCATGATGAACCACCCGCACGACTGCCCGGTCTGCGACGAGGGGGGCGAGTGCCTCCTGCAGGACTTCACCATCGCCGGGGGGCACAGCCGGCGCCGCTACCAGGGGAAGAAGAGGACCTTCCAGAACCAGTACCTGGGCGAGACGATCCACCACGAGATGAACCGCTGCATCGAATGCTATCGCTGCGTCAGGTTCTACCAGGATTACGCCGGCGGCACCGACTTCGGCGTGACCGGGAGCGCCGGCCGTGTCTACTTCGGCAGGTTCCAGGAGGGAGCGCTCGAGTCTCCATTCTCAGGCAACCTGGTCGACATCTGCCCGACCGGGGTCTTCACCGACAAGACCGGCCGCTTCCGGGCCCGCTACTGGGATTACGAGTTCGCCCCCTCGGTATGCCAGCACTGTTCGGTCGGCTGCAACACCGCGCCGCAGAGCTTCCAGAGGGAGACCATCAAGATCGTGGGACGCCGCAACGACCAGGTGAACGGCTGGTTCATCTGCGACCGCGCCCGCTTTGACAAGGGTTACCTGAACGACCCGCAGCGCCCGCGCGAAGCGCGCCTGGACGGCGCCACCTGCGGCTACGACGTCGCCATCGACGCGGCCGCCAAGGAGATCGACAAGTTCGTCGCCCAAAACGGTGCCGAAAGCCTCGCCTTCGTCGGCTCCTCAAGACTCTCCCTGGAGGGGATGACCCTGCTGGCACAGCTCGCCCGCACCGTCGACGGCTCCAGGCTCTGCTATTTCGGCAACGAAGAAGAGCTTGCCGGCAGCGTGGCGGCGGCGAGACTCCTGCATGAGAAGAACAGCGCCTATCTGGGTGACATCGAAAAGGCGGAGTGCATCGCGCTCTATGCCCTTGATCTCATGGAAGAAGGCCCCATGCTGGCCCTGGCGGTGCGCAAGGCGTTTCTCGCCGGTGCGCAGATCTACCTGGTGGACGGCGATCCGATTCCGGCAAGGCAAAAGCTCCCCTTCACCTTCACCGCGGTAGCCACCCTGGACGAGGTCCCCTTCGAGGGGGGCGGCAGGGGGGTGGTCATCGCAGGCGCCGGGAAGAAGGATGCGGATCTCCTGGACCAGCTTGCCTCCGGGGGAGCCAAACTCGTGATGCTGCAGCCGGGCCCCAACGCCATGGCGGGAGGGCTCCTCACCCTGGAATTCGGGGGACAGGCCTTTTCGGAGCTGGCTTCGGCCGGGAAGATAAAGGGTGTGGTCTGCTTCGAAGCCGACCTTCCCGATGGACTCATCGCCGACATCGAGATCCTGGCCTGCGCCGACTGGCGTACGAGCGCTGCTGCCGCGAAGGCGCCGGTCTTTCTCCCCACCACCACCTGGGTAGAGTCCGACGGCACAGCCATCAACTACGAGGGGCGCGCGCAGCGCTTTCAGCGAACCCGGGTGCCGGGACTTCCCTTGAGGGGGCTCGATCCGAAGTACTACGGCTCCACCGCGGACGCGGTCGCCGAGCACCCGCCGCGACTGCACCGCAGAGAAGTTCCCGGCGGCGCGGAGCGGGACGCCTGGCGCGTCATGGCGCAGCTCATCGAGAGACTGGGGGGTCGAACCATCGAGGAGCCCCTCACCGGTAGATGGAGCAAGCTGAAGGACCTCGATCCGGAAGGTGAAGGGGTCCGCGTCTTCAACCTGTTGCAGGGCGATCCAAGGACCGAGTCATGACTTGGGATACCGTCGACATAGCGCTGATGCTCGGGAAGATAGTCTTCGTCTTCGCCGTCATACTCACCTACGCAGCCTATCTGGTGCTGGCGGAGCGGCGCATCCTCGGCTTTCTCCAGGACCGCATCGGCCCGAACCGCGTCGGCCCCTGGGGCCTTTTACAGCCGCTGGCCGACGTCATTAAGATGCTTACCAAGGAGGACATGATCCCGAGCGCTGCGGACCGCCTCCTCTTCTCGTTAGCACCAGCCATGGCGGCGCTGCCGGCCATCCTCACCTTCGCCATCATCCCCCTGGGGGCGCCGGTGGAGATCTTCGGGCACAAGGTGACCATGCAGGTCGTCGACCTGAACGTGGGGGTGCTCTACTTCATGGCGCTCTCCTCGGTTGCGGTCTACGGCGTCGCCCTCGGCGGCTGGGCCTCCAACTCGAAGTACGCGCTCTTAGGGAGCATCCGCGGCCTGTCCCAGCTCATCTCCTACGAGCTCTCCATGGGGCTCTCACTGGTTCCCGTGGTCATGCTGGCCAAGTCGCTGAGCCTCGCCGACATCGTTAACGCCCAGGCGGATATGCCGTTCATCGTGTACCAGCCGCTCGCCTTTGCGATCTTCCTGGTCAGCATCCTGGCCGAGTGCCGCCGCATCCCCTTCGACCTCCCCGAGGCGGAAGGGGAGCTCGTCGCCGGCTTCCACACCGAGTACTCCGGGATGCGCTTCGGGCTCTTCTTCGTCGGGGAGTACATCAACATCATCTCTCTGGGCTCGCTCGCCTCGCTCTTCTTCCTGGGCGGATGGCGCGGCCCGCTACTGCCGCCGATCCTCTGGTTCTTCATCAAGGTCGGATTGTTCTCGTTCCTGTTCATCTGGGTCAGGGGAACCCTGCCCCGCCTTCGCTACGACCAGCTCATGCATCTGGGCTGGAAGTTCCTGACACCGCTAGCTCTTCTCAATATTCTAGTCACCGGATGGTGGCTGGCTTTACGATAGGGGGCGTTGTACTGGGCAATGCATTCAACAAAGGAGGAACTGCGATGACGACAACCGTGGAAGTCGAGTTGGGGGCAGGGTTTACAGCACAGGTGGATGCGGTGGACAAAAACGGCCACACCGCACTCATGGACGCAGCAAAGGCCGGCAACCTGACGGAGGTGAGCGAACTTTTGGAGCGCGGCGCCAGCATCACCGCCAGAAGCGACAAGGGAAAGACCCCTCTGCATTTCGCAGCAGCGCACGGCAAGGCGGACGTGGTACGCCTGCTGCTGCAAAAGGGTGCCGAGGTCGATGCCCGCGACCGTGACGGCCACACGCCTCTCATGCTGGCAGCCAACTACGGCTGCACCCAGACCAGTCAACTGCTGGTCGACAACGGCGCCGACCCCATGGCGCTGTCATACTCCGGAACCACCGCCCTGGCCTACGCAGAGAACAACCGTCACAAACAGACCCTCGACGTCTTGCTGAAGGCACTACGGCCCAACTAACACCTCCTTCCGGCAGACAGCCCCGCGCTGTCTGCCGGGCCCCGGCCGCCTCTCCGGGCGCGGCAAATCCTGCCGAAGTTTGAGGCGACGGCAGGCAACTTACGGCAACAAGAACAACATCGGGAACAGATGTCCATACTGACCGACATAAAAGAGATCTTTACCGGCCTTTCCATCACCCTGCGCCACATCTTCAGGAA
This sequence comes from Geomonas ferrireducens, assembly GCF_004917065.1. Taxonomy (NCBI): domain Bacteria; kingdom Pseudomonadati; phylum Thermodesulfobacteriota; class Desulfuromonadia; order Geobacterales; family Geobacteraceae; genus Geomonas; species Geomonas ferrireducens. Next base: position 1,091,007 of record NZ_SSYA01000001.1, read on the forward strand.
GCCGGTCACGGTGCAGTTCCCCGAGGAGCGTCGGCCCATGCCGGAGCGCTTCCGCGGCAGCATCGTCCTGACCCGCGACCCCGACGGCGCCGAGCGCTGCGTCGCCTGCTATCTGTGCTCCGGGGCCTGCCCCGTCGACTGCATATCGATGGCGGCGGCTGAAGGTGAGAACGGCCGGCGTTACGCCGCCTGGTTCCGCATCAACTTCTCGCGCTGCATCCTGTGCGGCCTCTGCGCCGAGGCGTGCCCGACACTCGCCATCCAGATGTCGCCCGAGATGTTCAACTGCAGGCGGCAGGTGATCGACATGGTGTACGAAAAGGAAGATCTGCTGATCGACGGGACCGGCAAGGATCCCGACTACAATTTCTACCGCCATGCCGGCATCGGTGTGGTGCAGCCGCGCGGTAGCGGTGACGGCGAGCAGGCCCCCTTCGACCCGAGGAGCCTCATGCCTTAGGGGATCAGAATGCTCCATCCGAGCACTGCTCTCCCTGGAGGGGGGAGGCTGGGAGGGGGGCGCAGCCGCAACAAAAAATCCCCCTCCCTGTTCCTCCCCCTCCGGGGGCGGGAACGCCAAGGGTGGGACTTGCATAATCTGGAGAGAGATGGAAGCGACTGTTTTCTACATACTGGCGGCGATACTGCTGATCGGGACGCTCTGTGCCATTACGGCGCGGCAGGCGGTACGGGCCATCGTCTACCTGGTGGTTTCGTTCTTCGCGCTGGCGTTGATGTTCTACCTCCTGGGGGCCCCGCTCATCGCGGCCTTCGAGGTCATCATCTACGCCGGCGCCATCATGGTGCTCTTCCTGTTCGTCATCATGATGCTTGAGCTGGAATCGCCCGAGAAGCTGCCCAAACCGCGCCTTTCCGACTGGTGGCCTGCCCTGGCCCTGGTGGTCGTGGTGGTGGGCGCACTGGCGGTGCTGCTGCTCAGCCACGTGCGGGCGGTCCCCCCCGGCTTCACCGATATCCCGGTGCGCCAGTTCGCCTACACGCTCTTCAAGCAGTACGGGGTCGCCGTGGAGATCGTTTCCATGCAGCTCCTCTTCGCCCTGGTGGGCGCGCTGTACCTCGGGAGGCACAAATGAGCGTACCGCTGTCGCACGTCCTGATCGTCGCCTCGCTCATGTTCGCCATGGGGCTTGCCTGCGTGGTCGCCTGGCGCGCCAACGTGATCATGATGCTCATCGGGATCGAGATCATGCTGAACGCCGTCATGCTCACCTTCGTCGGTGGCTCGGCGCACTGGGGCATCGCCGATGGACAGCTCTTTTCGCTGATGCTCATGGCGCTCACCTCGGCCGAGGTGTCGCTTGCGCTTGCGATGGTGGTCTACCTGCACCGGCGCAAGCAGACGGTCAACACGGACCGGTTTGATTCGATGAAGGGATAATGATGCTGGCAACCTACCTGACATTGATGCTCCTCCTACCGCTTCTGGGCGGGCTCACTTGCGCCATCGCCGGGAGGAAACTGCCGCGCGTGCTGGTGGAAAGCCTAGCCTGCGCCGCCGTCTTCGGGAGCTTCGCATGCGCCGCGCTGGCCGCCCTCTCCTACACGGCGCCGACGGTGGTCACGCTGGCGGAGTGGTTCGCCAGTTTCGAACTCGTCATTCCGATCTCGCTCTACCTCGATCCCCTTTCGCTTTCGCTTTCCGTTATGATCGGCTTCGTGTGCGGCCTGATCCACCTCTACTCGGTCTTCTACATGCGCGAGGACGAGGACTACGCGCGCTACTTCGCCCTGCTGAACATCTTCGTCTTCGCCATGCTGACCCTGGTCCTCGCCGAGAGCCTGCCGCTTCTCTACCTCGGCTGGGAGGGGGTCGGCTTCTGCTCGTACCTCCTGATCGGCTTCTGGTACCGGGACACGAACAACGCCGACGCCGGCAGAAAGGCGTTCATCACCACGAGGATCGGCGACACCGCCTTCATGATCGCGCTCGCCTGGCTCTTCCAGCTCTTCGGGACCCTCTCGGTGACCAAGCTGAACGGCATGGGCTTCCTGATGCCGGTCTCCGTGCTCACCGCCCTCGGCATCCTTTTCCTCATTGCCGCCATGGGCAAGTCCGCTCAGGTCCCGCTCATGGTCTGGCTTCCGGACGCGATGGCGGGCCCCACGCCGGTCTCCGCCATGATCCACGCGGCCACCATGGTCACCGCCGGGGTCTACCTCCTGGCGCGCATGTACCCACTGATTTCGGCCTCGCAGGCAGCGCTTGCCGCCATCGCCGTGACCGGCGCGGTGACCGCCTTCTACGGCGCCACCTGCGCCCTCGCGCAGCGCGACCTGAAACGTGTGCTCGCCTATTCGACCATCAGCCAGATCGGCTACATGATGCTTGGCGTCGGTGCCGAAGCGGTCACCGCTGCGACCTTCCACCTGCTGGTGCACGCCTTCTTCAAGGCGCTCCTCTTCCTCGGCGCGGGCTGCGTCATCGCGGCCATGCACCACGAACAGGACATCTTCAAGATGGGAGGGCTCAGGCGGACGCTGCCGCTCACCTTCTGGAGCTTCCTCGCCGGTGCCGCCTGCCTTGCCGGTCTGCCGCTCACCGGCGGCTTCTTCAGCAAGGACAGCATCCTCATGGCGGTCTGGCACAAGGGGGGGGCGCTTTACCAGTCCCTGTACCTTTTGGGACTCCTGACCGCCCTCGTCACCGCCTTCTACAGTTTCCGTCTCGTCTTCCTGGTCTTCGGGGGGGGCAACGGACACGTGCACCGCACTTCCGGCCTCGGCGTGATGCAGGCGGTGCTCATCCCGCTGGCCATACTCGGTCTCTTCGGCGGCGTGCTGGACCTGCCGGGATACATCGGCGAAGGGCTCCTCACCCGCCTCTTCGCCGCGATCCCAGGGGGCGGCGCCGTTGAGGCGACGCACGAGCAGGAGATCGTCATGCAGGCCGTGGCCGGGACACTCGCACTCGCGGGACTCGCGGCGGCGTGGCTGCGCTACGGCAAGGGACGCGCACACCGGATGCAGGAGGCGCAGTCGCCACCCTCCCCGCTCATCTCGTTCCTCGCCAACGGCTGGTATTTCGACGCGCTGTACAACGTCCTTTTCATCCGCCCCTACCGCGCTCTCGCCGGGGTCCTGTGGGAGCGCATGGACGAAGGGGTCATCGACGAGTCCCTGGACGGTCTGGGCAAGGGGCTCGGCTCGGTAGGACAGCGGCTCGGGCGCTGGAGCACTGGGCGCGTCGCCGTCTACCTGATCAGTTTCGCCGCCGGGGGAGCCCTTATCCTTTGCTACCTCGCGTGGCTCGTGCTGTAACGCAACCGGCGCAGACGCGCCAACGGGACCTCTGATGACATCTCTCATCCCGATACTTTCGCTGCTTATCTTCCTCCCGCTGGCGGGAGCGCTGCTCGTGTTCGCCCTTCGGCGAAGCGCGTCTGCCGCTCGCTGGCTCGCGCTCGTCTTCGGCGTGGCCGAGTTCGTCCTCGCCTGCGTCCCGCTCGCCATCGACCGCCAGGGGGGCGCGCAAGTCGGCGTACCTACCGGGTTCTTCCTGTATCAGGACCACGGCTGGATCGACCGTTTCGGCATCCGCTTCACCCTCGGGATGGACGGCATCAGCCTCGTCATGGTTATCCTCACCGCCTTCATCACCATCGTCGCCGTTATCGCCTCGTGGAAGGTGAAGGAGCGGCAGGGACTCTACCTGTCACTGCTCCTGGCCCTGCAGGGCGCGGTGCAGGGGCTTTTCCTGAGCCTCGACCTTTTCCTCTTCTACCTCTTCTGGGAAGCGATGCTGATCCCGATGCTTTTCCTGATCGGCGTCTGGGGAACCGGCAGGCCGGTGTACTCGACCATCAAGTTCTTCCTCTACACCTTCGTCGGCTCGCTCCTCATGCTGCTCGCCATCATCGCGCTCTACCTGATGCACGGCGCCCAGACCGGCAGCTACACCTTCGCGCTTCCCGCGCTCATGCACACCGCCGTCCCGTACCAACTTGGGCTTTGGCTTTTCGGCGCATTCCTGCTCTCGTTCGCCATCAAGTTCCCGCTTTTCCCGCTACACACCTGGCAGCCCGACGCTTATTGCGACGCCCCCGTCGCCGGTACGCTCATGCTCGCGAGCCTTCTTTCGAAGACCGCCGCCTACGGCCTCATCCGCATCGCCTACCCGCTCTTCCCCGAGGCCTCCCGCGCACTGACGCCGCTCGTCTACGTGGTCGCCGTGATCGGCATCTGCTACTTCGCCTGGGTCGCCTTCGCGCAGCGGGACATGAAGCGGATGCTCGCCTACTCGAGCGTGAGCCACATGGGATTCGTCGCGCTCGGTATCGCCGCGTGGAGCCCGGTCGCCGTCTCCGGAGCGCTCATGCAGATGGTGAACCACGCCATCACCACCGGGGCGCTCTTCGTCATGGTCGGCATGCTCGACGAGCGCGCGGAGAGCCGCGACCTTTCCGACTTCGGCGGCGTATGGGGCAAGGTCCCCGTGCTCGCCTTCTTCTTCCTGGTCTTCAACATGGCCTCCGCCGGGGTGCCGGGGTTGAACAACTTCGTGAGTGAGCTGATCGTCCTTGTGGGTGTTTTCAAGGTCGCCCCCGCCGCTGCACTGGGTGCGTTTCTGGGGAGCGTCCTGACGCTCATCTACACGGTGCGCCTGGTGCAGGAGGTGCTCTTCGGCAAGGAGAGCAAGCCGACGGTGCTCGCGGAGGTTTCGCTGAGGGAAGGAAGCGTGCTGGTGCTGCTCGCGGTGGTGGTCGTGTACCTTGGCGTGCACCCCGGGCCGGTGCTCGACCTGTTCAAGGCGCCTTTGGAGCTTCTGCTGAATAAGTAACCCCGGAACGCAGATGACCCAAACCTCTGTGGTTAGCTTTTGGAGCATTTAGAATGACCCTTACCGAACTTTACTGCCTCATGCCGATTGTGATCACGGGCTGCGCTGCGCTCTTCGTGCTGCTCTGCGGTCCGCTGCTCCTTTCCTCGAGCCTTACCGCCATTGGGGTCACCGCTTCCGCTGCCGCCGGCATCTGGGCTGCCTTTACGGCTCCCGCACCCATCCAGTGCATACCAGGGCTCGCCTTCACGCCGCTTGCCCAGCTGCTGATCCCCCTCTTCAGCTTCGCCGCCGCGCTTACCCTGCTCCTCTCCCACGGGTACAACGAACGCCGCATCCTCAAGGGTGAGGAATATCCCGCGACCGTCCTCTTCGCGCTTTTCGCCATGTGTGTGCTCCCCTGCGCCACCAACATGCTGATCCTCTTCCTTGCGCTGGAGTCGGTCTCCTTCGCCTTCTACATCCTCGTCAGCATGGATCTGAACCGCGCCGAGTCCGGGGAGGCGGGGCTCAAGTACCTCCTGATGGGAGCCGTGGCGGCCGCCTTCACCGCCTTCGGCTTCGCGCTCATCTTCACGGGTAGCGGCACCCTCGCGCTTTCCGCAGCGCTTACGCGCCCCGAAAACAGGGCCATCATCTCCGCAGGCTGGGGTGTCCTCATCCTCGGCATGGCCTTCAAGCTCTCGCTGGTCCCCGCCCATCTCTGGACGCCCGACGTCTACCAGGGCGCACCGTCGCCGGTCGCCGCCTTCCTCTCCACGAGCTCGAAGGTCGCCGCCGCGGCTCTGCTTCTCATCCTGCTCGGCCACTTCCCCCCGATGGCCGAGCTGCGCGTCCCGCTTGCCGCCCTCTCCGTTCTTTCCATGGTGCTCGGCAACCTCGCCGCCCTCAGGCAAACCAACATCAAGCGGATGCTCGCCTACTCCTCGGTCGCCCACATGGGATACCTTGCCCTCGCGCTACTGACCGGCTCCCGGGACGGCTATGCGGCGGTGCTTCTTTACGGAGCGATCTACACGGCCATGAACCTCGCCGCCTTCGGCGCCATCTCTTCGCTCTCCTTCGAAGAAGAGCGCGAGCAGATCACGGATTTCACCGGAATCGGCTTTACGGCCCCGGTCCGTGGCGGCGTACTTGCCCTCGCCATGATCTCGCTGGCCGGCATCCCCCCGACAGCCGGCTTCATCGGGAAGTTCTTCATCTTCTATTCAGCCCTCAAAGGGGGCATCGTCCCGCTCGCCGTCGTCGGCATCCTGAGCGCGGCAGCGTCCGCCTACTTCTATCTCAGGGTGGTGGCACAACTCTACATGCATCGTACCGAGTCCCCCGCTCCCAAGCCGGTCGGTTTCGCCGAGGGGCTCGCCCTTTGCGCCGCTTCAGCCGCCATCCTCATCATCGGCGTCTATCCCGGGCCGCTCCTGGAAATGGTGGAAACGGCCTTGCGCTAGGCTCTGCGCCTTCACCTGATGCACAAGTAAAAGCCCCACTGGTCCTATAACCGGCGGGGCTTTTTTGTTCAATATGGGGATGGCACTGTCAGTTGAGACTGTCCCGGAAGGAGTTCAGGTAGTGCAGGTCGAAGGAGCCGTCCATCTCGCCGTACATGATCTCCAGGGCGCTCTCCTTGGATAGCGCCTGGCGATAGGACCTCGTCGTGGTGAGGGCGCTGAAGACGTCGGCGATGGCCGTGATCTTTGAGCTGCGGGCGATGTCGTAGCTGGAAAGCCCGTCGGGATAACCGCTGCCGTTCTCCTTTTCGTGGTGGTGCTTGACGATCCCCAGGGCCACAGGGGTGAAGATATCAAGATCCTTCAAGGTGCTGAAACCGTAGACCGGGTGCTTCTTTACCTCTTGGAATTCGGTGGCGGTGAGCCTTCCCGGCTTGTCCAGCAACTCTTTCGGAACGTAGACTTTGCCGTAGTCGTGGAAGAGCGATCCCATCCCGACGTCCATGAGCTCGTCGCTGCTCAGCTCGAACATCCTGACATGCAGGGCTATCGAGTAGGTCGCCACCTGTACTGAGTGAACATAGGTATAGGTGTTGTGGTCGACCAGACTGCTGAGTGCAGGCATGACGCCGTCGGATTTCATCACGTCATCCAGTATGTGTTGAATAAGGTTTCGGCAACGCTCGACGTTCTGTTTTATAGCAATGGCCGGACTGTCGAAAATCTCTTGTACGTAGTTTACCGATGCCTGATACAGCATGGCCTGCTTGACCTCCGGCTCCAGGTTCTCGTCGTTCAGGGCCGCCGCGAGGTTGGCTTCGACGTACTGGTTGAAGATGGATATCTCCGCCGATTTCACGTAGAGGTGCGTCACGTTGTTATCCAGCAGCCGCTCCTTATCCCACTGCGTAAAGGAGAGATCCGGATTCTTGTAGAGCACGTGGTTCTCGCCGTGCTTTATGAACAGCGACACGCCCGGCAGAGTTTCGGGTACCAAGGATTCCAGCTGGATCATCCTGTACATGCCGACCTCCTGAAGAGTTCTGTCCGGCTCCCGCTCAGCACCTGTCACAGTCCGACCACTTGCAATTTATTAGAAATTACAAATATCGTAGTCTATCATGTCTTTTCGCAATTGCCGCCCGTAGTCCCATTCCGCACTGCGCCTCAAAAAGAAAAGGGGGAGAAGCTTGCGCCCCTCCCCCTTCAACACTCCACTATGTGCCAACCCTTACCAGGTCTCCTCCGGCTCGCCCCAAAGGTTGAAGGCGATGTCGTCCAGAAGTTCGGCGATCCCCTCGCCGGTCGCGGCCGAAATGGGGAAGACCCTGATGCCGCGCTCCTCGAAGTAAGGGAGCACCTTCTCCAGGTTCTCGCGGACGTGCGGCAGGTCGATCTTGTTGATCACCACGGTCTGCCGCTTTTCGGCGAGTTCCGGGTTGAAGAGTGCCAGCTCGCGGTTGATCGCCTCGTACTCGGCGATCGGATCGCGATCGGGCATCCAGGAGAGGTCGAGCAGGTGCAGCAACTGCCCGGTGCGCTCCAGGTGCTTGAGGAAGCGGTGCCCAAGGCCCGCCCCTTCGCTCGCCCCCTCGATGAGGCCCGGGATGTCGGCCATGACGAAGGTGCGGTAGTTCTTGTATTTCACCACGCCCAGGTTCGGCTTCAGCGTGGTGAAGTGGTACTCGGCGATCTTCGGGCGTGCCGCGGAGATCTTGCTGATGAGCGACGATTTCCCGACGCTCGGCATCCCAAGAAGGCCGACGTCCGCCATGAGCTTCAGCTCGAGCCTGATCCAGCGCTCCTCTCCCGGCTCGCCGGGCTGCGCGAACTTCGGGGCCTTGTGCGTCGCGGTTTTGAAGCGGGCGTTCCCCTGCCCGCCGCGTCCACCTTTGAGGAGCACGATGGAAGAATCAGACTCGGTCAGATCGGCTAGCGTTTCGCCGGTCTCCGCGTCCTTGATAACGGTGCCCCGCGGCACCAGGATCTCCTTGGCGTCGCCATTGGCGCCGTGCCGGTCGCTCCCCATGCCGTTCTTGCCGCGCCCGGCCTTCTGGTGCGGGTGCTGGCGCAGGTCGAGCAGCGTCGCCAGATGCGGCGATACCTTCACCACCACGTCGCCGCCCTTGCCGCCATCACCGCCGTCGGGACCGCCAAGCGGGATGAACTTTTCACGCCGGAAGGAGACGCACCCCGCGCCGCCGTCGCCGGACTTCACGTAAATCTTTACTTCATCAATGAAACTCATTAGGAATATTCCTGTGCAAACGGCAAAAGCCCGGACCTTGCGGCTCCGGGCTTTCACACTTTCGTCTTGCTGCGCTGGCTAGTTGGCCGGGTAGACGGAGACCTTCTTACGGTCTTTGCCCAGACGCTCGAACTTCACCACGCCCTCGATAAGGGCGAACAGCGTGTAATCCTTGCCGAGGCCAACGTTGTTGCCCGGGTGGATCTTGGTGCCGTGCTGACGGTAAATGATGTTGCCGGCTTTGACCGCTTCGCCGCCGAACTTCTTGCAACCAAGTCTTTGGCCGTCGGAGTCGCGACCGTTCCTGGAACTACCGACGCCTTTCTTGTGTGCCATTTTCTGCTCCTTCTGCCGGTAGCGGCCCTGATTCTAAAATCGCGGCTGCCGCACCGCCGTTTAAGATATTACCTAGGCGTTGATCTTCTCAATCTTGAGAATAGTCCTGAGTTGACGGTGCCCGTTAAGTTTCCTGGTGTTTTTCCGGCGCTTGGACTTGAAGACCAGAATCTTCTTGTCTTTGCCCTGCTCGACGATTTTGCCGACTACAGAGGCGCTGGGCACTAAAGGTGTTCCGATAACAACCTTATCGCCGCCAACCATCAGGATTTCGGAGAACTCGACGGTATCACCTACCGCACCCTCCAGTTTTTCGACTTTCAGAAAGTCGCCTTCGGAAACTTTATATTGCTTCCCTCCGGTTTTGACTACTGCGTACATGAACTTCACCACCTTTACTCTGGATTTACAATTGAGCGGTCAAACTTATCTTGAAAAGTCTTTTGAGTCAACATTTTTTTGTGACACGGACATTTTTTCTGTGAGGGACGCACAGACTACCCGAGGTCTACGAATACCTCGTCACCGCGGATCTCTACGGAGTAGACCGTGAGAGGGCACTCCGGATGCTCAGGGCAGATGCCGGTCTCCAGATCGAAGCGGTAGCCGTGACGCTGGCACGAGAGCTTCCCGACTTCCTTGACCAGCGCCCCCTGCAGCGGCGCCCCCTGATGCGGACACTCGTGCTCGCATGCGTAGACCTTCCCCTTGGTCTTCACCAGGAGGACCTTCTCACCGCCCACTTCAACCAGTTTCTTGCCGAACTCCGGAATCTCGGAAACTTTCGCTGCGAATACCATGGAAATGCCTCCTTACCTTTTAGTTCAAACAGCCCTTTTACCTGACATTGAATAAGCGAGCACGGCGAGCCCCGCGAATAGCAGCGGGATCCCGGCGAGTGCCGTAGGGGTGAGCCGCTCGCCCAGGAACAGTATCCCAAGAAGCGCCGCCATCAGCGGCTCCGCGAGCGAAAGGGTGACCGCCGAGGCGACCGGTACGCTGCGCAGCCCCATAGCGAAGAGACAATAGGAAAGGGCGGTGACCACCACGCCGAGGTAGAGCACGACGCCGATCCCCCGCGGCTGGGCGACCCAATGGAGGTCCGCCATGAAAAGGACGGGTGCGAGGAGCAGGGCGCCCAGACAGAAAACCACCGCCATGACCGCCTCGGAGGTGCGGCCGGGTAGGAGCACCTTGATGGCCATGGTGTAGCAGGCATAGGAAGTGCCGGCGCCAAAAGCCAGAAGGACGCCCACCACGTCGATGGCGACCCCGCCTCCCCCGGTGACCAGGAGGCCGCAGCCGGCCAAGGCGAGCACGGTCGCAATCCCCCACGCACGGCCCGGGCGCTCTCCACGGACGACGAAGCCCAGTATGCCGGCGATGACCGGCGAACTCCCGATGCCAACCAGGGTGCCGACGGCTACACCGGTCCTGCTCACTGCGGTGAAGAAAGCAAGTTGGTAGATGGCGACGAACCCGCCCGCAGCCAGGGTGCCCCAGAAGGGCCAGCGCCCTTTGCCCAGGCCGCCTCTCATGAAGGCGAGAACCATGAGCGCCGCGCCCCCAACCAGCAGGCGCAATGCGCCGACGCTCCAGGGGCTGACGCCTGCAGGCGCCAGGGCCTGCGAGGTGCCCGAGGTCCCCCAAAGGGTGGCGGCAGCAAGGACGAGCAGGGCGCCGCCGGCATTGTGTGCGGCAGGCGCTGCTGCGTTGGCGGTGGTTTTTTCCGGCTGGTTGGCCATCGTTGCTGTGCTCTCTAAGAACCCGTCGGACCAGTCGGACCAGTCGGACCAGTCGGACCAGTCGGACTAGTCGGACCAGTCGGACCAGTCGGACCAGTCGGACTAGTCAGACGGGTACGACGGGTCCGACTGGGTTAAGCCCGGCCTAGCTGTGCTCGCGGGTGGCGTGGAAGTTGAGGTCCTTCCAGTTCTCCATGGTGTTGTCCAGGCGCCACTGGCTCCCGGCAAGGTAGGCGAGGTTCCCTTCTCCGTCCAGGTAGAGGCTCATCGCCTCTTTCTTCTGGAACTCGTCGAGCCTCTTCCTATCGCCGGTGACCCAGCGGGCGGTGACGTAGGAGACCGGCTCGTAGGTCGCCTTGACGCCGTACTCGTGCTCGAGGCGATGCATGACCACGTCGAACTGCAGCATACCCACCGCGCCCACGATCCAGTCGGCGCCCATCAGGGGACGGAAGACCTGGGTGGTCCCCTCCTCGGCTAGCTGCACGAGCCCCTTCTCCAGGGACTTCGACTTGAGCGGGTTCAGGATGCGTACCTTACGGAAGTGCTCCGGCGCGAAGTTCGGGATCCCGGTGTACTTGAGATCCTCGCCCTGCGTAAAGGTGTCGCCGATCTTGATGGTGCCGTGGTTGTGGATGCCGATGATGTCGCCGGCGTAAGCCTCGTCCACGTTGGTGCGGTCCTGTGCCATGAAGATGGTGGCATTGGAGATCTGGACTTCGCGCCCAAGCCGCAGGTGCTTAACCTTCATGCCGCGCTCGAACTTTCCGGAGCAGATGCGGAAGAATGCGATGCGGTCGCGGTGCGCCGGGTCCATGTTCGCCTGGATCTTGAAGGTGAACCCGGTGAATGGCTCCTCGTACGGAGAGACGGTACGGGTGGTTGCGTCGCGCGGCAGCGGCGACGGAGCGTTTTCCACGAAGGAGTCGAGCAGTTGCTGTACCCCGAAGGTGTTGATGGCGGAGCCGAAGAAGACCGGAGTCTGTTTGCCGGCTAAGTACGCCTCGGCGTCAAACGGGTGCGCCGCCCCTTCCAGGAGCTCTACGTCGTTGCGCAACTCCTCCACCTGGCTTCCCAGGAGCTCGTCAAGGAGCGGATCTTCCAGCCCCTTCACCGTGATGACCTCACCGACGCCGCGGTCCGCCTCCGGGTCGTAGAAGGTGATCTCCTTGGTGTAGAGGTGGTATGTACCGCGGAAACGTTTCCCCATCCCTATGGGCCAGGTCATGGGCGCGCACTGGATCTTCAACGTGCTCTCGATGTCGTCGAGCAGGTCGAGCGGCTCGCGCCCCTCACGGTCAAGCTTGTTGATGAAGGTCATGATCGGCGTATTGCGCAGGCGGCAGACCTCGAGGAGTTTCTTCGTCTGGCTCTCGACACCCTTCACGGAGTCGATGACCATGAGCACCGAGTCAACGGCGGTCAGGGTGCGGTAGGTGTCCTCGGAAAAGTCGTTGTGGCCTGGGGTGTCCAGGAGGTTTATCTCGAAGTCGCGGTAGGTGAACTTCATGACCGAAGAAGTGACCGAAATGCCACGCTGTTTTTCCATCTCCATCCAGTCGCTCGTGGCATGCCGCGCCGACTTTCTCGCCCGGACCTCGCCCGCCTGCTGGATGGCACCGCCGAATAGCAACAGCTTCTCGGTTATGGTAGTCTTACCAGCGTCCGGATGACTGATAATGGCGAAGGTGCGCCGCCTCTCTATCTCTTGTTCGTTGTACCGTATCAACTTGAACTCCCGTTAAAATTCTCTGGACAAACGAAAGGCGAAGAGGGTATCTTCGCCAAGCGCTACAACGTGGCATAATTGCACAGCAAGCGCCTAAAGAGCAATAACTTTTTTCGGGCGGAACCGACCATGAACGACAACTACCAGAGGTTGCAACTTGCCGACGAGCAGCGTGACCGCACCGAGATCCTCGCGACCCTCGCTGCCATACGCTCCGGGAAGCTGAAAAACGACCTCAGGCTCCTCAACTTCTACCGTGAAGTCCCGGTAAGCTACGGTGCGGAAGTCCTCACCATCGAAGAAAATGACGCCGAACTGCTGGTGCACCAGGTGCAGGCCGTTGTCATAGCGCAGGAAAAGCTGACCGTGCTGAAGAGCAGCCATTTCCGCAGGGATGTGGTCGCTTCGGTTACGTACGTAAATGTAGAGAAATCGCGGGTCATCCTGTCCAATCCGGGTTACACGCTGGTCCGCGCCGACCGCCGCATGTCGGTGCGCGTGCAGCTTGGGGTGACCATCAAGGCCTGGTTCGCCGCACCGGAACTTGAAGCGACGGTGCGCGGCAAGCTGCACGACATGTCGCTCACCGGCATGACCATGGACGTCGAACGCAACCCCGGCCTCCCCCTGAGCCAGAAAGGGGAGCTCTCCATCGCCCTTCCCACCGGTACCATCGTGATCGCGGCATCGCTTTTAAAGGTCATCGACAGGGACGGCACCTGCCGGCTCGTCTTCGAAATAGCGCCGACGCGTTCCGAGGAACTCAACATCTCGCAGTACATATTCCAGCGCCAGGTGGAGATCATCAAGGAGCTCAAGGATCACCCCGGCGTCACCACCTGACTCCATGTTTTTTGACAGCCACTGCCACCTGGATGACCCGCAACTCCGGCCCCGCCTGGACACGCTTATCCCGGAGGCGGAACACGCCGGTGTGACCGCCTTTCTGGTCCCGGGCGTTGCCCCGGAAGGCTGGCCCGAGATCGAAACACTCGCCCTCCGCTACCACCAGGCCCTACCCGCCTACGGCGTGCACCCCATGCACGCCGACCAGCTCACCCCTACAATCCTCTCGAAACTCAGACGCTACGCTCCACTCGCCACGGCCATCGGAGAAATCGGGCTCGACTACCTGCTCCCCTCTCCATCCCGCAAAGTGCAACAGGAGGCCTTCCGGGCCCAATTGGATATCGCCCGGGAAGCAGGGCTCCCCGTACTGCTGCACTGCCGCCGGGCCTTCGACGACCTGATCGCCATAATCAGGGAAGCTGGAATCCAGGACTGCGGCGGTGTGATGCACTCCTTTTCCGGCAGCGTCGAAACGGCAAGGACCTGCCTGCGGCTAGGGCTGCACATATCCCTCTCCGGCACCGTCACCTATCTGAACGCCAGGCGACCGGTAGATGTCGCGGCCGCCGTGCCTCTGGAACGATTACTGCTCGAAACCGATGCGCCGGACCTCTCGCCGGAGCCCTACCGTGGGGAGGTGAACGTCCCCGCCCACCTCCTGGCCACGGCGCGGCGGGTCGCACAGATCCGCGGCATCCCGGTCGAGGAACTCGCCCGCATCACGTCGGAAAACGCCATGCGGCTCCTCAAGCTCGACCGCTCCCTGCGCCCCAAGACAAGACATTAAGCCGTATTCATTCGATTTTTCGGGCATTTGACCTCCCCATACGCTTCGATATACTCTTTGCCAAGCAATCCCACTGAAGCCTACGGAGGTGCAGCCATGTTCAAGGAATACACACTGCAGGAAGCATTGAAGCTGGCGATCAAGACCGAGAAGGAGAGCATGGACTTCTACCGGCGCGCGGCTTCGGTGAGCAAGGACGAAAGGTCGAAGAAGGTTTTCGACCTTCTGGCCGGCGAAGAGGTCAGCCACCTGAAGGCCTTCTTCGATTACTACCGCGGCGGCGACCTCGGTGACATCGACACCTACCTCGCCTCGCCGCCGGACAAGCAGTCGGCGACCCATCTCGCCCTGGAGCAGGCGATCGCGGCCGACAGCCACGAGCAGAAGGCGCTTGAGATCGCGCTCAAGGAGGAAAAGGCCTGTATCGACTTCTACACCATCCTGGTGAAGGACGTGGTGGACCCGCTGGTGCGCAAGGTGTTCGAAACGGTGATCAGGGAGACTCAGGGGCACTATGACATGATCGAGGACGAGTACATGCGCGTCATGACCATGGTGCACAGCTCGGATCAGAACATCTATGTGAGAGAGTAAGGCAAGGCGCCCGAAGGGCGCCGGCGCCTGGGCCGCGGCACAGGCCGAGGGAGCGGCCTGCCATGGACCTGATGGACGCTGCAAGTGCAATAAAAAGAAAGCCTCCGCACCTTTTGGTGCGGAGGCTTTTGTTTTTTCCCGGCCTCGGCTTGCTGTTAAGACTCAGCTTCTAAGCCACGTACTGGGCGTAGTACCCTTTCACCTTCGCCAGGTAACCCTTCGTCTCACGGGGGAGACTCTCGGTGCCGTGACGGTCCACATTGCCGGGACCCCAGTTGTAGGCGGCCAGGGCCTCATCCACGTTGCCGTTGTACCGCTGCAGCATGTCCTTCAAAAACCGGGTCCCGGCCATCACGTTCTGCTCGGGGTCGAAGGGGTCGGTGACACCCAGACCACGCGCGGTGGCGGGCATCAGCTGCATAAGCCCCTGGGCACCGGCGGAACTCACGGCCCGCGGGTTGAAGCCGCTCTCGGCCTTTATCACGGCCCGGATCAGCCCGCTGTCTACCCCGTAACGCCTGCTCGCCTTCTCTATGATCGCGTCCGTGCCGCTGTCCGAACCGGCAACCGGAACCTCCGGCAGACGCCCGGCCGCGAAATTCGACTGCTGCGCCTGGAAGGTCGCCTCGGGACCATGGTCGACGGCGGGCTCTCCGCCCCCGGCCGCCGCACTCCCGGACGGGAGCTGCTCAAGGAACCGGTTCAACAGCCCCTGCACGTTCACGGAACGGGACGGCGCCGCAGGCGCGTTAGCATCACTTCCGATATCGAGGGCGGAACTCAGCATCTTGAGGCGCAACACTTCGGCCGCCGCTTCCGGCGTCACCTCGCCTCCGGACGCTTTCGATGCCAGCATCTCCTCAAACGGAACAGCCGCACCCGTATTCCCGGACGCGGCTATCCCCTTCTTGGTTGCTTCGACGCCGCCAGACGCCGTGGTTACCGGATTTATCGACATCAGACCCCCTGTTACGGGGAAACCGGATGCTCCCCGTAGACCAGTTTTTTCTTCTTCAGCTTCTCGATCAGCGTGGTCCGCTTCAGGTTCAGAAGTTCGGCGGCTTCCTTCTTGTTTCCGCCGCTTCGCTCCAGAGCCTGCAGGATCAGCCGGTTTTCGAACTCCTCGACGGCGCTGTTCAGGCAGAAACCGTCATCGGGGAGGTTGATCATGTGCTCGCCGTGCACCGCCGGGGTGCTGCGACCGCCGCGGTACTTCTCGGGAAGGTCGTGGATGTTGATCACCCCGCTCCCCTTGATGATCACCAGGCGCTCGACCAGGTTTTCCAGCTCACGGACGTTGCCGGGCCAGTCGTAGCTCCCCAGTATCTCCATGACCTGCTTGTCAAAACCCTGCACCTTGCGCTGCTTGCTTCGGTTGAACTTCTCAAGGAAGCTGTTCAAAAGCAGCGGGATGTCGGCGCCGCGCTCCCGCAGAGGGGGGAGCATGATCGGGATCACCGAGAGCCGGTAATACAGGTCCTCGCGGAACTCCTTCGACGCCACCATGTGGTCCAGGTTCTGGTTGGTGGCGGCTATGATCCTCACGTCCACCTTCTTGGACCGGGTGGAACCCACCGGCTCCAGTTCCCGGCTTTGCAGCACGCGCAGCAGCTTGACCTGAAGGTTCGCCTTCATGTCCCCGATCTCGTCCAGGAACAGGGTCCCCTTGTCGGCCATCTCGAAACGGCCGACGCGAGTGGCGACGGCACCGGTGAAGGACCCCTTCACGTGGCCGAAGAGCTCGCTCTCCAGCAGCTCGTCGGGAATGGCCGCGCAGTTGAGGGCGACGAAGTTCTTGTCCGAGCGATTGGAGAGGTCATGAATGGCTCGCGCCACCAGCTCCTTGCCGGTCCCCGACTCACCCTGGATCAGCACGGTGGAATCTGAGGTGGCGACCTTCTCGATCATCTCGAAGAGCGAGAGCATCTTCTCGCTTTCCCCGATGATGTTGTTGAGAAGTGCCCTGTTCTTTATGCAAGGCTTGGACCGGAAGCTCTTGCTCTGCAGCGCCTGATGCTCGAGACCGCGCTTGACGTGCGTCTCCAACTCCTCAAGATTGAAGGGCTTTTCCAGATAGAAAAAAGCCCCCGCCTTCAGGAGATTGGCCGTCATCTCGTTATTGGCGAAGGCGCTGTAGGCTATGGTGACGATCTCCGGACGGAGCGACTTCAGCTGCCGAATGAACTCCAGTCCGTTCACCCGCGGCATCATGATGTCCGTGATCACCATCTGCACGTCGTGCGTTTCTATCTTCTGCAGGGCGTCCTGCCCATCGAAGGCTTGGTAAACCTGGTACCCCTTGTAGCTCAGGAAGGCGGCTACGAAGTCCCTGGTTTTCTTATCATCATCTGCTATCAGTATTTTCGGCGTTTCCATCATTTCCCCGGATTTCGTTAAAGTTGCCTCGAAAAAAGCCGATACAAAAACGGTCCGATCGAAACTATAGCGAGTTCTCCCCCCAATGTCAATTAAATGACTTGCCAGGGAAGTTACCCATGTCAATTTTTTGCTTGTAGCGGTGTCGGAGCGGCAACGCCCGGGGTTCCACCCGCTCGGAACGGGCCTTTGCAGGAGAAGCCGCCTGAATTCGTTAGAGAAAAAAAATATTCAACCTTTATCCGGCATGACCGATTAGCACAGTATGGCGGGCGCCCGCGCCCGTAGAGATTTCAGCGCAGACGGAGGGTCCATGGAGACCGCACTCACTAAGGTAAAGAGCGAAGAGTACGGGGGCGAGCTGATCCAACTGGTAAGCTTCAACCTCGAGAAGGAAGAGTACGGCATCAACGTCCTGATGGTGCGTGAGATCATCCGGATGCTCAACATCACCCGCGTCCCGAACACGCCGCACTACGTGGAAGGGGTCATCAACCTGCGCGGCAAGGTCATTCCCATCATCAACCTGCGCAAGAAGTTCGACCTCATGGAGAACGACTACGACAAACGCACCCGCATCATGGTGATGGAGGTGGTGGGCGAGCTGATGGGCTTCATCGTGGACGAGGTTTCCGAGGTGATCCGCATCTCGGAAAAAGAGATCCAGCCTCCCCCCCCGGTCGTTTCCAGCGGCATCGAGCAGGAATGCATGGCCGGCGTCATCAACCAGGCTAACCGGCTCCTGGTCCTGCTCGACCTGGAAAAGATGTTCACCGCCGACGAGAGGCGGCTGTTCACCAACGTAGGATAAGGCACCAACAGGGGAAACGGTTTCCCCTTCCCGGAGCGCAACATGGCCATAGATTGCGAAGATCAGGAGCTACTTGACGGTTTCCTAGCCGAAACCACCGAACTCCTGGAAAAACTAGACGACGACCTGATCTCCCTGGAGAAGAGCCCGGAAGACGCGGACCTGATGAACCGGATCTTCCGCTCCATCCACACCGTCAAGGGGGCCTCCAGCTTCCTCGGCTTCGACATGCTCGTCAAGGTCACCCACAAGACCGAGGACGTCCTGAACCGCCTGCGTAAGGTCGAGCTCAGGCTTAACTCGGAGATCATGGACGTGATCCTCGAGGCGGTCGACCTTGTGAAGACACTCGTGGCCGACATAAAGGCGGGCGAGATCGTCGAGCGGGACCTCGAGGGGACCATCGCGAAGCTGATCCCGTATCTCTCCGAGAACGCGGTCGAGGCGACCGTACTCGCCCCGGTGTTCGCGCCCAAGGAAGAGAGCGCACCGGCCGCAGCCAGCGCAGCCCCCTCCCCTGCTGCCGAGTCGGAGTCTGCGAGCGAGCCCGAACCCGCCGCGGCGGAGCCTCAACAGGCGCCCCCCCAGCCGGCAGCTCCGCAGCAGGCGGCTCCTCCGCCCCAGCCCAAGCCGCAGCCGGTCAAGGAAACGCCCAAACCCGCCCCTCCCAAGGGGGGCGAGGATCTTGCCGACAACTCCACGGTCAGGGTCGACGTGAAACGCCTCGACGACCTGATGAACCAAGTAGGCGAGCTGGTGCTGGAAAGAAACCGCATGATCCAGCTCTACAGCGACTTCCAGACCGGCCTGGACCCCACCGGCTTCGGGGACGATTTCGGGAAGCTCTCGAAAAGGCTCAACTTCGTCACCTCGGAACTGCAGATGCAGGTCCTCAAGATGCGCATGCTCCCGGTTGAGAAGGTCTTCAAGAAGTTCCCGCGCATCGTCAGGAACCTCGCCCGCGACCTCGGCAAGGAAGTGGACCTCATCATCTACGGTGAGGAGACCGAACTGGATCGCTCCGTCGTCGACGAGATCGGCGATCCGCTCATCCACCTGATTCGTAACGCGCTGGACCACGGTCTGGAGACTCCCGACGAACGCCTCGCCGCCGGCAAGGGACGCACCGGCACCGTCGTGCTCTCCGCCGCCCACGAGGGAAACCAGATCGTCATCAGCATCAAGGACGACGGCCGCGGCATCAACCCCGACAGGATTGCGAGAAAAGCTATCGACAAAGGGCTCGTCAGCGAAGAGCAGGTGGCCGCCATGGGGACCCGCGAGATCCTCGACCTCATCTTCCTCCCCGGCTTCTCCACCAAGGAGCAGACGACCGACCTCTCAGGGCGCGGCGTCGGCATGGACGTGGTGAGGACCAACATCAGGAAGCTGAACGGCATCATCGAAATCAAGAACGAGCTCGGCCACGGCAGCGAGTTCATCCTGAAGCTGCCGCTCACCCTGGCCATCATCCAGTCGCTTCTGGTCGAGGTCGAGGGCGAGGTCTACTCGATTCCGCTCGCCTCGGTCATCGAGACCATGCGGGTGAGCAAGAAGGAATTCCACATGATCGGCGGCCAGGAGGTGCTCAAACTCAGGGACTCGGTGCTACCGCTTCTGCGCCTGCAGCAGGCCTTCGGCGTCAGCGAAGTCTACTCGGAGCGCGACACCTGCTACGTGGTCATCGTCGGCGTCGCCGAAAAGAGAATCGGCCTGATCGTGACCAGGCTCCTGGGACAGCAGGAGGTCGCCATCAAGTCGCTGGGCAAGTTCCTGGCCAACCTCCCGGGGATCGGCGGTTCGACCATCATGGGAGACGGCAGGGTGGCACTGATCGTGGACCCGATGGGTCTGGTCGGAGGCGGGGCAGCCTGAGGGGACAACAATGGCCTTAGACATGAAACCATTTGACGCGAAGAGCGCCCCGAAGATTTCCGACAAGGATTTCGAACAGCTTCGGGACTACATATACAACGTCTGCGGCATCTACTTCCACAGCAGCAAGAAGTATTTCCTGGAAAGCAGGCTGGCGCGCAGGATGGAAGGAACCGGCTGCAAGACGCACGCGGACTACTACCAGTTCGTGCGCAGCCCGGCCACCGGCCGCAGCGAGCTCTCGAAACTCCTCGATGAGATCACCACCAACGAGACCTGCTTCTTCAGGAACATGCCCCAGTTGAACGCGCTGGAGAACAAGTTCCTCCCGGAGATCGTCGCGGCCAAGGGAAAGATCGGCTTCAAGAAGCTGCGCATCTGGAGCGCCGGTTCATCCTCCGGGGAGGAGGCCTACACCATGGCGATGATCCTCCTCGAAAAGCGGCAGACCCTCCTGAAGGACTGGATCATCGAGATCGTCGGGACCGACATCAACGAGACGGTGCTGGCCCAAGCGCGCGAAGGGGTCTACAACAGCTACTCGGTGCGCAACACCCCGGACTACTACCTGAAGAAGTACTTCAAGGAGGAGGTTCCCGGGAGGTTCGTACTCTCACCCGAGGTGAAGAAACTGGCGACCTTCAGCCAGCTGAACCTCTACGACGACAACAAGATGCTCTTCATGAAGAGCTTCGACTTCATCTTCTGCGCCAACGTGCTGATCTACTTCGACACCTCGTCGAAGAGCAAGGTGGTGCAGCATTTCTACAACAACCTGCAGCCGTATGGCTACTTCTTCGTGGGGCAGTCCGAGTCGCTGCACGGGGTGAACGACAAATTCAAGACCGTACACTTCCCCGGCGGGTTCACCTACAACAAGTGAGGACGATGCAATGGATAAAAAAGCCATGATGCAGACCGCCCAGGAGATGGTCGAGAGTTTCGTAGACCTCCCCACCATCCCGCACGTGGCCACCCGGGTGATCGAGCTCCTGGACCGCCCCGGTGTCGAGCTGGACGAGGTGGCCGACATGATCCTGGCCGACCAGGTCCTCGCGGCACGAGTCATCAAGATGGTGAACTCCCCGCTCTACAAACCGGCGAACGAGATCAAGTCCGTCAAGAGGGCGCTCATCTACCTGGGTTTCCGGCACATCCGCGAGCTCGCCTTCACCTGCTCCTTCGTCGACGTCTTCGAAGGGAGGGACGGCATCTTCGACGTGCGCTCCTTCTGGGAGCACTCCTTCGGCGTGGGGGTCGTCGCCAAGATCATCGCCCAGCGGGTGCGCTATCCTGACACCGAAAAGGCCTATCTCGTCGGCATCGTGCACGATATCGGGGAAGTCTTCCTCTCCTTCTACCGCAAGGACGCCTTCCGCGCCCTCCTTGACTCCGTGAAGGGGCAGCCCTTCCGGCTGGTGGACAAGGAGGCGGAGTACCTCGGCACCTCGCACAGCGAGATCGGCTACTGCATCGCTAAAAAATGGAACTTCCCGGCCGACTACTGCGAAGTGATCGCGCTGCACCACGCACCGGAAGACGCGACCATCGACCCGACGCTCTGCGCCATCGTCAACCTTGCCGACCTCTTCTGCTCGGTGCGCCAGCTCGATTACGGCGGGACCTCCTGGGTCTCCTTCAACCTCGCCGAGGAGAAGGCCTGGGCCATCCTCAGGGCGTACGCCCCGAGCCTCGTCGATCTTGACGTCGAACGTTTCTGCTACGAACTCGACGATCGCGTCCCGGAAATCCAGGACATGGTCAAGTCGATTTTCCAGGGGATAGGAGCCTCAGAACCGTCATGATGCCCGCAATGCCGAAAAAACTCAGGGTGCTGATCGTCGACGATTCCTCCTTCATGCGCATGGCGATCCGGGGCATCCTCTCCAAGGCCCCAGGCGTCGAGATCGTCGGCATCGCTGCGGACGGCATGGAAGGGGTCGACAAGGCCCTCGCCCTAAAACCCGACCTCATCACCATGGACGTGGAGATGCCCCGCATGGACGGCATCGCCGCGCTCAAACAGATCATGGCGAAGCAGCCCACCCGGGTGATCATGGTCTCCACCCTGACCTGCGAGGGGGCCCGTTCCACCTTCGAGGCGCTCGAGGCTGGCGCCTTCGACTACGTCCCCAAGAACGTCAGCGACTGCAAGGATGCCCAGGCCGTTTTCCAAAAGGCGCTCCTCGAAAAGGTCCAGGAGGCGTCGGTCAGCAGCATCCCGAGACGCCCCGGCACCGGACTCTTGCAACGCGTTGCGCCTGCGCCCTCGGTGCGCCCCTCCCAATTCGCCCATCGGCGCATCGGCTGCGTCGGCATCGGCGCCTCCACCGGCGGCCCGGTCGCACTCCAGGAGGTCATCTCCCGCATCCCGGTAAACTTCCCGCACGGCATCGTCGTCGCCATCCACATGCCCAAGGCCTTCACCGGCCCCTACGCCGAGCGTTTGAACGCCAAGTGCTCCCTCACCGTCAAGGAGGCTGCCGACGGGGATATCGTCAAGGGTGGACAGGTGCTGGTCGCGCCGGGCGGCATGCACACCACGCTGGTCAAACAGGGGAGCAACATCGTGGTGAAGACCTCGCCGACGAGCGAGTTCCCGCAGTACATCTACATCCCTTCGGTGGACCAGATGATCACCTCGCTCGCCGACGCAAGCAACGGCGCGATGCTAGGTGTGATCCTGACCGGGATGGGGAACGACGGCTTCAAGGGGATGAAACATCTGAAGGAAAAAGGCGGGCTGACCCTGGTGCAGAACGAGGCGACTTCGACGATCTACGGCATGCCGCGCGCATGCATCGACGGGAAAGTGGCCGACGTGGTGCTTCCGCTGGATCAGATCGGTTTCGAGATCGGCAAGATAGGTTAGACGCTAACGCCTGGCCTCCACCAGGAGGCCACGTTTTTTTACCGTGACGCTGCAGCGGGAGAACCCCTCCCGCTTCAGGCGGAACAAGAGGCAGGGAGCGGCGATCGCCCTCACCTCCGCAAAGAAAAGACGCAACTCCCCCCGCCCATCCAGGAACAGACCCATCCCCCCACGGATCTCACCCGGCTCGCACGCGCGCTCCTCCCCCACCGCTGCGGGTTGCGCTTTGCCCCCCTTCGACGGCAGCAGGCAGAGGCAGATGAGGTGCAGGGTGCGCAGCGCTCGACGCATCAGGAGCCCTGCCCCGCTTCTACAGCCTCGATCGCACGCGCAACAGGCTTACCCTCTTTCTTCCCCTTGACGCGCCCGCCCCAATAGACGCCGGCCACCACCAGCATCCCGCCGAAAAGCTGCGGCAGCACCACCTTCTCGCCTAAGAGCCACGCGGCCTGCAGTGCCCCGAAGAAAGGCACGAGGTTCACGAACACCGCAGCCCTTGAGGCGCCGATCAGTCCCACCCCCTGGTACCACCAGACGAATCCTATTACCGTACCGAGTAGGGCCAGCTGCAGGATGGCAAGCCAGCCGACCAAGGAAAAAGACGGCCACGGTCCGCCCAGCAGCAGATGTTCCACCACGGCCGCGGGCACCAGAAGGAGCGTTCCGAAGAGAGCGGCGTAAGCCGTCGCCGCGAGTGGCGTGAAGGCGCCGAGCGCCTTTTTCCCGAGGATGGAGTAGAGCGCCCAGCAAAGAGGAGCCCCGAGCATGATGAGGTCCCCCTTGTTGAAGGCGAAGTTGGCGATCACCGCGAAGGAGCCTTTCGAAATGACGATGGATACGCCGAGGAGGGAGATGAGAAGTCCCGCTGCCTGAGTCGGGCTCACCCGCTCCCGGAGCCAGAGCGCCGAAAGCACCGCGGTCAAGAGCGGGTTGATGGCGACGATGAGCGCTCCGCTTGTCGCCGTGGTGAGTTTCAGGCCGGTGAAAAAGACCGCGTTGTAGCAGAAGATGCCTGTGAGCCCCAGGCTGAACAGGAGCGCGAACTCCCGGAAGGTTTTCGGAGCGGGAAAGCTGCGCTTCTCCCTGCGCGCGTTCCAGACGGTGAGAGCCACCAGGCAAAGTGCCGCGATGGCGAAGCGGCTGCTTGCCGCGAAGAATGGGGGTGCCTCACGGACCGCAAGGCGCGCCGCCACGAAGGTCCCCCCCCAGAAAAATGTCGTGAGCACAAGCTTCAGATACACCGACTTCAAAGTACCGCTCATCCTCTCTGCCCCTTCTGCGGTGTGGCGCAGCCGAAGCCGCCCCACCCGGTTGCCGCGCCCTTCCGTTCCAAGCATACTCCCCTGTCCGCAGGTCAGAACCAGCGGAGCGTTTCGTGTTCCATGTCGATCTGGTAGCGGTGCCTGCGCAAGAAGTCCATGCCGAGCAGGCCGTCGTGCATTCCGGTCGCACCACCGTAGGAGATGAGTTCCACCTCCATCGGGCCGTGCGTGTTGGGCCCCACAGTCAGAGCGTCGATCTTAACGATCCTCGAGCGGACCATGCGGCCGTCGGCAAGCTCCGCCAGCGCAGTCCTCGCAGAGGGTAAATCAATAGGGAGCCTGGTGGCAACTGTTTCGTGCAGCGCCGTCCGTGTAGCACCGGTATCCAGCACGAGCTCAAGCCGTACCGAGACCCCGCCTTGCCACACCGTGACCGGGACGAGAACCTGGTTATCGACCACGCGAACTCGGGTGATTCCTTCACCGGTTAAAGCCGTTGCTGCTCCGGTGGACTGCTTTTCCGCACGTGGGGCTACCGTCTCGACTGCGCTCCTTTTTCCCCCGTCGGGCTCCTGCTCCCCCCCCTGGAAAGGAGCCGCCCCTTGCGCGCCCCCCTGCCCTTGCCGCTGCGCATTCTCCTGCGGGACTTCCGCCTGCGCGACAGCGGTGCGCGGCGTGGGCGGTGTCGCCTCCGGCAGGAACAGGTATCCCCCCGCCAGCGCAAGACCAAGTGCCAGCGTCGCACCGCCGACGAACTTCAAGGCTTTCGCAAGCCTCCGCTCCTGGTGCAAGACCGCCTTCCCCGACAGCTCCTTCGCATAGGCGGTGAGCTTTTTCTCGATCAGGGGATCAGGGCATTCCGCCGCAAGGGAGGCGAGCACCTCGACACCCCGCTGGTCCCCGGTTCTCACCACCGGCATCGCCACGACGCCAAACAGCTCGAGCACCGCGTCCTGCACCCGGCGTCGCTCATTTGGCTCCAGCGCCTTCCCCAGTTCCGGGAGCACCACCTTTCCGATGTCGGCCAGGACGGCAAGGAGCAGCTCCTGCCTGCTCGCTGCGTCCCCCCCCTCCCGCATCTCGAGGGCGACTCTTTCCTTTATCCCCGCGCACAGATGCTCGATATCCATGGAGATCACCCGAACCTGCCGCGTTAATGGTATTGCCCGCTTCCGTCATACGGCGTGACGACAGGACATTCTAGCGCAATAAGCGCAGACCGTCCCATCACCATGACGGCCTCACTCTCCCGGCGCGTCAGCCTTCTGCAGTTCCAGGTTTTCGCCGTCCATGGATGCGGCCAGGCGCACAACGTACCCCATGATTACCAGCGCCGCTCCCCAGGTGACAAGCAGGATGCCCCACCAGATACCGTGTAGCCCAAGGCCGAGCATATCCGCCAATAGGTAGAAGACCGGGATCGGGAAGATGATCTGCCGGGCGAGTCCGATAACGAGCGGGAAAACCGGGCGCTTCAGCCCCTGCAGCACGGAAACGCTCGTGTAGAGGATCACGTAGGCGATGAAGACAAAGGACTCTACATGCAGGTAACCGACCCCGATGGCCACTACCTTCGGGTCCTTGCTGAAGATCCGCATCAGCGGTCCGGCAAAGAGGTAGACGGCCGCGGTGCCGAAAGTCATGAGGATGATGCCGACGCGCAGCGCAGTCCGTATGGTCAGCACCACGCGCTCATACTGCCGTGCGCCGCTGTTCTGGGCGACAAGGGCCAGCGTCGCCACGTTCATCCCCATCACCGGGAGAAGGGCGATCTGCTCTATGCGCGTCGCGATCCCGTAGGCGGCGACAGCGTCGGAGCCGAAGCGTCCCACGAACCAGGTGATCACGAAGATACCGATGGCCACGGTCATCATGTTGAGGCTGGAGGGGAACCCCTGCTTCGCCAGCATGAAATAGGCGTGACGGTCCGGTAGCAGTTCGCGAAACCGGAAGTGGGAGAGCATACCGGCACGTTTCACCCGCACCAGCATGTAGGCGTTGCCGATCGCCTGCACCAGCACCGTGGCCCACGCGATGCCGGGGAGTCCCATGGCCGGGATGCCGAAGCCGCCGTACATGAACCATGGATCCAGAGCCAGGTTCAGGAAGAATCCGAGCACGAGGTAGTTGCGGAAACTGCGGCTGTCCCCGGTGGAGTTCAGGATCGCGTTCAGGACGTAGTTCACCAGGAAGAAGATGCTGCCGGTGAAGATGCAGTTCATGTACTGAAGTGCTAGGTCCTTGACGACCCCCTTCGCGCCCAGCAGGTCGAAGAGCAGGGGCGCCAAGGCAAGGCCTACCAGGGCAAGGAGCAGACCGTGCACGAGGCCGAAAGAGACAGTCTGGCCGGAGAGGTGGCGCGCACCTTCCCGGTCTCCAGCACCGAGGGCGTGGCCGATGAGGGCGGTGGCCCCGGTGGATATACCGGCTCCTATGGCGATGATCAGAAAGAAGACGGGAAAGGAAAGAGAGAGCGCCGCAAGGGCGTCGGTTGAAATCCGTCCGCCGTAAAAGGTGTCCACCACGTTGAACATGGTGTTGAAGAAATAGCCGACGCTCGTCGGCAGGGCGATCTTGCGGATCAGCGCCGGGATCGGGTTTTTCAGCAGGTCGTAGCCGGGGTCATGCATGGGTGCCTCGTACATTGCGGCAGGGTTGTCCGGTCAAGCCGGCTTTCTCCGGCAGTCAGACCAGTCTGACCAGTCGGACGGGTCGGACGGGTCGGACGCCGGTGGGCGCCTGGCCAAGTCGGAAAGCTTTAAGAGTACCCGTTCGCCGGACAAAAAAAAAGAGCGGACGAGCCGCTCTTTTCATTTGTTTCTTGTCGCGTGAGGCTTAACGCCCGCCCGCCTTGCCGGCCACCTGCACCCTGATCAGGGCGCGCTCGAGGGCGGCCTGGTAGATGCGGAAGTTCTTGTCGTCCGAGGTGAGCGACTTAAGCTCGGTCTCGGCGCGGCCAAGAGCGGCCTTTGCACGCTCAAGGTCAATCTCGTCGGCACGCTCGGCGGTCTCGACCAGCACGGTCACCTGGTCGTTCTCCACTTCGAAGTAGCCCCAGTTGAGCGCCAGATGGTGCAGCACACCGTCCTTTTTGTAGGCCAGCTCGCCGATCTTCAACGAGGTGAGGAACGGGGCGTGGCCCGGAAGGACACCGAACTCGCCAAGAGCACCGGTCGCGGTGATCTCGTCGACCTCTTCGGAGAGGACCTTCTTGTACGGGGTTACCAGTTCAACCTTCAGTTTTTCAGCCATATAAACCTCTTGAGGCAAAGGTGGAGGCGGAACTCGTGCTCCGCCCCAAAACCTTCAGCCGTACCAGATTAATTACACCGCGAGCTTCTGAGCTTTCTCGATCGCTTCCTCGATGGTGCCGACCATGTAGAAGGCCTGCTCCGGGAGGTCGTCGTGCTTGCCGGCGATGATTTCCTGGAAGCCCTTGATGGTGTCTTTCAGCTCGACGTACTTGCCCGGGGAACCGGTGAAGGCCTCTGCAACGTGGAACGGCTGGGAGAGGAACTTCTGGATCTTACGGGCGCGGGCAACGACCAGCTTGTCCTCTTCGGAAAGCTCATCCATACCGAGAATCGCGATGATGTCCTGGAGGTCCTTGTACTTCTGGAGTACGTACTGAACCTGACGGGCTACACCGTAGTGCTCATCGCCGATGACCTGCGGATCGAGGATCCTGGAGGTCGAGTCGAGCGGGTCCACCGCCGGGTAGATGCCGAGCTCGGCGATCTGACGGGAAAGAACCGTGGTCGCGTCGAGGTGGGCGAAGGCGGTTGCCGGAGCCGGGTCGGTCAAGTCGTCGGCCGGTACGTAGATCGCCTGAACCGAGGTGATGGAACCCTTGTTGGTCGAGGTGATGCGCTCCTGCAGCTCGCCCATCTCGGTTGCCAGGGTCGGCTGGTAACCAACGGCGGAAGGGATACGGCCGAGAAGCGCCGAAACCTCGGAACCCGCCTGGGTGAAGCGGAAGATGTTGTCAACGAAGAGGAGCACGTCCTGGCCTTCCTCGTCACGGAAGTACTCTGCGATGGAGAGCGCGGAGAGAGCAACGCGGGCACGTGCCCCCGGAGGCTCGTTCATCTGGCCGTACACGAGAGCGGCCTTGTCGAGAACGCCGGACTCCTTCATTTCCATCCAGAGGTCGTTCCCTTCACGGGTACGCTCGCCGACGCCGGCGAAGACGGAGAAACCGCCGTGCTGCTTGGCGATGTTGTTGATGAGCTCCATGATGAGAACGGTCTTGCCGACGCCTGCGCCGCCGAAGAGGCCGATCTTACCGCCCCTTGCGTACGGTGCGAGCAGGTCGACGACCTTGATGCCGGTGGTGAACGCCTCGACCTTGGTCGACTGGTTCACGAAGAGCGGAGCCTCGCGGTGGATGCCGTACTCTTTCTCGTTGCCTACCGGACCCATCTCGTCAACCGGCTCGCCGATGACGTTGAGGATGCGGCCCAGGGTCTTCTTGCCGACCGGCACGGAGATCTGCTTGCCGGTGTCAAGGACCTGCTGGCCACGAACCAGACCGTCGGTACCGTCCATTGCGATGGTCCTGACGGCGTTCTCGCCCAGGTGCTGTGCGACCTCGAGAACCAGGTTGAACTCCTGATCGTCGATCGCGGGGTTGGTTACCCTGAGAGCCTGGTAGATCGGGGGGAGCTTGCCCGGCTCGAATTCGACGTCGATAACTGCGCCGATGACCTGCGAAATTTTTCCGAAGTTCTGACTCATGTTTAAACCTCTTCCTTTTGCGGCCGGTAGGGCCACATATTTTTATAAGTGTTAACCCTTGATCGATTCAGCGCCGGAG
Source organism: Geomonas ferrireducens (assembly GCF_004917065.1). NCBI lineage: Bacteria > Pseudomonadati > Thermodesulfobacteriota > Desulfuromonadia > Geobacterales > Geobacteraceae > Geomonas > Geomonas ferrireducens. Next base: position 1,119,553 of record NZ_SSYA01000001.1, read on the forward strand.
ATGATTTCCATCAGCTCCGTCGTGATGGCAGCCTGGCGCGCCCTGTTGTAGATCAGGGTCAGCTTGGCGATCATCTCGGTGGCGTTCTTTGAGGCCGCATCCATCGCCGTCATCCTGGCGCCGTGCTCGGAGGCGACCGACTCGAGGAGGGACTTGAAGACCTGGACCTCGATGTGCTTGGGAAGGAGTTCGTCCAAAAGCGCGCCCTTGGACGGCTCGTAGATGTACTCGGTTCCGATTTCGTCCTCGTCGCCGGCCTTCGGTGCGATAGGCAGGAGCTGCTCCAGGGTGATGTCCTGGGTCATGACGCTCTTGAAGGCGTTGTAGATGATGAAGACTTCGTCGTACTCCTCCGCCAGGTATCCCTCGATCAGCTCGGCGGCGATGAGGGCCGCGGTCTGGTAGGAGAGGGTGGAGAAGATGTTGCCGTGATGTTTGCGGACCGTGTGGCGGTTCCTCAGGAACTCGTAACCCTTGCGGCCGATGGTCATCAGGGTCATTTCCTTGAAGTCGCCCTTGCGCTCCTTCATGAAGCGGTCTGCGGCCTTGGAGAGGTTGGCGTTGAAGCCGCCGCACAGGCCACGGTCCGAAGTCACCACCACCAGGAGGGCACGACCGCCGTCGCGCTTCACCATGAGCGGATTGGCATCCGACTCCTGGGTCTTGGCGAGACGCTCAAGCACCTCCGCGAGCTTGCCCGCGTAGGGGCGCGCAGCGACCACGTTCTCCTGGGCGCGACGCAGCTTGGCGGCCGAGACCATCTTCATGGCCTTGGTGATCTGCCGGGTATTTTTTACGGATACGATCCGTTTCTTGATGCTCTTAAGGTTTGCCATTCGCTAAGTCCGTCCTTGGTTTAGGCAGTAAATTCCTTCTTGAACTCCTCGAGGCTGGCGATGATCTGTGCTTTCAGATCGTCGTCGATGGCCTTCTTGTCGCGCAGGGTGGCGAGGAGGTCCGCCTTCCTTGCGTCGAAGAACGCGTAGAGTTCCTGCTCGTACTTGCCAAGCGAGTTGACCGGGTAGTCGTCGACGAAGCCATTGTTGGCGGCGAAGATGACGAGGACCTGCTTCTCGTTGGAGAGCGGCTTGTACTGCGGCTGCTTCAGGATCTCGACCAGACGTGCGCCACGGGCGAGCTGCATCTGGGTAGCCTTGTCGAGGTCGGAGCCGAACTGTGCGAACGCCGCCATCTCGCGGTACTGAGCGAGAGCGAGACGCAGGGTACCGGCAACCTGCTTCATCGACTTCATCTGTGCGGAACCGCCGACGCGGGAAACGGACAGACCGACGTTGATGGCCGGGCGTACGCCGGAGTAGAACAGGTCGCTCTCCAGGTAGATCTGGCCGTCGGTGATGGAGATAACGTTGGTCGGGATGTACGCCGAAACGTCGCCCGCCTGGGTCTCGATGATCGGCAGAGCGGTAAGCGAACCGGCTCCGCACTCATCGGACACCTTGCACGCACGCTCGAGGAGACGGCTGTGGAGGTAGAAGACGTCGCCCGGGTAAGCTTCACGCCCCGGCGGACGGCGAAGCAGCAGGGAAAGCTGGCGGTAAGCGACGGCCTGTTTGGAGAGGTCATCGTAGATGATCAGGGCATGCTTGCCGCCATCGCGGAAGAACTCGCCCATTGTTACGCCGGTGTACGGTGCGATGAACTGCAGCGGAGCAGGCTCGGAAGCGGTAGCGGCAACGACGATGGTGTAGTCCATCGCGCCGTGCTCTTTGAGCTTGGAAACGACCTGGGCAACCGTGGAGCGCTTCTGGCCGATCGCGACGTAAATGCAGACCACGTCGCCGCCCTTCTGGTTGATGATGGTGTCGATCGCGACGGCAGTCTTGCCGGTCTGGCGGTCGCCGATGATCAGCTCGCGCTGGCCGCGCCCGATCGGAACCATGGAGTCGATCGCCTTGAGGCCGGTCTGCATCGGCTGATGCACCGACTTACGCTTGACGATACCGGGGGCCTTCACTTCGACCTTGCCGAAGGTGGAGGTATTGATCGGGCCAAGGCCGTCGATCGGGTTACCGATCGCGTCGACCACGCGGCCGACGAGGGCGTCGCCTACCGGGACCTCGACGATCCTGCCGGTACGCTTGACGGTGTCGCCTTCCTTGATCTCGGAGAACTCACCGAGGATCGCGGCGCCGACGTTGTCTTCCTCGAGGTTGAGGCACATGCCGGTGATGCCGTGCGGGAACTCGAGGAGTTCGCCTGCCATCGCCTTGTCAAGACCGTGGATACGGGCAATACCGTCACCGATGGAGATGATGGTACCGGTTTCGGCTACCGCCACCTCTTTGCCGTAATCCTTGATCTGCTTCTTGATAATCTCGCTGATTTCTTCCGCTTTGATTTCCATAGAACCGTCTCACCCCTTCTGTAATATATCCTGAATGTTAGCTAACTGTGTCCTTACCGAGCCGTCGAAGACTTTATCGCCGATCTGGGTGACCACGCCGCCGATGAGCGCCGGATCGACCACAACCTTCAGTTCAACCTTTTTCCCCGTCGACTTGGCGAGCGCACCCTTGATCTCCTCGACCTGCGCCGCGTCGAGCGGAAGCCCGGAGGAGAGGGTCGGACGGATCACGCCGGAAAGCTCGTCGGCGAAGACGCCGTAGCTCTCCGCGATCTGCGGCAGCACCGAGATGCGGCTGCGCTCGAGGAGGAGCATGAGCAGGTTGGAGATCATCGGGGAGATGGAGAGCTTCCCCACCAGGTCCTTGAGGATCTCTTTCTTCTCTTCGATGCCGTAGGCAGGGTTCGCAAAGATTGCGGAAAGCTCGTTGCTGTCGGTCAGGACAGCGCTGAAGCGGGCGAGTTCGTCGTTGAACCCTTCCACGCTCCCTGCTTCCGAGCCAATCTGCACGAGTGCCTTGGCGTAACGTTTGGCAATAGCGTTAGTACTCAATGTAGAGTCACCACCTTCGAGATATAGTCGCCCACCAGCTTGTCCTGGTCGCCTTTTGCAATGTTCTGCTTGATCTTCTGCTCGGCCAGTTCGACCGCGAGGCGTGCTGCCTCGGCGCGGAGCTCGTCTTTCGCCTTGAGGACTTCCTGCTCGGCGGCGGCCGCGGCCTGAGCCTTGATGCGGGCGGCAGCCTCTTTAGCCTCGGCGATGATGCGCTCTTTCTCGAGCTCACCTTCACGCTTCATGTTGGCCGAGATCACTTCGATCTCCTTGTTGGCCTCGTCCAGACGCTGGGAGTACTCGGCGAACTTCTTCTCTGCGGCTTCCTTCGCCTCGACGGCTTCCTTGAGGGTCTTCTCGATCCCTTCGCGGCGAGCGGCCAGGGTCCCCTTCACGTCGGCCTTTTTGAGGGCCCAGACGGCGATGGCGACGAGGGCTGCGAAGTCGATGCAGCGCCACATGAAGTCCTTCATCTGGGCGCCGGTATTCGCGTGGTGACCGCCTTCGGCAGCCTCCTGGGCGAAGCCCATGGCGGCCAGGCCGAGGACGAGGGCGCTGACGGAGAGGGTATAAACCAGGGTACGTTTCTTCATGCTACAGGCTCCTCCCCAGAACTTTTTCACAGATTTCAGCGGACAGGGTCTCGGCGCTGGCGGTCAGGACGCGGCGTGCATCGTCCGCCTCCTTGGCGACTTTCGCCTTGATGGAAGCCAGGGACTCGGTAGCCTCGGCACGGGCCTTGTCGAGAATAGCGGCCTCCTGCTGCTGGGCCTCCTTCTTCAGAGCCCCGCGCTCGTCGGCGGCGCCGGCGCGGATCTCGCGCATGCGTGCCTCGTAAGCGGCCAGCTTCTCCTGGACCTCCCTGTCAACCTCGGCGCTCTTCTGCTTCGCCCCGGCGACCTGGGCGGCGCGGTCGGCGAGCTGTTTCCTGAGCGGCTTATAGAGGAAGACGTTCAGGAGCAGTACCAGCACCAGGAAGTTCACCAGCTGGAATACAAATGCGATGTCTAAATTGATCACCAAACCACCTCTATTCGAACATTTTTAAAGGCGTATACGCCTTTGACTCTGTTTGGGGTCCGCGCAAAACAGGTGATTGCTATCACATAAATGCTTTTTGTGTCAAGCGATTTATCCGTTTGCGCGAAGAATTGTATACACTTCGACAAGGCCAAACATCAATGTCTTGTGGCTGTACCACTGGACCAATCGGGCCACCCGGAAGCGGCCTCGAGGACGTGAACCGTGAGTTAGCGCGGGTTTTGTAGACAGGATCGTGTATGACATTTGGAACGATGTTCGGAATTGCTACCCAATGGGTGATGGATCTGAAACAGTTACGGCAGGTGCTGCTGAGGAAAAACGAAGAAGCCCTGCCTCATTCCCCCTCCCCGAAACGGAAAGGGGTTGAGCTGTTTTTGGGTTGTGGCCTTCACCCCCCTTTGCGAAGGGGGGCAGGGAGGATTTAGCCGAGGTAGCCACAGCCCCCCTGTTGCCACAGAGTTAAATCCCCCTGAATCCCCCTTTGCGAAAGGGGGAAGCTGGATAGGGCGGAGAAGAGCAGGACGCAAGCGTGCTAGACGTTAGAGGTTCAAAAGCTCCACGATGCGGGTCAGCTCCTTCATGTCGCCGAAGCTGATCTCGAGCTTGCCGCCGCGCCCGGAGCGCTTGAGGGCGACCTTGGCGGCGAAATGGCGCTGCATGCGCTCCACGAGATCCTTCTGGTCCGGATCGAGCGACGGCTTGGCGGCCTTCTTCGGCGGGCCCGCCTTCCTGCGCTTCACGAGCGCCTCGGTCTCACGCACCGACAGGTGCCCCTTCACGATCTCGTCGCGCACCGCCTTCTGCTCCTCGGCGTCCTCCAGGGTCAAAAGCGCCCGGGCGTGCCCCATGGAGATGCGGTCCTCCGCCACGTCGCGCTTGATCTCCACCGGGAGGCGCAGGAGGCGCAGGGCGTTCGCGATGGTGGAGCGCTCCTTACCCACCCTTTTCGCCAGTTCCTCCTGGGACAGCGAGAAGCGCTCCAAGAGCGCGTGATAGGCCTCGGCCTCCTCGACCGCGTTCAGGTCCTCGCGCTGGATGTTCTCGATGAGCGCCATCTCCAGGGCGGTCTCCTCGGAGACGTCCTGGATCACCACCGGGACCTCCCTGAGGCCCGCCTTCTGGGCTGCACGCCAGCGGCGCTCCCCCGCGATCAGCTCGTAGTGGCCCGCCTTCTTGACCACCACCAGGGGCTGGATGATCCCCTTCTCCCTGATGGAGGCGGCCAGCTCCTCGAGCTTCTCGTTGACGAAGGTCTTTCTCGGCTGTTCCTTGTTCGGCTTGATCTCTTCGATCGGACAGGAGAAGTACTTCTTGCCGTGGTCCTCCACGACCGGGAGCAGCGCCCCCATCCCCTTGCCGAGTCCCATTTTCTTAACCATGCGGCACCTCGCGCGCGATTATTTCCTTGGCAAGATCCATGTAGCTCGTCGCCCCTTTCGAGGTGATGTCGTACAGGCAGATCGGCTTGCCGTGCGACGGCGCCTCGGAGAGCCGCACGTTCCTCGGGATGACCGTCTCCATGGTCTCCTTCGGGAAGTGGGTCCGGATCTCCTCGCCGACCTGGCGCGAGAGGTTGTTCCTCGCGTCGAACATGGTGAGGAGGATCCCCTCGATGGCGAGCGATTTGTTCAGCCCCTGCTGGATCAGGTTGATGGTCTTTAGTATCTGCGAGAGCCCTTCCATCGCGTAGAACTCGCACTGCAGCGGTATCAGCACGGAGTGCGCCGCGGTCATCGCGTTGATGGTCAAGAGGTTCAGCGAAGGGGGGCAATCGATGAAGATGTAGTCGTAGGAGCCGGCGAGGGTGTCGAGGATCTTCTTCAGCTTCCTCTCGCGGTCGGTCACGCTCACTAGCTCCAGCTCAGCGCCGGCGAGGTCGGAGGTGGCCGGGAACAGGTGCAGGTAGGGGAGTTCCGTCTTCAGCACGATGCGCGCTGCGGGTGCATCGTTGATCAGGGCATCGTAGATGCTCTCTTCTAGGACATCCTTATCGGCGCCCACGCCGCTTCCCGCGTTCCCCTGCGGGTCCATGTCCACCAGGAGGACGCGCCGCTCGGCAACGGCCAGAGATGCTGCCAGGTTCACCGCCGTCGTGGTCTTGCCCACCCCACCCTTTTGATTCGCCACACAGATGATCTTAGCCATGATTTCTTCTCGATTTGTGAATGATCCGAGTCTTTCCCACAATGCAAAGCATGGAAAACTACCATACTGGCGGGGCTATGAAAAGTGTTTTCTCAGGAAAGGAAGCCACCGCTTCCTTGACTTTGGTCAAGGCGCCCGCATAGCCAAGGGTTTATGCTGCCCGCGCTGAAGCTGGATAGAAAACTGAAAGAGGAAGGAGCCGTCCCATGAAGAAACTGATTCCCGTCCTGCTGCTGTCACTCAGCGCAAGCGCCGCCTATGGCTTCGAATGCAACGTCTGCCACAGCAAAAACCCGGCGATGGTCAAGATGCACAAGGCGCTGAAAGGGAGAAACTGCTTCGACTGTCACAAGATGGGCGAGAAACTGATGGGCAAGGGGGTCCCCAAGGACAAGGCCGCCCAGATCAAACGCCGCGAGACCGAAGAGATCTGCTTCGAGTGCCACAAAAAGTAACGGACATTCTACGTTCTGCGTTCAACGTTCTACGTTAAAACCGCACATCCACTACACCTTTTTGCCCCGTCCGGCCCCTCCGCGGATGGGGCTTTTTTTTGCAGTTCGCACCTCCTCCGTTATACTTAGGACTTTAGTGCCATGGATTTCAGGAGGATACATGCCCCGCCCGTCAGATTTGTCCATCCGCAGCAAGTTCTTCGGCCTCATGTCGCTGCTTCTGATAGCCCTCCTCCTCGCCACCGGCATCTTCACCTACCAACGCCAGAAAGAGTTCATCCTCCGCTTCGCGGTGGACAACGCACGCAGCCTGGCGACCCAACTGATCGAAACACGGGAGTACATGTCGTCGGTCGTGAAGGATGAACCTGAACGCAACTACGGCCTCGTGCCGCAGGTGGTGGCGACCCAGGTGGCGCGACGGGTCACCCAGAACAGCAAGTTCTACGTGCGCCAGGTCTCCTTGCGCTACCGCAACCCGGAAAACCGCCCTGACGCTTACGAGACCACCCAGCTTACCAAGTTCATCACGCAGCCTGCCGCGGAGACCTACGGCATCGTGGAAAGCGGTGACTCCAGCGTCTTCCGCTACCTGCTGCCGATGCGCGCAACCGCCTCCTGCCTTGAGTGCCATGGCAGCTACCAGAGCGCCCCGGACTTCGTCAGGAAACGCTTCCCCCCCGGCCACTATTCGTACAACTACAAGGTGGGCGAGGTGATCGGCGCCGTCTCGGTGACCGTGCCGGTCAAAGACCTTTACGCCCAGCTCGGCGCTGACTTCAAACTGGACATGATGGCGCGCGGCGCCGTCTTCCTCATCGTCACCATCGTCATGGGCTTCATCATGAGCCGCCTGATCATCGAGCCGGTCCGGCTCCTCTCCGGCGCGATCACCAACGTAACCAGAACCGGATTCTTCGACGAAAAACTCCCGCAGAAGTCCCACGACGAAATCGGCATGCTGATCGGCGCCTTCAACGACATGATGGACGAACTATCGCGCCGCACCGTCCAGTCGCGGGAAGCCGACGAGCGGTACCGCCGCTTCATAGAAGTCGCCGCCTCGGCCGTAATCACCTTCCTGAAGGACGGCAAAATCGTCATCGCCAACGAAAAGGCGGAGGCACTCTTCGGCAGGAACCGCCAGATGCTGCTCGGCGAGTCGGTCTACGATTTCCTGGAAGAGGGCGCCGCCCTGAGGGAGCGGATCGAACAGCCCGGGGAATTCACGGAGGAGACCACAAGGCAGCAGGTCGTGAGCGCGGGAGGGAAACTCGTGCCGGTGGAGATGGTGGTTTCGGCGTCAAAGGCCGACCGGGAGCCGCTCTTCACCGCCATTCTCAGAGAACGACGCGGAGCCTAAAGGGGCGGCGCGAAAGAAACTTTGCGGCGTCTGGGCCTGTTGTGCTAGAGTGTGCCGACCAAATCAAGGAGAGAACGTTACATGGCAAAAGCTGGCAAGGAACTTTACGTGGGAAGCCTGTCCTACGATATCACCGAATATGAAATCAATAAGTTGTTCTCCGTCTCCGGCACGGTGACCTCGATTCACCTCATCACCGACCCCGCGACCGGCCAGTTCAAGGGATGCGGCTACGTGAGGATGTCCAGCGAGGCGGAGGCGAAGGACGCCATCGACTCGCTGGACGGCGCATGGCTCCTCGACAAAAAGGTCACCGTCTCGTACGCCAATCCGCAGAAGATGAAGGCGGGCGGTGGCGGCGCCAAGACCCTTCCGAGGTGGCGCGTCGAGGCGGCAGAAAAGAAGGCAGCCGAGAAGAAGGCTGCAGCGGCGGCCCTGACGACGAAGCCGGTTGCGAAACCGGCAGCCAAGCCCGCAGCCGAACCCGCGGCACGTCCTGCGGGGGCCAAGCCCGCTGTCCGTCCGGCAGGGGCCCGACCCGCAGCTGGCAAGGCTGGGGCGTCCAGACCTGCAGGAACGAGGCCGGCGGTAAAATCCGGCGGCGAGCGCCCCGCAGGAGCGAAGCCAGCCGCGCGTCCCGGCAGCGGCCCCAAGCCCGGCAGCCGGAGCGGGAAGCGCTAATCCTACTTCTCCGACTCTCTCTCAGGCTCTCCCTCCCCTGGAGGGGGAGGGTCGGGGAGGGGGAAGAGTGTGGCAGTGGGCTTCCCCCCTCCCAACCTCCCCCCTCCAGGGGGAGGAGCCCTCTTCCTTAGCACGTCCCACCTTCCCTTCTAATCAGCAACCGTCTATACTACGCCACATGATTACCCAGGAGATGATCAAGAACTTCCCCACCTCCCCCGGCGTCTACCTCATGAAGACCTCGGACGGCACCGTTATCTACGTCGGCAAGGCGCGCAACCTGAGGAACCGGGTCCGGGCCTACGTGGGGGACACCCGCGACTCCCGTGTGCACATACGCTTCATGGTGCAACTGGTCGAGACGGTCGACTACCTCGTCACCGACACCGAGAAAGAGGCGCTGATCCTCGAGAACACGCTGATCAAGCAGCACCGCCCGAAGTACAACATCAACCTGCGCGACGACAAGACCTACTTCTCGCTGCGCATGGACATGAAGGAAGACTTCCCGCGCCTTTCCCTTGTACGCAAGATCCCCTCCGACGGTGCTCGCTATTTCGGCCCCTACTCCTCCGCCACCGCCGCGAAGGAGGTGCTGAAGCAGCTCTACAAGATGTTCCCCCTGCGCCACTACCCTCTGGCGACCTGCATGGCCAGAAAGCGCCCCTGCCTCTACTACCAGATCAAGCAGTGCTCCGCCCCCTGCTGCGGCATGATCAGCAAGGAGGAGTACGCGACACTCGCCGAAGGAGCCGCGCTCTTCCTCGAAGGGAAGAACACCGAGATCGCACGCCTGTACCGCGCGAAGATGAACCAGGCGAGCCAGGAGATGCGTTACGAGGACGCGGCGCGCTACCGCGACCTGGTGCGCGCTATCGAGGTCACCGTGGAGCGCCAGAAGATGGTGGCGCGCGGCGGCGACAGCGACGTCTTCGGCTTGCACCGCGACGGGGACCGGATGCAGATCGCCCTCCTGCACATCCGCGGGGGCACCGTGACCGGCGGGCGCAGCTTCCTTTTCGAGTGGGAGATGGAGGCCGAGGAAGGGCTCGCCTCGTTCCTGAACGAATACTACGCCCTGGACGCGCCGATCCCCCCCCAGGTGCTGATCCCGATGGCCATACCCGAGCCGGGCCCGCTCGAAGAGCTCCTTTCCGAGAAGGCGGGGAAGAAGGTGAGCATAGCGGCGCCGCAGCGCGGCCCCAAGCTGGAGATGGTGAAGCTCGCGCAGAAGAACGCCGAGACGGCCGCCAAGGAGCGACTCGCAAAAGAGAGCTCGTCCGAGACGCTGCTGACCGAACTCGCCGAGAAGCTGCACCTATCCCGCCCCCCAAAAAGGATCGAATGCTACGACATCTCCAACATCCAGGGGGAGATGGCGGTGGGGAGCCGCGTGGTCTTAATCGACGGCAAGGCCGACAAGAACCTGTACCGGCGCTACCGGATCAAGGGGGTGCTGCAGTCCGACGACTTCGCCATGATGCGCGAGGTCCTGTCGCGCCGTTTCAAGGCGGAGACCACCGAGGAGCAGCCAGATCTCATCGTGGTGGACGGGGGCCTAGGGCAGTTGGGCGTGCTGAACGCGGTGCTCGAGGAGCTGGGCGTTTCCGGAGTCGAGGCCGCCGGCCTCGCCAAGAGCCGTACCTTCAGGGACATGGAAAGCGAGGAGATCTCGAAGAGCGACGAGCGGGTGTTCCGCCCCGGGAGGAAGAACCCTATCGTGCTCAGGCAGAGTTCCGCCCCCTTGCTGCTTCTCGCGCGCATCCGCGACGAGGCGCACCGCTTCGCGGTCACCTACCACAAGGCGGTTCGCAGCAAGATCATGACCGGTTCGGAACTCGATCAGGTGCCGGGGATCGGCGCGAAGAGGAAGAAGGCGCTCTTGAAGCACTTCGGGAGTTTGAAAGGGGTGCAGGGGGCGACGCTGGATCAGCTTGTCGCCGCACCGGGGATGACCGAGAGCGCCGCCAGGGCGCTGTGGGAACAGCTGCACGGGGAAAACTGACTCCTCCCCCGGGGGGGGGAAGGAGCTGAAACAAAAAAGGGGGCACCGGTTTGTCCAGCGCCCCCTTCTCTTTATCTCGCAACCGCCGTCCTGGCGGCTCTGCCTACTTCCCTTTCTTCAGGTCGAACAGGATCAGCTTGGCGATCGCCTTCAGCGTCTCGAAGACCCCTTCGCCGGTGGTGGCGCAGGCCTCGAATTCGGGCACGCCGGTCGGGTTCAACTCGCGGCGCAGTTCCTCGACGCTCACCACGTTCGGGAGGTCGCGCTTGTTGTACTGGACCACGTAGGGGATCTTGTCGAGATCGTACCCCTGCTCGATCAGGTTGATGCGCAGGTTCTCAACGCTCTCGATGTTGGCGTCCATCCTCTCTTCCTGTGAATCGGCCACGAACACCACGCCGTCCACACCCTTCAGGATCAGCTTTCTCGACGCGTCGTAGAAGACCTGCCCGGGGACGGTGTACAGATGGAAGCGGGTTTTGAAACCGCGGATCTCGCCCAGGGCGAGGGGAAGAAAATCGAAGAAAAGGGTGCGTTCAGTCTCGGTCGCAAGGCTGATCATCTTCCCTTTCGCGTCGGCGGCGGTCTTCTGGTAGACGTACTGCAGGTTCGTCGTCTTGCCGCAGAGACCCGGGCCGTAGTAGACGATCTTGCAGTTGATTTCTCGAGAAGCGTAGTTGATGAAAGACATCCGGCTTTACCTCTTATAGTTACTACCTAGCTAAACAGGTTGTCGATATCGTCGTCGGTGATCTCCGCGAAGGGGAACTCGCTGTCACCGCTCTTCTCCTTCTCCTCGCTCTTCTCCAAAAGCTTGGTGAAGATAGAGGTCAGTTCCTCCGACGCCTTCTTCACCCTCAGCCTGACGAGCCCCAGCGATGATCTGGTATCGAAAAGCACCACCAGGATCACCCTTCCCGCCACGATGGAGATGTGCAGGTTGTCCTTCTCACCCTCGTGGAAGAGGATGGAGAACTCCTTCTCGCCGATCAGTTTCGCGAGGCCGCCCGTCGCCGCGATGTTGCCTGCGGTGAGCGAAGCGAGCGAGGTAGTGTCGAAGCGCTCGGTCTCACCGCAGCCGGTAATCAACTGGCCGTTCTTGTCGACCAGGAAGATGACTTTGGCATTGGCTTCGCGCAGCAACTTATCCAGCACGACGTTTATCTGTTTGAATTCCTCATCGTACATAATCAACTGAGGATTCGACATGAATGGCTCCTTGGGCAGGTACTGTTGATGCGAAGCTTATCTATAACAGAAGCGTTCAGCCATTTCAAGGTAATTGCCTTAGCGATAACCGCCCCTTACACGCTCGCTATACCTTTCGCCGCGTCCAGAAGCAGCGCCACCTTGGCGGGATCACCCGCCTCACTGTAGAGCCTAAGCACCGGCTCGGTCCCCGAAGGACGGATGAGCAGCCAGGCGCCGTCCTCGAAGATGAACTTGAAACCGTCGCTGAAATTGCGCCCTGCCACGTCGAAACCGGCGATCTTGGTGATCTCTCCCGTCTGCATCTTCTGCAGCAGCGCCTTCTTCGCATCGGCCTCGATCGGTAGATCGATGCGCGAGTAGTGGAAGTGACCGATCTCGTTCATCGTCTCCTCTAGGAGCGCACGCAGCCCCTTGCCGCTCATCGCCATCGCCTCGAGCAGCAAAAGCGCCATCAGGATGCCGTCACGCTCCGGTATGTGCCCTTTCACGCCGAGGCCGCCGGACTCCTCGCCCCCCATCAGGATGTCGTTGTCGAGCATCATCTCGCAGATGTGCTTGAAACCGATCTGGGTTTCGAAAAGCTTCAGGTCGTACTTCCGGGCCAAAAGGTCGATCATCTGCGTCGTGGATACTGTCTTCACCACGCCGCCGCGCAGCCCTTTCCTCTCGTAGAGGTGGCGCAGCAAAACGGTGAAGATGCGGTGCGACGAGAAGAATTCCCCGGTCTCGTCGACGGCGCCGATCCGGTCCGCGTCGCCGTCCAGCGCGAGGCCGACCTGGAAGGCGCCTCCCTGTACCAGCGCGGCCAGTTCGCCCAGGTGCTCGGCGATCGGTTCGGGGGGGTGTCCACCGAAGGAGGGGTTCTCGATGCCGTGGATTTCTTCAACGCCCGGAACGAGGGTGGGGAGCACGCCGCATCCCGCGCCGAACATGGGGTCTACTACGGCCTTGATGCCGGAGGAGCGGATCAGTTCCAGGTCGACGTAGCGCCCGAGCTGGACCAGGTAGGGGGCGACGGCATCGAACTGCTGCACCTGCCCCGCAGCCAGCGCCTCGGCAAGCGTCGTTGCCTGCACCGGGCGCGCCGCGGCGATGTTTTCCGCAACCATCTGTTCCAGGACCTTGGTGGTCGAGGGGCGCGCGGAGCCGCCGAACGACTCTTTAACCTTGAAGCCGTTGTAACGTGGGGGATTGTGGCTCGCCGTGATCATCACCCCTACGCCGGCTTTTTTCTCGTGCACGGCCCAGGAAAGGGCGGGGGTCGGCGTGTAGCCTTGGGCAAGCCAGGTCTTGATGCCGTTGCCGGCGGCTATCGCCGCGACGCGCTCGGCAAATTCCCTGGAGAGAAAACGGCGGTCGTAGCCGATCACCAGCCCCTTCTCGGCAAGCCCCTCCCGGTGCATGTAGTCCATGGTAGCCTGCGCCACCAGCGACAGGTTTTCGAAGGTGAAGGTATCCGCGATGACGCCGCGCCAACCGTCAGTGCCGAATTGTATCTGCAAGAGAATCCTCCCTTTATATTAATGACTGCGCATTTTCCATGGCGCCACCCGATCTGTCAACCTTTAACTTGTTTTAATCCGCCGGGAAGGGTTGACCGGCGCCGGTTATTGGCTTATAAGGATGCCACCATTTTTCAATCCCAGAGGAGGTACGAAACATGCTGAAGAGATTCATACATGCGTTGGTGCTCGGGCTCTTTCTCGCCGGCGGTGCCATGGCAGCTGAAGCGAAGAACCCAGTAGTGCTCATCGAGACCAACCAGGGGAACGTGAAGGTCGAGCTGTTCCAGAAAGAGGCGCCGATCTCCGTCAAGAACTTCCTCGACTACGCAAGGAGCGGCTTCTACAAGGGGACCATCTTCCACCGCGTCATCCCCGGGTTCATGATCCAGGGGGGCGGCTTCACCCAGGACCTCGAGCAGAAGCAGACCAAGGCGCCGATCAAGAATGAGGCCGCCAACGGGCTGAAGAACGAGCGCGGCACCCTCGCCATGGCGCGCACCAACGTGGTCGATTCGGCCACCGCACAGTTCTTCATCAACGTGGTGAACAACGACTTCCTGAACCACCGCCCCATGGCCGGCCCGATGGGTTACGGCTACGCCGTCTTCGGCAAGGTCGTCGAGGGGATGGACGTAGTCGACAAGATCGCCGCGACGAGGACCGGAATCGGTTCGAACGGCATGCCGGACGTCCCGGTGCAGCCGATGGTGATCAAAGAGATCAAGCTGCTCAAGTAAATCAAAAGGGGCGCCGCAAGGCGCCCCTTTCCGTTTCATCTCCCCCTGCGCTGCGCGAGCAGCATCAAGTTCCCCACGGTAAAGAGCAAAGCCCCCACGAACGCGGCCAGCGCCCCGGGCTCCCGGTGCACCTCAAAGAGCGCCACCGGCACAGGGCTCAGCGCCACGTCCTTTATGTAGATGCCGTACCCCTTGTGGAAAAGGGGGTGATTCGGTTGCACGCCGTGCACCCCGTCCGCCGTCCGCAGGTCGGCGCGGTAGCCGCTCATCATCCCCATCGGCCCGACGTCGCCGGTGATCCGCTCGACCACGACCCGCTCGCCGTCCGGGAATCCGAAGGAATCCCCCTGGGGGAGCTGCAGTTGTTGCTTGAAACCGCCGTAGGCGGAGAGCAGGTGGGCGAGGACGATGAGCAGGAAGCCCGCGTGCATGAGGTGCGGCGCCACGCTGCGTCCCTTTTTCCTGAGGGCGTCGATGGAGCAGACGAGCGCATTCACGAAAAGGACCGCGATGCAGGCGATGCAGAGCCAGAGCCACCAGGAGTAGCCAAGCGGAGCCCTCTGCAGCCAGAAAAGAAGCGGCATGTCGTTCAACCCGCCCCCCTCGGAGCTGGCCTTCGAGAAGGAGCCTATGGCCAGCGTGACCATGACGCCGGTCATGAGCCAGAGGCCTAAGTTCAGCGAGCAGAAAGTGGCGTAGAGTTTTTTCAGCAAGGGTGTTCCTCTTTTGTCTGACCAGTCAGACCCGTCGGACTAGTCAGACCGGTCCGACTGGTCCGACCGTCCGACTTAAAAGCTGTGCGAGCTCCGCATGAGCATGCTGACGCCGAGGTAGGTGAAGAGCGTGATGGCGAAGCCCAGGATCCCGAGCCAGGCGAAAGCACGCTCCCACGCCGGTCCCTTCAGGCGCAGGTGCAGGTAGAGCGAGTAGAACATCCAGAGAATCGAGGTCCAGAGCTCCTTCGCGGTCCAGAGCCAGTAGGTGCCCCAGGCGTAATACCCCCAGATGCCGCCGCAGACCATGGAGAGCGAGAAAAAGCTGTAACCGACCAGCGCCGCCCGATACTGCAGATCGAGCGCAGGCCTCCCCGCGCCGCGCAGAAACAGCCCCCCAAGCAGCGCCGCTATGCCGAACAGGGCATAGGCGAAGAAGGCGAGCGCCACGTGCAGCTCGAACCAGTAGGTGTCAAGGACGGGGGGAAGCGGCATGTTCAGGGTCGGGAAGGGAAGCGCCAGTACGGCAAAGAGCGCCGCGAGCCCCCCGCATCCCCAGCAAAACCAGCGCACGCCGGAGAGCCGGCGGTCGTAGATGAAGGGGAGCGCCATGAGGCCGATCGAGCCGGAGAAGAAGGCGAGGGTATCCTGCGGCCCGATGAGCGGCAGACGCCCCAGCGCCACGCCGCGCGAGGCAAGGTAGGCGAGGCTGCAGGCAAGCGCCGCCACGAAAACCGGGCGTCGGACCGACGCGGCGAACAAAAGGGCCGATGCGATGAGAAGCGGTTTCATTATTTGTAGTTCTTGCGCCTGAACAGGCCGGTCTTCAGCGAGGCGATACGGTCCAGGAACAAAAAGCCGTCCAGGTGATCCATCTCGTGCTGGATGGCGACCGCCTCGAAACCGGAGGCGTCGAACTCGCGCACGTTGCCGTCAGGTTCGGTGAAGCGCAAGGTGAGCTCGGTGGCGCGCTCTACGTCGCCGGTGTAGTCCGGGACGCTCATGCACCCTTCCCTCATCACGGCGGCGCCGCTTTTCGCGACGATCTCCGGGTTGATCATCAGCAACAGGCCGTGGTTGTTCTCCTTGCCGTGCCGGTTCTTGGAGACGTCGATCACGCAGACCCGCATCGACACGCCGATCTGCGGCGCGGCGACGCCGACCGAACCGGGTCCGGCGTGCATGGTGTCCACCAGGTCTTCGATGAGTTTTTTGACCTCATCGTCTATGGCCTGCACCGGGGCGCAGACCTGCTTCAGAATGGGATCGGGGTAGGTAACTATCTCTTTGACTGCCATATAAAGATCAGAGGGAGACCGGTGTTATGAGACGGACCGAGATCTCTACGCTCAACTCCTTTTTCAGTTTTTCCAGGAGGGCGGACGCATCCTCCACCGTGAGCCCCTGCGGGAGCGCGGCCTCGAGCACGAGCACGTAGACCGGGTCGGTGGGCTTGCCGATCAGCTTCGTGTTGAGGTCGGTGATGCTCACGCCACGGTCGGCAAGTTCACGGGTGACGCGGTAGACGATGCCCGTCTTGTCCGAGCCGTAGACCGAGATGAGGCAGAGCTCCCCTTCCGGCCCCTGGTAGCAGACCTCGTCATCCTTCAGCGCGCGGACGAAGGCGGAAAGGCCGGTCCCCGCGGTCTTGAGGGCGAACTCCTCCTCGAGCTTCTTCTTGGAGAAGGGCTTCTCGTGGGCGACGATCAGGATCATGGCAAACTCGCCCCCCAGCATGGTGCAGCTGGAGTCCTCGACGTTGCAGCCGAGTTTGTACAACACCTCGGAGGTGTCCGCCACGATGCCGGTGCGGTCCTTGCCGATGATGGTGATGGCGAAATGAGCCAGGTTGGGCTTGCGACAAAGGTTCATTGGGCCTCCTTGTTAGGGGGACAGGCACCTGCGGAGCCGGCCCCCTGCTAGATCTTGTTGATGAAAACTTCGCGGGGCTTGCTGGTGCCGTCGGAGGGGCCGATCACCCCTTCCTGCTCCATCTTCTCGATGATGCGGGCGGCGCGGTTGTAGCCGATCCTCAGGCGGCGCTGGATCATGGAGATCGAGGCCTGCTTCGCCTCAGCCACCAGGGCCAGGGCGTCGTCGTAGCGCTCGTCCACCTCTTCCTCCTCGTCGCCCGCTCCCTTCTCGTCGGAGGCCTTCATCTCGAGGATCGACTTCTCGTAGACCGGCTTTCCCTGCTTCTTCAGGAACTCGACCACGCGCTGCACCTCGGAGTCGGAGACGAAGGCGCCGTGGGCGCGCTGCATCTTCGACGTCCCCGGCGGCAGGAAGAGCATGTCCCCCATGCCGAGCAGCGACTCGGCGCCGTTGCCGTCCAGGATGGTGCGCGAGTCGATCTTCGAGGAGACCTGGAAGGAGATCCTCGCCGGGAAGTTCGCCTTGATGAGGCCGGTGATGACGTCGACGGACGGGCGCTGCGTCGCGAGGATCAAATGGATGCCGGCGGCGCGGGCCATCTGGGCGAGCCGCGCGATGGACTCCTCGATCTCGCGCCCGGCGACCATCATCAGGTCGGCGAGCTCGTCCACGATGACCACGATGTAGGGGAGATGGCCGTGCTCCAGCTGGTCTTCCTTGGCGAGGAAGGCCTGGATCGCCGCCTCGCGCGCTTCCATGTCTTCCGGATCCTCGTGTTCTTCCACCTCGTCCACGAGTTCCTCGACCACCACGGTCTCGCGCGCCAGGTTCTCCGCCTTTTCTTTCTCTTCCCGCTCCAACTCGCGGTTGTAGGAGTCGATGTTCCTGACCCCCTTGTCCGACATGAGCCGGTAGCGCCGCCCCATCTCCTCGACCGCCCACTTGAGGGCGAGCGCCGCCTTCTTCGGGTTGGTGACCACCGGGAGCAAAAGGTGCGGGATCCCCTCGTACACCGAGAGCTCCAGCATCTTCGGGTCGACCATGATGATCCTCACGTCGGTCGGGGTCGAGGTGTAGAGAAGCGACAGGATCATCGTGTTGATGGCGACCGATTTACCCGAGCCGGTGGCCCCCGCGACCAGCAGGTGCGGCATCTTGGCGAGATCGGTGACGAGCGGGATGCCGGCGATGTCTTTTCCGAGCGCCATCGGGAGCTTCATCTTCCCCTTGTGGAACTGCTCGGAGTTGAAGATCTCCCGGAGCGACACCATCTCTCGCTCGCGGTTCGGGAGCTCGATGCCGACCACCCCCTTGCCAGGAATCGGGGCGACGATGCGGATCGAGTGGGCCTGCAGCGCCATGGTCAGGTCGTCGGAGAGGCCAGCGATGCGGCTTACCTTGATGCCGGGGCCCGGGGAGAACTCGTACATGGTGATGACCGGGCCGGGGCAGATCTCCACCACCTCCCCTTCCACACCGAAGTCCTTCAGCTTTTTCTCCATGAGCCGCGCGTTCATGGTGAGCGTTTCCTTGTCCTGGCGCTTCGCCCCCTCGGGCGGAGGATCAAGCAGGGAAAGCGGCGGGGTCTTGAAGTCCCCTTCGGCCTTGATGAAATCGAAGGCCTCCTGCACCGGCTCGCTCTTCTTCTCGTCCCTCTTCTTCTCCTTCTTGGCTACCGGCGCGGGAACCGGCGGCGGCACCACGGGGGGCTTGATGACCGGTGCCGCGTGCTGCCTCGGCTTCTCCTCTTTTGCCCCCTTCTCGGAGGCGAGCTCGCGCGCGAGTGCCCGGCGCTGCTTGCTCTTTTCCCAGCTATCCTTCAGCGCCGTCATCCACCAGTTGGCGAAGAGGACGAAGGAGAAGCGCGAAAGCAACATGGCGCTCGCCGCCAGCATCGGGAGGAGGATGAGGAGCGCCCCCACCGTGCCGAAGGCGCGCTTCAAGAGGGCGGAACTTTGGAAGCCGATGAAGCCGCCGGTCGGAACGCGCTGCCCCAGGAACTCGGTGAACTGCAGGTTGAAGGCGAAAAGCCCCGCGACCGAGACCACCAGCAGGACGAAGCCTACGGCCTTGTAGCGCCGCCAGCGGACCGGGTCCGAGGTGAAGGAGCGGTAGGCCAGGTAGATCAGGTTGCAGGGGAAGATGTAGGAGGCAAGCCCGAAAAGCTGCAGAAAGAAGTCCGCCAGCTCGGCTCCGAAGCGTCCCCCGAGGTTCCGGGTCTGGGTGAGCGTGGAGACGCTGTTGAAGGAGAGGTCCTCGCCGTGGTAGGAGGCGAGCGCCACGAACAGGAAGATCCCGGCGGCGCCGAAGGCCATCCCCTTCACTTCCTTGGTAACCTTTTCCTTCTTTTCGATCTTCTCTTCAGTCGTCATGCGTTACCCGTGTTTTGGACTCCCTCCCCGGATGGGGGAAGGTTGGGGATGGGGTGATTACATTTCCAAAACAAGCGGCAGGATCACCGGCCGCCTCTCTATGGTCTTGTTGAAGAAACGGCGCAGCACGCGGCGCACCTCGAGCTTCACCTCGCTCCAGTCGGTGAGCGCCTCGCAGCTCACCAGGGCGAGCGTGTCCAGCACCACCTTCTTAGCCTCGTCCAGGTACTGCTGGCTCTCGTCCTCGAAGATGAAGCCGCGCGACACGATGTCCGGACCGTAGATGATCTCGCCGCTCACCTGGTTGATGCCGACGATGACTACCACCATGCCGTCCTCGGAGAGATGCTTCCTGTCCTTTAAGACCACGTTGCCGACGTCGCCGACTCCCTTGCCGTCCACGAAGACCCGCCCCGTGTTCACGTGATCAACGACCGCAGCCTCGTCTCCCGAGAAGAGCACCACGTCGCCGTTCACCGCGAGGATGCAGCGCTTCTCAGGTGTGCCAAGTTTTTGGGCCAGTTGGGCGTGCTTCACGAGATGGCGGTACTCGCCGTGCACCGGGACGAAGAAGCGGGGCCGCACAAGGTTGTGCACAAGCTTAAGCTCCTCCTGGCTTGCGTGCCCCGAGACGTGCACCTCGGACACCTTCTCGTGGATCACCTCGGCGCCGCGCCGGTAGAGGTGGTTCATCAGATCCGAGATGGTCTTCTCGTTCCCCGGGATGAAACGCGAGGAGAGGATCACCGTGTCGCCCCGCTCCAGCTTGATCTGCTTGTGATCGTCCATCGCTATGCGGATCAGCGAGCTTCTGGGCTCCCCCTGGCTCCCGGTGGTGATCATGCAGACCTGCTCTTTAGGGAGCCTCGGGAGCTCCTTCAGATCCATCAGGACGTCGTCGGGGACCCTCAAGTAGCCTAGTTCGCGGGCGATCTGCACGTTGGCGATCATGGAACGGCCGTTCAAAAGCACCTTCCGGCCGCTCTTTCGTGCCGCGTCCACCACCTGCTGCACACGGTGGATATTGCTAGAGAAGGCGGCGACGATGACGCGCCCCGCGCAGCTCGGGAAAATCTCGTCGAAAGCCTCACCCACCACCCGCTCCGAAAGGGTGTACCCCTCGCGCTCCACATTGGTGGAATCGGCGAAGAGCGCGAGCACACCTCTTTGGCCGTAACGGGCGAACGTGGTGAGATCGGTGAGCTCTCCGTCCACCGGGGTCTGGTCGATCTTGAAGTCGCCGGTGTGGATCACCACCCCCTCCGGGCAGGTGAGGGCCAGGGCGCAACCATCCACCGTGGAGTGGGCGACGCGGATGAACTCCACGATGAAATCGCCCAGCTCTATGACGTCCTTGGGCTTCACCACGCGGAGATCGACCTTCTCGTCCAGTTCGAACTCCTTGAGCTTCTCCTTCACAAAGCCGAGGGTGAGGGCGGTGCCATAGATGGGGGGATTGATATCGCGCAGCACGTAGGGGAGCGCGCCGATGTGGTCCTCGTGGCCGTGCGTGAGCAGGATGGCCCGGATGCGGTCGGCCCGCTCCAGGAGGTAGCCGATGTCCGGGATCACCACGTCGATCCCCAGCATGTACGGCTCCGGGAACATGAGGCCGCAGTCGACGATGACGATGTCCTCGCCGTACTCGAAGGCCGCCATGTTCAGGCCGATCTCGCCGAGTCCTCCGAGCGCCACGAACTTCAGGCCGGTACTCTCGATACTGGTTGCTTCCAAAGTGCTCCTTTGTCGGGAGACGTCATCCCCCGCTCCCCGCCTGTCGCTCGTCGGCCGCTTCACGACCGGACCGCACCTTTGCGGGGTAAGTGTTAATCGGAAGTCCCCACAAAGGTGCAGCCTTCTCCTATTGCGCGGTTCTTCGGATAATTCCGTGGAACGATGTCTGTTCCCTGGAAGTAGTAAGTTGCCCAAGCGTTCCCCCCTTTGCGAAGGGGGAGCCCGCCCCCCGTAGCGCCTTTGCGAAGGGGGGACAGGGGGGATTTAGCCGAGGTAGCCGCTTCGGTTACCTAAACCCGTTATCTAATTCCCCGAAGGCCCCGGCCGCCCCTTCTGCTGCAGCACGAGGTCCGCGATGCGGGCATCACAGCGCGCGATCCAGTCCTGTCCCGGCGCGTAGGCACCGGCCACGGCGTAGAAAGAGCTCCTCAGGGCGCGGTAGGCGATGAGCGCCCGCGCCGTGTCGTGCCTTCCCTCGGCCATCTGGCCGAGATCCCACAGTTTCTGCGCGGCGCGCGGCACCACCGAGCTTCCCGGGGTGTACATGTGGATGGCCGCCTCGTACCCCGCCACAGCGGCGGTGAAGTCCCCGGCGAGCAGAGCCTTCTCCCCCTTGTCGAACTGCACGTACTGCCGGTACAGGGTGTTACCCCAGAGGAGGGCAAGGGAGATGGCGACTACTGCCGCCACGTTTATTGCTATGGTCTTGACCTTATCCATGTCGTTCCTGTTACGTCCCTAGCGCGTCATCCGCGGAAGAAGTTCGGGGCCACGGTGAGGAGCGTCCCCAGAAGGAGGAGCGCCACGCCCAAAAGCACGGCCGCCGCCGCGAGGACGTTCAAGGGGGAGCGCAGTCGGTGTGCGGCCGGCAGTCCCCAGAAGATGAGCGCGACGCCGAAGAGGGCCGGTACGAGGTACACGATCGACATCTAGTCAACCTCCAGCTTTGCCGCGATCGCCGCGCGCACCCGTTCCAGGAGCTCGGCCTCGGCGACGCCGGCGACCTCGATCGGCGCGCCGAAGCTCACCCTGATGGTGCCGGGGCGAAGCTCGATCCGGTTGCGAGGGTTGATGGCCCTGCTGCCGTTGATGGTGAAGGGGACGATGGGAACCCCGGCGCGCACCGCCAGCATGAAGGCGCCGCGTTTGAAGGGAAGGAGCGCACCGTCCTTCGTGCGGGTCCCCTCCGGGAAGATGACCACGCTCGCACCGGAGGCGATGCGCTGCGCCGCCTGGTTCATGCTCTTCAGCGCCTTTCTGCCGTCGCTGCGGTCAAGCGGGATGTACCCGGCCCGGCGCATCGCGGCGCCGAAGACCGGCACCCGGAAGAGCTCCTCCTTGGCGACCCAGGAGAACAGGCGCGGTATGGCGCGGGTCAGGGCGAGGATGTCGAAGTTGCCCTGGTGGTTCCCCATGTAGATGACCGGCCCCTCGGTCGGGACCATTTCCAGCCCCTCCACTTCGACCTTGATCCCGGCCACCGGGAGCGAGACCAGGCTCCAGACCCTCGCGCAGGCGTGGCCCACCCGGCCGGAAGCGTCGAACAGACCGCCGATCACGGCGGCGAGGCTGCATAACAACGTGTACGGAACGAAGAAAAGAAGGTAGATACGAGCTCTCAGCATGACCGGTTACGTTACTTTTTTTTACGATGAGAGTCAAACAATATCGCTTGCCATGAAGGCGCGTTTTCTATACACTTCCCCAATTCAAAACGCAAAGGAGAACACCCCCATGGCAAGTCTGAACAAGGTGATGCTCATAGGCAACCTGGGCAAGGACCCCGAGGTCCGTTACACCGCCGGCGGCACCGCCGTAGCCTCCTTCTCCCTGGCCACCACCGACCGGATCAAGGGCAAGGACGGCAACTGGGAAGACAAGACCGAATGGCACAACATCACCCTTTGGGCGCGTCTCGCCGAGATCGCCGGCGAATACCTCGCCAAGGGTAAGACCGTATATATCGAGGGGCGCCTGCAGACCCGCAAGTGGACCGACAAGGACGGCAAGGACCGCTACACCACCGAGATCGTGGGTGAGAAGATGCAGATGCTCTCCGCGAAGGGCGAGGGTGGCGCACCGCGCCAGGGCGGCGGCCGTCCCCAGCAGGACTACAACCAGGGTGGCGGTTACGAGGAGCCGGTATTCAACCCGGACGACGAGATCCCGTTCTAACCAGAACCTGGAATGTTCATGTAAAGAAAAGAGGCGCAACCCATCAGGTGTTGCGCCTCTTTTCTTTATAATTTCCCAATTCCCTGTTTTTCAGGGTGGCAGTCGCGGCGCTCGGAGGACTAAGCCTGCAGAAAGGTCGGCCGCGGCGGCTTCTCAGCAAAAAAACTGCTGCTGGGATTCGACGCCGACAACGAAGTCATTGCCTTCGTGATGATCCTGGTCCGGCCAATAAATGGTGAATTTGACCTCTTTTCCTGCCGGGAGCAATTCCGTTGCCAGATCCACGCTATGGACCGAAAGCCCGGTATCGCGCGTTTTATCATCATGCACCGTGTGCCATTCATCGTCGCTCCAGTGAATGACCGCCGGGGCCAGTGTCTCGATGCGCAGTATCTTGCCGGCTGGCAGGGAGCGGATCTTGTGGTTGAAACGCCACACCATGAACGGCGATTCCGTTTTCTCCACCAGGTAGCGCTGCACGGTTTGCGGTGGCATGTCGAAGACCCGTCCATCGTGCAGAGAACGCAGCAACTTCACATACTCGGCGTGTGCCCATGCAAGCGGCATGGCGGAACCGGACGGCCGGCCCAAAAACAGCTCACGCTCCGGCAGGTCCGTTCCGTCCCAAATCTGCTCGGGAAACAGCCCTTCCGCGCCGGCAAAGGTTTCCATAGCCGCCTTAAGTTGCCGTGCGTCTCCGTCCCGGCCGGCCGCCAGTTCATAATGGGCTCGCTCCCCGGTCAGCAGAGGCCACCCCCGGCCTATACCAGTACCGTCAAACGGTTCGCCATCCCCATGTTCGCCGTAGCCGTCGCCGTTGTAGCGACGCCAGGCGGAGCCCTGTCGCGTCTCCACCCTGAGCAGAGCATCGATGAGTTTGATCGTATCGAGGATGCGCGGGTCGTCGGCGCTGCGCAGGCCAAAACGAACAAGGGCCAGCGCGTCTGGGCTCACCAGATGGTAGGCAGGACTTTCGGCTTGGTCGGCGGCGACGTTTCTTATCGGAATACCCTTTTGAAAGCGAGACACCCCGCCTCCTGTCTCGACCGGTGCGATCCGGACATAATACCCCGCAACCTCGAACTTACGGCACCAATCAGTACCTTTCACGTAGATCCAGCGGTCGATGGACGCGGTCCACACATCTGCAGTCTCGCGTAGATACGTTGCGATTGACTGCTCCTGCTGCATTTCGGCCAGATCCGCCGCAGCCAGGAGCGCGGCGATTTCGGCGGCGACCGTGAATGGCGAATAGCCGGGATCTTCCTCCCAGCGGTCCTGCGGGCTCACCGGCCCGTTGCGGACCAGATATGCCACGGCTTGCCGCACCATAGGCCAGAACCGGGCCACATCGTCTGCGGCCAGTGCCTTTTCACGCCGGCTCAGGTCAACGAGCAGGACCGGCAGGGCTGTTTCGTCCATCTGGATGCCGTTCCAGTAGGGAGTGCCATCCAACCACATGTTCTGTGCCCAGTGTCCGTCGGCTTCTTGGGTCGCCTGCAAATAACAGAGTACGCGACGAACCTCCTCATGCCCCCCGGCAGCCAGAAGCCCCCCCGCCGACTCCACCAGGTCGCGCGGCCAGGCGAGGTGATAACCGCCGAGATCGTTGTCCCCCTTGCTGAACCCCCACGGGATCGATAGGCTGGCGATTATTCCCCCGGGGAAATTGGAGGCCTCGTGGACACGCAAGACGGTCGTGCTCACCCGGTAAAAGTTTGGCCGGCCGGATGCCCGATCCGTGTCGAGTGGCACCAACAGCTCCTGCCATCTGTTCCACCCTTGAACATACTCCGATTGCGCAGCGTCAAAGCCGTCCTGAAGTGCCGCGCGCGCACGGTTCCCCGCTTCGGCCGCATTGCGCCCGAACCCCAAGGCTAACAGAAATCCACCATTACCCGATTCCAGGTCAACCTCTGCCGTCATGGCGATGTTTCCGTTCTCGGCCCGCGTATAGTCCCAGGTCATCTGTTTGTGAGAGAAGAGATCCTGCCATCCATCCGAAAACCCGACAAATCCGACGGAACGCTTGCGCCAGGGAACGGAGCAGGCCAAAGCGAGGGCGTTCCCGTCCCTTTCCGCGAACAACATGGAAATGCCTTTATATTCGCCAACCCAGGCGGTATTGCCGGCTCCGTGATTGCCCAGGTGCGGAGCAAGCAATACGTACAGGTGATAATTCGCAATCTCCCCTTCTTGGGCGAAGAATCGGGTTTGCTGCAACACCGTGTCCCGCTTGGAGTCGGTCAGAATCTTCTTT
Organism: Geomonas ferrireducens; assembly: GCF_004917065.1. NCBI lineage: Bacteria > Pseudomonadati > Thermodesulfobacteriota > Desulfuromonadia > Geobacterales > Geobacteraceae > Geomonas > Geomonas ferrireducens. The sequence continues at coordinate 1,144,746 of NZ_SSYA01000001.1, forward strand.
TCGATACGGTAGCGACCCTTGCGGCATCTGTTCACTACACGAAAGGCCGGCACGCCGTCGGCCAGCCACTGAACCTCGCTGGCGGCGTCACGCTTTTCCTCTGAGAGGAAATCCGCTCCGTCGGTGACGATCAACCCCATGTCGCGCACGCAGGCCTGGTCTATCCGTGGATAATAGATCTCGTTGAAAATTCCGTGGCTCAGAGTGAACCAAACATGGCTCATGTCGCTCAGGGACACACCCACACCCGATTTGGCGCTGGAGGTCCAGCGTGCGGGGATGCCGGGCCATCCCGGCGCGTAACGATCCGAGGGACTCATGATGTCTCCTTTCGTTTGGTTTCGGAGCGCAGCTCTTTTCAGCCGGTCAAAGGCCAGGCCACTTGCCGCGACTAACCGCCATGGGCGAAGTCGGGATAGTCGGTCATGCCCCCGTCCACGAAGATGGTGCGACCGGTCACATAGGAGGCGATGTCAGAGGCGAGTACCACCACCATGCGGGCGACTTCTTCGGGGGCTCCGATTCGCTTCAGCGGGATCTTCTCGACCAAGTCCTGCAAACTCCCGGCATCGCTCCAGACGGCGCGGTTGATCGGTGTCTTGATCGCTCCGGGCGCAACAGCAAGCACGCGCACCCCGTGCGGCGCAGCTTCCTGGGCCAGGGTCTTGGTCAGCATGGATACGGCAGCCTTGCTTGCAGTGTAGGCGCTGTAACCGGACCAGGCAATTTCTTCATGCACCGAGCTGATGGAGAGAATGACGCCGCTTTTCTGCGGCACCATCCGCCGCAGGGCTTCTCGGGCGCAATAGAAGGCTCCTACCAGGTTCACCTCGATCACTTTTTGCCAGGCGGCGACATCCGTCTCCCAGGCCAAGGCGCGAACACCATCGATGCCCGCATTGTTGACCAGGATATCAACCCCACCCCAGGCAACCTGAACGCTTTCGAACATTTTCGCGATAGCCTCGGGATCGGATACGTCGGCCTGGATTGCCATGGCAAGGCCGCCTTGCTCCTGAATCCGCTGCACGAGCGAATGCGCGGCCTCAGGATGGGCGACATAGTTGATTGCCACTAGAGCGCCCGCTTCGGCGAGGCCCACTGAAATCGCCTCACCGATGCCGGAATTGCCGCCAGTGACGACGGCCCGTTTGCCGTCAAGCCGCACGTTCATGCTCGTCCTCCTCGCGATTGAGCCACAACACAACGCTTCCACCGGAACACGCCTTAGCGGTCATGGCCGAAGTGATGGAGCGGCCCCGGAGATCACTGCTGGCCCAAGGCTGCGGGCCGGATTTCAATTTTAGCCCACCATAAACAGGATGAGGAAGCAAGTTTGGTCATTGTGCTCGTAACAGCTATCCTACCTGTCTCGGCTCATGTTTCACCAGCAGGATTGAGCAGGGAAGGTTCCTGATCAGGCCGTCGTTCTCACCGAACAGCATATGCTCCAGACGTCCCTCCTCGTGGGCGAGAATCACCAGCAGGTCAAATCGCTCCTCCCGCACCATTCTCGTGATCTCGGGAATCGGGTCCTTGTCCGTGACCACCCCCCGAACCCGAGCTTCCCCTTTGGTTTCGCCGCAAATCGCCCTGTCCAGATCCTCCTGATATTGCTCCTGCAAATCGCGGTAATCCCTGTACTTTTCCCCCTTCAGGAAGAGTCCGGGCGCGTTGACCGCTTCCATATCTACAGGATTCGAGATGACGCGCAGGATGCAAAGCTCGGCTTCGAACCTCTTAGCCAAGACCATTCCGTAACGCAAAGCATCGTGAGTGTATTGCGACAGCCGATTAAGGACCAGTATGCGTTTGATGTCTGTCATGGTATCTCTCCTCAATGGACATCTCCCTAGCTTAAGGGAACTAGATTTATAATACGCTTTTATTCGTCTTGGTTCCACATCGCGGCCGCTCAACGGGTATACTCAACGGATTGTTAGTATGTGAGTGGATCCGCCTAGCGGTACAGGCGTTCGGTTTTTTTATTCCAGGGCAGGTTAGGGTCTTCGGCAACAGCGAAATTACAGAGGCTCGGCGATGGCTGATCGGATAATTGCGCAAGGCTCCCTGACTAAGAGCACCGAATCGTTTTCATCACTTTCGATCGAGGACGCTCTCGGGGAACTGAGAACAGACAGAGCAAACGGGCTTTCTGTAAGCGAGGCAGAGAAGCGGGTAAAGCTCTATGGACGCAACGAGATCCCCGCGAAAGCTGAATCTCTTTTTCACAGGTTATTGCGGCGATTTTGGGGGCCTATCCCTTGGATGATCGAAGCCGCAGCCCTCCTTTCGGCGCTGGTCGGAAAGTGGGAGGACTTCACGATCATCACCATCCTGCTCATTACCAACGTATTGATAGATTTCTTGCATGAGTCGAAGGCGCTGAACGCGCTAAGAGTACTCAAGGAAAAGCTGGCCAAAAACGCCCTTGTGCTCCGCGATGGCGAATTTCAGACCATCGATGCGAGGAACCTGGTGCCGGGAGACATTATAAAGGTCAAAATCGGTGACTTGATACCTGCGGACATAAAACTCATCGAAGGTGATTATATTCTGGTCGACCAATCGGCCCTGACAGGGGAGTCCCTTCCGACAAGCAAGAAATCTGGGGACATCGCCTACTCCAACTCGGTAGTGAAGCAGGGCGAGATGCTGGGTGTTGTCACCAACACCGCGCTCAATACCTTCTTCGGCAAGACAGTGGCGCTGGTCGCTAAAGCGCAGCGGGAAGAAAAGAGTCACTTCCAGAAGGCCGTCATCAATATCGGCAATTATCTGATCGCGATTACCGTCTTCCTGACGGCGATCATTCTGATAACAGCCATGTTTCGGCACGAGAACATGCTGGAAATCCTCCGCTTCGTCCTGGTGTTGACGGTCGCTGCAATACCAGTGGCCATGCCAGCCATCCTTTCCGTGACCATGGCGGTGGGTGCGATGAACCTTGCGAAGAAGCAAGCGGTCGTCAATCGCCTGGTCGCCATCGAAGAGTTAGCCGGGGTCGACATTCTCTGTTCCGACAAGACCGGGACCCTTACACAGAACCGGATGACGGTAGCCGATCCGGTGCCCGCCAAAGGCCACGACACCGATGAACTTCTGCTCTGCGCTGCCCTCGCCTCCCGGGAGGAAAACGGTGACCCGATCGAAATCCCCATCTTCGAACGCCTCCGGGGCAGTGCCGGCGCCCCGGGAGCCGTTGACAATCGCCAGATTTCCTTCACCCCCTTCGATCCGGTGCGCAAGAGGACCGAGGCGCTGATCGAGTCCGAAGAGAGCAGATTCATCGTCACCAAAGGGGCACCTCAGGTCGTTTTCGGACTGTGCGACGAGCATTTCGAACAGCGTGAAATGGCCCTGCTCGTCGAGAAGTTTGCCGAGAAGGGCTACCGGACCCTTGGGGTGGCCCGGAAGCGGCTGGAGGACCAATTTTTCGACTTCGTCGGACTCATCCCTCTCTTCGATCCCCCCAGGGAAGACTCACGCAGCACCATCGATGAAGCTAAGCGTCTCGGCCTGAACATCAAGATGGTTACCGGGGACAACGTCGCCATCGCACGACATATCGCCGAAGTGCTCGGCATCGGTACGGAAATTTCTAACGCCCGGGAGCTGAGCGGGGCAAGCACCCGGGAACTGGTCCTTTTGGGCGAGGTGATTGCGAAGGCCATATTCAGGCAGCTCTCTCCTGAGGTCGAGGCGGAGGAGGTGCGGCGGTTCGCCCACTCGGTGGTAAAAAACCTGGAAAACGAGTTCGAGAATCTCGCACTACCCAAGGGGTATGTCCAGAGTCATGAATCGGAGATCATCGCCCTCATTGAGAACGCCAACGGGTTCGCCCAGGTATTCCCCGAGGACAAGTACCTCATTGTGGACAGGCTGCAGAAGGGAACGCACATCGTCGGCATGACAGGCGACGGGGTAAACGACGCTCCCGCCCTGAAGAAGGCCGATGCGGGGATAGCCGTCTCTGGGGCTACGGATGCGGCCCGGGCTGCGGCCGACCTTATTCTCCTGGCACCCGGGCTGTCGGTCATCATCGACGCGATCAAGGGAGCAAGGGTCACCTTCGAAAGGATGAAGAGCTACAGCATCTACCGGATCGCCGAGACCATCCGCGTGATACTCTTCATGACTGCGTCCATCCTCATTTTCAATTTTTACCCGGTCACAGCCATCATGATCATCATCCTGGCATTTCTCAACGACATCCCGATTCTCGCCATCGCCTTCGACAACACCAAGGTTGACGAGCGTCCAATTCGCTGGAACATGACTGAGGTGCTGGCCGTAGCAACCGTGCTTGGCGTCTTGGGCGTCATCGCAAGCTTTGGGATCTTCTACATTGCCAGAGTCTACCTCAAACTTCCCGACGGCGCGGTACAAAGCTTCGTCTTCCTGAAACTTGCAATAGCCGGGCATCTGACCATTTTCGCCACCCGCACCGAGCGCCGTTTCTGGCAGCCCCCGTACCCGGCGCCCCTGCTCTTCTGGGCGGCAACCTCGACCAAGATCGCCGCTACACTCTTCGCTGTCTACGGCTGGTTCATAGCGCCCATCGGCTGGCAGTACGCACTGCTCGTCTGGGGCTACGCGCTCGCGTGGTTTGCAGTGAACGATTTCGTGAAAGTCGGGGTCTACAGGATCTTGCGCACGGAGCGGATCATCACCTGATCGTGCAGGCGGCTTGAGGTCATTACCGGATGCCGCGATGTCCGAGCAGCAAAAAGTTATCCGACGGCGCACCAGAAATTTGAGATCTTGAAGTAGTAAGATGGCTAAGAACGTACGACGGTGGTAGCTTAAGTCGCAGAAAAACTTGCGGCCGCCGCCAGCGCATTCGCAAATTTTTTACAGATTTCATGGCCCAGGTACCGGCCTGAATCGTTTTTCAATAGATAACTCGCCGTTCATAGCGCCACCGTTCCCGCGCCGAGCCGGTACGAGCAACCGTCCTCCCATATACCTCGTTCAGCACCTGCGCCAGTCCGGCGTAGACCGCTGACAGACCGCAGAAGATCCCCTCATATACGGCAAATATCTTCACCGCCTGGTTCTTATGGAAACGCCCCCGACGGCAGTCGAACGGCCGCCGGGGGCGCGGGCTCTCCCTATGCGCAGAGATCGATCTTTATGTCCCAGTTCTTTATCTTCATGGTCCCGTTCTGGGCGAGGTTCAGCTGCATCTTGAAGGCACGGTCCCACATCTGCGGCTCGTGCCCCACCTTCCGGGCCAGACACTCCTTGCTCGCCATCTCCAGGTACTCGGTGAGGATCGGCTTGTAGTCCGGATGGGCGCATTTCTCGATGATCCTCTTCGCGCGTTCCTTCGGGGCAAGCCCCCTCAGGTCCGCGAGCCCCTGCTCGGTGACCACGCAATCGAGGTCATGCTCGGTATGGTCGATGTGCGAGCAATGCGGCACGACGCAGGTGATGCCGGTCGGGTCGGTCTTCGAGGGACGGCTCGACGGCGTGTGCATGATCTTCAGGAAGCCGTTACGCAGGAAATCACCGGAACCGCCGATCCCGTTGATCATGCGGGTCCCCCCCACGAGGGTCGAGTTTGCGTGGGCGTAGATGTCGATCTCGACCGGTGTGTTCATCGCGATCACCCCGAGGCGCCGGATCGGTTCCGGGGCGTTCGAGATGGAAAGCGGACGCAGCAGGATCTTGTCGGAGTACTTGTCCATGTTCGCGAAGAAGCGCGGGAACCCTTCATCCTTCGAAAGCGACAGGGAGCAGGACGACGCGCAGTTCAGCTTGCCGGAATCGATCAGGTCGAGCATGGTGTCCTGCAGGACCTCGGTGTAGACACTCAGGTCGCTGAAGGGCCCCTTGGCGAGCCCGCCGATGACCGCGTTGGCGATGGAACCGACCCCGGACTGCAGCGGCAGGAGGTTTTTCGGAAGGCGCCCCGCCTTCACCTCGTGGCTGAAGAAGTCGATGATGTTCCGCGCGATCGCCTCGGAGGTCTCGTCCTGTTCGGAGAAGGCCCTGCCGTTGTCTCGATGACGCGACTCGACGACGGCGACGATCTTCGCGGGGTCGCACGGAACGTACGTGGTCCCTATCCTCGAATCGGCGCGGGTGATGTCGAGGCTCTGCCGATTGGGAGGGTTCATGCAGGAGATGTTGTCGTGCATCCCTTCGAAGGAGGGCTGCCCCACGTTCACCTCGACGATGATCTTGTCGCACACCATGAGGATCTCCGGGATGACTCCGCACGACGAGGTGGGGACGAGGCCGCCGTCCTCGGTGATGGCCGAGACCTCGATGATGGCGATGTCCAGCCTGCCTGTTTCGGTGTCCTTGGTGTAGAAGCCGTAACCCAGGTCCTGGGCGAAGAGGGAGAGGTGCTTGTCGCCCATCCTGATCCTCCCCTCGTTGATGCCGGCCGCGATATTCTTGCCGGTCTGGTAGGGCCAGCGGCGATCCAGCATGTCGAGGCTCGCCCAGCGGTCCTCGGTCTCGGCTCCGACGGAGGCGCCGGTGAAAAGGTTGAAACGCATCTTCCCTTGGAGGTTGTTCTTCTCCACGTGATCGGCCAGGGCGATCGGCACCGCTTTCGGGTAGCCGGCCGGGGTGAAGCCCGACCAGCCTAGGTTCATACCGGGCTTGAAAAATTGGATGGTCTGTTCCGGCGTCATCACCTTTTTTAAGAGCGACTTGCAGCGGACGCGGTCCTGCAGTGTTCCATATTCGGACATGACGTTTTCTCCTTGTTTTATTTTGTCGTATACGTTGCGCGTTAAAAAAAAGGCTAGCTGCGGCCGCCTTCCGCGGCCCACTTCTCAAGCATCGAGGTGGTCACCGACTTCGGCCGCTCTATGGCGTATCCAAGCCCGCGATCCCAGGTGAGGTTGGCCATGCACCCGAGCGCGCGCCCTACTCCGAAGAGCACGGTATAGAAGTCCCACTCCTTCACCCCGTAATGCCACTGGATGACGCCGGACTGTGCGTCCACGTTGGGCCAGGGGTTCTTGGTCTTGCCGTGCTCGGCGAGCACCCCCGGGGCCACCTCGAAGATCATGGAAACCAGCTTGAAAAGCGGGTCCTCCGGGAGGTGTTTCTGGCAGAACTCCCGCTGCGAGGTGTAGCGCGGGTCGGTTTTCCTGAGCACCGCGTGGCCGTACCCCGGGATGACTTGGCCGGAATTCAGGGTGTCCCAGAGCGCCTTGGTGATGAGCTCGCGGGTCGGCTCCTCGTTGCTGCAGTATTTCTTTTGGAACTTCAAGGTCCAGTCGAGCACCTCCTGATTGGCGCGGCCGTGGAGCGGACCTGCCAGCCCGTTCAGCCCGGCGGCATAGGAGAGGTACGGGTCGGAGAGCGCCGAGTGCACGAGATGGGTGGCATGAGCGGAAACGTTGCCGGACTCGTGGTCGGAGTGGAGGATGAAGTACATGCGTGCCACATCCATGTACTCGTCACCCTGGCCGATCATGCGGGCGAAGTTCGCTCCCATGTCGAGCGACGGGTCGATCGCGAGCGGTGCGTCGTCACGGTACTTCAGGTTGTAGATGAAGGCTGCCAGCACCGGAATGCGGGCGACGATGTCGCACGCGTCCTCGTAGACGTACTCCCACGCGCCGAGCTTGTTGAAACTCCCCGAGGTGTAGTAGGCGGCGAACTTCGATTCCCGCTGCATGGCACCGATACCGGTGGAAAGCATGGTCATCGGGTGGCTGTCGCGCGGCATGGCCCTGATGATGTCGAAAACGTACCCCGGCACCTCCTGGCGCTTCTTCCAATCCGCGAGCACCTCGTCCACCTGTGCCTGCGTCGGCACCTCGCCGGTAAGGAGGAAATACCAGAACGATTCCACGGTCGGGTACTCGGAACCGGGGGCCTTGGGGAGGGCCGCGAAGGTCTCCGGAATGGTCTTGCCGCGGAAACGGATCCCTTCCTGCGGGTCGAGATATGAAATGTCGGTTACCAGGCAGCGGATGTCCCGCGCCCCGCCGATGCACTGTTCGATGGTCACTTCGTCGATCTTCACCTTGCCGTACTCTTTCGCCAGCCGGGTGGTCCTCGGCCTGAACTCGTCGAGCTTTCGCCTGACGGCTTCCTTTAGAGCCATGTTCATCTCCTTGTGGTTGTTGTTAAGCTGCGGATGAGTGCAAGCGCTTGCGGTTTCTGCAGCAGGTCAAACGGTAAAAAGTGCCATGAAGTCGTTGACGGGGGTCTCCTCGAGGCGCTGCCGGTCGCGGCTCAGTTCCATGACGCCTGCGGCCCGTTCCCCGGGAAGGGTGGCGAGGTTATCGTCGAGTTTCCTGAGGATGAGCGGCAAGGCCTCGGCGCGCCGACGCCGGTGACCGAGCGGGTACTCCACCTCCACCTCCTCGCTTTGCCCTCCGTCCCGGTAAAAGATCTGCACCGAACTCGCGATCGAGCGCTTCTGAGGGTCCAGATAGTCGAGGCTGTAACGCTCCTCCTCGGTAACCGCCATCTTCCGCCTGAGGTCGTCGATGCGAGGATCGGCAGCCCTTTCGTCCAGGTAGTCGGTCGCCGTGAGTCCGCCGAAGATGAGGCCGACCGCGGTGATGTACTGGAGGCAGTGGTCTCGGTCGGCGGGGTTATGCAGCTCTCCCGTCTTGCTGATGATCCGGAGCGCCGCGCGATGGGTGCGGATCTCCACCCGCTCGATCTCGGAGAGCCGCCCCTTCACCTCAGGGTGCAGCCTGATCGCCGCCTCGAGCGCGCTCTGGGCATGGAACTCCGCGGGGTAGGCCACTTTGAAAAGGACGTTTTCCATCACGTAGCTTTCGTACGGGCGTTGGAAACGGAAAGGTTCTCCTCGGAAACATACGTCGTAGAAGCCCCACCCCTTGGCAGAGAGCGCCCCCGGGTACCCGGCTTCACCCCGCATGGTCAAAAGCGCGAGCCACACGCCCCGGCTCGTTGCGTCCCCCGCCCCCCAGGATTTGCGCGATCCCGTGTTGGGCGCCTGGCGGTAGATCCTTAGGCTCTGGCCGTCCACCCACGCCTGGGAAACCGCGTCGACCACCTGTTCGAGCGTTCCCCCCAAGAGATCGGTCACCACCGCGGCGGTCGCCACCTTCACAAGCGCCACGTGGTCGAGCCCGACGGCGTTCAAGCTGTTTTCCAGCGCGAGGCACCCCTGGATTTCATGCGCCTTGATCATCGCGGTCAAGACGTCGCGCATGGTGAGGGGGGCCATCCCTTCAGCTACCCTTCTCCGGCTCAGGTGATCGGCGACGGCCAGGATTCCTCCGAGGTTGTCGGACGGATGCCCCCATTCAGCGGCAAGCCAAGTGTCGTTGTAGTCGAGCCACCTGATCAAGGTGCCGATGTTGAAGGCGCCGCTCACGGGATCGAGTTCGAAGCGGGTTCCCGGCACACGGCATCCGTGCGGCACCACCGTATCCGGCGCCACCGGCCCGAGGAGCTTCGTGCAGTCGGAGAACCTTGACGCGAGGACGGCGCATCCCATGGCGTCCATCAGGCTAAGGGCCGCAGTCCGGTAGGCTTCCTCGCTGGTGATGGTCGCCTCTTTGATGTAGCGGGCGATGGCGATCATTTCCAGGTCGGCCGAAGGCCGTACATTGATCTCAGCGGTGCTGTTGGTTTCCTCAGTTACCGTCATCTCCCCTCCCCTTCATGAGCCGGTCCAGCCTCTCCTCGTACTCCCGGTATCCGAGGACCCGGTACAGCTCCTCGCGTGACTGCATCAACCCGAGCAGATCGCGCTGGGTACCGGTGCAATGGATGGTCTCGTAGACCAGCGAGGCTACCTTGCTCATGGCCCGGAAGGCACTGAGGGGGTAGAGAACCATGGCGACCCCGACCGCCGAGAGTTCCTTCGCCGTGAAGAGCGGCGTCCGCCCTCCCTCGGTGATGTTGGCGAGAATGGGCACCGGCACCGCTTCGGCGAACCTCCGGTACTGTTCCAGGTCGGTCGCCGCCTCGGCGAAGATCGCGTCCGCGCCTGCCTCCACGTAAAGGGAGGCGCGCTCGATGGCTGAATCGATCCCCTCGCAGGCGAGGGCGTCGGTGCGCGCCATGATGATGAAGGAAGCATCCGCTTTGGCATCCACCGCCGCCTTGATCCGGTCGACCATCTTTTCCCTTTCGACCACGCTCTTGTTGGGGCGGTGTCCGCAGCGTTTGGGGAAGACCTGGTCCTCGATATGAATTGCGGCGACGCCCGCCCGGGTCATCTCTCTTACCGCACGAGCTATCGTGAAGGGCGACCCCCACCCCGTGTCGATGTCCACCAATAGCGGGAGTTCGCAGGCGCCGGTGATCCGGCGGGCGTCTTCCAGGACATCATCGAGGCAGGTTATTCCCAGATCGGGACAGCCGTAGGAGGCGTTGGCGACGCCCGCCCCAGAGAGGTAGAGGGCCCGGTGCCCCGCCGCCTCGGCGAGCATGGCGCAGTAGGCGTTGACGGCGCCAACGATCTGCAGCGGCCGCTCCTGCTCTATGGCCGCTCGAAGCTTCGTTCCCGCGGTGACGGATGCCGCCATCGGTTACCCCTTCTGTTCCAGTGACTGCCGGCGCCTTTCTTCGATGCTTTTGCGCGCCGCGCTGATGTGGCGTCTCATCAGGAGGTCGGCAAGCTCGGCGTCCCGCTCGGCGAGCGCCTCCACGATCCGGCGGTGTTCCTTGAGGGCCAGGAGGGGACGCGGGCTCGACGTGCTGAACTGGTAGCGATACATCCGCATCAGTTGGTAAAGCCCCCCTTCGAGGATGCTGATCACCTTGCGGTTGCGGCTCCCGAGGAGAATGCGGTAATGGAAGTCGAACTCCCCCTCCTGCTGGTAGTAGGAAAGCCCCTGGTCCTCCCGGATGCTCTTTTCGTGGTCGTCCAGCAGCCGCCCGAGGTCGGCGATCTCCTCGTCGGTCATGTTCACCGCCGCCAGCCCGCAGGCCATCCCCCCAAGCGCCTCGCGGACCTGATAGATGTCGATCAGTTCCTCGTACGACAGGGTCACCACCCGAGCCCCAAGGTTCGGAGACCGGACCACCAGGTACCTTTCCTCCAGCCTGCTGAGCGCCTCGCGCAGGGTCCCCCGGCTTATCCCGAACGTCTTTGCCAGTTCCGGTTCCGAAATCTTGCTCCCGGCAGGGATCGCCCCCTTCACGATGGCGGTCTGCAGTTGCTCGAAAATTCGATCCGATAACGAAAGCGACGAAGTTTCCGCCTCGGTTAGTGATTCATTCATTGTCGACACCTTTCATGCTAATGTTCGTTACGCGTGCCAAAATACGCCGATTGCTACCCATGTCAACATAAAAGTGTCGACACTTTATCCAAAGAGGTTTCCGCCACGCGAGTACCGCTCCTATGCAGCAACGTGAAACTACCAGCCACTTTGCGTTCCGTCGTGCGAAGTGCGATGGCCGGAATCGCTCAAAAAAAAGCGGCCGCTGTCCCAAGGACAACGGCCGCTTCATTTACCAATCACCGCATCGACCGGTTAAAGGCCTGACGCCTCACACCACCACGCGGAACCTCGCGCCACCCTCGGCGTTCTCGACGGTGAGTGCTCCTTTCATGTTCCTCTCAATGATCATCTTCGCCATGTAAAGGCCGATCCCCGCCCCTTGCGGCCCTTTGGTGGTGAAGTAAGGATCGAATACCTTTCGAGGATCTCCTCCGGCACCCCCCCGGCGTTGTCGGAGACGGTCACCACCGACCGGCCGTTCTCTTCGCCCACGTGGATCCGGATCGTCGGCTTTGGCGGCTTCGCCGCCACGAAAGCGTCCCGCGCGTTGATGAGAAGGTTCAAGAGCACCTGCGCGTACTCGTTGGGGTACCCCTCGATCTGCGGCTGCGCCGAGGAGGTGACCTCGATCCTGATCTGCACCTCGTGCAGGCTTATATCCACCAGGGAAACGGTTTTCTCCACCGCCTCCAGCACGGAGAACCTCGATTTTTCCGCTACGGGGGTGAAAAAGCTCCTGAACTTGTCGATGGTCTGCGACATCTGCATGATCGCATCCATCATCTTCTCCACCTTCGTGTCCAGGTATTCCTCGGTCAGCTCACCGAGCCGCAGGGTGATGGGAAGGTCCTGTGCCAGAAGGGCGAGCACGTTCAGCGGCTGGCGCCACTGGTGCGCGATGTTGCTGATCAGCTCCCCCATGGCCGCCAGGCGCCCCTGCTGGATCAGCATCCGGTCCATCTGTCTCAGGCGCTCCGCGACCTGCAACCGCTCGGCACTCTCGAGCTCCAGCTGTCCGTAAGCGGTACTGAGCTCGGCGTTTCTCTCCTTCATCTGCCGCTCGGCCAGGCGCCGGGTCACGATCTCCGACCTGAGCTGAATTTCTGTCATCACGGCAGCGGCCAGATCCTCCACTACGGAGATCTGCTCGCCGGTCCACTCTCTGGGCTTCCCGTCAAGGACGCAGAAAGAGCCTAGGATGTAGCCGTCCGCACTGGTTAGGGGGATGCCGAGGTAGGCAATCACGTTCAGGTCGCGAATGGCGAGGTTGTCCTTGAAAAGTGGATGCTCGCGCGCGTCCTTAATGATGAGTGGGGTCTTGGCGATGCGGTTGTACTGGCAGAAGGAATGGGAAAGAGGGGTCTCGCGCCGTGACTGCCACGGCTCTGGAAGTCCCAGGCAGCTTTTGAAGAACTGGCGATCCGAATCGATTAGGGAGACCAGGGCGGCCGGGGCTCCGGTGAAGCGAGCCGCGAGCCTGGTCAGCCTGTCGAACGCCTCCTCGGCGGGTGTGTCGAGCAGGGCGACGGCACGCAAGGCCGCGAGCCTAGTCGGGTCTGCTACGTGTTCCTGAACGTCCCTAGCTTCTTTACCGTTCATCGCTCTCCTCTTCCATAAAGGCCGGATGTCTTGGTCGCCCTCTGACACAAGGGGATAAAGTATCAGATTTTCCGGCACTTTCAAGCCGCCTGCGCCGGCATGCCCTGTTTCGACGCCGCCTGAAGGTTCGTGAGTTTTTCCTTTTTATTTCAGCGTTTACACGACAACCCCAAATAAAATAAGATATCTGTGGCCTCGCCGAGCGCCAAACATCCACCGATGCGGCCGGCAGGAACGGGGTACGTCACCCCGGTTGAAACACATGCTGAAGGAAAAGGTATGGCCAAGATCATTTCGTTCGAGAAGATGCAGCAGGCGATCAGGAAAAGAAGGGAAGCGGAAGCGCACCTGCAGAACACCGAGGACGACATCACCGCGATCCTCAACGACTACTCCCTCACCCCGGCCAACCGCCGCTGGAAACTGGAAAACATGCTGATGGATGTGGACGAGCAGTTGGAACAGTACCGCAGGGAGCTCGAAGCCGCGGAAAGGAAGCTGAACGCGCTGGTGGCGAACGCCGAGGGTGAGATCGCCCGCGCTTACGGCGAGTTTGAGGCAAAGGTGCGCGGCATGACGGTCGCGGTGCAAAAGCTCACCGGCGACAGCACAGCCCGCACGGCAGTGGGAAGCGCGAAACGCGGCGAGCCCTGAGCGCCTACCCCTTCCTTCTTTTTTCAGGTTATGGTTTTCAGCCCCACCTGTTTGTGCTAGTTATGTAGGCGTTCAACGCCACAGCAACGCACAGGGAGGTTGACCATGAAGATCCGCAAGAAGATTCTCGATTTCGAGTACGAGGAAGTCCTCGAGGAGAAGTACCGCGAGCTGATCCGCGTGGCATGCGCCGTAGCGGTCGGCTGCCCGGACTGACTCAAGAAGCATTTCGCGGTCGCGAAAAATGCAGGCGCCACCGAGGCGGAGCTGAACGAGGCCATGGCCTACGGCATCATCGCCCCTTCCGGAAGGGCGAAGAACTTCGTGCGCAGCCAGGAAGAAGCCCTGAAGGAACTGTAACCTCCACCCATCCCCGCCGGGACCGTACTGGTCCCGGCTTTTTGCCTTTTGAAGGAAACGCCTGTCGTCTTGAAACGTCTCATCTCTTCCAAAAACAGCAAGCGCATCTCGATCCGTCGTGATGTCGCCGCCCTCTCCATGCCGGTGCTTTTGTCCTCGCTTTTCCAGCGCCTGGTCTCAATCGTGGACATCTTCATGGTCGGCGGGCTCGGTGCCGCGGCGATCGCCGCCACCGGTCTCGGACAGCTCCTCATTTTCGTCACCATGACCGTCTTCTGGGGGCTCTCCACGGGAACCAACGTGGTCATCGCCCACCTCTGGGGCGCGGGCAGGCGCGTCGAGGCGAAGAGAGCCGCCTTCGCGTCGCTTCTCTTCTGCGTCCTTCTCGCCGTTGCCGCGAGTCTCCTCGGCATCTCCTTCGGCAAGGAGATCGCCGTCTTCATGGGGGCACAGCCCGAGGTGCTCTCCTACGCCTCCGAGTACATCCGCCTCGTCTTTCTATACTTCGGCTTCACCGCCGGGCTGAACATCCTCTCCGCCATCATGCAGGGGACCGGCAACACACGCACCCCGATGGAGGGGATCCTCCTGGTGAACGTCCTGCACGTGGCGATCGCCTACCCCCTCATCTACGGCCACTTCGGCTTTCCCCGCTTCGGCGTCGTCGGCGCGGCCTACGCCATCAACCTATCCGAGGCGGCGGGCTTTTGCTACCTCCTCGTCCAGGCGTTCCGCGGTGGTTACCTGAAGGTCGGGAAACCGGACCTGGTGCTGCTGAAGAAGGTGCTCGGCATCGGCTACCCGGTCGCCCTCGAGCGCATCGCCCAGCAGTCCGGCCAGCTCTTCTATTCAAAGTTCATCATTGGCTTCGGAACCGCCGCGTACGCCGCGCACCAGATCGGTCTCTCCATCGAGTCGCTCTCCTTCATGCCCGGCGCCGGGATGGGTATCGCGGCGGCGACCCTCATGGGGCAGGCGCTCGGGGCGAGGAAGCTAAGGCGGGCCCACATGAGCCACACCGAGGCGTTGAGACTCGCCGTCCTGGTCATGGCCTTCATGGCGCTGCTCTTTTTCTTCCTGCCGCACCAGTTGATCGCCCTCTTCACCACCGACCCCGACGTCATCGAGAAAGGGAGCGTCTTCCTCCGGCTGGTCGCCTTCGCGCAGGTACCGCTAGCACTCTCCTTCGTCTACGCCGGCAGCCTGCGCGGCACCGGCGACACCCACTTCGTCTTCCTGATCACCCTGGCCTCCATGTGGGGGGTCCGGGTGCTTTTCTCCTACATCGCCGCCGTCCCTCTCAAACTCTCGCTTTATGCGGTCTGGAGCGTCTTCGTAGTCGACTGGTTCGTCCGCGCTGCTGCCTTCTGGTGGCGCTACCAGCGCCGCGACCTGCACCAGGTGATCATCTAGCCGATGCGGCTCTCATTCGTCCCCACGGCAGAGCCACACGCGATCCGGGAGCGCCTGGGGCGGCTTCTTACGCCCGGCTCCCTTCTCGACGACCGGCTGGAACGGCGCATCTCGCGCCTTGGAGGCCGCTTCGTAAGTTACGCTGCGAGCTATCCCTTACCCCTTTGGGCACCCGGCCTCGAGATCACCCCGGAGATGCGCGGCATGACCGAGGCGCTCTTTCCGCTCGCCGAACCGCGCACTCTGTTCGAAAAGGTGCTGCGGCGCGGCTGCCGGTTCGCCCCTTTGCTCTCCGGCACCTACCTTGAGAGCTCTGCGAGCTGGCTCGACCTGCTGCAGAGGCTTTCGCCGCAGCTTCCATGCGCCGATCCCGCGCCGTCCCTGCGCCGGCTCGCCTGCGACGACGCCGCACGCACCGCGTTTCTTTTCGCGCTCATGCTTCCGCAGCATTTCGGCGGCGGCTTCGACCGCTATCCGCATCAGCTCTCGTGGATTTCAGTGTGGATGAAAGAAAAAGGGGCATGCCGAGCAGACAGCATCCGCGTGCTGGACGCCGCCTGCGGCAGCGGTGAAGGGACCTACCAGGTGGCGCAACTCCTTTTAGAGGCCGGGATGGGGAAAGGAAGCTCCGTGCACGGCTCCACGCTGGAGCCGATCGAGCTCTTCGCCGGCGCCCACATGTACTTCCCGCACGCCCCGGAACGCGGGCGTGAGTACCGCAACCGGGCGGGGTCGCTCCTCGGGCCGGGTGCCGACGCCCCGGCGCTGGAATTCTACCTGGACCGCGTCGACGCCCCTCCTTCGCGCGAGCCCTACGACCTGGTCCTTTGCAACGGGCTTCTGGGCGGTCCCCTGCTGCACGAGCCCGAGGAACTCGCTTCCGCCTTCGCCGGGCTATCCGCGCGGCTGGCCCCCGGCGGGTTGTTGCTCGCCGCCGACCGCTTCCACGCCGGTTGGCGCCAACGCGTTCCCGAGGAGGACCTTATCGCCCTGATGCGGATCCACGGCCTCACCCCGGTCGAGGTCCCCGAAGGGATCGCGGGGAAAAAGGGAGATCCCTGATCATCCGGTAAAGAAAAAGGGGACGGAGCCGTATAGCCCCATCCCCTTTCTTATTGCCGCATTATGCTGACCAGGCTTTTACGCCTTCAGCAGCACTCCGCCCCAGGAAAGCCCGCCGCCGAAGCCCATCATCAGCACCAGCTCGCCCGGCTTGATCTTACCGTTTCTGCGATTCTCGTCCAGGGCAAGCCCCACCGAGCCCGCCGCCGTATTGCCGTAGCGGTCCAGGTTGAGCAGGAACTTCTCCTTGGGTATCCCGGTCTTCTTGGAGATGAAATCGATGATGCGCACGTTCGCCTGGTGCGGGATGATGTGGTCGATCTCCTCGGGACGCACACCGCCGCGCTCGGCGAGATCGGTGATGATGCGCGGAATGACGTCCACCGCGAAGGTGAAAACGCTTTTACCGGCCATCTTGAAGGTGTTTTCCTTTGCCGCGATGCTCTCGGCGCTGACCGGTTTTCTCGATCCCGAAGAGGGGACCTGAATCAGCTCCCATCCGCTGCCGTCGCTCTGCATCATGCTGTGCAGGATGCCCTTGCCGGACCCCCCGGCTCCGAGGATCACCGCACCGGCGCCGTCGCCGAAAAGTGGCGCCGTCCCGCGGTCGTCGAAGTCGAGGATCTTCGAATACGTGTCGGCCCCGATCAGGAGCACCTTCTTGTACTTTCCCGACCGGATCAGGTTGTCCGCCATCTCCATGCCGTAGATGTAGCTGCTGCAGACCGCGTTCATATCGAAGGCGAAGGCCCTCGCCGCCCCGATGTTCTTTTGCACCATGCAGGCCGTGGCGGGAAGGATCATGTCGGGGGTGGAGGTGGCGACGATGATGCAGTCGATGTCGATGGGGTCGACGCCCGCGTTTTCGAGGGCGAGGAGGGCGGCGCTGGTGGCGAGGTCAGAGGTCGCCTCTTCCGCTGCCGAGAAACGCCGTTCACGGATACCGGTGCGGGAATGGATCCAGTGATCCGCGTCATCCACGAGGTAGTTGAAATAGGCGTTGGGGACAACCCGCGCCGGAACGTAGCCGCCGGTCCCCAGAATTTCCGAACGTATCATGTAGAGAGCGCCTCCTGGCTTCCCGCGTGGACACAGCAGGAAGCACTCTCGTATATCTCATAATAAAATATTGTTTGTCAATTGTTCCCTTTATAAAAAACGGCATCCACCACGCTGTAGGCCCAAACTATCATGAATCCTCCCAAAAGGTATTTTGCGTAAGGGGCATCCACCTGGATCGCCGACACCACCTGCTCCGGCGTGAGTCCCCCTTCGCGCCCGGCCACCATGAGCTTGCCGGCACTTCTGAGGGCTACGAACAGCGCGCCGAGGATGAAGATGTTGTCCAGCAGGATCATCACCCCACCCTTTAGGCGGCTTCCACGGTAGAGTTGTCCAAGCCCAGGAAGCACAAGGGCGGAAAGTGCCACGGATTTGATCCGGTTCGTCATCGGTTCGTTCTCCTTGTCGGCCACCTTAACGGTGAACCGGTATTAAGCAATCTGTTGTTTTGTGTTGTACAGCCGACGGAATTTTGTTAGTTTTCCTCGCTATGGACCGAGCCGAACGCACCAAAAGACGCGACGCCATCATGCCGCTGCTCAAGGACCCCGACACCGAGGTTCGTCAGGCGGCTTCGCGGGCACTGGAGACCCTGGAAGCGGCGGAGAGCCTCGAGGAGGTTTTCGACCGCTTGAAGCGGGGTGACCGGGCCACCAAGGTAGCCGCGATCTACGCTTTGGGGCGTATCCCCGACGACCGCGTGCTGCAGATCCTGAACTACTGCGCCGCGAGGCCCGAGGAGGACATCCGGTGCGCCGCGGTCAGTGTTCTCGGTGAACTGGCGCGCCCCGAGGCACTCACCACGCTGATCGAGAAGCTTAAGGACCCTTCCACCCCGGTGCGCGCCCTGGCAATCGCCGCGCTCTCCCGCTACCGGGATCGCTCGCTCATCCCGAGGCTCGTGCCGTTTCTGGAGGCGAGCGACGGCTTCCTCGACGCCGAGGCGGCCCTCACCTTAGGAAGGATCGGTGACGCCTCGCTTGCCGAAGCCATCACCAGGCTGCTCAGCTCACCCCACGACAAAACCCGCGCCGCAGCGGCCACCGCGCTGGCGCAGCTTCCCTAGCCACCCGCAACGTCTCCCCACCCAGGCAGTTCTCCCCTTCGGAACACGTCAGACCAAAACGAGCGACCGATTCTATCTTAGCCAAGGAAAGCTTGTCAAACGCATACCGTACCGCGCATGTAAACGCGCCGCTGTTGACACTCTTTGGCAAAAAGCTTAGTATTACGTAGTTTTTCGGCCCGCCGCTGCGCGTCTGGAGTGATATGGCAAAAGTAAAGGTAAAGACCGGGTTCGTCTGCTCCGACTGCGGTGCAACTTATCCGAAATGGCAGGGGCATTGCTCCGCCTGCGACGCCTGGAGCACCATCAAGGAAGTACGCCTGGGGCCGGAACCACGTCCCGGGCGGCGCGACGGTTTCGCCGGAACCACCTCGCCGGTCACCCTCCTTAAAGATGTGCAACTCACCGATGAGCATCGCTTCTCAAGCGGCAGCGAAGAGTTCGACCGGGTACTCGGGGGAGGCTTCGTCCCCGGCTCGGTTATCCTGATCGGCGGAGACCCCGGCGCGGGGAAAAGCACCATCCTGCTGCAGACCATGTGTCACGCTGCTGAGAGCAGAGAGGTCCTCTACGTCTCCGGCGAGGAGTCCCTGCAACAGATCGCCGGGCGGGCCAGGAGGCTGCAGCTCCCCCTCGACCGGGTCAAGATGCTCGCGGAAAGCTCCGTGGAACGGGTGCTGGAAGCCGCCGAGAGCGAACGCCCCGCGGTGGTGGTGATCGACTCGATCCAGGTGATGCAGTCGGCCGTGGTCGACGCGGCGCCGGGCGGCATCTCCCAGGTAAGGGAATCGGCCGCCGCATTCACCTGCTTCGCCAAGACTTCCGGAGTGGTCCTCATCATGGTAGGGCACGTCACCAAGGACCAGTCCCTCGCCGGTCCGATGACGCTCTCCCACATGGTGGACACCCAGGTGATGCTCTCCTCGACCGAGGACGCGCGCTACCGGCTCATGCGCACCACCAAGAACCGCTTCGGCCCGGTGAACGAGCTCGGCGTCTTTGCCATGACCGAGAAGGGGCTGCGGGAGGTGAAAAACCCCTCCGCGATCTTCCTCTCGCGCACCGAAAACGCCGCACCCGGGAGTCTTATCAGCGTCCTTTGGGAAGGGACGCGACCGCTTCTGGTCGAGATCCAGTCGCTCGTGGTCTCCGCTCAATACGGCTCGCCCCGGCGCCTCGGGATCGGACTCGACCAGAACCGCATCGCCATGGTCCTCGCCGTCATCAACAAGCACGGGGGCCTCGTGCTCGCGGACCAGGACGTCTTCGTCAACGTCGTCGGCGGCATCCGGGTGCTGGAAACCAGCGCCGACCTGGCGGTGGCCCTGGCCATCGTCTCGAGCTTCAGGAACTCCGTCCTGCCACAGGACCTCCTCGTTTTCGGAGAAGTCGGGCTTTCCGGCGAGATAAGGCCGGTATCGAACGGTGAATCAAGACTCAAGGAAGGGGTGAAACACGGCTTTACCCGCGCCATCGTGCCGAAGGGTAACGCCCCCAAGAAGGAGATACCGGGAATGAAGGTGGTGGGAGTCACTTCGCTCTCCGAAGCCCTCGACGCCATCTAAGCGGTTAGTGGAGCCCCGGCGGTTGAGATTTCGACTCCCTGATCTTTGGTTAAGAGGAAAATTTCACTTTACTAATTTAGAAAAATCCTCTTTAATGTCGTATTGATTAGAAAGGGTAGGTGTCATGAATTCGGAAAAGCTCGAGTACTTCAGAGGAATCCTGCAGGAAGAGAAACGAACGCTCCTGGAAGAAGCTGGCCGGACCGTTATGGAGATGAACTCCGACACGACCAACTTCCCCGACCCGACCGACCGCGCCACCCAGGAGTCGGACCGCACCTTCGAACTGCGTATCCGTGACCGCGAGCGCAAGCTCATCAACAAGATCCAGGAGGCGCTCAACCGTATTGATAACGGCACCTTCGGGATCTGCGAGGTCTGTGAAGAGGACATCAGCGAAGCGCGCCTGAAGGCCCGCCCGGTGACCACCCTCTGCATCGACTGCAAGATGGAGCAGGAAAAGAAAGAAAGATTCCGCTAGATCTCCAATTCACCGCTCGTCTCTCGGAGTTCGCATGGCTGCCCGGAAGGTAGACAACCTGCTGGAGCAAGCGTTGGTCATTGCCCAGTCTTCCGGTCGCTCCCACCAGGCCCGGCTCGGCAGCTTGCTCCGCTTGGCGGCCCGCTCCTTCGGCCTCGCCTCCGCCTCACTTTTTATCCCCGACCCCTCGGAACCGATTCTCACCCAGCGATACCTTGCCGGCGCCTCCGGCATCGCGCAGCGTTGCGCCATTCCTTTCGATATAGGTTGTGCCGGTCGCGCCGCGTCACAGCGGACCG
Organism: Geomonas ferrireducens; assembly: GCF_004917065.1. Classification (NCBI taxonomy): domain Bacteria; kingdom Pseudomonadati; phylum Thermodesulfobacteriota; class Desulfuromonadia; order Geobacterales; family Geobacteraceae; genus Geomonas; species Geomonas ferrireducens. Next base: position 1,165,499 of record NZ_SSYA01000001.1, read on the forward strand.
ACGTCTTCTGCACCCATGCCGATCTCCATCCGGAGGAACGAGGCGGTGCCGAAGCGATAGGCTATCATTCCCTTCCCGTCCTGGAAGGTGACCGACTGGTCGGCGTACTCGTGCTCGGGAGCGCTGACGCCTCCCTTTCTCCTGAAAGCCTCGCCCTTTGCAGAAAGTTACTCCCCGTTTTCAGCCTGACGCTCGCCGCCCTCGCCGCCGCCGAACAGGCACAGGCCTCAGGGCGCATCATGTCGCTCCTCTCCGGCTTGGGGCACCTTCTGGGATCCCCCTCCGCCGCCGGCACCCTGCTTCCCAGGATTGCCAGGCTCTGCACCGGCTCAGGACTCGCAGGGCTCGCCGTCATCCGCCTGACCCCGAACGGCAGGAGCAGGGGCAGGGTTTTCAAGAGCTGCCAAAGCGGCTTCCGACAGGATCTTGAAGCGCTCCTCGATGCTGAACAAAAGCTTTCCGCCTGCGCCCTCGCTGCCGGGGCCACCCGCACCGAGCAGGTTGTGCTCGCCGGATCAGGTTACCGTGCGCTCAGCGCACCATTGGGCAGCAACGGCAGCACCACGGGTGCGCTCACCCTCTTCGGCGGACCCGAACTCCTCTCACCTGAGCAGATCGATGCCGCGGAGACGCTTGCCCGCCTCCTCTCCGGCACCCTTGCCGAAGCCATTTGCAAGGAAAAGGTGGCGAGTCTCGACAGCGAGAACGAGAAAAAGCTGAAGGAACTCTCGCTGTTGTACCGGCTCAGCAACACCATGCTCTCCACCATCAAGCTGAACAAGCTGATCCATCTAACCCTTACCGCGCTCACCTCCGGGCCCACCCCGTTCTTCGACCGCGCCATGCTCTTTCTAACCAACGAACGTTCCGGTTCGCTGGTCGGCATGCTCGGCGTCACCGCCGAAACCTCCCCTCCCCTCTCGATCCCGCAGGGAGGAAGCGAGGATATCCTTTCCAGCCGCTGGGACATCACCGAAGATGAGATGGCGGCACAGCGCGACTCCGACTTTTGCCGGAAGGTGCAAGGGAAAAGGCTCCAGTTGGACGGCACCCTCAACATCGCCTCCCAGGCCGTCCTGGAAAAACGCCTGATCTACATTCCAGACGAAGCCGTGATCGGTGCCGACCCCGCCACCGCGCCGCGCACCGCCCTCGCCGCCTCCCCTCTCATCGCCCACGGCCAGACCGTCGGGGTGGTGCTCGTCGACAACGCGCTCACCCAGTCACCGATCGCCCAGGAGCACCTCCGCTTCCTGCAACTTTTCACCAACCAGGCAGGAATGGCGATCGAAAACTCGATGCTCTACAACAAGATCGAGGATGCCCACCGCCAGTTGAGCGAAGCGCAGGAGAGCCTGCTCCAGAAGGAGCGTCTCGCCGCCATCGGCGAGATGGCCGCCGGCATCGCCCATGAACTGAAAGGGCCGCTCGTATCCATCGGCGGCTTCGCCGGCCGTCTCGCACGGAAGCTCCCCAAGGAAAGCACGGAATGGGCCCATGCCGACCTGATTGTGCGCGAGGTGGTTCGTCTGGAAGGGATCCTTTCCGAGATCCTGCTCTTTTCCAAGAAGACGACCATCTGCTATACCCGCTGCAACATGGTCGATGTCGTCAAGGAAACGCTGGCGGTTGTGACGCCGCCGCTCGAAGAGAAGCAGATCCGCATCAGCACCAAGTTTCCGCGCCAGAAGCAGGTGCTTCTAGGCGACAGCCAGCAACTGAAGCAGGTGTTCATCAATATCATCCTGAACTCCCTGGACGCCATGGGGACCGGTGGAGAGTTGATGATTCAGGTTCTTCCCTGCGATCTCGACGGCAAGGACGCCGTCACGGTGAAGATAGCCGACACCGGTGGCGGCATCCCGCTCGAGCAACTGAACAGTATCTTCACCCCCTTTTTCACCACCAAGGGGAGTGGTACCGGACTCGGGCTACCCATCGCCAACCGGATCATAACGAACCACGGCGGCAAGATCCAGATCACGAACCAGCCCGGCCAGGGTGTCGAGTTCCGCATCATCCTACCCAAACACTGGTGAGTGGGTTATAGACAAAATGACCGCCCGCCACCTGCGAGCGGTCATTCCTGCACCATAATGGGGGTGTAGCTCAGCTGGGAGAGCGATGCGTTCGCAACGCATAGGTCGTCGGTTCGATCCCGATCATCTCCACCAATCTCTTGTAACTAGCGGTTTTTGTGTCAGTTATTTTTCGTAAAATGGGCTGTTTCCTAGTGGTACACGCGGTGGTACACGCGCTATACACTAGGAGAACGGCCCATGTCTTTTTTTACCGCAGGACTTGTCAAAAGAGGGACCATGTACTACATTCGGGTCCGCGTTCCTGATGACCTGAGACGGTATATTTCTTCCCGGGAAATCAAACAGTCACTCCGGACTGCACGCTATTGCGAAGCTGTGAAACTAGCCAGAGCGTGGCGCACCGCGTTAGACCATTTCTTCGGCGATCTGAGGAGGGCGCAATTGACTGACAACGAGATTTTTCAGCTTCGAGATAAATATCTGCATGAAACAACAGAATCCCATCAACGCGCACTGGCGGCAGAAAAATTCTCCGAGAAGCACGCGGCTTGGATGATCAGACAGTATGAGCTGCTCATAGAGATTGATCGAAAGGCGCTGAGAACGCATGACTACTCCTTGATAGAGCAAGCTGTCGACCGTTTTCTCAATAAGCAAAACATCGTAATCGATAAGGATTCCACCGACTACCCCTACCTCTGTAAGGAGTTTCTCAAGGCCCGGATCATCGCGTTTGAGACGAAGATCAACCGGGCCCACGGCAATTTCACACTCACCCCTGCAGCGTCTTCACCTCCAGTTGACCCCTCAGCAGTTACTATGGTTGAGCCACTTGCTTCTGATTCATCCCCTACTCAGGACATAGGGCAGCAGTTATCAGAAATCAAAACATTTTTGAGCAAACACAAGGGATCTGGAGGAATGTTCTCGGTGGTCGCCGGGAAGTACATAAAAAGTAAGGAAACTGAAGAAGCGTGGACAGATGGGACCGAAGATGCAATGATGGAAACGTACGATCTTTTCAAAGAAGTCATTGACGACAAGGATATGAACGAGTACGACAATGATGATTTTCTCAAGTTCAAGGAACTTCTTACGCGGTTACCCAAGAACCGTAATAAGAACCCCATATTTCGCACCATGAGTATCTCCGAGATGCTTCAAATCCCCATTGAAGAGGCCGACAAGTTCAGTCGAGAGACCCGAGACAAACATCTCAGACGCATCTCCCAGTTGTTTGCCTGGGCGAAGGTTCGAAAAATCATCAGTGAAAATTATGCAGCAGGCATAGTCGGCAAAAATCGCCGCAACAGAAAGGACTCTAGAAAACCGTATGATGTTGAGGATCTGCAAAAGATCGTCAGGACAATGAAAGCGAAGCAGGCAATCCCAACCCAGTTTTGGATACCGCTTTTTGGGCTTTATACGGGCATGCGTGCTGATGAAATTTGTCAGCTCTATCTCGATGACATCTACCAAATCGGTGCAATCCTCTGCATAGACTGCACGGCCAGGCGCCCAGATCAAAGCCTCAAAAACGAACAGAGTAGCCGGAAAATCCCTGTCCATCCGTTTCTGCTAGAGCTTGGGTTTATGAACTATCACCAGTCGATCATGGATGCAGGGCATGAACGACTTTGGCCGAACCTTAAAATGCGAGTAGCCAAAGAAGGTAAAGGCAAGAAGGTTGGGAGTGCGAGAACAAAACCGGCAACGGCAGTTGGCACTCCGCAACGGGGAAAAGGCGGATACGGAGCTGGTTGGTCAAATTGGTACAATGAACACTTTAACCGGAAGTTTATAACAGAAGACCCAGAGAAGGTTTTCCATTCGTTCAGGCACAACCTATCCAATGCGCTGGAGAAAATTCCGTCCGTCAAGAGTTCAACAGCCAACATGATTACAGGACACGCCGGCGAGAATGAGAGAGAGAGGACATATCTCGAGGCTGATATTGAGATGATGTATGCAGCCCTAGCGCAAGTCCAGTATCCAATCGACCTGGATCTTCTTCGCGCAAAATCCCTTTGGAATAAAGAAGGGATGGCTGTGTTGCCAAAGGCGCCTCGTGTAAAGGTTTTTAGACCCGCTTCTCCTGAGAAAAAAGCTCGCAGGAAAGACTCTGTTCCGGTTGCTGGGGCGGCTAAAAGGGCAAAATGAACATGGCGCTCTCAAGGCCGAGGGCCAAGTTGCAGTACTGGCTATAATCGGCTTTGGCTCCGAACTTTGGGATGCCCAACATCAAGCAGTTATGGCATTTAGTGAGTAAGGAGACTACTTTCGTGAGGCATTACCACGACGTCAACCTTGATCGCCTGCGCCGAGCGATGGTTGTCTCTCTCCCAAATGCCCAGTGCCCATGTCGCCTTCGTCACACTATTATAGCAGGATGGGGTTTAGCAAGGTTTATGATCCATTCCAACTGTTTGCGTCCGATGCTGCAGATCGCCTCGAGTCAACCCCAATGGTTCGGCACTCGACATTGCCGGTAGATCGGCAACACGATTGCCGTAATCTGGACAGGGCATTTAATCCTGAGGGCAATCGAAGCCCTGACCGGAGGCTCCGTCATGTTTATCGGTCGGCCTTGAATGACCCTTTCCTTCGATACACCTTCAAATTTTCGGTGATACATCCGGTAGACGTCGTCATATGTGCCACTGCCGGCATCGCGAGTATGATAGTTCGAGTTGTTCAAAATGTTCAGCAGACCCAAAGGAGAGCCGGTGATTTCAACGCCGGGGAACGCCTGTGCCAACTGCCTGAGCGTGCCTGTCTCAGCCACCTTCTTGGGTCCGATTGAGACCCTCATTTCCTCTCTCTGCTTTATCCATTACGACACAGTTTTACCTTGCGCTGCCATAACATGTGCTATATTGTAATCGTATTTTAATCTGGCCTGTTTTTGTCTTGGCGGCACCCCCGGTGTGTGGCCGGAAAGGACTGGACAATGCCGATTGATCATCAGCGGCGGAAAATGATCAAGGACGTGCGTGTGCAACTCGGGTTGAACCAGGATGAGCTTGCCCGCGCGCTGGGGATGAGCTTCGCTTCCGTCAACCGCTGGGAAAACTGGAAAACGATCCCTTCGCAGTTGGCTTGGGCGCAGTTCAATGCCTTTTGCCGGGAGATGGTAAGTCAGGGCAGACTGAAAGCGCGGGAGGACGCCGCGTGAACAAAAAAAGACCTCTCCGAACGTGACCTCTGCACGAAATTCGTCACACCCGTCGTCACCCGGGCGGGGTGGACCTCCTGACACAGATTCGCGAGGAGGTCAGCTTGACCAGGGGGCGGATCACTGTTCGCGGCAGACTTGTCACTCGCGGCAAAGTAAAGCGTGCCGACTACATCCTTTATTACCAGCCCAATATCCCCATCGCGATAATCGAGTCCAAAGACAACAACCACTTGATGCTACTTTGAATTAGGCACTTTGTCGTAATTAATGCTGACCGAGGGGGCTTGTGATGGGAGAAGCGAACCAAGAGACTACTCCGAACGGTGACTTTCGACCGATCTTTGTCGATCTGGACTATGACCGGACTGTCAATTATGCGATGCAGCAAAACGACGTGCCGGTGGTCAAGTCCCTGCGAATCCGCAACGAGAGCAAAGACGCTCTCCGGGACCTGAATGTCCGCATCTCTACAGAGCCTCCCTTTGCCGCTCTGTGGGAGGGCCGTATCACTGCCATCAATCCCGGTGAAACTTTCAACCTGGGAGTTGTCGACCTGCGTCTGTCCCACGATCTTCTCGCGGGCCTCACTGAAAGAGTGGCCGGATCTCTTCTTGTTGATATATTGCAAGAGGACGCCGTACTCTCATCATGCAATGAGCGGATCGACGTGCTGGCCTACGACGAGTGGAACGGCCTGCAATCGATCCCGGAAATCCTCGCAGCGTTTGTCACTCCCAACCACCCCGTTGTTGAAGCCGTGCTGTCAGATACCGCTGGAATCCTTGGCGCCTGGAGTGGAAACTCGGCCATCTCCGGATACCAGTCCCGCGATCCGCAGCGCGTTGCCCTTACCGCCGCCGCAATTTACTCTGCTCTCCAAAAGCGCAATATCCGCTATATCAACCCGCCGGCAAGCTTTGAGGAGTCCGGCCAGAAGATCCGTCTGCCTGATCGGATACAGGAAAGCCGGCTGGCAACCTGCCTCGACCTCACGGTACTGGCTGCCTCGTGCCTAGAACAAGCAGGGCTTCACCCTCTTGTTGTCATAACCGCCGGACATGCCTTTGTCGGTGTCTGGCTTGAAGATGAGACCTTTGCCGACGTCGCCACCGATGACCTGCTGCGACTGCGGAAGCGGGTAGAACTAGGGCAGATCACGCTCTTTGAAACTACCCTCATTGCCAACGAGCCAGCTGTCGCTTTTGAGCAGGCAGTGAAAGAAGGCATGAAGCATCTGGAGAACGAGGCGGCGTTTCGGTGCGTGGTCGACGTTCGCCGGGCGAGGAAGAGCAAAATCCGCCCCCTGCCGCTACGTATTGAGCTCGCTTCAGCCCCAGCCGCCGCGCCGACGGACCAAGAGGGGGATTCCACGGGCGTTCCGACGATCAATCTCCCGCAATTCACCACCCAGCCTGAATCTGCACCGGAGGTCGTTGCCGAGACACCGGCGACCCGCCTTGACCGATGGAAACGCAAGCTCCTCGATCTTACCCTGAATAACCGACAGCTAAATTTCCGGGACTCCAAAAAGAATCTACCCCTGCTCTGTCCCGACCTAGCCTCGCTGGAAGATGCTCTGGCTGACGGGAAGACCTTTAAGATCTTTCCTCGCCTCCAGGGGCTGGGTGAGGGCAATTCCCGCAATGCTGAGGTCCATCGCAGCCGTACCGGAAACGACTCCTTGGACGAGATGCTCAAGGAAGAACTGCTTGCGCGCCGTCTCCACGCCGATGTAAGCGAGGCGGAGATAGATCGGCGTCTGCTGGAGATATACCGGGAAGCAAAGCTCAGCATCGAGGAGAATGGCGCCAACACACTCTACCTGGCTCTGGGTTTTCTGGCTTGGTACGAAACGAAAACGTCGCCGAAACAGAGGCTGGCCCCGATCATCCTGATTCCGCTGGTTATCGAGCGAAGGTCCGTTCAAGAGGGGTTCAGCATAAAGCTGGGAGATGACGAGCCGATGGTCAACGTCACCCTGTTGGCCCACCTGGCAGCGGACTTTGAGCTCAATATTCCCGGGCTTGACCCGATTCCCATGGACGAGCATGGGATCGATGTGTTGCTCATACTCCGGAAGTTCAGGGAGGCTGTCGTCGGCATCGATAGATGGGAGGTCCTGGAATCGGCCTATATCGGCCACTTCTCGTTCACCAAATTCCTTATGTGGCGTGACCTTGAGGTCCGAGCCGATGAGCTGCAGAAAAACTCCGTTGTAAGGCACCTGATCCACACCCCCACTGAAGAGTATCCCGATGACGGGGTATTCCCCGATCCAGACCGGCTGGATGAAACTCACACCCCGCAGGAGACCTTCTGCCCACTCAGCTCCGACTCGTCGCAACTTGCGGCCGTTCATGCATCCGCAGTCGGGAAAAGCTTCGTATTGCACGGGCCGCCCGGCACGGGGAAATCCCAAACGATTACCAACATCATCGCCCATAACCTAGCGTTGGGAAAAACCGTCCTGTTCGTCTCTGAAAAACGCGCTGCGCTTGAGGTGGTCCACCGTCGCCTGACGGAATCCGGCTTGGGGCCGTTTTGTCTGGAGCTCCATTCAAACAAGAGCCACAAAAAAGGTGTGCTGAGCCAACTGGAGCAGGCGCTTAATGCCCATTCCAATCGTTCGACGGAAGAATGGCAGGAGGAGGCCCAAAAACTCGCCGCGGCCCGGAAAGAGTTAAACGCCTATGTTACCGCACTTCACGCGGTTCGCGAATCGGGGGAAACAGTCTTTCACGGCATCTCGCAGCTCATAGGCCATCGTGACGTGCCTCTGGTCAAGCTACAATGGAATTCCGTGCTCAATATTGGTCGCCAGCGGCTGAACAACCTGCGCGAAGCTGTCCGCCAACTGCAACTTGCCGGCACGCAAATCGGCCATCCAGGGACCAACCCCTGGGCGCCCTCCGCGTGCGAAGCTTGGACCCCAGAATTCCGCAATAGCGTCGAGCGTGCGGTGGATGAACTTCAAGATGCTGCTGCGTCGGTGGAAAAGGCCGCAGGCGGGGTTGCATCGATTGTCGGCATGACACACGCTTCTTGGAGCCGCCTGGACCTCGACAACCTGGCTGCGATCGCGGCGGCCCTGCTCAACTGCCCCTCTGTGCCGCCGGCGCTCCTTTCGTCTTCTGACTGGGAGCCGCTCAAGGCGGCCATCCAGGAAATCACCAGCCATGGCCTGCAGCGTAATCTATACCGGGAAAGGCTCTATAAGCGGTTCAAGCCAGCAATCCTCGACATGGATCTTGATGGACTGCTCCAGCAATGGTCGGTCGCCCAGGATTCCTGGTTCTTGCCGCGGTGGTTGGGTAGCCGAAAGGTTCGTCAATCCCTTGGGACCGCCGCTTGCCCGGAGTACGGCCCACAAAATGCGGAGGTCGTCGCCGACATAAAGCAGGCGCTGGCCTTGCGGCAGGAGGAGCAGTTCATCAAGACGGCAGCTGCTCGCGCCGAAGTGGCCTTGGGCATCTATTGGCAGGGGGGCGAGGCTGACTGGAGCGTTGTCGGAGACTACATCGAGCGGGCGGAGTCCTTGCGTAAGGTCGCTGGCCGTGTGGCGGGTGTTGATTTTGAACGCGCCATCCAGTTACGGGCAAAATGGGCGCAACTGATTTCGGAGGGCAGGGAGCAACTTGGCAGCGAGGGCGCTATTGGTCAGCGCCTTCAGGTGTATCTGGAAGCGTTCGAAAATTTTGCCAAAGTAGAAAGCGCCCTGTCATCCTTGTTGGTGTTAGACCAGCAAACCGTGTGGGGTGCAGCCACTTCCAATGACTTTATTACGGCTCTGAGAGAATGTTGCAGCCACTGGCAACAACAGCTGAATGGCCTGAAAGCTTGGTGCTACTGGCGAACAGCGCGTAGGGAAGCTCTTGCCCTTGAGCTGAAGCCGCTAATTGATGCCTACGAGAATCATGGTCTGCCCACCGAAAACCTTCAGGTAGCCTTCACCAGAGGCTATTACCAATGGTGGTGCGACGCGATCATCAGTGCAGAGCCGGCCTTGTGCGGCTTCTTCAGTAGCACCTTCGAGGACAAGATCAATCAATTCAAGGAAATCGACGACAAGTACACCCTGCTTTCCCGTAAGGAAATACAGGTCCGCATCGCCGCAAAGGTCCCCAAGGGGCAGGCAAGCAATCCCAACTCCGAGATGGGGCTGCTCCGTCATCAGATGCAACGGAAGGTTGGCCACCTGCCGGTTCGCGCACTGATCCAGAAGATTCCCAACCTGTTGCCTCGGCTGAAACCCTGCCTGCTGATGAGCCCCATTTCGGTCGCCCAGTATCTCGACCCGAGCCATCCCTCCTTCGACATCGTGGTCTTCGACGAGGCCTCGCAGATTCCGGTCTGGGACGCGGTCGGAGCCATCGCGCGCGGCAAAGAGGCGGTCATCGTCGGCGATCCGAAGCAACTGCCTCCCACTAATTTCTTCTCGCGGGCCGATGGCGGGGATGGTGCCGATGCTGACGACAATCTGGTGGACGACTTGGAAAGCATCCTCGACGACTGCATAGCTGCCCAGCTTCCGGAGAGGCACCTCAACTGGCATTACCGCAGCAGGCACGAAAGCCTGATCGCCTTCAGCAATTACCATTATTATGGCAATCGGTTGCTCACCTTTCCATCGCCTCACCAGGAGCTCGGAGTTTCGTACCGGAATGTCGTTGGCGAATACGACAAAGGAAAGAGCCGGACCAATCGCGCCGAGGCCAACGCTGTCGTGGCCGAGGTGTTACGCCGACTGCTCGATCCTCACCTGTCAACTTTCAGTATCGGAATCGTCACTTTCAGCCAAGCTCAGCAACAGTTGATCGACGACCTGCTGGAGGAGACGCGCAGGCAAAACCCGTCTATTGAACCGTATTTTGCCGATGGCGCAGTGGAGCCGGTCTTCATAAAAAATCTGGAAAACGTCCAAGGTGACGAGCGGGACGTTATCTTCTTCTCCATCTGCTACGGCCCTGATGCCGCTGGCAGGGTATCGATGAACTTCGGCCCTATGAACCGTGACGGCGGCGAGCGTCGGCTCAATGTCGCCATCACCAGGGCCCGCCAAGAAGTGGTGGTCTTTTCTACCCTCCGGGCCGAGCATATAGACCTCTCGAAAACCAGATCACAAGGGGTAGCCGACCTCAAATGTTTCCTCGATTATGCCGAACGAGGTCCGGTGGCCATCACGGAACGGCGTTCAGCTGACGGTGAGGGGGAATGTGAATCTCCCTTTGAGGCTCAGGTCTGTGATGCATTGCGGGACAAGGGATATATCGTGCATCCGCAGGTCGGCTGTTCCGGGTATAGGATCGATCTCGGAATCGTCGATCCGGAACGACCGGGGCGCTACCTGTTGGGGGTAGAGTGTGATGGTGCAAATTATCATCGTTCCAAAACCGCTCGCGATCGGGACAAGCTGCGTGAAAGTATACTGATCGGCCTCGGCTGGAGCATTCATCGGGTGTGGTCCACCGATTGGTGGGAAAGGCCGGCCGAGGAGTTGGCCCGGATCGAAGTTGCTATCGAAGCGGCGATCAAAGCGAGCAAGGCACCGAATGCGGCCGCTGAATTCGCGGCGCAATTAATTGCCGCTGCGCCATCGAATGCGGCAAACACCTCGCTGACTGAAGCTCCTCTATCGGTACCGCTGCCAGCGCATGAACCGGTCCTGCCTGTATATGAACCGTTTGTCGTAAGGGAAATCAAGGGCACTCCTGATGATTTCTATGATGCGAAGTCGGACGCCAGCATTCGCTCGCTCATAGAGGCTGTGGTCAGGCTGGAAGGACCGGTGAGCCACGAGCTGGTTGCTCGAAGGGTTGCGGAACACTGGGAAGTTGGGAGGATCACCTCGCGGACGATTAAGCGGATAGAGGGCTTGACCGGGAAGGCTGACGTTAAGGTTGTTCGGGGGGCTGAAGGCACCTTCCTCTGGGCACCCAGTCAAGATTCCAGATCGTTCACTCTATTTCGCATCGCAGGGGAGAGTGAAGGCTCGAAAAGGGACGCGGAGGACCTGCCGCCACAAGAGGTCGCCAATGCCGCTTTACATGTTCTTGAGCAGCATGTGAGCTTGCCGGTCGCTGACCTGGTGCGCGAGACCGCGCGGCTGCTTGGTTATCAGCGAACCGGTCCTGCGGTTGATAAAGCGATAAGAGGCGGGATAGGCGTTTTGGTGAAGAACCGGAGGGCGAAAGAAGAAGGCGGGAATGTCGTCCATCTGAGGTAGAGCACTAAACATTTTCGACTATGTTGTCACGCCACTTGAAGGCCAAGGTTCACCTGCCTCAGCGCCTTGGGTAATCGCTTGGTACCTAAGGCGACGCCCTGATCCGGCCTGCAGCATAGTAGCCTGAATGCTACGCCAAAACCTGGTAAATCCCCAATGGGCTTTTCGCCTTTATCGACCTGCAGCGGTAATCGGGTGCAAGTAGTCCCACCTTAACCCATTCGTCGGTTGTGAACTTCGTTAACATCGCTGTCTGGAGTCGGCGAGAACACCGTCTCGTTGAAGTAGCTAAAGGAGTCAGTACTTGACCGAAATACCTACAAGCAGTCCGGCCTCCACGGGCGGAGCCGGCATGTTCTTCGAGCAGCACGTCGCTGCATACTGGCTCGCACAGTTGCTCGTGCGTGGTATTCCGCCGATACTGATCGAGACGATCGTGACTGAGGTCCACTTCCAGACAGAGCACCTCGGCTGGCATACGGACGACTTTTTAATTGTTTGCGAAGGCCCAGCAGCAGTTCTCCAGAAACTGGTCGGCCAGGTAAAACGCAGCTTTACTGTCAGTGCCGGAGACGAGGAATGCAAGAAAGCCATCCGGGATTTCTGGCAGGATTTCAATAATCCGGCCAGCTTCACTCCGGCACAGGATCGCTTGGTACTGGTTACACTACGAGGTACCAACACGCTGCTCCAGCATTTTGTGGGTCTACTGGACTGTGCCCGCGCGGCGCGAGATGGCGGGGAGTTTGAGCATCGGCTGGCAACAAAAGGCTTTATTTCTAACAAGGCAGTGCAATATTGCGGAGAACTCTGCAAGATCATAGGCGCATTTGAGGGGACAGCTATAGCGGCGGCAGACCTCTGGCCGTTCTTACGACGACTCCATGTCCTTAGCCTGGACCTGAATTCATCCACACGACAGACAGAAGCCCTTATCAAATACCTCCTGGCCCACACAACAACCGACGGTAACGCCGCTGGCCTCGCAAGCGCCTCCTGGAATGCCTTGCTTGCTCTTGCAAGCACTGCGATGTCGGAGGCAATCAGTCTACGCCGCGCTGATCTGCCAGAAGAGCTGCAACATCGTCATGGGTCCGTCGGGGCGAAGGAGCAACACATCTTACGCGCCCTGAAGGATCATACCGCACCGGTCATCCGCAGAATCCGTTCAACGATCGGGCAGGACTTTCACCTGCAACGCGCTGCTCTCGTGCAGCAGGTTCTCTGCGAGTTGGAGACCGCCCAGGTAGTACTGGTGTCCGGACCCGCAGGTAGCGGGAAATCTGCCATCGGTAAGGACGTTGTTTCCCATCTCTCGCAAGAATGCTTTATCTTTGGGTTTCGGGTGGAAGAATTCGCTCAGGCACATATCGACGCAACGCTGCATGTGGCTCAGATTCCGACTAATGCCGAGGTTCTCGCAGCGATTCTTGCCACGCAAGGCCGCAAGGTGGTTTTGATCGAAAGTGTCGAGCGCCTACTCGAGAAATCAACGCGTGATGCCTTCAGCGATCTCATGACAATGGCGGCAGCTGACCGTGGTATGTGCATCATCCTCACATGCCGTGACTATTCGACTGAGCAGGTGCGCACGAGCTTCCTGCAGCCTGTAGGGATCAATCATGCGGTGGTGAGCGTGCCACCGCTGGAGGACGCTGAGCTAGCAGAGATTGAAATGGCGCTTCCGCAGCTTGTTTACCCCCTGAAGAATCCAGCCTTACGCGACATCCTGCGTAACCCCTACTTACTCGACAAGGCGTTAGAGATACCGTGGTCGGCGGAGCGACCGGTTCCGGTCAGCGAGCGGGAATTCCGGACACTCTTCTGGCGACAGGTCGTTCGGTCTGACCAAGGTGGGGCGACAGGAATGGCACGAAGGCGTGAAGAGGTCTTTCAAAAAATTGCTGTGCGCCGTGCCCGGGCACTTTCCGCCTTCGTGGTGTGCAATGATTTGGACCCTGCAGTCGTAGCGTCCCTAAGACAAGACTCCCTCATCGTCCAATCCGACGAGAACCCGTCCCTATTGGCAACATCGCACGACGTCTTAGAAGACTGGGCGATCTTGCAGTGGTTGGATGAACAACATCTAACCGACAAGGGAGCCTTCCAAGCTCTGTCCGTTGCAGTCGGCGCACACCCTGCCATTCGTCGCTCCTACCGAAAGTGGGTTGCCGAGCTTGTAGAGCGCGAACCTCCTGCCGCAGACCGTCTGTTCCTTGCTGCGATCACTGAAACCGAAATCACTGCGCAGTTTCGCGATGATACACTCATATCACTTCTAAAAGCACCATCAGCGCCGGAGTTCCTCGTACGACATGAACCCCAGCTCCTGGCTAACAACCTGATCATCTTCAAGCGGGTGATTCATTTACTCCGCGTCGCCTGCGTGGCAAGTCCCACCTGGCTGCCACCTGGAACCGGGCACGGGTCAGTGTTCAATGTGCCGGACGGCCCCGCGTGGGTGACGGTCCTGATGTTGGTGCATCGCAACATTCGCAGTTTCACCCAAAAGGAGCGCCCACTTCTTCTCGGACTGATCGAGGATTCTGTCCGCAATGTCAGTTGGTGGTCGCCGGAAATGGACGGCGCAGAATTCGCCGCTGGCATTGGTCATTGGCTCCTGGCCGGTTTCGACGGCTACCGATCCGCAGAAGCGCGAAAGCGCGTGCTCAAAGTGCTAGCAAAGATCCCTAAAGCCGATGCAGCTCGCTTCGAGGCTCTTCTGCGCGGGGTAGTTGAACTAGGACAGCGGCGGGATTGGACTGCAGAAGATCTTCGCCAAATCGTGTTCACCGGGCCGGATGGCATGCCCGCCGCGCGTGACCTACCGGATGTTTTTGTCTCCGTCGCGGCCGACCACTTCCTCGCCACAGATGAAGGAGTCCGGGATCGATCCTTCCGAGGCTCTCTCATGCTTGAAACGCACTTCGGCATCAAGGACGGCCTGCGGCACGATTTCTTTCCTGCCAGCGCTCTTCGCGGCCCTTGGCTACCTTTTCTGCGCCATCATGCCCGCCAAGGTCTCGACTTTTTGATCAAAGTCTTCAACCACAGTGCAGACTGGTACATCCACCCGCGGGTGCACGACCCACTTGAGCCCGCATGGGAGATTGAACTGACCTTTGCCGATGGGACCACCAAGAAACACTTCGGTAACCCACGGTTCTGGAACCTGTACCGGGGCACGTCGGTCGGCCCTTATGTTCTTCAGTCACTACTGATGGCCCTCGAGACCTGGTTGCTCGAGTACGCAGGAAAGTACCCTGAGCAACTTGATGCAGCGCTGGTGTACATCTTGTCCGAGAGCGACTCGGCCGCGCTGGCCGCAGTCGTTGCCAGTGTCGCCACGGCCTATCCGCATGTATCAGAGGAGGCGATTCTAGTTCTCCTCAGCGCTTCCGATTACATTATGTTTGATCGCGCCAGAATGGCAGGAGAGCAGCAAGCCTCTGCACTATTAGGAATATTCCCGCAATTCAATGCAGACAACAAATTGCACGTTGAGGATCGCAAGGTAGCCAATGCCCTGCCGCATCGCAGCAAGGATCTGGAAACTGCAGTTGCCAATCTCCAGCTGGGTCCGCTTGCCACGCGTGTGCACGCGATCCTTGACCGACACATCGCCGCTCTCCCCCCGAAATCAGAACAGGACAAGTCAGATTTAATCTGGCAACTAGCGATTCATCGGATGGACTTCCGCCAGTACACCGTCTCCGAAACGAGCGAAGAAGAGGCTCTTGCTGATGCTACTACCGAAGGGGAGTCTCCGCGCTATCTGAAGCTTGAACCTAAGGCACCGGAACCGGAGGTGCAGGCAATGGTCGAGGAAAGTGCGGCCCAACACGCCGCAATGGGCGCGAGACTTGGTGTCCTTATGTGGGGGATTGAGTCGTTCGAGCGCAAAAGCGGAAACTTTGACCCGTCACGATGGCACGAAAACCTCGAAAAATCCCGGATAATGGACCTAGAGTGTGAGCTACCTGACGGCAGCCGTAACGGTCCCGGTGTTGTCGCTGCCGTCTGTGTCCGCGACCACTGGGACGACATGTCTGCCGAGCAGCGGGACTGGTGCGTTGATATCGTTTGCTTCGAAATATTGCGCCACGCCAACCGGTGGAATCAGATGGAGCGGACACAACGATTCTCCATGGCGGCGGACCGCCCGAGCGCAGCGGTAGTCCCATTGCTTCTGGGCAAGCCACTGACAGAACAGCAAATGCTTAATGTCCGCCGAGCTTTCGTGGCAGCGCTGACTTACCCCAACGATGAAGTCCGGTGGTACGCAACGTGGGCCATCGACCGATCTTTTTGGGACATCCACCGCGCCTTAGCACTACGCTGCGCGAATGCGATCGCTACGGAGGCCGCCCTCATCAGCAAGGCTTGGGAGGTGGAAGAAAAAAAATCGTACGAACAGAGACGTAACTTCGACCAGGTTACCGCAGAGGCTGCGTCTACCGTGCGCCAACGATTCTGGGAGGACGGTGCAATCGCAGAGGATGCACACAGAACGGTGGACATGTCCGAAGGATTCGGGGCAGAGGCGATAGGGAGGATGCTTGCGATCCTTGGGCAAGTCCCGGAGGATCCTATGGCGGTGGACGCGTTCGCCCGTGCCAGCAGAACCCTAGTCCAATGGCGGAACACTGACGACGGCGAGCGCCGTAACGACCGCAATTTCGAAGCGGAATCAACTTTGGCGACGATTCTGCAGCAATTCGTCATGCGTGCCACGCCGGCAGCCGCGCTGGAAGTGTTACAGCCTGTGCTAGACGCAGTTGACAGTCATCCTCGCGAAATCTACTCCATAGTTGAAGGTTTGACGGTGATCGAGGACAGCAACCCGAACACGGCACAATACTGGTATCTGTGGGGGCTTTTTGCCAATCGCGTAGAACGTGCGAGCTGGGTCGCTTGGCTTGACAGGGAGCATCCGGTTGGCCGTGAGATGTTGTCGGCAATATTTCTTACATCTTGGTGGAAGGAAAACGTCAGGCATTGGAGAAGTCTGGAAGGCTACGCAGATAAAGTACACGCTCTTTTCGAAGCGTTACCAGCTTCGTGGATAGTCCTCGATGATTACCTGCGCTTCCTCTATCACATAGGCGAGCGGTCGCTTCCGGGAGCGTTCATTCGCGTCGCCAAGTCCATCAAGAGTGGAAATGCCCAAGCAATGCTCGCGAAGGACAATACCGTCTTTCTTCTCGAAGTGCTGCTGCAAAGGCATGTATATGGAAGGCCCCTAGAGCTGAAGCGCGAGCCTGATCTCCGGGGAGCGATCCTCCTTCTGCTCGACATCCTCGTTGAAAACGGATCGTCTGCGGGGTTCCGCATGAGGGACGACTTTGTGACACCAGCATCTTAAGAGGGCAGGAGCATCCTTTGGCATTTCTCGCCCACCTTGGCTCCGATGCGTGGTGTTCATCAATCGAGCGGCTTCGCTTCAGCCTGTGTTTTTCGTCTTTCTTCCAGATACCTAAAAAAAGTGCGACGCCCGATTCCGAGTGGCTTGCAGGCCTCATCTGCAGAATAATCTGATGTTTCGTAAAGTATCCGCGCCCTTTCCAGCGTCGCGTGGTCGGTCTTGGGTCTGCCTCCAGACCGCCCACGGGCCTTAGCAGCAGCGCGGCCCGCAGCTGCGCGCTCGGCTTTTAATTCACGCTCCATCTGATTGATGGCACCCATGATCGCCAGGAAAGCCCTGCCAGTGGCAGTCGTAGTGTCAATGGCCTCTCGGAGTGAGGTGAGATTGATTTTCTTCGTTTCAAGTACCTGCGCTAACTGCAGCAGGTGAGACAGTGACCTGGTCATCCTACTCAGCTCAGCGACCACGATGGTGTCCCCAGGTCTGACGTAGGCCATCAGGTCGTCCCAACCAGGCCGATGCTGCGTAATCCCGCTTGTCTTGTCGGTGAATAACCTTTCGCACCCAACCTGATTCAACATGTCGACCTGACCATCCAGGTTCTGCTCCCTCGTGCTTACCCTGGCATATCCGATTTTCAAACCCACTGGCTAGCTCCTTTGTAAATTTGCGCCATATCTCGTCGGGCACCAACAGTAATGTCACTTTGTTTTTGGCATTGGGCTTTGTCGCTGGTTAGAGGGGAAGGTTGAGGTTGCCGACCATCGTGGGTGGCCGGGTGCCAAAAGTCTACTTTTGGCACTGATGATGCGCTTAGTGTTTGACGTTATCAATATTGATTCAGATAACTCATGATTTGATAGACAGAATTCAAATTTGCTTCGTGATATATTTCGCATTGTGTTAGCAACGTACTACGCAATGCTAAACTGACAAATATGGAGCAATAAACAACTAACAACAGCTATATTGTATCATATCTTATAACCTGTATCAATCAAAAATTAGCCTATGCTATTACTGTGTTTATGCTATAATAGTGTCCACACAAAACACAACCACAGGAGGGCCAGATGGAACATTATCTACAGTCGCCGCTTGAGCACCACTGCCATGTAGTCCGTACCATAACGGAAATGTTGATCGTTCCTATTCATTACCTCGTGATACTCGATCTGCACCTCATTGCGTCCTGGATCGGTGCTGCAACGTTGTTGGCCTATACACTGGCTACCTATGGACTGCATACCGTCCGGGCGACTGCTCTGGTGGTTGCGCCCCTGCTCAATCCGAGCGACACCGACAGGCATTAACACCCCCAGAGACAAGTGCACCCTGGCGGCCAAAGGGCAATGCCCGGATGTTATAGCTGAATGGCCCCAAGGCCATTTTACAAGCTCTTCGCTTGTTGGGCATACTGCAGACAAACGATCAGCCTCCAGAACGAGTGCAACCGACGGGTGACCGCTTGAAAGGCTATGATTGGCAAGAATTTATCACCAGCGACACTGTCGCATATTTTCGCCGTTTCCCGGTTGAGCGCATCCGCCGCAACACACTCCAGTTTGAAAGTGTTGTCGTGCTGGTAAACCACGTTGGTGTGTGGCTGTATCCACCGGAGAAGGCCAACACTTTTATAGCAGAACAGGGCTCGGAGTTGATCGTGCTCAAAGCCGCATCAGTGACCATCGAGCGATTAACCCCCTTCGTTTCCCCGGCGAGTGCAGCAAATATCGTTGCTATGTATGGTAGATGCCAGAGTGCCCGCGGTGAAATCCAGACTGCATGGCGCTTTTACCGTTTGTATAACTCGGAACTGGTGCTGGCCAGGGATCTCAGTTTCATAGACTCGCTGCACCACAGGGCAAGACTCACTGCGGTGCTTGTGCACCGAAACGGGGTAAGCATACACCAAGGGGCACTGCAGGATGGAAGAGCGCCACATGAGAGCGACTGCATCATGTTCATTCCG
This sequence comes from Geomonas ferrireducens, assembly GCF_004917065.1. NCBI lineage: Bacteria > Pseudomonadati > Thermodesulfobacteriota > Desulfuromonadia > Geobacterales > Geobacteraceae > Geomonas > Geomonas ferrireducens. The sequence goes on from NZ_SSYA01000001.1 coordinate 1,184,279, forward strand.
GCAAGGGCTCTCAGCCCAGAGATCCTGCGACGGCATTTCTCGTTAGTTGTGGCCGCGGAAATCATGGCCATTTTCCGAATGAACCGAGATCAGTTGCTGCATTGTCTCCGAGGGGGTAAACCGTGAAGAGGTTTAAGTCGTTAGATACCCGGGTGCATCCTGGTACCGAACATAGATTGGGTATCCCGTCAATGCTCTTTAACGCGTCCTTTCCGGGAAGTATATGCAGTAATCTGATTGAGGTGGGTGCCGGTTGCCGGGCGAATTGGGGATAAGTGATTCGGAAGCTGCATTGGCGGGAAGATGTGAAAATTAGCCCCCGCACGCGTTTTATAACCGGCCTGATCTTACCAGATCGCACCATTTCAAATAACTATGTTATTTATCCATACCACAAAAACCCTGCTCCATCTCTGCGAGCGCTGGCATGGGGTTAGCGCGAATGAGGAACCTCTTAAGGGACACAATCCGCCATGCTACAGAGGTGCCGGGCAGCACACCATTAATAGGAGAAAGATGGAGGAGGGCCTGATTTAGCGCTTCGTCGGGCTCATCCTTTCTGCATTTCATGACACCTCGGATTACGTGTTCGCCTCCGCAGCCCATGCGGCAGCGGTCATGAAAATCAACTAGGCGTTGGACATCTTTCTGGATATGTTCGCAGATGCCTGGCCCAATGCAGAGGCACCGCATTTCGGTTCACGTGTTGTGGCGGCAGAGGCGCTCTTAAAGCTGGGGGACGCCAGTAAGTGGCGTATTCTCGAGCAGGCAATGGATATTGCCGCCATCAGCTTGCAGTCGTACTCAGACGAATTCCCCGTTTTCCAGGGCTACCCTGAGAAACTTCAGGATGGCAGCCTCATCGTCCGCCATAAGGAGCCGCAACTTGCTGCTGTCGCTTTTGGTGTTGGGCATGAGCTAGATCCCCCCTGACCTGCTTTCGGTCACCGGCAGTGTCACCAGCGACCTCAGCCCGCCGCCGGCGAGGTTCTCGGCCCTGATGCTCCCTCCGTGCGCCTCAACGATCCCCTTGCAGATGGAGAGTCCCAAGCCTGTCCCGCCCGCTCCCTCGGGCACCGGCACTCGATAGAACTTGTTGAAGATGCGCCCTAGCTCCTGGTCGGGGACCCCGGCCCCGTGGTCGGTCACTTCTATGGTGACCCGGTCTCCGGAGACGGCGGCGGAGACCTCCACAGGGGTCTCCCGGGGCGAGTACTTCAGGGCGTTGTCCAGGAGGTTTACCAGCACCTGGGTCATAAGCACCATGTCCAACCTCACCAAGGGGAGTTCTCCCGGCACCAGCACCTCGATGCTGCGCCTGCCGAGTTGCGGTTCCAGCGCGGCCAAGGCGCATCCGACCAGGTCCTGCAGGTCGCAGGGGGCCAGCTTGAGCTTGAGCGCGCCCGCCTCCAGGCGGGTCATGTCGAGCAGGTTCCCCACAAAGCGGTTCAGCCTCCCCGCCTCCTCCCAAGCTGCGTCAAGGAGGTCCTGCCGCGCTTCCTCCAGGAGCTCAGTGGAGCGGTCCCTGAGCACTCCAAGGGCTCCGGAGATGGAAACCAGCGGCGTGCGCAGGTCGTGGGAGATGGAGTTCAGAAGGGCTCGCTCCAGACTTTCCCGGGCCTGGAGAATCTGGGCCTGCTCGGCCTGCTTGGCGAACTGCACCCGCTCGACGGCGAGCGCCACCTGCGTGACGAAGGCCTGAACCAGGCGCCGGCTCAAGGGGGAGCTGAACTCGTGCTGGTGCCGGAATTTCAGCCCGACGACACCGAGAACATCCCCTGAGGTCTGCAGCGGAAGGTAGAGAAGCTCCGCAGACCCCAGGGTCTCGGTCCCCCGGCCCGCCGGTGCGCAGTTGCAGAAGGCCCAGTCGGCGACAGCGGTTTCTTTCAGCCCGAGGCTGAAGCCAGTGCTGGCGGCGCTGGTAACCAGCCGCTCCCCCTCCGGCAGTAGCACGGCCAGGTTGGCCCCCAGGCTCTCCTCAATGTTCTTCACCATGGCGTCGAGTATGCCGGCGAGATCGGAGGCAACCGCCAGGTCGCGGCTCAGGTAGTACAGGCTCGCGGTCTGCACCTCGCGCTCCCGAATCGCCTCGGCGCGCTCCTTCGCCTGCGAGACCAGGGTGCTGATCACCACGCCGACCGTGAACAGGGCGGCGAAGGTGATGAAATACTGGGTGTCGGCTACCACGAAGGTCAGGCGCGGCGGGACGAAGAAGAAATCAAAGGCGAGCACACTCAGGAAGGCGGTGCAGATCGCCTCCTGGCGCCCGAGCCGGGTGGCGGCCAGCACCACCGCGAGGAGGTAGAACATTACTAGGTTAGTGGGGGCGAGGTAGTGCCGCGCCGGTTCGCACAAAAGCGAGATGACCAGCACCAGGACCAGGCTCTTCAGGTAGCCAGGCCAAGGGTGCTTCCCCTTTTCCTGCGCCGGGGCGGCCTTGGCACTCTGCGGTTCGGCGGAAATGCTCACCACGTAAATGTCGATGGTGCCGGAGAGGCGGATCACCTGGTCCACCAAGGGGGGGCGCAGAAACTCCCGCCAGCGGGGCTTGGCCGGCTTGCCTACCACGATCTTGGTGACGTGGTTGCGCACCGCGTAATCGATGAGCGCCTCGGAAACGGAGGTGCCGGTGAGGTTGGCGACCTGCGCGCCCAGGCTCTCGGCAAGGCGCAAATCCTTCCAGACCCGCTCGCGGTTCTCCTGGGCGTGTTTCCCCCCGCCGGGGGTCTCGACGTAGGCCGTGTGCCAGGGGGCCTTCAGCTCGTCGGCTAGGCGCCTGGTGGTCCGGATCAGCCGCTCGCTAAAAGGGCTGCCGCTGACGCAGACCAGGACCCGGTCCGCCACCGGCCAGGGCCCCGCGATGGAGCGGGATTCCATGTAGGCGCGCATCTGGTCGTCGACCCGCGAGGCGGCGCGGCGCAGGGAGAGCTCGCGCAGCGCCATCAGGTTCCCCGGCTTGAAGAACTTCTCCGCAGCCAGGGCCGCCTTCTCCGGGATGTAGACCTTCCCTTCCTTAAGCCGCTGCAGCAGGTCCTCGGGGGGGATGTCCACCAGGCGGATCTCCACGGCGAGGTCGAGCAGCGCATCGGGGACCGTCTCCCGGACCACCACGCCGGTGATCTGGGCCACCACGTCGTTGAGGCTCTCGAAGTGCTGGATGTTGACTGTCGTGTAGACGTCAATCGCGGCGGCGAGAAGTTCCTCCACGTCCTGCCAGCGCTTTTCGTGGCGAGAGCCGGGGGCGTTGCTGTGGGCCAGTTCGTCCACCAGGGCGATCTGGGGGCGGCGCGCCAGGACCCGGTCGAGGTCCAGCTCGGGGAGCTTTACCCCGAGGTATTCGATCTCGGCCTTGGGGATGGCCTCGAGCCCCTCGAGGAGCAGATCGGTCTCGCTACGGCCGTGGGACTCCACGTACCCGACCACCACGTCCAGCCCGTCGCGCTTTCTCAGCCGCGCCGCCTCGAGCATGGCGTAGGTCTTGCCCACCCCTGCGGCGTACCCGAGGAATATTTTCAGCTTCCCACTCCCCTTCAGGGCATCCTCTGCCTGGGCCACCTTAAGTAAGGTTTCGGGCGACGGCCTGGATTCTTCATCGGTTCTCATAAGCCCCTCTGTAGGCGCAGCGGGCAGCGTTTTTTCACTTCGCCGCGTCCAAGGCCAAGTTCAGCTCCAGCACGTTCACCCGCGGCTCGCCCAAAAAGCCAAACTGGCGTCCCTCGGTGTGCTCCCGGACCACCTTTCCCACCCTTTCTCTGCCCATTCCCCGCGCCTTGGCCACCCGCGCGACCTGCACCAGCGCGCTCTGGGGGGAGATCTGCGGATCAAGCCCGCTGCCGGAGGCCTGCACCAGGTCCGCGGGGAGTTCCCAGGTGACACCGGCCTCCCTGAGCCCTTGCACCCGGCCCGCCACCGTCTTCAGGTAGTCGGGGTTGGTGAGACCCGCATTGGAGCCGCTGGACCCCATCGGGTAATACCCGAAGTCGCTGGTTGCCGGGGGACGGGGCCAGAAGTACTTATCATCAGAGAAGGGCTGGCCGAGCAACCGGGAACCCACCTCGCGTCTGGTTCCGTCGGTGATGAAGCTTCCCGCCGCCTGTTTCGAGAAGACTGCCTGGGCGATGCCGGTAACCAGCAGGGGGTAGATTCCCCCGCAGATGACGGTGAAGGCGATGAACAGGAGTAGGGCCGGTGGGGATGTTTCTCTGACCCTGACCAATAGTCCAGTTCCGAGGAAAGAACCCGGTGGCGCTGGTTCAGCCGGTCCTCAGGTTCTGGTCTTGAGCGTCCAGACGCTTTCCAGCTCCCAACGCTGCTTGGTGTGCTTGAAAACAGGAACCACCCCCGGTGCGTAGGGGGGCGGTGCGACGGTGGTGCTGCAAGAGGTTGCCGCTGGGCTGTCGCTCAGCAGCGGAGCATCGGTGAAATCCTCGCCTTGGTAGCAGCCGGTTTCGGGGTCGTAGAGATAGACTTTCATGTGTGACACCTTCGAACTTCGATGTGACTTCTCAAGTGTCACGATATCTCTCTCCGCGTAAAGACGGTGTTAAAATGCCCGGCAAAGGCGTAAAGAACGCATTAAATCGTTCGGCTGACCGATGTTTTTATCTCTTTTTATTGAGGGATGGTCAGGACGCCCATAAATTTCCTGATGGTGAAGTGCCGTACCGGCGCCGCCGCCACAAGTGATCTGACGCCGAATAATAGCTGCGCGGTTATTGTAACGCTCTTTTAATGCATCATCCGGGAGTGGATCGAAAAGCGGACCGGCTCAGGCAGGGGCCGCAGCAGTCGGCGCCACAGAGCGGTGTTGGGTCGCGTCATGGCGGTTCACCCTGCGACCTAACTCAACCGCGCTGTCATGCGAGCCAGGCAGCCAGGGCAAGAAGCGCTGATCTGGCGAGCGCAGCGGACAAAATGAAGGTCAACATGAACGTGGCGAAGAATCTGATCGACTGCCTCACTTTGTCGCTGTACTGAATAATTCTCTGACTGTAGATACCGGAAGTCGCTACCATCTGCTCTTCTCCTCATTTCGATGTGTCGTGTCCTCGCTACCTTGCCCCGACTACTGCCCCTATCATAGCCGACTCCATTTTCAGCCGGTGACAAAACCAGCTCGAAAGGGATCAAGAAGTCGTTAAGGAGCTCTTTTCGATCACTTCGTTTTTACCCGTGTCGTGACCAGGCAGCCGATTGCTCCCTTCAGGGCGATGCTTCCCGGCCGCACGAACCCCTCGATCACCTCGGCCTCAAAGTAATACGGGCCTAGCGTCGTTATCACCCGAACTTTGCCGGTCTCTTTGGTGGTGTCCGACAGATCGGGAGGGTATTCGCGGTAGCCTGTGAGCACCTGGCCCGGCTTGATGGCGCCAAGCACATCCTGGGTCCCGCTGTGGAAAAGGTACAGCTTGACACCGCTCCTCATGACATCTTCGTCCTTCAGGTAATTCGGCTCGACGGCAGTCGGAGGATAGGACACTGCCCAGGCGACCGACGCCAGAAGCAAAACGGTTAACTGGACCAAAAGCCACGCTGTCTTTTTCATTTTCCCATCCCCTTGTGCTGGCATGATCTTCCTTCCTGTGTATCACCTTACACCTACGCGCCTTAGGACGGTGTCAAGATGCCGCTAAAATCCGTTAAAATCGCATTAAGGCAGCTAGGAAGGATAGATTCGGGCGTCTTGATACTTTCTTGATGCGACAGGTTCTGATCTTGATACTCCCTTGATGCGGGAAGAGGTAACATACGAGTATGATCGCCGCCGAGGCCGCCGCGGCGGATATGAGAACCCTGCATGATCTGAAAAGGATGGTTTATGGAGCAGAACTTAAGTGCTGCCAAGGGCAGCATGTTCACCCGCATCGTCAGAGCCGTCTTCGGGGCTCCGAAGCACCTGAAGGACCCCCAACTGTTCCACAAGATGTCGCTCATTCCGGTGCTCGCCTGGGTAGGGCTGGGGGCGGACGGCCTCTCCTCGTCGTCCTACGGTCCCGAGGAGGCCTATCGGGCGCTCGGCTCCCACACCTACCTGGCCATCCTCTTGGGGATCGCCACGGCGCTCACCGTCTTCATCATCTCCTATGCCTATTCGCGCATCATCGAACACTTCCCTCACGGAGGGGGTGGCTACATCGTCGCGACGCACATGCTGGGGGAAAAGGCAGGGGTTGTCTCCGGGGCTGCGCTTCTGGTTGACTATGTCCTGACCATCACCATCTCCATTGCGGCTTGTACCGACGCCCTCTTCAGCTATGTACCTGCTCATCTGCAGCACGCAAAGATTGCCTTCTCCTGCATACTGGCGGTCATTCTCATCGTGATGAACATCCGCGGCATCAAGGAATCGGTAACGGTAATGGCCCCGATATTCCTGGTTTTCGTGATCACCCACCTAATCCTCCTGGTGGATGGCGTCTTCACTCACGCCGACCGTATCGGCCCCCTTACCCAGAACTTCCATGCCGGCATCACCCACGACATCTCCAGCATCGGACTCTTCGGCATTCTGATGCTATTTCTGCGGGCCTACTCCCTAGGGGGCGGTACCTACACCGGGATCGAGGCGGTTTCCAACGGTCTAATGATAATGCGGGAGCCGCGGGTGCAAACCGGCAAACGTACCATGGTTTACATGGCAACCTCACTCGCCTTCACCGCGGGGATGCTCTTTCTTTGCTACTCATTGATGGGAGTAAAACCGGTGGAGGGGAAGACGCTCAACGCAGTGCTGGCTGACGGCCTTTTCGCCCACTGGCCCATGGGGGGCAGTCTCGCCTTCATCACCATCTTCTCGGAGGGCGCCCTTCTGATCCTGGCAGCCCAGGCCGGGTTCGTGGACGGGCCCCGGGTCATGTCCAACATGGCGGTGGATTCCTGGTTTCCACATCGATTCGCCGCACTGTCGGTTCGACTCACCATGCGCAACGGAATCATCCTGATGGGGTCGGCCGCCATTACGCTCCTTTTGTACACGGGTGGGTCGGTATCCGCGCTGGTGGTCATGTACTCCATCAACGTGTTCCTGACCTTCTCGCTGTCGCAGCTCGGGATGTCCAAGTTCTACATCCAGCGCCGCAGCGAGGATCCGCAATGGGTGCGGCACCTCTCTGTGCATTTGGTGGGTCTCATCCTCTGCGCCACCATCCTAATGATCACCACGATCGAAAAATTCACCGAGGGAGGATGGCTCACGCTGCTCATCACGTCGGTCGTGATCGCGTGCTGCTATGTCATCAAGGGGCACTATCTGTCGGTGCGCCGCGGCATGGCCCAGCTCGACGAGGCGCTGCTCGACTTCCCGACCACCGGTCCGGTAAACGAGGCGGCTCCGGCCCGCAACGACCCCACGGCCATCCAGTTGGTCTCGGCTTATAGCGGCTTCGGGATCCACACCCTACTCTCTATCGTCACCACCTTCCCCAAGACGTACAAGAACGTCATCTTCGTGTCCGTGGCGGTCATCGATTCCGGTTCCTTCAAGGGAGCGGAGGAGATGGAGGCGCTGGAGAGCTCCGCACGGGACGGGTTGGCGAAGTACGTGGACCTGGCCCGCAGGCTCGGCTTCGCCGCGGACTACCGGATGGTGGTGGCGACCGACGTGGTGGAGAGCGTGGTCGAGGCCTGCAAGGAGATCGGGGAGGAGTATCCCCGCTCCACCGTCTTCACCGGGCAACTCACCTTCCGGCTGGAGAAGTTCTACCACCGCATGCTGCACAACGAGACCGCCTTCGCCATCCAGCGCCGCCTGCAGTGGGATGGGCTCACTACCGTGATCCTCCCGATACGGGTGAGCATCTAAATTGCCGGTCCCTGCCTCACCCCAAGCCCGGGATGTTTTCCTTGTGTTATGCGACACTTTTGATAAAGTCGGGGCATGAGCAGCGTAGGTTCCTCATCTCATGATACGCCCGCCGGCCGGCGCTCCGTCATCTTCCGGCGGCCTCCCTCCCGAGGACTCCCCGGTTATCTGGCTGCCCTGGTACTGGTGGGGGTAGCGACCCTCGTTTGCGAGCAGGCCCGCCCGTACCTTTCACCGGTCAACATGGTTATGGCCTACCTCCTCGTGGTGGTGCTGGCGGCGCTCTTTCTGGGGCGCCGTCCCGCTGTCGTGAGCGCTCTTCTCGGGGTACTCGCTTTCGATTTCTTTTTCGTCCCCCCTCGATTTTCCTTCCAGATCGCTGACAAGGAGTACCTCCTCACCTTTCTGGCCCTCTTCACGGTCGGAGTGGTGATCAGTTCGCTGGTGGCTCGGGCCCGCGAGAGCTTGCAGGCACTGCAGATCCGAGAGCGACAGACGGCTGCACTGTACCAGTTAAGCCGCGATCTCACCATCGCCACCGACAGAGGGGCCGTGCTGGAAGCGGTGGTGAAGAACATCGAGCAGAGCCTCGGGGGAGAGCTCGCGGTTCTCCTCCCGGAGGAGGGGGTGCTGGCGCCGGCCGCCGCGAGTGCCGGGATCGAGCTGGACCGGGAGGATTTGGGCATAGCCGAATGGACCCTGCACAGCCGGCGCACGGCTGGGCGTGGTACCGGGTCCCACAACGACAGCGCCTGGAGCTTCATTCCGCTGAAGACCCTGGCTGACACCCTGGGGGTGCTTGCCATCAGTCTCGGTGCCGCGGAGCGCCCGGAGTCACCCCAGCTGCGCAAATTCCTGAACGCGTTCGCTGCCCAAAGCGCCCTCGCGCTGGAGCGGGTGCGTCTCATCGCAGAGGCGCAGGAGGCGCAGTTTTTTAAGGCCCGGGAGAACCTGGAGCGGGCATTGTTGAACTCCATATCGCATGACCTGCGCACCCCCCTTGCCGCCATTACCGGCGCCCTGAGCGCGGTGCTCGATGAGGGGGAGAAGCTTCCGGCCGGCTCGAAGGAAGAGCTCCTCCAGACCGCCAGGGAAGAGGCGGCTCGCCTGAACCGTTTCGTCGGCAACCTGCTCGACATGACCCGTCTGGAGGCGGGAGCGCTTCAGTTGAGGCTGGAACTGGGGGACGTCGAAGACCTGGTCGGCTGCGCCCTCTCCGCCTTGGAGCAGCGCCTGGAGGGGCGGGAGATTATGGTGCGCCTGGCTTCGGAGCTGCCGCTGGTGACGTTCGACCTGGTGCTGATGATCCAGGTCCTGGTGAATCTTCTCGATAATGCCCTGAAGCACACCCCAGCCGGCGGAGCAGTGGAATTGGCCGCCACTGTCGGGGAGGGGGAACTCCTCATCACGGTGAGTGACCGCGGGCCGGGGGTGCCACCGCAGGACCTGGAGCGCATCTTCGAGAAGTTTTACCGCACGCCGGTGCCGGAGGTGGTGGGGGGGACCGGGCTGGGGCTGTCGATCTGCAAGGGAATCGTGGAGGCTCACGGCGGGACGATCAAGGCGGAGAATCGCAAGGGCGGCGGGCTTCGAGTGGTCGTCGCACTGCCGCTGGCATCAGAGAAAAAAGGGGTGGATGATGGTAGCTGAGACCGGCGGAGGGAACCTGCCGCGCATCCTGGTGATCGACGACGAGATCGCCATCCAACGCTTTTTGAAGACAGCGCTCGACGCGGTGGAGTTCTCGGTGCACCAGGCGACAACCGGACATGCGGGGCTTGCGGCGGCAATCGCGGTGCGCCCCGACGTCATCCTGCTCGACCTGGGGCTGCCGGACCTGGACGGGATGGAGATGATCAGGCGCATCCGGGAGTGGTCCCAGGTGCCGATCATCGTGGTTTCGGTCCGGGAGCGGGAAGACGACAAGGTACGGGCGCTGAACATCGGTGCCGACGACTATCTCACCAAGCCGTTTGGAATAGGGGAGCTTTTGGCGCGTGTCAAGGTGGCACTCAGGCGCACCCTTCAACAGGCATCGGAACCTGTGTTTCACTGTAATGGACTGCAGGTCGATCTGTCGCACCGCAGGGTCACCCTGCACGGAGAGGAGGTCCAACTCACGCCGACGGAGTACGAGCTTTTGCGCCTGCTGGTGGCTTACGCCGGGAAAGTGCTGACCCACAGCCAGATCCTCAAGCAGATCTGGGGAATGGCCTACATGGAGCAGCCACATGTCTTGAGGGTGAATATCAGCAACCTGAGGAGGAAGATAGAGACAGACTCCTCGCGCCCGCGCTACATCCTCACTGAGCCAGGGGTGGGGTACCGCCTGCGAGAGTGTGACTGAGGGCTGCAGTTCTGCTGACACAGTGCCACAAAACAATCGACCTTCCCTGAACCAAAGTCCTTCTTTCTGCTATATTAGTATCCCTGTTCGTGGCAGGGGACCTGTTAGCGCGAGTTTACGTATTCAAACCGCCGGCTTGGCCTTCGGGCATCATTTGTTCACTTTCACGAGCTATTGTGGTACACAAACTGGTACACTCAACATGCGCTTTCATGCGATGTCACTAGAATAAAACATCCAGGAAAAATGCTGGTATAACAGCTGGTTACGGACACGAATGAACTGGGGGCCAGGTTCTTCCCCGATCATCTCCACCAATAAAAACGAGGACTTGTGATATCATCACGAGTCCTCGTTTTGTTCATGCCGTAGTATATGCCGTAGTAAATTTCACAACGGCGCGAGGTGACCGGCGGAGCGCCTGGCTCCTACCAGCTTTCACCAGCACTCATGAGCCGCGGAGACCTGGTCCACCCGCTTGGTTGGCAACTCGTCATCGTCAACTACTTACACAACTTACCACTGTCCCCTCATGCTTCTAGCCCAATTTGCCTCCGGCCAATGCAAACCGCTATAACCCATCAGCCCTCCCCTTCCTGACTTCTCGCCTCCTGCATTCTTTCTACTTAGTCAAATCAACCAACCATATATAGGCCTTACAAGATCCTTTGTAGGGCTTTCACGAAAGCGACAACCTCGCCGCCCCCTAGATGTTTCTTCTCGCGGCCTACATGCTGTTGCCATAGATCGAGAATACGAAGCTCTATTTCGTTTGCCTGGAGCCCTCCGCCGCCACCAGAGGACGGACAACCAGGAGATCGAAGCCTCAAGTGGATATCTCGAGATTCGATAATCACCTGTACACATACATCGCCCAGATCATGCTGTTGATCTTTGATCAGATCAATGATCCAATGTTCGTCAGCCTGCCTTAGATCACGTTCTTGTGCGCCTATTTGTATTCTAATAGACATTTGCTCCTCCGCCTTATCAATTTAAAAGTTTTCAGGGGACCTTCCTAATTTGCTTATGAAACGGGTGGCGCTCATTCAAGATCACCTTTGATCGGCATCTCTCTAAGGCGTTTTTGTCTTTCCGATTTCTTTTTATCGGTTATGCATTTGAATACAGTCGTCCACGTATGAATGTCAAAGCTAGTAGACAAATGGTAGTAGTACTTATTACGTTTAGCGCAAAAAGTTTCGGCTTCTATTGACGTGGAGTCTCCAAAATCCACCAATCTAGTTATTGAGTACGAACCATTGGGGTTCGTTACCACTCCAGCGTCGTCCGTGCCGACTGTTGCATGCGCGAGCAAGGGCCAGAAGATACATGCCAAGGTTACGAATTTCGTCAATGCCGTCATGTTGGCCTCCTTTACGAGCTTACAACTTCATGTTTCCTTCAGCATGTGGGCATCCCGGTCTTGGATGGTTCGGCGCGCAGCAGGTTACCACGCCGGTTAGACTTGATCAATTTAATTTTTCTATTTTAAGCTGAAAGATCACCGACTTGTCGTAGCCGATCACGTAGTCGATACGCGACCGCCAAGCCTACCGCGCCAGGGGGCTTACCTCCGATGCTGGAAATTAATTGCTTGCAGTTCGCCAGTGAGTGTGTAGGCTTTGGCAGGCTTAAAATTTCTTAAGGAGGTGCCGCGATGCCGTATGACGACACGAACGATCCGGACTTGATCATCCTATCTGAAGCAGTGCTGCAATCGTTCACCCCGGAGATGTACAACCACATGATTTCACTCTTGCCCACCCCCGAAATCTACGCTGCAACTCATGGCCAGTTCGCCAACGGATATCCCGCTTATTTGAAAGGTGACCCCGACGGAATCAAAGCCTTCGAAGAGGCCCGCAACGCCATCAAGCAGTTCCTCACGATGCTTTCGGGTTTATCCAAAACTGCCGCCATCAAAGATCCGACTGTCCCCCAAAGACTGCCTTTGCCTCAAACTCATGCAAGGACCACCGGCAGCAACGCCGCCCTAGACGCCGCCCGCGACCTCAAGGTATATTTTGATCGCAATGGCAACATGTATGCGACTTTCACCAGAATTCCGGGGGCGAAAGGATTTCAGATATGGGTTTGCGATGGTGACCCCAATGTGGAGAGCAACTGGAGGTTGGCAGCGTCGTCAAATAACTGCAGGAAAATAGGTATTGGGGGCCTGGATCGATCGAAAAATAACTGGATAAAGGTAAGGGCTACCCGTGGCTCAGAAGTAGGGCCTTGGTCTAACCTGGTCTTGATAACGCCTGCTTAATTTCTCCATCGGTGGCCCTCCGGGCAAACGACGGGGGGCCACCACCCACCTAATCTCCCTCGTCAATGGGTTTCCTCTTCCTCCTTCACTCGATTTCTCCGCCTCACCGGATCGAACGGCACTCCAATAGACTGAAAGTTCGACTCGGACACTTTGATTCCAGCCCCGCACAGGACTTTTCAGTTCGGACACCGAAACTATCACTTCGCTGAAAGATCCTCCATTTTCGTGTGACGAACCTTCACTTCGTTCAGCGAACCTTCAATTCGTTCAACGAACCTTCAATTCGTTCAACGAACCTTCAATTCGTTCAGCAAACCTTCAATTCGTTCAGCGAACCTACCATTTCGTCAGCGAACCAACCATTTCGTCAGCGAACCAACCGCTTCGGATTCGAAACGTATCTTGGGCGCGTAAGCGTGCCGGCTAAGGACGTCAATTTCCGTCCTAGCTAAGACCCTAGGTTTCTTCGCGGGTACTATGGCACCAAAATGTTCGTACTATCCAAGAAAGCCTCCATGTTCTATGCTGCCGGAACCGATGCCGCGAGTGCGGCTCTGCGGGAACTAACAATCATTCTATGGACAGGAGGCCATCGTGAAAGTTATCGCAATCAACGGCAGCCCGAGGAAGAACTTCAATACCGCACAGGTGCTACAAAAGGCGCTGGACGGGGCGGCTGCAAAAGGGGCGGAGACGGAACTGATTCATCTGTACGACCTCGATTTCAAGGGGTGCACGAGCTGCTTTGCCTGCAAGCTGAAGGACGGGAAGAGCTACGGGAAGTGCGCCATGAGGGACGGGCTTACGCCGGTTTTGGAGAGGATCGCACAGGCGGATGCCTTGGTGCTCGGTTCGCCCATCTACTTCGGAAGGGTTACCGGTGAGATGAGCTCTTTTATGGAAAGGCTCCTCTTCCAGTACTTCGTCTACTCGCAGCCGCCGGCGTCCCTATTCGGCAGGAAGATCCGCACCGGGTTCATCTACACGATGAACGTATCGGAGGAACTCATGCAGCAGTGGAACTACCAGGTCCATATGTCGGGAAATGAGAACTACCTGCGGGCCATCTTCGGCGAGTGCGAGTCGCTTTACTGTAACGAGACGCTTCAGTTGGAGGACTACAGCAAATACGTCTTCAGCTACTACGACCCCGAGCAGCGGCGGGAAAGGCACAGCGTGCTCTTCCCGGAGAACTGCCGCAAGGCGTTCGAGATGGGAGAGCGGCTGGCAACAAAAGCATAGGAAGTGCCCCCCCCCTCCCCGGCCCCTCCCCTCAGGGGAGGGGTGCCCACGCCCTAAAGCGACACGAAATCCGCACGGCCGGTCGCCGCGCTCTTTTATAGGTATTTATCACCCCTCACCTTACGCTTTTTCCTTCCTGCTTTACTTAAAGTTTCCTTGGAAGGCTCCCGATGAATGGATCAGTGAGATGTGTAACTGGAAAAAGGGAGGAACCATGCCGATTGTAACTTGGGACGGAAGCTTGGCGGTCGGGCACGAAATGATAGATGAACACCACGAACACCTCGTTGAACTGCTCAATAAGGCGTATGACGAGTTCTGTGAAAAGAAAGCCGATCAACAGATCGCAGCCGTACTCGACGAACTGGCGGACTACGCGACGTACCACTTCGCCCAGGAGGAGCTCCTCATGGAGGAGACGGATTACCCCCGCAAGGAAGAACACCTGCTGGATCACGCCTATTTCGTGAAAAGGATCGGTGAAATTCAGAGGGATTTTGCCACCGGCGGGGTTCCTATCTCTCTCGAGATCATCTCATTCCTCAGGGGATGGCTCGTAAGGCATATATCGCACAGCGATACAGATCTCGGGGCTCACGCCGCTGCACTCAACAAGAAGCCGGTAATCATCACCCTCGACTGATCCTGAGCTGCCTTTCCTTGCAATCCGGTCAAAATGTCTTACCCTTACCCCTGAATTCTACTTGCTCAGGAGGAACTATGCCTAAGGTTACATTCAAGGGAAACCCGGTGACATTGGTCGGGCCGGAACTTAAGGTGGGAGACGCTGCTCCCAATTTCGCTGTGGTAGACAACGCTCTCAGCCAGACTACGCTTGCGAGCTATGAGGGAAAGGTGAAGATCATCAGCGCGGTGCCGTCGCTGGATACGCCGGTCTGTGACACAGAGACGAGGCGCTTCAACCAGGAAGCCGCATCGCTTCCAGGCGACGTGGTGGTTCTCACCATCAGCGCCGATCTCCCGTTCGCGCAGAAGAGGTGGTGCGGTGCCGCGGGTATCGACAAGGTAGTCACGCTCTCCGACTACCGTGACCGCTCCTTCGGCCTGGCCTACGGTGTACTTATCGAGGAGCTTAAGCTTCTCTCCCGCTCCATCTTCGTCATCGATAAAAAGAACGTCATCCGCTACATCCAGCACGTCCCCGAGGTGACCCAGGAGCCGGACTACGCGGCGGTGATCGCCGCGGCACGCGAGCTCGCCTGATGCGGAGCTGACGCACTGCTGGAAACTCGAGGCGCCCCGGTTAAACCGGCGGCGCCTTTTGTTTTTTCTGGACGAAGTCGCCTCGTGATAGTAAAAGTGGTCGTCATGGAAGAGAGGATGTTGTCCAAAACACAGATGGCAAGCTACGTGCTCGCGGCACTCGCCGTGGTGACCGTGCTCCATTTCCACCTGCTCCCCGCGGTCTTCGCCGGTCTCGCCGTCTACGCACTCACGGCAAAACTCGCGCTACGCCTCCCGGCGAGCTGGGGCGGCCTGACCCAGAAGGTAGCCCTCGCCGGGATCATCCTCTTCGTCATCGCGCTCGTGTCGGGTATCTGCCTCGGGCTCTGGTCGTTTCTGCGCGGGCATCACGGCATGTCGAACCTTTTGGATATGACGGCGGAGACGCTCGACAACCTGAAGCGGAACCTGCCGGAAGAGTTGACCGCGGCGCTCCCGGACACGGTGGATGAGCTGCGTGAACAGATCGTCACCATGCTGCGCGAGCACGGCAAGAACATCTCCTCGGTGGGGATGTCGGGAGTGAAGACCTTCGCGCACCTGATCCTCGGCATGGTGGTGGGAAGCCTCGCCGTGCTTCACCGTTTCAACCTCGAGGATGGCTTCCCCCTGCTCGCCTACCACCTGCACGCCCGGCTTTTGAACCTGGCCGACGCCTTCGACAAGGTGGTCTTCGCCCAGGTGAAGATCTCGGCGCTGAACACCGTCCTCACCGCGCTCTACCTTGCGGTGGTCCTTCCGCTTCTGGGGATCCACCTCCCCATGGTTACCCTGCTGATCCTGCTCACCTTCGTGGCCGGGCTTTTGCCCGTGGTCGGGAACCTCATCTCCAACTTCACCATCGTGCTGATAAGCCTCGGCGTGTCACCTATGGTGGGCATGGCCTCCCTCGCCTTCCTGGTACTGATCCACAAGCTCGAGTACTTCACCAACGCCCGTATCGTCGGAGGCGAGGTGAAGGCGAACGTCTGGGAACTTTTAACCGCCATGCTCGTCATGGAGGCCATCTTTGGCATTGCCGGCCTGGTCGCCGCCCCGGTTGTCTACGCGTGGCTCAAATCCGAGCTTCGCGCCTACCGGCTTGTCTGATTCATGAAGCCTGGGCAACGCGTTTTTTCATAGTAGAATGTGCGCATGGCCGCCACCATGCCGACATCACGTGCCGTTTTTCCTCACCCCCTCCCTAAGCGGGCGCCGCACTCTCGCCTGCGAGACTTACCGCGCCTCTTTTCGCTCCGCCTGATTCTTTCCTTCGCACTGCTAAGCATGGTTTCCCCTTCCTGCCGGTTCGCCTGGGCCGCTCCCGAAGCCACGCTGTACTACTTCTGGGGTGTCGGCTGCCCGCACTGCGCGCAGGCGAAGCCTTTTCTCGAGGAGCTGAAGCGCAAGTACCCCGACCTCAAGGTCGAGGCGACCGAGGTGCTGCAGCATAGGGAGAACATCCCGCGCCTCATGCTCATGGCGAAGGAAAGGGGCCGGGAAGCAACCGGGGTGCCGGTCTTCATCATCGGACCGCACTACCTGAGCGGCTTTTCGGAACAGACCCGCGCGCAGCTTGAAAATGCGGTCCGCGAGGCCCTCGTCCCCGCTGGGGGGGCATCGTCCAAAGCACCCCGGGCCGCCTTGCCGCAGGCGCCGGTCGCCGTCCCGGGACTTGGCGAGCTCGACCCGCAGCGCTACTCGCTTCCCGTCTTCACCCTGGTGATCGCGGCGCTCGACAGCTTCAACCCCTGCGCCTTCTTCGTCCTTTTCTTCCTTTTGAGTCTACTGATCCACGCCCGGTCGCGGCGTCGTATGCTCCTCATCGGCGGGGTCTTCGTAGTCGCCTCCGGAGTCCTCTACTTCCTTTTCCTCGCGGCCTGGCTGAACCTCTTCCTGATCGTCGGCTCGCTTCCGGCCATCACCGCTGCCGCCGGCCTCCTCGCGCTCTTCATCGCCCTCGTCAACATCAAGGACTTCTTCCTTTTCCACAAGGGGATCTCCCTCTCCATCCCCGAAGACAAGAAGCCCAAGCTCTTTGCCCGCATGAGGCGGCTTTTGAAGGCGGAATCGCTCCCCTCACTACTTGCAGGAAGCACCGTGCTCGCCGTGGCGGCGAACAGCTACGAGCTTCTGTGCACGGCGGGATTCCCCATGGTCTTCACCAGAGCGCTCACGCTGCACAAGATGGGCAAGATCGCGTATTACGGCTACCTAGCCCTGTACTGCGCCGTCTATATCGTGCCTCTGGCGGTGATCGTCGTGATCTTCACGGTGACGCTCGGGGGAAGGAAGCTGAGCGAATGGCAGGGGAGGGTGCTGAAGCTGGTGTCTGGGGTTATGATGCTCGGGCTTGGGGGGGTACTCCTAACGCAGCCGGCGCTTCTGAACGACCCGGGAACATCGCTGCTCCTTCTGCTGGCGACCCTGGCGCTCGCCGGGGTGGTCGCCTGGCTGTTTCGGGAGGCGGGGGGAGAGGACCGGGAGGAGCGGGACTAGCCTGTCGCGAAGCTTTCGGAGAGAACTGATTTTATCGTCGCGTTGAGACTCGCCATGTCGAAAGGTTTCTGCAGGAAGTTGACCCGCGCACGGTCCACCCCTTTTTCGAGCAGGGTCTCCGCCGCGTAGCCGGACATGTAGATGATCTTAAGCCCCGGGCGCAGCGCGAGGATCCTTTCCACCGCCTCCCTGCCGTTCGCCCCGGGGAGCATCACGTCGGAGAGCACCAAGTCGATTGAGGTCTCACGGTTGCGGCAGACCTCGATCGCCTGAGCCGCGTTCTCCGCCATCAGCACGCAGTAACCCATGTGCTCGAGCATCTTCTCCGTCATCCTCCCCACGATCTCGTCGTCCTCGATCACCAGCACGGTCCCCGAGCCGTGCACCGCCGGAAGCGCGCGGTGCTCCGCAGCGCGATCCACGAAGCTCGGCAGGTAGATCCTGAAGGTGGTGCCGGCCTCGGGCGCGCTGGATACGGTCACGAAACCGCCGTTTTGGGTGACCATGCCGTAGACGGTGGCGAGCCCCAACCCGCTGCCGCTCCCCACCTCGCGCGTGGTGAAAAATGGTTCGAAGATATGCCGGCAGGTTTCCGTGTCCATGCCGTGACCTGTGTCGACGATGGCAAGCTCGGCGTAGTCCCCCGGGAGCGCGTCGAGATAGGCGCTGCAGTCATCTTCGCTGAGGGTTACGTTGCGGGTGATGATGGTGAGATCCCCTCCGTCCGGCATGGCCGCGACGGCGTTGCGCACGATGTTCGATACCACCTGCTCCATCTGGGCCGGGTCGATCTTCACCTTCCATAGACTCTCGTCCAGGGATAGGGAGACCCGGATACCTGCACCCCACATGGTGGACCACCGGGCCGCCTGCGCGGCCACCGCATCGTTTATGTCCAGGGTCTTGGGCGAGATCAACTGCTGCCGTGAAAAGGAGAGGAGCTGCGCGGTGACGTCGCGGGAGTGCTCGGCGGCCTTGCAGATCTCGCGCAGGCACTCCGTGATGCGCCGGTTGCCGTGGAATTCCATGAGGAGCAGCTCGGCGTACCCGATGATAACCGAGAGCATGTTGTTGTAGTCGTGCGCCACCCCGCCCGCCAGCCGTCCCACCGACTCCATCTTGACGGACTCCCTGAGCTTGTCCTCGAGGAGCTTCTGCTTGGTGATGTCGTTGATGATGAGGCCGCAGTAACCCGGCTTCGCCCTGAAAAGCCAGACCTGGCAGCACCGCGCGTTTATCGAGTAGCGCTCCAGCGCGATCGGTTTTCCCTCCTGCACCAGCCGACCGAGGCTCTCCAACTGCGCCGTATCGAAGCCGGGGAGCACGTCCAGCAGGGTGCGTCCCACCAGATCCTGCGCCTTCTTTGCGGTGAAGGTCTCGAAGGCGGGGTTCACCTCCACGAAGCGGAAGTCCGCGGCCTTCCCTTCGGGACCCAGGAGCATCTGCAAGAGCGCGAAACCGTTGCCCATGTTCTCGAAGAGCAGACGGTACTTCTCCTCGCGCTCCTTCAGGTCCCGGTGTACCGACCGGGCCGAGGAGATGGCCATGGCGCACACGTCGGCCGCCGTGACGGCGAGGTTCAGGTAGCTGCGGGTGTGCTCCGGTGTCGCGAAGCCACCGAACCAGATCCAGCCGACGACGTCGTCGTGCGAAAGGCGCACCATGAAGCAGCGGGCGGCCTCCTCGATGTGGAAGCAGGCGTCCATCCGCTGCGCCAGTCCGCGCAGGGTCTCCTCGCCGGTCGCGCGCGCCCCGTACCGCCTGAGCGCTTTCCCTCTGGCCGCGGGTATGTAGGCGAGCTCCTCGGCCCCGAAAAGAAGCGAGAAGAAGGCCAGCATGTCGTCGACGACCCGCTCCTCGCCGTCCGACTTGGCGACCCGGGACAGCATGTCGAGAAGGAGCGCGTAGTCCGAGGCGGGGGCGGTCCCCCCACCCTCAGCCTCCAACCGCTGAAGTTCCCCCCGCGCCTTCTCCAGTTGCAGGGCGAGAAGCTCCGGGGGCACCGGCAGTACCTCAACCGGGCGCTGCACGAAGGTACCGAACTCCCGGACCGCCTCCTCCCCCTCCGGGTTGCTTCCGGTATCGAGGAGGGTTATTCCGGCGCAGCTTTCGGCGAAGAAATCGACGGCCGTGGTGCGGTCGAAGCCCCACCCGCCGAGGAAGCCGCGCCAGTTCGCGGCCCACCCGGAGGTAACCACGAAATTCCCGGCAGCGGTGAGGCGCTCGAAGGTGCGCTCGCCGCAGACAACTGCGGCGCAGTGCGTCTTCTTCAGGACAAGGACCCGGGGAAGGTCGTCCGGAACGGAGCCAAGGGAGGCAAGGCACTCGCCGCCGACGAGGATCGCGGGTTGGCCGTCGCAGATGCGCCGGACGTCTTCCCAGTTGAGGGGGGGACGGCCGCAGCAGCCGTGGAAGGTCCGGCAGTCGAACCCGGCGATACGCCCCTGCACGATGGCGCCTTTCACCTCGGGTCCGAGGGTTTCGCAGCAGCAGACCAACATCGGCTCCATGCTCACCCCCTCCCGCCTTGGAGCGGGTAGCGGCCGTACTCCCGCGTCGCCTGTGCTACCTGCTCCAGGGTCCGCTCCGGCACCTGCCAGGGGATCTCTCCGTGCTGGTCCGACAGGATGAAGCCCCCCCCTTGCCCCGCGGCGTCGATGGCGCCCTTCACCTCGGCTATCGCAGCCGCTTCGTCCCAGGAGCGCATGGCGATGCCGTTCAGATTTCCGAAAACCGTCAGCCTGCCGCAGCAGCGGTTCTTGACCGCGGCGAGTTCCTCCTCCCCGCCGACGCCTACCATCGCGGTGCCGCTACCCGCGAGGTCCTCTACCACGCCGAGACATGGCCCGGAGGCGAGGTGGGTGGCGGTGGGGCCCTTGATGGCATTGAGGGCCCTGAGCGCTGCAGGCCAGCCGAAGCGACGATAAAGGGAGGGGTCAATCATCTTCGGCGAGGCGAGGGGATCGAAATAACAGATGGCGTGGGCCCCGGCGGCGAGCTGGGCGTTCCCCCAATCGGCGCAGAAGGCGGCGTTCACCTCCATGAGACGCTGCATGAGATCGGGGCGGTCGAACATGATGTCCAGGTACGCATCGAAACCAAGTTGCATCACCGGGAGGGAGAACGGTGACATGACGACCCCGATGATCGGTACGGAATCCCCCACCGCCTGCCTCAATCCGCGCTGCGCCTCGAGGACCCGGACGAGACCCGGGGCATCGGTCACCCGCGGCGGGGCGAGCGACGCGATGGCGTCCGCCTTCAACGGTGGGGCGCCCGCGTTGGGTGGTCCGTCGTCCCTGAAAATGGTGCTCCCCCCCCAGGCTTCCGCCTCGAGCGAGGCATGAAAAAAGGCATAGATGCAGTCATGTCCGTAACGCCGGAGCATGGCGAGCTGCCCGCGCACCACGTTTTCCGAACTGGAGAAGTACTCCTCGATGGAGAGCCCAAGTTCCCTTGCGCCATGCAGGGTGAGGAGCAAAAAGAGCGGGACCCGGTCCGGTTCCCGGTGCGACAGGGCGGTAAGGACGCGTTCCATGCTGGTCACGGCTCACCTCCGGATACCTGTTTGAGCGCCGGGAGCACCTGGGAGGCGTTGGCGCAGCAGAAATCGGCACCTACCTCGTCGCAAAGCGACGGGTCGAGCCGAAAAGGGGCCCCACCGACGATGATACGGCAAGTGACTCCTGCCTGGTCCAGCTTGTCCCGCACCTCGCGCACCTTGAGGGCAGAGGGGAGCATGAGCGCCGAGATGAGGAGCACACGAACCGAGTCCTCCTGCACCCGCCGCACCAGTTCCGCGGCGGTCACCGTGCCGTAGTCAAGGTAATCGACGCCGCCCCCCCTGAGCACGAACCCTACGAGACGCTTGCCGAGGAGGTGGTAGTCCTCCAAAACCGCGAGAGCGACGCGTTCCTCACTTGCACGGCTCAAGGGGGCGCCGCGGAAGGATTGTTCCATGAAATCCTCGCACAGCCGCCCGCTCATGTACACGTGGGACAGCGAGAGCTCGCCGCGATCCCATTTCTCGCCGATGCCGACGAGGGCCGGGGTGATGAACTGTTCGCAGAAAAAAAGGGGGGTAAGACCGGAGGCAGAATAGATCCGCTGCAGGGCGAGCCGGTCCATGTTGACCAGGGCAATCTCAAGGAGATCAGCGGATGGACTGGCTGATACGTCAGATAGGTGGCCGGTGGGGTACGACACAATCATGTATCACTCCGGATAGCAAATTGCGCAGTAAGAACTCAGTCAACATCTGTCAGAACGTAGGAAGAACGGAACCGTGAGTAGGATTTTGTAACAAAGTACACCCGCCTCTACCAATAGTCCATCTAAAAAACGTCCAATGTTCCTGCAATCGCCAGTGCTTATCGGGGCTCTGCCAATTTTCTCCATTTCCTGTGAGTGGAATCACGATTCAGAGACAGTGACCTCGGGCCGAGACCTTCCTTTCAGGTCGCGTCGTAGCGGTGAGGTGGAGAACCATCGGTAGAAATTCACCCCCGGGGTGCGGGAAAACCTATCCAAAACATTAAAGATCACGGTGCAATGTCCGATAGGGAAAAGGACAGGCGCCGGTTTGGTCAAGCCGGGCGGGCGCACCCACTGAAGCGGCGTCGGGTTCCGGCGCGAAGGGAGCTTATCACATGAAACTCTTCGGCAACTCCTGCAAGACGCAGGTCGACGATCAGGCAGCGGAAATCGCGAAGCTCACACAGATGCTCGACAACGTCGACAACATCGTCATGCTCTGCGACACCACCAATGACAACAACATCATCTACATGAACCGGCAGGCCCGCGCCCTCATGCAGCAGCATCGCGCCGAACTGAACGCTGGGCTGCGCGGAGCCGACGTCGCCAACGCAGAGGGTAAAAGTATTCACCAGTACCACAAGGATCCGGGGCGCATCCGCAACATCTTCGGCAACGCCCGCGCCAAGATGCCGCACAAGGCGGAGATCCCCATCGGGGACGTGACGCTGCGCACCACGACTTACCCCATCTGGGACAGCAAGGACCCCTCGAAGGTGCTCTGTTTCATGGCGTGCTGGAACGACATCACCGCAGAGAAAGCGGTGGAGCAGCATCAGCGCGATTCCATAGAGCGCAAGGAGTACCTGGAAAACCGGGTGACCCAGATCGCCACCGCCATGGAGGAGATGAGCATGACGGTGAACGAGGTGGCGCGCAGCACGGTCGACGCCGCCGATTCGGCCACCAAAGTTTTGACCAACGCGCGGGAGGGGCAGGACGTGGTGAACCGTGCCGTCACCGAGATGCGCAAGGTGGCGGAGATCGTCCGGAGTTCGGCGGGAATCGTGGGAAATCTGGGGGACAAGTCGGCACGCATCGGCGAATTCGTCGCGGTGATCAACGACATCGCCGACCAGACGAACCTCCTTGCGCTGAACGCCGCCATCGAGGCGGCGCGCGCCGGCGAACAAGGGCGCGGCTTCGCGGTGGTGGCCGACGAGGTGCGCAGCCTGGCCGACCGCACCGTGGCCTCGACGAAGCAGATCAGGCTCATGGTCGACGAGATACAGAAGGAGACCGCCCTGGCGGTTGAGTCGATCGAGAAGGGTAAGAACGAGGCGGAGGTGAGCGAGGCGCTCTCGCACCAGGTGGACGCCTCGCTGACGAACATCGTGCTCTCCATCGAGGAGATCGAACACGTCATCGCGCAGATCGCGACGGCATCCGAGGAGCAGGCGGCCACCTCCACCACCATCGCCAGCAACCTCGAGGAGATCGTGCACGGCTAGCACCCACTCCCGCCTCTGACCTCCTTGAGACGGGCGTGGGGAAACCCCGCCGGACCCGGTATCCGGCGGGGTTTCTTTTGTCTTTTTTTCTCCCTTTTGCTAAAAACAGCGGTCTTCAAACCCACGAAGCGCTGGGGCACCTGCTACGCTTCGTGGCACCTACATTACAGTTATCGAGAACCTCCCACTTTTTACCGCGGGGTGTCGCGCAGCAGGGTGATAAGCCGCTCCAGATCTGCGGGTTCAAGGGGCACCGGGCGCATCGGGGTGAAGGGACGCTCCCGCCTCGGGTTTTCGATCCATTTTTTCAGCGACCGCTCCTCCCAGGCCGCACCACCGGGGGCCGTCTTCGGGTAGTAACGGGTGAAAAGCCCCGAGAGGTTCGGCGCCACACTGCCACGCCCCAGTCCCCCACGGGTCGCGGTGAGGGCTCGGTGGCAGGGTCCGCATCGTTTCCCAAAGACGTCATCCTCTTCCCGCTCCCTCTTGAAATGCACCACCTGGGGCGGCTCTCCCCTCTTTCCCCCATTTACCCCCGTCTGGCGCGCTCCCGCGAGTATCATGCTCACCAACGCCGCTCTTTGCGCCTCATCGAAATGAAACTGCGGCATCATGAGCGCCGGCACCCTGATCGCCTCGGAGATCTCCTGCGCCGTGGTCCCTTCGGGGAGCCGGTCCAGGTTGCTGGCCAGACGGTTCCCGTCTCCCCCGGAGGTATGACAGCGCCGGCAGGCGAAGGTGTCCATGAGCCGCCGCCCCTTTTCCAGCGGAGCGGAGCCCGGCACGGCGAACCAGGCAAACCGTCCCTGGATCAGGCCGTGGTGCGCGATGCGCTCGCGGTCCGAACGGGGGTCGCCACGGTGACAGTCGACGCATTTACCCAGCTTCTGGTAGTGGGGACTATGGCACTTGAGGCAGGAGATCCACGCACCTTGGGCACCGCCGCACAGGCACAGAAGAAGTGCGAGCGTGATCAGAAGGGGGCGACGAACTGCCAATTGGCACCTCGGAAGTACATGGCGACTGCGGTAAGCGCGAGGACGGCGGCAAAGACGGCAAGAGCTAAGAGATCGAGGGCGCGCCGCTTTTTGTCAAACCACGAGGCTCCCTCAGGCGGTGCGCCCGGAACGAGCCAGGGAAGGGCGACGAAGGAGACGGCAAGGAGCACTACGAGGTAGATCATGTATTTGGAGTAACTGACCAGTTCCTGGATCCAGAGGAGAAACCAGGCGGACTTCACCAGATTCGGAACCCGGGCGAGGTTCGCCTGCTCCTGGAGGGGAGCCGGCACCAGAAAGGCGAGCGCCAGGAGAATGAGGACGGTGAGCGCGAAGGCGACCTTGACCGGCCTGAAGAAATGGGGGGATGACTTTAGGTAGCCTCGTTTCATAGGTAGGGGAGCACCCCCTTGTTTTTCCTGATCCGGTAGAAGTGCAGGGCACTCAAAAAGAGCAGCGCGCCCGGGATCATGAGGATGTGCAGCACGTAAAAGCGCAAAAGCGACATGGCCTCACCCACCCCGTCGGGCACCAACACCGAGCGGAGCGTGCCTCCAAGCGGCATGATGTGTAGAAGCTCCATTCCGGTCTGGGTGGCCCAGAGGGCGAGCTGGTCCATCGGGAGAAGGTACCCGGTGTACCCCTCGAACACCGCCAGGAAAAAGAGCGCGCAGCCGATCACCCAGTTCATCTGGCGCGGCTTTTCGTAGGCGCCGGTGAGGACGACACGCAGCGTGTGCAGCATGATGAGCACCAAAAAGGTGTGGCTCGCAAGGCGGTGCAGACTCCTCAGGTAGCGCCCCCCCCAGACGGACGACTCCAGGAGGAGGATGGAGGGGTAGGCCGCGGGCGGCGTCGGCTGGTAATAGAACAGAAGAAGCCCTCCCGAGCCGACCAGCAGGATGAGGCAGGTGAAGGCGAGCCCTCCCAGGCAAAAGGTGTAGGAAAGCGTCAGGTTCCTCTCAAGCACCGCACGCGGGAATAGATGTTTTAGAAATTCCTTGATCACTTCCCCCCCTACACCTGGACGTGGTAGGTCTCTCCCACTTGCGTCACCTCGTAGCGCTTGAGCGCCCGGTCGGCGGGCCCCTTCAGCACCCTACCCTCCCGGTCGAAGGCCGAGCCGTGGCAGGGACAGACGAGTCCGGTGGGAGTCACGTTCACCGTGCACCCGAGATGGGTGCAGACGAGGTCCAGGGCGTAGACCCTCCCGCCGTCGCGCATCACCGCGATACGTGCCTCGCGGTACACGAGTGCACCGTCCTGCGGCAGCTCTTCCCGCGGCACGGTGAGGATGGTCTGCCTGCGCTTTGCCCTCGGGGTGAGGAACCTCGAGAGGCCCCAGCCCCCTACGGCGAGCGCGATCAGGGCGCCGAGGAAGTTTCGACGTGATTGACGAGGCTCTGCCATTTCTCCAGGTATCCCCTTTGGTACGCGGTCGTCTTCCTGCTCATCTCCCGGTAGCGCGCCTGCGGGTAAAAGGCGCCGTTTGCCACCTCTTGTCCCGTCGCATCCCAGAAGGAGGATAGCGTCATCCCCTCGGCGGCCGGGCGGTAGATCCGCTCCTCCTCGCGTTCGAGCACGAAGCGACGCGGGTTGTCGTGGCACCCCTCGCACATGACGCTCCCGCGCCGCACGGTGTGCGGGAAGAACGCCTTCCACTGCGCCGCGAGGAGGCGGTTTTCATCCCAGACGGCCCGGTCGTGCCGGATATCGGTGAAGTACGCGATGAACTGCGGTCGGATCGGGCTCACCCTCCCCTGCCGGTTAAGCCCAAGCGGCGGCGCGTCCTGCCTTCTCAGGTAGGCGCTCTTCACGTATTCCTCGGCGGCCTGATCCCGGCGCACCCGGTACCACTCCTTCGAGGGACTGTCGCCGTCGAAGCGCAGGTAAAAGGTGCCGTACTCCTGGGGCGCCCAGGCGGAGTGGCAGGCGTAACACTCCATCTTCTCCAGGTGGGCCGCGATGCGGTGCTCCGGGATGCTCCGCTTCGGCTCGTGACACTCCCGGCATCCCCTGGCGCTTTTCTTACCGGCGGCGAGACTCGCCATGGTGTGACAGGCGGCGCAGGAAAGACCCGCCTCGGCGTGCACGTCCGGGGTCATCTTCAGGTACGCCTCGCCGTAGGCCACCTCGCCGCGCTGGTAGCGCATGCTGTCCTCGCGCGGGGCCATGCCGTAGTAGTCGGTCCCCACGAAGTACCCCTTGTGGCAGGTAAAGCAGTCGCGGTCCTTCGGCTTCGCGATCTCGTGCCCCCTGGCGCCGTGGCAGTCGGTGCACCCTTTCAGGTGGCAGGCGTTGCAGTTCTTGGCGAAGAAATCCGGGTCGGCCTTTCCCCAGCTCCGGGCGACGAAGTCGCGCTCACCCTTGCGGTTCCCCATTGCCTGATCGAAGAGCGCCGCGTATCCCTTGTGGCAGCCGACGCAGCCTGCGGCACCGCTCTCGCGGGAGGCGGGGTCGGCAAGGGTCTTCGCCTCGTCCAGGTGGCAGGAGAGGCAGGGAAGACCGCGGTGCGCCCCCTTCACCGTCTTCTTGTGGCAGACGGTGCAGTTCTCCGCAGCGAGCGCGGGGAGCGCGCTAAGGAGCAGAGAGAAGGCGACGATGCAGCGCATCATGAAGCGCACCATGGTCCAGCTCCTTTCGATAGATGGGATCGGCCGCCTTGTCGTGGCAGACGAGGCAAAGGTTCACCGCCAGGGCGCGCCGCACCTCGGCGCCGTTTAAGGGGCGGGAGCGCTCCCGGGTGATCGCCGAGTAGGCGCGCACCTTGCCGTCCTGCAAGGTGAGAAAGCCGTCCAGCGGCTTGTCCGCCGACTGCTCGCAGATCATGGTCCCCTCGATGCTGCGGCCGGAGACGACGTGCTGGCCGAAACCGAGGAAGGCGGGGTTGCCGTGGCACTCGCCGCAACGGATCGCTTTCTTGCCGGTGTTGTGTGAGTAGAAGGGGGCGAAGCGGAGCTGCTGCTTCCCCTTGAAGCGCGCCACGTACTCGTTCTTGGAGATGCTGCCGTCCGGCTCGACCACCGAGACGAAGGTCTGGCACCCCGGCGTCACCGTCGAGATCTTGCCGCGCTGGTTCAGGGCGAGCGGGAAGGGGTAAAGCATCCGGTAGTCCTCCTTCTCGCTGAAGCGACCCTGCGTTTCTACCCCCTTCACGAAATCCATGCCTGTCTTCGACTTGTCGTAGGTCGTGTGGCACCCGTAGCACTGGACCACGGTGCGGGAATGGCAGGAGTAGCACTCAAGCCGCCCATGCCCGACCACGGTATGTTCCGGCGTACCGGTGATGACCCGGCTCTTGAACAGTTTGCCGCTACGCTTGCCGAGCACCCATACCGCGCCGTCGCGGTAGAAGACGTTCGAGTAGCTCCTCCCCTTCGCGGTGACCATCATTTTCATCCCGGGGCGCATCTGCATCCGGTACCCGGCGGACTCGCGCAACGCCTCGTCCTGCTCCGATACGATCTCGCGGTAGCGTGGCGGACGCGCCCCGCCGTGGCAGTCCTCGCAGGCGATCTCGGTCTGCAGGTACATGTTGCGGTAGGAGTAGCCGTCCCCCATCAGGTCGCGCGAGGTGTGGCAGTCGATGCAGTCCATTCCCGCCGTGAAATGCACGTCCTGGGCGATGTGGGTCAGGTTCCTGTTGCCGCTCGCCATCACGGGGCCGGGGCGCCCGCCACTGGTCGGCACGAGCGAATTGTTGCCGTCGTTCAGCCCCTGGTAGGAATAGGCGATGCGGCCGCTTCGGTTGTGGCAGCGCGAGCAGACTTCGTTGCCCGGGAGGCGCTCCATGGCGTGGCTCGCCGCGTAGGGTCCCTTACCCTGCACCGTGGCGTCCTTCCCTTCGTATTGCGCCCGCTCGTTATAGGGGAAGTGGCAGGCGGCGCATCCCGAGGCGTGGCTCGCGCCGTAGACTTCGCCGCTCTCGCGGGCCACGTGACACTGGGAGCAGAACTTCCGGTAGAGCTCCCCGGATACGTGGTCAAGTCCGGCCACCGGCTTCAGGTGCTGCGCCTTTCCTTCCGGATCGTAGACCTCGCCGCCGCGGCTACTGAAGAGTCCCCCGTCCGGTCCTTCCCAGGTGAGGTTTATGTTCCGGATCATCCCGGTGGTGGTGTACATGAGGTTCGACTTGACCCGGTCGAGCTGGTACAGGTGACACGAGCCGCAGGTCCCGTCCCAGTGCTCGGGCGCTGAGGGGTTCCCGCGTCCGTGCATGCCGCGGTGCGCCGCCTCCTTGGTCCGGGCGAGCGGATCGCCGCCGTGACACGGGACGCAATCGGGGTGCGTGGCGGAGACATGCTCGATCTTCGAGTGGCAGGAGAGGCAGTTGTTCGCCGGCGCCCCTTTCCCGGCGCAGCCAGCAAGGGCGAAAAGGAGCAGGACGAGCATGATTTTGCCGGATCTCCCGCCGGAATATGTGTCGCTGCCGGTAACCTTCATCTCACCCGCTGTTTCTTCCCTTGAAGTCCCGCGCATTATAGTCAAATCGTGGAGGTTAGCCAAAACCTTTTCATGAGTCGAAGAACAAAAAAAGCCGGCATCGCGGGGATGCCGGCAATAACAACCAGGATCTTTTTAACCCCCCTCCCCTATTTGCCGTTCTGGCTGATGCTCACCCTTTTGGTGAACTCCTTCCATACGAAGGGATCGCTGTTCGGGGTGCCGAACGGGAGGTAGGTAAGTTTAACTTCGATATCGAGGTCGTAGACGGAAGGCTTCTCAACCGTCTTGCCGTTCACTTCAACCTCTTCGAGCGGATAGTAGATTTCGAAACGCTCCTTCACGAGTTTCCCCGGCGGCAGGCCGGTGTCCTCGATGAGCCCGCTCTTCTCGTAGGGGCCGCGCCCCATCCTGTCGCCGCGCGCCAGCTGCTGCGGCACCGGCATGTAGATCTTTTCCTGATTGAACACTTCCTTGCCGTCTTTCGTCTTACCGATTACCGACAGAACCAGTCGGTTGGGGGTCGGTCAGCCGTCGGGTATGGAGTGGCCGGCCTTGTTCACCATCTCGACCTTCACCACGGCCCTCGGCCTGATCTTCGCGCCGTCGCGCCAGTAGTAGCCGAACGCCTCGGCCTTGAAGTCGACCGCCTTGTCGCTCATGGCCGCATCGCGGTACCCCTGGATGTTATGCCCGAGCTTGGAGTTCTTCATATGGCAATCCTGGCAGTTTTCCTGCCCGACCTCGGCCTTGTAGGCCCAGAGGTAGCTGCCATAGGAGGTGCAGCACTGGGTAGGCTCATCGAGCTCGAGGTTCGGCCCGAGACCGTGGCACTGGCCGCACTGGATCGCCTGATCCATGATGGGCGAAACCGCCATCTTGGGGAACTTCTGCGAGTCGTGCGCCCCTTCCTTGGAGCCGTACACCACACCGGCCTTGGGATAGCCGTCCTGCCACTTATGGGTGATGGCGTTACGGTTGTGGCAGATAAGACAGTTGATGGAAACGCTTTTCAGCTTTTCCTCCAGTTTCTTGGCGGTCTCCTTGTCCTTCTTCTTAAGAGCGTCCTTCCAGCCGTAGAGGGTGTCGACCAGTTCCTGCGCCACCGAATCCTCGGCGTCGGCAAGCTGGGGGAGGTGGCACTTGGCGCACCCCATCAGATGCTCGACCTTCACGTCCTTCCTGCTCTTCACCCCGGAATAGGGTTCCTCCATGAGGCCGTTCTCGATGGTGGTCATTATGGTCATCGCCGTGCGCGCCGTGCCGAAGACGGAGCGCGAGTGAATTGATTTCTGAGCCTGGTCGTGCTGCTCCTGGTGGCACTCAACGCAGGAACTCGAGTCGTACATCTTGGCCAGCTCGGCCATGGTCTTAGCCTTGCCCGATTTGGCAGCTATGGTGTCCTGCCAGCCGATACCCGCCTTCCCCGCGAATGCCGGCACCGCCAGCACTCCGAGGAGCAGGGCAGCCGCCAGGCTTCCTTGCACTGTCAGTCTGTTCATGATTTCCTCTGTGGTTTCCGGTTAACGATACATGGGGGCGCCCCGCCGAAGCGGAGCACCCCTTCCACATCAGCAGCCCTGCAGCTCGTCACCCTCGCACTCGGAGAGGGAGATGGGGGAGTCGACCTTTATCTTCTCCGCCTTGGCCTTGCCGAACTTCAGCGTCACCTCGTTACCCTGGACGGCAAGCACTTTCGGGCTTCCCCCGAGGGCGGTCACCATGCCACCCTTTTTCACGAAGGCAGGCGCAGCGGCTTCGAGGGTCACCGTTACCTGCTCACCTTCCACCTTGGTTACTTTCCCTTTGGCAGGACCCGCCGCGAAG
Source organism: Geomonas ferrireducens (assembly GCF_004917065.1). Taxonomy (NCBI): domain Bacteria; kingdom Pseudomonadati; phylum Thermodesulfobacteriota; class Desulfuromonadia; order Geobacterales; family Geobacteraceae; genus Geomonas; species Geomonas ferrireducens. Next base: position 1,214,706 of record NZ_SSYA01000001.1, read on the forward strand.
GCCGTTGCCGCAAGGGCGATCGTCATCACGGCCGCAGCCGCGATCTTCATAGCTTTACGAAACATCTTCATCCTCCTTTGTAGTTCGTTGATTAAGCCCCCTCTCCGAAGGAGAAGGGGCTATCAAGTTGCGGTTTTGCGGGGCTAGAAGATGACCTGCAGCTGGGTCACATAGGTCATGAAGTCTTCGGTCTTGTCGGTCGAAGTCCCGGTCCCCTTGTTGAAGGAGGTGGAGTTCGCCTCGAAGGTGAGCTTCAGGTTCTGGTCGCGCAGGTAGTAGTTCACACCGCCGCCGTACCAGTCGATGCGCTGGTTGTAGATGCCGTTCAGGTTGGCGAACTTCCACTTCTCATAACGCACGAAGAACTGCAGCGGGGTGTTGGGAAGCATGTAGCCCCCCTTGAAGTAGTAGCCGTTCTTCTGACCGTTGATCCCGACCACGTCCGCATCCGGGTTGTCCCCCAGGTACGCGTCGTCCAGATCGATTTTCTCGTAGGCGCCGGAAGCCGTGAAGGTGCCGAGCCCGTCCACAGGGTACTCGAAGAAGCCGTCGAAGGTGTACGCCTTGTAATCCTTCGCATCGGTCTTCAGGAGCGTATTGCCATAGGCGACGTCGGGCTCGAACTGGTAGGCGGCGCCGATGGTGGCGACCTTCTTCTTGCCTAAGTAGGTCCCCTTGTAGCCGTAGTCATTCTCCGGGTCGAGCAGCGTCACGTGGGCGCGTGCCGAGTAGCGGAACTTGGAGCCTGGCGTAGTGTCGCCGGAGAGGGCCTTGCGTCCTTCCATGGCGTCCAGACGGTACTGGAACATGTCGTTGAAGAGGTTACCCCAGACGGCGACACCGGTGTCACGGGTCGTGGTGAAGGGGGCACGGATGAAGAGCGAGCGGTCCAGGGTGAGCGGCATCTCGCACGCTTCGAGGTTCTCACGGGAGAGGTTGTACTTGAACTTGCCGACGTTCACGCGGAATGCGTTGTCGAGCTTGAAGCGCACCACCGCGTCCAGGAGCTGGAAGTTCGAACCCTGGTTCTCTGCGGCGACGTCCAGCGGTGTCAGGTTCTGATCATCGGTGTACTCGGTCTGCACGTAGATCGACATCATGTCGCCGTACTTGCCCATGAGGGCGAGACGGTTGCGGCGGAAGTTGAAGTTCGCCGTGGTGTCATCGTTGTTGTCGCCCGAGCCGGTGTCGCGGAAGGTCATCTGGAACTGTCCCTTATAGTCCAGTTGCAGCGCCCCTTCGTCGTTAGGGCCAAAGGTCATTCTCGGGCCGGCGAAAGCGGTGCCTGCCATGAGCACCAGCCCCAGGGTAGCACCGGATACCACCGATATCTTAGGCATCTTCTGCATAGATTCACTCCTTTTGTTTTAGGTTTCCCGTACAGTGTGCGAAACGTACTTCCCGACGGTTAGCAGCCCCCACCGCCGCCAGTACTTCCGCCGCTCGTCGCACGGGTCACCGTGCTGCGGTAGGCCAGGTCTGCGGCCTCTATCTGGTTGCCGTCCGCGAAACTGGGCTCGACGGTATAGACGCGGGAAGCGTAGTTGACGATCTGCCGCTGGACGGTGACGCCGTTCACCACGGTGGTCCGGCCTACGTTCCAGGTCAGGTTGTCCATGAGAGAGGTCGTGTCCCAGATGGAGCCGACTGCCAGTTTGCCGCCAGCATTAACCGTTGCCCCGGTGGTGTCTACGGCCGTGTGGTCCGACGAAGCGCAGAGGTTCCACTGGCCGTAGGAGCCGTCGTACCACTTAACGGTCACGTTGGGATCGTCATAATAGGCGATGCCGTCCAGGGCGAAGAACCCGACCGAGGCGTAGTTGCCGGCGCGGCAGAAGGAGATGAAGGTCTTGGTGGCGTCACGGCCCGCTGCGTCCAGTTTTGCCACGCCATTCGTACCGAGGGCATTGGCGAGATCAGCCTTGATAGTGTCGGCATCCTTGAAGTAGAGCGTGTTGGCCGGCGAGACCATTGCCGGGGCTCCGTAGGAGAACGACCCCTTGATCGCGCCGTCGAAGGGGGTGAACGCGTTCCCGCTCACCAGCAGGTCCGTAGTCGAAGAGATGGTGGCAGAAGGGTTCGATGCCCCGCGCACCGTGTCGATGAGGGTGACGTTGTCGGCATTACCGGCGACTATCCCCTGCACGTAAGCGATCATCTCAGGCAGAGCGACTCGCATATCGGTGTTGACCCTGGTGGTGCCATTCTGAGCCACCCCGAAAGTCGACCTGGTGATGGTCGGGACGGTCTTGGTCAGGGCATGGCCGGCGGTAACCCACTCCGCATTACCACCCTGCAGAACCTTGAGACGGTTCTTGGGGAAGCCCCAGTAGCGCAGTGTCGTGTAAGCGCGGGCCACGTTGACGGTATTGGTGGCGTTGTTGGTGATGACGATAGTGGTGTTCTCGTCGATCCCCGCGCCTTGGATCAGGGCGTCAATGGTCGCACCGGTGCAGACCATGCTGCCGGTCACGTTGAACGGCCCTTCGGCCCGGGTGTTGTCCATAAAGGCTGCGGACCCCGCGGAGATCAACTGGGCGCCGGGAATGTGCCCGACGGTATAATACTTGTTGGAGGTGTCCGTTTCGTTATTGGATACATCGAGAATCACGACGCGGTCGTAGCCGCCCTGTTTGTTGACCAAGCCCGCTTTAATCCACCCGTCCAGGTCGGCTGCGGTGATCAGCGCGGTAGGAGTCTTGGTCGTCACTACTTTCTCGGCGGGGGTGTCATAGCTGGTGTGACCACACCCCCACATGGAAAGAGCCGCAACGGCAACAACGCCGAGCAGCGTGAACAGCAGCACTCTGCTCTTCTTCATCATCTTTTCCGACATACAACCTCCTTTGGCTGGTTAGTTTGCGACACAACAAGGCTTAGTTACTACTAATCCTCCTTTCGATATAGTTAGCTCAGGCATATATTTATACAGTTGAAATTAAAATATTTTTTTGGATTGTCAAGAATGTGACTTCTCGATCTGGAGGGCCACTGAGATTGGAACACAAGGAGGTTCAAACTCTGAGACAGATGTAACAGCAGCTGTGTGAACAGTCGTATACTCATGATACTTATAGAGTTTTCCTTCATACAATAATTTGACGCGCTGGGTTGCTGCAATGAGTTCCCCTTTCGGACATTGGGGTGAATTACTCAAGTGAAAGATACTCATAGCATCATGCGCAACACGCATGGTAATTAATATCTGCCAATATTTTTCACTTGAATCTGCTGCCACTGTTGCACTGCAGGAACAGCTCAAAGCTGGAAGGTATGATTTTTAAATCATATATTCCCGCTAATCCATTTCGTTGTTGCAATGTATAATTGTTTTTTGCAATATGCACAAACGACATATTCTCACACAGCCTATGCGTTTTTCGCATAGCACACGGTACGCGAGTCTTACATGGATTTCGTCACTCTAAAAACCCTCATCGTGTCAGTTGAGTGCGGCAGCTTTTCCAAAGCGGCCGAGATTCTCTGTGTGACGCAGTCAGCGGTATCAAGAAGGATCAAGCTCCTCGAGGACCACTATGAGCAGTTGCTCCTGGACCGGTCCGGAATGTCCCTGCGCCCTACCGCGGCGGGGCAGTTGCTCCTTGACAGGGCCCGTCAGGTCCTGAAAATCGAACAGGATTTCCTGCACGACCTCGAGGTCCTTGCCAGTAAGCGGAAGATCTCCTTCTGCTGTACGCCCCCCTTCGGCATGTCGTACCTTCCCGACGTTTTCACCCGCTTCATGTCCCGCAACTCCGGCACCAGCGACCTCAGCTTCGTCTTCGATATGCCGGAAGGGGCGCTCAAGGGGCTGAAAGAAAACGTGTACGATCTGGTGCTGATCGAATTCTGCGAGGACCTGAACCTCGAGGAGTTCGATAACTACACCCTTCCCGACGACGAGATGGTCTTCGTGAGCGCCCCCGGCTTCGGCATTGAGGAAAAGGTGGTGGGGATTGAGAGGGTATTGGGGGAGCGGCTTTACTGCAAGAAGAGCGGCTGCTGCGCACGCCGCTTCCTGGAAAAGAGCATGGCGGACCTCAGCAGGGATGCGGGCGAATTCCGCAACACCATATTCTTCGACGACATCCCTTTCATCATCAGGGCGGTCATGTCAGGCGAGGGTATCACCTTCATCTCGCGCAGCCTGGTTGCGCCGCATTTGGCCGAGGGTTCGCTCATCGCCCACCACGTGGAAGGCTTCGCTCCGTCGCGCCCACGGCGCCTTGTCCTGCAGAAAAACAAGAACCTCGACCCCTCCATGTTCGACCTGATCGCCGGGATCTTCCTCAGGTTCTCCATCACCCCTCCCGCGTCACTCGTCTCCCGCTAGCTCCTAAACGCCTCGCCCCCCCGCATCATCCCTTTCTGAAGCCCCTCGAGCTTCCTTCTTCGCGCTTTTGCCCCAGCCGTTAAAAGCACCTCCCGCTCCTTCCCTTGAAACGAAACGGTGGTAGCATATTAAACTTCGTTAACACCACCTCCCCTCGGCTCACATTGGTACGGCCGGTGACGACGGGCGCGGGTTTCCATCTCTTTACAAGGGGGACTGTTCACATGAGCGGATCCAGGAAAACGATGGACGGCAACACGGCGGCGGCGCACGTAGCCTACGCGCTGAGCGAGACGGCGGCGATCTACCCCATCACCCCTTCCTCGACTATGGGGGAAGTGGCGGACGAATGGGCCGCGCAGGGGAGAAAGAACATCTTCGGGCAGGTGCTGAACATCAAGGAACTGCAGTCGGAGGCGGGTGCCGCCGGGGCGGTGCACGGCTCGCTCGTCGCGGGGGCGCTCACCACCACCTTCACGGCCTCCCAGGGGCTTTTGCTCATGCTCCCCAACATGTACAAGATCGCCGGTGAGCAACTCCCCGGCGTGTTTCACGTCTCCGCGCGCGCCATCGCCACCCACGCCCTCTCCATCTTCGGCGACCACCAGGATGTCATGGCGGCCCGTCCGACCGGCTTCGCCATGCTCTGCTCCTCCTCGGTCCAAGAGGTGATGGACCTGGCCCTCGTGGCGCATTTGGCCGCCCTGGAGGGAAGCATCCCCTTCCTGCACTTTTTCGACGGCTTCCGGACCTCGCACGAGGTGCAAAAGATCGAAGTGATCCCCTACGAGGAGATGGCGCGCCTGGTGAACTACGAAAAGCTCGCCCTCTTCCGCAAGAAGGCGATGAACCCCGAGCATCCGAACCTGCGCGGCACGGCGCAAAACCCCGACATCTACTTCCAGGGACGCGAGCGGGCGAACCCCTTCTACCAAGCCCTCCCCGAGATCGTCGCCGCCACCATGGAGCGGGTCGGCGTACTCACCGGGCGCCGCTACCGCCTCTTCGACTACGTGGGGCATGCCGAGGCGGACCGGGTCGTCATCACCATGGGTTCTTCCTGCGAATGCGCCGAGGAGGTGGTGCGCCACTTGAACGGCTCTGGGGAAAGGGTGGGGCTTGTGAAGGTACGCCTGTACCGCCCCTTCGATGCGGGCGCCCTGCTGGGCGTCATTCCGGAGACGGCTCAAAAGATCACCGTGCTCGATCGCACCAAGGAGCCCGGCGCCCAGGGGGACCCGCTCTACCAGGATGTCTGCACCGCATTCATGGAGCGCGGCGGGAGTGTTCCCGAACTCTACGCCGGGCGCTACGGCCTGGGCTCGAAGGAGTTCCGCCCGGTGCATGTGAAGAGCGTCTTCGACAACATGAACGGCAACCCCGGCAAGCGCCATTTCACCGTCGGCATCGAAGACGATGTGACCGGCAGCTCGCTTCCGGCGCAGGGGACCCTCTTAACTACGCCGGAGGGGACCATCCAGTGCCGTTTCTGGGGGATGGGGGCGGACGGCACCGTCGGGGCGAACAAGGCGGCGATAAAAATCATAGGCGACAACACGGATCTCTACGTCCAGGCCTACTTCTCCTACGACTCCAAGAAATCCGGGGGGATCACCGTCTCGCACCTGCGCTTCGGTGAAAGCCCGATCCAGTCCACCTATCTCGTCGACGCGGCCGACTTCATCTCCTGCCAAAAGGCGCCTTACGTGCAGATTTACGACCTTCTGGAGGGGATCAAGGAGGGTGGGACCTTCCTCTTGAACTCACCGTGGAACACGGTCGAGGCGATGGGAGAGCACTTGCCGGCGACGATGCGCCGGGCCATCGCTGCGAAGAAGATCCGTTTCTACAACGTCGATGCGATCAGCATCGCGCAGTCGGCCGGGCTCGGGGGGCGCATCAACATGATCATGCAGACCGCCTTCTTCAAGCTCTCCGGCGTGCTTCCCTTCGAGCGGGCAGTGGAACTTCTGAAGGACTCGATCCGCAAGGAGTACGGTAGGAAGGGTGAGCAGGTGGTGGAGATGAACCTCGCCGCGGTGGACCTGGCGGTGCAAAGCCTCGTTGAAATCGGGTATCCCGACTCCTGGCGCGATGCCGACGACGAGCGCGGCACCGATTTCCGGCTGCATCAAGAGATGCCCGACTACATGCGCGACATGGTTTTCCCGATCCTGCGCCAAAAGGGGGACGACCTTCCGGTCTCCTCGTTCACGCCGGACGGCGTCTTCCCCTTCTCCACCGCACGCTACGAGAAGCGCGGCGTCGCGATCAACGTTCCCGAGTGGATCAAGGAGAACTGCATCCAGTGCAACCAGTGCTCCTACATCTGCCCGCACGCGACGATCCGTCCCTTCCTCGCCACCGACGAGGAGATGGCGGGGGCGCCGGAAAGCTTTGAGACGATTCCCGCCCAGGCCCGCGAGGTGAAGGGGCACCGCTTCCGCATCCAGGTCTACACCATGGACTGCATGGGGTGCGGCAACTGCGCCGACATCTGCCCCGCCAAGGTCCCGGCCCTCGTCATGAAGCCGATCGACACCCAATCCGCGGTGCAGGAGGAGAACCGCAAGTTCGCCGAGACCCTCGCGCCGAAGGGGCACTTGGTGAAGCGCGCCACGGTGATCGGCAGCCAGTTCCAGAAGCCGCATCTCGAGTTCTCCGGGGCCTGCTCCGGCTGCGGCGAGACGCCGTACGCAAGGATCATCACCCAGCTCTTCGGCGAGCGGATGATGATCGCGAACGCAACCGGCTGCAGCTCGATCTGGGGCGCCTCGGCGCCGGTCTCCCCTTACTGCGCCGACGCTGACGGCCACGGGCCCGCCTGGAACAACTCGCTCTTTGAGGATGCCGCCGAGTTCGGCTTCGGCTACCACATGGCGGTCACGCAGAGAAGGGAACTTCTTGCCGACCAAGTGCGCCACGCCGTGCAGAGCCTGCCGGAAGGGGAGTTGAGGAGTGAGCTCGATGCTTGGCTTGATGGGATGATGGATCCCGAGCTCTCCCGGCGTCACGGCGACCGGCTGAGGGAGCTTTTGCCGAAGGCCGGCAACAACGAGCTTTTGCAGCAGATCGCCGGTTGGGCCGACCTCTTCACCAAGAAGTCGATCTGGATCTACGGCGGCGACGGCTGGGCCTACGACATAGGCTTTGGCGGCCTCGACCACGTGATCGCCGCGGGGGAGGACGTGAACCTCCTCGTCATGGATACCGAGCTCTACTCGAACACCGGGGGGCAGTGCTCCAAGGCGACCCAGTTGGGCGCCATCGCACGCTTCGCCGCCGCCGGCAAGCGGACCTCGAAGAAGGACCTCGGGCGCATGGCGATGACCTACGGCTACGTTTATGTAGCCTCGGTTGCCATCGGTGCCGACAAGAACCATACCATGAGGGCGATCGCCGAGGCGGAGGCGTACCCGGGGCCGTCGCTCATCATCGCCTACTCCACCTGCATCAACCAGGGGATCAGGAAGGGGATGGGGAAATCGATCGAGGAGAGCCAGCTGGCGGTCAAGTCCGGCTACTGGCCGCTTTACCGCTACAACCCGCTTTTGAAGCGGGAAGGGAAGAACCCGTTCATCCTGGAGTCCAAGCAGCCGGACGGCTCGCTAGCCGAGTTCCTCTCCGGCGAGGTCCGTTTCCAGGCCCTCGAGAAGCAGAACCCGGAGGTGGCGAAGATGCTGCGCGAGCAGATGGAACAGGAGGCGCTGGAGCGCTTCCGCACGCTGCGCGACATGGCCGACTGGCAGCCGACCAAGGGGGACGTGCCGAAGGACGGGGGGAGAAACCGCGACCACGTCCCGGCCGCCGCGGGTGCCGTCGAGGAGCCGTCGCCGGTCTGCGTGAGTGCGACCAGCGACCCGCGCTACAGCCGCCCCGGCGAGCCCGAAGAGGAGTGCGACGACGGCCGCGCGGGGATCGACAAGAAGATAGAGGAGTGAGGAAAATCAGGAATCCCGTCCTACCAACGAAAGCTGGGGGACAAAACAAATCCCCCCCGTCCCCCCTTCGCAAAGGGGGGGGCGTGAGGGGACCTGCGACGCTTCGTGGCAACCGTTTGTCGCCATACCAAGAACTTCCTGAAGAACCTTCGCAAACGGAGGCGGACTTCAGGCTACTGCGACATCCTTGCTGGATGACGCGGATTTGCGGGAATCGGCCCTCTCCCGCACCAAGGCGCTTGCCGCGAAGAGTCCCGCTGCAGCCAAACCGATCCAGCCGGCGGCGTAGAAGACGGAAGTAAGCCCGAAACGACTCTGCAGCCATCCCCCGAAGAGCGGTCCCACCAGGAAACCTAAGTTCAACGCGGAATTGAAGACCCCGACGGCAAGACCCGTCCCGTGACGTTCCCCCTGCTCAAGGAGAAGGGCGGTGCTGGCAGGCTGCGAGAGCACGCTGCAAAGCCCGATCCCGCCACCCAGCACGAGTACCTGCTGGAACCCCTGTGCCACGGGTATCAGGAAGTAGAGAAGCGACACCGAGATCCCACCCAGGAGCACCAGGAATTTCCGTGAGCGGCAGTCTGAGAGCCTGCCGACCGGACGCAGCAGCGTCGTGATGACCAGGGTACTGGAGGCGAGCACCAGGCCGGTCTGGGTGCCGGTGAGCCCCAACCGCGCGTTCAGGAGGATGGGAAGAAATCCCGCCAACAGCGAAATGCCGCACCCCCTGCCGAAGATGAAAAAGAGGAGCCCACCCATGGTACCGTGGCGCGCCACCTTGAAGGCCGCGGGGAGCGTGAGGCAGACCTTTTCTTGTTTGCACGAGGTTCTATCGCCCGAGTGGGCAGGTATGCTCCGCAGCGCAACGGCAAGGGAGAGGAGGCATAAAAAGGCAAGGCTTGCAAAGATGCCGTAAAAGCCCCACATGTCGTGCAGTACACCACCAATAACCGGCCCGACCCCGATGGCGAGGTAGAAAGATATGTCGAAGGTCCCAGCCGCCCGCCCCTCCCCGTTGGTGCCGCTCGCCGCACCGACCAGGGAGAGCATCACCGGCCTAAACATCGCACAAGCCACCCCCTGGACCAGGCGCAGCGCCATGATAAGGGTGAGATCGGAACTGAAGAGGTAACCAAGGGAAACGAGAAGATAAAGGGTAAGACTGAAGGTCACCGCGCCCCTCGCGCCGAAGCGATCCACGCAGGCGCCCATCACCGGGCTGAAGAGGATCTTCGAGAGGGAGAAAAGGAGCAGCGGCAGCCCGAGCAGGATGCCACGCCCCCCGAGGCTGAAGAGGTAGGTGGAGAAGAAGGCGTCGGCGATGCCGAAGCCTAGGCTCGTTGCGAAGTTGATCAGAAACAGCGACTTGAAAAGTTTTCCGTTCTTCATGCCGGGTTCCTTGCGGGCTCCCCCTTTCGGCTGTTTCTGCCTGCGCCGGAAGCGGAGACCATCCCTCAGAGCTGAGCGCCCCGCGTCTTTTCCGACGCGGGGCGCTCGTTTTGTTCCAGATGCCGCCTTACTTCGCGTCCTTCACGAAACGCGCCGCGTTGGCGCCGGCGATCCGGCCGAAGACGACCGTGTCGGTGATGGCGTTGCCGCCCAGACGGTTCCAGCCGTGCACGCCGCCGGTAACTTCGCCGGCCGCATAGAAGCCGGTCATCGCTTTTCCGTCCTTGCCGATGACTTGGGCCTCGGTGTTGATCTTCACGCCCCCCATGGTGTGGTGGCGCCCCGGTTTCACCCAGATGGAGTAGTACTTAGGCCCGTTCACCGGCCTCGGGATGTCCTGGCGCTGGAACTCGGGGTCCTTCTTGGCCGCGAAGGCCTTGTTGTAGTTTTCCACGGTAGCCGTCAATGCATCGGCGGGTACGCCCATCTTGGCGGCAAGCTCGGCCACGCTGTCGGCCTGCTGCACAAGGCCCAACACGATGTAGCCGTCGATCTGGACGTTGCTCTTGCGGATATCCTCGCCGAGCACCAGGAAAGCGGACTTCTCAGGCTGCGCCAGGATGGCGGCGGAAGCCTTGTCGCGGGTGGTCAGCTCGTTCACGAAGCGCTTGCCGGCGTGGTTCACCAGGATGGCCCCGCTGCCGCGCACCGTCTCGGAGATGAGGACCTTGGTCTCTCCCCCCATGGTCGGATGGATCTGGATCTGCTCCATGTCGATCACGTTAGCGCCGATCTTCTGCGCCAGCGCGACACCCTCGCCGGTAGCGCCCGGCTGGTTCGAGGAGGCGGTCTCCTTGAACTGCGGCTTGTAGAAGCCTACCAGCTCGTTGTTGGCGGCGAAGCCGCCGGCCGTATCGATCACCGCCTTGGCCTTGATGGTGTAGAGCCCGCTGTGCTTTCCCCTGACCTGGACGCCGGTAACGCGTCCGTTGCCGTCGGAGAGGATCTGCACCACCTCGGAGTTCACCCGGACGTCGAGGTTACGCTTGGCGGCGTTCTCACGGTACACCTTGATGAGATGCGGACCTACCGCCGCGCCCCCCACCGGACGGTGGGTACGGTCCACGGCGACCCCGCCCGAGCGCACCAGGTCGGTCATGTCTGCGCCCAGGGAGACCAGGAAATCGACCGCGTCAGCGGACTTGTACGCGAGCACCTTCACGAGTTCAGGATCGTTCTTGTCCCTTCCCCCTTTCATGGTCTCCTTCACCATATCGGCCGGGTCGTCGTGCATCCCGAGCCTCTCCTGATAGCGGGTCCTGGCCGCGTTGATCCCGCCCGCTGCCAGCATGCTGTTGCCGCCGGTGATGGGCATCTTCTCGAGGAGGATGACCTTCGCCCCCGCGTCGTGGGCGGTGATGGAAGCCACGTAACCCGAGCCACCCGCACCAATCACCACCACGTCGGCAGATTCGGTCCGCGCAGACTTCTGGTCCTTTGCGCTCTTGGAAGATTCCTGCACCCACTTCTTGTCGCTCGACTCCTTTTCCGTTCCCATGGCCGGGATCTTCATAGCGAAGCTGTGGCAGTAGTTGCAGTAAGCCTTGGAGGCAACATGACCCTTGTGGCAGGCGGTACAGTTGGTCTCGCCCAGGTGCGATTTGTGCGGGTTGATGTGCTCCTTGGTTTTCTCCGCCAGATCGGCGAAGCCGCCGTGGCACCCCTTGCAGTTCTTGTTCAGCGCTGTCTCGTTGTCATCAACCGCGACGGTTTTCCCGTGACAATCGGCACAGCTCACGTTGTTCTTCTTGTGCACCCCCGAAAGGAATGCGCTCTTGGAGGAGTCCGCACCCCAGGCCAGGGAGGCCGCGACCAGCAGGACCGCCGACATCATCAGCGCGAGTATCGTTCTTTTGTTTCTCATTTTTCTCTCCTGTAACTCCGTCGTCCTTGTCATCGCTTACCCCTTAGAAGAGGAGCTGCACCTGGGCGCGCGCCACGAGATCGTCGGTCTTGTCCTTGTAGGTGTGGCGGTTGCCGACGTCGCCCTGGATCTTCAGGTTGTTGCCGTAGAGGAAGTAGTTCACCGCACCCTGGATTTCAGAGATGGAATCGTTGGAAATCGCGCGGTTGGGGTCCATCCAGGCGTAGCGCAGCGCAAGCTCAAGACGCTTCGGGATCACGAAGTAACCGGCCTGCAGGTACCCGCCCCTGGCGATCAGCTCCTTGTCCGAGATGTCGCCCTCCGCTTTGCCCCAGAAGTACTCGCCCTGCATCGACGCGCCCAGCCACTTGCACGCGAAGTCCGCTTCCCAGGAGTCGACGCTGATCTCTTCGGCAGCCGCAGTTCCGAAGTATTTCCCCTTTACCGCCTTGCCGAGCCAGCCGTTGGTGTCGGTTACGAAGTTCGAATTGTTGTTGTCGATGGCAGAGGTCGCCGTGGTGCCGGTCCCGGAAACGGTCTTCCTCAAGGTGTTCAGGTAGTAGCTGCTCCCAAGCGATACCAGGGGTTTCTCGGAATATTCGAGGTCACCCTCGCCGTACTTCATGTCGCCCAGGGGGTTGACGGCCACCCTGAAGTTGTATGCGTTGTCGTTGGTCTTGTTCTTCGTGTTCTGACCGGCGCCTCCGAAAAAGCCCGCGTCGTACTTGACCACGCCGGACCAGAGGTCGCCGTGCAGGTTGATGCCGGTGTCGTACCCCTGCATGAAGGCGTTCCGCACGAAGGAGCCGTCCACGAACTGCTGCGCGGTGTTGGAGGTGATCCACTGCCTTGAGTACTGGATCTTCTCTTGTCCCAGCATGATCTGCAGCTCGTCGGCGACACGGTACTTCATGTTCACCTCTTCCATCGCCTTGGTGTTCTCCTTCACCACGTTGGCCCAGTTGTAGGTCGCCTTGTAGGTGAGGTCCTTGGTGAACGCGTAACCGCTCAGGAGGGTCTTGACGCGCCGCAGGTTGAACTGGCTCACGTCCTGTTTGCTGGCCAGGTCATAGTCGTCGAACTCGTACTGCGCCTGGATCTGCCCGCCGATCTGCAACTGGAACTTTTGGTCCGGCGAGGTGAGGACGAACCCTTTGCCAAGCTTGTAATCGTAAGGATTGGCTTTGGACGCTTCCTTGTACTCCGCCTCAGTGATGACGCCTTTCTCCTTCAGAATGTCTTCAAGGCTCTTCGCCTGGACATCATGCCCCACAGCCATCACCGCCAGAACACCTGCCAATACCACCGCCGTCTGCTGTTTCATGATCCTCTCCTTCAGAGTGTTAGGGCTCAGGGCCCCGTGATTGCTTTTGGCTTTAATAAGAGCAGGATCGATACCAAAGGTTGGCGAAGGAGATAAGTTGTCAGGTTTATTAGGTTATTTGACGCAAAAATCCGGAGCGAAGGAGTGAACCGCTATAGCCGTAGGCTATTGGAGTTTTAAGGCGGGCTTTAAAAGCTTCGGAGATACTGCAGGTTAGGCAGGTATTGCCGGAATCTATAGCTATAGACTCCGGCAATAGGGGTTCAGCCGCGGGCCGATTTGAGGCGCTTCCAGAGCGAGGGTTGGGATATGCCGAGAAGCCGTGCCGCAAGGGTCTGGTTGCCGCCGGCACGGTTCATCGCCTCATCGAGAAGGTAGTTCGCCGCATTGGCAAAGGTGGGGAGCGGCTCGAAGCCGGCAAATGGGTTCTGGTCCGGCACCCGCTCGGAAACTCCCCCACCGGCGCTGACCGCCTTTACGAAACTGTCCATCGAGAGCATGCGGTCCTTATGGGTGCTGACGGCATCGAACACCATCGCCTTCAGCTCCCTGACGTTCCCAGGGAAGCTGTAGGTGGACAAAAGCTGCACGAGCCCGGGGGGCGGAGTCGGCTTTTTCTTCCCCATCATGCCGGCGGCCTCCTCGAGGAACAGGTCGAGCAGGTACGGGATGTCCCCCTTGCGGCTTCGCAGCGGCGGCACCTCGACGTGGTGGGTGCGCAGCCGGTAGAACAGGTCGCACCGGAAACTCCCCTGCGCCACTTTGGCTTCCAGGTTCTGGTGCGTCGCCACCACGATGCGCGCCTTCAGGCGCCTCGGCTGATCGCAGCCGAGCGGGAAATACTCCCCCTCCTGCAACAGCCGCAAGAGTTTCACCTGCGAAGCGATGCTCAGGTCCCCGATTTCATCGAGGAAAAGGGTGCCGTTGGCGGCCGCCTCGATCATGCCGCGGCGCACCCCTTCCGCACCGGTGAAGGCGCCGCGCACGTGCCCGAAAAGGGTGTCGGAGAAGACGGTATCGTCGAGCCCCGCGACGTTCACGGCCACCAGCTCGCCACGGCAGCCGCTCAGCCGGTGCGTGGCCTGGGCGAGGAGCTCTTTGCCGGAGCCGCTCTGACCGGTGATCAGCAGGGGAAGCGGGCTTACCGCCACCGCCTCTATATAGGCGAAGATCGCCTGCATGGCGCGGTCGGCGGTGCAGATGGCGGAAAAGGCCTCGGGGTGCTGCAACTCGCAAGAAACGAAGCGCCGGGTCATCTCCTTGTTGTCGCGCTGCAGTTCCAGGTGCTTGATGGCGCGCTGGACGCCGCAGACGATGCGCTCCTCATCATCGGTCTTCACGTAGTAGTCGTAGGCGCCAAGCTTCATGCAGTTGACGACCTTACCCACCTGGTTCAGCCCGCTGACCACGATGACCGCCACGCCCGGATGGCGCTCGGCGATCTGAACCAGAAGGTCTTCGCCGGAGACGTGAGGCATGGTGAGGTCGAGCAGTACCAGGCCCACTTCCCCCTGCGCCATGATATCCAGCACCTTGCGGCTGTCGCTGCAAAGCGCCACGTTGGTGATGCCGCAGCTGCTCTCGAGGGCCAGCGACAGCGAGCGCAGCCAAGCCGGTTCGTCGTCCACCAGGAGGACCCTGAAAGACGGGTAGAGCTCACTGTCCATTTTTTCTCCCTGCCACGGCGGCCGGCAAAGCGAGGGTGACCGTGGTCCCCTCTCCCAGGCCGGACTCGAAGGCTATTTCGCCGCCGTGGTCCTTGATGATGTTGGCGGAAATGGAGAGCCCGAGTCCGGTCCCCCCGTTCTCGCGCTTGGTGGTGAAGAATGGGTCCGTCAGGTGCTTCAGATGCTCCGGCGAGATCCCGCTCCCCTCGTCATGCACGGAGAGCATCACCCTGCCGGTCGCGGCGTCATGCCAGGTCCGCAAGGCAATTGCTTTGCTGGGATCGGGCAGGGCCTGCCCCGCATTCATGACGAGGTTCACCACCACCTGCTCGAGGCGCTGCTCGTTGCCCAATACCGGGGGGAGCCCGTCCGCATAGGAGGCGGTGAAATCGTTGGTGAATTTGCGGGTCGCCACGTCCACGAGGCGTACCGCCGTCCGCACCACATTGTTGAAATCCAGCATCTCCTTGTGGGCCTCGTCGTCTTTCCTCGCGAAATTCTTCAGGTCCTCCACCGTTTTCTTGATGCGCTGGGCGCCATCCTGTATCTCGTCCAGGATGAGCGGCACCTCCTGCCGAACCCTCTGGTACCGGATTCCTCCAAGGGTGAAGTCGCCTTCTTCCTCCTGGTAACGGTCCAGGATCCGCTCCGCGTCCCGGAATATCTTTTTCAAGGTGGGCATGTTCATCAGGATGATGCCGGTGGGGTTGTTGATCTCATGGGCCACCCCGGAAACCAGGATGCCGAGCGCGGCCATCTTGTCGGCCTGTACCAGTTGCTGCTGGTTTCTCTGCAACTCCGCCAGTGCGTTCGAGAGCGATTCGGTGCGCTGAGCCACCTGCCTGCGCAGCGAGTAGGACCAGAGCACGGTGCCGAGCAGGACGAGGGAAAGCGGGATGACGACCAGTGCCGCGTATTTGGCCACGACAAGCCATGAGGTGCGTTGCGGTTCGAGGACGCCGATCCACCTGTTGTAGATCTGGTTGAACTCCCCTGTCTTCTTGAGGATGGAAAGCCCCTCGTTCATCTGGGCCACCAGTTCGGCGTTCCCCTTTTTGGCCGCGTAGCAGTAGTAGCGCTGCGGGGCGACGTTGGTGGCTACCGGCACCAGGTTCGCAAGCTTCTCTTCCCGGATGATGTACATCGCGGGTAGCAGGGCCACGACGGCGTAATCGCAGCGCCCGGCTGCCAGCTCTTGGAGGGTCTCACGGGGACTGTCGGTCAGCACTAGGTCCGCATCGTAATGCTTTTCCTGCAGGTAGCTGTGCATGCCGCCGCCGCGGTGCACCAGCACCTTTTTCCCCCTGAGCTGTTCCAGGCTCTTGACCGCAGGCGTTCCTTTCCGGGCGAAAATGGCCTGCACGATGATGGAGTGCGGTGTTGAAAACTCGTACTCGCGGGCTCTTGCCTCGGAATAGGAGAGCCCTTCCAGGATGTCGATGTCGCCGCTGTCCAGTCCCTTGAGGATCTTCCCGAAATCGTCCAGCTTGATCTCGACCTTCATCCCCATAACGCGGGCGATGGCCCTGGTGAGATCGACGATGTAGCCGGCCGGCTGGCCGTTTTTGTCCAGGAACTGGTATGGAGGGTAGTTGCTGTTACCGCCCACGACGATGACGCTCAGGTCGCGGCCCGTTACCGGTTCGGCGTTTACCTCCGATGCGGTCAGGCTCAGGGCAAGCAACAGCAAAAGGAATCTGGTAAGCATGGTGGAGGCTCCTAAACACAACATGCCGGTGTATTGTCAGGAAGGAGCACAGGGAGTGAGGGAGTTCGCGGCACTTATAGCACCTGCGGCAAGCCCGCGTCAAAGCAAAACATCCTTCCCCCCCCGTCATGCGCGCCCTCTCCGGCCGTTTCCCGGCTATATTCCCACATTGGTTGTGCGAGAAAATGGCATCTTTCCTTTAAAACCTGTTGACATATTGTTTTCTGAATGTTAGTTGTGCCGTGTGCATATACACAATATCACCCGGAGGTAAGGATGAAGATCTGTTTCCCTGTTGAATGCAACGAAGGTCTTTCCAGTGCAGTTTTCGGCCATTTCGGCTCAGCTCCCGGGTTTCTCGTGGTAGACAGCAACACCGACGAGTGCACCGCCATCAACAACGGTGATCGCGTGCATCAACACGGGGCCTGCAACCCGGTGGCCGGACTTGGCGGGCATGAGGTAGATGCGATCGTCGTAGGAGGGATCGGCGGCGGCGCACTCTACAAACTGAACGCGGCAGGCATGCGCGTATTCCAGGCGCGCCCTGGAACGGTTGCCGAAAACATGGCCCTTTTCAAGGCAAACGAACTGCCGGAGTACCTTCCAGGCCACACCTGCGGCGGGCACGGTCACAGCCACGGCTGCTCCCACTGATCATGCCGCGTCCCCGCAAGCCGAGAACCTGTATCTGCCCGCACCGCGCAGGTTTCGCCGCGGTCTTCAAGCCTGCCGGCACGCCGCTCAAGGAGCTTGAAATGTTGCGGCTCGCCCACGACGAACTGGACGCCCTCCATCTGTGCGACGGGCAGGGCAAGACCCAGGAAGAGGCCGGAGAGTGCATGGGGATATCGCGCGGCACGGTGCAACGTCTGCTAGCCTCCGCCCGCGCCAAGGTGGCCGAAGCGCTGGTACACCAGAAGGCACTCGCCATCGCCGGCGCCCCGGCAGAGTTCGCCCCCCTCCCCTGCGGAGACCTTTCTTAGAGGAGCTTGCATGGAATTGGTGGAGAAACTGGCTGAGGCGGCACGGCGGCAGCACGATGAGGCCGACCTCCCCGCGTCGCTTCTCAAGGAGATCCTGGAGATTGCGAGCAGTCCGCCGCCGGGATGTGACGTGAAGCTGATCGAGCTCCTGTTGGAGCAAACCGAGGCATTCGACAATTACGCCGGGGCGGGATGCTTCGGTGACGCAGTGAGCGCCGCCACCATCCAGGCGACGCTCGACCGGGTGCGCGGCAAAGGTTGACCAGCCCCTCCTCGTCGCCGTACGGCGGGCGGGCTATTTATACTGTTTTCCCTGCAATTTGATGATATTTGATCGTTGAGGTGAGTCATGGCGTGTGAACTCGTCGAGTGCTGTCAGTTCTTCAAGGATAATATGAAGGACCTTCCAAAGGCGGCGGAGTACATCCAGAGCAAGCTCTGCTTTGGAGACTATCAAAGCTGCAACAGATACCGGATCTACAAGGAAAGCGGCGGGGAAAACGTTCCTTTCGAGCTTTACCCCGACGACCAGGAAGCGGTCAGGAAGGTGAAGCAGTGCATGCTTAAGAAGCAGCACTGTCAGAATGGGCCGGCGGACGACAAAGAAGAGTGATGCAACACCACCGATTGTAGTTCACATGGAGGGCATCGTGCCGATCAAAGGGAAAGCCGCGTTTATCCTCGCCGCAGCGCTTGCGTTCGCCACGCTGGCAGGCACCGCCATAGCCGGGTCACCGGTCTTCGACGTCGACCGCGAGTTCTACCCCTACTACCCCTCGCTCATCAAATGGAACAAGTCCGCCCTCGATTTCACCCCGCCGAGCGTCTGCCAGGGGTGCCATGAAAAACAGTACAAAGAGTGGAGCGCTTCCGTGCACCAGCTCGCCTTTCAGGACCCTGTCTACCAGGGGGAGCTGAACAAGGCGGTGAAAGCTGTGGGTCACGAGATCTCGCGCCAGTGCGAAGGGTGCCATTCCCCCGCGGGCGTGGTCACCGGCGAGATAAAGGGTCCCGGCAACGCGGGGCTGAGCGAGATGGCGCTAGCCGGAGTCTCCTGCGACATCTGCCACTCGGTGAGCGGGGTGACGCACTGGCAGACGCCGTCCCACGAGCCGGAAAACGGCTCCTTCATCCTCACCCCCGGCGTGGAGACCAAGGACGGCCCCCGGTTCGTCAAGCGCGGCCCCTTCAAGCCGAGCGAGGAGTGCGGTGGTGGCTTCCACGACTGCGCCGAGAGCTCGCTGCACCTGCAGGCCGACCTCTGTGCCTCCTGTCACCAGGTCTACCACTACGACGCGCACTTCCCCCTCGAAGCGACCTACCTCGAGTGGAAGCACGGCCCGTACGCCCAGAAAAACGTCCTCTGCCAGGACTGCCACATGGTCGACACCGCCTCGTTCAAGAAGGCGGCGGACCAGTTCATAAAGCCCGACCGCAAGGAGTACCGGCATTACTTCAACGGCGCTAACTACCTGCTAAGCTACCTCGCCGCCGGTGCCGCGAAGAAGGCGGGCAACCAGGAGCAGGCCGATCTTTTCATGAAGCAGTACCAGATGGCCGTCGATCGGCTCAAGTCCGCCGCCGAAATCGAAATCACCCCGAGCTATCAGAAGGGGGAGCTGAAAGAGCTGCAGGTCCGGGTAAAAAACGTGCGCGCCGGGCACAACCTCCCCACCTCGCTCACCAACGTGCGTCAGATGTGGCTGGAGATCGTGGCAAAGGACGAGGCGGGCAAGACCGTACTCACCAGCGGCCAAGTCGGCCCGGAGGGCTCCCTACCCGCCGATGCACGGCTCTTCAACTCGGACGGCATGGGCGACAACTTCCATTTCGCCATCGACCCATGGGTCGTTACCTCGTTCTCGCGGCACGACACCATCCCGCCCCGGGGGTACAAGGACGTGTACTACGGCGTCCCCGCCCTGAAGGGGGTGAAGAAGTTGAACGTCGAGGTGAAGCTGCGCTACCGGCAGGCGGACCAGAAAGTCGCCGAGGCGCTGCTGAAGGCGGTCCCCAAAGACATCGACCTCGAAAAGATTTACGGCCTGAAGGCCGTCCCACCGCTGCCGGTCGTCGACATGGCGCTTAAGAAGGCGTCGCTCTCCACCCGTCAGGCCGCACGCTAATCCCGCATCAACCTCTCCGCAAGTCTCTTGCCCCCGCACTCCGGGGGCTTTTTTTTTCACGCGAGTTGCGGCGAAGAGGCTCCCGCTACCACTACCCGTCCAATGCTGCCGTTGAAAGCGCCCCCCCCCTTATCCTCCATGACAATGTGTCATCGTTTTTGGCGATAGTATCGCCAAACCTTATTCAAACTATCGGTTTGACTTATCTCCTGTCTGCACATATACAAAAGCGAAGTATGAGCCATGCATAGCTGCCTTTTCAGGCGGACTGTGCAGGCGAAGCGGTTGGCATGAGCCGAATATTCCGATACAGGAGAAGCAAAGCATGAAGATGACGAGAATAATCGCCCTGGTCCTTGCACTGGTGACCATGCTCGCCGCGTCGGCGGCCTTGGCCGCCCCCTTTTTCGGCGGCAACTACCAGTATGTGGCTCCCGAGGATTTCAAGAAGTGGCTTGAGGCGGGCAAGAAGGTGCAGATCGTCGACATCCAGGTGCCGGCCGAGTTCCAGCAGCACCATTTCAAGGGTGCGCTGCAGACGAACGCTTTCCCGGTGAAATCCGCCGAGGAGAAGTCGAAGCTGGACCGGGTGCTTCCGCAACTGACGGCAACCCGCGAGGAGATCGTCATCATCTGCCCGCGCGGTGGCGGCGGTGCCAAGAACACCTACGATCACCTGAAGAGCAAGGGGATCGCGGAGGCTCGCATGCACATCCTGGAGGACGGCATGCAGGGCTGGCCATACCAGGCCCTGGTGGTGCAGGGGAAATAAACAAGAGGATGGTGAATCACGAAGCCGCTTCTCTCGATACGGGGAGAAGCGGCTTTTTTATTTTCCAGCTGGCTCTACTGGATGTTTTTCCCGCTTGGCTAAATCCCCTCCCCTTCGCAAAGGGGGAGTTTTCCTGTTTTTACTCACTCTGCTGCGGCTGTTCCCAGAATGCGCCGATATCCTTCAATATGGCTCCTGAAACGAGCTCCCTCGCCTGCGCTTCGAACCAGTCGGCAGGCATGGCGGCGCTGTACTCGTTCTCCAGGAAGCGATCGTCCATCAGGACGATGACGCCGCGGTCGGTTTCCGAGCGAATCACCCTTCCCGCCGACTGGATCGCCTTCGCCATGGCCGGTATGGTGTAGGCGTACTCGAACCCCTTGCCGTAGTGACGCTGGTAGTAGGCCCGCATCTCCTCACGCTCGAGATCGAAGTTCGGCAGCGGTGGACCGATAACGAAGGCACCGATCACCATCTCCCCCGCGTAGTCGACCCCTTCGGAAAGCGATCCCCCCTGCACCGCGAAGACCACGGTCGGCGCCCCCCCCTCGCGGAGGTGTTCCAGCATTTCCGCGGTGCGCGCTCCCTTCATGTTGCGCTCCTGCTGCAGCACCTCAAATCCCTCCGGCGCCCTGAAGAGTTCGGCCACCCGCTCCAAAAAGACGAAGCTCGGGAAGAAGGCCAGGTAGTTGCCACGTCGCAGGGCCACGATGCGGGCGAGCGCATCGGCTATCCTCGCGTAGTTCCGCTCGCGCTTGGAATACCGGGTTGATACCTGCGGGATGATGAGGAGTTTGCGCCGCTCTTGCGGGAAGGGGCTCTGGAACTCCGCGGTGTGCACCTCCTGCGGGTCGAGGCCGGAAAGCCGGGCGTAGTACTCGAACGGTTTCAGCGTCGCCGAGAACCCGACCACCTGCTGGTACTCCGCGTACCGCTCAGCGATTAGGTCGGAGGCGTCGCAGCAGGTGACCTTGATGCTCCCACCGCTCCCCAGCGGCTGGTACAAGGTGAAGAATTCCTGCCGCTGCGAGCGCACCGCCAGCTCCAGCATCTCCGTGAAACCCGTCCAGTAGTAGCAAAGACGCAGCACCGGGTCTTCCTGCCGGATTTCGACGTCCGCCTCAAGGTAACGCGACAAAAGGGAACGCAGCCGGCCGTCCAACTCCAGGAAAGCGTCCATCGGAGGCTCGATCCGCGCGGCGCTCTCCCCCTTCCCCGCGCGGCAGGAAAGGACCGCCGCCACGCAGTCGTCCAGAAGCGAGGCGGCCTCGCGCCTGAATAGATGCGGCACGTTCGCGAGCTCCTCCCGCATCCCCTCCAGCACATGGCTCGAGAGGCTCGGCGAGTAGTAGTCCATGGCGCGCGAGGGGAGGTTGTGGGCCTCATCGATCACGAGGTTCGGCTTGCCGCTTTGCTCCACGGCGAGCCCCGCCGCCCGTCCCAGCGCCGAGCGGGGCGCGAAGACGTAGTTGTAGTCGCAGATGACGACATCGGCGAGCGTCGCGCACTCGATCTGCAGCTCGAAGGGGCAGACTTGGTACTTTTCCCCGAATTCGCGGAAGGTCCTCGCCTTCAGCGTCTTCTTCCTCTCCAGAAGCTCCACGACGCCATGACGGGCGAGCTTGCCGTAGTAGTCCTTCGCGTAGTCGCAGTACTCCGGCGTGCAGATCGGCTCGTTCTGAAAGCAGATCTTCCCTTTAGCGGTGACGGTGAGGGAACGAAGCTTCGCCCCCGCCTCGCGAAACCTCGCCACGGCATCCTCGGCCACCTCGTGCTGGCTGTTCTTCGGGGTCACGTAGCACACCGTCTGCCCCCGCGACAGCCCCTCTTTCAGCACCGGATGCAGCACCCCCACCGTCTTGCCAAGCCCGGTCGGCGCCTGGATCAGCATGCGCCAGCCAAGGGCCATCCCCTGCTCGATCTCCGCCATCAGCTCCACCTGCCCGCTGCGCGGCTTGGTGAAGGGGAAGGGAAAATCCGCCGCCATCGCACGCCTGCGCACGGCGCGCTTTTTGGCGCGGCTCGCCTCCGCCACCAGTTCTTCCAGCCTCGCCTCGAGCCAGCTCTCGTAGCGTTCCACGTCGAGGCTGATCTCAAGGTCCGCTGAGTGGCCGTTTCGGGATGAAACCAAGTGGAAGGTGAGGCGCGGCACCCGAGCGTGCTCAAGCCAGTGGAAGTAACCGTAGGTGAGAAGCTGCAGGCAGTAAGGCTCCAGGAAGGGGTCGCCCGCCAGGCGGCGCTTCAGCTCGCCCAGGGCGAAGCAGCTCTTGATCTCCTCGATGCAGGCGTAGTCGCCGCCGGAAATGCCGTCCATGCGCCCGTTGATCTGGAAGAGGAAGCCTCCCCGTTCGAGCAGGCGCCCCACAGGCACCTCGGCGCGATAAGACGGATCCACTTCGGCACGCCTTTTCTGCACGCGCTGGTGGATCTCCCGGCCGTCGGCGGTGGAACGGTCATAGCCCGAGCGTGGCTCGATGTGCCCTGAGCGCGGTACCGGGAGGGCAAAGTAGCCGACCGGTACGCTGATGATGTCGTTTGCAGGTTTCATGTGGCCTTAGTCCGTTGATTCTCCGCCACTTTCTAATGACTGCTTCTTCTTTGTCAAGCTAAGAATCCCTATCGCGTTGCAATGCCTCGCATAACCGGTATCCTCTTGTCTGTGTTTTTCATTACATGCCTAAAGGAGAAGAGAACATGAGAAGAGTCGTAGCTGCCGCGGTACTGTCCCTTTTCTGTGCCGGTTTCGCCTATGCCGCCGATGAGGCCGTGGTTGTTCTCCCGGCAAAGAACGGCAACGTCACCTTCCCGCACAAACAACACAAAGACATGCCGGAGATGAAGTGCACCAACTGCCACGAAACGGACAAGGGCGGGAAGATCGCCGACCTCGGCAAGGACTGGGCGCACAAGACCTGCAAAGGGTGCCACACGGAGAAGGGTAAAGGCCCCGCCAAATGCAACGAGTGCCACAAGAAGTAGCGACCGCCGCACCTCACCTGCCGGCGGAGGCAGCCGCCTCCGCCTCTTTCACCACCCCTCATGACCCCAGCCAATCCAATTAAAGCCCAAAGCATAAGATTGACTTTTTTTAATTTCCAGCAACAATGAAGTCGGCGTCTCGCCCCCGCTTATCTTTCGCACGGCTCGAAGTCCCCGCATCCACAATGTGTTAGCAGATCAGTAAAAGGCGGAGAGCCCTTCTCTCCTCCTCAAATTAAAGGACCGGGGCAAGGAGATTCACACATGAGGGACCCTTTCCACGACCTGCACCACCACGAGACGGGAAGCACCTCGCACATAAGACTGATCTCCGAGGGAGGTGGGACGCAGGCCCGCAGCCCCGAGATGGTCTGCATCGATTCACTTCAGGCCACCCACCCATGCGCCACGGAGGCCCAGCACGCGGTGTATCACCCCACCAGCAGCACCGTCGCTCCCGGAAACGCCCTTTGTTCCATTCCAGCCGAGCACTCCACGGAACTGGACCGGGAATCATTGCCCGGCCTCTTGCGCCAGCGGCTGCAGCTGGTCGGGGTCGAACTCGGTCCAGCGGTTAGCCTCACCGTCTCCGAAGCCGGAAAGTTTTGGCACATCCAGGACGGACAGAATTGCTATGCGGTCAGGAGGGTCGCGGCGCGTATCGCCGTCTTTTGCGAAACATGTTGAACCTGTTATGCGAACTCACCTTGTTACCGGACCGGACCCGCGTTTGCCGCGTGTCCCGTGCTGATGACATTTCCTGAAAGGAGAGCGCAATGGCCGAAAAGAAAATGGAGGGGGAAGACAATGGCAGCATGCACGTGAAACTCGTCTCTGAAGGGGGTGGAGAGGCGGAGGCGCAGCGGGCTCAGTGCTGGTCTCCCGACCAGATCGTGGCGAGCTGCATAACGCCACAGCAGATGGAGAACTTCAGGGCCTACAACAACGTCTGCATGACCCTCCCCACCAACGACATGTACGTATTCTCGCTCCCCCTTGAACACGCAGGGGAACTGGACCGGGGGGTGATCCCGCCCGCAGTTCACCGGGAATTCGAAGCGCAGGGGGCAGCGCTCTCCATGGCGGCGCGCCTGACCGTCCAGCATTCCGGACGCGTCTGGTTCATCATCGATCTGGACAGGAAGTACTCCGTCCGCATGGTACCGACCGGGCTCCTCGTCTACAGCGAAAGGCTGTAGGCAGAGTCCTTGCCAGGGATCCAGTCATGACCGACTATCACACCTTCGAGCAGGCCGGTGAACACTACCTCTTCTTCACCCGCTCCGCGAGGCTCTACCAGATCAGCCGGCTTGCCTTCGGGATGCTCGCGGAGTTCTTCCCGCCGACTTGTGATCCTGACGCCTTCCCGCCCGACCCGCCTCGCCCGCTTCCTGCAGAAGAGCGCTCCCTTTACGGTGAGCTGCGCGATCTCGTCAGCCGGGAGCTAAGGGCACCTGTTCCCCTCCCGCAGCCACGGCATGCCATCCTTCAGGGCAACAGCTACCAGACCTTCTCCATCTACCTCGCCCAGACCTGCAACATGGCCTGCTGCTACTGCTGGAACCGCGGTGGTACCTTCGGAAAACCGGGACATCTCATGGGATGGGACACGGCACAGCGCGCCACCCGCCTGATCCTCTCCCTTGTCGAGCGCTCCAGCGCCGACAAGGTCTTCATAAACTTTTACGGGGGTGAGCCGCTGCTCGATTTCCCGGTGCTGCAGCAGGTCACCCAGGAACTATTGCAACACGAGGCACGGCTTGAGAAAAATTTCTACCTCACCCTGGACACGAACGGCACCTTGCTCGACGGGCCCGCCGCCCAATTCCTTGCACGCTACTTCACGCAGGTCGGCGTGAGCCTCGACGGCAGCCAGAGAATCCATGACCTGCAGCGACCCGGGAAGTACGGCGAGGAGACCTGGCAACTAATCGCCAACAACATCAAGGCCTTCCCGAACCAGAAGCTCTTGGGGATCCGCGCCACCCTCACCACCTTTTCCGACAGCTACCTGGAAACCTTCCGTCACCTCACCACACTTGGCATCAAGAGGATCCAGCTCGAGTACTGCCATGAACCGGGCTACCACCAAAACCCCATCTATGAGAAGCTGATCGTCCCCCCCGAGCGGCAGCTCGCCGAATTGCGCGAGTTCGTCGACTACTACGTCGATTACATCAGCGAGTACAACGACACCTGGGATATCCCCTTCGTCTCCAACGTACTGGACAACATCACCCGGATCCGGCGCGGCAGCCGTTTTACCAAGCCCTGCGGTGCCGGCGCCAACACGCTTGCCATCAACAGCCACGGCAAGGTCTTCCCCTGTATCGCCTTCGTCGAACGCGAGGATTTCGCCATGGGGCAGGTCGATGACACGCAGCGCTTGAACCTGCACCAAAGCCTCGAAGGGTTCGAAGTGGACGGCCAGCACCAGTGCCAGGCCTGCTGGCTGCGCTACGACTGCGCCGGCGGCTGCTACGCCACCCACTACGACATGACCGGCCATCCGAGACGACCCCACCCCGAATACTGCCGAAGCATGCAGGGACGCGCCAAGGTGTATTTCTACGCCCTGACGAGGATGCTGAACAAGTGTCCCTGGCACTTGGAAAAGGTCCACGCTCCGGTCTAAGGAAGGCGACCGCTGGAGCAAGGCTTCTTCTTTCAGGAATTACATGCGGTTACGTAATAGAAGATTGCGGCGTAGTGGCAGGCGCTGCCCGCCAGCACGAAGAGATGCCAGATGGCGTGGTTGTAAGGTAGGCGGTCCCAGAGGTAGAAGACGACCCCGAGGGTGTAGGCGGCCCCGCCGGCAAAGAGGAGCACCAGTCCGTTCAGGGCCAGTCCCGCGGCGAGAGGTTTTATGACTATGACCACCAGCCACCCGAGCCCCAGGTAGAGCAGCGGACCGAGGTAAGGGAGGCGGTGCGTCGTGAAGAGCTTCATGAAGGCGCCGACCATCCCGAGCCCCCACACCGTGACCAGCAGCCAGTACCCCCATGCTCCCTTCAGCGTCACCATGGCGAAGGGGGTGTAACTTCCGGCGATGACGAAATATACGCAGGCATGGTCGAGGATGCGGAAGAGGTAGCGCAGGCGCGGCCTGCGGACCGTGTGGTATATGGTCGAGATGCAGTAGAAGATGACCAGGGTGGCGGTGTAGATCGATGCCGAGACGATGCGCGAGGTGTCCCCCATCCGCACGGCAAGGTTCACCAGTGCGAACGCTCCCGCCGCGCTCAGCAGGATGCCCGGAGCATGGGTCCAGCGGTTCGCCAGCTCTTCCGCCTCGGTATAGTGGAACAGTCGCTGTTGCAGGTCGTCATCATCCATCGTTATCGCTCCGCTTGGCTGAAACACCTGCTTAAGATACACCCCCACCACCTGCCCTGCAACGTGCCCCTCCCCTCCCTTTCGGCTTGACAAGCCGCCACTTCGATACGATCATGAGGACCTCGTATACAACATTGTCATGCATGTCTCAGCGGAGGACACCCTTGGCAAGAAAAATCTTTGTAGCCGCATCGGGGCAGAACATAGGAAAGACCACCATCAGCGTTTCATTGCTGCACCTGGCGCAGAAGAAGTACGGCCGGGTGGGTTTCATGAAACCTTTGGGGCCCAAGCCGACGGTCCTGCGCGGGATTCCGGTTGACAAGGACGCCGCCCTGATCGCCCAGGTCTTCGGGCTCACCAAGGACCTGCGTTACATGTCCCCGGTGGTGGTGTATCCGGACACGACGAAACAGGCGATCGACGGAAAGATCGACCTTCCCGAACTGGGGGAACGCATACGGACCAGCTTCGCCGAGCTCGAAAAGCACTGCGACTTCATCGTGATCGAGGGGTCCGGGCACCCCGGCGTCGGCACCGTCTTGAACCTCTCAAACGCCCATATCGCCAAGATGCTCGACGCGCCGGTGTTGATGCTGAGCGGCGGCGGCATCGGAAACGTCATCGATACGCTCGCCATGAACACTGCGCTGTTCAAGCTCGAGAAGGCCGACGTGCGCGGCGTTCTGGTGAACAAGCTCTTTGCCGAAAAACGTGACGTCACCCTCGACTACCTCTCCCGTGCCTTCGCCGGCCAGCCGTTTTCCATCCTCGGCGGCTTCGATTACAAGCCCGTGCTGGCCAACCCTTCCCTGGGACGCGTGGCGCGCCTGCTCGATCTTCCCCTGAACGGCAACCGCCGCGAGGTGAAGAGAATCATCCATCACGTGCAGATCGGCGCCGCTTCCACGCAGAGGGTCACCGAGATGCTGCGCGATTCCTCGCTCCTGCTGGTGACGAGCAGCCGAGATGAACTGCTGGTTACCATCGCCAACCTGTACCAAATGCCCGAGTTTCACCCGCTCATCGCCGGGTTGGTCATCTCCGGGGTCGCCCCCGTCAGCAGCATCACCCAGCGCATCATCGATCGGAGCAGGATTCCGTACCTGCGCACCGAGCAAACCACCACAGCTCTCTACAAAATGATCACTGAAGACGTGTCGAAGATCACCGCGAAGGACACGGAAAAGCTGACCCTGATCCGTTCCCTGGCCGAGCAGCGCCTCGATTTCGATGCGGTGGACGAGCTCTTCGCACAGTAAAGTTTGGATGAAATAAAAAGGCGGCCTCCTTCTGGAGAGCCGCCTGTGCGTTCCATGCTTCGGAACGGCGCGTCTTCTGCTTCCCTACTTCTTGTGGCAGTCGGCACACTTGGTCGGGCCGGCACCCTTGTCCCCGTGGCATCCCTTGCAGGTCTTGTGCGCCCAGTCCTTGCCGAACCCTTCGATCTTGCCGGGGCCCTTTTCATGGCACACTTTACAGTCCTTCAGGGTCTCCTGGTGCTTCTTGTGGTTGAAGGTCACGTTGCCGTTCTTGGCCTGGAGGGTGATGACATCGGCGGCCAGTACCGCTCCTGCGCTGAAGACGACGAGGGCTGCTGCGACGATTACCTTTTTCATGGATCTGCTCCTTTTCTTCTTGGTTTTTTGCTGCGGAACTGTGGTAAAAATAGCACCTGTCCGGCGGTTCCGTAACCGACATCTATAGCGATGCGACCCGATGTCGGGTCCTTTTTTGCCCATGTCGGGCCCCGATCGCCCTTTTTTACCCCTCGGAGATTACTGGAGATGGTGGACAGCACCGACAAAACGGAGAAGATCGCCCTTGCCAGCGTCGCCATCGACGGCACCAGGGCGAGGAACATCCGAGAGGCGAAGAAGCTGACCCAGCTCTACGTCGCAAACGTGGTCGGGGTCACCACCGACACCATTTCGCGCTGGGAGAACAACCGCTACCCCTCCATAAAGAGGGACAACGCCCAGAAACTCGCCGACGCACTCGAAGTCGCCCTCGAGGAGATCCTGCGCGCGGAGGACCCGGAAGAACCGGACACGCAGGCGCTCCCCTCACAGGGCCCTTCCCGCAAGAGGGTGCTCTTGCCGCTTTCCGTCCTCGCGCTGCTGCTCCTCGGCACCCTGCTCTATTTTATGCTGCGCCAAACCGCTCCAGCACCGCGCGCCATACGCTGGGCCCCACGCTTTGCCGCCCCGGGTGAGGTGATTCCCGTCCAGGTAAAGGTTGCCCGCCAGCCTGCCTCTCCTTTCGGCTTTATCCTCAGAGAACGGCTTCCCGCGGGGGCGCGTCTCGTCTCCGCCCTTCCCGTCACCTCTTCGACCGAGTCCGAGGGGAAATGGCTCGTTCCTACCGGCGGCACACCTACCACCGTCTCCTATTCCCTGAAGGTCCCCTCCAACTTCCCGTCCGGCAAGGACGCCGCTTTCAATGGGGAACTCGTGGTCCACGGCGGCGAGGCATCCAACCGCACCGAAAGCGTCGGCGGCAGCACCTCGGTCCACATCGGCGCCTACCACTGGGCCGACAGCAACGGCGACGGACGCATCGACGACGACGAGATCATGCCCGCCTACTACATCTGCGAAGAGATGAAAGGGCTGGGCCTGGACTGGAAGACCATCGAGGCGATCTGGAGCGGAAAAGGGTACCGCTGGGACGCCAGGAGCGGATACACCGTCCTCAAGTAATTGCCGTGCCCCCTTCCTGATTTCACCTCCCGTCTCATAAACATCCCGCCGCCATTTTATTATTAGTTTTTTCTTTTCGTCCACATGCGCCGTATAAAAGGCATGGTAAACTGGAGTGCGTCGATTTCACAGAGGTTTACAACCTACAGACTCGGCGATGCAACGCCTTATTAATCATCGTGATGGGAGGAATCATGAAAGCATTGATCCTTAGCGCAGACAACTTCGAAGATAGCGAACTGCTCGTCCCCCTGTATCGCTTGCGTGAGGTCGGCTACTCCGTCGTAGTCGCCTCGGAGAAAAGCGGCTCCATCCACGGCAAACACGGCTACGAGGTACCGGTGGACCGGGTCTTCACCGACCTGAACCCAGCCGACTACGCGGTGCTCGTGCTACCGGGCGGTAAGGCCCCTGCCGCCATCAGAAACACCCCCGAGGTCCAGGAGATCGTCCGCGCCTTCATGTCGTCCAACAAGCCGGTCGCCGCCATCTGCCACGGCCCCCAGATCCTCATTTCCGCAGGGCTTCTCAAGGGGCGCAAGGCCACCTGCTACGAGTCGGTGGCCCCTGAACTACGCGACGCCGGCGCGTCTTACGAGGACATCGAGGTACTGGTGGACGGTAACCTGATCACCTCCAGAAAGCCCGACGATCTCCCCGCCTTTTGCCGCGAGCTCACCAGGATGCTGAAAGCGCAGGGATAGAAGTCCTTCAAAAACGCAAAAGAAAAGGCGGCCTCCGATCGGGGGCCGCCTTTTTTGTCGATGCTTTATGCTGCTGTTACTTGAGGTTCTGCTTGATCCGCTCCACCGCTTCAATGACGTTGTCGCGGTTGCCGAAGGCGGAGAGACGGAAGTACCCTTCGCCGGAGGGACCGAAGCCGCTGCCCGGGGTGCCTACCACGTTGCACTCGGTGAGAAGCTTGTCGAAGAAGTCCCAGGAGGAGAGCCCGGCCGGGGTTTTGAGCCAGATGTAGGGGGCGTTCACGCCGCCGTACACGGTGAGACCGGCCTCCGCGAGACCTTCACGGATGATGCGGGCGTTCTCCATATAGTAGTCGATGATTTCCTTGTTCTGCTTCCACCCCTCCTCGGAGTAGACCGCGGCAGCGGCCTTCTGCACCGGGTAGGAGGCGCCGTTGAACTTGGTGGTGGTGCGGCGCAGCCAGAGCTTGTTGAAGGAGTACTTCTCGCCGGTTGCCGTGGTCCCCATCACCTCTTCCGGCACGACGACGAGGCCGCAGCGCACGCCGGTGAAGCCGGCGGTCTTGGAGAAGGAGCGGAACTCGATGGCGCACTTTTTAGCACCTTCCACCTCGTAGATGGAGTGCGGGATGGACGGATCGGTGATGAAGGCCTCGTAAGCCGCGTCGTAGAAGATCACGGCGTCGTTGGCGAGGGCGTAATCGACCCACTTCTTCAGCTCGGCCTTGCTTGCCACGGTACCGGTCGGGTTGTTCGGGAAGCAGAGGTAGATGATGTCGACTTTCCCGGTCGGGAGGGACGGGATGAACCCGTTTTCCTCGGTGCAGGGAAGGTAGACGATCCCCTTGTAGTAACCCTTCTCGTCCGCCTCGCCGGTGCGCCCGATCATGACGTTGGTGTCGTTGTAGACCGGGTAGACGGGGTCGCCGATGGCGACGACGTTATCGAGGGCGAAGATGTCGAGGATGTTGGCGCAGTCGCACTTGGAGCCGTCGGAGACGAACATCTCCTCGGTCTTCAGGTCGACGCCGAGCGGCTTGTAGGACTTCTCGATGATGGCGTTGATGAGCCAGTCATACCCCTGCTCGGGGCCGTAGCCTGCGAAGTTCTCGACGGTCGCGAGGTCGTCCACCGCCTCGTGGAACGCCTTGATGACGGCCGGCGCCAGGGGACGGGTCACGTCGCCGATCCCGAGACGGATCACCTTCGCCTCCGGGTTGGCGGCGGCGAAAGCGCGCACGCGGCGCCCGATCTCAGGGAAAAGGTAACCCGCTTTCAGTTTCAGGTAGTTATCATTTATCTTTGCCACGTATTTCCTCCAGAAATAAACTCTACGGCGGCCGGTGGGTCGCCTGAATCTTTATCTTAGCCCTAGCACGTCCTGCATGTCCCAGACGCCGGGCTTCGCGGTCACCACCCACTTGGCGGCACGCACGGAGCCGCGGGAGAACATGTCGCGGGTGTGGGCGCGGTGGGTAAGCTCGATGCGCTCGCCCATGCCGATGAAGTACACGGTGTGCTCGCCGACGATATCGCCGCCGCGCACGGTCTGCATGCCGATCTCATCGTGGGTACGCTCGCCGCAGATCCCCTCGCGGTGGTAGTTGGCGACCTTGTTGTAGTCGCGCCCGAGGGCGTTGGCCACGACCTCGCCCATTCTCACTGCGGTCCCGGAGGGGGAGTCCTTCTTCAGGCGGTGATGCGCCTCGACGATTTCGACGTCGAAGTCGTCGCCGAGGATCTTGGCGACATCGGCCAGTACCTTGAAGCATACGTTCACGCCGACGGACATGTTCGGAGCGATGATCACCGGGATCTCGCGTGCGAGTTCCGCGGCGAGGGCGCGTTCTTCAGGGGTGAAGCCGGTCGAGCCGATGACGATGGATTTCTTATAGAGGGCGCAGACTTCGAGGTTTTTCAGGGACACCTTCGGTGCGGTGAAGTCGATCAGCACGTCGCAACCCTGCACTACGGCGTTCAGGTCGTCGTTGATGGTGACGCCGATGGCGCCGAGCCCCGCGTTGTAACCGGCATCCTGCCCGACCATCGGGTGCCCGGGCCGCTCCAGAGCGCCGGAGAGCTCCACTCCTTCCGATTCCTTGATGGCGGCGATGATGCGGCCGCCCATGCGGCCGGCAGCCCCGCAAACAGCTATTTTAACCATTGGTTTCTCCATTTTGTTGATGTATGCCGGGGGGCCTGCGCCTTCCCCCGACATGCACGTCTCCCTTCCAACTTCCCGCCCCCGGAGGGGGAGGGTCAGGGAGGGGGCGCGTAGCGGCTCGTTCAGGCAAGAATCCCCCCTCCCGACCTCCCCCCTCCGGGGGGAGGAGCGTGGAGTGATCCTCAGGGGCAATGCCGATCCGTCAGTTAGATCAGCTTGTATTCCTTCATGATGGAAATGAGCTTCGCCTTGTTGGCCTCCATGAGCGGGGCGAGCGGCAGGCGTACTTCGTCGCTGCACTTGCCCATCAGGGAAACCGCGGTCTTTACCGGCACCGGGTTGCTCTCGATGAACATCGCATTTGAGATCTTCAGCAGGTACAGGTGCAGCCTCCTCGCCTCTTCCATGTTCCCGGCGTTGAAGGCATCGACCAGCGCGGAGACTTCCTTCGGCATGATGTTGGCGGTCACCGAGATGACCCCCTTGGCGCCTGCGGCCATCATGGGAAGAGTGATGAAGTCGTCACCGGAGAGCACGTCGAGCTTGTCGCCGCAAAGTGCGAGCACCTCGGAGGCCTGCTGCAGCGAGCCGGTTGCCTCCTTGATGGCGACGATGTTGGAGTGCTCGGCAAGGCGCGCAACGGTCTCAGGGAGGAGGTTCACGCCGGTACGTCCCGGTACGTTGTAGAGGATCTGCGGCAACGCCACGGCGTCGGCCACCGCCTTGTAGTGGCGGTAGAGACCTTCCTGGGAAGGCTTATTGTAGTAAGGGGTTACCAGCAGCGCGCCATCGGCGCCCAGGTCCTTGGCGTGCTTGGTGATCTCGATGGCTTCGTGGGTGGAATTGGAACCGGTGCCGGCGATGACCGGGACCCTCTTGTTCACCTGCTCCACGACGATCTGGATGACCCTGTCGTGCTCTTCATAGCTCAGGGTGGAGGACTCGCCGGTGGTGCCGCACGGCACGATGGCGTCGGTTCCGTTGGCAATCTGGAACTCGACCAGTTCCCTCAGTTTTTCTTCGTCCACCGCGTGGTTGTTGAACGGTGTTACGATCGCTACGATACTTCCGTGAAACATGGGCTACCTCCTTATGGTAACTATCCGATAGATTTAGGAATTTAAAGGAAAGTGGGGACGCTCTCGCCCTTGACCAGATCAGCCAGGGTCTCTCGCTCTCGCACCACTTCGAATCTCTTTCCGTCGACCATCACTTCGGCCACCCGCGGGCGGCTGTTGTAGTTGCTGCTCATGGTGAAGCCGTAAGCGCCGGCAGACATGAACGCGATCAGGTCACCGGGCTGGAAATTCGGGATCTCCCGGTCCTTGACCAGGAAGTCGCCGGATTCGCAGATCGGACCGACGATGTCACCTTCGATGACCCCGCTTTGGTTTCTCACCACCGGACGGACGCCGTGGAAGGAACCGTACAGCGCAGGCCGGGCCAGATCATTCATCCCCGCGTCGACGATGACGAAGTTCTTTTCCTCGCCCTGTTTAGTGTAGAGGCATCTGCCGACAAGAATGCCGGCGTTGCCTACTAGGTTCCTCCCTGGCTCGAAGAGCAGATGCAACCCGAGGTCTTTGGTCTCCTCGATTATCGAGGAACCGTAGTCTGCGGGAAGCGGCGGCGCTTCATCGTTGTACTGGATGCCGAGGCCGCCACCCAGGTCAAGGTACTTCACGTCGATGCCCATGTCCCTGACGCCTTCTAAAAGGCGCTTCAGTTTCTTGATGGCGTCGACAAAAGGAGAAACCTTGGTGAGCTGGCTGCCGATGTGACAGTCGATGCCCAGGATCTCCAGGTTATTCATGCTCTTGGCGCGCTGGTACTGCCCAAGGGCGCGCTCGATGTTGATACCGAACTTGGCCTTCTTCAGTCCCGTGGTGATATAGGGATGGGTTTCCGGGTCGACGTCCGGATTGACGCGGATGGCGATGCCGGCCTTTTTGTTCAGGCGCCCCGCCACCTCGTTGATCCGGTCGAGTTCCTGCTCCGACTCCACGTTGAACATCAGGATGCCGGTTTTCAAGGCGTAGGCGATCTCGTCGTCTCTTTTCCCCACGCCGGAATAAACCACTTTTTTAGGATCGACGCCGACGGCCAGCGCCCGGTACAGTTCCCCGCCCGAGACGATGTCCACACCACCGCCGAGATTTACGAAGGTCTTGAGGACGGCAAGGTTGGAGTTGGCCTTCACCGAGTAGCAGATCGTGTGAGGCGCACCGGCAAAGGCGTCGTCCATCGCCTTGAAATGACGCTCCAGAGTTGCCCTGGAGTAGACGTAAACAGGGCTTCCTACTTCAGCAACGATATCTTTGATCGCGACCTCTTCTGCGAAGAGCTCGTCACCTTTGTACTGAAAGTGATGCATAAGTCATCCCCCTTCTGTTGAGGTGAAGTTGCCGTCGTAAACAAAAAAAGTTTTTATTTCTAACATATAAACCGTCAAAAAGTCAAAATAATGCTTTGCCGTATTCCCTTGTTGTCAGTGGGTCTTTTTGTCGGTTTCGTCGAGCGGACATTGGTTCGACGAGATCATACCTTCTTCAAAAGGACTCTCTCACCATTCCCTCTCCGGTTCCTCACTCCCTACTCTTGTGTTCCTCTTCTCACAACACTCACCACCCCTATGTGAGTTTATCCTAATTGTGCGATTACGGTCTGCAGACCCGGACGGGCTCGAGGTGAAGATTCGCAATCGGCACCTCGGATGTCGCCGGTTCCGATCAATTTGCACAAAATTTAGGCTTTAAATTTGGCACCAAAAACAGGCGATCTCGCCACAAGACAAACACTGACCTTTCCCTGCAAGCACAACCCCTAAAAAACCCCTTTTTGCTCGCTTACAAAGAAATCGGTAAAAATTAACTATTTCTTAACAATCATTACCAGCGATCTGGCGTCTCCAGAGCAAGGGAGATTGAAATCGAGCACCGACTCGACCCTGGCTCCGAGTTTCTGCAGTTCCTCTTCAGCGGCCGACACCTCTTCGGCTGCGTTCTTTCCCTTCATGGCGACGATGCGTCCTTCCGGCTTCAGGACCGGCAGCGCCATGGCAACGAAGGAAGGTATATCCGAAAAGGCGCGGGAGACGACCCAGTCGAAATAGTCGGGGTAGTCGGCGGCGAGCGTTTCCGCCCGGACATGAAGCGCATCGAAAGATTGGAAACCCAGCAGACGCACCGCCTGTTTCTGAAAGCTGATCTTTTTCACCACTGCATCAACTGACACGATGGCCAGATCGGGGTGCACCACCTTCACCGGGATACCAGGAAATCCTCCGCCGGAACCGATATCAAGCATACGTGCCGGTCCGCGCACCACCTTCAAAAGGCTGAGCGAGTCTACAAGGTGCTTCACCGCAATCCCTTCGTCATCGGTTATCGCGGTCAGATTGATCTTGCGATTCCACTTTTTCAGCTCCTCCGCGAAAAGGTCCAGGCTCTTCAACTGCGCAGCAGTGAGCTCGATACCCAGTTCCGCGGCCCCTTTTTTCAGGAAATCCCTGGCGCGCTCGTTCATCGGCCGTACCTCGCCTTAAGCGCAATGGAAAGGATGGTGATGCCCGCAGGAGTGATGCCGGGGATGCGGGAAGCCTGGCCCAGGGTGTCCGGACGGAACTTCACCAGCTTCTCCCGCACCTCGGTGGATAGGCCGGAGACACTGCCGTAATCCATGTCGGCAGGGATCTTTGTCGTCTCCAGTTTGGCGGAGCGCTCCACCTGCTCGAGCTGGCGCTGAATATAGCCCTGATACTTGATCTGGATTTCGATCTGCTCGCGTACCTGTTCTGGCAGCTCCATGATCTCCGGGTAGATGCGCGAGAGGTCCTGACAGGTGAACTCGGGACGGCGCAGCAACTGCTCATAGCTGATGGCATTCTGCATGCCGACCAGCCCCCATTCCTCAAGCAATTCCTCACCCGCAGCGGACGGCGCCAGCCTTTCCCTGGATAGGCGCGCAAGTTCGGTATCGATCAGCTCTTTCTTTGCCAGGAAAGAGTTGTAGAGGAACTCAGGCACCAAACCGATCTCGTGCCCCTTCTCCCTCAGGCGCAAATCCGCGTTGTCCTCGCGCAGCAGCAGGCGGTATTCCGCACGGGAGGTGAACATACGATACGGCTCTTTCGTGCCGAGGGTGACCAGATCGTCGATCATCACACCGATATAGGCTTCGCTGCGGCCCAGAACCAGCGGCTCTTTTCCCTGGACCCGAAGGGCGGCGTTGATGCCGGCCATGAGTCCCTGGGCAGCCGCCTCCTCGTAACCGGACGTCCCGTTGATCTGACCGGCATGGTAGAGGTTGTGTACCAGCTTCGTTTCCAGCGAGGCGTGCAGCTGGATCGGGTTGACGTAGTCGTACTCGATCGCGTAGGCCGGGCGCATGATCTCGACGCGCTCGAGGCCTTCTATGCTCCGATAGAAAGCCCATTGTATGTCGATTGGAAGCGAGGTGGACATACCGCTGGGGTAAACTTCGACGGTCTCACGCCCCTCCGGCTCAATGAAGGTTTGGTGACGGTCCTTGTCCGGGAAGCGCACGACCTTATCCTCGATGGATGGGCAGTAGCGCGGCCCGATCCCCTCGATGATACCGGCATAGAGCGGGGAGCGGTCGAGACCGCTACGGATGATCTCGTGGGAGCGCTCGTTGGTATAAGCGATGTGGCAGGGAACCTGGCTCTGTTCGATTCTCTCGGTCGAGAACGAGAACGGCACCGGGTTCTCGTCGCCGTACTGCTTCTCGAGCCTATCGAAGTCGATGGTTCTGCCGTCGAGGCGCGCAGGGGTACCGGTTTTCAGACGGCCCACGTCGAAACCATAATCTTTCAGTCCGTCGGACAGGCCGATGGAGGGTAGGTCCCCTGCCCTGCCGCCCGGGTAATGGATCAAGCCGATATGAATGAGGCCGCGCATGAAGGTACCGGTGGTGAGAACGACCGTATTGCCCATGAAGCGGACGCCGCCCTTGGTATCCACGCCGACCACCGCGCCGTCCTCTATTACCAGTCCGGTCACCTCGACCTGTTTG
The DNA here is from genome assembly GCF_004917065.1 of Geomonas ferrireducens. Lineage (NCBI taxonomy): Bacteria > Pseudomonadati > Thermodesulfobacteriota > Desulfuromonadia > Geobacterales > Geobacteraceae > Geomonas > Geomonas ferrireducens. Next base: position 1,251,795 of record NZ_SSYA01000001.1, read on the forward strand.
AGATCGAGGTCATCCTGCTGCTCCATGACGTGCTTCATACGCAGACGGTACATCTGCTTGTCGGCCTGGGCACGCGAAGCGCGGACGGCAGGTCCTTTCTTCGTGTTCAGCACGCGGAACTGGATACCGGTCGCGTCGATGTTGCGCCCCATCTCACCACCAAGGGCGTCGATTTCCTTGACCAGGTGACCTTTCGCCAAACCGCCGATGGCCGGGTTGCAGGACATGAGGGCGATGGCGTCCAGGTTGATGGTGAGCATAAGGGTAGACTGCCCCATCCTGGCAGCAGCGAGCGCAGCCTCGCACCCGGCGTGTCCCGCGCCGACCACAATCACGTCATATTTCTTGTCGTAAACTATCAAAACCTTACTCCATTCGCAGTTTGAGCCTTAGGAACGCATTACGAAGCGGCAGGGTCCCCTCAACAGGGATGCTACTGATCCCGATGCATGTTCCACGTGAAACAATACTAAAAATACCTGTATACTCAGGGTGTTGCCCAACATTACCAAAAACAACAGCCTCATATACCGACTAACGACTTATACGGAACAGTCAACGACTCGTCGGATGCGTCCAACGACTCATCCGGTGCGTCCAACGACTCATCCGGTGCATCCAACGACTCATCCGGTGCATCCAACGACTCATCCGGTGCGTCCAACGACTCATCCGGTGCGTCCAACGACTCATCCGGTGCGATCTACGACTCATCCGGTGCGATCTACGACTCATCCGGTGCGATCAACGACTCATCCGGTGCGATCAACGACTCATCCAGTGCGATCAACGACTCGTCGGATGCGTCCAACGACTCGTCGGATGCGTCCAACGACTCGTCGGATGCGTCCAACGACTCGTCAGGTGAGTCCAACGACTCGTCCGGTGCGTTCAACGAGTCGTCCGGTGCGTTCAACGAGTCGTCCGGTGCGTTCAACGAGTCGTCCGGTACGTCCAACGACTCATCCGGTGCGTTCAACGACTCGTCCGGCGCAACCAATGACTCATCCTGCGCGACCAATAACTCGTCCAACCCGACCGGCGACTCGTCACCTCGGTGAACTAGCGGGAGAACCAGGTGCCGCAGTCCAGGCTCTTCCCACGAGAGCAAGGATACCACCGCACCTACGTAAACAGTCAGAACCAGCGTAAGCCATTATAGTTTCGTTGAAAAGCAAAACTGTTTCACGTGAAACATCAGCGAAGATCTGTGCCCCTACTTCCCAATACAGAAGCTCGAGAAGATCCTATCGAGAATGTCGTCCGCAGTAGTCTCCCCGGTCACCTCGCCTACTGCGTCGAGCGCATCGCGCAAGTCTATAGGGAGAACCTCCAGATTCATACAAGCTTCAAGATTGCTGACGAAGGAGCGCAACGAGGTACGGGCCTTAAGCAGCGAATCCCGGTGCCGCGCCTTGGAGACTGCAACATACTCGCGGCTGTCTATCGCGTGACCATGCATGAAAGCATTGGTGATCGCATCGCGCAAGGAAGGAACACCGGACCCGGTATGCGTGGAGATGGTCACCACGGGCGCGGAGAAATCTGACGGGAGCACAGCCACCGATGGCAGATCAGACTTGTTCTCTACCACGATACAACTCTTAGCACCGATGGCACGAAGAATGGTCGCATCGTCTTCATCAAATGGTGCGGAGCCGTCGATGACGAAAAGAACCAAGTCGGCCCTCGGTATGCGGTCCAGAGACAGCCGTACGCCTTCCTGCTCAACCTGATCATCCGACTCGCGGATGCCGGCAGTATCGAGCAGTTTGACGGGCAAGCCGTTTATGTTGACCACCTCTTCTATCAGGTCCCTGGTAGTGCCCGGTACCGAAGTGACGATGGCCCGTTTTTCCTTCAAGAGGGTATTGAGGAGACTGGACTTCCCTACGTTCGGCTTGCCTGCGATGACGACCGAAACCCCGTCGCGCAGCACCCTCCCCTCGTCAAACCCCTCTATCAATGAGTCCAATTCAGCCAGTGCCGGCGTTACTTTGCCGAGAACATCGGTCTCAACGGCAACATCGACGTCGTCTTCCGGAAAGTCGATAAGTGCCTCTACGTAGGCCAAGGCATAGACAATCCCGTCCTTCACCGTAGCGATCCGTTTGGACAAGAGCCCTTCGCGCTGGTGTTGAGCAAGTGCCAGGGAGGCATCGGTCCGGCTGGATATGACGTCCATTACGGCTTCCGCCTGTACCAGATCGATCCGCCCATTCAGGAAAGCGCGCTTGGTGAATTCGCCGGGTTCCGCCAGACGTGCCCCTTCACTGATCACGAGATTGAGGATCCTGGAAACGACGAGAGTGCCACCGTGGCACTGTATCTCGACCACGTCTTCCCTTGTATAGGAATTGGGCGTCTTCATATAGACGACCATGGCCTCGTCGACCAGGTCGCCAGTTTGCGGAGTTACCACAGCGCCATAAGAAAAACGGTGGCTTTTTAGGCCACCGTTCGACTTAGCTTTGAAGATGCTCTCGGCGATCGGCAGGGAGGCAGGGCCGCTGATCCTTACGATCCCGATACCCCCCTCACCTACCGCTGTGCTGATTGCTGCGATTGTGTCGCGTACATACATTGTCGTATCCGTTTAGTGCTAGTCCGTTACCGTCTTGTTGATGTACATCTGCTGCGCGATGGTAAGCACGTTGTTCACCAGCCAGTAGATAACGAGGCCGGACGGGAAATTCAGGAACATGAAGGTGAAGACCACGGGAAGCATCAGCATCATCTTCGCCTGGACCGGATCCATGTTGGTCGGTGTCATCTTCTGCTGGATGAACATGGTGGCGCCCATGATGAGCGGGGTCACGTAGTACGGGTCCTTAGCGGAAAGGTCGGTGATCCAGAGGTAGAACGGCGCGTGCCTGAGCTCGATGGAGTACATGAGCGCACGGTACAGGCCGAAGAACACCGGGATCTGAACCACCATCGGGAGGCAGCCACCCAGCGGGTTGACCTTGTGGGTCTTGTACAGTTCCATCACGGCGCGGTTCATCGCGTCGCGATCGTTCTTGTGCTTCTCTTTCAGCTCGTTCATCTTGGGCTGGATCTTCTGCATGTCCTTCATGGACTTGTAGCTCTTGTGCGTGAGCGGGAAGAACAGCGCCTTCAGGATGCAGGTGATGATGATGATGGCGATGCCGTAGTTGCCGGTGTACTTGTAAAGGAACTTGAGGAAGACCACGAGCGGCTTCGCGATGGCTGCGAACCAGCCGTAATCGATCACCTCTTCGAGCCTGCTCCCCTGCGCCTTCAGGATGTCGAGATCCTTCGGGCCGTAGTAGAGCGCGTAGCTGACGGAAGCACTCTGCCCGGGGGCGACGCTGACGGCAGGAGATACGATATCCCTCAGCATGGAGTCGCTGCCGGGACGGGAGAGACGCACCTGCGCGATGCTCCCCTTCTCAGCGATGACGCTGTCCATGAAGTACTTGTCGGCGAAGGCGGACCAGAGAACACCCTTGTCGAATTGCACCGGGGCCTTGAGCAGGTTGTCGAGCTTCTCGCTCTTGACAGCATTGTCGGTGAGCGTGGAGGGGCCGTAGACCTCGTAGCGCCCCCCGCCGGCCTTCTGGTCAACGACACGTGCGTTCTGCAGCAGGTGCAGTGCACCGGATACCTGAGCGGCACCGGCATTCTGAACCTGCTCCACCAGGTCGATCCGGTAGGAATCGCCGGAGAAGGTGTAGGTCTTCTTGAACACGACGCCTTGCGGAGTCGTCGTACTGAATTCTAGGGTCCCCTTGTTGCCGTTGGTCAACTGGAGATCATTGCCTGCTACGGCATACATAGAGTTCGGATTCAAACCGAGCTCGCGGGAGTCGCTCAGGAGGCTGAAGCGGTTGGCGGCTATCTCGTCAACGAGAACGATCCCCTTACCCTTTGCCCCGGCAACGTCCTTGTACTTCTTAAGGACGAACTTTTTCAGACCGGCACCTTGGGTGGAGAAGACCGCGCTGTAGAGGTCGGTGTCGACGGTGATGTCACGCGCGGTGGAAGCAGGCTGCGAGGGAACTGCGATGGGAGCAGTCGGTGCAGCTTGCGGTGCCGCGGCAGTAGCTGCGGTGGCTACCGTAGCGGAACTGACAGTCCCCTGCTTGGCTACGTTACCGGTGGGTGCAGGCTTCGCGGGAGGAAAGACAAAGGTATAAGCGTACAGGACCCCGATGGAGAGCAGTATCGCTACGATAAGACGTTTTTCCATTATATGCTCCTGGAGAGACTAGACTATTTTACCGGATCGTAACCGCCCGGGTGAAACGGGTGGCATTTCAGAATGCGCACTGCCGTCAGCCACAACCCTTTCATAGGGCCGTATTTTTCCAATGCTTGTAAGGAGTAATGCGAACAGGTGGGGTAAAAACGGCAGGATGGGGCCTTGAGCGGAGATATGAATCTCTGATAAAGAACGACAAGGCCTTTGAGTGTGCTAGTGACCATGTTTTTTACGCAGCCGCCCGAAGGCGGCTGCGAGCTCGGTTGAGATCTGGTGAAAGTCAAGCAAGTCCGCCCCTTTCTTGGCAACGATGTTGAAGTCAGCCAAGATGAAAAGAGACTTGTTCTGCCTGTAAAACTCCCGCAGCCTTCGCTTGATGAAGTTTCTGGCTACGGCGTTACCCACCTTCTTGCTAGCGGTAAACCCAACCCTCGTGACGCCACCATCCTTCACTTTCCATAACAGCAAAAAATGCGGCGTATGCATCTTCGATGCGCCGTCATTGAACTGCAGGAACTCAGGGCGTCTGCGCAGGCGTTCAGCTTTGGGAAAATCCGAGCAGGACAAAAAGTAGATTACTTGGTAGCGATGCCTACGGAAAGGCGCTTGCGCCCTTTAGCCCTTCTCCTCTTGATGACGAGACGGCCGTTCTTGGTGGACATGCGAACGAGGAAGCCGTGGGTCCTCTTCCTGGAGGTATTGCTCGGCTGGTAGGTTCTTTTCATCTTTATCTACTCCTTAAGTCTTGAGGTAACAATGCTTTTAAAGGCAAGTGTCGAACTTAAACATAAACGCCAATTCTTGTCAAGGGCTTTTTCCAGAGCCAATCCCTGCGTCAAGTTTTGCCTTGCCAACAAAGGGGACGGCATGTTATTTTGACACGCTAAAAAAATTAACATAGGCTTAGACTGTTTAAAATTCGATAAGCCTCTGAAATTACCTATCTTATTTCTTATCAACAGTTGTTGATAAAGCTGTTTAAAAACAGTGAAAAAAAAGGCCTCTCTCCATGGAAAACATTTGGCTGGAAGCCCAGGCAAATCTGAAACAAGTATTAACGGAACAGACTTACACGACCTGGATCGAGCCGTTGAAGTTTCTCGGCGCCACAGCCGACACCGTAGTCATCGAAGTACCGAGCGTCTTCTTTCAGAAATGGGTTACCGAGAAGTACCTCTCCATGATCAAGGAAGTTCTCTCCGCGATCACCTCGAAGAACTACCACATAGAGTTCCACGTCGCCGACCCCCAGCCGGAGTCCGCCGAACCTAAGGTGGAAAAGGAACCGAAGGCAAAGGGGAAGGAAAAGGATAAAGAGAAGGAGCAGGACAAAGAAAGGGAAAAGGATAAAGAGCCGGTGAAGGACAAGAAGAACGATCTCGTCCCTAACCTCAACTCCAAGTACACCTTCGAGTCCTTCGTCTCGGGGCCGAGCAACCAGTTCGCCTATGCCGCTTCACAGGCGGTGGCGAACAAGCCGGCCACGAACTACAACCCTCTGTTCATCTACGGCGGCGTGGGTCTGGGCAAGACGCACCTCGTGAACGCGATCGGGAACCAGATCCTGGCCAAGAACCCTAAGGCGAAGATCTGCTACTACTCGTCCGAGAAGTTCATGAACGAGATGATCAACTCGCTGCGTTACAAGAAGATGGACGAGTTCCGCAACAAGTTCAGGAAAATGGACCTGCTGCTCATCGACGACATCCAGTTCATGGCGGGAAAAGAAGCGACCCAGGAAGAGTTCTTCCACACCTTCAACGCGCTCTACGAGTCGCACAAGCAGATCGTGGTGACCTCGGACAAGTTCCCGAAGGACATCCCCGGTCTGGAAGAGCGCCTGAGATCGCGCTTCGAGTGGGGTCTCATCGCGGACATCCAGCCGCCGGGCGTGGAAACCAAGGTCGCCATTCTCAAGAAGAAGTCGGACATGCACGCGGTAAACCTTCCGGACGACGTGGCGCTCTTCCTCGCCGAAGGGGCGACTAGCAACATCCGCGAGCTTGAGGGGATGCTGATCCGCCTGGAGGCCTTCGCGAGCCTCACCGGCCAGGAGATCACCCTCGGCATGGCCAAAGAGGTGATGAAGGACATCATCGTCGAGAAGACCCGCGACATATCCGTTGAGATGATCCAGAAGACGGTGGCGGAACACTTCCGCATCAAGCTCTCGGAGCTCAAATCGGACAAACGCGTCAAGACGCTCGTGGTGCCGCGCCAGATCGCCATATATATATGCCGGGAGCTCACCAAGGCGTCCTATCCGGAGATCGGTGAGAAGTTCGGGGGGAAGGATCACTCGACCATCATCCACTCGGTGAAGAAGATCGAGAAGCAGTTGGCGGCCGACGCGGACCTGAAAGCGACTGTGGAAGATATCAAGAAAAAGCTGTTCACTTAGCGGGGAAAACTGTGCATAACCCGGCGGGATAAAGCCCTGTCAAAAAAAGCTGTGCAGAAACTGGAAAAACGACTGAAGTTTTCCCGCACGATTTCCAGAGGCGAAAACGCAGCACTTTCAAAGGGTAAGCAGGGTTGTCCACAGTATCAACAGGACACTATCTACTACTACGATCATTATTTATAAACATAATAATAAAAACAGAACCGGAGAGAAGACATGGAATTCAGAATCAGCAAAGAGATTTTTATGAAAGCCCTCCAGAGAATCCAGGGTATCGTAGAAAAGCGCAACACCATGCCCATTCTCTCCAATGCCCTGCTCGAAGTCCAAAACGACCAGCTCTTCATCACAGCCACTGACCTCGAAGTCGGCATGAAGAGCTCCTACCCGACCAAGGTAATCCGCGAAGGGAAGATCACCGTCTCCGCCAAGAAGCTTTACGAGATCGTCAAGGAGATGCCGGACGAAGAGATCCTCTTCACCACCAAGGACAACGACTGGGTGGAGATCACCTGCGGCAAGGCCCGCTTCAACATCGTCGGTCTCTCCTCCGAGGAATTCCCCTACTTCCCCAAGGTGAAGGAGGAGAACTTCCTGATCTTCAAGAACGAGATCCTCGCAAACATGATCGAGAAGACGTCCTACGCCATCTGCTATGACGAGACCAAGTACAACCTGAACGGTGTCTTCATCAAGGCGTTCGAGGAGAACGGCGCCAACGTCCTCAAGATGGTCGCCACGGACGGCCACCGTCTTTCCGTTTCCCAGAAGGCGATCAACGGCAACATCACCGCAGAGCTCTCCAAGGGGGTCATTTTCCCGAAGAAGGGTATCTTCGAGTTGAAGAAGATGGTCGAAGAGGAAGACGGCGAGATCATGCTCGGCTTCATGGACAACAGCGCGGTGATCAAAAAGGGGAACACCGTAGTGGTGATGCGACTCATCGACGGCGAGTTCCCGGACTACACAAAGGTCATCCCGATGAGCAACGACCGCATCGTGCAGATCAGCCGGGATAAGTTCCTCCATTCCCTGAAGAGGATGTCGATCCTCTCCAGCGAGAAGTTCAAAGGGGTGAAGATCGACGTGAGCCCCGAGCAGGTCATCATCTCCTCCAGCAACCCGGAGCTCGGCGAGGCGCGCGAGGAGATCGAGATCGATTACGACGGCAACAACATCTCTGCACGCTTCAACGCCAAGTACCTGATCGACGTCCTCTCCGTCATGGAGCAGCGCGAGGTTGAGCTGAAGCTCAAGGACGAGCTTTCCCCGGTGATCATGAAAGCGGTGGAGAGCGAGGAATTCCTGGCGGTCATCATGCCGATGCGGCTGTAGTACCTCCCCCACCGCTGCAAGTGCGCGTTAATGTTGTGATGATGGAGGAGTGGGAACTAGACAGGCTGTGTTAAGGCCCTGATGAAACTGATAAAACTCAAACTTGCTTCCTTCCGTAACCTGCAAAACTTGGAACTTGCTCCTGGCAAGAAGTTCAACGTTTTCTACGGCAACAACGGCCAGGGCAAGACCAACCTGCTGGAATCGATTTACCTCCTTGCGACGATGAAGTCATTCAAGCAGGCGAAAAACGTCGAGCTGATCACGTTCGGCTCGGAGTTTGCCCTGGTGAAGGGATCGGTCGAGCGGGACCGCGTCACACGCGAAATCGCGGTCCTTTTGGAGAAGCAGGGCAAGAAGGCGAAGATAGACAGCAAGCTCGCGACGCGCCTGGACGATTTCTTCGGCAACCTGAACGTGGTCCTCTTCACGCCGGAGGAGATCTCCATGGTGCGCGGGGGACCCGATTTGCGGCGCAGGTATCTGGACCGTGCGGTATTCACCTGCGATCTCAGTTACCTGTCGGCGTTTCACGATTATTCGAAGATCCTTAAGAACCGGAACGCCCTCCTGAAGATCGGCGAAGGTTCCGGGATCGAGGTCTGGACCGAGCAGTTGATCCAGGCCGCGCAGCTCGTGATCGAGAGAAGAAAGGCGTACCTCAGCGAGATAGGAAAGCTGTTGCAGGGGTTCTACAGCGAGATCTCCGGCAACGACGAGACGGTGCAGATAGAGTACCGGCTGCACGGTGTGAACGAGGAAGCCTTCCTTCGCGATCCCGCGGCAGCACTCGCCGATGCCCTGAAGGCACACGCGGCCGAGGAAAGGAGGCGCATGTCCACCGCCATCGGACCGCACCGTGACGACCTCTACTTCGGTTTGAACGGCCGCTCGGCACGTCACTTCGCCTCGCAGGGACAGCAGCGCTCCTTCGTACTGGCCCTCAAGATGGCAGAGATCGAGTACATAACGAGATGTTTCGAGGCGCCTCCGGTGCTCCTTCTTGATGACATGACGAGCGAGCTCGACCGGGAGCGCAACAGGAACCTCATGGATTTCCTGAAGAAAAGGGAAATGCAGGTCTTCATCACCACGACCTCGCTTGCCAACGTGGCGATCGAGGAGATGGAAGAGAACAGGACCTTCCGGATCAAGGAAGGAAGCATTTTGCAGTAGCTGTCTAAAAAGCATCCCCCTCCCTGCCCTCCCACTCCGGGCCTACGCCCACCATAGGGCTTCGGTCCGCAGGCGAGGGAGGGAATTGGTTAACTGAAATTTCTTGAAAGAGGTAACGATGAGCTCAGAAGAACAAAGCGATTACGGGGCGGATAAGATCCAGATTCTCGAAGGACTGGAAGCGGTAAGAAAGCGTCCGGCCATGTACATCGGTTCCACCGCTGCTCAGGGTCTGCACCACCTGGTTTACGAACTGGTGGACAACGCCATCGACGAGGCGCTGGCAGGTTACTGCGATGCCGTACAGGTCACCATCCACCTGGACGGGTCGGTTACCGTCGAGGACAACGGCCGCGGTATCCCGACCGACATGCACCCGACCGAGGGAAGAAGCGCTGCTGAGGTCGTCCTCACCGTGCTGCACGCGGGCGGCAAGTTCGACAACTCCTCCTACAAGGTTTCCGGCGGCCTGCACGGCGTGGGTAGCTCGGTCGTCAACGCGCTTTCCACCAAGCTCGAGCTGGAGATCCGGAGAAACGGGAACATCTACACCCAGAGCTACCGCAAGGGCGTGCCCCAGGCGCCGCTCGCCATCACCGGCGAGACCAAGAAGCGCGGCACCAAGATCACCTTCCTCCCCGACGGTGATATCTTCGAGACCACCGAGTTCTCCTTCGACATCCTCTCGAAGAGGCTCAGGGAGCTCGCCTTCCTGAACGCAGGCGTGCGCATCAAGATCCACGACGAGCGGACCGAGAAGGACCACGACTTCTTCTACGAGGGGGGCATCAGGAGCTTCGTCGAGTATCTGAACAAGAACAAGAACCTGGTCAACCCGGAGCCGATCTACATCAAGGGTGAGAAAAGCGGCGTCGATATCGAGATCGCCATGCAGTACAACGACTCGTACGACGAGAAGGTCTTCTCCTTCGCCAACAACATCAACACCCACGAGGGGGGGACGCACCTGATCGGCTTCAAGGCGTCGCTCACCCGTACCATGAACAACTACGCCACGGCGAACAACCTCTTGAAGAACGTGAAGGTTGCCATCTCCGGTGACGACCTGAGGGAGGGGCTCACCGCGGTCATCTCGGTGAAGATCTCCCAGCCGCAGTTCGAGGGGCAGACGAAGACCAAGCTCGGCAACTCCGAGGTGAAAGGGTACGTCGAGACCCTGATGAACGAGAAGCTCGCGATGTACCTGGAAGAGAACCCGGCGATGGCGAGAAAGATCCTGGAAAAATCCATCGACGCGGCGCGTGCCCGCGAGGCGGCCAGGAAGGCGCGTGAGCTGACCCGCAGGAAGGGGGCGCTCGAGGTGGGGACGCTTCCGGGCAAGCTCGCCGACTGCCAGGAGAAGGACCCGGCGCTTTGCGAACTCTTCCTCGTCGAGGGTGACTCCGCAGGTGGCTCTGCGAAGCAGGGGCGCGACCGAAAGTACCAGGCGATCCTCCCCCTCAAGGGTAAGATCCTCAACGTCGAGAAGGCGCGTTTCGACAAGATGCTCGCCTCCCAGGAGATCAGGACGCTGATCTCGGCCCTTGGCACCTCGATCGGCAAGGAAGACTTCGACATCGCGAAGCTTCGCTACCACCGCATCATCGTCATGACCGATGCGGACGTCGATGGCTCGCACATCCTTACCCTTCTGCTCACCTTCTTCTTCCGCCAGATGATGGAACTGATCGAGCGCGGCTACCTCTACATCGCCCAGCCGCCTCTGTACAAGATCAAGCGCGGCAGGAAGGAGCAGTACCTGAAGAACGAGGCCGCGCTCCAGGCCTACCTCCTCGAGGAAGGGACCGAGGATATGACTCTGAAGCTCGGCTCGGGGACCGACGAGCGCGTCTACCGCGGCAAGCAGATCATCCCAATCCTGACCCAGCTCATCGACTTCAACGACCTGTTGGACAAGGTGGTCAAGAAGGGGATCAACGACCAGCTCTTGCGCGTGTTCCTCAAATCCGGCGTGAAGCAGGGGCTGGAGGAAATGGCGGACCTCGCGGCACTGCTGCCGAAGATGAAGGAGGCCTGCCCCGAGACCGACGCCCAGGTGTACACGGACAGCATGCTGTTCGCCTTCGGGAACCTGCGCGTGAAGATCGACCAGCAGATTTTCGAGGTGCTCGACTCCTACGAGTACGGCATGCTGCTGGAGAACTACAAGAGGGTACGCTCCCTCATGGGAGCGGGCTCCGCCGTCATCATGGGACCGGAAGACAAGGTCATCTTCGAGAGCGAGAGCCAGGGCGAGATCCTTGCCTGGTTCATGGAGAGCGCGAAGAAAGGGCTCTACATCCAGCGCTACAAAGGTCTGGGCGAAATGAACCCGGAGCAGCTCTGGGAAACCACCATGCACCAGGAGAACAGGGTGCTCCTGCAGGTGAAGATCGAGGACGCGGTCGCCGCCGAGGAGATATTCACCGTGCTCATGGGGGACCAGGTCGAGCCGCGCCGCGACTTCATCGAGCAGAACGCGCTCAACGTCTCCAACCTCGACGTTTAAAGAAAAAAAATTTCACCTCCCTTCGGGAGGGATAGCGTTTTGCATATATTCTCTGCAAATCAATTGTGAGGGCATATTTCGGGGCATTTCACCCGAATGTGCCGCCTTTTGACCGGAAAGGGTTTCTTAAATGCTGAATCAACTGAACAAGGTATCGGTAAACATCGAAGACGAGATGAAGCGCTCCTACATGGATTACGCCATGTCGGTCATCGTCGGCCGCGCGCTTCCGGACGTACGCGACGGACTCAAGCCGGTGCACAGGCGCTGCCTCTACGCCATGTACGACATGTCCAACGACTGGAACAAGCCGTACAAGAAATCGGCCCGCGTCGTCGGCGACGTCATCGGTAAGTACCACCCCCACGGCGACACCGCCGTCTACGACACCCTGGTCAGGATGGCCCAGGACTTCTCGCTCAGGTACCCGCTGGTCGACGGCCAGGGGAACTTCGGCTCCATCGACGGCGACTCCCCGGCTGCTATGCGTTACACCGAGATCAGGATGGAGCAGCTAGCCCACGAGCTCCTGAACGACCTGGACAAGGAAACGGTCCCCTTCGGACCGAACTACGACGACTCCTTGAAGGAGCCGCTCGTCCTTCCTTCCAAGTTCCCGAACCTGCTCGTTAACGGCTCCGCCGGCATCGCGGTCGGCATGGCGACCAACATCCCGCCGCACAACCTCTCCGAGGTGATCGACGGCATCGTCGCCATCATCGATAACCCGCAGCTCACCTTCGAGGAGCTGGTGGAACTGATACCGGGCCCGGACTTCCCGACCGGCGGTTTCATCTACGGCCGAGAAGGGATCATGAAGGCCTACTCGACCGGGCGCGGCATCATCCAGATGCGCGCCAAGGTGCAGATCGAGACCCAGAAGAAGACCGAGCGCCAGTCCATCGTGGTCACCGAGATCCCGTACCAGGTGAACAAGGCTAGGCTGGTCGAGAAGATCGCCGAGCTGGTCAAGGAGAAGAAGATCGAGGGGATATCCGATCTCAGGGACGAGAGCGACCGCGAGGGTATGCGCGTCGTCATCGAGCTCAAGAAGGACGAGAACCCGACCATCATCCTGAACCACCTGTACAAGCAGACCCAGATGCAGTCCTCCTTCGGCATCATCATGCTGGCCATCGTGCACAACCGGCCGCGCGTCCTGACGCTCAGGGAGACCATCGACTTCTTCATCGAGCACAGAAAAGAAATCGTCACCCGCCGTACCATCTTCGATCTGAAGAAGGCCGAGGCGAGGGCCCACATCCTGGAAGGCCTGAAGATCGCCCTCGACAACCTGGACGAGGTTATCGCCCTCATCAAGGCGAGCGCGTCGCCCGCCGAGGCGAAGGTCGGCCTCATGGAGAAGTTCGGCCTTTCCGACCTGCAGGCCCAGGCCATCCTCGACATGAGGCTGCACCGCCTGACCGGTCTCGAGCGCGAGAAGATCCTCGAGGAACTGCGCGAGATCCTGAAGTACATCGCCCGCCTGAAGGAAATCCTCGCCTCCGAGGCCGAGATCCTGAAGATCATCGTGGGCGAACTGCTGGAGCTGAAGGACAAGTTCGGCGACAAGCGCCGTTCCGAGATCGTCATGCAGACCGCCGACATCTCGCTTGAGGACACCATCGTCGAGGAAGACATGGTGGTCACCATCTCCCACACCGGCTACATCAAGCGTAATGCCGTCACCCTCTACCGCGCGCAGCGCCGCGGCGGCAAAGGGAAGACCGGGATGAAGACCAAAGAGGAGGATTTCGTGGAGCAGCTGTTCATCGCCTCCACCAAGGACTACCTCATGTTCTTCACCGATGCCGGCAAGGTGTACTGGCTCAAGGTGTACGAGATCCCGGAGGCGGGTCGCGCTGCGCGCGGCAAGGCGATCGTGAACCTCCTGAACCTCGCCAACAACGAGAAGATCACCACCATCCTCCCGGTGAAGGAGTTCGTGGACGACAAGTTCATCATGATGGCGACCAGAAACGGCGTCGTGAAGAAGACGAACCTGATGGAGTACTCGCACCCGAGGGTCGGCGGCATCATCGCCGTGAACCTGGACGAGGGGGACAAGCTCATCTCCGTGGCGCTCACCGACGGCAAGCAGGACGTGCTCTTAGCCACCGCCACCGGCAAGGCGATCCGCTTCAAGGAGGACGACGTCCGCACCGTGGGTCGCGTCTCCCGCGGCGTGCGCGGCATGACCCTTGAGGATGACGACGTGGTGATAGGCATGGAGATCCTGAACGAGAACTTCACCGACTCCACCATCTTCACCGTCACTGAGAACGGCTACGGCAAGCGTACCGAGATCAGCGAGTACCGGACCCAGACCCGCGGCGGCAAGGGTGTCATCACCATCAAGACCACCGAGAGAAACGGCCAGGTGGTGGACATCAAGCAGGTGGTGGACGACAACGACCTGATGCTGATCACCGATCAGGGCAAGATCCTGCGCGTGTCGGTGGCGGGCTTCTCCATCATCGGCAGGAACACCCAGGGTGTGCGCCTGATGGTGAAGGAAGAAAACGAGCGCGTGGTAGCCGTGGCGCGCCTCGCCGAGAAAGAGGACCAGGACGAGAACGATGACGACTCCGAGCTTGATGAGATAGTGGAACTGGAGTCGGAGGGTGGCGAGGGCGAAGAGTAAGCGCCTCCCCTCAACAAGCTGTCCGACCAGTCGGACCAGTCCGACAGTCGGACCGGTCCGACTGTCCGACAGAACCACAGGCAGTAATCAGCAGCAATCAGCAGCAGCCTAACATGCAATTTTTGCCCTCCTTTGGAGGGGTGCCATGCAGTGACAAAAGGTAGGCTCATGCAACAGAGCGAGAAGGTGGATAACTCCCTGAAGGAGCGCCGCGACATTCTGGATCTTCTGGGGCGGCTCAAAGGGGAAGGCATCTCCATCGAGGAGATGGAACAGATCGGACGCAGGTTCCAGGAGGCCGGGAAGAGGGCGTTGCGCCCGCTCGTGCGCGAACTCTGGCGCGAAAATTCCGGCGAACTGATCGCGAAGTACGCCTATATACTGGACTTCTTCGACTCGGAGCACTGGCTGGACCAGCTGATCCAGATCGCACTGAAACGCCAGGACCTCGCCGCGGACGGCAAGGCTGCCCTCATGATCGCCCTGGAAGGGTACGGCGTGGATGTCAGTTCGGCGCCCTTCAGCCAGGATAAGTCCGGTTCCGGCACAAGCTCGCTGGGCCAGCAGGTGCAGGGAGCCATGCAACTCGGCGAGGAGGGGATGGTTACCTTCCTTGACGATTTCCTCTCGCACCCTCCCGAGGTGCAGCAGATCGTCATTCGCGAGCTGTACCGCTCCGGGGACCGCCACGCCCCGCTCATGCTCCAGGCGATGCTCTGGCACCCGGAGCGTGAAGTGGTGCACGCCGCACTGCAGGCGCTCGGCCGGATCAGGGACCCGCAGGCCGCCGGGGTGCTGCAGGACTTCCTCGCACAGTGCGACCGGGACCTCCTTTCCGTTGCCGACAAGGCGCTGCGCCGCCTGCGTTTCCTGGGCGTCGCCGTACCGCCTCCTCGCGAACACCTCCCCTTCCATGCCGGTTACGCCACTCCTCCGGACGGCGACGGCTACCGCTCTCTGCTCCTGTCACGCTGGGCGGGCGCCGACACGGTGAGCGTCCTTTACATGCAGGTACACGAGCGGCGCGGGGTATTGGCGGCCTGGGGTGCCGGGGAACTGACGGTCGAGAATTTTCTCGCCGAGGTGGAGGGTTTCCGCCTTCAGGACGACCTGATCGAGGTCGCCCCCGAATACCTCATCGACCTGATCCGCGATGCCCTGCACTGGAGCCGCGATCTCTGCTACCTTCCCGCCGACTTCTACATGAGGCGCGGCATCTTCGCCGGCGTCGACCTCTCCCCTGCCCCGCTGGCCGAGCGGCTGACCGGTCTTCCCGCGCCGCGTGCCCTGAGCTTTCAGGAGGGAGAGCGGCTGGCCCAGCGCCTGTTCGAGGATCCCTTCTTTTCGGGATGGTACATGGCGGCCCAGCGGGTCTACGACTTCGCCGAGGATTACCGAAAGGGGAAGGACTCTGAGCAAGTCCTGGAGCGCTTCTGCGCGGAACTGATCACGCCGGAGCTGGAGCTCATCCGGGAACGACTCCTTATCAGCGCGGACCTCATGCTCCATTGCGGCAGGGACGTAGTTGAGGTTGCCAAAGTAGTGGGACTCGCGGACAGTATGGTCGATAACCCACTGCCGGCGTACCTGCATCCTTTCCTGCGCCGCTTCGCCCTCGAAAGCATGGAGATCGCGCGCGAGTCCCTCGAGCGGGGCGACGAGTTGCCGCTCAGAGCGGTCGAGTAGAGACCGGAGCGCCGCTAAGCACGGTAACTTCACCCAAAATCGCTTCCCCCTCCTTGACGGGAGGGGGAATTTTCATTATATGTGCTACGGTAAAAGTCCTCATGAAGGGCTGCGGATACAACGAGAGGGCTTGAAGACATGCTGGAAAAAATCGCCGTCATAGGAGCGGGAAGCTGGGGCACCACCCTTGCCGACCTCTTGGCCAAGAAGGGACACCAGGTAACCCTGTGGGCGTACGAGCCGGAGCTGGTGCAGACCATGCGCGACACCCGGGAGAACAACCTTTTTCTCCCCGGCATCACGCTCCATGAAAAGCTCGCCTACACCAACGACCTCGTGGAGGCCTACCGCGACTGCACCATGGTGCTGAGCGTGGTGCCGTCGCAGCTGGTGCGACGGGTGATGGGGCGGTCCGTTCCCTTTATCCCGAGCGATGCGGTGATCGTCTCCGCATCCAAGGGGATCGAGGTGGACACCCTCGCCACCGTTTCCGAGATCTACCGGGACATCCTTCCCGAAGCGATGTACGAAAGGTTCGCGGCGCTCTCCGGTCCGAGCTTCGCCCGCGAGGTCGCGCAGGAGATGCCGACCGCGGTGACCGCTGCCGCGGCATCCGAGGAGATAGCGCGCCGTGTGCAGGAGGCCTTCACCACCAACTTCTTCCGGGTCTATCGCAACAGCGACGTGGTCGGGGTAGAGCTTGGCGGGGCGATCAAGAACGTCATCGCCATTGCCGCAGGTATCTCCGACGGTCTGGGCTTCGGCAGCAACACCCGCGCCGCCCTGATCACCCGCGGCCTTGCCGAAATGACGCGCCTGGGCCTCGCCATGGGGGCGCAGCCCGCCACCTTCGCGGGGCTTGCCGGCATGGGCGACCTCGTGCTCACCTGCACCGGCGATCTCTCCCGAAACCGCAGCGTCGGCATCCAGATCGGCCAGGGGCGCCGCCTCGAGGAGATCCTAGGCGAGATGCGCATGGTGGCCGAAGGGGTGAAGACCACGGAATCGGCCTACAACCTGGCGAAGAAGCTCGGGGTAGAGATGCCGATCATCGAGCAGATGTACCAGATGCTCTACCAGGACAAGTCGGCCCGCGAAGCGGTTCTTGAGCTCATGACCAGGAACCTGAAGGCCGAAGGAGCTTAGCCACAGATCAAGATCAAGACCTGGATCGGGACGGTTCACCAACCTCGATCCAGGTCTTAATCCGCCTTTCAAGGATGGGTGATGCAACCACGCTTTGGCATAAGATCCAAACTGCTCCTGTCCATCCTCGCCATTTTGCTCATCTCGTATTCCACCCTGATTTACTCCACCATGAAGACCATGAGTGCCTCGCTGCACTCGGAAGTCGACCGTAATCTCGAGACCTACCTCACCTACGCCCGAAGCCAGTTTGCCGACCGCGCCAAGATCGTCAAGTACTCACTGCTGCAGCCGGCTACTTCCAGGATCGTTCACGAACACATGAATGCCGGGGACAGGGGCTGGCTGGAGGACCGGTTGCGGGGGATACACAAGGTGCTCCCCTACCTCGAGTTTCTCGTGCTGCTCGACGCGGACAAGCGGGTGATGGCGAGCCTCAAGGACGACCACCCAGGCGAGAGGCTGGAAGTGCCGGGGGTAGTGGAACAGGCGCTGGTGGGAAAGCGCGTTGTCATCTCCACCGAGATACTGTCGGGGGCGCTCTTGTGCAGAACGGGGGTGGAGCGCTACTGCGCACGGGACGGCGAGAGCGAGGCGCTCGTCACGACGGTGGCGGTTCCGATCCTTGCCGAGGACGGCCGGGTACTTGGATGCATCGTTGCCGGGGAGGTGCTGAACGACCGCCCTACCCTACCCGACGAGCTACAGGAAGTGTCGGGCCGCGACGTCGAAATCACCGTCACCCAGCGCGACCTGCGCATTGCCAGCAGCCTCCCGAGCACCTTGCGCGATTCCTCCACGCTGCCGCCGGAGGTCATCGACGTACTGGAACGCGGCGAGGTGTACCGCGGCGAGGCGATGATCGGCTCCAGATCGTTCGAAACCGTCATCGATCCCATCCTGAACAGCCGCGGCGAGTTCGTCGGTTCGCTCTCCGTTGCGGTCGCCACGGAAAGGTTCAAGCATAACAGGAGGCAGAACCTTGAGAACATCCTCGCCGCCGCAGCGGTCGGGATACTCTGCTCCTTCGGCCTTGCCTTCCTCGCCTCCCGTCATCTGACCCGCCCGCTCAGGGAGCTAGCCTCCAGCGCGAGCAGGATTGAGGAAGGGGATCTCGACCAGCGGGTCGAAGGGGACCAGGACGACGAGGTCGGCATGCTGGCCTCCTCATTCAACCAGATGGTGCAGGCCCTCAAGGAGCGCGATGCCATCATCAACAGGAAGACCTCCGACCTCCAGGAGCTGAACGAGCAACTGGAGCGTATGGTCGACGAGAGAACCTCCGCCCTCGCCATGGAGATGGGGCGGCTCGAGGCGGTGCTCACGAGTCTTGCCGAAGGGGTTGTGGTGACGGACCTCGACAACAAGGTCGTCCTCTTCAACCCGGCGGCCCAGCAGCTCTTCGAGATGGTGCCGCACAGGGTGGTCGGAAAGCCGATCGAGCAGGTCTGCGAACTGGTAGGTTTCACCCCCCTTCTTGCGCGTATCAGGGAGTTCACCCAGGCGGGAGCCGGAGGGTGCAGGGAAGAGCTGACCGTAAAGGGGAAAAGGCTCCACATATACCTCTCCTCGCTCACCGACGAGAAGGGGAGCTTCGCAGGCATCGTCTTCTCCATTCGCGACGTCACCGTGGAACAGCAGGTGGACAAGATGAAGACCGAGTTCATCTCCACGGTGTCCCACGAGCTGAAGACGCCTCTCACCTCGATAAAGGGATCGCTGCAGCTCCTTTTGACCCGGAGCAAATGGCTCACCGACACCGAGAGGCAGCTCCTCACCGTCTGCTTCCGCAACACACAGCGCCTGATCCGGCTCATCGGAGAGATCCTCGATATCTCCGGCATCGAGTCCGGCGGCATGGTTTTCAAGTTCAAGCCGGTGTCGATCGGCGAACTCGCCGTTTACGCCGTCGAGGAGATCAAGTCCTACGCCATGGGGCGCGACATCACCATCGTCAACACGGTGGGGGAGCACCTCCCCATGGTGTACGGCGACAGCGACCGGCTGATCCAGGTGCTCACGAACCTCCTCTCCAACGCGGTGAAGTTCTCGCCGGAGGGGAAGGTGGTCATGATCAGCGCCGAGCAGGAAGGAAACTACGTGGTGGTCTCGGTCGCGGACAAGGGGCGCGTCATCCAGTGGTCGGATCGCGACAAACTTTTCAAGAAATTCCAACAGATAGAGTGCCAGGAGCGCGGCAAGGTGGGGGGGACCGGGCTGGGGCTCGCCATCTGCAAGGAGATCGTCGAGCGCCACCACGGCAGGATCTTCTACACCGCGGCGCAGGAGCGCGGCAACACCTTCAGCTTCACCGTTCCAATCATAGGGGAGACCGATGGAAAAAAATAAGATACTGATCGTCGACGACGAGGCGGACATCGCCCTCATCCTCAAGCTGCAGCTGGAGGATGCCGGGTTCGAGACGGTCCGCGCCCGCGACGGCGTCGAGGCCCTGGAGGCGGTCGCCGCGGAGCGGTTCGCCCTGATCATGCTCGACATCAAGATGCCGCGCATGGACGGCCTCGAGGTGCTGAGCCGGATACGGACCGACGAGACGCCGGTGGTGATGATGACCGCCCACGGCAGCGAGGACATCGCTGTGGAGGCGATGAAGAACGGCGCCCTCGACTACATCTCCAAGCCCTTTTCCGCCGACGACATGCTGCAAAAGGTGGAGCGGGCCATAAGCATCGACAGGACCCGCAAGGAGAACGCGAGGCTGCAGCGCCAACTGGACGAGGAGCGCCTGAAGATGGCGGCGGTGCTGCAGGGGATGGCCGACCTCCTGCTGGCGGTCGACCTCGAAGGGCGCATCATCACCGCAAGCCGGGAGGCGGAACGCGTCCTGAGTGCGGAGGGGACCATCGGCGGGAGGCCCATTGAGGAGGTACTGAAGGCGGAGGTCCCGGGCGGCGAGTTGCCTGCGCGGACGGTACTGAGAACCGATGAGTCGTGCCTCGACGTCTCCTACACGTTGCACGTCGGCGGCCGGGCCGTTCCGGTACTTTCCTCGGCGGCGCCGCTTAGAAATGCCGAGGGAGATCTGGTGGGAAGCGTCGAGATCATCAGGGACATCTCCAAGCTGAAGGAACTGGAGCAGGAGAAGGAAGATTTCGTCAGCATGCTCTCTCACGACCTCAAGTCGCCGATCACCGCGGTGGTCGGCTCCATCGACCTCGTGCGGGAAGGAAAGCTCGGCACGGTGACCCCGGACCAGCGCGAGTACCTTAACGCCGCCATCGAGAGCTGCGAAGAGATGGTGGAGATGATCGACACCCTGCTCGGCATCCACAAGTTCGAAGCGGGCAAGATGAAGCTCGCCTTCAGGGAGGAGGAGCCCGGCGCCCTGGTCGGCCGCAGCGTCAGCAAGTTACAGACCGTCGCCGAGCGTGGCGGCATCCGGCTCTTCACCACCATCGTCCCGGATCTTCCGGCGGTTTCGGCGGACCGCTCCTCCTTCAACCGCATCATAGGAAACCTCCTCTCCAACGCGGTGAAGTTCACCCCCGAAGAGGGGGAAATCGAGGTCTCCGCCGATCTCGTGAGGGACCCCTCCTCCATCACCGGAACGATTCCCGAGGAGATCTACGCGGACGATCAGCTCCCGAAAGAGGGGGACTTCGTCAGGATCCGCGTGCGCGACAGCGGCGTCGGCATACCACAGGAGTCCATCGGCTCCATCTTCGACCGTTTCGTGCAGGCAAGAAACCGGCGCCAGGGAAAGACCCGCGGCACCGGCCTCGGCCTCGCCTTCTGCCGCAAGGCGGTGGACGCCCACGGTGGCTACATCTGGGCCGAAAGTGAACCCGGAAGGGGAAGTGTCTTCACCATCCTTCTTCCGGCGCTTCCCGAGGAGCCTGAGGAATAGGTTTAATTAGCCACGCATCCCCCAAAGCCCCATAGGGCTTTTCGAAGGTACTTTTAATTATTCTATTTTTTGTTTTGTGATTTGTAGTAAAGTATGTCTTCGTTCGAGAGGGGTACCTTCTCATGGGAAAACCGGCACTATGCAGATGATCCTGGGAGGATAGGGGGGCAAGTGGCGCTGCGAGAAAGCGACGCGGGTTACCGCGAGTTGTTCGAGGAAAATCCCGAGCCGATGTGGGTATGCCGTCGGGAGGACGGCCGGATCCTTGCGGTGAACGAGGCGGCGCTTCGGCTGTACGGCTACGCGCGCAGCGAGTTCCTTGCCCTGGGGCTGTCGGGGCTGTCGGTAGATCCCTGTTCGGCCCCGGCCGGCGAGGATGACCTGGAGCGCACCTGCCGGCAGCGTCACCGGGACGGGAGCGAGTTGGAGCTGAAGCTCACCTGGCGCCCCTTGTGGTTTCAAGGGGAACCGGCGCACCTGGTGCTTGCGCGCATAAATCCCTCCGTTTCCACCGGCGAGGAGTCGCTGCGTCGGCAGTTGGAGGAGAGGCTCGTGCAACTGGAGGCGGCTCAGCGCGAGATGGAGGCCTTCAGCTATTCCATATCGCACGACTTGAGGGCACCGCTAAGGCACATAGACGGCTTCAGCCGCGCCGTGCTGGACGACTTCGGCGCTGCGCTTGGAGACCAGGGGCGGGAGTACCTGACCCGCATCTGCCAGGCCACGGGAAAGATGGCGCAACTCATCGACGCCATCCTGCAGTTTGTCCGGGTGGGCAGGTGCGAGCTGACCCGACAGCCCATCGACCTGAGCGTGAAAGCCCAGGTGATCTCCCTCGAGCTCAGGCACAACGATCCGGCGCGGCAGGCGGAATTCGACATCCCGGAGGGGATCAAGGGGGAGGCGGACCCGAAACTTGCCAGGCAACTCCTCGAGGTGTTGATCGGCAACGCCTGGAAGTTCAGCTCCAAGGTGGGTGAGGCGCGCATCCGGCTGGGGGTCAAGGAAGAGGAAGGAGAGAGGGTCTACTTCGTTGCCGACAACGGCGCAGGCTTCGACATGGCGTACGCCGGCAAGCTCTTCACCCTGTTCAACAGGCTGCACCGCACCGACGAGTTCGAGGGAAGCGGCGTCGGGCTGGCGATTGCGCACCGCATCGTGACGCGCCACGGCGGCAGGATCTGGGCGGAGAGCGCACCCGGCAAGGGAACCACCATCTTCTTCACCCTGACTTCTAGAGGCAATTGACGACGGGTACTAACAGTGACGCGGCGGATTGACAATTGACGATTGACAATTGACAATGTAAAGCCCGGCACTGAAGCGAACAGCTTTTATTGGCGGTACTAAGGCGGGGATGGAGTCATGGTGATGGGGAATTGACAGTGGAGGTCGGTGGGGCTGTCATCGTCAATGGTCCATTATCAGCTGTCAGTTGCTGGAGGTAGTGCGTTGTCAATCGTCAATCTTCAATCGTCAATTCCCTTGAAGGTTCTGCTTGTCGAGGATTCCCTGGAAGACAGCCTGCTCCTGGTCCGCGAGCTGGTACGCGGCGGCTATCGGCTGGAGCACCGGCGCGTCGAGACCGCGGAGGGGATGCGCCGGGCGTTGCAGGACAACAAGTGGGACGTGGTGATATCCGATTACCGGATGCCGGCCTTCGACGCGCTCGGCGCCCTGCATATCCTGCACGAAAGCGGAGAGGACATCCCCTTCATCATCGTCTCCGGCAAGATCGGCGAAGACCTCGCGGTAGCCGCCATGAAGTCGGGGGCGAACGATTACCTGATGAAAGGGAACCTGGCGCGCCTTGTGCCGGTCGTGGAGCGCGAGCTGCGCGAGGCGGAGGAGCGCAAGGCGCACCGGCTCACCCAGGAAAAGGTGAGCCGCGGCAAGGCGGAGTGGGAATCGGTCTTCGACGCGGTCTCCGACCTCATCATCATCACCGACAACGAAGGGGTCATCTCTCGCTGCAACGGCCGGGTCTTCTCCTACTTCCCCGGCGGATACGGGGCCATCCTCGGCAAGCGCATCGACGAGGTCTTCTTCGGATCTGAGCTTCCCGAGGGAAAGGTCTTCCGCTTCCTGCACATGCAGGGCGAAACCGAAGAGGACATCCGCTTCCCCAACCTGAGCGGCTGGTACAACGTGGCGAGCTACCCGATGCGTATCGAGGGGAACGACCGCGCAGGCTTCGTGCACATCATAAAAGACATCACCAAAAGGCGCGAAGTGGAGGAAGAGAAGCGGACCAGCGACCGCGAACTCCTCACCTTATACGCGGTAGCCTTCCGCCTGCAGTACACCAAAGGGGTGGAGAAGGTGATGGGCGACCTCCTCTTCCAACTGCACAACATGCTGCAGATGGACTTTTCCTGCATCCATCTCTTCGAGGGTGGTGAGCGGCTGAAGATGCGCGCCTCCCTCGGGCTCTCCGCCCCCTTCGAAAAAGCTATGAAGACGCTACCCGCCGATGCGGAATGGACGAAACTCGCCCAAGGGGGGCGTCCCTTCCTCGGCGAGGAGCCCGACTCGCGCTTTCCGGAGAAGGCGAAGAAGGCTGCCGTCGCCATGGGGCTGCACTCCTGGTGCACGGTGCCTTTGAAGATCGGGCAGGAAGTGATGGGGGTGATGACGGTCGGGACCATCTCCGGGCGCAACTACAGCGACCGCGACGTCTTCCTGCTTTGCTCCATTGCCGGACAGCTCGCCGTTCTGATCGACAACTACAGCCTCTACGACAAGATGAAGGAGAAGGCCGAGGAGCTCTACAAGAGCAAGATGGAGCTCAAGGAAAACCTGCAGAAGGTCAAGAGGGCGAACATCGAACTCGGGCGCCTCAACACCGCCAAGAACAACTTCATCGGCATCGCCTCCCACGAGCTCAAGACCCCGATCACCTCGATCATGGGCGGGGTCGAGTTCCTGCTGAAGTACTCGGGGATCCCGATGACCCCCGAGCAGCACAACATCTTCTCCTCGGTGTACGAAGGAACGGTGCAGCTCCGAAAGCTGGTCGAGGATCTCCTTTCCATCTCGAGGATCGAGGCCCAGGGGCCGCTGGCGCAGAAAAAGCCTGCAAACCTGATCCAGCTCTGCCGCGAGGTGCACGACCTCTTTGCGCTGCCCCTTTCCGAGCGGCACATCGCCGTGAAGATCACCGGCGAGGAGAGCGCGGTACCGGTTGATGAGGGATTCGTGACCCTGGCGGTGCGAAACCTCATGGAGAACGCCATCAAGTTCACGCGCGACGGCGGCGAGGTGCGGCTCATAGGCCGCACGCTGAAGCATGCGCGCCTGAAGGAGTTGACCCCTTTGGTGCGCCAGTTCTACTCCTCCTTTCCCAACAACATCGCTGCGGTGAAAAGTTACTACCTGCTGCAGGTGAGCGACAACGGCATCGGCATCCCTGCCGACGAACGGGTCCGCGTGTTCGACAAGTTCTACGGCGTGGGCGACATCGCTCACCATTCGAGCGGCGACACCGCGTTCATGTCCAAGGGGAGCGGGCTCGGGCTCTCCATCGTGCGGGGCATCATGGATGCGCACGAGGGTGTGGTGTGGGTGGAAGAGGCCGAAGGAGGCGGGAGCACCTTCTCACTGCTTTTCCCGCAGGAGTAACAAAAGACCGGGGCAATCATGAGCCACGCCATCACGCTCCACGAGATCACCAAAAGTTACGACGGTTTCACCGCGGTGGACCGCTTCTCGCTCGAGGTCGCGCGCGGCACCGTCTTCGGCCTTCTGGGCCCGAACGGCGCCGGCAAGACCACCCTCATCAAGATCCTCACCACCCTCATGCGTCCGACCTTAGGGGATGCCTTCGTCGAGGGGCACAGCGTGCTGGCGGCAGGCAAGGAGGTCCGGCGCCTGATCGGCGTGGTCCCCCAAGAGAACAACCTGGACCGTTACCTGACCGCGCGCGAGAACCTCACCCTGCACGCGAGGCTGCACGGCATGCACCCCGCTTCCTACAACCCCCGCATCGACGAGCTTTTGGAGATGACCGGACTCGCCTCGCGCGGGAAAGACTTCCCCGACACCTTTTCCGGCGGCATGCAGCGCCGCCTCGTGGTGGCGCGCTCCCTTGTGCACGAGCCGCGGGTGCTCTTTCTCGATGAGCCGACCACCGGGCTCGATCCCCAGTCCCGGCGTGCGCTTTGGGATTACATCCGTGGTCTGCGCCGCAAGATGACCGTGTTTCTCACCACCCACTACATGGACGAGGCCGACGCGCTTTGCGACCGGATCATGATCATGGATCACGGCGAGTGTCTCGCCGACGGGACCGCCGCGCAGCTGAAGGACGCCTATTCCAGGGCGCACACCTACCAGGTGGAGTTCAAGCGTGATGCCGAGCGGTACGAGGGGGTGCTGGCCGGGTTATCGTTCGTGAAAGGGGTGGAGCGGGAGGGAGCGGTTTTCCAGATCACCCTGGCCGACGAGGAGTCGATCAAGCCGCTCATGGACCGTCTGGGAGGCGCCGACATCCGGCGCATCTGTCTGAAGGAGCCCTCCCTGGAGGACGTGTTCATCGCACTGACCGGGGAGAAGGTCAGGGAGTAGCGTCCGACGTCGGACCTGTCAGACCAGTCAGACCAAGAAGAGGAAGCCCAATGTTCAAAGGCGCATTTTCCATCTGGGGCAGGGACATGCTGGTTTTAAGGCGCAGCATCGTCTCTGAGCTCGTCTCGGTGGTGGCATACCCCCTCACCCTCTACCTCGCCTTCGGCTTCGGACTCAAAGGGTACATCACCGCCGTGAACGGGGTCCCCTACCCTCTCTTCATCGCCCCCGGCCTCATATCGATGACCGCGGTCAACGCGGCCTTCGACGAGAGCTCCTGGAGCATGTGGTTTCACCGCCGCGTGCAGCGCACCATAGAGGAGTACCGCGTCACCCCGGTGACCGTCTACGACATCGTCATCGGCAAGATCTTCTCCGGTTTCTCACAAGGGGCGGTAAAGGGTTCGGTCGTCTTCCTGGTGATCCTCGCCCTCACCCCCTTCCGCATCGATTACACGCACCTCCCAAGCTACTTAGGGTGCATCGCACTCTCTTCCATGACCTTTTCCTGCCTCGGCACTATCTGCGGCACTGTCATAGACAAGCCGGAAAACATAGGCCGGGTGCAGTCCGTGATCATCGTCCCGCTCATATTCATGGCGGGCATCTTCTTCCCCCTCTCATCCTACCCTTCAGCCATACTGCCACTGATTGAGCTGCTACCCACCACGGCTGTTTTCGAGGGGGCTCGCGACGCTCTCCTCACTGGAGCCGTCCCCACTCACTACCTGGTCAACCTGGTTCTGAGTGCGGCAGTATCTTTCGCCGTTGCCGTATACGTCTTCAATCGTAAAATGGCGGAATAAGCGATTCTTCTTGAGTTCGCCGCGCCTTTCATAGTAAAGTTCGCAGTAAACTTTTTACCTCCTGGATGCCCCTTGCGACACCGTGTCGGAAAGGTGGCAGCCGAAGCGTTCCTTGTCGCAGAGCCGACCGTTTTTGGCGCGAATTCGTTCCCTGCCCCGAGTCGATTCCCCCCGCCGCACTGCACGCTTTCCAGGGTCACATTGGAGATACCATGGCCGAAGAGTTCGTACCGAAATGGATCGCCTGGGAGACCACCCAGCGCTGCAACCTCAAATGCGTGCACTGCCGCTGTTCGTCCGAGATGACCTCGTCGGAAGGTGACTTCACCACCGAGGAAGGAAAGAAGCTCCTCAAGGAAATCGCCGATTTCTCCAAGCCGGTTGTGGTTCTCTCCGGCGGCGAACCGCTCATGAGGCCGGACATCTTTGAACTCGCCGAGTACGGCACCTCGCTCGGCCTCAGGATGTGCATGGCGACCAACGGCTCCCTCGTGACCGACGAGGTGTGCGAGAAGATGAAGAAGGCGGACATCAAGATGGTGTCGCTCTCCCTGGACGGCTCCACCGCCGCCGTGCACGACGACTTCCGCCAGTGCCCGGGCGCCTTCGAAGGCGTGATGAAGGCCGCCGAACTCTTCAGAAAGCACGGCCAGAAGTTCCTGGTCAACTCCTCCTTCACCAAGCGCAACCAGACCGACATCGCCAACACCTTCAAGGTCGCCAAGTCCATCGGCGCCACCGCCTGGTACATGTTCATGATCGTCCCGACCGGTCGCGGCGAGGAGATCATGAGCGAGCTGATCTCCAAGGAAGACTACGAGGAGATCCTCGACTGGCACTACCACCAGGAGAAAAACGAGGACGACATCCTCATGCGCCCGACCTGCGCACCGCACTACTACCGCATCGTGCCGCAGAAGGCCAAGGCGGAGGGGGAGAAGTTCGAGCGCCGCTCCCTCACCTTCTCCACCGGCGGCGGCAAAGGGTGCATCGCGGCCCAGACCATCTGCCTCATCGACTGCTTCGGCAACCTGAAGCCCTGCTCCTACTTCCACAGGACCGCGGGGAACGTGAAGGAGACCCCGTTCAAGGAGCTCTGGGAAAACTCGGAGATCTTCAAGGAACTGCGCGACTTCAAAGCCTACAAGGGTAAGTGCGGCGAGTGCGAGTACCTGAACGTCTGCGGTGGCTGCCGCGCCCGCGCCGATGCGGTGTACGGCGACTACATGGAAGAGGAGCCGTTCTGCAACTACGTGCCGATCAAGGTGCAGAGGAAAGAGCAGAAATAATTTGAGATTTGCTCCCCCTCCTTTGCGGAGGGGGACTTTTAAAGCGGACCCCTCTCTAGATGGGAGAGGGACCGGTTGTGCCATGCTCTCATTGAGCTTTTTCTTGACGATGGCAATCAAAGTTGTGGAATGTGTGTTTAACAACTTTGATACTTGATCCCTCAAAATTTCACCCAGGAGGATTACTATGAATACTCGATTTTTAGACGCATGTTGGGGTAAGCCGGTCGACATCGTACCGGTATGGCTTATGCGTCAGGCCGGCCGTTACCTCCCCGATTACATGCGCGTCCGCTCCAAATGCACCTTCCTGGAACTCTGCAAGACGCCGGAACTCGCCGCTGAAGTCACCATCCAGCCGGTGGACATCCTGGGCGTCGATGCCGCGATCCTCTTCTCCGACATCCTCACCCCGATCGAGCCGATGGGCATGGAGCTCGACTTCACCCCCGGCCCGGTCTTCACCAAACCGATCCGCACCATGGCCGACGTGGAGGCGCTCAAGATCCCGAAGATGGAGACCGACGTCCCCTACGTGCTCGACGCCGTCAAACTCCTCCGGAAAGAGCTCGCCGCCAAGGTACCGCTGATCGGCTTCGGCGGCGCCCCCTTCACCCTCGCCTGCTACATGGTCGAAGGCAAGGGGTCCAAGGACTTCGCCGCACTCAAGAAGATGATGTACGCCGAGCCCGAGATCTACGCGGCGCTCATGGACAAGATCACCACCATGGACATGGAGTACCTGAACGCCCAGATCAAGGCCGGCGCGCAGGCGATCCAGATCTTCGACACCTGGGGCGGCATGCTCTCCCCCGCCGACTACGAGCGCTACGTCCTCCCGTACACCCAGCGCCTCATCAACGGCCTGAACCGCACCAACGTTCCGGTGATCCACTTCGTGAAGGGCGCAGGCACCATGCTCGAGATCGTGAAAGAAGCAGGCGGCGACGTCATGGGCCTCGACTGGCACGTGAACCTCGGCAAGGCCCGCGACATCCTGGGCGACATGGCGGTACAGGGTAACCTCGATCCGACCGTGCTCTTCGCACCGAAAGAGATCATCGAGCGCGAGGTGAAGCGCGTGCTCGACGAGAACGCCGGCAGGCCCGGTCTCATCTTCAACCTGGGGCACGGCATCCTCCCCACGGTACCACCGGAAAACGCGATCTTCATGGTCGACTGCGTGCACAGGCTGTCGCAGAAATAATTCAGGACCACAGACTGGGGCGGCCGATAAGGCCGCCCTTCTTGTTTCAACCGGGCAAGGGGTCCGGTGCCCGCAGTGCCACGGCCGGCACCGAGGGCGCGGACCAGGCAGGAGCGCATCATGCTGAGGCTTTTCAAGATAGAAAACGGACTCATCACAGAGATGGAGTTCGAGCGGGAGGACCTCCCCAACCAGATCCTAAAGGCCGACTGGATCGACGCCCACGAACCGGACGACGAAGAGAGGGATCTGCTGGAGCTCCTCCTGCACACCGACATCCCCGAGTACGACGAGGTCGACGAGATCGAGATCTCCGCCCGATGCTTCGTCGATTCCGCCGGGATCCACGTCCACCCGCTCTTCCTCTCCCAGAGCGAGGGGCGTCACATGACGCTTACCGTCGCCTGCATTCTGCAGACGAACCACCTGATCACCATCCGCGAGGGAGACTTAGCCGATTTCCGCCTGCTGCGCATGCGCGCCCGCCGCGGCCACGTCGAGTGCCGTTCCGCTGCGGAACTTCTCGTCATCCTGCTGGATCAAAAGGTAGAGAACCACGCAGACACCCTGGAGGACATCCACCGCCAGCTCGAGGGGGTGAGCCACATGGTGCTCGAAGACGAGGAGGCGGAGCTGGAGGACGCCATCGACAAGCTGGCGCGGCTCGAGGACAGCAACGGGAAGATCCGCCTCTGCCTCATGGATACCCAGCGCGACATATCCTTTTTGTTGCGCCACTTGAGGGATCGGACCGACCAGGCCGAAACGCTCAGGGAGATCGCACGAGACGTCGAGACCCTCATGTCGCACACCACCTTCCTGTTCGACAAGATCAACTTCCTGATGGACTCAACCCAGGGCTTCATCAACATCGAGCAGAACCAGATCATTAAGATCTTTTCCATTGCGGCGGTGGTCTTCCTCCCCCCTACCCTTGTCGCCAGCATCTACGGCATGAACTTCGACTACATGCCCGAGCTGAAGATGGGACTCGGCTACCCTTGGGCCCTGGCCCTGATGATCCTGTCGGGCATCGCACCTTACTGGTATTTCAAGCGGAAGGGGTGGCTGTAACTTTTCCCCCTCGCGTTTAGTGTTTTTCATAGCTGTATACGGAAAAATGGATTATTTACACCCTGTAAGAAAAATGCTATAAGGTCCGCTTGAAATTCATTAATTGAGGCGGGCTTATGGCAAAGAAGGCGGTACTTGCGGCAGCAGCACTGTTACTTTCTATCTCCTCACCCGAAGCATGGGCAACCAACGGCGATACCCTGATCGGCGTGGCGCCTGCGTCGCGCGCCATGGGAGGGGCCGGCGTCGCCGCCCCACAAGACGCCATAAGCGCCATCTTCGCCAATCCCGCCGCGGTCTGCATGGGGCCCTACTGCCCCGGCACCGAGGTGGTCTTCGCCTCGACGATCTACAACCCCTCGGTGAAGGCCACCGTGACCATGGGGCCCCAGGTCGTCAGCGCGAAGAGCGACATGAGGCCGTTCATCATCCCCGCCGTCGGTATGGTCACTCCGATCAGCGACCGGTTCCGCTTCGGTCTCGGCATGTTCGGGATCACCGGTATGGGGGTCGACTACCGGAACAAAGGGATCGACCTCAACCCCGGCTCACCCGGTGCCGAAGGCGACATCTACACGCAGCTCCAGATCCTCAAGTTCGCCCCTAACGTCGCCTTCCTGGTCACCCCCAACTTCTCGATAGGGACTTCGCTGCACCTTTTGTACGGCTCGCTTGACCTGGGCGAAGGTACCTCGCACAACTACGGCATCGGCGAGCAACTTGGCGCCATTTACCGCATGGGTCCCTGTTCGATCGGGGCCAGCTACACAACGGCGGAGAAACTTTCGCACGAGAGGGTTTCCGACTTCGGCGGGACAGAGCAAAAAACGCTGGAGATGGAGTCGCCGCGCACCGCTTCGGCGGGGATCGCCTGGCACGCAACGGATAACCTCCTCCTCGAGGCTGACGCCAAGTGGCTCAACTGGAGCGATGCCGACGGTTATCGGGAATTTGACTGGAAGGACCAGTGGGTCTACGCGCTGGGGATGCAGTACAAGGACCCGGATGGGCTCACCATGCGCCTTGGCTACAACTACGGCAAGAACCCGGTGCGGCTGCACAAGAACTTCGACCTGATGGGGACGACGCAGATTCAGGGGAACACGGTCTCAAACGCGGGGTACGAATATCTGCGCATCATAGGCTTCCCGGCAATAGCCGAACATCACTTCTCCTTCGGGGTCGGCTACCAGTTCACCGGCTCGTTCGAAGCACATCTCGGTGGGATGTGCGCGCTCAGCAACAGCGTGAGCGAGAGCGATGCGAGCGGCACCTACACCTTCTCCTCCAAGGTACGGGAAACCTCGTACGACATCGGACTCATATGGCATTTCATGTAGTGTGAGTACGCATTGCAACAGAAGCCCCCTCAGCCAGAGGGGGCTTTTTTTTGACCTGCCCAAGACTTCCCCCCTACCCCACCGAAAACATTAAACTCAAGAAAGCGCCGTATATGCCGATAAAATCGGTGGAAAAGATCAGAACTTGTCACACGTTGCCCCCACGGTACGCAGCCTTTTGTCCTCCCCTCCCCCGCCAGGCTGCCTAACCGGGCGAACGGCGCCCTGCAGATCCGGCCGCCGCAAATGCGGAGCCGCCAGGCCCCAACCACCAACCATGACCGTAAAAGAAAAACCATACCCCGCCTCGTGCGGTATGCGCGAACGGATCATAGCCTACTTCAGCGTCATCTCGCTTGCCGGTTCGGCGGCGTTGATCCTCGTTCTCGTGTACGGTTCGCCTCAACTGGGGATCGAAGGGATCTACCCGCTTAAGCAGAGCGAGATCGTGCGTGCGCTGGAGGACGCGGCGGACTTGAAGGTGGAGTCGGTGGTGACCTGGCTTGCTTCCAGGCGCGCCGAGCTTGCCGTCGTCGCCAACTCGCGCGACTTCGTGAGGACGACTGAGTCGGCCCTGGCGGGAGGCGACGAGCCCGACGCGGCGGATATCCAGTCACTCTCACAGCATCTGCGCACCCTGAAGATCATCTCTCCGGACACTTATACGTCGGTCGTGCTGGTGGGCACGGCAGGGAAGGTTCTGGCGGCGAGCGAGATGGACCTCGTTGGCGCGAGCTACCGATACAAGGCGTTCGTGGAGGCCACACTCGCCGCCGGTGCAGCCGAGCACATCGACGTCTTCGGCGAAAGCGGGGAACCGGCGATCCTCATCGGACGGAAAGTCTTGGTCCGGGACAGGGCGGGGAGGGCGACCGGGGACGTTGCGGGGGTGGTGGTTGCCGAGGCCGGACCGAGGCCGAGTTTCGAGGCTCTTACGCTGCTTCCCGGCACGGCCGGTGCGCAAAGCATCATGATCCTCGTGGGACCGCGTGGTGAACTGCTCGCATCGGTGCCGGAGCAGAGACGGACCCCGACGCGCAGGGATGCTCTCACGGAAAAACTGACCGGGCGGGTCCTCGGGAAGACGGCGTCGTCGCAATTGGAGACGCTTAGTGACGGCAGAAGGTTCTTCGCCACCTACCGTTACCTCGAGGTTGGGGGCACCGGGAGGTGGGGCATCGCCGTCGCGGTCGACGAGGAGACCGCCTTCGCGCCACTGGCAGCCACGAGGAGCCGGGCGGCCCTGTTCGGACTCGCCATGATTTCCGGTGCACTGATCTTCGTGTGGTGGGGAGCCGGCAAGATTGCGAGTCCTATCCGGGAGTTGCGCAGAAGCGTCGCCGCTCTCGAGGGAGGGGATTTCTCTGCCCGGACGGCCACAGGTAGCGGTGCCGCCAAAGAGATCGCCGAGCTTGGTGCGGCTTTCAACAGCATGGCCGAGCGCATCGCCAACTGGCACGAGGAACTGGAGCGGCAGGTCGCCGAGAGGACCAGGGAACTGGAACAGGAGAAGGAGAATGCCCGCCGCTACCTCGATGTGGCTGCGGTTATGCTGCTTCTCGTGGATACCGGCGGCCGCATAGCGATGATCAACCGCACCGGCGCCGTGCTGCTGGGGGGGACGGTGGAGGAGCTCCGCGGCATGGACTGGTGTGAAAACTTCGTCCCGGCGGAGGAGAAGAGGGAAGTACGCGAGATCTTCGACGGGCTGGTGCGCGGCGAGCACGAGTTTCTGGAGTTCTTCGAAAACCGCATCGTCACCAGGGACAAGGGGGCACGCCTCATCTCGTGGCACAACATCCTGCTGCGCGACGACCAGGGCAAGGTGCAGGGGGTGCTTAGCTCCGGGACCGACATCACCGAGAAGCGCCAAGGGGAGCTGCAGCGACGGGAACTGGAGCGGCAGCTGCTGCACACCCAGAAGCTGGAGAGTTTGGGCGTACTGGCGGGCGGAGTGGCGCACGACTTCAATAACCTGCTGATGGTTATCGGCGGGAACCTCGAGCTGGTCCGTCACGTGGTGGAACCTGATAGTCCGGCCATAAAGTACCTGGAGAACGCCTACCAGGCGGCCAAGCGTGCCGGCGATCTCACCCGCCAGATGCTGGCGTACTCGGGCAAGGGTGGCTACACCCTGCAGGTAGTCGATTTGAACCGGCTGGTAGGGGAGAACGTGGACCTGATGAAGGCGTCGGTGCGCAAGGGAGCGGTCCTCACCGCGCAGTTGCACCCCGGTATTCCATCGTTCGAAGCCGACCCGGGGCAGATGCAGCAGGTGATCGTGAACTTGATCACCAACGCCCTCGAAGCGGTAGGGGAGGGAGGTGCCGTCACGGTCAGCACAGGCGTGGCCGAGGTGGGGGCCGCAGAGCTCGCCATCAGCAGGCTGGACGAAAAGCCGGTGGCGGGGAGCTTCATCGTCCTTGAGGTTGCCGACAATGGTGCCGGTATGGACCGTGCCACCTGCGACCGGATGTTCGACCCGTTCTTCTCGACGAAGTTCACCGGGCGCGGGCTCGGGCTTTGTGCCGTGCAGGGGATCGTACGCGGGCACGGCGGAGCGATCCTGGTGCGGTCTGAAGCGGGGGAGGGGACCAGCGTCAAGGTGCTGTTGCCTGTTCCCGAACCGGAACTGATTGAGAAGAGCGTTGCGGCAAAGCTGACACCGACGACGATCGTTGAGAGAGCGGTGGCGCGAGAAGAAGCTGCGAAGAGCTCACCAGGAGCAGAGGCGGGGATCCCGCTCAAGGTCCCTGAGGAGGCCGGGGAAGAGGGGACGGTGCTCATTGTCGACGACGAGGAGATGGTGCGACTGGTCTGCCGGGCCATGGTAAGGGGGCTTGGCTATCCGACCTTGATAGCAGGTGACGGTGCGGAAGCGGTTGCCCTGTTCCGGGAGCACGCTGAAAAAATCGCCGCGGTGATCATGGATCTATCCATGCCTGGGATGGACGGGATCACCGCGGCGGATGAGTTACGCCGCATTCGGCCTGGCGTGAAAATCGTGCTTTCCAGCGGTTACAGCGCGGCGGAGGAGGCAAGAAGGCTCTCCGGTCAGAAGGGGGCGCAGTTCATACAGAAACCGTACGACCTGGAATCCCTGAGGAAGGCCTTGGGCGCGTTGTCAGGTGGTACCACTGCTACTTGAGCTTTGGCTGTGGTGTCGTGTCGGAGCTCGGCGGAAGGAGCGGGTAAGCGATCCTCGGCTCCTTTCCGGTCAGCGCATGCAGGAAGGCTACGGTATCGTCCACCTCATGGTCGGATAATTTGATCCCGAGTTGAGCCGAAGCCATGACCGCCACCGCGTCGCGCAGCTTCCAGACCTTCCCGGAATGGAAGTAGGGCTGGGTGAAGGCCACGTTGCGCAGGGAAGGGGCTTTGAAGACGTAGCGGTCGCTCTCGGTGTTGGTGACCATGAAGCGGCCGGTATCGCCGGATGGGCGGATCTCGGTAGCGGGGGCTTCCCGCACGCCGAAGGGGTAGTAATCGGCGCCGCCGACGTTGACCCCGGCGTGGCACGGGGCGCACCCCTTGTTCATGAAGACCTTGAGCCCTCTTTTCTGCGCGGCGTTCAGGGCCTTGGTGTCTCCTTGCAGGAAGCGGTCAAACGGGGAGCTCGGGGTGATAAGGGTCGCCTCGAAGACCTCGATTGCCCTCGCCATGTTGTCGAAGCTTACCGGATCCTTCTGCCCGGGAAAGGCCGCCCTGAATAGAGGTCCGTAACCCGGGATGCTCTTCAGCGTCTTCACCACGAGTTCGGGATTGCTGTTCATCTCGACGTTAGCTTGAACCGGCCCCTTCGCCTGCGTCTGCAGGTCCTTCGCCCTCCCGTCCCAGAACTGCGCAGCATCGAACACCGCGTTGAAGACGGTGGGGGAGTTGCGTGGTCCTTTCTGCCAGCCGTGTCCAACTGCAGTTTCCTGTAGATCCGCCCCGAAAAGCCCGACGTTATGGCAGGTGTTACAGCTGATGAGCTGTGAGCTGGAAAGCCGTGGATCGAAGAACAGTTTCCTTCCGAGGTCGATTTTCGCGGCGGTGGCTGGGTTCTCCTTCAGGGATGGAGCCTTGGACGGGATCGGTTTGAAGAGCTTCTTCGCCTGCGTCGTCAGATCATCGGCGGCGAACGCGGAGTTGCCAAGGCAAAGTAGTGCGAACAACAATAACGCCCTCTTTTTCATGACTGCCTCCTATTAGAAAGGTGAGATCAGCAAAACCATTAAAAGGTACCCCCGACAGGCGAGGTGTCAACCGCAGGAAATAACGAGGAAAGTGGGAAAAGCTGCTCACACAGCACTGCATGAGCCCCGGCGCTCCCCTTTTAGCTCAGAATTCCGGGTACTAGGCGGATATCTCCTCGAAGCGGTGAGCACGGCAGAACGTCCCCTCCTTTTCGAAGGTGGAGCTTGCCCCCCGTAGCGAACTTTGCGAAGGGAGACAGGGGGGATTTGCTCTTTTCCTTCGCGAGCGAGCTCAATCTTTGCTCACTGGAATCTCGAGAACTAAAAAAAAGGGGGAGGGCCATAGGCCCTCCCCCTTTGTGCGGCAGACGTCACCGCGTAACTTAGCGTTTCAGGTAGGCATCGATGGAAGCGGCGGCGCGCTTGCCGTCGCCCATGGCGAGGATGACGGTGGCGCCGCCCCTGACGATGTCGCCGCCGGCGAAGACGCCGGGGATGCTGGTCTGGCCGTTATCGTCGGTGACGACGTTGCCCCACTTGTTGAGGCTGAGGTCCGGCGCGGTGGCGGTGAGGAGCGGATTGGCGTTGGTGCCGACCGCGTTGATCACTATTCCCGCCGGAATGTCGTACTCGGAATCGGGAATCGCCTGCGGACGACGACGACCGGAGTCGTCGGCGGGACCAAGCTCCATGCGCTGGCAGCGCAGCGCCTTCACCCAGCCGTCTTCGGTGGCGACGATCGCGAGAGGGGCGGTGAGCATGATGAACTCGACCCCTTCCTCCTTGGCGTGCTTGATCTCCTCGACCCTCGCCGGCATCTCAGCTTCGCCGCGGCGGTAGATGATCATGGCGCGCTTGGCGCCGAGCCTTTTCGCCGTTCTTACGCAGTCCATCGCCGTGTTGCCGCCGCCTATTACGGCGACCTCGTCACGCTGCAGGATGGGCGTGGCGCTGTCTTCCCTGCGACCGGCCTCCATGAGGTTCACGCGGGTGAGGAACTCGTTGGCCGCGTACACCCCTTTGAGGTTCTCGCCCGGGATGTTGAGCATGGTGGGGAGCCCGGCGCCGTTGGCGATGAAGACCGCATCGAATTCGCTGCGCAGCTCGGCAACGGTGAGCGTCTTGCCGATGATCACGTTGCACTCGATGGTGACGCCCAGCTGTGCGAGCACGCCGACCTCGCGGTCGATGATCTCCTTGGGAAGGCGGAACTCCGGGATGCCGTAGCGGAGGACGCCGCCGGTGTCGTGGAGTGCTTCGAAAATGGTCACCTTGTGACCCTGGCGCGCGAGTTCGCCGGCAGCGGTCAACCCGGCAGGGCCGCAGCCGACCACGGCCACCGACTTGCCTGTCGGCTCGGGCGTGGGCTCGGAGAGAAGACGGTCCGGGTGCTGCATGGCCCAGTCGGCCACGTAGCGCTCGAGGTAGCCGATGGCCACCGCATCACCCTTCTTGCCGCGGATGCAGAGCGCCTCGCACTGGGTCTCCTGGGGGCAGACCCTGCCGCAGACGGCGGGGAGCGCGTTGTCGCCGCGCAGGATCTGGGCCGCGCGCGGCATGTCCTCGCAGGCGAGCGCGTCGATGAATTCCGGAATGGAAACGCCCACCGGACAGCCCGCGACGCAGTTTCTCGTCTTGCACTGCAGGCAGCGCTTCGCCTCGGAGAGCGCCTGATCCCCGGAGAGTCCCAGGTTGACCTCCTCGAAGTTCTTGTTCCGCTCGTCCGCCGGCAGCTCCGGCATGTGTACCCTGTCTATCGCCATCCTCTCTTTGGGCGAAAGGTCGTTGCTCACTTTGCTACCTCCTTAGCCAGTTTGCAGCCCTCGGCTGCGTGCCTTGCCGCCTCTTCCTTGCGATAGCTGGTGAGGCGGTCGGAAAGGCCGTCGAAGTCGACCTGGTGCGCGTCGAACTCGGGGCCGTCCACGCAGGCGAACTTGGTCTGGTTGCCCACCTGCACGCGGCAGCCGCCGCACATCCCGGTGCCGTCGATCATGATCGGGTTGAGGCTCACGATGGTCTCGATCCCCGGTTCGCGGGTGATGTTCGCCACCGCCTTCATCATCGGGACCGGGCCGACCGCGAAAACCGCCTGCGGCACGCGCTCAGGGTCGGCGAGTATCTCGGAAAGAGGACCGGTCACGAACCCCTTGTACCCCTGGCTGCCGTCCTCAGTGGTGATGATGAGGTTTTTCGAGAGGGCGCCCAGCTCTTCGGCCAGGATGACATACTTCTCGGAACGGCCGCCGATGATGGTGGTGATCTCGTTTCCCGCCTCGGCGAGGGCCTTCACCAGCGGAAAGAGGACTGCGGTGCCGACCCCGCCACCGACGCAGACGACTCTGCCCCAGTTGGTGATATGGGTTTCCTTGCCTAGCGGGCCTGCGACGTCGCGGATGAAGCCGCCCGCGGGCGTTGCCACGATCTTCCGGGTCGAGGCGCCGATGGCCTGGATGAAGAGGGTGATGGTCCCGGCGGCCTGATCGGCGTCGCCGATGGTGAGCGGGATGCGTTCCTCGCCCTGGTCGAGGCGGACGATGACGAACTGTCCCGCCTTTCTTGCCCGCGCGATGCGGGGGGCGACCAGCACCATCTTGTGGAGGTTTTCCGCGAGAATCTCGTTGCTTACAACTTCGAACATTGGGGTCACCTTCTTGGAGAAGAGATATGCTGCAGCTGTTTTAGCGTAGTGAATACGATATCAGCAGCGAGGGGGGAAGGGCAAGGAAGTATACGGAAAAGCAGGGGTAATGAACAATTGACAATGGAGAATTGACAATGGACGACTCGACTGCTCAAACGACTTGCGGGGAAGGGCAGGGGAGGGGGCTAGGCCTTTACTTTATAGGTTGCGCAGACGATGCCGGCGAAGATGAGCACGATGCCGGCGATGTGGAAGCCCTGCAGCGTTTCGCCGAGGAACATCACGGCCATGATGGTGGAGAAGGCGGGCATCAGGTGCACGAACTGTCCGCCTATGTGGGGGCCGACCCGGCGCAGGCCGTGGTTCCAGGCGGTGAAGGCGACCACCGACGCGAGGACGCCGACGTACAGAACGCTCAGCACGGTGGGGAGGTTGAAGGTCATGTGGTGCCCGGCGGAGATTTCCCAGGCGTAGAACGGGATTAGGAGCACGAGGCCGACCACGGTCATGGAAAACAGGAACACGAACGGGTTCAGCCCCTGGGGGTATCGCTTGATGGCCACCGAGTAGAGCGCCCACGCGATCGCGGCTAAGAGTACCAGGAGGTCTCCGCGGTTGAAGGTGAGCGTCAGGATGCGGGCCGGGTCGCCGCGCAGGATGATGGCCGCG
The DNA here is from genome assembly GCF_004917065.1 of Geomonas ferrireducens. Classification (NCBI taxonomy): domain Bacteria; kingdom Pseudomonadati; phylum Thermodesulfobacteriota; class Desulfuromonadia; order Geobacterales; family Geobacteraceae; genus Geomonas; species Geomonas ferrireducens. The sequence continues at coordinate 1,290,558 of NZ_SSYA01000001.1, forward strand.
ACGCCGACCAGGGAAAGCAAGACCCCGGCGTGCTGGCGCAGCATGACGCGCTGCCCGTAGAAGATGCGCGCGAACATGATGATGAAGATGGGGATGGCCGAGTTTACTAGGGCCGCGTTGATGGCGGTGGTCCAGTGCATCGCCATGTAGATCAGGTAGTTGAAGAGGGTGACGGCGAAGAGCCCGGAGATGCCGACGAGCGGCAGGTTGGCGCGCAGGATGGGCCACTCGCGGCGCAGGCGCGGCAGTGCGATCGGGAGAAGCACTACGAGCGCGACCACCCAGCGCCAGAAGACGAAGCCCGCGGGAGGGATGACGTTATTCATCGCCCGGCTGATCACGAAGTTTCCGGACCAGATCAGGGCGCTCAGGGTGAGAAGGAGGTACGGCATGGAGATACCCTATGATGAACCTGCGCCAAGCGCTAGTCCGTAAATGGTAATGCCGGGTGAGGGCGGCGCCAAAGCGCAAAGACTCGCTCATTTCGCGCAGTTGGTCAAGCAAATTGAACAGGGATGAAGGGGATGAAAGGGATAAAGGCGATGAAAAGCACGTTAGACGGGGGGGACTGGCCCTAAAGGAGCCAGTCCCCTTTGCATAGCTAGAACTCCTGCGACATCGCCTTCACTTCCCGGGCGGTGAAGACCGGGCCGTCTTTGCAGACGTAGACGTTGCCGACGTTGCAGCGGCCGCACTTGCCGACGCCGCACTTCATCCTGTTTTCGAGCGTGGTGTAGATGTTGTCGTCGGAGAATCCGAGACGCTCCAGAACAGGCAGCGTGAACTTGATCATGATGGGGGGACCGCAAACAAGAGCGATGGTGTTCTCGGCGCTCGGCGCCGCCTCCTCGAGGACGGTCGGGACGAAGCCGACCTTGCCGTCGAAGTCGGGGCCTGCGCCGCCTGGATCGACGCATTTCACCAGGCGCACGTCGCCGCGCTCCTGCCACTCCTTCAACTCGTGCTTGTAGACCAGGTCCGCCTCGGAGCGGGCGCCGTACACGATAGTGATGTCCTTGAACTTGTCGCGCAGGTCGAGGCAGTTCCAGATCACCGTCCGAAGCGGCGGAAGGGCGATGCCGCCGGCGATGAAGACGAGGCTCTTGCCGTAGAACTGCTCGATCGGGAAGGAGTTGCCATAAGGACCGCGCACCCCGACCGTATCGCCCACCTCAAGCCTTCTGAGCGACTCGGTCACGCGGCCGACGCTCCTGAAGCAGCACTCGATGTAACCCTTTCGGGTCGGGGCCGAGGCGATGCAGAAGGTCGATTCGCCGAAGCCGAAGGAGGAGTACTCGGCGAACTGGCCGGCGCGGAAGGTGAAGTTTTCCCGGACCGCTTCGTCCTGGAAGACCAGGCGCAGCGTTCTGACATCCGGGGTCTCGTCGACGATGGCCTCGATGGTGGCGAGGTTGGGGAGGTAGATGTTCTTGGATTCGCACATAGATCGGTTCTCTCGTTAAAACAAAGGCGTTTAACAGGGATGAAGGGGATGAAAGGGATAACTTCAAGGTTTAAGGTTTTATCCCTTTTATCCCATTCATCCCTGTGAATATGGTTTTTACGGTTATTCCGCTTTGCCGTTGATCGTTTCGAGGATCTCAGCGATGTCGATGCCGACGGGGCAGGCGCGGATGCAGCGGCCGCAACCGGTGCAAAGCGTTTTGCCGAACTTGTCGTCGTAGTACTTGAACTTGTGCATGATGCGGTTTCTGTAGCGCTTGTTCTGCACGTCGCGCGGGTTGTGCCCCGAGGCGTGGTTGGTGAACTTCGCGAAGCCGCAGGCATCCCAGTGCTTGCGCCGCACACCATCGTCGGTGCTCCCCTCGTCGTTGATGTCGAAACAGTGGCAGGCCGGACAGATGAAGGCGCAGGCGCCGCAACCGACACAGATGTCGGCGATTCTCTCCCATAGCGGGTCCTCGAAGTGCTCTTCCAGCCACTTCTTGATCTTCACGAGATCCAGTTTCTGGACGGCCTGGTCCACGAACGGCACGGGCTCGGCACCCGCCCCTTCCGCGAAAAGGTTCTTGTGCGCGGCAACCAGGGCCTGTCCCTTTTCGGTCACCGCGTTGCAGGCGTAGGAGCCGTCCTTGAGAGGGGTCAGGAAGAGATCGCTGCCGTTCTCGGCATCCGGCGCCAGTCCCACCGCTTGGCAGAAGCAGGCGTCGTCACCCTTGGTGCAGGCGATCCCGACGATGGTGCTCTTCTTGCGGCGCTCCAGGTAGAACTCGTCCTTGTAGTCCCAGGACATGACCGCGTCCAGGATGGAGGGGGAGCCGGCATCGCAGGGGGGCGCACCGATCAGTACCGTTTCCGGGAATTTGGAACGGTCCACATCGGTCACCTTCATGCCGCCGCCTTCCCGCTTGTAGGAGAGGATGTCCTCGCAGACGGGGAAGAAGAGCTCCTTCGAGGAGCGGCGCGGCAGTGCGTCTAGGGTCAGCTCGGTCCCCGCGGTGAGCGGTTCGTAGAGGACGACCGATCCCGACAGCTTCGGGCCGACGACAAGTTTGGCTTCCTTGACCAGAAGGTCGATCAGATTGCGAAGGTTCTGTTCCGTAATGATCTGCATAGGGTTCTCTTTCATGGCGGCCTTGAGCGGTCGTCGTTGGTGGTTCAGCTTTTTTATGCTTTACGGCTACTTGATGAACGACTGGTCGTCGTCCTCCTTGTACTGGTTGAGCGGCCCCTTTTCCACCGGGGCGAGCCCCGCCTCGTAGTCGTAGAGCTCCTTCAGCTCCTTTGCCATGCGGCGGTTCAACAGGTTCAACGGGATGTCCATCGGGCAGACGCGCTCGCATTCGGCGCAGCCGCCGCAGCGTCCGGCAAGGTGCATGGCGCGCACGAGGTGCCAGGCCATGTTGCCGGCGGGACGCGGCGAACTCTCCACCGCCTGCGGCCGGTTCTTGTCGCACAGGCACTGTTCACAGTAGCAGAAGGGGCAGACCTGGCGGCAAGCCATGCAGCGGATACAGCGCGAGAAATGTTCCTTCCAGAAAGCCCAGCGCTCCGCCTGCGGCATCGCCTCGATGCGGGCCATCTCCTCCGCCTCTTCCGGGGTCAGGTCGGCGAGCTCGGCGTGGGTTCCGGCGGCGACGTCGGCCCCCTCCGGCATGTGCACGGTGCACTCGCGGCACTTGCGGGCGATGTTGGCCTCGGTCAAGGTCCCGGTCCGCTCGACGCCGAAACCGTACACGCCGGGGCAGACCACGCCGATGATGAAGAGGTCCTCCCGCTGGAGCTGCGATTCCGTCATCAGACCGGCCAGGGCGCGCATGTCGCAACCCTTGGCTACGATGCCGACCTTACCCTGCTTCAGCACACCCTTCTTCGCCTTGGTGAGGTAGACCGAGAGGTTGTTGACGCAGGCGGGCGAGAAAATGAGTTTTTCCGCTTCTTCCACCGAGGTCACCAGCGCCGGGGTGGCGGTCCCTTTGCGGCGACCAGGGAGGTAGCCGACCACGCCGACCACCGTCTCTTCTTTAAGGATCTTCACCGCTTCCTTGCGGATCGCCTCGGTGACCGCCTCGTAGTAGGCCGGCTCGATGCTCGTCAGTTGGTTCTTGCTTGCTTTAGCGTTCATGACGTTGTCCGTTCATTTTCCCCTTTAGGCAGGGGCGTGGCGTTGGTGGGGGAGATTAATCATTCGCCCGGGTTCCAGCGTGGCGGCACCTCAGCTGATGCTGTCGTACGCCTCTTTCAGTCCCGGCGTATTGAGCACCTGGGACTTGTCCGCCGTGATGTTGAGCCCTGTGGATTTGCCCGCCGTAGCCTCGGCGAAGGTGGACCACAACTCCTCGTGCTCCAGCTCCTTGAACTCCGGCATCGGTCCCATGGTGCGCACCCGTTCGGTCAGGTCCGTCACCACCTCGACCCACTTTCCCCCCTCCGCGGCGGAGACCCAGGAGAACTGGAGCCGGTTCAGGTCGACCCCGATGAAGTCGAGCAGGGCGCGGAAGGCGGCGAAGCGGCGCCGGGCGTGGAAGTTGCCGGCCATGTAGTGGCAGTCGCCCGGGTGGCAGCCGGAAACGAGCACCCCGTCCGCCCCTTTCTGGAAGGCGCGCAGGATGAAGACCGGATCGATCCTCCCGGTGCAGGGGAACTTGAGCACCCGGACGTTGGGCGGGTACTGCATCCGGCTCGTGCCGGCAAGGTCCGCCCCCGCGTACGTGCACCAGGTGCAGACGAAGGCGACTATCTTCGGTTCAAAATCGTGCATGGAAACCTCTGGAGCCGTTCAACGTTCAGCGTTCAACGTTCGAGAACGTGATTGCCCTGACGGAACGGGGTGTTGACTGTCTTGTCACTATCCAAAAAAGCGCTTTAGGGAAGAAACCCGCTGAACGTTGAACGCTGAACGCTGAACGCTGAACGCTGAACGGCCTCTTGCCTTTACAGCGCCTCTATCATCGCCATGATCTGCTCGTCGGTGTAGCCGTCGAGCTCGATGGACTTGGAGGGGCAGGTGGCCTGGCAGGTGCCGCAGCCGCCGCATACGCCGGGATTCACGTACGCAACCTTCTTCACCAGGTTCCCCTGGCGGTCCCTGATCTCCTTTTCCTCGATTGCTCCGTAGGCGCAGACCTTCTTGCAGGCGAAACAGCCGACGCAGTACTTCTCGTTCACCTTGGCGACCACCGGATCGCGCTCCAACTGGTCCTTCGCGAACAGGGTCATCACCTTCGCAGCGGCTGCTGAGGCCTGGGAGACGGTGTCCGGGATGTCCTTCGGTCCCTGGCAAGCACCGGCAAGGTAGATCCCGGCGGTGGCGCACTCGACCGGCTTCAGCTTCGCATGGGCCTCGGAGTAGAAGTTGTACTTGTCGTAGGAGATGCCGAGCTTCTGCGCCAAGAGGTCGGCGCCGTCCTGGGCCTGCACTGCGGTGGCGAGCACGACCAAGTCCGCCTCGATCTCCACCTGGACGCCGACCTGGATGTCGCTCCCCATCACGACGATCTTGTCCCCCTTCTGGTACATGCGGGAGACCATGCCCCTGATGTAGACCGCTTCCTCTTCCTCGACGGCGCGGCGCCAGAACTCGTCGTAACCCTTGCCCGGAGTACGCGCGTCCATGAAGAAGACGTAGGCCTGCCCGTCGTGCACCTTGTGGTGGTAGAGCATGGTGTGCTTAGCGGTGTACATGCAGCAGACCTTGGAACAGTAGGAGATCCCCTTTTCCCTGGCGCGCGAACCGACGCACTGGATGAAGACCACCTGCTTCGGCTCCTTGCCGTCCGAGGGGCGCAGGATCTTGCCGCCGGTCGGGCCGGAGGCGGAGGCGAGACGCTCGAAGGTCATGCCGTCGATGACGTCGGGGATGGTGCCGTAGCCGAACTCGCCGTAACCCTGGATCGGGCTGTCCTCTGGTTTCCTGTCGATGGTGTAGAGCTTGAAGCCGGTGGCGACCACGATGGCCCCCACGTCCTCGACGGTGAAGCTGTCCTTTTGCTCGTAATCGACCGCGCCGGGACCGCACACCTTGGCGCAGACGCCGCACTTGCCGCTTTGGAACATGGTGCAGTTTTCCCGGTCGATGACCGGCGTGTTGGGAACCGCCTGCGGGAAAGGAACGTAGATTGCGGGGCGCATGCCGTGCCCCTGGTCGAACTCGTTGGGGATCTTCTTCTTCGGGCACTTGGTCATGCAGACGCCGCAGCCGGTGCACTTCGACTCGTCCACCGAGCGCGCCTTGTGCTTCACCGTCACCTGGAAGTTGCCGATGTAGCCGTCCACCTTCTCGATTTCCGCGTAGGTGTAGAGGGTGATGTTCGGGTGGTTCGCCACGTCGACCATCTTCGGGGTCATGATGCACTGGGAACAGTCGAGCGTCGGGAAGGTTTCGGAGAGCTGGGCCATGTGACCGCCGATGGAGGGGTCGCGCTCGACCAGCACCACGCGGTGCCCGGCGTCGGCGATGTCCAGCGCGGCCTGGATCCCGGCGATGCCGCCGCCGATGACGAGCGCCCGCTTGGTGACCGGTACCGTGATCGGTGCGAGCGACTTACCTTTGCGCACCCGCTCCACCATGAGCTTCACGATGTCGGTCGCCTTCTCGGTCGCCATCTCCCGGTCCTCGTGGACCCAGGAACAGTGCTCGCGGATGTTCGCCATCTCGCACAGGTACGGGTTGAGCCCGGCGGACTCGGCCGCCTTCCTGAAGGTCTTCTCGTGCATGCGCGGGCTGCAGGCCGCGACGAGCACGCCGTCCAGCTTGTGCTCGGCGACCGCCTTCTTCAGAAGGGTCTGTCCCGGGTCTGAACACATGTACTTGTAATCGCAGGAATACGCCACTCCCGGGATTTCTCCCGCGGCCTTGGCGACCCGCTCCACATCCACGGTGCGGGAGATGTTCTCGCCGCAGTGGCAAACAAAAACGCCGATTCTGGACATAAGCTCCTCAATCCGTTGCTGCCGCCGGGGGCTAGAGCAGCTGTTTATCTCTCAACAGCGGTTTCGGGTCGATGATGACGCTCTCGAAACCGAGGCTTTGCGAGGCGACGCCCATGGCGAGGGCCGCAAGCTGGGTGATGTAGAAGATGGGGAGGTCGCGCCGGTCCTCGCTGGTGGTGCTGATCGGCAGGTCGGACCCGAAGATGCTGCCGAACAGCGTGGAGTCGGGAGCGCCGAAGGCCTCCTTGATCTCCTTCTGCCGGATATCGAGGTTCCCGTGGCACAGGGGGCAGGCGACCATGATGCAGTCGGCCCCGGCAAGGCGCGCCGATTCCAGGATGGCGTTGGAGAGCTTCAGCACCACCCCCGGGCGGGAGAGGGTGAAGTTCGCGCCGCAGCACTCCATGCGGTGCGACCATTTGACCGGCTCGGCACCGAGCGCACGCAGGATGTCCTCCATGATGCTCGGGTCCTCGCAGTCGTCGAGTTCGGGCACCTCGGGGGGACGGGTGAGGAGGCAGCCGTAATAGGCCGCGACCTTGAGCCCCATGAGCGGCTTCTTGACGCTCTCCTCGAGCTTCGCCAGGCCGTACTCGCGGGCGAGGATCTCGAGGATGTGCTTCACCGGCTTGTTGAGCGACGCCGGGCCGTCTATGGCGTATTCGACCTGCTTTCTCTTGGTTGCGTCCTCTTTCAGGTGGTGCTGCGTGGTCTTTAAGCGCGAGAAGCAGGCGGCGCAGGCGACGGCCAGGTCCCCTTCGACCTGTTCGGCCAGGGAGAGGTTCTTCGCGCAAAGCGAAAGCGACAGGAGTTCGTCCACGTTGTGGGCCGGGGTCGCGCCGCAGCAGAACCAGTCCGGCACCTCCTTGAGCCCCACGTTGAGCGCCTTGAAAAGGGCACGGGTGGAGATGTCGTACTCGCGGCCGGAGGCGTGCAGCGAACAGCCGGGATAGTAGGAATAACTGAGTTTTTTCTTGCCGGGCGTCACAGTGCCTCCCCCTTCTTGCGCATCTCCTCGACTCTCTTGAAGATCCCCTCGATGTCGCTGATGTTGCGGTTCTTGGAATGGAACATCTTCAGCTTTCCCTTGGAGATGAGCTTCGGTCCGAGCATGAGGTCCTTCAAGAACTGCCCGCTCTTCATGTTGAAGATGGCGCCGAGGCGCAGCTCGTACTGGCGGCCGTAGGTGCGGATGTTCTCGATGAAGAGACGGTTGGCGAGCTGCACGTAGCTTTCCTTCGAGGGGCCGTCGGCGTCCCAGGAGAGTTTTCTGAGCGCGTCCATGATGGCGGCAAGGTCGACCTTGTTCGGACAGCGGGTGGTGCAGGTCTCACAGGAGGCGCAGTACCAGATGGAGCGGCCGGCGAGGACGCGCTGCCCCTGGCCTAATTGCAGCAGGCGCACGATCCGGTTGGGTGGGTGCTCCATGAAGGTCGACATGGGACAGCCGGCGGAACACTTGCCGCACTGGAAGCAGCGCCGGACCGAACTGCCGGAGAGCGCTTCCACCTTTTTAACGAAACCGACGTTCATGGTCTCGTTGGAGAGGTGCATCAACTTGTTTTTCACTGCGGACCTCGTGACTGGTTAATGGCCAGCGACCATTTTGTTAATAAACAGCTCGAAATCATACGCCCATGGAAAGGGAAAAGGCAAGCCCTTAACGGACAGTTTTCCTGTTTTGCAAGAACGCTGTTTTAAAATCAAGGAGTTTTTTGTCATACACGAAATTGGGGAGGACTATACGCCATTTTAAAACAAAAAAGCAAGCTTTTGTTTGCTTCAGAAAGGTTTGAAAAACAAAGACATTTATGAAAGTAGCTGCAGAAACGGCCTATCTTTAGCGGAATTTTGGTCGTGAATTTGTACAAAAATGCGCCATTTTAAAACAACAGGGGTTGTATGGGAATTTGACGTGGAAGTCTCTGAAGTTGCGTTGAAATTGGTTAAAAGTTCCCTATCCGGCGGTCGGCGGGGATGAGGCGGGATTAAGGGAGAGTGTTGACGTGTTTACATTTTTTTAAAACAATCAAACACCGAGATTGGAATCGGCAAATACTTTGACAGAAAATGCCAAATGTAATAAGAGTACGGGGCGTTATCGGTGCGAGGTGAACCATCGGCGAGTTGAGAAGACTATACCGCTACATGCGCGATTGCCAGGGGGCTTACCTGCTGGGGGCGCTCCTCCTGGTGGGGACCAACCTGTGCGGGCTCGCCATCCCCTGGCTCATGAAGCTCGCCATCGAAGCGCTGCAGGCACCGGCGAAGGCGGGATATTCGCCTGCGCAGTTCGGCGGCATGATCGCAGCCGCCGCGATCGGACAGGGGGGGATCCGCGTCTTCTCCCGGACCACGCTCTTGAACGCGGGGCGGCGCATCGAGTACCGGTTGCGCGAGGACCTCTACGCGAGGCTGCTCACCCTCGACCGTACTTATTTCTCGAACTGGCGCACCGGAGACATCCTCTCCCGCCTGTCCAACGACCTCACCAACGTCAGGATGCTCCTGGGGTTCGGCGTGCTGAGCTCGCTCAACACCGTCATCATCTACACCGCCACCCTCATCCTGCTGACCCGCATCTCCCCTTTCCTCACCCTTTGCGCCGTCGGGCCGTTCCCGATCATGGTGCTTATCGTGAAGCGGCTGAGCTCCTCGATGTTCCGCACTTCGAAGCTCATGCAGGAAGCGCTCGCGCGGCTCACCACTCGCGTCGAGGAGAACGTCTCGGCTGCCGCCGTGGTGCGGGCTTACAGCCGCGAGGACGGAGAGATCGCGAGCTTCGCCGCGGCGTGCGACAGCTACAGCGAGGCGAGCATGGCCGTCACAAAGATCAGGGGGCTCATGTTGCCGGTGATGGCGGCGACCGGCGCACTCGGGACGCTGGTGGTGCTCTTTGTCGGCGGAAACCTGGTAATCAGCGGCGGCTTGACGCTCGGCGGTTTCGTTGCCTTCAACGGCTACCTCGCCATGCTGGTCTGGCCGACCATCATGTTCGGCTGGATCCTGAACCTGATGCAGAGGGGAGCTGCCTCCATGGGGCGCCTGGGAGAGATCCTGAACTCCCGCCCAGAGGTGGTCGAATCGGCCGATCCGGTTGACCCCGGGCATATCGAGGGGCGTATCGAATACCGGGGGCTCTCCTTCTCCTACGGCGGCACCGACATGCTGCGCGGCATCGATCTGACGATCAGGAAGGGGGCCCGCATCGGCATCGTGGGGGTGGTCGGGAGCGGCAAGTCGACCCTGGTACGGCTCATCCCGCGACTCTTCCCCGTTGCCGACGGTACGCTCTTCATCGACGGTATCGATGTGAACCGTCTTCCGCTGCAGCGCATCCGCTCCGCAGTCGGCTTCGTGCCGCAGGAGAGCTTTCTCTTTTCCCGCACCATCGCCGACAACATAGGTTATGGAAAGCCGGGCGCGACCCGCGAGGAGATCGAGCGTGCGGCGCGTATCGCCGGGCTTTCCGGGGACATCGCGCGCTTCCCGCAGGGGCTGGACACCCTGGTGGGGGAGCGTGGCGTCACCCTTTCCGGCGGGCAGAAGCAGCGCGTCTCCATCGCCCGGGCTCTGATCAAGGAGCCGAGCATACTGATACTCGACGATCCGCTTTCCGCCGTCGATGCCGACACCGAGGAGGAGATCCTCTCAGCCCTGTCCGGTTATTACGGCGAGCGGACCGTGCTCATCGTTTCGCATCGCCTCTCCCCTCTGCGCGGCTGCGACGAGATCATCGTGTTGGAGCAGGGGTCGATCGTGGAGCAGGGGAGCCACGCGGAGCTCCTGGAGCTGAACGGCCGCTACGCCGCGATCCACACGGAAGAGCAGTTGAAGGCGGAGATAGAAAGGCTTTAAAGACAAAGATAAAGGCTTCAACGCAAAGGCGCGGAGACGCAAAGAAAGTCTTTGGGTTAAAACCTTTGTCCGTTTCCGGTTTCCTTAGCGCCTTGGCGGCTTTGCGCCTTTGCGTTGGGCCGTTGGGTTTTACGGGATTCACAGGCAAAGACTTCAACGCAAAGACGCGGAGGCGCGGAGACGCAAAGAAAGTCTTTGGGTTAAAACCTTTGTCCGTTTCCGGTTTCCTTAGCGCCTTGGCGGCTTTGCGTCTTTGCGTTGGGCCGTTGGGTTTTACGGGATTCAAAGGCAAAGACTTCAACGCAAAGACGCGGAGGCGCGGAGACGCAAAGAAAGTCTTTGAGGGGTAAAACCTTCGTCTGTTTCTGGTTTCCTTAGTGCCTTGGCGGCTTTGCGCCTTTGCGTTGGGCCGTTGGGTTTTACGGGATTCACAGGCAAAGACTTCAACGCAAAGACGCGGAGGCGCGGAGACGCAAGGAAAGTCTTTGGGTTAAAACCTTTGTCCGTTTCCGGTTTCCTCAGCGCCTTGGCGGCTTTGCGCCTTTGCGTTAGGCCGTTGGGTTTTAGGTTTTTAAAGGAGAAACATGCACTTCGGCGGCATATACGAGGACGAAGTAGTCGGCAAGATGTACGATCGGCGCCTGATGGGGCGCTTCTTCGCCTACATCCTGCCGTACCGCCGCACGCTGGTCACGGCGCTCGCCCTGCTCCCTTTCATCGCCGCAACCAAGCTCTCCCAGCCCTGGATCCTCAAGATGGCCATCGACGGCCATATCGTGAAGGGGCAGATGGAAGGGCTTCCGGCGCTCGCCGCTGCCTTCTTGGGCATCATCTTCGCCGAGTCCATCCTCATGTTCGCGCAGGTTTATATGCTGACCTGGGTTGGACAGCGGGTCATGTACGACATCCGCGTGCAGCTCTTCACTCACATCCAGCGCCTCTCCGCCCGCTTCTTCGACCAGACCCCGGTGGGAAGCCTGGTCTCACGACTCACAAGCGACATCGAGGTGGTGGGCGAGATGTTTGCGGCGGGGATCGTCACCGTGGTGGGAGATATCCTCGTGCTGGCTGGCATCGTCGGCATCATGCTCTGGATGAACGTGAAGCTCTCGCTGGTCACCTTCTCGGTGCTGCCGCTGCTCATCTGGGTCGCTTTCTCTTTCCGAAACTGGATGCGCGTCGCCTTCAGGCAGGTGCGTTCCCGCCAGGCGAACCTCTCCGCCTTCCTCACCGAGAGCATCGGCGGCATGGCGGTGGTGCAGCTCTTCAACCGGGAGCGGGACGAGGCCAAGGAGTTCCAGAGGCTGAACAAGTCCTACGTGGAGGCGAACCTCCCGGTCATCACCTGGGACGCTGCCCTATACGCCGTAGTCGAGACGCTCTCTTCGGTGGCGGTGGCGCTGATCATCTGGTACGGCGGCGGTGAGATCATCAGGGGGACGCTCTCCTTCGGTGCATTGGTCGCCTTCATTCAGTACATAGAGAAGTTCTTCTCCCCGATCCGTGACCTCTCGGCGAAGTATTCGGTGATGCAGGGGGCGATGGCGTCGCTCGAGCGCATCTTCACCCTCCTCGACAATAAGGAGTGGGAGCCCGGTGCGGCCCCTGCGCCGAAGCGGGAGGAAGCCGCCGCACCCGCCTGCGTATCGGCGCCGCAAAACGTGCTGCAGAGTATCTGCTTCAACGACGTCTGGTTCGCCTACAACGGTGAGGATTACGTGCTCAAAGGGGTCTCGCTGCAGATGAAGCGCGGCGAGAAGGTGGCGCTCGTCGGGGAGACCGGCGGCGGCAAGACCACGGTGACGCGGCTTTTGTCCCGGCTCTACGACGTGCAGCGCGGCTCGATCACCATCGACGGGACCGATCTGCGCGACATGCCGCTGCAGCAGCTGCGCCGCAGGATCGGCGTCGTGCTCCAGGACCCCTACCTCTTCTCAGGGACCATCGCCTACAACATCTCGCTTGGCGACCCGGAGGCGATGAAACGGGTGGAGCAGGCGGCCAAGGTGGTCGGCGCGGACCGTTTCATCCGGGAGCTCCCGAATGGGTACGACGAGGAGGTGCGGGAGCGCGGGGTGAACTTCTCCGCAGGGGAGCGCCAGCTCATCTCCTTTGCCAGGGCGGTCGCCTTCGACCCGGAGATCCTGGTACTGGACGAGGCGACGGCGAGCGTCGACACCGCGAGTGAGCGGCTCATCCAGCAGGGGCTCGAGGGGCTGATGCAAGGGCGGACCACGCTCGTCGTGGCGCACCGCCTCTCCACGATCCGGGATGCCGACCGCATCGCCGTCATCCACCGGGGCGAAAAGGCCGAGGAGGGAACCCACGCGGAATTGATGGCCGCGCGCGGGCTCTATTACCGGCTCTACCAGCTGCAGTTCAAGGATTAACTCCCTCCCCCGGAGGAGGATGGGGTTAATTCGCCAGCTGGTTCATGAAAGAGCGGTTGACCTTTGATAGAAAAATTGCGATATAGGAAAGAATTTTTTCACGGAGCACCCTGATGAAGCATCTGATACTCGGCACCGCCGGGCACATTGACCATGGCAAGACCTCACTGGTAAAGGCGTTGACGGGCGTCGACACGGACCGCCTCAAAGAGGAGAAGGCCCGCGGCATCACCATCGAACTCGGCTTCGCGCACCTGGAACTGGCTGACGACCTCCGCTTCGGCATCGTCGACGTCCCGGGACACGAGCGTTTCGTCCGCACCATGGTCGCCGGGGTGGGCGGGATGGACCTGGTTCTCCTCGTCATCGCCGCCGACGAGGGGATCATGCCCCAGACCCGTGAGCACCTGGAGATCTGCCAGCTCCTAGGGGTGAAGCGCGGCATCGTCGTGCTGACCAAGAAGGACATGGTGGACACGGACTGGCTCGACCTGGTGACCGAGGAGGTGCGCGAATATCTCGCCGATAGTTTCCTTGCCGGAGCGCCCGTCGTGGCGGTTTCCTCCCGTACCGGGGAAGGCATCGACGCGCTGAAGGCCGAACTGATAAAGATGGCGAAGGAGATCGAGCAGAAACGGGTCGACTCGCCGTTCCGCCTCCCCGTTGACCGTGTCTTCACCGTGACCGGCTTCGGCACCGTGGTCACCGGCACCCTCCTCTCCGGTGCCGTCACCGTCGGCGACGAGGTGGAGATCCTCCCCTCCGGCATCGCCTGCCGCGTGCGCGGCGTCCAGTCGTTCGGCTCCAAGGTTGAGAAGGGTGGGGCGGGCGAGCGCCTCGCCGTGAACCTGCAGGGGGTGGATCACACCGAGGTGCAGCGCGGCGACGTCGTCGTCCCGAAGGGGCTCTACAAGCCGACCAGCGCCGTCGATGTCCGGCTCAACTACCTCGCCTCGGCCCAGAAGGAACTGAAGCACCGCGCCTCGATCCGCCTTCATTCGGCCACCTACGAGGTCCCGGCCAAGATCATCCTCTTCGACCGCGACGCGCTGCAGCCGGGCGAGAGCGCCTACGTGCAGCTGCGTCTCGAGCATCCGGTGCTCCTGTTGCCGGGCGACCCCTTCGTGCTGCGTACTTACTCGCCGCAAGCGACCCTCGGGGGGGGCACCGTCCTCGACCCCGCACCGCCGCGCCGCCGCCGCCGCTCCGCCGAGGCCCTCGAGCTTCTGGCGGCCGTCGAGTCCGGCGTCGACCAGGACCGCATCAGGCTGCTCGTCGACTCCTCGCTCCTCTCCGGCATTTCCATCCAGGAGATGGTGAACCGCTCCGGCATGTCGGGTAAAAGGATTGAGGGGGCGCTGGCGCCGCTTCTTTCCAGCGGTGCCGTGCTGCAGGTGGTGAAGGAGCCGCGCATCTTCCTCAGCAAGGACGCCTTCGCCATGCTGAAGAAAAAGCTCTCCGACGAGTTGGTGGAGTACCTGCAGGAGAACCCGATGCAGGAGGGTATCGGCAAGGAAGAGCTGAAGTCGCGCATCCCGAGGCGCAGTGACGCGCGCTTCTTCGGGCCGGTGTTGGCGAGCCTCGAGAAGGACGGACTGGCGCTTTCCGACCGCGAACTCGTCAAGCTACCCGGGCGCAAGGTGGGGGTAACCCAGGACCAGGCGAGCGTGCAGCGCACCCTCGAAGATGCCCTCACCAAGGGGTGGTTCGAGCCGCCGACCCTGAAGGAGCTTTGCGATCTGGTCGGCGCCACCGAGAAGCAGGTGCTCGATCACGCGAACATGATGTTCCGCGAGGGGAGGGTGGCGAAGATCAAGGGGGACATCTTCTACGCCCCCGGTGCGGTTTCCGAGCTGCGCGAGAAGCTTGTCGCTCTCCTAAAGGAGAAGAAGGAGATCACCCCCCCAGAGTTCCGCGACGTCACGGGTCTTTCCCGGAAGTTCATGATTCCGCTCCTGGAGTATTTCGACTCCGAAAAGCTCACCATCCGCATGGGCGACAAGAGGATCCTCCGCAAAGGATAGACAGTCGAACCGGTGTTGCCGGGCACAAAATGTCGATTATCCTTCCGTAGTCTCAGCTCCCTCCCCCGGAGGGGGAGGGTGGGGGAGGGGGAAGACATGAACGCTGGCAAGACTGATTTCACCCGGTTCCCGGTTCCCGACGGGCTGCTTAAGGCCGCCCGCACTTTGCGCCAGCATATGACCGACGCCGAGCAATTGCTCTGGTTCTGCCTGAGGCGCAAGCAGGTGGATGGTTTCAGATTCAGGAGGCAACACCCCTTCGGGAAGTACGTGCTGGATTTCTATTGCCCGGAGGCGAGGCTTGCCGTCGAGTTGGATGGCGGGCAGCACAACCTGACTAAAAACGCCCTGCGCGATCAAGGAAGGACAGACTTCCTCGAGGCGCAGGGCGTTTTCGTTTTAAGGGTCTGGAACAACGAGGTCTTCTCAAATCTGGAAGGAGTTTTGGAAGAGATTTACGGGGCGCTGCTACAGAGGGCGGAAGTTCACTACGGCAGGAACCCTCTTCCCCCTCCCTGACCCTCCCCCTCCGGGGGAGGGGACGTGGACACCCTTCTCACATACCACCCACGCATGGCACCGGTTCCCTAATAGCTCACGGCCGGCTCTCCCTCCATCAGTGGTGAGCGCTCCCTCCCCCGGAGGGGGAGGGCTGGGGAGGGGGAAGAGGCTGCCATCACGAGAAGGGCACTTCGAGTACGGCGCCTACCGCCCAGTTGCTGTCATCACCAAATGTAATCCTTGGCGATGTCGCGCTTGTCCCTGCCGTAGAGGATGTGGAAGGCCCGAAGCTTCTTAAGCGCCACCGGCGATAGACTCCCGAGCGGCAGGTAGATGATCCTTTTGTTAAGCCGTGCGGCGTGTTGCTTCATGAAACTTCTGGGGGGCTTCGCCGCGGCGTAAACCACGTCCTTCTCCAGCGAATAGTCGAGCGCCGCCAGCAGGAGCAGCTCTCCCTTGCCGGTGGCGTGCCGGTAATCCGGGTCGCGCCAGACGTCGACCATTCGGCGCGGGGGATAGCTCAAGAGAAATCCGCCGTACTCGCAGCGCGAGATCCCGGGACCGACGATGTTGTCGGTGGGCGGGGTGGCGTAGAAGGCCATGTCGGACTCTTGGGCGTGCTCGCCGAGCCAGGTCATGCAGTACGGGTACCTGCTCCCTTCCTTGTCCTCGTCGAAGACCACCACGACGCACCCGACGCCGCTCTTCAGGCGCTTGTTCTCCTTGACGTAAATCTTCCCCTCGTGCAGGTTCCGGAGCGTCTCCCGCATGTCGACCCCGTCCAGAAGCGACGACGTGAAGGGCTCGCTTTTGCTCCCCTCCTCGCTCAGCTGCCGCGCCCCGATCCGCTTCAGGTTCCGCCCGTATTCCTCGATGCTCAGGTCCTCGGGGGGGTAGGAGCAGATGTACGGATCGTCGAACCCCTCCAGCCAGTCCCCCGGGCGCTTCTCCTTTTTCCGGTTCATCATCTTCAGGTGCGAGAACCCCTTCGCCCGCACCCGCTCGCGCGGCCGGAAACGGATCCTCTTCGTAGAAGACCAGAGTTCGTCGGCGGAGAGGCGTATCGTCGGGAGATCGCTCGTCTCGCGCTGCCAGGGATAACGGGCGGCGAGCCGGAAGAAGGCGTAGGCGAAGTTGTCGTCCAGGCAGCCGCGGGCGGCGGCCAGCATCTGGAACAGGTCGGGAAGGAGCATGCGCGTCATGAGCGCGTAGTTGCGGGCGAACCTGAAGAAGGCGCGCTTCTGCCAAAAGTGCACCTTGTCACCGGTCTCCTGGCGGTAGTGACGGGCCGCCTCGAGGAACAGGCGCAACATGATCTTCTGCCGGTCGGGGAACTCCCCTTCCATCCCGATACGGTGGGCGCTCCTTTGCACCGATTCCGCCAGTGCCTCCTCCTCGGGGATGCTCTCTTTCCCACCCAGGATCAGCTCGAAGGCGTTGAAGCTCTTTCTGAGGGAGTGCCCGTTGGCGGCGGGCTCGGGACCAAGAGGCGTCCTGCGCGTCTCGTACACCGCGGAGAGGAAGGAGTACTCGGCGAGCACCTCGTGGAGGCACTCCGGGTGCAGGTTGAGGATGGTGATCCCTTCGCGCCGGGTCCGGGTAAGCGGCTGGGCGAGCGGCGCGTCGAAGGAGTGCCGGATCCGCTCCAGGTGCGACATGCCGCAGATGAAGAGGACGCGTTCGTGCTGCGCAGAGAGCTGCTTCAGGCGGTAGGCCATGCCGCGCTCGCGGCGCAGGTCCTCCTCGCAAGGGGGTATCTCCCGGTAGAGTTTCGCCACCTCCCGGTAGAAGGGCTCGAGGCCGATGCGCTGCACCGAATAGGAGTCCGGGAGGTGTTCCGGGTGTGACGGGTAGGAGTCGAGGTCAATGTCGACGAGGTGCAGCGGAACCTTACGCTCCAGGGCGAGCCGGGCTCCTTCGATCAGCGGATCGGCGGGTTCGATGAGCAGGAAGACGGACTGGGCGGCAACATGGTAGGCGAGGACGGAGACCTCGGGGAGGCGCCGGACGCCGCGCAGGAACTGTTCTTCCAGCGTCTGCGGCAGCTCGAGGGCGACGCAGTCGGGCTTCACGCGGTCGAACGCATCGCGCACCAGGTGGGCGAACTCCATCCGGTAGTGCAGGACGGGGAGGGCGTGGACGTTGCCGAATTGTTCCAGGTAGAGTCGGTCGGGCATAAGTCCTGCCTACTTCAGGTAGCGCAGCGCCTCTTCGCCGAGGATCCGCTCGACGGCGAGCGGCAGGAGCTCGTGCGGGTCCTTGTTGGTCGCCGACATCATCTTCAAGGCGTAGCGTGCGATGTTGATGCCGTCACGCACCGAGTACGGTTCGTCGGCGGCGTGGCCGCGTTGCAGGAACTGCACGACATAATTGAGGATCGAGCTCCCGGCGAAGGGGAGGTTCTCCTTCAGGATCGCCAGTTCCTCGTCCGCCTCGGGGAAGTCGATGAAGAGCTGGGGCTGCAGGCGGGAGTGGATGTACTCGGGAACCTCGAAGGTGGAGGAGTCCTCGTTCATGGTGACGACGATGCGGAAGTCGGGATGGGCCTTGATCCGCAGGCCGGTGATGATCGACTCGACGTAGCGGCGGTCGTCCAGAAGCGGCGCGAGGGAGGCCCAGGCCTTCTCGCTCATCCGGTTCCCCTCGTCGAGGATGAGGACGCCGCCGGAGATCATGGCGGATACGAGCGAGGAAGCGGCGTACTGTATCGCTCCCTCGGGGCCGATCACCGGCGTCACGATCAGGTCCTCGGGGCGGGTGTCCATGGTGGCCTGGAAGAGGTACACCTGGCGGCCAAGTTTCTTGGCCGCGGCGTAGGCGAGGGTCGTCTTCCCTACGCCCGGTTTACCGATCAGGCGCGGGTTGAATGGGATGTCGCGCTCGTCTATCACCATCCAGGCCGCCAGAAGCTGCCGGAGCAGTTCCTCGTCCCCCACCCAGCGCAGCGGCAGCTCGATGGGGTTGGCGAGGGTGAGATTTATGCCGTCTATAGTGGTCCTGTCCATGTAAACCTCAGGTGTTCATCTCGTGTCCGTACATCATCACCAGCCGGGCGCGGTTCTCCCGGCAGGTGCGGCAGAGTTCGCCCGCGTCCTTCCAGAACTCCTCGGCCAGCCACTGCCCCGCCTCGCCGTAGAGGGAGTCGGGCTCGTTCTCATCGAATTCTATCTTGCAGATGCTGCAGGTCTTCATGCCTTCGCCGTTCTCACCAGGTCCGCCAGGCAGTCCAGGAATATCGGGTCCGAGTTGAGCGACTCGATGCGCTCGAAGCGCTCGATGCCGTACCCCTTCGCCTCCTCGCCGTACTGGATGTCGATCTCGTAGAGGGTTTCGATGTGGTCCGAAACGAAGGAGAGCGGCACCATCAACAGGTTCCGTTTCCCCTCCTTCGCCAGCTTCTCGATGGTTGCCTCCGTGGAGGGCTCGAGCCACTTCACCCGGCTCGCCTTCGACTGGAAGCAGAGGAGATGGTTCGCCTCGCCTACCTGCTCCATGACGAGACGCCTGGTCTCTTGTATGTGGTCGAGGTACGGGTCCCCTTCGTCGATGAAGGATTGGGGCAGCGAATGGGCGGAGAAGACGATCTGCACGTCCTTTCGGTCCGGGAAGGCCTGCAGCCCCCGCATGACCTTACCCGCGAGCGCCTTGATGTAGAGGGGGTGGTCGTAGAAGCGGTCGATGAAGGTCAGCTCGAAATCGGTCCGCGCCTCCTTCAGGACGCGCTGCAGTTCGTTCACGCTGGAGCCGGTGGTGGCCTTCGAGTAGTGCGGGTAGAGCGACAGCACCACGACGCGCCGGATCCCCTCCCGCTTGATGGCCGCGAGGGCGTCGATGGTCGAGGGGCGGGAGTAGCGCATCGCCACGAAGCAGCGGTAATTCTCACCTAAAAGCGCCTGCAGTCCCTCCCTCTGGGCCTCGGTCAGCTCCCGGATCGGGGACTTGCCGCCGATCTGCCGGTAGTACTCCGCGACGTGCGGGGCGCGCTTGTTCACGATGCGCCGGGCGATGAAGGGCTGCAGGAAGGCCGGCCCGATCTTGATGATGTCGCGGTCCGTGAACAGGTTCATGAGGAAAGGGTGCACGGCGTCGAGCGAGTCGGGTCCACCCATTTGCAGCAAAAGGACTGCGGTTTTTTCTGACATGACGACCTCTTCTGGGGAGTTGGCAGCCCGAGAAATGTAGCAGAAAACGTGAGGAAGGAGAACTGGTTTAATTCATTGGGAAGGGAGGCTGCGATGCGGAGGGGTTTCTTTAGTGGCAGGTGTCTGAGAGCCTCCCCCCGGAGGGGGGAGGTTGGAGGGGGGGAAGGCTGACTGTTGCCGCTACGCTCCCCCTCCCTGGCCCTCCCCCTCCGGGGGAGGGGATCATCCCAAGGAAGGTGCGGCGGCTTAGCGGATACCGGCCTTGGTGAGGTGGGGGGCGTAGCGTTTGTCGGTNCAAGGCTGACTGTTGCCGCTACGCTCCCCCTCCCTGGCCCTCCCCCTCCGGGGGAGGGGATCATCCCAAGGAAGGTGCGGCGGCTTAGCGGATACCGGCCTTGGTGAGGTGGGGGGCGTAGCGTTTGTCGGTCCCCTTGATGTGGTTCACGAGCCAGTTCTGCAGGAATTCGATGACGTCGTGGGTAAGAACGGTCTCGCCCGACTTGAATTTTTCCTGAAGTTCAAGCACCTGGCGAACCAGGTCCCTATGTTGCTGAACGTGCGCTGTTTCTTCGGGATAGCCCGACTTGCGGAAGGCCTCTTCCTCGGCAGCGAAGTGGCTGCCGGTGTACTCGATGAGGCGCTGCAGCACCGAGCCGATGGCGTCCTTGCTCCGCTTGTGCTGCATCGCCTGCGACAGCTCGTTGATCATGGCGAAGAGCTTCTTGTGCTGGTCGTCGAAGGTGTTGATGGTGGTGGCGTAGCTCGGGTCCCAGAGAATGGCGTCGGAGAGCTGGAAGTGGGAGACCAGCTCGTGTAGTTCATCGACCTGCTGCACCAGTTTGCCGGTCGCCGCCCTCGTGTTCCGGGCGCTCTCCAGGTTGCTGTTCACGACGCTGGTAATCATCTGGATGTTGCTGGTGATCTCGTGGGTCGTGGCGGTCTGCTCCTCGGCGGCGGTGGCGATCTGGGAGAGCTGCATGGTCAGGTCGTTGATCATGGTGAGGATGCCGGCGAGCGCCTCACCGGAGCGGCAGGTTTCCGCAGTCCCCTGGTTCACCTGCTCAACCCCTTCGCTCATGGCGCCGACCGCCTCGCGGGTCTCGCTCTGGATCGACTTGATCATGGCGTCGATCTCTTTCGTGGCCCTTGTGGTCCGTTCCGCGAGCGCCCTGACCTCGTCGGCAACCACGGCAAAGCCACGGCCGGTCTCGCCGGCGCGCGCGGCCTCGATGGCGGCGTTCAGCGCGAGGAGGTTGGTCTGGTCGGCGATGTCCTCGATGGTGCCGGCTATGGCGCCGATCTGGTCGGAGCGCTCGCCGAGGCCCGCAACCGAGGTTGAGGTGGTGGTGACGCGCTGGGCGATGTTCTCCATGAGCTGCGCACTGCTTCTGACGATGGCGGCACCGGCGTTGGTCTCGTCGGTGGCCCTGTGGGCATTCTCGGCGGCCATGAGGCAGTTGCGGGCGATGTCTCCCGAGGTTGCCGACATCTCCTCGCTCGCCGTGGCGATTGTCGAGGCCTGCATGGCGACATCTTCCGCCGCGGCAGCCATGGCGTCGTTGGTGGCGCTCACCAGGGAAACGGAGTCGCGGACCAGGTCGGTCACCGTGAAGAACTGGTGCATGGTCTTGTTCCAGTCCCCCATCATGTTGTTGAAGGATGTACCGATGCGACCGATTTCTCCGCTGGCGATCTGTTCCACCCGGCAGGAGAGATTGCCTCCCGCGGCAGCTTCGATCGCTTCCGCCACGTCACGCAGGGCGCGGGTCTCGCTGCGGGCAACCTGCCAGCACAGGAGTGCCGAGAGTAGGAATATGATGAGACCGGCAAGCACCATTCCGGCGATGTTGCCGCAGCTGCCGACGACGATGGTGGAGGCAACCGTCGCAAAGATAGCAATCAGGTTGATCGTGATGAGGCGGGCGCTGAAAGACATGGACGATCTCCTTTGCAAACACGACTTTTGAGAGTTTCAAGGAGTGTATCGTCTGCCCGGGCGGAAACTTTAACTATTCATGAGTATCGTATACGGGAATGCGAGGACCGCCCGGCAGGATGTGGTGGGCATGGCGATGGCGCCCCCTTGCTTCAGCTATCGCCAGGAGGTGCGGCTGCTGTCGGTGCCAGGGGAGCGATCAATCGTACCGGCGACGAACCTATGGGGGGCGCCGTCTTGCTTCTGATGCGCCTTTTCAGACTGCTCTGCCTGCATCACAAAACCGCAGGACAGGATGATCGCCGCCATGATGAGTTTCGCGGGAAAAGCTTTCATAACCGGCCTCCTTTGGACTGGGGGAATCGGGGTACTCCGCTGGACTGCCTTTTCATGGGAAAAATATTGGCACAGTCTAATGTAATGGAAAATTAAGTCAAGTTTAATCTTGCCCCGGTACGGCTCATGATTGACCGTTGCAGGAGATGAAGCCTCGCCCCGGCGCGTTTCGTAAGGAAATTGTTTGCCTCCGGTGGACAGCCGGGAATCATCATTTATAATGAGCACTTGTTTTTTTCACATGAGAGATCGGACGGAGTCATATGTGATCATTACGGCCATAAGGCGCATGGTACTTGTCGGAGCGATGGCGGCGTTGCTGTTCCCCGCCTCTGCCAAATGCCATGTTGAAGAAGAGACAACTCCGCACGCAGAACATCAGGGCGCCTCGAAGCAAGAAGAGGGGAACGTAGGGCTTGAGGAGCATCTGGGCAAAAAGATCCCGCTTGATCTGGTCTTCACCGACGAGAGCGGGCGGCAGCGGCGCCTCGCCGAGCTCATCACCGGTCCGACCGTCATCCTCCCCGTCTATTATTCCTGCACCAACGTCTGCAACTACCTTCAGGAGGGACTGGCGCGGGTCCTGCCGGACTTAAAGCTCACCCCTGGAAAGGACTACCGGGTCCTGTCGGTGAGCTTCGACGAGCGCGAGACGCCGCAGCGCGCGGCCCGCTCCAAGCACATGTACGAGACGGTGATGAAGGGGAAGTTCCCGGAGGGGAACTGGATCTTCCTGACCGGTGACCCGGCGAACATCCGCAAGCTCACCGACACGGCAGGTTTTCATTTCCAGCGCAAGGGAAACGATTTCGTCCATCCGGTGGTGAGCTTCGTGGTGGCGAAGGACGGCATGATCGTGCGCTACCTCTACGGCACGCAGTTCCTCCCGAAGGACCTGACCCTGGCGCTCATGGAGGCGAAACAGGGGAGGATCGGGACCACCATCAGCAAGATGGTGAGCTACTGCTTCAGCTTCGATCCTGAGAGCAAGAGTTACGCGTTCAACCTGCTGCGGGTGAGTGCTACGGTCATCATCGTCTGCGTGGTCGGGTTCCTGATCTTCCTGATCTTAGGCGGCAAGAAGACGGATAAAAATAAAGGCAAGGAAACCTAAACTGCGGATCTGCAGGGTTTCGGGGGAATAAATGAGTCAAGAAACGGCAACTGCGGAAGGCGGGTTCTGGAGCGATTCCGGCAAGACCGGGATCGGGTCCTGGATCTTCTCCACCGACCACAAGCGCATCGGGCTTATGTACCTTTACTGCGTGCTGAGCTTCTTCATGGTCGGCGTCCTGTTGGGGGTACTGATCAGGCTCGAGCTGATCGCGCCGGGGCCGACCATCGTCACCGCCCAGACCTACAACGCACTTTTCACGGTGCATGGCGTGGTGATGATCTTCCTCTTCATCATCCCCGGGATACCGGCGTCGTTCGGGAACCTGGTGCTGCCGATCCAGTTAGGCGCGCGCGACGTGGCCTTCCCGCGGGTGAACCTCTTTTCGTGGTGGCTCTACGTCATCGGCGCGGTGATCGTCCTGGTCTCGCTTTTCACCGGCGGCGGCGCCCCCGATACGGGATGGACCTTCTACGTCCCCTTCTCGGCCCGGACTACGACCAACGTCTCCCTCGCAGTTTTCGGCGTCTTCATCTTAGGTTTCTCCTCGATCCTAACCGGTATCAACTTCGTGACCACCATTCACAGGATGCGGGCCCCGGGGATGACCTGGACCCGCATCCCCCTCTTCACCTGGAGTCTCTACGCGACCGCCTGGGTCCAGATCCTCGCCACCCCGATCATCGCCATCACGCTCCTTCTGGTGGTGACCGAAAGGATCCTGGGGCTCGGCCTCTTCGACCCAAGCCGTGGCGGCGACCCCATCATGTTCCAGCACATGTTCTGGATCTACTCGCACCCGGCGGTCTACATCATGATCCTCCCCGGCATGGGGGTGATCTCCGACATCATCCCGGTTTTCTCGCGAAAGCCGATCTTCGGGTACAAGATGATCGCCTTTTCGAGCCTCGCCATCGCCGCGGCCGGTTCCGCGGTCTGGGGGCACCACATGTACACCTCGGGGATGAGCGACTTGGGCGTCATGGTCTTCTCCTTCCTCACCTTCCTGGTGGCGATTCCCTCCGCCATCAAGGTCTTCAACTGGGTGTCGACCATGTACAAGGGGTCGATATCGCTGGAGGCGCCCATGCTCTTCGCGCTCTCCTTCATCCTGCTCTTCTCCATCGGCGGGCTTTCAGGCCTGATCCTCGGCGCCGCGTCCACCGATATCCACGTGCATGACACCCACTTCGTGGTCGGGCACTTCCACTATGTCATGTTCGGCGGCACCGGCTTCGCCTTCTTCGCCGCGGCGCACTACTGGCTTCCCAAGTACTTCGGCAGGCGTTATGAGGAAAAGCCCGCCATCATCGGCTGGGTGCTCATGTTCATCGGCTTCAACGTCCTGTATTTCACCATGCAGGTGCTCGGGATGGAGGGGATGCCGAGGCGCTACTACGACTACCTCCCCGAGTTCGCCCGCCTGAACTTCGTCGCGACGGTGGGGAGCTGGATCATGGTCGCGGGGATTCTCATCGTGCTCTGGAACCTGTGGCGCGGACTTTTAAAGGGTGAGCCGTTCACCGGGAACCCGTGGGGGGGTGCCACCCTTGAGTGGAGCATCCCGACGCCGCCGCCGACGGAGAATTTCGAGGAAGATCCCGTGGTGACCCACGGACCGTACGACTTCAAAGGGGCGGGGGTCCCATGAGCCATCTGGAAAAGGACGCTTTCGGAGCAAAACTCGGCATGTGGCTGTTCCTGTTCACGGAGATACTTCTCTTTGGCGGGGTATTCCTCCTTTATTCGGTCTACCTGGCCAAGTATCCAAAGGAGTTCGGCCTGGGGGGAAAGCAGCTCGACCTGGTCTACGGCGCCACCAACACGGTGGTTCTCCTGACCAGCTCGCTTTTCGCGGCGATGTCGGTCACCGCAATCAAGCGCGGCGCCAAAAAGGCGACTCTCAGTCTCTTGACGGGGACCATCGGCTGCGCCTTTATCTTCCTTTTCATCAAATACCTCGAGTGGAGCGCCAAGATCCATCACGGCATTTACCCGAACTCCCCGAAGCTGATTGAGGGGCCTCCGGGGGAGTCGATCTTCTTCGGGCTGTACTATCTCACCACCGGCCTGCACGGCATCCACGTGATCATCGGCTCCGTGCTTATGGCGTGGACCGCGGTGATGGTGCAGCGGGAGGTGCTGCATGCAGGGGACAACGTGACGCTAGAGAACGTGACCCTCTACTGGCACCTAGTCGACCTCGTTTGGATCTTCATTTTCCCGCTCTATTACCTGATCCTTTAACGGCGGGTCGGTGCGTGGGTCGAGATATACCGGAGACATGAACATGACAAACGAAAGCGCGGAAAACATCCTGAGTTACGGGAAACTGGTTACCGTCTGGGTCACCCTGTTGGTGCTGACGGCGGCAACCATCATGGTCACGCGCGTGGAGCTTGGCGTCTGGAAGGTCTGGGCGGCGCTTGCCATCGCGAGCATAAAATCGGGCCTCGTGATCGCCTTCTTCATGCACATGAAATACGAGCCGCGGCTGTTCCGCATCATCCTGTTCGTGGCTCTTTTCACCCTGGCCGGTTTCATCGGGGGAACCTTCTTCGACGTACTCTACCGATAAAGGGGCGAACGTGGAAAATCAACTACTCACAACAACGCAAGCAGTCGATCCCGTGTTCATGTTCCTTTTCGGCGCCTGCCTGGTGCTGCTCGTCGGGATCACCGCAACCATGATCTTCTTCGTGGTCCGTTACCGCCGCTCGAAGAACCCGGAGCCGACCTCGCAGGTATCGGGAAGCCCGCTTCTAGAGGTTGTCTGGACCCTGCTGCCGACGATCCTCGTGATGGGGATGTTCTACTACGGCTGGACCAGCTACCTGTCGCTCAGGACGGTACCGAAGAACGCCATGCAAGTGAAGGCCGAGGCGCGCATGTGGTCCTGGGACTTCATCTATCAAAACGGCAAGCACAGCCCGAAGCTGGTAGTCCCGGTGGGAAGACCGGTGCAGGTGAACCTGGAATCCGAGGACGTCATCCACGGCTTCTACGTCCCGGCCTTCCGCATCAAGCGCGACGTGGTGCCGGGGATGAAGAACCACGTATGGTTCGTTGCCAGTTCGCCCGGCTCCTACGACCTCTTCTGTTCGCAGTACTGCGGCACCGGCCACTCCGCCATGATAACAACCGTGGAAGCGGTACCGGCGGACAAGTTCGAGGCGTGGCTGAACGAGAAGGCGGCAGAAGGCGGGGCGGCCAAGGGTAAGGCCCTGCTGGAGAGCCATGGCTGTCTCGGCTGCCACTCCCTGGATGGCTCGACGAAGGTGGGGCCGACCTTCAAGGGGCTCTACGGGAGCCAGGTGAAGGTGACGCGCGGCGGTAAGGCGGAGACGGTGAAGGCGGACGAGGCGTACCTGCGCGAATCGATCCTGAACCCGGGTGCGGCCATCGTTGAAGGCTTCCCCCCGATCATGCCGAAGAGCGACATTCCGGAAGGCGATCTTAAGGTGATGGTCGAGTTCCTGGAAGGAGAGAAGTGACCTTTTCCGCACGAAAAACGATAGCCGGGATGTGCCGGTTGTTCAGGCTGCCATTGGCGCTCATGAACGGGACGGCGGCGCTCGGGGGGTACCTGCTCTGCCGTGAGGTGCGTCCCGGCGTGTCCGGGCTCATGCTCTTTATCGGCGTGACCCTCATGGCGTGCGCCGCCTCGGCCTTCAACCAGCTCCTCGAGCGCGACGTGGACGCCCTCATGCGCCGCACCATGACGCGCCCGCTTCCCGCCGGAGAGCTCGCACCGCACTGGGGGGTGACGATCGCCGTATTGGTCCTTTTGTCTGGTGCCGTCATCCTTGCTGCTCTCGGTGCCGCGCCCCTTCTCCTCGCCCTGGCGACTCTTGCCTGGTACCTCGCCGTCTACACGCCGCTCAAGCGGCGCACCCCCTTCGCACTCCTCGCCGGGGCCTTTTGCGGTGCCCTCCCGCCGCTCATCGGCTGGAGCGCCGCCGGGGGCGCGCTCGGCGATTTCAGGATCGTCCTTTTGTGCGGCATCCTGTACCTCTGGCAGGTCCCCCATTTCTGGATGCTGCAGAAAAGGCACGCCGACGATTACCGGTTGGCCGGGTTTCCGCTGTTCGCGCCGCAGAGTTTTCGCGGTCCCGGACCGTTTCTCGTGCTCTGGCTTGCCGCCGTCGTCGCGGCGACCCTGATGCTCCCCGCCTTCGGCCTCATCGCCGGCAGTAACGTATCCCTTTGGTGCCTCGCCTTCTGCGTTCCGCTGCTGCTCACACCGTTTCAGCGTTTCGAGGCGGCAGCTTACGTCGGCATCAACGTTTTCCCGGCGTTGGTCACCCTGGCGCTGTACAGCACGCCGTAGCCTTCCCTACGGGAGCTTTCCGAGAAGGAGTTTTCATGGCAGACAAGGAGAAGTGCGAGCAGCCTGCGCGTCACAAGGCACACATGTGCAAGCTGAAGAAGGATGGCCGGATGGACGAGTACGAGCGGCACGGGGAGAAGCCGATCGTCTACTGCAACAAGTGCAAGGTGCAGGCGAACGACCCGCTAGTGGTCTGCAATCCGAGAAGCATCAAGCCCGCGCGGTAATCGCGACCGCAACCCCTCAACGCAAAGGCGCCAAGTTGCGGAGAGGCAAAGATTTCAACCATCCTTTGCCTCTCAACGTCTTGGCGCCTTTAAAATACCCAGTTTCTAAGCCTTTCCCCTTTTAGGCTTAAGGTTTTATCCCCTTTATCCCTGTTAAACGGTTTTCGGATTTTCTTAGCGTCTTGGCGCCTCCGCGTCTTTGCGTTGAGCCTTTGTTGTGTTTATCCCTTGCGTCCGATCACCCCGAGCTCGCGGCCGATTTGGGTGAAAGTCGCGAGGCCGGTTTCCAGGTCCCCCTGGGTGTGGGCCGCGCTGATCATCACGCGGATGCGCGCCTTACCCTGCGGCACGGTCGGAAAACCGATCGGCATCACGAAGATGCCGGGCTCGGCGGCAAAAAGCCTGCGCGAGAACTCCTGCGCCACGGTCGCTTCACCGAGCATGACCGGGGTTATCGGCGTGACGCTCACCCCGATGTCGAAGCCCGCGTTTTGCATCCCCTCTTTGAAGTAGCGCGTGTTGTCCCAGAGTTTTTCCACGAGCGCGCTGCTCTCCTCCAGAAGATCAACGGCGGCAAGGCAGGCGGCGGTGTCCGCAGCAGTCACCGCACTCGAGAAGAGGAAGGGGCGCGCCTTCTGCCTGATCCAGTCGATGACGACCTTCTTCCCGGCGATCACGCCCCCCATGACCCCGAACGCCTTGGAGAGCGTACCGATCTCCAGGTCGAACTTGCCGTTCAGCCCGAAGTGATCCACGATGCCGCGCCCACCCCTTCCAAGCACCCCCTCGCCGTGGGCATCGTCCACCATGGTGATGATGCCGTGGCGCTCGCAGAGTTCGAAAAGCCGGTCCAGGGGGGCGATGTCGCCATCCATGGAGAAGACGCCGTCGGTGATGAGGAGCGCGCGCCGGTACTGCCCGATGTTTTCACGGATCACCCGCTCGCAGTCCTCGAGATCGCAGTGCTCGTAGACCAGGATCTTCGCCGAGGAGAGGCGGCAGCCGTCGATGATGCTCGCGTGGTTCAGCCGGTCGGTGAAGATGACGTCCCCCTTCCCCACCATGGGAGGGATGGCGGCTTGGTTGGCGCAGAAGCCGGACTGGACGTAGAGCGCGTCCTCCACACCCTTGAAAGCGGCCAGACGCGACTCGAGCCTGCGGTGCAGCTCGAGGGTCCCGGCAATGCTCCGCACCGCGGCCGGCCCGACCCCCCACTGCTCCACCGCTTCCTGAGCCGCCTTCTTGAGGCGCGGGTGGTTGGCGAGCCCAAGGTAGTTGTTGGTGCAGAAATTCAGCACCTTCTTGCCGTCCACCACCATCCAGGGGCCGCAGGCCGAGCCGATGGTGCGTATGTTGGTCCTGAGCCCTTCCGCTTCCATGGCGCCCATCTCATCGTTGATCCAGGCGAATTTATCTGTCATTGCCGGTTACTCCTCCACCCAGTTCAGGATGACCTTGCCTGCGTTGCCGCTTCCCATCGCCTCGAAAGCAGACTCGAATTCCGTGTAGTGCATCCGGTGCGTGATCACCGGCGTGATGTCCAGCCCCGTCTTGATCATGGACTGCATAAGGTACCAAGTCTCGTACATCTCGCGGCCGTAGATCCCCTTGATGGTGAGCATGTTGAAGATCACCTGGTTCCAGTCGATGGCGAGGTCGCCCGAAGGGATGCCGAGCATGGCGATCTTGCCGCCGTGGCACATGTTGTCGAGCATCTCCTTGAAGGCGGACCCGTTGCCGGACATCTCGAGCCCGACGTCGAACCCCTCCTTCATCCCGAGCTCCTTGCGCACGTCAGCGAGGGTCCTCTCTTTGACGTTCAGCGCGACGGTCGCCCCCATCTTCTTCGCCAGGTCGAGCCGGTAGGGATTCATGTCCGTGGTGACGATGTGGCGCGCCCCGGCGTGGCGGGCGATGGCGGTGGCCATGATGCCGATGGGGCCGGCACCGGTGATGAGGACGTCCTCCCCAAGGACCGGGAACGCGAGTGTGGTGTGGGTTGCGTTGCCGAAGGGGTCGAAGATGCTCAAGACCTCCATCGGGATGCTCTGGTCGGCGTGCCAGACGTTGGTCACCGGGATGCAGATGTATTCGGCGAAGGCGCCGGTGCGGTTCACCCCGATCCCCTTGGTGTCCTTGCACAGGTGCCGTCGACCGGCGAGGCAGTTGCGGCACCTACCGCAGACCAAGTGCCCCTCGCCGGATACGATGTCCCCGATCTTCAGGTCGGCCACGTTGCTGCCGATCGCCTCAACCCGTCCGACGAATTCGTGCCCGATCACCATCGGCACCGGGATGGTCTTTTGCGCCCACGCGTTCCAGTCCCAGATATGCAGGTCGGTGCCGCAGATCGCCGTCTTGTGCACCTTGATCAGCACGTCGTTGATCCCCATCTCGGGGACCGGGACGTCGTCCAGCCACAACCCCGGCTTCGGGTATTTCTTCACGAGCGCGCGCATCGTCTTTTGCATGGTGGGACTCCTTTAATGTGGTGGCCGTTTTCGGCTCATTAATGTTACCAACATCGAAGGCCATGTAAATAGCGCGCGCTGCAAAAGAAGGACGGGGGATTACGACCTATCCTTCAATTAATACCTGCGTCCGTAATACCCGCCGCGATCATAGCGGCCGTCGTAGTCGTAGTAGCCTCCGCCATGGTGCCGTCCGTGATAATAGCCGTCGTCCACCGGGACGAGGATGCAGCCGGCCAGGAGCGCCGGGAGGACGACCAGTGCCAACAATATCCTAGTAAGCTTTTTCATCTCAGTTCTCCTCTTTACTGGACCCATTGCCAGTACATTCAGGTTAGGAGCAAATTGAGGATGAAATATGGAGCAAATGAGAAAAAAGATGTGCACGTTATGGTTGGTGGGACTGATCTGCTATGATAGAAGGGTCACTAAGCACACAGGAGAACGCCATGAGCGAAAACGAGACTTGCCCAAAACCGAAAGAGCACAAGGCGCACATGTGCCAGTTGAAACACGAGGGAAGGATCGAGGAGATGGACAAACACTCGGCGAAACCCAAGTTCGTCTGCAACAGGTGCCGCGCCAAGGCTGACGGGGAAGACTACCTCTGCAACCCGCGGCCGCTGTAATCCTCACGTCCCAGCCGCGGCGTCGCCTGCTGCGCGACGGCCGCGGTCTTTCCTCACCGCTTCCTCCCGTTTTTCGTGAGCGCTCCCACACCATTAATGCTTCAAGCCGGCGCCGTAAGCTGCCGATAAATGTGCATACTCTTCTCGGAACAGTTCCTTTCGGATACCCGGGTGAGGTACCACAAACACCCAGAGGTCGCGATGCGTAGCAAACGTGCACATCTTTTCAGTGTCCGGTGGTGGTTGGGCTTGTGCCTTTTGGCGCTGCTGCTCACCGCGTCGCCGTTGCACGCCGAGTCCACGGTGCCCCACCTGCTGGTCATCAACTCCTACAACTACGGGTACGACTGGTCCGACGACGAGATGCGAGGTCTGCAGGCGGCGCTGCTCAAGAAGCTGCCCCGCATGGAGATGCTGGTCGAGCACCTCGATACAAAGAAGTTCCCTGACAAGCGGCACTTCCCCGAGCTTGCGAACCTTTTCTCCATAAAGCATCGCGGCATCCGGTTCGACGTGGTGGTGGCTCTCGACAACGCCGCCCTCGAATTCGCCCTGCGCTACCGGGAGCGCCTCTTCCCCGACGTCCCCATGGTGTTCTGCGGCATCAACGACTACGAGCCGGAGATGGTCGCCGGGCAGTCGAAAGTCACCGGAGTGGCGGAGTACCACGACATGGTCGGGACGGTTGCCATGGCGCTGCGCCTGCATCCCGGGACAAAAGAGGTGGTCGTAGTAAGCGACTACTCCGACACCGGCCGCGCCATGCGCCATGAACTGGTCACCTCGTCCGCCAAGTTTCCCAAGGTCGCCTTCCGGTTCCTGGGCGACCTGCCCTTGGAACAGGCGGTCCAGCAGTTGAAGGGGCTTTCCCCTGACGCGCTCGTTTTGATGCTCTCCTACACGATGGACCAGAGTACCGGCCGCTCTTTCACCCAGGCCGAGGCCGCGCGCATAGTAACCTCGGTGAGCCCGGTGCCGGTCTACGCCGTGCATGCAGCGCAACTGGGGTACGGCGTGGTCGGCGGCATGATGATGGAGGGGAGGAGCCAGGGGGAGAAGGCGGCCGAGCTTGCGGTGAGGATCCTTTCGGGCGAAAGCGCTTCGGCGATCCCGGTCATCACCGGCACCCTTTCGCGCCCGATGTTCGACGACACCTTGCTGCGCCGCTGGGACATCGACCGACGCAAGCTCCCGCCCGGGTCGCTTGTCATTAACGAGCCGGTTTCCTTCTACGCGGTGAACAAGACCGCCTTCTGGACCGGCGCGCTTTTCGCTCTCTTCGTGGTCTCCGCACTCGCGGCGCTATATTTCAACAATGAGCGGAGAAGAGGGCTCGAGCGCGAGCTGCAGTTTACCGAGGAGCGGTTCCGGCTCCTTTTCAACAGCGCCGGCGACGCCATCTACATCCACGACTTCGATTTTTGCATCCTCGAGGTGAACCAGTCGGCCTGTGACCGGATGGGTTACAGCCACGACGAGTTCATGGAACTTACCCTGAACGAGATCAACGCGCCGCATCAGGCCGAGAAGCTCCCGGAGCGCCTGGCCGCGCTAAAGCGAGAAGGACGTGCCCTGTACGAGTCCGAGCACCGGACCAAGGACGGCGCAGCGATTCCCATAGAGGTGAGCAGCCGGCTCATCGATTACCTGGGGCGCCCGGCGATCCTCAGCGTCGTGCGCGACATCTCGAAGCGAAAACTCGTGGAGCGGCGCGAGAACACAAGGCTCAAGATCCTGGAGCAGATGGCTACCGGGGCGAGCCTAGAAGAACTTCTGGTCTGCATCGTCGGCTTCGTGGAACAGGAGAGTCCGGGCGCCCTCTGCTCCGTGCTTCTCGCCAACGAAGAAGGGACGCAGCTCATGCACGGCGCGGCGCCTAGCCTCCCGGCCGAGTACAACCGGGCGGTGAACGGGCTAAGGATCAGGGAGGGGATGGGTTCGTGCGGGACTGCGGCATTTCTGAAGCGGCGGGTCATCGTCGAGGACCTGGAGACCCATCCCTACTGGAAAGGGTTCCAGCCGGCGTTTGACGCGGGGCTCAAGGCCTGCTGGTCGGAGCCGGTGCTGTCGGTGGACGGGGAACTCCTCGGCACCTTCGCGGTCTACTACCGGAGCTGCCGCAGCCCAGGCGATGCTGAGCTTGCGCTCATCGAGTCGGCGGCGCATATGGCGAGCATCGCCATCGGCCGGGTGCGCAGCGATGAGAGCCGCTTCCGGCTGGAAGAACAGATGAGGCAGATGCAGAAAATCGAGGCGATCGGGCAGTTGGCGGGGGGACTCGCCCACGATTTCAACAACCTGCTCACCCCGATCTTCGTCTACGCCGACATCGCCAGGAAGAGCATGGCGGCCGACGATCCCAACTGCAAGAAGCTGGAAGGTATCCTCTCCTCGGCGCACAAGGCGGCCGACCTGACGAAAAAGCTTCTGTCCTTCGGCCGCAAGCAGCGGCTCAACATGGAGGTGATCGAACTAAACGAGGTGATCCGGGCGCTCCTCGATCTGATGCAGCGCACCATCAGGGCGAACATCGAGATCAGAACCAACCTGACCGACTTCGGCGCCTGGATCTTCGCGGACCGGGGGCAGGTGGAGCAGGTCCTGATCAACTTCGCCGTGAACGCGCAGGACGCCATAAAAGGGAACGGGACCATCGTGATCGAGACCGGGAACGTGCTCCTGGACGACGAGTTCGTGAGGGTGAACCCCGGCACCAAACCGGGCCCCCATGTTCTCCTTTCCTTCACCGACAACGGCTGCGGTATGAAGGAGGAAGTGCTGCAACACATCTTCGAACCTTTCTACACCACGAAGCCGGTGGGGGAGGGGACGGGGCTCGGGCTCGCCACGGTCTACGGCATCATCAAGCAGCACAACGGTTGCATCAAGGTGAAGAGCAGGGCCGGTCACGGCTCCTCGTTCCTGGTCTACTTTCCCGCTTGCGCCGCCGAGGCGGGCGCGGAGGCGCCGGCCGTGGAGATCGCCCGGAAGCTTGAAAGTAAGGACAACCGTGCCACCATCCTCGTCGTCGACGACAACGAGGCGATCCGCGAGATGGCCCTGGAACTCCTGCAAGCGTCGGGGTACCGGGTGCTGCTGGCGGAGACGCCGGCCAGGGCGCAGCAGATCGCCGGGCAGCCGGGAATGGCCATTGACCTGCTCGTCACCGACGTGGTCATGCCAGAGATGAGCGGCCCCGAGCTTTACGAGCGTCTGGCGGCGGGCATCCCGGATCTGCCGGTACTGTACATCTCCGGCTACACCTTCGACGTCGAGGTGCACAACCCGCAGCAGCATGACCGCGTCAGTTTCATCCCGAAGCCTTTCACATCGGAGCAGTTCCTTGCCGGCATCGAGAATGCCGTCACGGATGCCGCCCGCCGCTAAGGAATACAACTTCAAGTGCGGCTGTCACTCCAAGCCGCGAAGCCGTAACAGAAAAGGCGTCACCGCGGACCGGCGACGCCTTCTTGTATTTGGAAAGGTGCCGTTGACATACACCTTATAAGTTGTATATCATCCGGATGACCGGAAAACAGCTTAAAAAGCTGCTGCTTGAATCGGGATGGCAACTGGACCGCATTTCAGGCAGCCACCACATAATGATAAAGGAAGACCGACGCTCGATCCCCGTTCCGGTCCACGGGAACGCGGATTTGCCGAAGGGACTGGTGCACGCGATTCTAAGACAGGCGGGTATAAAGGGGTAGACGATGCTTTCATACGCGGCGCGCATAAAGAAGGATACCGACGGCTATCTGGTGACGTTCCCAGACTTCGAGAACGTGATGACCTACGGCCTGACGACAGAAGAAGCATTACTGAACGCCGAAGAGGCGCTGAACGGTTGTCTTGAATCCGACTTCGAACGCAATTTCAAGATCCCTGAGCCGTCACGTATCGTCGGCAAGAACGTGTACCAAGTCCCTGTGGCGCCGCACATCGCCGTTGCCATCATGCTTAGGACGTTGCGCGCCGACCGCTCCCAGATGGAGATCGCCAGGCAGTTGAACATCGCCTACCAGGTGTACCAGCGTCTGGAAAATCCCCGCAAGGCGAACCCCACCGTAAAGACGCTGGAGAAAATTGCGAAGGTCTTTGGCCGGCGCGTGGAGCTCGGTTTCGTCTGATCACGCCTTAAACGGTTTACTCTACCTCTTTTTCAGAAGCTGGTCGTGACTGACTCCACCAACGTCCGGCATCCCGCCCCGATCTTGCCCGACCTGTCGGCCACTCTTTGTGCCTCTTCACCTGACTGTGTCATGCCTGACTGGAAAGTTCTGGTACTATTCTAACGGTAACTTTCCTCTTGAAGTAAATACGGCATGACTACCAAGTGCGAGGGATGAGATGGATCTGAAGAAAACACATTCAGTTGTACTGAACGAAGGGGACCCCGAGCAAAAGCGGGCGGAGATCCTTGAGTATTTCCACGCGACCTTTTCCATTGACGAACTCCTCTATGACACGCTGAAGGACGACGGCGCCTTCTATCTGAGGGCGGACCGGCTGCGTCACCCGCTCATCTTCTACTTCGGCCACACCGCGACCTTCTTCATCAACAAGCTCGTCATCGCGCGCGTCACCGAAAAGCGCATCAACCCGCGCTTCGAGGCGCTCTTCGCCGTCGGCGTGGACGAGATGTCCTGGGACGACCTGAACGAGGCACATTACGACTGGCCGACCCGCGACGAGGTGAAGGCGTACCGCGACCAGGTGCGCGAGCTCGTGGCGGGGCTCATCGCCACCATGCCGCTCACCCTCCCCGTCACCTGGGAAAGCCCCTTCTGGGCGATCATGATGGGGATCGAGCACGAACGCATCCACCTGGAGACCTCTTCGGTGCTGATCCGTCAGCTCCCAATCGATCGGGTGCGCCGGCTCGACTTCTGGGATGTCTGCCGCGACGCCGGTGAGGCGCCGGTGAACGAGCTCCTCCCCGTGGCGGGTGGAAAGGTGGTGCTGGGGAAAGAGGAGGGGCACCCGCTCTACGGCTGGGACAACGAGTACGGCCGTCACGAGGCGGAGGTCGGCGGCTTCGCCGCCTCCAAGTACCTGGTCTCCAACCGGGAGTTCCTCGCCTTCGTCGAGGCGGGAGGTTACGGCGAGGAGCGCTGGTGGACCGAGGAGGGATGGCGCTGGCGCACCTTCCGTAACGCTGAGCATCCGCTTTTCTGGGTGAAGCGCGGGGAGGGATGGGGGCTGCGCACCATGGCCGAGGAGATCGACCTCCCCTGGAACTGGCCCGTCGAGGTGAACTACCTGGAGGCGAAGGCCTTTTGCAACTGGCTCGCGGCAAAGACCGGCAAGGCGATTCGCCTGCCGAGCGAGGACGAGTGGTACCGCATGTACGACCTGGCGGGGATCGAAGACCCGCAGGGGTGGGGCGAGGCGCCGGGTAACATCAACCTCGCGTACTGGGCCTCTTCCTGCCCGGTGGACCGCTTCCGCTTCGACGCGTTCTACGATATCATCGGCAACGTCTGGCAGTGGACCGAGACCCCCATCTATGCCTTCCACGGCTTCAGGATCCATCCCTGGTACGACGATTTCTCGACGCCGACCTTCGACACGCGTCACAACCTGATCAAGGGGGGCTCCTGGATCTCCACCGGCAACGAGGCGACCCGCGAGTCGCGCTACGCCTTCCGGCGCCACTTCTTCCAGCACGCCGGCTTCCGTTACGTGGAGAGCGCGCACGCAATCGAGCTGCACGACGACCCCTACGAGACCGACGCGCTGGCGGCGCAGTATTGCGACGCCCACTACGGGGCGGAGCACTTCGGCGTGCCCAACTTCCCCAAAGCGTGCGCCGAGATCTGCCTCGAGGTCGCCTCGGGACGCGCGACGGGGCACGCCCTTGATCTAGGCTGCGCCGTTGGGCGCGCGAGTTTCGAGCTCGCGCAGGGCTTCGGCGAGGTTACCGGGATCGACTTCTCCAGCCGTTTCTTCAGGCTGGCGGCCCGGATGCAGGAGGAGGGGTACCTACGCTACGCGCTTCCCGAGGAGGGTGACATCGTCTCCTACCACGAGCTTGGCTTGGAGGAACTGGGTCTTGCCGGGATGCGTGACCGGGTGAGCTTCTTCCAGGGAGACGCCTGCAACCTACCTGACAAGTTCACCGGCTACGACCTCGTCTTGGCGGCGAACGTCTTGGACCGTCTCTACTCGCCGCGCCGCTTCCTCACCGGGATCCGCGGACGGCTGAACCCGGGCGGTCTACTGGTCCTCGCCTCCCCCTACACCTGGCTCGAGGAGTACACGAAGAAGGAGGAGTGGCTGGGGGGCTACCGCGAGGCCGGCGAGCCGGTCTGGACCCTGGACGGGCTGAAGGCCGAGCTCGAGCCGCATTTCCGGATGCTGGGCGAGCCGCGCGACGTCCCCTTCGTGATACGGGAGACGCGCAGGAAGTTCCAGCACAGCATCGCACAACTAACCGTATGGGAGCTTAAATGACGGGCAACTTCGATTTCGACGAGATCATCGACCGGCGCGGCACTGCGAGCGAAAAGTGGGACAAGTACGAGGGGCGGGACATCATCCCGCTCTGGGTGGCGGACATGGATTTCCGCTCGCCCCCGCCGGTCATCGAGGCGCTGCACGAGCGGGTGAGCCACGGCGTCTTCGGCTACACCGCCCCCCCGGGGGGGCTCGCGGCCGCGGTGATCGCGTCGCTCGAGGCGGAGTACAACTGGCAGGTCAAAAAGGAGTGGATCACCTGGCTGCCGGGTCTCGTCACCGGCCTTAACGTCTCCTGCCGCGCCGTGGGTGAGCCGGGCGACGACGTCATCACCTTCACCCCGGTTTATCCCCCCTTCATGTCGGCCCCGCCCCTCTCGGGAAGAAACGTGATCAAGGTGCCGCTTGCCTGCGAGGAAGGGCACTGGGGCCTAGACCTTGCCGCCCTGGAGGCGGCGGTGACCCCGAGGACGCGCCAGCTCCTTCTGTGCAGCCCGCACAACCCTGTGGGACGGGTCTGGAGCCGCGAGGAATTGACCGCGCTTGACGCCTTCGCCGCGCGCCACGAACTTGTGATCTGCAGCGATGATATCCACGCCGGGCTGGTCCTTGAGCCCGGTGTCGCCCACATCCCGATCGCCACCCTTTCCCCGGAGACGAGCCGGCGCACCATCACGCTCATGGCGCCGAGCAAGACCTACAACGTCCCGGGCCTTGGCTGCTCCTTCGCCGTCATCGAGGACGACACCCTCCGTCGTGCCTTCAGGAAGGCGATGGGGCGCATCGTCCCCCACGTGAACCTCCTGGGTTACACCGCGGCCGAGGCGGCCTACCGGTACGGCGAGCCGTGGCGCCGGGAACTGGTCGAGTACCTGCGCGAAAACCGCGACCTCGTGGAGCGGGAGATGACCGCACTGGGACTCCCCGTGGCCCGGGTGGAGGCGACCTACCTTTCCTGGATCGACGTGCGGACCACCGGGATCGAGGATCCGGTGGCGTTCTTCGAGAACGCAGGTGTTGGGCTCTCCGGGGGGAGCGACTTCGGACTTCCCGGATACGTGAGGCTCAATTTCGGCTGCCGCCGCGAGCTCCTGCGGGAGGCGCTCAGGCGCATGAGGGCGGCCCTGGAGGGGGTGCCCGGGAGGTGACGTATGCTGAAACGGTTGCTGCCGCTTTTGTTTTTGCTGCTGTTCGCTGGGGTGTCGCAGGCAGCACCCAAGCCTGACGACCACGAGGCGTTGGCCGGGCTTAAGAGCGCGCGGGTCATCTTCGATGTCCGGGTCCCGGACCTGGAAAGGCTCATTTTCAACCTGGAGCTCCTCGCCGAGACGCTGGAAGGGATGAATGCCCAGGGGGTGCGCCCGGAGATGGTGGTTTCCTTCCGCGGGCCGGGTGTGAAACTGCTGACCGCTTCCGTGATCGACAAGGAGGCGCTGGAACTGATCAGGGGGCTTAAGAAGCAGGGGGTGCGTTTCGAGGTCTGCTCGGTGGCGGTGCGGGTCTTCAAGGCGGATCCCGCGCAACTGGTCCCTGAGGTGAAGCTGGTGGGAAACGGGCTCACCTCGCTGATCGGCTACCAGAACAAGGGTTACGCGGTGATCACCCTCAATTGATGCGTATTAGATCCCCCCTCCCAGCCTCCCCCCTCCGGGGGGAGGAGCCATGGACCGGCCTGTCTGCCATGCAGGAGGAGGGTACGCCATGAGTGCCTATCGACCGCCCCCGCGTCCAAGGAATGTAAGAAGGCGATGACCACAGTTCCCTCCCCCCGGAGGGGGAGGGTTAGGGAGGGAGAAGAGGGAGAAGAGGGAGAAGAGGGAGAAGAAAATTACCCGAAGATCCTGTTCTCCTGTTCCTGCACCCGGATGAAGGTGGTCCTCTTGGTGAGCTCTTTTAGCGCCGAGGCGCCGACGTAGGTGCAGGCCGAACGCACCCCGCCGAGGATGTCGCGCACCGTCTCGTCG
Source organism: Geomonas ferrireducens (assembly GCF_004917065.1). Classification (NCBI taxonomy): domain Bacteria; kingdom Pseudomonadati; phylum Thermodesulfobacteriota; class Desulfuromonadia; order Geobacterales; family Geobacteraceae; genus Geomonas; species Geomonas ferrireducens. The sequence goes on from NZ_SSYA01000001.1 coordinate 1,329,332, forward strand.
ATCGGTCCCCGGTAGGGGACTTCCACCGTCTTCCCCTCCGATGCCCGGTAATGGGCGACGCCCCCGGAATGCTTGTCCATAGCGGTCGCGGAGCTCATGCCGTAGAAGAGCTTGAACTGCCGCCCCCCGCGTTCCACCACCTGGCCGCCGCTCTCGTCGTGGCCGGCTAACATCCCCCCGAGCATTACGAAATCGGCCCCTCCCCCGAACGCCTTGGCGACGTCACCGGGGCAGGTGCAGCCGCCGTCGGAGATGATCCTCCCCCCGAGGCCGTGCGCCGCGTCGGCGCACTCAATCACCGCGGAGAGCTGCGGATAGCCGACGCCCGCCTTCACCCGCGTCGTGCAGACCGAGCCGGGGCCGATGCCGACCTTCACGATGTCCGCCCCCGACAGGAGGAGTTCCTCGACCATCTCGCCGGTGACCACGTTGCCCGCGACGATGGTCTTCTCCGGAAAAGCGTCGCGCGCCCGCTGCACGAATTCGACGAAGCTCTCCGCATAGCCGTTCGCGACGTCGATGCAGATGAACTGCAGCTTCGGGTGGTTGGCGATGATGGTGGAGAACTTGTCGAAATCGGCATCCGAGGTGCCGGTGCTTACCATGATGCGGTTGTAGATGTCGTCGCCATGGTTGTGGTTTTCCAGCCAGGCGTCCCACTGCGCGATGGTGTAGTGTTTGTGCAGCGCGGTCAGCATCCCGTGTTCCGCCAGCCGGTCCGCCACTTCGAAGGTGCCTGTGGTGTCCATGTTGGCGGCGATGACCGGCACGCCGGTCCAGTCGTATTTGCTATGCAGGAATCTGAAGTGCCGCTGCAGATCGACCTGTGACCTGCTTTTCAGGTTCGAGCGCTTCGGTCGGATCAGCACGTCACTGAATCCAAGCTTTACGTCACTCTCGAGAAACATCTGGACGCCTCCGGTACTGTGTGAGATTCGGATCGGCCCTGTGTCGGACCAGTAAAGAGAGTACAGGAAAAAGGATCGAGCACAAGGAGCGTGTGATTCCGCCGGGTTGGTTGAGTTTGGCGGGAGCGTGTGATAGAGTGCCGCCGGGGGGACTACGCATGCTCGATCACCGTCAGCGCCGTCAGCGCTGGATTATCTTTGGCATACTGTCACTGATCTACATCCTCGTTTACTTCTACCGCGTCTCGCTCGCGGTGGTTGCCAAGGACGTCGCGCGTGACCTTAAGCTGACGCCTGCCGAGCTAGGCTCCCTCTCAAGCATCCTCTTCTATGTCTATGCCGCGGCGCAGATCCCGCTGGGACCGATGATCGACCGGCTGGGGAGCCGCGTGGTGATCAGCGGCTGCGGTGTGCTGACCGCCGTTGGGGGGATCCTCTTCTCGCAGGCGTCCGGTATGGGGCAGGCGCTCGTGGCGCGCGTATTCATCGGCGTCGGGACCGCGGCAGTCCTCATGGCTACCTTCAGCCTCTTCAGTCACTGGTTCACCAAGCAGGAATTCGGCAAGGCGTCCGGCCTCATGGTGGCGGTGGGGAACATGGGGAATCTGGCGGGAACGGCGCCGCTTGCCCTGGCCGTCTCCTGGATCGGCTGGCGCAACTCGTTTCTGACCGTCGGCGTGATGCAGGCGCTTGCAACGCTGCTCGTTTTCCTGGTGGTAAAGGACCGGCCCGCTACAGCCTGTGAGAACACGACGAGCGAGCCTGCACCCGCGGCGATGGGGATGCTGGAGGCATGGAAGCGGATCACGAGCAACCGTGACTTCTGGCTCCTGGCCGGGCTCGCCTTCGCCTGGTACGGCTGCTATCTCGCGGTGCAGGGGTTATGGGGCGGCCCGTACCTTATGGAGGTGTTGAAGCTTACACGGGAAGAGACGGGGCGGATGCTCATGTGCACCTCGATCGGCTTCATCTGCGGCAGCCTCGTCATCGACAGCATCGCCCGAAAGCTGGTGCGTTCCTACAAGAAGACCTTTCTCGGCGGACAGATCGTCCTGCTCATCCTGATGACGGCCTTCCAGGGGCCGCTCGACCACCTCTCCATGCCGCTTCTGGCAATATTCTTCCTCTGCTTAGGACTCGCCGTTTCGAGCGGCGTCATGATCTACCCCATCAACCGCTCCATGTTCCCGGTCTCCATCGTAGGCACCGCCCTCACCTCGATCAACCTGTTCGTGCTGCTCGGTGCGGCGTCGGTGCAGCAGATCATGGGTGGGATCATCGGTGCGGTCGGGAAAACGACGCCGGAAGCGACGGCGCAGGCTTTCCATTCGGCGTTCCTTTTCCCGGTCGGCGTTCAGGCGCTGGCCGCGGCCATGTTCTTCTTCGCAAGGGATTACTGGGAAAAATAGATAAAAGGCAGGGAAACGGGTTAGCCGGCGAGGGCTTCCATGACGGCGCGGAAGGCGTGCAGGTTCTTGGCGCGGGTGAACTGCTTCAGCTCGCGCGCGAGTTCCGGGTCTTCAACCTGCGAGACGACCCCCTTGATCTTGCCGAGCACCTGCATGTCGCCGCAGAAGAGCGCGCAGAAGCGGGGCAGGAGGTCGTTCAGGTAGCGGTGCAGCATGGCGCGCCGTTCCGCAGGATCAGGCTCGGCGGCGGCACGACCGCGCAGCCTCTCGAAGAGCATCGGATCGCCGACGCCGCCGCGCCCGAGCATGAGCCCGGCGGCACCGGTCTCCTCGAGGAGCTTCAGGCCGAAGGCGGTGCTCCGGATGTCGCCGTTGGCGATGACCGGTATGGAGGTCTGCCTGATCACCTCGGCGGTGACGGCGTGGTCGGCCAGCCCCTCGTACGCCTGGCGCACCGTGCGCGGATGCAGCACGAGGAAGTCGACGCGCGCCTTTTCGAAGAGCGGAAGGAGCGAGAAGATCTGCCGGGGATCTTCGTAGCCGGCGCGGATCTTCACCGAGAAGGAGCCGTGGATGGTCTCCCGCAGCGCAGGGATGATCTCCTCGAGAAGCTCCGGGCGCTTCAACATCCCCCCTCCGGTCAACCCGCTGGTCATGCGGCCGTAGGGGCATCCCATGTTCAGGTTGATGTGCACCGCCCCCGCGTTCTGCGCCGTCCTGGCCGCGGCGACCAGCGCGTCGCGGCCGTGCCCGATCAGCTGCACCACGAGCGGCACGCCGTTCTCGGCTGGGGCTATCTCGCGCAGGTCGCCCGGCATGAGGAGCTTTTTCTCGGATTGGGAGTTCACCCGCATGAACTCGGTCCACACCACGTCCGGACGCACCCAGGTGGTGAACGCCTCGCGCAGGGCGCGGTTGGTAAGCCCCTGCATCGGTGCGAGCATGAGCGGTTTTTCCCCGGGATTCCAGGGGAGGACGTGCTTCGTTTGCGGTTGGTTGGTGGGAATGCTTGCTTCTGAGGTCGGCATGTTCATCGGGGATGTATCTTACGAGGGACTGGAAGGGGGACTTCCCCGATCGCTTCGTGCGACGGTTGATCCCCCTCCCGGTCTTCCTTCTTCAGGTATCTAGGCTATTTCGAGCAGTTCGATTTCGTAGGTGATGTCCTCGCCCGCCAGCGGGTGGTTAGCGTCGACCACGATGGCGCTCTCGTTCACCTCGACCACGACCACCTCTACCGGTTCGTCGTCCTCACCGGTGAGTTCCAGTTCCATGCCTACTTCCGGGACGATGTCGCCGGTCAGCTGCTCGCGGCTGATGGCGAAGACCTCGTCCTCGTCGTACTCGCCGAAAGCGTCCGCGGCGGGGATCACGATGGTTTTCTTCTCGCCGGGAGCCATGCCGACCAGGGCCTCCTCGATCTGCGGGAAGAAGTCTTCGTTGCCGATGGTGATGGGGAGCGGACCGGTCTCGTGGCAACCGCAGCCGTCGTCGTCGCAGCCGCAGTCATCATCGCAGCCGCAGTCGTCGTCTTCGCAGCAGCCAGCTTCCTTGATGGTGGTGTCGAAGACCGAACCGTCTTCCAGGCTTGCGGTGTAATTGATGAGAACTTTGTCGCCTTTTTTTGCAAATGCCATTTAATTTGTTCCTTCTGTGGGGTTGATATCTAGCCCGTGGCTGTTCAGGGGGATGTTACGTGGGACGCCCCCCGCTCGTCCAGTAAAATCTCTCACAGGTTCCTTTTTTCTCGACGGATCTGCACTTTGCGTCCCTCGCATGAAGATGCACGCGAGGCTTTACAGCGTGAGTGGCAATGTGAAATCATTGAATAAAGGGGGGAAGGAGGACCGGCCATGACGGAACCGAGGAAGAAAGTGACAATTGAAGAGCGCAACTCCAGGTTCAGAACCCTGGGCGTCGACGATAACCTGCTCGGGCACTGGCATACCCTGTTCGAAAGAGAGAATCCCTCCGGCCATGAAAGCTTCCAAGAGTGGCTGGGGCTGCCCGAGGAGCGGACCGCTCAGGTGTGCTCGAAATCCGCTGAATCGAAGAAATGAACCGAGAAGTAACCTGCCTTAGGGGCATCTCCCGGGAGAGCGAAGCCTGCTCCCGGGAGAAAATCGCCCGTCACCCTTTGTCTTTACTTAAGTCCCCAGGTTGTCAGTTGTATCACTTGCTGAGCTTCTTCACGGCAAAGCTGTAGCACTGCAGGTAGGTGAGGATGGTGAGCAGGAAGCTGTAGATGATGATGCTAAGGATGAAGGGGTCCGCGGGCGCGGCCAGTGAGAAGATGAAGTAGAAGCCCATGGTGGAAATTTTGGTGATGTCGGCCCAGCGTTTCTTTTTGGTGAATTCTTTGGATTCCCGTTCACTCAGTTCCCTGTCGACCAACGAGAAATCGCGCTCGGCCTCTTTGGCCGCGAAGCGGTAGATCGGGTAGAAAAGCAGGAGCTGGATCACGAACGCGGCGACCACGCCGTTCATGAACCGATAACCCCTACCCACTGCCAGCAGATGGTGCTGGAACTTCACCGCGGTGTACACCAGCAGCGCGATAAGTCCGAATTGCGCAACGGTGAATATCTTGACGGTCTTGTTGATCTTCTTCTGGTCCAGGATAGCCGGCATGTCGTCTCCTTTGGTCGGTGTTGCCTGCTGCAGCCTCAGCTTGCAATAACATAGCAAATAAAATATTGTTTTACAAGTTCCCAGTCTGAACGATCGGCGACCGTCTTTTTGGATTGAACCGCCACGTGGAATCTAGTAAGTTGTAGCGACTTCGAGCCGCGGGGGCGCCGGCGGACCGACGTATCCTGTTTTATTGGCGACTCTCGTGGGGTCCGTGCCCCCGCCAAGATGGCGCAATAGGAGGCCCTTTAATGGATGTGACACTGAACGGAATCGAACTGCGGGTGCTGGGATCCCTTATTGAGAAGGAGCTTACCACCCCGGAATACTACCCTCTTTCCCTGAACGCACTCGTGAACGCCTGCAACCAGAAGTCGAACCGTGACCCGGTGCTGAACCTCGACGAGGCCGAGGTGACCGGCGCCCTCGATTCGCTCCGTTTCAAGCAGTTCGCGCTCATCTCGGGCACCGGTGGGCGCGTCGCCAAATACCGCCACACCCTGGTGGAGAAGTTCCGCTTCTCCCCGGCCGAACTCTCCGTGCTGTGCGAGCTGATGCTGCGCGGCCCGCAGACCGTCGGGGAACTGAGGACCCGTGGCGAGCGGATGCATCCTTTCGCTGACCTGACCGAGGTGGAAAGCGTGCTGCAGGATCTCATGGAGCGGACTCCGCCCCTGGTGGTTCGCCTGCCGCGTCAGCCCGGCCGCAAGGAGTCGCGCTACTGTCAGCTCTTCGCAGGCGAGCCGGATATGAGCGAAGCGGCGGCGCCGGAAGCCCCGCGTAACGGCGGGGGCGACGACCGGATTGCCAAACTGGAACAGGAGGTGGCCGATCTGCGCGAGGAAGTGGCGGCCCTGCGCCTGGCCATGGATGAATTCAGGAAATCTTTCGAATAGGAGTGCTGTCATGACTGTTTCCAAGGAAGAGCTCGCCACCAAGGTGGACATCACGGACTGGCTGTCGCTCAGGGCGCATCTGGAGCGGGGCGGCGTCATCCTCGTGGACCCGCTGCTGGAGCTTGCCGAGGTGGGAAGCACGCTGGCTGCCGACGATGTGAAGACGGTCGAGCGCTGGCTCTCCTCTGCGCTTCTCACCAAGCCGTCTCTCGAGCAGATCCGCATGTGGGACGCGGAGCAGGGGAAGACCTTCAACTGCCTGATCATTTCCCCGTATGTTTTGATCCAGGAACCGGCCCCGGCAAAGGGGTAGAAGGAGGCGGCATGGAAAATGAGCAAGGAGCGAGTGTCACCTGTTCGCACTGCAGCGCGGTCTGGCACAAGGAAGGCACCACCAACTGCTGGAGCGGCGACCCGGCTGTAGCCCCGCCGCGCCCTGGGAACTGTCCCGCCGGAACGCACGGCGAGGTGATCGCTGAGGCGCTCGAGCTGATGAAAGGGGAGGGGGAAGACGCGAAGATGGCGTTCGTGGCGGCGCGCGTCGAGGGGCTTTGCTACCAGCCCATCCCTGGAAGCGACGCGGTGAACGCACGCTGGACCCGCGTCGAGGACACCATCGCCTTTGCAAAGTTGATGGGTTACCAAAAGATCGGCATCGCCACCTGCATCGGGCTTCTGGAAGAGTGCGAACGCCTGGTCGCCATCCTGAAGGCGCAGGGGTTCACACCGTACAGCGTCTGTTGCAAGGCGGGGAGCATCGACAAGAACGACCTGGGACTCGCCGAGGGCGACAAGGTGCGTCCGGGGACCTTCGAGCCGGCGTGCAACCCGATCGCCCAGGCCGAGATCTGCAACGGGCTTGGGACCGACATGAACATGATCGTAGGGCTCTGCGTGGGGCACGACATGCTCTTCAACAAGTACTCGAAGGCCCCGGTTACCACACTGGTCGTAAAAGACCGCGTCACCGGCCACAACCCCGCCGCCGTCCTGTACGGCCAGAATTTCTATTATAAGAGACTGCAGAAGGGGCCCATGGTGGTGGAGTAGGCCGGCTCCGAAAGGTCCAGACCCCAAAGCCCGTTCATCCTCGCGATGCACGGGCTTTTTATTTTTTGACGCACCCTTGCGCCGCTCGCTTCATCGCGTGCCGGTTTTTTGACTGCGGCGATCTGCAGGCCCTGTCAGGCGAGATTCGGCGCGTGGCTTTAGTTACGGGAAGTCGGTTGTGTTAGAAAAGTACAATCGTTTGGCGCTGTGTTTTCACCTGCCCTTGATCTTCTAGGTGGTCAGGGCACGTGCGGCAAATGTCGGAAACTACAGGTAAGTCGCTGTTTGCGCAGTTCTGCTAGAGACGCCTTTACTCCCTCCTCCGAGGAAAAAGTCCCGCCGAACGGCACGCATGGTGAAAAGAGCCTCCCCCATATCGGCCGCACCAAAGAAAACCGGCAAGAAAGCCGGGAACCAAACCAGAAGGGGGAAATACCAATGTCAACCAGCGATATCTCTTTAACCGCAGGAATGAGGACCAACCTCCTCAACCTGCAGCAGACCAGCAAGCTCCTGAACAGAACGCAGGAGAGGCTCTCCTCGGGCAAACAGGTGAACAGCGCTCTGGACAACCCGACTAACTACTTCGCCGCGCAGAACGCGACCCAGCGCGCCAGCGACCTCGCCGACCGCAAGGACGGCATGGCCGAGGCGGTGCAGACCGTCTCGGCGGCGAACGCAGGCATCACCGCCATCACCGGCCTGATCAATGCGGCCAAAGGTATCGCGCAGTCCGCTCTTTCCACCAGCGATACCACGACCAGGTCCACGCTGTCGACCCAGTACGACACCATTCGGGCCCAGATCGACAACGTCTCCTCAGACTCCGGTTACCGCGGCCTGAACCTGCTGAGCGCCACCAACACCCTGACGGTCAACTTCAACGAGGACGCGAGCTCGAGCCTCGACGTCAAAGGCTTCCTCGCAAACTCAACCGGTCTGAGCCTCACCACCGCAAGCGGCTCGTGGGCTGCCAACTCCAACATCACCACCGACACGGCGAAGATGGACACGGCAATTTCGACCTTGAGGACCAACACCCAGACCCTGGCCGCGAACCTGAACATCATCACCACGCGCCAGACCTTTACCGACAGCATGATCGCAACGCTGCAGACCGGCGCCGACAACCTGACACTGGCCGATATGAACCAGGAAGGCGCCAACATGCTGATGCTGCAAACCCGTCAGAGCTTGGGTACCACTTCGCTTTCCATGTCTTCACAGGCGGCGCAGTCGGTCCTCAAACTCTTCTAAACCTCAACCCGCTCCGGAGGGAATTCCCCCTCCGGAGCGACCTTTCATCCCCTGCCAGCCCAACCTTTGAATCCCTTCGCAAGCAGCTTTTCTTTCCCAGATTAACCTCGATCCCCCGGCAAAATCTCCACACCCCTTGGCGGATGAAGCGCTTAGGGACAGGCATGTGGAGAGGGACTAGCAAAAGATCGACGCTAATCAAGATTGTCTGACGGTATTTTGACGGCAGGCTCACCCCGCTCAGGTGTCAGCATCAGGATCTGTTGCGGAAGGTCCCTTCCTTGCGGTGGGTAGCCCCTTTCGGGCTCAGGACACTTGAGAAGAGGACGAATTCGTCGACGGTGAACGGCGGGAAGTTGAGCTGGCGATGCTTTGCCTCGAAAAGGGCCACCTCGGCAGAGGCGTTTTCCTTTATGCGGGCGATCGTTATGTGTGGTGAAAAACGGCGCTCTTCCGGAACGATGCCGACTCCGGTTATGGCGGTTTCGATGCGCTGCTGCAGTTCAAGAAGGGGGCTCGATTCCTCAAGGCCGATCCAGAGCACCCTCGGGTGCCCGTGGGGAGGAAAGTGCCCGACCCCCTGCACGGTGAGCGGGAAAGGTGCGAAGGTGATTGCGGGCAAGGCTTCTTTGAGTCTGAGCGTGTCTTTGGGCTGCACATCGCCCAGAAAGCGCAGGGTGAGATGTATCTGGTCTGGCGGTACCCAGCGCATGCCGGGTAGGTCACAGCAAAGGGATGAGAGAGTCTTCTTTATCTCGCCGGGAAGTTCGATCGCTATGAAAAGCCTGGCCACGATTCCTCCTGTCAGCGCGAAGCTCTGTTTGCAGTAGGTGCGAAAAAATGGTTGACTAACCAGGGCGGGAATGCTAGACAGTATAGCTTTGGTGATCTGAAAGTAAAGGCGCGCATCCATGCTTGACGCTAGATACTTACGTGAAAATCTGGATACTGTCGAAGCACGGCTCAAGACAAGAGGCGAGGGGATCAGTCTTGCCCGCTTCAAAGAGCTGGACGAGCGTCGTCGCGAACTCCTGCTGAAGGGCGAAACGCTCAAGGCCCTGCGCAACAAGGTCACCGAAGAGATCGCCCGCCTCCAGGACAAGAGCCAGGCCGGCGATAAAAAAGCGCAGATGCGCGAGGTCTCCCAGCAGATCAAGGGGATCGACGAAGAACTGAAGGGCGTGGAAGAGGAACTGCAATCCTTCCTCCTGACCGTCCCGAACATACCGAATGAGACGACCCCGGTGGGTAAGTCCGAAGAAGAGAACGTGGTGGTCCGCCTTGAAGGTGAGATCCCGAGCTATTCTTTCGAGCCGAAACCGCACTGGGAAGTGGGTGAGAACCTCGACATACTGGATTTCGAACGCGGTGCCAAGCTTACAGGCGCGCGTTTCACCCTTTATAAAGGGGCCGGTGCAAGACTCGAAAGAGCGCTCATCAACTTCATGCTGGACCTGCATACCGGCGAGCACAATTATATTGAAATGCTCCCGCCCTTTATGGTAAACAGGGACAGCATGACCGGTACGGGCCAACTGCCCAAGTTTGAGGAAGATCTCTTCCATCTGGAAGGGGTCGATTTTTTTCTCATCCCCACGGCTGAAGTCCCGGTAACCAACATCCATCGCGGCGAGATCCTCAAAGGATCCGACCTGCCGATTTCATACTGTGCCTACACCCCCTGCTTCCGCAAGGAGGCCGGTTCGTACGGCAAAGACACCCGCGGCCTGATCAGGCAGCACCAGTTCAACAAGGTCGAACTGGTCAAGTTCACCTCCCCCGAGGAATCCTACCAGGAGTTGCAGAAGCTGCTCGGCCACGCCGAGGAGGTGCTGCGCAGGTTGCAGATACCTTACCGGGTCGTGGAACTGTGCACGGGTGACATCGGTTTCTCCGCCGCCAAGACCTTCGACATCGAGGTTTGGCTGCCGGGGCAAAACTGCTACCGTGAGATCTCCTCCTGTAGCTGTTTCGAAGATTTTCAGGCGCGTCGGGCCGGAATCCGCTTCCGCCCGGACGAGAAGGCGAAGCCGGAATTTGTCCACACGCTGAACGGCTCGGGCCTCGCAGTCGGCAGGACCGTGGTGGCGGTGCTGGAGAACTACCAGCAGGCCGACGGTTCAGTGCTGATCCCCGAAGTGCTCAGGCCCTACATGGGCGGAGCGGAGCGTATCAGCTAGGCTTTGGAGGAATGGCCGAGTGGTTGAAGGCGGCGGTCTTGAAAACCGTTGAACGAAAGTTCCGTGGGTTCGAATCCTACTTCCTCCGCCAATAGGTTTTAGCAGCACGAAATAGCAGTACGGTTTGAAACGGAGAGCTGGCCGAGTAGGTCGAAGGCGCACGCCTGCTAAGCGTGTATACTGGGAAACCGGTATCGAGGGTTCGAATCCCTCGCTCTCCGCCACTTTTTTTGCAGCATGCAGTGCCTTGAAGGTTGTTGCAGTCAGCGGAGGTTTTGGTGAAGGTGTTGCTGAAACTGCTGGTTTTATCCCTGGTAGCATTATCTTTCGCGACAGGATGCAACGATAAGGGAAAGCAGAAACCGGAAGCAAACAGCCCACGCCCGGCAAGGGCTCCATCGGTTGTAGTGGTTCCGGATCAGGTGAAAGGCAAATGGAAGGCGGTCCAGATCCGGGTTGCCGACAAGAACGCCCACCTGAAGAAGGTTTACACCCTGAACATAGGTTCCGACTTCAAGCTCCCCGGATCGGATCTGACACTCAAGGTGGAAACGTTCCTGCCGCACTTCGTGATGGAAGGTACCACCCTCACCTCCCAGTCGAACGACCTGGTGAACCCGGCGGCACAGCTGGTGATCAGGGAGAACGGGAAGGAGATCTACAAGGGGTGGTTGTTTTCTCTGTACCCCACCGCGCATGCCTATCAGCATCCGCAATACGGTTTCACCCTGGTCGACTACATGCCGGCCAGTTGATAAAGAATGCGCTCGTAGCTCAGCTGGATAGAGCAACGGACTACGAATCCGTAGGTCGGGAGTTCGAATCTCTCCGAGCGCGCCATAAAAAGAAGCACGCAGTAAAAGTACAGTTTGCGCCCGTAGCTCAGCTGGATAGAGCACAAGACTACGAATCTTGGGGCCGGGCGTTCGAATCGCTCCGGGCGCGCCATCAAAGCAAAGGGTCAGGTGATTGATTTCACCTGGCCCTTTTGTCGTTTCGAAACAGCTTCGCCACTCTTCGCTACATTCCCTGCAGCTCTAAAATTCATCTGGTACGACTTGGATCACCATTGTGTGTCCTTCTTGCACCTTCGAAACAAGGCCTTGCGGAACGGGAGGTTTTCCTAGGGACGCGTAACTGTGTCGACATCCACCTGCTGGACTTGCTGCCGTAAATACCAGGCATGCCGCCCCCAAAAACAGACCTTGCCGGGTGAAAAACAAACTTCTTTTTAAGGCCGCCTGAATTCACCAAACATTATAAGTTGTTAGAGCGGCAAAAAACCTGTTTCCCCGAGAAAAAATGAAACCTGATTTTTCCGCGGGAGGATTTTCGCCACACTTAGTCGCGGTCCCCGGATTAGAATACAAACCCGGCAGAACTCCTCGTAGGGATAAAAAGGGAGCGTAGGGGCCTGTTGGAAGAGTTGACGCCTCAGAAAGAGGGAAGATCGAAATGGAAAGTAGGTAGCGTGTTCTGGATTTGGGATCACTTACGCTGCCGTAGTAGTCGGGAGAGTCTGCACGGGAAAAGAAAAAGATATCTGCTGGTGAGTATTGGTTATTCTCGGGGGACTGACCGGTACAACGCGGTTAAGTAATATCTCAACGAGTGCGGCAAAAAGAGTTTTGACAGGCTGGTTGATCAACTTCACCGGAGTGGGGTCTTCCAAACTCGTAAAAAAAGAGGGCCCGTTGCCGGGCCCTGATTGCATGGGATGAAAGGTGGAAGGGTTAGCCAGGCAGGATCCCAATCCTGAGGTTGCGTTCGGGACGGGTGAAGCCGTGGCACATGGAGCAGTCGATCTGCTTATCCTTGACGTGCTTGTCGTGCATGCTGATGTAGTCCAGGGAATGGACGTCCTTGAAGCTGTGGCACTGGGTGCAGGTTGTGGTTGCCGTCCCCTTGATGCCGTAGCCGAGGGTGTTTACGAGTTTCAACTGGGTGGCACCGGCGTTCGGATGGCAGGCGGCGCATGCCAGGGTGTTGCCGGAGGCCGCCGGGATCTGGTGGTTCAGCAACTGGTATTCATCGGTGGTGACGGTGGTATAGGGGGTTGTGCTGGACAGCCCGAGGTAGACGAGGCCGTCCCGCACCGCGTCGTCATAGAGACCGGTGGCGAAGAACTTCGCGGTGGAGATGGGGACGATCTTGCCGCTTGCGAGCGCTTGGGTCGCTGTCTTGTACTTGAAGGGGTAGAGTTTGGTGCCTACGCCGTCGGTGATGGCGCCCACCGGACGGGATATCTTGTAGGCGCCGGTAGCGGCGTCGAGAACGGCGGTGTTGAAGGTGTTGTTGCCCCAGCTCTTGCCGTTCCAGAAGGCATATTTGGGGATCAGGTTGTTGGCCTTGGTCGGCACCGGCTCGTAGCGGTTCAGAGTCGAGTTCCATTCCGCGGAGACCCAGGTACGGTGGGTTTCCGTGGCTTCGCTGGCTGCCGAGTCGCCGGCGTTCTTCGCGTATTTGGCGAGGTGGCAGGTCTGGCAGGCGACGCGGGATTGATGGCGGTTCACGTACTCGTTACCGTGGCTGGAGGTGGTGCTGGTCTTGGTGGGGTGACAGGTGGTGGTGGCGCAGGCCATCTGGACAGTGGTGTCCTGCGGCCTGAGATCGGTGCCGCGGCCGGCGACCCGGTGCGCACTGAAGGTGTGGCAGGCCTGGCAGGCGAGATTGCCCCCGTTGCCGGTTGCCATGTGGGTATCGTAGAGGATGTCTGCCGTGGTCCCGCTCGCAAGGGCGATGTCGCCGCGCTTGACCGCGTCGCCGCCCCCCGCTTTGGCGTGGCAGCCGAGGCAGTTCTTGCGCACCGGCTTTATGGCGGCCTTTTGCACCACGAGGTTCATGTTAAGGCCTGCCGCCGGTTCGAAGAGCCCGGTGGTCGCGTTACGCACGCGGGAATATGGTGCGTTCACGGTGTCGTTGTGACAGATCAGGCAGTCGATGGCGGCAAGCTGCGCCGCGGTCGGGTTGCTGGTGGCCACAGGTTTGGCGCCGGTCCCGACATGGCAGGCGCCGCAGGGGCCCCAGTTCCCCTGGATGTTGATGCAGTAGGCGTTGAGGGCGCTCGACCCGTCGACGGCGTCGATCTTTCCCTGTGTGGTCGGGCCTGTGGTCATCTCGGCGGCGGAACCCTTCCACTGGTAGTGGACCGATTGGTACATAGCCTTAGCCTGCGTCGTGTGGCAGGAGCTGCACATGGCGTACCCCGTCCAGGTCAGGGTCGGGTGGGTGAGACCGAACGCGGTGCCGACCAGTGCCAGCAGGGTACTGCCGATACTGCACAGTGCTACGATGCTTTTTTTCATCCGTTGCTTCCTCCTTTGGGTATGGCTGCCCCGGTCAAGAAGATGGGGGCAGTAAGGCACTGACGTGCCAAACATGATGGATAGGGGAAGTGCGACAGAGTGGATAGCATGACCTGTACCAGCGGTACGCGCCAAGCGATGATAAGCAATAATGATTTTCGTATAACCGGATCTGGTCGGGGATTGCGGGGGGATAAGTTTTTACGGTGAGGGAACGGCGCAGCGGTGCGAGATTGCTTTTTGGGTGAAAGTACCCATGGTATGGGTTAAACGGCCTAGGGTGTGTTGGGGCGATCGGCCCATGATGGTCAAGAACGCAACAGGCCCTTGGGGGCGGCCGCTTTCTCTCGCTTTCGTCTGCAGCGGAACGTTTGAAGCGGCTTCTGCATCAGCTCCACGGGCACGAGATCTGATGCGGTAGAAGGCGATCCGGCCAAAAAAAAGTAATCGATCTTTTTTGTTGCAGCGGCATCAGGGAAAGATTTGGGCGAGAGTCGGAAAAGGGACAGGGGGCCATCTTCTTCACGCCGACGTAAGTATCAGCTCTCACAACCATTCCTTTCAAGGGACCAGTCATCACACTGGTCCTTTTATTCTCTTTATTGATGTCTCACTCATTTTCTTCTATACTGCCCCGATTGTTCACCGCTCATACTGCACAAGGAGGAAGTAATCATGAATGTGGCGATAGTCCATAAGGCGAATGTGAAGGACGAGGTGCTGGACGCCCTCGCGAAGGATGTCCCTTCCATCATTTCAGGGTTACTGGAAATCCGCGGCGGCAAGATGGCGATCCTCAAACCGGAGCAGATCTCACTGCAGTTCTCCCAGGCTAGCGGCCGTGACACCGGGGCGGACCTGCGCATCATCGTGCTCGCGCGTAGCCTCGGACCCCGTACCGCCGTGGAGAACAAGCTGGCGGGAGCCATTCTCGAGAAGGTGGTGGCTTTGGTGAAGGACGCAGGGGCCGAGTGCTCTGTTACGGTTCGCCTCTACCTGACCGAAATCGGCGCCGCGGCGTATATCCCCGCCTAGTACGCACACCACACAGTAAAACCGACGGAAAAAGGGCCAGCTTAACTGGCCCTTTTTCGTTCCCGGAAGGACTTTCCTCAGGCGCACATAATCGAGCTAACTTTCGCAGAAGAACAGCCGAAAAGTCATATCAACTCAGTTAGGAGAACCAGAAGTGTACATGGCTTATATGCTCAATTGCAATGTACCTTATGTATGATACGATTTCCGGCATTGCAAAGGACACCAACTATTTACATTTAACAAAGTAACAGTTGCGGGACTCTATCGCATAGTCTCAATTGCTATCTCTCACAGCAGTACCTGAGCTTAGGTTTAATATTAAGCATTGACAATAATAATAAAATATTAAATTATCCGTTACCTATCAGGCCGTTTCGGCCACCCGCTTGATACATCGCCACGCCTTCTTCCCCGGTCTCGTTGTTACGACCAGCCGGCACTGGTACAGAGGAAGTGGATTGCTGGAGGAAGACGATGACAAGAAACCGTTGCAGGCTTCTGGTGCCACTGGCCGGCTTGCTGCTCTCCCTGCTCTGCGGGACGGCGCGCGCGGATGACGCCGCCGAGCAGCCCGCCCCGGATCTCGGCACCATGGACCTGGAGCAGCTCACCAACCTTAAGGTGGAGAAGGTGTACGGCGTTTCCAAGTTCGAACAGGTGGTGACCGAGGCGCCGGCATCGGTCACCGTGGTGACCTCGGACGAGATCAGGCATTACGGCTGGCGTACCCTTGCGGACGTCCTGAAGGCGACGCGCGGCTTTTTCGTCACCTACGACCGCAACTACAGCTACATCGGGACGCGCGGCTTCAACCGCCCCGGCGATTACAACACCCGCGTCCTCCTCCTGCTCGACGGGCACCAGATCAACGACGTCATCTACGAGTCCGCCGCCATAGGGACCGAATTCATCCTCGACCTGGCCCTCGTCGACCGCATCGAGATCATCAGGGGGCCTAGCTCCTCGCTCTACGGCGCGGGCGCCTTTTTCGGCGTCATCAACGTGATCAGCAAAAGCGGCAAGCAGTTGGACGGCGTGGAGGCGGCGGGAAGCTTCGGGAGTCAGAAGAGCGGCTCGGGGCGCCTCACCTTCGGGAAGGCATTCAACGGTGGTGAGTTCCTCGTCTCGGGTTCACGTTACGTAAGCCGCGGCGACGACCGCCTCTTCTATCCCGAGTTCAACGACCCCGCAACCAACAACGGCATGGCGGACAACATGGACCGCGACCGCAACTACTCGCTCTTCGCCTCGGGGCACCTGCATGACTTCACCCTGACCGGCGCTCTCGTCTCGCGCGACAAGCGCATCCCGACCGCCTCCTTCGGCACCATCTTCGACGACCCCCGCACCAAGTCCACCGACCGGCGCAGCTTCCTCGACCTCAAATACGACAAGGCCTTCGAGGGGACCAGCGTTACCGCGCGGCTCTTCTACGACGAGTACCGCTTCATCGGCGACTTCGCCTACGAGCGCGGCATCGACGATCCACCTTTCTATCCCGCCACCTACGTGAACCGGGATGATCACCTGGCGCGCTGGTGGGGCGCCGAGGCGCAGGCAAGCCGACAGGTGCTCCCGAGGCTGCAACTGACCGGCGGCGCGCGCTTTAGGGACAACTTCCAACTGGAGCTCCCGAACGTGGACCTGGTCCCCGGGGGACGCAGCGTGGAAAACGACCACAGCGACCTGTTCTGGGCCCTCTTCGGGCAGGCGGAGCTGCGCATCCTGGATGAGCTGATCCTGAACGCGGGGGTGCGCTACGACCACTACGAGACCTTCGGCGGCGCGACGAGCCCGCGCCTCGCGCTCATCTACACCCCCGTGGAGGGGACCGTCTTCAAGCTGATCTACGGCAAGGCGTTCCGCGCTCCCAACGCCTACGAGCTCTACTACAACGACGTCTTCAACGGTTACGCCACGAGCCCGTCGCTCAGGCCCGAGACGGTGCGCACCTACGAGGCGATCTGGGAGCAGTACTACGGCGACGTCGTGCGCACCAGCGCGAGCCTCTTCTACAACAAGATCGACAACCTGATCAGCTATGAGGACGTCTCGGCAACGCAGGTAGCCTTCGCCAACATGGAGCGGGTGAAGGCACTCGGAGGAGAGTTCGAGGTCGAGGGGCAGTGGAACAGCGGCTTCTCGGCCCGAGCGAGTTACAGCTTCGTCTCGGCGCGCAACGACGTGACCGATCAGCGCCTGGACTACTCGCCGCGTCACCTGGCGAAGCTCAACGTGACGGCCCCCCTGTACCGGAAGAAGTTGTTCGCCGGCATCGAACTGCAGGGGGTGAGCCGGCGCGACTTTACCCACAACGACGCCCAGGTGGCGGCGGGAGGGTACGCGGTCGCCAACGCGACGCTCTATTCCACAGCCTTGCTGCCCGGGCTTGAAACCTCCGTCTCCGTCTACAACCTCCTGGACCGGCGTATTGTCGATCCCGCCACCACGGATCACGTGCAGAACGTGATTCCGCAGGACGGCAGGACCTACCGGCTCCAGGCGAGCTACCGGTTTTAGGGGAGATGTCGATGCCGACCATTTTCAACATGACGCGCCGGCTCATCCTGGGGGTTCTGACCGCCTCCCTCGTCCTGTCCGGGCCCCGGCCCCTCGGGGCCGAGGGGGCACAGGAGTACCAGGTGAAGGGGGCCATGGTCTACAACATGGCGAAGTACATCGAGTGGCCGGCGGGGGCGTTCGCCTCGAACGGCGCCCCCCTCATGATCTGCAGCATGGGGCGCGGCCCCTTTGCTGCGGCGCTCGAGCCGTACCGGGGCAAGACGGTGCTTGGACATCCTGTCCTGGTCCGGCACCTGCAGGTCGGCGAAGAGCTGGGAGAGTGCCACCTTCTCGTGGTGAGCGGGGTGGAGAAACGCTACCTGGCGGGGGTCCTCGACATGGCGCGAAGGAGGTCGGTACTCACCGTCGGGGATCTCCCTGATTTTGCCCGCCAAGGTGGGATCATCGGGCTCGTGGAGCAGGAGGGGAGGGTCCGCTTCGAGATCAACATGAAGGCGGCGCACCAGTCCCGGTTCAAGATCAGCTCCCAACTCCTGAAGCTCGCGAGGATCATAAAAGAGGGTGATTCATGAGCCGTCCCGGAGAGCACTTCATAAGAAACCTCCCGCTGCAACGCAAGCTGATGCTGATCATCATGCTTTGCTGCACGGCGACCCTCCTCCTCGCATCGCTCTTCTTCGTGGCGCGGGAGGCGAAGGTGCTGTACCGGGCCCAGGAGGAGGACCTCGTCTCCATAGCGGAGGTGATCGGGGAAAACAGCGCCTCGGCGGTCGTCTTCAACGACCCCAAGTCGGCGGAGGACACGGTGCGCCCCCTGGCGGCGAAGAGCTCCATCCTGGCGGCGTACATCATCACCAAGGACGGCCGACTCTTCGCCCGGTACCTGGCCCCGGGCGCGGAGCGGGAGAAGCTCCCCCTGGAGCTCGTTCCCGAGGGGGCGACCCCCGCCGACATCACCCGGGCGGTACAACAGGTACAAAATGAGGCCTACCGGAGTTCGTTCTTCTCCGGTTACGCGAGCGCGGTGAAGTCGATTTATCTCGACGGCGAGCAGGTCGGGACCGTGGTGCTCCATGCGAACGCCTCCGGCTTTCTGCGCAACCTGGGCTGGACCCTTGTCGCGGCCCTTATGTTCATGGGCGCCGCCTTCGTTGCCGCCTACCTCTTCTCTGCGCGGCTGCAGCAGATGGTGTCGTCACCGCTTCTGGAACTGCTCGCCACCATGAAGGAGGTTTCCGCCAGCAAGAACTTCTCTCTGCGCGTGCAGAGACCTTCGAGCGACGAGATCGGCCTTCTCTACGACGGCTTCAACGAGATGCTGTGCGAGATCGAGGAGCGCAACCAGATCCTCAGGCAGCGCCAGGCGCATCTGCAGCAGCTCGCGCACTACGATCCCCTGACCCGGCTCCCGAACCGCACCCTGTTTTACGACCGGCTGAGCCAGGCGCTCTCACTTGCGGGACGGGCGCGGGAGGCGGTGGCGGTGATCTTCATCGACCTTGACCACTTCAAGGACATCAACGACACCCTGGGGCACCGGATCGGCGACCTGCTCCTCATCGAGGTGGCAAGCCGCCTTTCGACGGTGGTGCGAAGCTGTGACACCGTGGCGCGGCTTGGCGGGGACGAGTTCACCGTCTTCTGCCAGAACATCGCCACGCCGGAAAACGCCGCCCTCGTCGCGCAGAAACTGGTTGCTCTTTTTGCCGACACCTTCCGGCTCGGCGAAAGCGAGATCCACGTCACCGCAAGCATCGGGGTGACCCTGTTCCCCAACGACGGCAAGACGGTGGACGAGCTTTTGATGAACGCCGACATCGCCATGTATCACGCGAAGGGCGCCGGCAAGAACGTGTACGCCCTCTTCGAGAAGAGGATGAACGAGCACGCAAGCGAGCGGGTCACCCTGCTCACCGACCTGCGCCAGGCTATCGTGCAGGGTGAGTTCGTGCTGCATTACCAGCCCAAGGTCGACGTGCTGACCGGCAAGGTGACCAGCGTCGAGGCGCTGGTGCGCTGGATGCACCCGAGGCTGGGGCTTTTGGGACCGGACCGCTTCATCCGCCTCGCCGAGGAGAGCGGTTTGATCGCAGAGCTCACCGAGTGGGTCATGCGCACCGCGTGTCGGCAGGCGAAAGCCTGGCAGGAGGTGGGGCACCCCCCGGTGCGGGTGGCGGTGAACCTCTCCCCGTTCCACTTTCAGCGCCAGGACGTGAAGGAGTCGATCCTCGCGGTACTTGGGAAGACGGAGCTCGACCCGGCGCTGTTTGAGATCGAGATCACGGAGGGGGCGCTCATGCAGAACGACGAGTACACCTGCCGTGTGCTTGGGGAACTGCGCGAGATGGGTATCACCGTCTCCGTGGACGATTTCGGCACCGGCTACTCGTCGCTTTCCTATCTGCACCGGTTTCCCATCAACACGCTGAAGATCGACCGTACCTTCATCCTCAACATGATGAAGAGCACCGAGGATCAGGCCATCGTCACCGCCATTATCGCCATGGCCAAAAGCCTCAACATGCAGATCGTGGCGGAAGGTGTGGAGACGGTGGAACAGCTGGAGGCCCTGAAGGACCAGGGATGCCACGAGATCCAGGGCTTCCTGATCTCGCGGCCGGTGAACGCCGAGAAAGTTGCGCGTTTTTTCACCGATGAAGACAGTCTGAGGCAAGAACGAGGTACCGGCATCCCGGCCGGGGATGCGGCATAGCACCGGCGCGGGAGAAGCGCCGAGAGGTAACGGACATGAACGAATTGAGGATAAGGCTAAAGACCGGAGACGAGGTGAGGGGGGTACTCACCCGCTCCTTCAAGCACCAGGACAGCGAGATCGAGGTGCAGGTGGAGGGGGGGAAGGAGACGCTTGTCTTCTCGCTCGACGAGATCTGCTACATACGTTTCCTGAACCCGCCGGCGGGGATCGGCGGCGGAAAAGAGACCATCGAGGAGGTGCAAACCATAGCCGGGGAGACCTTCAGGGTTTCCGTCCCGGCCAACGGCAAGTTCCTCAAGGGGTTCCTCGGGATGCTGCAGGGGGAGGAGAGTTACCACACCGCGTTCTTCACCGACTCTGGGATCAGGTACCGCCAGGACGACCGGCGCACGGGGCAGATCCTTGAGGACCACGGCTACGTATCGCCGGAAAAGGTGGAAGCCGCGATAAGGCTGCAGTCCGAGCAGGCAAAGGGGGGGGATCCGGACGCCGCGATCCTTTTGGCCGATGCCGTCGACGAAGGCGAGGCGCAGGAGCACGCCCTCATGCACCACGCGAGGGTGGGGGACATCCTGGTCGAGTCGGGGCTCGTGACCCGCGAGCAGGTGGAGGCAGCCTTCAAGAGCCAGAAGGGTAAGAAGCTGCAGGTAGGCGAACTCCTCATCATGAAGGGGCTCATCACCGAGGAGCAGCTCCTCTCGGCGCTCGCTACCAAGTTCAGGCTCCGCTACGTGGACCTCGACACGGTCGTCCCGAGCGACGCAGCGCTCGGCGCCATCTCCGAGGGGCTCGCCACCCGCCTGAAGGTGTTCCCGATCTCGCTGGAGGGTAGGACCCTTACCGTCGCCACCTCCTCCCCCACCGATCTCAGCATCGGCGACAACCTGAGGTTCTCGACCAACTTCGCCACCGAACTCGTGGTGGCCCCGCAGCAAAAGATCACCGCGGCAATCGAGAAGTACTACCGGAACCGGATCGACACCGTGGACACCCTGCTGAACTCGATGAAGGGGGAGGCGGAGACGGTCACCATCGAGGAGGAGGCGGACGATACCCGCCTGCTCTTCGAGCCGGACTCGAAGATCATCTCGCTGGTGAACCGAATCCTCATCGACGCCTACAACCAGGGGGCTTCCGACATCCACTTCGAGCCGGGTACCGGCAACGAGCCGCTGGGGATCCGCTACCGCGTCGACGGCGAGTGCGTGGCGGCGCACAAGGTATCCGCCTCCTACAAGGGTGCCATCCTGGTGCGCATAAAGATCATGGCGGACCTGAACATCGCAGAGCGGCGCCGTCCGCAAAGCGGCAAGATCCTGCTCCGTTACCGGCAGAAGATGCTCGAGTACCGCGTCGAGATCACCCCGATGGTGGGGGGGCGCGAGGCGGCGGTACTGAGGCTCCTCGCCGCGAGCAAGCCCTACCCCCTGACCGGGCTCGGGCTCACGCCGCACAACCTGGAACGGTTCATGGAGATCCTGGAGAAGCCGCACGGCATCATCCTCTGCGTCGGGCCGACCGGGTCGGGTAAGACCACCACGCTGCACTCGGCACTGGGCCATATCAACACGCAGGAGCGCAAGATCTGGACCGCGGAGGACCCGGTCGAGATCACGCAGCAGGGGCTTTGCCAGGTGCAGGTGAACGCGAAGATCGGCTTCACCTTCGCCGAGGCGCTGCGCTCCTTTTTGCGTGCCGACCCGGACGTCATAATGATCGGCGAGATGCGCGACGCGGAGACCTCGAAGATCGCCATCGAGGCCTCCCTCACCGGTCACCTCGTCTTCTCCACCCTGCACACGAACTCCGCACCGGAGGCGGCGGTGCGCCTCATCGAGATGGGGATGGACCCCTTCAACTTCTCCGACGCCCTCCTCGGCATCCTGGCGCAGCGCCTGGCCAAGAAGCTCTGCCCGAACTGCAAGAAGCCGGCGCGCGACCAGCGGCAGCATTACGACGAGGCGGTGACGGCGCTCACGCAGATCGCGGGGGAGAGGCCCGTCGTCATCCCGGACTTCAAGGAAGCGAGCTTCATGAAGGCGGTCGGCTGTGACAGCTGCGGGGGAACCGGCTACAAGGGGCGCATCGCGCTGCACGAGCTCATGACCGGGACCGAAGCGGTGAAGGTCGCCATCAGGCACGGCAAGGGGATGGACGAGCTGCGCGGCATCGCCATGGATGACGGGATGTGGACTCTGAAGATGGACGGCCTTTTTAAGATGATGCAGGGGGAGACGGATCTCGAGCAGGTGCTGAAGGTGTGCATGTAGCCTGATCTAGATACGCAGCCCCCGGGAAAGAGACCATGACTAGGACCGACATGCCAATGCGAAGCCGGGTGGCGCTCGTCGCGGTGAGCCTGATTGCGGCGTTGCCGTTTCTGCTCGTCGAACTTTTCCCCTCGGCGCTTTACCGGGTGCTGGATGCGTCCGACTACCTGGTCTTCCACAACACCGTGGAATTCTTCAGCGTCATGGTTTCCCTCTCCATCTTCGGGGCCGCCTGGTTCTCGCACAGCCAAAGCGGGGACCGGCACACGCTCTTTCTCGGCGTCGCCTTCCTCGGGATCGGCCTCATGGACTTCATGCACACCATGGGTTATCCGGGGATGCCTTCCTTCATCACCCCCAACTCCCCAAACAAGTCCACCCAGTTCTGGATCGCGGTCCGCCTCTTCGGTGCGGCCTCCTTCCTCGCCAGCGGCTTCGTCGGCAAGAAGGGGCGGTCGCGCTGGTCCGGGCGCTGGCCTCTTTTAGCCGCAGTCCTCGCCGTCACCGGCGCCGTCTTCGTCCTGGTCACCTTCTTCCCGGATGCGCTCCCCGCGACCTTCGTGCCGGGCTACGGGCTCACCCCGTTCAAGAAGGGGGCGGAGTGGCTCATCATCATCCTGCTCTGCCTTGCCATAGCGGTATACCTCAGGCGGCTCACCGCGTCCGAGGACGTCCACTACCGCTGTTTCGTCTGCGCCTTCGCCCTCTGCATCTTCAGCGAACTCGTCTTCACCCTCTACAAAAGCGTCTACGACACCTACAACGTGCTGGGGCACCTGTACAAGTTGATTGCCTTCGCCATGATCTACCACGGGGTGTTCGCCGCGGCCGTTCAGCGTCCCTACGGCGAGCTGCACCAGGCCCTGGAAGAGTTGCGCCTTACCAACGACGTGCTGCGTCACATAATTAACTCGATCCCGCAGTCGATCTTCTGGAAAGACCGGGACAGCGTCTACATGGGTTGCAACCGCGAGTTCGCCGCGGGTGCCGGGCTTTCCGACCCCTCCGATGTGGTGGGGAAGACCGACCACGACCTCCCCTGGACCGATGAGGAGTGCGAGGGGTATCTGGCGGACGACCGGGCCGTCATGGAGAGCGGCCAGGCCAAGATGCACATCATCGAGAACCTCACCCAGGCCGACGGCAGCGTGATCTGGATCGACACGAGCAAGATGCCGCTGAGGGACAAAGAGGGAGCGATCTGGGGCGTGCTCGGCGTCTACGAGGACGTCACCGAGAAGAAGCTCCACGCGGAAAGGCTCTCGGACGCCCTGCAGTTCAACCAGGAGATCATCAACAGCGCCCGCGAGGGGATCATCGTGTACGACCGCGAGCTGCGCTACCTGGTGTGGAACCCGTACATGGAGGAGCTGAGCGGCTTCCGGGCGGAGGATGTCCTGGGTAGGGAGGCGGTCGAGGTCTTCCCGTGGCTCAGGGAGAGCGGCTTATTGGCGCGCCTGGAGGAGCTTTTGAGGGGCGGGGCCCCGGTGACTTTGGAATTCGGCGGGCGCGACGCGGCCGGACGGAAGATCTGGCTTTCCGACGCCTCCGCTCCCTTGCGCAGCGGCTCTGGAGAGGTGGTCGGGATCATCGCGACGGTGCGCGACATCACCGAGCGGCGCGCCATAGAGGAGCAGCTGCGCCAGTCCCAGAAGCTGGAATCGGTGGGGCGCCTGGCAGGAGGGGTGGCGCACGACTTCAACAACAAGCTCACCGTGATCCTTGGCAACGCCGAGCTCGCCTCGTACAAGACGGGAGATCCGGCGCTGAAAGAACACCTGGGGCAGATCGTTAAGGCCGCGGAGCAGTCACGCGACATCACCGCCCAGCTCCTCGCCTTTTCCCGCCAGCAGGTGGTCGCGCCCAAGCCGGTCCAGGTAAACGCCGTGCTGGAGGAGCTGCGCAAGTCGCTAGGGCGCCTGATCGGGGAGCACATCGCCATCGTCGTGGTGCCGGGAGAAGCGCTGTGGCAGATCAACATCGACCCGGTGCAACTGGACCAGATCGTCATGAACCTCGTGGTGAACGCGCGCGACGCCATGCCGCAGGGGGGGACCATCACCATCGCTACCGGCAACGTGGAACTCAAGGCGCCCCCACCGGGCGCGCCGGACGTGGCGCCGGGAGGTTTCGTCTGGATCGAGTGCCGGGACACCGGCGAGGGGATGGATGCCGAGACGCGACGGCACATCTTCGAGCCCTTCTACACGACCAAGAGGCAGGGGAAGGGGACCGGTCTGGGGCTCGCGACGGTGTACGGCATCGTCACGCAAAACGGCGGCTTCATCGAGGTGGAGACCGAGCCGGGGTGCGGCAGCGCCTTTAAAGTGTTTTTCCCTAGGTGCCGGGAAGCGCGGTGCCAGGAGCCGGAGCCCGCGGCGCCGGCCCCGGCGCGGGGGAGCGGGACGGTGCTTCTGGTGGAGGACGAGGACATGGTGCGCGACCTGACCATGTCCATGCTCGAAAGCATGGGATACCGCTGCCTCGCCATCGCCGATCCCCGTGAGGCGCTCGTCGTGGCGGAAAACCCTGATGTGGAGATCGACCTGGTGCTGACCGACGTCCTCATGCCCGGGATGCGTGGCCAGGAGATGATGGAAGCGCTGCGCAGGATGAGGCCGGGGGCGAAGTGCATCTACATGTCGGGCTACACCGCCGCCATCCTCGATGACGAGAGCGTGCGCCGGGAAGGGGCGGCTTTTTTGAAGAAACCGTTTCAGATGGAAGAGCTCGCCAAGTTGGTGCAGGAGGTACTGTCCGGGAAAGGGCCGGAGCAGGAGGGGTAGCCCTCCGGTCAACGCGGAGCGCCCAGCGCACGGAGGTAAAGCATCAGGGGCCACCGGTGCCGCTGCGGCACCACGCGTTCGAGTACCGGCTCGTGTCCCGTCCCGGTGAGCATCCTGTGCAGCAGTTCTCCGTCCAGGTAGGCGCCCACCGAGGGGCGGCGCAGGTCGGCGGGCCTCGGCACGTAGCTGTTTCCCACCGGTCCGTCTCCTGCGCCCGCACTACCGTGGCAGAAAAGGCAGTAATAATCATAGTACACCCTCCCCTGCGCGAGGAGCGCCGGGGTCGCCCGCGGTCCCTCCATCACGCCCTCCGATGCAGCCATCGGTCTAACGCTCACGCTCCCCTGCGCCGGTCCCGGCAACACCATCTGGAATTCGCGAATATGGTGCTGCACCGTCATCCTCGGCCCCCGCACCAGGATCCAGCCGAAAACCACGGCACCGAACAGCGGGGGGGCGAGGACCATGAACGCGATCAGCTTCTTCATCTTTTCCCCCCGTCCTTACCGCGTTCCTGTGCCGGCTGCAGTGGTATCGCCTCCGGCAGCGCCTGGATCTGGCGTTGCGCCGGTCTGCGCGGCTGCTCGCTCGAGTAGATCGACTCCGCCGGCGTGTCGGGGAGCTGCCCGAAGTCCCAGCGCCTTGCTGCGTCCTGGACGAGGAGGTAGACCAGCCAGCCGTACCCCATGAGCGCCGCGCTGAAGACGATCAGGATCACCCACTCCCAGGGGGAACGCAGCTCCTGCTGCTCGTCGTATTCCGGTTTTTCTTCCATGTTGGCCTCACCAGTTGGGGGGGGTGCCGGCGTTGTACGAGATCTCGAAGAATGTGAACGCGATGCAGGCCAGAAAGAGCAGGATGATGATCCAGGGCATGAAGGAGCGCAGCCATGCGAGGAAGCTTGCCGGTCCCCTCACCTTGATCTCTTCGCTTTTTTTCTCCGTACCGCGCGGCAGCCAGAGCGCCTGGTAGACGAGCGCCGTTGCGATTACGAGTGCCACCCCGCACAAAAGCGTCATGACGAGCCACTGGTTTTGCAGCACGTACAGGTAGAGGGTCAGCATGGACGCGTACCTCCCACACCCTTTTTAGGGCCTCCGCCTGTCTCAGGACGCCCGGGCTGCGAAAGCGAAGGCATCTCCACCACTTCCTGGTCACCCCGATCATGACGTGGCGGCTCCGACCGCGTGGGGGCCTCCTCCTCACAACCGGACTCCAGCGGCAGGTAGCGGGCGCGCTCCTGGTCGGCGAACTGGCCGTTGCGCATCCCCCAGAAGAAAAATAGCGCCGCCACGCTCCCCGCGAGGAGCGGAAAGCCGATCCAGATGAGCACGAAGGCGGTGCTGTCGAGCGGGTTGTTCATAACAGTACTCCTGAGGAAAGAGGCCTTTCCCACGAAGGATAAACGAAGCCATCAGGTTCCCCCCTTTGCGAAGGGGGGACAGGGGGGATTTGCTTTTCGTTGGCAAATCCGAAAAGTTTATTCGAGAACCGCACCTTGCCCGCAATGCCTACCTTTCCCTTTGCCCGCCTAGCGTCCCGGCGCGAGCGCCGGCGGCTGATAGCGATTCACCCAGCCGTTCTCGTAGGAGGCGTCGATGCCGCGGGGATCGGTGTTGGCATCGGTGTAGCCGACGAAGGAAACGGCCAGGTAGTTGGCCAAGTCCCAGATCTTCTCCGACTCCAGGTGCTTCTTGAAATACGGCATCGCGGTGCCGGTGACGCCGTTCATGATTTGGTAGTAGAAGATCCCCCCGATGTACCTGTTCTCCACCAGGTGGCGCCTCAGGATGGTGAAGTTCAAGGGGGGCGGGCTGAGGTGCGGTTGGGCCGGGCCGTTGCCGTCGCCGATCGGGCTGTGGCAGTTGATGCACAGCTGCTGGTAGATCCTCTTGCCCCGCTGCAGGGCCGCCTCGGTCGCCGGGTAAGGATTCGGCATCCTGCGCCACACCTCCGGGACCTGGCCGTGCAGCCACTCGATATTCGCATCGACACCGGCCGCGTACGCCGCTACAGCCTGCCGTTTCCAATCCCGCTGCCGCTTTACCCTGAGGTCCGCCGCTTTCCCCCCGAGCCCTTGTACGTACGCCATGAGCGCCGATATCTCAGCGTCGGAGAGGAAGTCCCAGGCGGGCATGAGCGAGATCGGCGTCGTGTTGCGCGGGTCAAGGAAGTGGGCCCGGTTCCAGTCGTCGCTGTGCTCCCCCCCTTCCTGCGAGAGGTCAGGCCCGGTACGCTCGCTCCCGAGGATGGCCGGTTCAATCCCGACGTAGTCCCCCGCCTTGGCGACCCGCTCTGCCCCGATCCCCCAGTCGATCACACGGATGAACTGCGAGTGGCAGTAGCTGCAGCCGTTCTCCACGTAGAGCCGGTGCCCTCGCGCCTCCAGCGGGGTGAACGGGCGCCAGATCTCCGAGGGGGTCTCCTTCATGGTGAGCGACGGGATCCCGACGATGATGAAGGCGGAGGCCCAGAAGACGAGGAGCGCGCCGACGATGACGAAGGCCGGGGTCATCTTCATGTCGCCTCCTCGAGGCGCCGCAGCGCTTCCGGCTCTTTTTCGCCGCGCAGCGTCATGTAGACGTTGAAGAGCCCCACGATCGACGCGGTGAGGATGAATACGCCGAGTGCCGCCCGCATCACCATGAAGGGGATGAGCTGCGGCAGCACCCTGAGCACGGTCTCGCCGTTGTACCAGGCTTCCCCCTGCACGAGCCCCGCCATGGTGAGGACGACGAAGAAGCCGGTGAGTCCGAAGGTGATCAGGCCGAACTGCAGGTTGATGAGCCGCTGCGAGTAGACGGGGCGGCCGCTAACCAGGGGGAGCGTGTGCCACATGGCGCCTAGGGCGATGTAGCCGCCGAACCCGAGCATGGCGATGTGCGCATGGCCTACGGTCCAGTTGTTGAAATGGGTCACGCGCTGCAGAAAGGGGAGCGACTGCAGCGGCCCCTGGATGCACGTGACGATGTACCAGATCACCCCCGCCATGACGAGTCGCGCCGATGGATCGCTCCAGACCCGTCCGCCGACGAAGCGTGCGGTGAGCCATAGGTTGATCACCACGATGGAGACCGGGAGCACCATGGAGATCGAGTCGACCACCGAGATCGTCTTCAGCCAGCTCGGAATGGGGGATTGCAGCACATGGTGCCCCCCAATGTGGCTGTAGAGTGCGATCAGGAGCCAAAAGCCGAGAAGGGACAGTGTATGCGAGTTGAGCGGGGTCTTCGCGACGCGCGGGATCACGTAATAGGCGGCCCCGGTGGCGAGCGGCGTGATCAAAAGCCCCGGGAGGTTATGCCCCCAGAACCAGAGGAAGATGGAATCGATCAGGCCGGGCATGGCGCCGGTGGCGGGGTGCCACATGACGTTGCCGAGCGGATAGTTGCAGGCGGTCCAGAGGAAGGTCGCCACGAAGTACCAGATGGAGACGTAGAGCTGCGGTTCGCGCCGGTTCATGATGGTGAGGGTGACGTTGACGATCATGCAGAGTACCGCGATGACAAGCGAGACATCGGCGAGCCAGACGTACTCGTTGTACTCGCGCCCCTGGGTGAAGCCGAAGGCGAAGCCGAGCGGGCCGCTCAGGACGGTCAGGTTCCAGAAGAGGAAGGTGACCCAGCCGAGGGGCTCGGACCAAAGGCGCGTCTTCAGAAGGGCCGGGACGTAATGGAGCCCGATGCCGGTGAGCATGGTGCCGACGAAGCCGTAGAGCATGGTGTTCACGTGGACCGGGCGCTCCCGCCCGAAAACGAGCGGTGCCACGTGCGGCAGGAACTCCGGTGCCACCAAGTGTATGGCGGAAAACATGCCGTACACGGCGCCCACCACGAACCAGACCGCGCCGGCGACCATGAAAGCCAGCGAAGCGCTCTGCGGCTTGCGGATCATGTTGATCATCGACTTCTCCTAGGTGACATTTGCTCTTATCTCCCTCCCCCGGAGGGGGAGGGCTGGGGAGGGGGAAGCGGGCGCCAGCGGGGAACTTTCACCCCTCCCGACCTCCCCCCTCCGGGGGGAGGAGTTTACCTGTGGCAAACGAAGCAGTCGTGAGTTACCCGGTTCTTCTTGTGGCACCGGATGCAGAAACCCATCTCGAACTTGCGCGCTTTCGCCACCCGGTCCATCTGCCGCACGTCGCCGTGACAGTGGCCGCAGTCCACGCCGCGCATGAGATGCATGGAATGGTCGAAATAGACGAACTCGGGAAGCCAGTTCACCCTCTCCCAGACCACCGGCCGGTTCTGCGCCACGTGTCCCCTGAGCCGCGCGATCCACGGATAGTTGCGGATGATGCGGGAGTGGCACAAAAGGCAGGTCTCCAGCGGCGGGACCCCGGCCCGGGAGGAGCGCGTGGCGGAGTCGTGGCACATGAAGCAGCTGATCTGCTTGATCCCGGCATGCACCCGGTGACTGAACGGGATGGGCTGGCGCGGGCCGAGCCCCACCGGGTAGAGGCGGTTCAGGTAGACGAGCGCGGCCAGCGCCGAAACCAGGATCGCGGTAGCGGCGGCATAAGACGCCCAGCGCGGCACCCCCTTTTTCTCCGGCCCGCTCACGGGGTACCTCCGCTCTTGCGCGCGCCGAGCATGCCAAGGCCGAGGATGCCGGCGAAACCGGCGGCCAGGGAGAGTTCGGCGAGGCCCAGGTGCGCCGCCGGGGCGAAGGTCGGGGCCACCAGCCACCAGCGCTCAAGCCAAAGGCCGCACAGGACGAGGAAGGCGACGGTCCCGAGGGCGGCACGGCTGCGCTTGGTCCGGATCGGGAGGAGAAGCACGAGCGGCCCGAAGTACACGAGCCCCACGAGGAAGAAGCTCAAGGGGCGCCATCGCGGCATGTGCATGCGCGGCACTAGGAACCTGATCTCGCGCGGCAGGTTCTCGTACCAGTAAGGGAGGAGGTGCGAGTACATGAGGTAAGTGGTCATGAGGCTGAAGGCGACGGTCAGTTTCCCCAGGTCGTGGAGCTGGTCCGGCCCTGCCTCCGGGTGCCACACGGACAAGAGCGCCCAGCAGGTCATGGCGCCGTAGAGCCCGGACATGAAGAAGTAGCCACCGGCCAGGTTGCTGTGCCAGAGGGGATCGAGGGCCATGACGAGGTCGAAGCCGATGAGGGAGAAGGCGAGGCAGTAAACCAGCACGAGAACCGCGCCGGAGCGCGCCGCCTCGCCCCGCCGCGTAAGCCGCAGGTGGTACAGGGCGAGCCCCCAGAAGATAAGGAGCGCGGCCAGGTCGCGCCCGAAGAGAAAGCCGGGGTGCAGCCACGCCCCCTGGTGGTGGTTCACTCCGTTCCAGGGGGACCAGCGCGCGCTCCCCCACCAAAGGATGAGGAGCGTTACGAGCGACGGAAGGGCGAAGGCGATCGCGGAGCTCGCCAGCCGCTCGACCGGGTGGTGCCATTTCCCCTTGCAGGTCGCGACGATGGCGGGCCAGACGACGAGTCCCGCCGCAAGCGGGGTGAAGAAGAGGAAGTTGACGAGGAGCGCACGCCAAACGCGTGCCTCATCTGCCCCGTTCAGGAGGTAGAGCCACAAGGCGCACCCGGCTACGGCGAGCACCATCCAGAGCACGAGCCAGGATTTCGTCGACGTGCCGTCACTGGTGGACATGGAGTTCCTCCGGATGGGCGGGCGCCAGTTGCTCCTTCAGGCGTTCGTACTCGTCGGCGCCGCAGGAGATCAGCAGGCCGAACTTGTCGCGGGAGAAGCGTGGCTCGTAAAAGGGGTGCGGCTCGAGCCGGAACAGTCGGGCGAAGAGCACGAGCCCGGCCAAGTTCGCGAGGCTGCCGAGAAGGATGGTTCCCTCGAAACCGACCACGCAGAAGGGGACGATGGAGACCGGGGGCTTTCCCCCGACCACGAGGCCGTTAACGAGTGCGGTCCCCGCGGCGAGCCAGAAGCCCCCCCCGAGTCCCGCGAGGGCCCCCGCCAGGGTGATCCAGCGCACCGGGCTCTTCGCCTGCTTCATGACCATGGATAGCTCTTCGATCTTCACAGGCGAAAAGGTCTCCATCACCTTGAAGCCGCCGTCACAGCACCCCTTGGCCGCCAGCAAGAGACGTCCGGCGTTTGAGAAGACGGCGAGCACGGCGGGGCGATGTTGCGGCAGTCTCGGACGGACGCGGTGGCTGCACGCCTCGGTCGGCACCACTTCCTTTTCGGCCAGGTGACCCTTCAGTTCGCTTAGCGGTACGGTGGGGAGGAGTTTCGTGAAGCCGAAGAAGAAGAGGAGGAAGAAGCCGAAAGAGCCGACGGTGATGGTCAATTCCACCCAGGTGGGGAGGTAGCGTCCGAAGTTGTGCGGCAGGAAGTCGTGCGCCTGCGAGGTATAGATGATCATGAGCCTTTCGAACCACATCCCTACGTTCACGAGGAGCGAGATCACAAGAAGGGGGAGGGTCCTCGTGCGCATGCGCCGGAACACGAAGAGCCATGGAATCAGCACGTTGCAGACCACGCAGAGCCAATACATCCAGGCCACCGGGCCGAACACGCGCCACTTGTGGTTTTGCCACTCGATGACGTCCCCCGAGTACCAGGCGATGAACGCCTCCACGGCGTAGGCGTAACCGACGATGGTCGCGGTGAGAATGATGGTCTTCGCAAGCATCTCGAAGTGGTGCATCTCAACCAGACGCTCGAGGTGCAAAAGCTTCCGCATCGGGATCATCAGGGTGAGCACCATGGCGAGGCCGGAGTGGATGGCGCCCGCGACGAAGTAGGGGGGGAAGATGGCGCTGTGCCATCCGGGGAGCAGGCTCATGGCGAAGTCCCAGGAGACCACAGAGTGCACCGAGACCACGAGCGGCGTGGCGAGAGCAGCGAAGAAGAGGTAGGAGCGGCCGTAGTGGTGCCACTGGGTTCCCGAGCCGGACCATCCGAGCGCCAGGGCGCGGTAGATCCTGCTCTTCAGGTGCTCCGGGCCGAGTTCCGCGAGGTAGCGGTCCCGTGCCGACGCGAGGTCTGGCACGAGGCCGATGTACCAGAAGATGAGGCTCACGGTGAAATAGGTGGTGACGGCGAGGACGTCCCACACGAGGGGGCTCACGAAGTTGGGCCAGAGCTCGCGCTGGGAGGGGTAGGGGACTATGTAGTAGGCGGCCCAGAGGCGTCCGAGGTGGATGAGCGGGAAGAGCCCGGCGGTCATGACTGCGAAGATGGTCATCGCCTCGGCCGATCGGGAGACGGCGTCGCGCCACTTGGCGCGCATCAGGTAGAGAATGGCGGAGATGAGGGTGCCCGAGTGGGCGATCCCGACCCAGAAGACGAAGTTGGTGATGTAGACCGCCCATCCCACGGGGCGGTTCAGCCCGGTCACCCCCATGCCCGCCTGGGTCTGGTACATGAGGCAGAGCGCCCCGAGTCCCGCGAGCCCCGCCAGCATCACGATGGCGAGCAGGTACGCGAGGCCGGGCTTTCCCATGGGGTTGAGGGCATCGTCGTTGATTTGGCCGTAGCTCAGTTCTGGCACGGTGTTCTCCATTGTCCGACCCTGTCAGACCAGGTCGTTCTCCACTCTTCTCAAAAAGGTCACCGCCGGTTTCGTGTGCAGCTCGTGCAACAGGTGGTAGCGGCGCGGATCGGTGCGGGTGAGCCTGGTCACTGCGGCGTTCGGGTCCATCAGATCCCCGAAGGTGAACACCCCGGCTGGACAGGTCTGGGCGCAGGCGGGAACGATCTCGCCGTCCCTGACCGGTCGCCCCTCGCGCGCGGCCTTGTACTCGGCCTGCCGGATGCGCTGCACACAGAAGGTGCACTTCTCCATCACGCCGCGCTGGCGCACCGTCACCTCCGGGTTCAACTGCAGGTCCAGGGGCTTTTTCCATTCCTGGTTCACCCAATTGAAGCGGCGCACCTTATAGGGGCAGTTGTTGGAACAGTAGCGCGTGCCGATGCAGCGGTTGTAGATCTGGGCGTTCAGCCCCTCCTCGTTGTGCACCGCCGCGAAGACCGGGCAGACCGGCTCACAGGGGGCGGCGTCGCAGTGCTGGCACAAAAGCGGCAACCACGCGTAGCGCCACGGCTGCTCCGGCACCCGGTAGGGGGCGACCCTGAGCCACGCCATCTCGCGCCCGTCCGCGACGAGCTCCCTCCCAACCACCGCGACGTTGTTCTCGGCGTAGCAGGCGACGGTGCAGGCGCCGCAGCCGATGCAGCGCTGCAGGTCGATGACCATCCCCCAGCGGTGCTTCTTGTGCTGGTGCGGCGGGTACATGTCCCGCTCCGGGCGGTAATCCTCCGGAAGCGGTAGATCCAGGCGGTCACCCTCCCCGGGTTTCATGGTGCGCAGCACGGAGAAGCGTACCGACTGGATCACGTCGCGGTGCAGCTGTTTGCTTTCTATCGAGGTGCGGATCGGGGGGAGGGCATTTCCGGTCACCCGGCTGATGCGGCAGGTGGTGAAGAAGCCGCTTTTCTGTCCGCCAAGGAGGACGAAAGCGTTCGCCCCCACTCCGCGCGCGTTCCTGCCGAATGCCGTATGCCCTTGTCCCAGGCCGACCGCCACGGCGTGTTCGCTCACCTCGGTGGTGATGCGTACCGTGGCGCGCAGTGAACCCGACGCGGTGGTGAGCTGCACCTGGTCGCCGTCGTCAATCTTCAGCACCGCCGCCTTCCGGGGATGGAGGTCGATCCAGTTCCCCCAGACGAAGAAGGTCATCGGGTCGGGTACCTCCTGCAGCCAACCGCGGTTCGCGAGCCTGCCGTCGAAGAGCATGATGGAGGGCCACGGCCAGAGTTCCGCTTCATCACGGCGTACCGGAACAGCAGCCGGTCGCGCGGCGAAGGTGACGCCTTCGGGATGCAGCGAAGGTGAGCCACCGGAGTCCGATGCTGGTGTCTGCCACACTCCTCCCTGCTCCAGCGCCGCATTCCAGCTCAGGTCGCTCCCGTTCCAACGTTCCCTGAGCCACCCCTGGAAGTCCTTAGGGGCTGATCCGCGCTCCGTGACGAGCGGGCGCCCCGCCTTTCGCGCCAGCGCCAGGAAAACATCCGCCGCACCGAGCGTGTCGTGAAGGCGCCCCATGGTCGGCTGCATCAGGCCGTTGATGCTTGGCTCGGGCTGGTACTCCCCCCAGGACTCGAGAGGTGTGTCGATGGGAAGGACCCAGTGGGCGAGGGAGGCGGTTTCATCCATCAGCGAGCCGAGGTACACCACCGTCCCCGCCCTGCCGATCTGCGCAGCCGCCCCGCTTCTGCTGTAGGCGGGGTTCGTGTCGTGCACGAAGAGGACGTCCTGCGGTCCGAGCGAGGAGAAGAAGAGGTCGAGTTCGTGGTCGCGCGCGCTGTCACTCAGGGCATGGGGGCGGGAGAAGTCGACCGTGGTGCCGACGGCGCCAACGGCGTAGTTCAAAAGTGCGACGCAAAGGGCCGCATCGGTTGCCGCCGGACCGCTCGCCGCCCCGGGGCCTGCCAGCGCCACCGGGCGGCGCGCATGGCTGAACGCCTGCGCCAGGGCGACCAGGCTTCCCTGGTCGACGGCAGGCGGGGGGAAGGATGTGACGAGGGTCTCGATCGCCGGTCGCACCGCGGAGACGTTATTTCGTTGCCAGCCGCGGTCCATGATGATCTTCAAAAGCGTTGCCGCCACAAGCCGGAGCTCTCCCGGCGCCACCTGGAAGAAGTGGTCCGCGTTGCTCGCGGTCATGGACAGGCGCGGTCCCACGTATGCCATCCGGTTCGGGGTGGCTCCGTCCCGGTAACCGTGCATGGCCGCGAACTGGCGCGCGTAGGAAACCGGCGAGACCCAGGTCTCCAGGAAGTCGGCGGCGAAGCTCAGGATGAAGTCGCTGTTTTCCAGATCGTAGCGGGGGACGGCGGGGAGGCCGAAAACGCGCTGGTGCGCGGCGCGCAGCGCCTCGTAATTGAACGCCTCGTAGAAAAGGACCCGGTTCGAGCCGAAGGTAGCGGCGAAACGTTTCATGAGGTCGGCGAGGGCTCCGGTCTGCAGGCTGGAGAGGATGGCCACCTTCCCCCCCGAGCGAAGGCGGGAGGATATGGCGTCGAGCGCCTCGTCCCAGCTCTTCCGTCCGGTTTTGCCGTCGCCTGCGCGTTGCAGCACGCGGACCACGCGGTCCGGGTCGTAGAGCCCCTGCAGGGAGGACTGCCCGCGCGCGCAGAGCCCGCCGCGGTTTATCGGGTGTTCCGGGTTTCCTTCCGCCTTCGTCACGCGACCGTCCCGGTGGGCGACGTGCATGCCGCACCCCGCCGGGCATTCACGGCAGGTCGTGGCGTAAAAGGTCCATTGTCCGGGGCGGATCTCCTCCGGCGGGATCACCTTGGGGATAAGCTTGTTGACCAGCTTGCGCGGGGGATCGGTCGCCAGGGCGATGCTGCTGCCACCCGTGATCCACAAGAAGGTGCGTCTGGAAATCTCGGACATCGCTCTCCCTCGCGCCGCGGTTTTCAAGGTCCAGGATCAATGAAAAGGAAGATGAAAAAAGTTTAACCTTTTTTATCAAGGCGAGGTTGGTTGTCAAGGGAGTCCTGAAATAACCGCCGGGGCGCGCTGGGGTTGACAATGAAACGCCCCTCTCTAGACTGTTGGAGTCAAATTAGAAACAACAAATCTAATGAACAAGGGAGGTCTCATGGCAACAGCCAGCGATTACCTGGTGCAGCGCCTCTACGACTGGGGGGTGCGCAGGGTGTACGGCTACCCCGGGGACGGCATCAACGGGGTGATGGGCGCCTTGAACCGGGAACAGGAGAAGGTCTCGTTCATTCAGACGCGCCACGAGGAGGAGGCCGCCTTCATGGCGTGCGCCCACGCTAAGTTCACCGGCGAGGTCGGCGTCTGCATCGCCACCTCCGGCCCGGGCGCCATACACCTGTTGAACGGTCTTTACGATGCGAAGCTCGACCACCAGCCCGTAGTGGCGATCGTGGGGCAGCAGGCAACCACGGCCATGGGGGCGGACTACCAGCAGGAAGTGGACCTCCTCTCGCTTTTCAAGGATGTGGCCCATCACTACGTGCACATGGCGACCAGTGCTGCACAGGTCCGGCAACTGGTGGACCGCGCCATACGGATCGCCCTCGCCGAGCGCACCGTCACCTGCGTCATCCTTCCCAGCGATATCCAGGAGGAGGACGAGGTAGCCGCGCCGGTCCGCAAGCACGGCTCGACCTTCACCGGGCTTGGTTTTTCACGGCCGGAGGTGCTCCCCCTACGCGACGAGCTGCAGCGGGCGGCGGCAGTTCTTAACGCGGGAAAGAAGGTGGCGATGCTGGTCGGTGCCGGTGCCCTCGGTGCCGGCGAGGAGGTTTCCATCGCAGCGGAGAAACTGGGCGCCGGTGTCGCCAAGGCACTCCTCGGCAAGGCGGTCCTTCCGGACGGTCTCCCTTACGTGACCGGCTCCATCGGTCTTCTAGGCACGAAGCCAAGCTGGGAAATGATGAAGGAGTGCGACACCCTGCTCATGGTCGGCAGCGGCTTTCCATATGCCGAGTTTCTTCCCAAGGAGGGGCAGGCGCGCGGGGTGCAGATCGATATCAGCCCGAGGATGCTCGGACTGCGCTACCCGATGGAGGTCAACCTGCAGGGGGACGCGAGGCTCACCCTGCGGGCGCTGATCCCGCTTCTGGAGCAGAAGCAGGACCGGTCGTGGCGTGAGGGGATCGAGAAGGACGTGGCGGAGTGGTGGGAGGTGCTTGAAGCGCGGGCGAAGCTCGCAGCGAACCCGATCAACCCGCAACTCCTCTTCTGGGAGCTCTCGGCACAGCTGCCGGACCAGGCTATCCTGACCTGCGATTCCGGCTCGGCGGCGAACTGGTACGCCCGCGATCTGAAGCTGCGCCGCGGCATGATGGCCTCGCTCTCCGGGGGGCTCGCCACCATGTGCCCCGGGGTTCCCTACGCGGTCGCCGCCAAGATGAACTATCCGGATCGTCCCGTTATCGCCATGGTCGGCGACGGCGCCATGCAGATGCAGGGGATCAACGGCATGGTGAACATCGCCAAGTACTGGAAGCAATGGAGCAACCCGAACCTTGTGATCCTGGTGCTGAACAACGGAGACTTGAACCAGGTGACCTGGGAGCAGCGGGTGATGAACGGCGACGCCAAGTTCGCGGCCTCACAGGACATCCCGCGCTTCCCATATGCAGGTTACGCCGAGATGCTCGGCCTCGACGGAATCAGGCTGGAGGACCCGGGGCAGGTGCGTGAGGCGTGGAAGACCGCACTGCGAGCGAAGCGGCCGGTGGTGATTGATGCCATGTGCGACCCGGACGTCCCCCCCCTGCCGCCGCACATCACCTTCGAGCAGGCAAAGGGATTCGTCGCCTCGCTCTTCAAAGGGGATCCGAACCTTGGTGGCATCATGAGCCAGTCCGCCAAACAGATGATGTCCAAGCTCCTGGTGAAAAACGAGAAATCATAGGCTGCAAGCACTCCTCCCCCCGGAGGGGGGAGGTTGGGAGGGGGGAAGCCGGGAACACGACGCTACGCGCCCCCTCCCTGGCCCTCCCCCTCCGGGGGAGGGGACGTCGCTTCCCGGCGAGGAGAGGTGCGCACGGCCAATGAGCCTCCCGCCGTTTCACTCTCATTGAAAACCGGGGAAACTGCGCTAGCCTCAAACTGTCGCAACCGACGAGGAGGGGCGCATGAAAATTCAGACCGAGCAGTTCCGGGTGAAACCGAAAGACCAGGTGAAGCTGGCCAAGTCCCCCACCATGGTAGATCCGTTCTACCGCTCCAAGGAGGAGTACCGCGAGCTTCTGAACGAGCAGATCGAGCGCATGAGCGCCCTGCAGGGGCTCCTCTACGCGAATAACAGCTGGTCGATCCTGCTCATCTTCCAGGCGATGGACGCGGCGGGGAAGGACAGCATGATCAAGCACGTCCTCTCGGGGATCAACCCCCAGGGATGTGAGGTCTACTCGTTCAAGCACCCGAGCGCGGAAGAGCTCGACCACGATTTTCTCTGGCGCAGCATGAGGCGTCTGCCCGAACGCGGGCGCATCGGCATCTTCAACCGCTCCTACTACGAGGAGGTGCTGATCGTCCGCGTGCACCCGGAGATCCTGGCCGGCGAAAACCTGCCTGACGCCCTGGCTGCCAGGAAAGGGATCTGGCATGACCGTTTCAGATCCATGACGGATTTGGAAGCGCACCTTACCCGCAACGGCACGCGCATCGTGAAGTTCTTCCTCCACGTCTCCAAGGATGAGCAGCGCAAGCGGTTCCTAGAGAGGATCGACAACCCGGAGAAGAACTGGAAGTTCGACCGGGGTGACATCGACGAACGCAAGCTCTGGAAGCGTTATATGGATGCCTACGAGGAGTGCCTGAACGCGACAAGCACCAAGGAATCACCCTGGTATGTCGTCCCGGCGGATGACAAGAAGAACGCGAGGCTCATCGTGGCGCAGGTGCTGCTGGACCTTTTGGAGGGACTCAAGATGAAATATCCGGAAGTGTCCCAGGAAAGACGGGATGAGTTGCAGAGGATTCGTCAGGAACTGGCAAAGGGCTGACAGCGAAGAGGCGGCTTGCGCCGCCTCGATTGAAGGTCGTACCTCGTGCTGTGTCATCGAGTAATGCCGCGGCCAGCCAACAGAGCTGCCACGAGCATCACTACGGCGACAACCAGGAACAGGTAGAAGAGCAGTTTCGCGATACCGGCCGCCGCTGTTGCAATACCACCGAAGCCGAATACCGCAGCGATGATCGCGATGATGAAGAATATCACTGCCCAACGTAGCATGACCTTTCACCTCCCCATGGTTCATTAACTTCCTTGTATAAAGTGTATCATGGGGGATTTCGGCTTTAATAGCTTGTCTTTTTTTAATACTTGGAGTTGAAAAAGACACGGCTGACAAGAGAGGGGCCGACCCATTGTGGGGTCGGCCCCGCCTTTACTTGAGCTCCATCGGTTCGTCGCAACAGGTCGCTTCGATCTCGCAGGCGGCACCGCAGGTCTTGGACTTGCAGGCCCGTGTGACGGTCAGTTCAACCTCGCAATCCTCCGTGCTGCAGACCAGGACATCACCCTCTTCCACTTTCATGGCCTTTCCTCCTTTGTTGGATAATTTTAACCAGGCCCGATTATAGCCGCTGTCTCACCGGTCGCAACCGCTCATCCCCGCTCCAGGTTTTCGATGCAACGTTCCAGGTCGATGCCGGGGCCGAGTACGCCGGCGAAGAGGTCGCCCATCCGCTCCAGGCGCCCTGGCATGGTCCGGATGGTGAACTGACCGGGGTCGAGCCCCGGCTTAACCTCCTCCCACTTGAGCGGCGCGGAGACCGGCGCGCCCGGACGGGGACGGATGCTGTAAGGGGCGGCAAGCGTCTGCCCCGGCTTATTCTGTAGGAAGTCGAGATAGACCCGTTTCTGCCGCAGTTTTGGGCTGCGTAGCAGGCTGGTGAACTCCGGGGTTTTGTGATGCGCCAGGGTTGCAACGATCTTCGCGAAGCCGCCCGCGGTGTCGTAGTCGTACTTCCCGCCAAGGGGGACGTAGATATGGATCCCGGTGGCGCCGGAGGTCTTGGGGAAGCTTGCGGCGCCCGCCTTTTCCAGCACC
Source organism: Geomonas ferrireducens (assembly GCF_004917065.1). NCBI lineage: Bacteria > Pseudomonadati > Thermodesulfobacteriota > Desulfuromonadia > Geobacterales > Geobacteraceae > Geomonas > Geomonas ferrireducens. Next base: position 1,368,831 of record NZ_SSYA01000001.1, read on the forward strand.
TCCCGCACCGCGAGCGCCGCGTCGATGACCTTTGCGAAGGGGATGTCTTCCGGGTCGAGGTCGATGACGAAATAGTCGGGATAGTCGAGCTGCTGCAGTCGCGAAAGCCATGGGTTGATCTCGATGCAGCCGAGATTCGCCATGTAGATCAGGGTCGCCTCGTCCTGGCAGATGAGGAACTTGATGTTCTTGTCGACGTGCTTCGAGAAAATCTCGCGGGTGGCGATCCAGGAGGGGGGAAGATCCCCGGTTTCCTTCTGGAAAAAGCCGGGTTCGGCGATGCCGTTGGGGGTGCGGTACAGCGATTCGGGGCGGTCGACAAGGTGCGGCAGCATGGCGTGGGCCACGGTCCGGTAGTAGGCGACGACGTCCCCCTTGGTGTATCCCTCCTGCGGCCAGAACACCTTGTCGAGGTTGGTGAGTTCGATGCGATGCCCGTCGAGCACCAGGGTCTCGTTCCGGCCGTTGCCGACGGAGTGCTCCTTCCTGCGCGAGGTGGGGCGGCTCTCCGCCGATGCGGGGGCGTCATCCGTCTTTGAGGGGGAAGGCGCGACTGTCAACGGCGCGGCGAGGGGCTCCGGTTCTGCGGCAGGCGGATGCGCAACCTCGGTCCGGACCAGTTCCCGCACCACGCTCCTCGGATCCTTGTCCTCCCTGAGGCCCAGGAAAATCGGGTGGCGCATCACGTTCTCTTCTGTCCACTCGGAAAACTCCACCTCGCAGACCAGCTCGGGCCTGACCCACGTGATCGGCATGTCGGATTTTACCGGCATTTTGAAGGGAGAAGCGGCCTGTACCAGCGGTTGCAGCAGATCGTGCATCTCCTTGAGTCCGGCGTCGTCGAACCCGCCGCCCGCAAAGCCGATGCAGACCAGCCGTTCGTCCTCGTAGACGCCGAGCACCAAGGCGCCTAACCCCTTCCTGCTGCGGCGCGGCTCGGTGAAGCCGCAGATCACCGCCTCCTGCTGCATGCGGATCTTGATTTTCAGCCAGTCTTTACTCCTGCGGCCGGTCTGGTAGGTGCTCGTCGCCCGCTTGGCGAGGATACCTTCCAGGTTGTTGCGGCGGGCGAGGTCGAAGAACTCCCTGCCGTACTCCATGAGGTGGTCGCTGTAACGGATGTCCGGTAGGTCGGGGAGCAGGGTGTGCATTCTTCCCTTGCGGGCGAGAAGCGGCTGGTCGCGCAGGTCTTCCCCGTCCAGGTAGAGGAGGTCGAAGGCGAAGAAGCAGATGTTGCCGCGCCCGGTGCGCTGGTAGTTTTGCAGCAGCTGGAACGAGGATCTGCCGCTTTCGTCCAGGGCGACCACTTCGCCGTCCAAGACGGCGTTAAGGTTTAGGGCGGCAAGGGAGCGCACCAGGGAAGGGAACTTGCGGTTGAAGGAGAGGTTGTTGCGGGAGTAGAGGAGCACGTCGGCACCGGAGAGTTCGGCGATGGTGCGGTAGCCGTCGAGCTTGATCTCAAAGAGCCAGTCCGGGTCGTCGAAGGGCTCGGCAGCCGAGGTGGCGAGCATGGGTGCAATCTGGTGCGGCATCTCGGCGGGGGGGGCGGTGCCGGGAGTGTCTGACCTGTCCGACTGGTCCGACTGGGCTGGCAGAGCAGCCTGGGTATGCTGGGCCGCCCGCTCTGCCTCAAAGCTGCCGACGCGGAGCGCGGGCGCCCTCCCGGCGCGCAGGTCCTCGATGGTCACGTTGCTCACCACGGAGCGCTCCTGCAGGGTCACATCTTCGGTGCTTGCGAAGCGGTCGTTTTTCTTGATCAACAGCCAGGAGTTCCCCTTCTCCCCCTTGATCCGTACCAGAGCAAACTCACCGCTCACCTTTTCGCCGCGCAGGATGAACTTCAGGTCCCCTTTCCGCAGCCCCTCCCGCAGAAGCTCGAGGCTCCGCTCCCGCTCCTCGGAGGCAGCAGCGTGGAAGGTCCCGGTGTCCCAGATGATCACCTCCCCGGCGCCGTAATTGCCCTTCGGGATGACGCCTTCGAAATCGCCGTACTCGTAGGGGTGATCCTCGACCATCATGGCGAGCCTTTTCACCGACGGGTCCAGGGACGGTCCCTTCGGAATCGCCCAGCTCTTCAGCACCCCGTCGATCTCGAGGCGGAAATCGTAGTGCAGGTGCGAGGCCGCATGCTTGTGGATCACGAAGCGCAGCGCGTTCGAACCCTTCCCGCCCTGGCCCGACGGCTCGGGCGTCTTCCCCAGGTCCCGCTTGCGACGGTATTCCTCCAGCCCCATGAGAACACCTCCTTTTGCTGCACATGAGTCTATCACAGCGAAAACCTCAGGCTCGCGGGACGACTTCATCATCTGCGCATTGTAAGTGGCGGTGGGCACACGTCCCCCCGGAGGGGGGAGGGCGGGAGGGCGGGAGGGGGGAAGCACGTGGAGCCCCCTCCCTGTCCCTCCCCCTCCGGGGGCGGGGACCCTCGGCAACTTAGTTTAGAGGTATGGTCATCCGGGGAGGGATTATCGCCATTTGTCTTTGACAACGGGAGACCGGCGGTTAGATTATTAGGCGTTGTCAATTTTAAGGAAGCGAGGCCCACTGAGGCGCAGAAAGGAGAAGCAAGATGAAGGTTCAGGAAATCAAGGAAATAGCACAACGTATGGAGATCCCCTGCGGCAAGTTGAAAAAGGGCGAATTGATCCGCCTAATCCAAAGCACAGAAGGGAATATCGCGTGTTTCGATTCGGGGCAGTCGGGGCAGTGCGGCCAGCAGGGGTGCCTCTGGGCCGAAGACTGCAACTGACGCCGGGACCGTAAAGGAGGCTCCATGGACTTCGACTACACAAAGTACCGCTACCTCCCCGAGTGCAAGGACGGCTGCGGTGCGATAACCGACTGGCTTGAGAGCAGGGAAATGGCCCGCGAGGCGGGAGAAAATCATGGCAGATCCACAGGGCACAACTGGGTCCTGCGCGAAAAGATGAAGGAGGAATAGGGGCTGCAGTCCATGCTATCAGCGCTTCATGCTGCCTGCAGGAGGGAAAACAGTGCGGACAACCAAAATCTATCCGGAGGTAACAGCATGAACAGGGACGACATTCTCGATCAATTGGAAAAACTGATCCAGCTCGACGTCGACGCAACCCATGCGTACGATCAGGCGATCAAGAACGTTAACGAGCCGATCATCAAGGACAAGCTGATCCAGTTCCAGGCCGACCACAGAAAGCACATCGACCTTCTCTCGGCGAAGATGTTGGAACTGGGAGGGACGCCGCCGGAGCTCAGTTCGGACTTCAAAGGTTTCCTGATCTCCGGCTTCACCGCTCTCAGGAGTCTGACCGGGACGAAGGGTGCCCTTGAGGCAATGGAGAGCAACGAGCGGCTCACCACAAGCCGCTACGAGGAGGCGTCGAAACTGGATCTTCCCGTCGATATTTCCGCCATCGTGCGCGCCAACTACGCCGACGAACAGCGCCATCTCTCCTTCATCCGCGAGGCGCTCCCGACGGTGCGCAAGTAATCCGGGGGAGGTTTCTAACAGCGTCAGTGCGGTTCAAAGCCCGCGCGGTTCACCGATGAAAAGGGAGCCCGGGTCCGGCAGGATTCGGGCTCCCTTTGTTAATGAAAAACAAAATGTTAGCGGCCTAACACTCCCTGGAACTGCGTCATTTCGACGTGTTGACACGGGGGGGCTCTCATGTATCGTTGATGAGGTTTTGCGCCGATGCGTAAGGCCCATGGCGGGGACGTCACGGGCCGGGAGGTGGCGTATGGTTGCGAGCGGTTGGCGGATGGAATCAGGTGCCACGGTGTTGGAGGAAGGCGTTCAGTTCCGGCTCTGGGCCCCGAAGTCGAAGGCGGCGAGCGTTCTTATCCTGTCAGGGAAGGCGGCAGGGACGGTGCCGATGCAGCCCGAGGGAAAGGGGTATTACTCGGTGTCCGTTCCGGGCGTGATGGACGGCGACCGCTACCTTTTTCAACTGGAATCGGGCAAGACCTACCCCGACCCGTTCTCGCGTCACCAGCCCGACGGGGTGCACGAGTCGTCCCAGGTGGTGGACCCGGGGCTCTTCACCTGGACGGATGAGGGGTGGCAGGGGATCCCACTGGTGGATTACCGGATCTACGAGATCCACGTCGGCACCTTCACCAGGGAGGGGAATTTCGAGGCGGTCATCGAGCACCTCGACTACCTGGTGGAACTGGGGGTCTCGGCAATCGAGATCATGCCGGTTTCTCAGTGCCCCGGAACGCGCAACTGGGGCTATGACGGGGTGTACCACTTCGCCCCCCAGCACAGCTACGGCGGGCCCGACGGCCTCAGACGCCTCGTGAACGCCTGCCACAGAAAGGGGCTCGCCGTCCTCCTGGACGTGGTCTACAACCACTTCGGACCGGAGGGGTGCTACCTGGACGAGTTCGGCCCCTACTTTACCGACAAGTACCGCACTCCCTGGGGGCGTGCCATTAACCTGGATGGCGCCGACAGCGACCCCGTGCTCGAGTATTTCCTCTCCAACGCGGGTTACTGGATCACCGAGTTCCACTTCGACGGGCTGCGCCTGGACGCGGTGGACTGGATCTTCGACCAGACGCCGAAGCCGCTTTTAAGGCGTTTGGCCGACGAGGTGCACCGGCACCGGGAGCGTCTTGGGCGCCGGATCTACCTCTTCGCAGAGAACGACACCAACGACGTCCGCCTGATCAACTCCCCCGACAAGTGCGGCTTCGGCCTTGACGCCCAGTGGTGCGACAACTTCCACCACGCCCTGCGCGCCCTGCTGACCGGAGAAACCACCGGTTACTACGAGGACTTCGGGCAGTTCGCGCAGTTGCAGAAGGCCTTCAGCGAGGCGTTCGTCTACACCGGCGAGTACTCCCGCTACCGCAGGCGGCGCCACGGCGGCCCGACCGAGCGGCATCCCGGTTTCCAGTTCGTCGTCTTTTCCCAGAACCACGACCAGGTCGGCAACCGCAAGTGCGGTGACCGGCTGAGCGCCACCCTTCCCCTGAACCAGCTCCTCCTCGCTGCATCGGCCGTCATCCTTTCCCCTTACCTGCCGCTTCTATTCATGGGGGAGGAATACGGCGAGCGCGCGCCGTTCCACTACTTCATCGACCATAGCGACCCGGAGCTCGTCGACATGGTGCGCAAAGGGAAACACGAGGAGCACGCATCCGGCGTCTGTGAAGGGGAGATCCCGGACCCGGCGGCGGAGGAGACCTTTCTGGAGTCGAAGGTGAGCGTGGGGACTCCGAAAGAAGGAGAGCAGGCGGTCATCCTTGCCTTCTACAAGAAGCTCTTCTCCCTGCGCAGCTCGCTTCCGGCCCTGCGGGTCTTCCAGCGCGACGCCATGGAGGTTTCCGGGCTGCCCGAGCAGAAGGTGCTCTTTTTGAGGAGATGGACCGACGGGGAGGCAGCCATCTGCCTGTTCAGCTTCAGCAACATCCAGCAGGAGGTCCCGCTTGCCCTTCTCCGGGGGAGCTGGGAGCGGGTGCTCGATTCCTCGGCCGCGGAGTGGCGCGGCCCGGGTGAGGAAGCACCGGAAAGGATAGAGGCGGGTAACGGAGGACATCAGGAGACAGTGAGGATCAACCCCTTCAGCGTTGTCGTGTACAGCGCGAAGCTTTGAGGAGGAAGTCATGGCGCAGGAGAACGATACCCAGCGTTACGTGTGCATTCACGGTCACTTCTACCAGCCTCCCAGGGAGAACCCGTGGCTCGAGGCTGTAGAGATACAAGATTCCGCTTTCCCATATCACGACTGGAACGAGCGCATCACCGCCGAGTGTTACGCGTCGAACTCGGCTTCCCGCGTCCTGGATGGCGACAGCCGGGTCATGGACATCTCCAGCAACTACGCGAAGATCAGCTTCAACTTCGGCCCCACGGTCCTCTCCTGGATGGAGCAGGCGGCCCCCAGGATCTATCAGGCGATCCTCGACGCGGACAAGCAGAGCATAGAGTGGCGCTCCGGTCACGGCTCGGCGATCGCTCAGGTCTACAACCACATGATCATGCCGCTGGCCAACGCGCGGGACAAGCGGACCCAGATCGTATGGGGCATTGCCGACTTCGAGAAGCGCTTCCAGCGCTTCCCGGAAGGGATGTGGCTCGCCGAGACCGCGGTGGACCTCGAGACGCTCGACATCCTCGCCGAACAGGGGATCAAGTACACCATCCTCGCGCCGCACCAGGCCGCGGCTTATCGCGCCATCGGCGAGGAGGAGTGGCTCGAGGCGGAGATCGACCCGACCCGCTGCTACCTCTGCAACCTCCCATCCGGTCGCTCCATCAACCTCTTCTTCTACGACGGCCCCATTTCCCGTGCCGTAGCCTTCGAAAAACTCCTCGAGAGCGGAGAGGCGCTCGCCGGCAGGCTGGTCGGTGGTTTCAACGACGAGCGCGGCTGGTCCCAGCTCATGCACATCGCGACGGACGGGGAGACCTACGGTCATCACCAGAAGTTCGGCGACATGGCGCTTGCCGCCTGCCTGAACCACATCGAGAGCAATAACCTGGCGCGGCTCACCAACTACGGTGAATACCTGGAGCTTTGCCCCCCGGACACCGAGGTGAGAATCCACGAGCGCACCTCCTGGAGCTGCGCGCACGGGGTGGAACGCTGGAATAGCGATTGCGGTTGCTCCGGCGGCGTACCCGGGTGGAACCAGCAGTGGCGCCAGCCGCTGCGCGCCTCTCTCGACTGGCTGCGGGACCGGCTGGCGAAGGGCTTCGAACAGAAAGGGCGCGAGCTCTTCAAGAACCCATGGCGGGTGCGCGACGCGTACGTCGAGGTGATCCTGAATCGCGGCATGGAGGTGGCGGAGCAGTTCCTTTCCCGACACGCCTTACGCGAACTCACGGCGGAGGAGAAGATCCGGGCCCTCAAGCTTCTGGAGATGCAGCGGCACGCCATGCTCATGTACACGAGCTGCGGCTGGTTCTTCGACGAACTCTCCGGGCTTGAGACCGTTCAGGTGATCGACTACGCGAGCCGGGCGTTGCAGCTTTCCGAGGGGGTGGTCGATGGGCCGGTGGAGAAGGGGTTTCTCGAGCGGCTCAAGGAGGCGAAGAGCAACATACCGGACTACCAGGACGGACTCTGGATCTACCGCAACTTCGTGCTCCCGATACGGCTCGACCTAGTGAAGGTGGGTGCTCACTACGCGTTCAGCTCCCTCTATGAGGATTACGAGGAGCATTCCCAGATCTACTGCTACGCCATCGCGAGGGAGGAATACCACAAGGTGGCGAATCCCGATGCGGTCATCGCCATGGGGCGCATTCACGTCGCGAGCGAGATCACCGAGGAGAAGAGCTGTCTCACCTTCTGCGTCGTGCGCATCGGGAGCCATGACTTCAAGGGTGGGGTGATGGAGGTCTGCGACCAGGGTGGATACGCCGCCATGCGCGAGGAGATGAGCGCCGCCTTCGACAAGGGGCTGTACTCGGACCTGGTGCTCCTTATGGACAAGCACTTCGGCACGCACAGCTTCTCCCTTCTGAACCTCTTCAGTGACGAGCAGCGCAAGATCATCGGTCAGATCATCAAACAGAACCTCGAGGAGAGCATCGCAAGCTATCAGGAGATGTACGAACATATCCGTCCCCTGATGGAGTTCGTGAAGGAGACCCGCGTGCCGGTGCCGCACGTCTTCATGGCCGTGGCCCAGCCGGCGCTGAACGAGGCGCTCAAGCACGCCATGAGCGAGGAGGACGTCGACGAGGAGGCCGTGCGGCGCATTGTGGGCCAGATCAGGACCTGGGGGGTAGGGATCGAGGAGCCCGAGACCGAATACTACATGCGGCGTCATCTGGAGAAGCTCTCCGCCCAGTTGGTCCAGGACCCGACCGACGTGAAAGTGATCGGAAGGATGCAGAAGTACATGGATCTGCTGAACGAGATCCCGATCAACCTGGTGCTGTGGCAGATGCAGAACGACTACTACACGCTGGCCAAGACCGTTTATCCCGAGTTCCTCGAGCGCTCCGGCCAGGGCGAGGAAGGAGCAAGCCAGTGGCTCGAAGCCTTCCAAAGGCTCGGGGACACCTTGCGCTTCAACACAGGAGCGGTGCTGCCGCAAGGATAGACGGGGGAGAGCATGGACCAGCACCTGCCGCAGGCCCGCATACCAAGTGCCACTTACCGGCTGCAATTCAACGCCGGGTTCACCTTCGCCGACGCCGAAAGGATCGTCGGCTACCTGCACGACCTAGGCGTCAGCGACGTGTACGCCTCCTCCTACCTAGCCGCGAAGGAGGGGAGCGTACACGGCTACGACGTCGTGAACCAGACCATCTTCAATAAGGAGCTCGGCGACGAGGGAAACTACCAGGCCTTTGTCGACGAGCTCTCCCGCCATGACATGGGGCACATCCTCGACTTCGTCCCGAACCACATGTGCATCGAAAGCAGCGACAACGTCTGGTGGATGGACGTGCTCGAGAACGGGATGAGTTCGCTCTGCGCCCACTTTTTCGACATCGACTGGGAGCCGGTGAAAAAGGAGCTGACCGGGAAGGTGCTGCTACCCCTTCTTGGTGACCAGTACGGCCGGGTGCTTGAGGGGGGAGGGCTGCAGCTTCTCTTCCGCGACGGCGCCTTCTTCGTCCAGTGCAACGCGCTGCAGATCCCGGTGGAACCGCGCAGTTACCTGTTGATCCTGCAGCACCGGCTGGACGCGCTGAAGGAAAAGCTCCCCCCGGAGGCCGGGCCGCTCCAGGAACTGCTCAGCATCGAGACCGCCCTTCAGCACCTACCCCTTCCCACCGAGCAGGACCCGGAGAAGATGAACGAGCGGCACCGCGAGAAGGAGATCATCAAGAAGAGGCTCTCCCAGCTCTGTCTGGACTCCCCCGAGGTGGCTGAGTTAATTGCGGAAAACGTGGGCATCTTCAACGGGATCAAAGGGGACGCCAATTCCTTTGATCTGCTGGACCGGCTGCTGCGGGACCAGGTGTACCGCCTCTCCTACTGGCGCGTCGCCACCGAGGAGATCAACTACCGGCGCTTTTTCGACATCAACGCCCTCGCCGCGATCCGGATGGAGGACCAGGCCGTCTACGACCTGACCCACACCCTGCTGTTCCGGCTGATCCGGGAGGGGAAGGTTACCGGGGTTAGGATCGATCACGTGGACGGGCTTTACGACCCGGTCGCCTACCTGCAGCACCTGCAGAAAAGCGCCTGGATGAATCTTAAGGAAAGAAGCGAGGGGGCCCCGCCCGAGGAGGGTGCCGAAGCGATCCGGGAGGAGTGGGCGCGGCAGTACGACGAGGTGCTGGAGAGGGACCCGGGCTACAAGCCTTTTTACGCCGTGGTGGAAAAGATCCTCATGAAGGGGGAGCTCCTCCCCGAGCAGTGGCCGGTCTGCGGTACCACCGGCTACGAGTTCCTGAACAGCGTGAACGGCCTCTTCGTGGCGAGCGACGTCGCGAAGCAGTTCGACTGTATCTACGACCGCTTCGTGAAGCACGAGTCCGATTTCACCGAGATCGTCTACGAGAAGAAGAAGCTGGTGATGCAGGTCTCCCTCTCCGGCGAGGTGAACATGCTGGCGCACCAGTTGAACAACATCGCCGAGGAGGACCGTCTCACCCGCGATTTCACCCTGAACAGCCTGGCCCGCGCCATAAGCGAGGTGATCGCCTGCTTCCCGGTGTACCGCACCTACGCCAACTCCGCCTCGGTGCGCGACCGCGACGTGCAGTACATCGACGCGGCGGTCTCCAAGGCGAAGCGTCGTAACCCCGCCATCAGCGGGTCGGTCTTCGATTTCCTGCGCGACGTGCTCCTTTTGAGATCCCCCGAGCGCGCAAGCGAAGAGAGCCGCCGCGACTGGCTTTACTTCGCCATGCGCTTCCAGCAGATCACCGGGCCGGTGATGGCCAAGGGGCTCGAGGATACCGCCTTCTACGTCTACCACCGTCTCATTTCCCTGAACGACGTCGGCGGCATGCCGGGGCGCTTCGGCACCACGCTCGAGGCCTTCCACGGGCAGAACCTGGAGCGGAACAAGAACTTCCCCCACGCCATGATCGCGACGGCGACGCACGATTCCAAGCGCGGCGAGGACGTGCGCACGAGGATCGACGCGCTCTCCGAGATCCCGGCATTGTGGCAGAAGCAGGTGGCGCGCTGGAGCCGACTCAACAAACGGCGCGGCTCCCTGATCGAGAACGCCAGGGTCCCGGAGCACAACGAGGAATACCTCCTGTACCAGACCCTGATCGGTGCCTGGCCGGTCGGCGAGGTGGACGACGCCGGATACGAGGCGTTCCGGGGGCGCATCCGGGAGTACATGATCAAGGCGCTGCGCGAGGCGAAGGTGAACACGAGCTGGGTGAGCCCGAATGGGCCTTACGAGGATGCGGTGGCAGGTTTCGTCGACGCCATTCTCGCGCGTACTCCAGACAACGAATTCCTGCGCGAGTTCCTGCCGCTGCAAAGGCGGCTCTCCCGCTGCGGCTTCTTCAGCTCGCTCTCTCAGACCCTCCTGAAGATGACCTCCCCCGGCATTCCCGACTTTTACCAGGGGACCGAGCTTATCGAGTTCACCCTGGTGGACCCGGATAACCGGCGCCAGGTGGACTACGGCAGGAGGATCGAGGCGCTAGCCGAACTCAAGCGGCGCGAGCAGGAGGAGGGTGCGCCCCGGCTCTGGAGTGAGCTGCTGGAACGGGAGGACGAGAGGGCGAAGCTCTTTCTCATCTACCGGGTGCTCAACTACCGCCGGGAGCACAAGGACGTCTTCGACGGCGGCGAGTACCTGCCGCTGGAGGTGAAAGGGGCGCGTGGCCGACATCTGTGCGCCTTCGCACGCAAAGCGGGAGGGCGGGTGGTGATCGTCGCGGCGGCGCGGCTCGTGGCGACCCTGATGCCGGAGGAGGGGAGCAGCCCCTTAGGCGAGGCGGTCTGGCAGGACACGGTGCTGCTTCTTCCTGAAGGGGTGGGGGGGCGCTTCAGAAACGGGGTGAACGACGCGACGGTCGAGGCCGTTCCCCATGACGACCAAAGCGCCCTCCCCCTCGCGGCGCTCTTCGCCGAGGTGAGCGTGGCGCTGCTGGAATCTGAGTGAGGTGATCTATGGAAGGCAGGGCGCGGATAGCGATCGAGGCGGTGCATCCCCAGATCGACTGCGGCAGGTTCGCGGTGCAGCGCGTGGTCGGCGACGATATGGTGGTGCAGGCGGACGTCTTCAGCGACGGTCACGACGAGGTGGTGGCCGTACTTCTTTACCGCCGCGTGGGGGAGGAGCGCTGGCTGGAAACGGCGATGCAGCGCCTGGATAACGACCGCTGGCAGGGCTCCTTTCTCCTGGGTCACCCTGGCTTTTACCAATACACCATCACGGGGTGGGTGGACCACTTCCGCACCTGGCAGCGGGATCTGCAGAAGCGTTTCGAGGCGGGACAGGACGTGGCGGTCGATCTGCAGATCGGTGGAAAGATTCTGGAGCAGGCGGTGGCGGAGGCGGGGGAGGAGGACGCGGCCCGGCTGCGCGAAGCGGTGGCGGCGCTCTCTGCCGAACGGAACCAGGAGGGGGCGGTGGCCTTAGGGCTCGACACGCGGCTCTCCGACCTGGTCAGCACCTGCTGCGCGCGCGGGCTCGCCACGCGCTACCAGAAGGAACTGGTGGTCCGGGTGGACCGCCAGAAGGCGCTTTTCAGTTCCTGGTACGAACTCTTCCCTCGCTCCTTGGGCGGAAAAGGGCGCCACGGCACCCTCTGCGACTGCATCGGGCTTCTCCCCGACGTTGCGGAGCTCGGCTTCGACGTTCTCTACCTCCCTCCCATCCATCCCATCGGTTCCAGCAAGCGCAAGGGGAAGGCCAACGCGGTCGAGGCGGGACCGGACGACCCCGGAAGCCCCTGGGCCATCGGCTCCGAGGCGGGTGGGCACAAGGCGGTGCACCCGGAGCTCGGGACCATCGAGGACTTCCGCGACCTGGTGCGGGAAGCCGAAAAGCACGGCATCGAGATCGCCATGGATCTCGCCTTCCAGTGCTCGCCGGACCACCCCTACCTGAAGGAGCACCCGGAGTGGTTCAAGTGGCGCCCCGACGGCACGGTGCAGTACGCCGAGAACCCCCCGAAGAAGTACCAGGACATCGTGCCGATCAACTTCGAGACGCCGCAGTGGGAGGAGCTCTGGGAGGAGCTGAAGGGGGTCGTATTCTTCTGGATGGACCAGGGGGTGCGCATCTTCCGGGTCGACAACCCGCACACGAAGCCCTTCCCAATGTGGGAGTGGCTCATCGGGAAGGCGAAGGAGAAGTCGCACGACGTCATCTTCCTGGCCGAGGCGTTCACCAGGCCGAAGATCATGGCGCGGCTCGCGAAACTCGGTTTTAGCCAGTCCTACAGCTACTTCTCCTGGCGCAACAGTAAGCGGGAGATCACCGATTACCTGATGGAGCTGACCCGCGGCGACACGAGCGAGTTCATGCGTCCGAACTTCTGGCCCAACACCCCGGACATCCTCACCGAGTTCCTGCAGTACGGCGGGCGCCCCGCCTTCATGATCAGGCTGGTCCTGGCCGGTACCCTTTCCTCCAGCTACGGGATCTACGGCCCGGTTTACGAGCTCTGCATAGGGATGCCGGAAAAGCAGGGCTCGGAGGAGTACCTCGACGCCGAAAAGTACGAGATCCGGCAATGGGACAGGAAGGCCCCGGGGAACATCCGGGAGCTCATCATCACGCTGAACCGGATCCGCCGCGAGTACACCGCGCTGCAGAGGACCAACAACGTCGCCTTCCTGGAGTCGGACGACGACAGCGTCCTTTTCTACGTAAAGGTGGCGAAACAGCGGAAGAGTTCGCTCCTGGTGGCGGTGAACCTCGATCCTTTCCGGGCGCGTACCGCGAAGCTGCGCGTGCCGCTCGATCTGTTCGGCGTAGCCCCCGGCCAGTCCTACCTGCTGCACGACCTGATCAGCGGCGAACGCTCCATCTGGGAGGGGGGGATGACCACGGTACGGCTCGACCCGCAGGTGAACCCGGCCTGCATCTACCGCATCAGCACCTGGCAGAAGCGCGAGTCGGACTTCGATTATTATTTCTAGGAGGAAGCCATGCCGTTTCGCAACGAGAAAAACCCGCTCTGGTTCAAGGATGCCGTGATCTACGAGGTGCACATCCGGAGCTTTTGCGACAGTAACGGCGACGGCATAGGGGACTTTCGCGGGCTTTTGCAGAAGCTCCCCTACCTGCGCGACCTGGGCGTCACCGCGGTCTGGGTACTCCCCTTCTACCCCTCGCCGCTGAAGGACGACGGCTACGACATCGCCGACTACCGCACCGTCCACCCCGATTACGGCACGCTGCGCGACTTCCAGGATTTTCTGAAGGGGGCGCACGCCCTCGGCATGAGGGTCATCACCGAACTCGTCTTGAACCACACCTCGGACCAGCACCCCTGGTTCCAGAAGTCGCGCCGCGCGAAGCCCGGCTCCACCTGGCGCGATTTCTATGTCTGGAGCGACACCCCTGATAAGTACCTGGACGCCCGCATCATCTTCAAGGACTTCGAGGTCTCCAACTGGACCCGCGACCCGATCGCCAAGAGCTACTACTGGCACCGCTTCTATTCGCATCAGCCCGATCTCAACTACGACAACCCTCGCGTGCACGAGGCGATGTTCAAGGTGATCGACTTCTGGCTCGGCATGGGGGTGGACGGCCTGAGGCTCGACGCGGTCCCCTACCTGTACGAGCGGGAGGGGACCAACTGCGAGAATCTCCCTGAGACCTACGAGTTCCTGAAAAAGCTGCGCGCCTACATTGACGCCAAGTACCCGGACCGGATGCTTCTCGCCGAGGCGAACCAGTGGCCCGAGGACGCCGCCTCCTATTTCGGCGGGGGCGCCGCCTGTCACATGGCGTTCCACTTCCCGCTCATGCCCCGCATGTTCATGGCGCTGCAGATGGAGGATTCCTTCCCGATCGTGAACATCATGCAGCAGACCCCCGCCATCCCGCCGCACTGCCAGTGGGCCATGTTTCTGAGAAACCACGATGAGCTCACCCTGGAGATGGTGACCGACGAGGAGCGGGACTACATGTACCGCATCTACGCCCGCGACCCGCGCGCCCGCATCAACCTCGGCATCCGGCGCCGGCTCGCGCCGCTCATGGGGGATGACAGGCGCAAGATCGAGCTCATGAACGTGCTGCTCTTCACCATGCCGGGGACCCCCATCGTCTACTACGGCGACGAGATCGGCATGGGTGACAACTACTATCTCGGCGACCGCAACGGCGTTCGTACCCCGATGCAATGGAGCCCGGACCGAAACGCCGGCTTCTCGCCCGCGAACCCCCAGAAGCTTTACCTTCCCGCCATCATCGACCCGGAGTACCACTACGAGGCGCGCAACGTCGAGAACCAGGCGAAGAACCCGTCCTCCCTTCTTTGGTGGATGAAGCGGATGATCGACCTCAGAAAGCGCTTCAAGGCGTTCGGCTGGGGGAGCCTCGAGTTTGTGCCGCTGGACAATCCGAAGGTGCTCGCCATGCTGCGCCAGTACGAGGACCAGACCATCCTGGTGCTGATCAACCTCTCCCGCGCCACCCAGTTCGTGCAGGTGAACCAGCCCCGTTTCGTCGGTTTCTACCCGGAGGAGATGTTCAGCCGCAACCGTTTCCCCGCCATCAAGGACTCCCCCTACGGGATCATCATGGGGGCGTACGACTACCATCTGCTCCTTTTGACCGACGGGCGCGAGAAGATCAAGCCGCGCGAGGAGGGGGTGCTGGAGGAGGTGGCGGTGCCGGGAAGCTGGGAGAACGTGCTGAAAGTCGCCTGGCTGCGCCAACTGGAGCAGTCTGTCCTCCCGGACTACCTCAAAAAAGCGCGCTGGTTCCAGGGGAAGAGCCGCATCATGGTCCGCTTCTCCGTCGTCGACCAACTCCCCGTTCCGATCGATGGCTCCTCGGTGATCCTCACCTTCCTGGAGGTCACCTACAGCGAGGGGATCCCCGAGGTGTACCTGCTACCGCTGCACTACGTCCCGATGGACGGAGGCGGGGAAACGCTTCTGGGCGCATCCCCGGAGGCGGTGATCTGCCAGCTCAAGGTCGGCGACCGACCGGGGCTCCTCTACGACGGTCTCTACAACTCGCACCTGCGCTGGGTGCTCTTCGAGCTCATCTGGCGCAGGAAATCGCTGAAAGGGGATGGCGGACGCCTGTCGGGCCAGCCCGCCATCTCGATTTCGCCGCTCATGGAAGGGAAGGCGCCCCCCTTCCCGTCGCAAGTGGGTAAGACGGAGCAGAGCAACAGTTCCGTTCTTTTCGGCAACAACTTCTTCTTTAAGCTCTACCGGCGCATGGAGGAGGGGGCCCATCCTGAACTCGAGATCGGAAGGTTCCTCGACCGGGTCCGTTTCCCGCATGTCGCGCCGTTAGGGGGAACCCTGGAGTACCGGCGCAACAGCGGCGAGTTCTTCGCCCTCGGGCTCCTGCAGGGGTTCGTGCCGAACCAGGGGGACGCCTGGACCTTCACGCTCGGCGAAGTGGGGCAGTTTGTGGACCGCGTCCTCGCTTACCGCGAGGAGGCGAAGAAGTCGGGTTTCGAGCCCCATCCGGGCAACGAGTCGAGCGGCTATACGCCGGCCCTTCTGGAGCTGATCCAGGGGGTTTATCCCGACATGGTGGCCTTGATCGGCAGGCGGACCGCCGAGTTCCACATCGCGATCTCCTCGCGCAGCGACGACCCCGATTTCGCACCGGAGCCGTTCGCGCTCCTGTACCAGCGTTCCGTCTACCAGTCCATGCGCACCCGCTGCAGGAAGGTCTTCGAGCTTTTGCGCAGGAACCTGGCCGCCATACCGCAGCATACGGCGAGCGACGCGGAGGGGCTTCTCAGTATGGAGAACGACCTTTACGCCGTCTTCCAGAAGTTTTTGGTGCGCAAGTTCGGCGCCATGAAAACCCGCATTCACGGCGACTATCACCTGGGGCAGCTCCTCTACACCGGCGACAACTTCCTCATCATCGACCTGGAGGGTGAGCCGATCAAGTCACTGAGCGAACGGAGGATCAAGCAGTCTCCACTGCGTGACGTGGCCGGGATGATGCGCTCCTTCCACTATGCGGCGCACGCCGTCATCATGCAGCGGACCCAGGTGCGCGACGAGGACATCGCCTACCTCCTCCCCTGGGTCCATGCCTGGTACCAATACAACGCGAAGGTCTTTCTCGACGCCTACCGGG